>NZ_RJKU01000006.1:0-5653 GCF_003751515.1 Frigoribacterium sp. PhB107 | reverse complement strand
GTTAAACAAGAAGAGCCCCTCCAGTGGAGGGGCTCTTCTATCAAAAGGAGTCCGGCGGTGTCCTACTCTCCCACAAGGTCCCCCTTGCAGTACCATCGGCGCTGAGAGTCTTAGCTTCCGGGTTCGGAATGGGACCGGGCGTTTCCCTCTCGCTATGGCCGCCGAAACATTTACCACACAACCCCCGAAGCGTGAGCCCCGGGTGAGGGTGAAGTCTGTTTCAGACCATGCCCACTGGCCATGCCGGTGGGACTTGTCTGTTCTGTTGTCCCCACACCACAGCACGTGTGATGTGAAGGGTGTTCCGTAAAGCTCAGCCGTTGCCGACCGTCTTTCGGGAACCACATAGTGGACGCGTAGCAATCTTTCTTCCTCCTCTACAGGGGAAGAGTGTTGTCAAGTTATCGGCTTATTAGTACCGGTCAGCTCCATGGGTCGTTAGTCCCCACTTCCACATCCGGCCTATCAACCCAGTAGTCTAGCTGGGAGCCTCTCACCCCGAAGGGTATGGAAATCTCATCTCGAAGCCGGCTTCCCGCTTAGATGCTTTCAGCGGTTATCCGTTCCGAACGTAGCTAATCAGCGGTGCTCTTGGCAGAACAACTGACACACCAGAGGTTCGTCCATCCCGGTCCTCTCGTACTAGGGATAGATCTTCTCAAATTTCCTACGCGCGCAGCGGATAGGGACCGAACTGTCTCACGACGTTCTAAACCCAGCTCGCGTACCGCTTTAATGGGCGAACAGCCCAACCCTTGGGACCTACTCCAGCCCCAGGATGCGACGAGCCGACATCGAGGTGCCAAACCATGCCGTCGATATGGACTCTTGGGCAAGATCAGCCTGTTATCCCCGAGGTACCTTTTATCCGTTGAGCGACAGCGCTTCCACAAGCCACTGCCGGATCACTAGTCCCGACTTTCGTCCCTGCTCGACTTGTCAGTCTTACAGTCAAGCTCCCTTGTGCACTTACACTCGACACCTGATTGCCAACCAGGTTGAGGGAACCTTTGGGCGCCTCCGTTACTCTTTAGGAGGCAACCGCCCCAGTTAAACTACCCACCAGGCACTGTCCCAGAACCGGATCACGGTTCGTAGTTAGATATCCAAAGTGACCAGAGTGGTATTTCAACAATGACTCCACCTGAACTAGCGTCCAAGCTTCACAGTCTCCCACCTATCCTACACAAGCCACTCCGAACACCAATACCAAGCTGTAGTAAAGGTCACGGGGTCTTTCCGTCCTGCTGCGCGTAACGAGCATCTTTACTCGTAGTGCAATTTCGCCGAGTTCGCGGTTGAGACAGCTGGGAAGTCGTTACGCCATTCGTGCAGGTCGGAACTTACCCGACAAGGAATTTCGCTACCTTAGGATGGTTATAGTTACCACCGCCGTTTACTGGGGCTTAAATTCTCAGCTTCGCTTGCGCTAACCGTTCCTCTTAACCTTCCAGCACCGGGCAGGCGTCAGTCCGTATACATCGTCTTGCGACTTGGCACGGACCTGTGTTTTTAGTAAACAGTCGCTTCCCACTGGTCTCTGCGGCCTTTCCCGCTCCGGGAGTAAATCCCATCACGGTTCCGGCCCCCCTTCTCCCGAAGTTACGGGGGCATTTTGCCGAGTTCCTTAACCACGATTCTCTCGATCTCCTTGGTATTCTCTACCTGACCACCTGAGTCGGTTTGGGGTACGGGCGGCTTGAACCTCGCGTCGATGCTTTTCTCGGCAGCATAGGATCACTGATTTCCCCCAATCGGGGTACGCATCGGATCTCAGGCGCATTGACGACGGATTTGCCTATCGTCAGCCCTACATCCTTACACCAGGTTCACCTTACGGATACCATCGCCTGGCTCAGCTACCTTCCTGCGTCACACCTGTTAATACGCTAAACGCACCAGCATGGGGTCGAGCGTTAGACCGGCCGGCATCACCCCGAAGGGATCCACTCAGCCGGGTTAGGACTCTTAGCACCACTGGATTATCTTGGGCGGTTCTTCGCCGGTACGGGAATATCAACCCGTTGTCCATCGACTACGCCTGTCGGCCTCGCCTTAGGTCCCGACTTACCCAGGGCGGATTAACCTGGCCCTGGAACCCTTGGTCTTTCGGAGGACGGGTTTCTCACCCGTCTTTCGCTACTCATGCCTGCATTCTCACTCGTGTGGCCTCCACGGCTGGTTTACACCGCCGCTTCACTGGCCACACGACGCTCTCCTACCACTCCGTACGACTGAACCACGAAGGCTTGTCTATAATACGAAATCTACAGCTTCGGTGGTGTGCTTGAGCCCCGTTACATTGTCGGCGCGGAATCACTTGACCAGTGAGCTATTACGCACTCTTTCAAGGGTGGCTGCTTCTAAGCCAACCTCCTGGTTGTCTCTGCAACTCCACATCCTTTCCCACTTAGCACACGCTTAGGGACCTTAGCTGGTAGTCTGGGTTGTTTCCCTCTCGACAATGAAGCTTATCCCCCACTGTCTCACTGCTGCGCTCTCACTTACCGGCATTCGGAGTTTGGCTGACGTCAGTAAGCTTTTGGGCCCCATCGGCCATCCAGTAGCTCTACCTCCGGCAAGAAACACGCAACGCTGCACCTAAATGCATTTCGGAGAGAACCAGCTATCACGAAGTTTGATTGGCCTTTCACCCCTATCCACAGCTCATCCCCTCCATTTTCAACTGAAGTGGGTTCGGTCCTCCACGACGTCTTACCGTCGCTTCAACCTGGCCATGGATAGATCACTTCGCTTCGGGTCTAGGACATGCGACTGTATCGCCCTCTTAAGACTCGCTTTCGCTACGGCTACCCCACACGGGTTAACCTCGCCACATATCGCTAACTCGCAGGCTCATTCTTCAAAAGGCACGCTGTCACCCCTACAAGGAGGCTCCAACGGTTTGTAAGCAAACGGTTTCAGGTACTATTTCACTCCCCTCGCGGGGTACTTTTCACCTTTCCCTCACGGTACTTGTCCGCTATCGGTCATCTGGGAGTATTTAGGCTTATCAGGTGGTCCTGACAGATTCACACGGGATTTCTCGGGCCCCGAGCTACTTGGGATCCCCATTCAGCCAGCGCCAGCATTTCGGCTACGGGGTTCGCACCCTCTATGACCAGCCATTCAAAGCTGTTCGCCTATACTGCGCTGTAACTGCTCCTGTCCGGCAGAACAGGACAACGGGTCCCACAACCCCGACCATGCAACGACCGCCGTCTATCACACATGACCGGTTTAGCCTCTTCCGATTTCGCTCGCCACTACTGACGGAATCACTGTTGTTTTCTCTTCCTGTGGGTACTGAGATGTTTCACTTCCCCACGTTCCCTCTACCCGCCCTATATATTCAGGCGGGAGTCACCAGGTCAAAACGCCTGGCGGGGTTTCCCCATTCGGACATCCTCGGATCAGGGCTCGATTATCAGCTCCCCGAGGCTTATCGCAGATTTCTACGTCCTTCTTCGGCTCCAGATGCCAAGGCATCCACCGTTTGCTCTTAGAAACTTGACCACAAAGTTGCTGCCAGCCAAAAGCCGGCAGCTCAGTGTTATCTCATTCGCCAACCACACCTAAAAGGCGGGTTGGTCTAAGAAATTGCACTTAGTATCACAACCACTCACCAACCCGAAGGCCGGCAACTGCTTGCGACTAAGATGCTCGCGTCCACTGTGTAGTTCTCAAAATACGGGCGGCACCAGAATCACCCTGCGATTGATGCAGGACTTTCCTGGCCCAGAGGAGTCAACCCGTTGATCTTCCGACCAACCGGTTTGGTCCCTCAGGACCCAACAGCGTGCACACCCCCCAGCTCCCCAGCCCTCTCGTTCCAGACACCCAAAAGGTGACGTACTGAAGCTGACCGGCTCACCGGAAAGTCATTGTCAATGTTCCACCCATGAGCGCCAGCCGAAGACATTCGCTTCGGAACTGACTTGACCAGAAGTTCCCCGTGTATACCGCGGGGCTGGTACATGCTCCTTAGAAAGGAGGTGATCCAGCCGCACCTTCCGGTACGGCTACCTTGTTACGACTTAGTCCTAATCACCGATCCCACCTTCGACAGCTCCATCCCACAAGGGGTTAGGCCACTGGCTTCGGGTGTTACCGACTTTCATGACTTGACGGGCGGTGTGTACAAGGCCCGGGAACGTATTCACCGCAGCGTTGCTGATCTGCGATTACTAGCGACTCCGACTTCATGAGGTCGAGTTGCAGACCTCAATCCGAACTGAGACCGGCTTTTTGGGATTCGCTCCACCTTACGGTATCGCAGCCCTTTGTACCGGCCATTGTAGCATGCGTGAAGCCCAAGACATAAGGGGCATGATGATTTGACGTCATCCCCACCTTCCTCCGAGTTGACCCCGGCAGTCTCCTATGAGTTCCCACCATTACGTGCTGGCAACATAGAACGAGGGTTGCGCTCGTTGCGGGACTTAACCCAACATCTCACGACACGAGCTGACGACAACCATGCACCACCTGTATACCGACCTTGCGGGGCGGCCATCTCTGGCCGTTTCCGGTATATGTCAAGCCTTGGTAAGGTTCTTCGCGTTGCATCGAATTAATCCGCATGCTCCGCCGCTTGTGCGGGCCCCCGTCAATTCCTTTGAGTTTTAGCCTTGCGGCCGTACTCCCCAGGCGGGGAACTTAATGCGTTAGCTGCGACACGGAGACCGTGGAATGGTCCCCACATCTAGTTCCCAACGTTTACGGCGTGGACTACCAGGGTATCTAATCCTGTTCGCTCCCCACGCTTTCGCTCCTCAGCGTCAGTTACGGCCCAGAGATCTGCCTTCGCCATCGGTGTTCCTCCTGATATCTGCGCATTCCACCGCTACACCAGGAATTCCAATCTCCCCTACCGCACTCTAGTCTGCCCGTACCCACTGCAGGCTGGGGGTTGAGCCCCCAGATTTCACAGCAGACGCGACAAACCGCCTACGAGCTCTTTACGCCCAATAATTCCGGACAACGCTTGCACCCTACGTATTACCGCGGCTGCTGGCACGTAGTTAGCCGGTGCTTTTTCTGCAGGTACCGTCACTTTCGCTTCTTCCCTACTAAAAGAGGTTTACAACCCGAAGGCCGTCGTCCCTCACGCGGCGTTGCTGCATCAGGCTTGCGCCCATTGTGCAATATTCCCCACTGCTGCCTCCCGTAGGAGTCTGGGCCGTGTCTCAGTCCCAGTGTGGCCGGTCACCCTCTCAGGCCGGCTACCCGTCGTCGCCTTGGTGAGCCATTACCTCACCAACTAGCTGATAGGCCGCGAGTCCATCCTTGACCAAAATTCTTTCCAACTCCTAGCCATGCGGCTGAAGCTCGTATCCGGTATTAGACGCCGTTTCCAGCGCTTATCCCAGAGTCAAGGGCAGGTTACTCACGTGTTACTCACCCGTTCGCCACTAATCCCCCCAGCAAGCTGGAGTTCATCGTTCGACTTGCATGTGTTAAGCACGCCGCCAGCGTTCGTCCTGAGCCAGGATCAAACTCTCCGTAAAAGAAAAAACAGAACCACCGGAAAAAGGTGATAACTGCTGAATTTGATGCTGACTGAAAGAACAAAACAATCTGACGATTGTTGATTGTCCGTCAATCTCAAAGAAACCTAAACACCATCGACGACCGAAGCCGCCGACAATGC
>NZ_RJKU01000005.1:0-134783 GCF_003751515.1 Frigoribacterium sp. PhB107 | reverse complement strand
ACGCCGCCGCCCTGCTGAACCAGACCTTCAACACCGACGCCGTCCAGGACGAGATGCTCGTCGGCGTCGCGAAGATCACCGTCGCCACCGAGTAGTACTCGTACTGCTCACCGAGGAGGGCTCATCGAGCAGCCCGCCCGGGTGGCGTCCCCCGTCGGCACCCGCCGACGTTCCCGGTGAAGCCCCTTCCCGCACCCTGCGGGACGGGGCTTCCCGCGTTCCTCGGCCCGCACCTCCTCGGCACCACGTCGTGCAGGAGAAGACAGGCCGCACCTCCTGATCGGTGCACGACTCAGGACTCTCGCTCCCCCCCGCTGCGCGACTCAGGACCGATCTTCCTGAACGAGGAGATACACGACCGGGGACACACGGGGGCGAGACGACGAAGAAGGTCCTCCCCGAGACCGGGGAGGACCTTCTTCGTCGGTTCGCGAGCGAGACCTAGAGCAGGTCGTACTCCGTGAGGAACGCGGTGGCGACGCTCGCCGAGTCCTTCTTGTCGACCTGCACCATGGCGAGGTACTCCGTGAGGTTCTCGGTGGTGAGCGCCTCCGAGACGGCGTTGAGCGACTCCTCGACGGTGTCGCTCGACTTGTCCTCGCGGATGATCGGGACGATGTTCTCCGAGAGGAACAGGTTCTTCGTGTCCTCGAGGGTGACGAGGTCGTTCGTCGTGATGGCCGAGTCGGTCGAGAAGAGGTTCGCGACCTCGACGTCGCCGTTCTCGAGCGCGGCGAGCGTCAGCGGTCCGCCGGCGTCGAGGGGCACGAACTCCTTGAAGGTGAGGCCGTAGACCGACTCGAGGCCGACGACGCCCTGCTGGCGCTCCGCGAACTCGGGCCCGCCGGCGAGGCGGAGCTCGCCCGCGACGGGCTCGAGGTCCTCGATGGTCTCGAGGCCGTACTGGTCGGCCGTCGCGCGGGTGACGGTGAGGGTGTCCTTGTCCTCGGCGTCCGACTGGGGCAGCGAGACGATGCCCTCGGGCAGCACGTCCTGCAGCGCGTCGTACACGTCGTCGGGCGAGGTGACGCCCTCGTCCACGCCGTCGGTCGACAGCGCGGCGAGCAGGGCGCCGTTGTACTCGGGCAGCAGGTCGATCGAGCCGTCCTCGAGCGCCTTGAGGTAGACCTCGCGGGCGCCGATGTTGAAGGTGCGGCTGACCTTCACGTCCTTGGCCTCGAGTGCCTGGGCGTAGATCTCGCCGAGCAGCTCGCTCTCGGGGAAGTTCGCCGAGCCGATGGCGATCGTGTCGCTGTCGGACGACGAGCCGCCGCCGGTGCTGGCGGTGGGGTCGGAGCAGGCGGACAGCGCGAGGACGCTGACGCCGATGACGCCGATGGCGCCGAGGAGGGTCTTCTTCATGGGGTGTGAGCCTTTGCTCTCGTGCACCTGACGACGATTCGTTCGGGTGCGGGGGTGTGGGGTGAGAAGGAGGACCAGGAGGTGCTGGTCGAGTTCGAGGAGGCGCGGGCCGGGAGGCGCGCGCCAGGTCAGGAGGACGCGCCGTCGCGCGCCGCCAGCGCGGTGCCGACGCGGCGCCGGGGGATGCGCCCGGTCAGGCCGGGCGACACGACGAGCCGCTGTGTGCCCGCGGCGAGCAGGTCGAGCACGATCGCGAGCGCGGCGACGACGACGGCGCCCGCCACGACGCGGCCGTAGTCGTTGAGCGACAGCCCGTCGATGAGCAGCCGGCCGAGGCCGCCGATGCCGACGTAGGCGGCGACGGTCGAGGTGGCGACGAGCTGCAGCAGAGCGTTGCGGAGGCCGGACGAGATCAGCGGCAGCGCGATCGGCACCTCGACCCCGAAGAGCACCTGCAGCGGCCGCATCCCCATGCCCCGGGCGGCGTCGATCGCGGCCGGGTCGACCGCGCGGATGCCCGCGTACGTCGTGGTGAGGATCGGCGGGATCGCCAGGATGACCAGGGCGATCAGCACCGGCCCGAAGCCGAGGCCCATGATCACGACGAGCAGGATGATGAGGCCCAGCGTCGGCAGCGACCGGCCGGCGTTCGCTGCGTTGATCGCGATGAACGACCCCTTGCCGGTGTGGCCGATGTAGAGACCGAGGGGCAGGGCGATCACGGCCGCGACGACGAGCGCCTGCACCGTGTACCAGAGGTGCGTCAGCACCAGCTCGGGGATCGAGGCGCGCACGCCGCCGCCCTGCCAGTTGGCGGGGTCGAGCAGGTAGCCGAGCAGTCCGTCGCTCATGCGGCGATCCTCCCTGCCACGCGGGTCCAGGGCGTCACGCGCCGCTGGACCAGCACGATGATCCCGTCGCAGACGGCGGCGAGCAGCACCGAGAGCACGATGCCGACGACGATCGGCGGCGTGTAGTTCAGCTGCTGCCCGCGGGTGAAGAGGGCGCCGAGGCCGCCGACGCCGATCAGGGCGCCGACGCTGACGAGGCTGACGTTGGCGACGGTCGCGACGCGGAGCCCCGCGAGCATGACCGGCAGCGAGATCGGCAGCTCGACCGAGACCAGGCGCCGGAGGCGGCGGTAGCCCATCGCCGAGGCGGCCTCGGTCACGAGCGGGTCGACCGACTTGAGCCCGTCGGCGACGACCCGCACGAGCAGCGCGATCGTGTAGACGCTGAGGGCGATGATGATGTTCAACGGCGACAGGATCTGGATGCCCACGATGGTCGGCACGAGCACGATCAGGGCGATCGACGGCACCGCGTAGAGGATGCCGCTGAGGTTGAGCAGCGGGTGGTAGAGGAACCCGAAGCGGACCGCGAGGTAGCCGATCGGCAGCGACACGACGATGCCGATCAGCACCGGGACCAGCGCCAGGAACACGTGCTGCGAGAGGGCGGCCTGGATGACCGCGACGTTGTTCTGCAGGTACTGGATCACGCCGGGTCGACCTCCCGTCGACGGCGGGCTTCCAGCTGCTGCATGAGGCTGGTGTGGCGGATCACGCCGTCGGCGACCCCGTTCTCGTCGACGCGGACGACGACGCCGACCGGCGACGTGATCGCGAGGTCGGTCACGAGGCGCAGCGAGTCCGTGGTCTGGAACGCGCCTCCGGTGGGGGTCGGGGTGGCGGTCGACCCGAGACCGGCGCCCGTCCAGCCGAGGGGCCGGCCGGCCTGGTCGAGCACGAGCTGCTCGGGCCCGGTCGTCACCTCGGACAGGGGCGCGACGTCGAGGCTCGCGGCCGAGTCGAACGAGAGGCTGCGGAAGCCGCGGTCGCGGCCGACGAAGCCCGCGACGAAGTCGTCGGCCGGGTTCGCGAGCAGCTCGCGCGGGGTGGCGAACTGGGCGAGGCGGCCGCCCTCCTGGAACACGGCGACGTTGTCGCCCAGCTTGATCGCCTCGTCGATGTCGTGGGTGACCATCGCGATGGTCTTGCCGAGGTCGCGCTGCAGCCGCAGGAACTCGGCCTGCAGGCCCTCGCGGACGATCGGGTCGACGGCGCTGAACGGCTCGTCCATGATCATCACCGGCGGGTCGGCGGCCAGGGCGCGGGCGACGCCCACGCGCTGCTGCTGACCACCGGAGAGCTGCACCGGGTAGCGGTCGGCCATCGCCGAGGTCAGCCCGACCCGTTCCATGAGCTCGACCGCCGTGGCGCGGGCCGCCTTCTTGCTCGTGCCGACGAGGGCGGGCACCGTCATGATGTTCTCGACGATCGTGCGGTGCGGGAACAGGCCGGCGGCCTGGATGACGTAGCCGATGCCGCGGCGCAGCAGCGCCTCGTCCTGGCCGGCGACGTCGACGCCGTCGATGAGCACGCGGCCGGTCGACGGCGTGACCATGCGGTTGATCATGCGCAGGGAGGTGGTCTTGCCGCAGCCGGAGGGGCCGACCAGGACCGTGAGCTCGCCGGTCGGCAGCTCCATGTCGAGCTGCTCGACGGCGACCGTGCCGTCCGGATAGACCTTGCTGACGCCCTCGAACGTGATCATCTGTTCTCCTTGCCTGTCGGAACCGTGGTGGCCGGGTGTTCGACATGACCGGTAGAACAGCCATACGTCGACCATTGTCGCCGATTCCTGGTCGGTGCGCGGCGATCGAGGCCTGATCGTGACCTTGGGGTCTTGCGTTCCGTGCGGAGCGAGGGAAGTTGCCCGTGGGATCCGAGCCCGAGCCCGCCTCCGAGCCTGGGCGGGACGGGAACTCAGCGTGACCGTGGTGAGCACGCCCGACGGGCGCAGGGCGGAGGATCGGAGCATGACCGAACGCCCCGCCGTCCCCGTGGCCGACCGCACGCTCTCCGACTACGCGCCCGGGCTGGTGGAGACGCACGGGCCGCTCGAGGTGACCGAGTCCGAGATCGTGGCGTTCGCCTCCTCCTTCGACCCCCACGACATGCACGTCGACCCGGAGGCTGCGAGGAGGAGCCCGTTCGGCGGCCTCATCGCCAGCGGCTGGCACACGACGGCGCTGATGATGCGGCTGATGGTGGGCGGGTTCCTGAACCAGTGGGCGAGCGTCGCCTCGCCCGGCGTCGACGAGCTGCGCTGGCTGCTGCCGGTGCGGCCGGGCGACCTGCTGCGGGCGCGGTTCACGGTGCTCTCGTCGCGGATCTCTGCGTCGAAGCCCGACCGCGGCCTCGTGCGCACGCGCATCGAGATGCTGAACCAGCGCGACGAGGTCGTCATGTCGCAGGTGATGATGAACCTCGTCCTGCGCGACCTGCCACCCTTCGCCTGACCTGGATACAGCCGACAGGTGTCGGGCACGGGTGACGCGCCCGGCGTAGCCTCTGGCCATGAAGGCACTCCAGTACACGAAGATCGGTCAGCACCCCGAGGTCGTCGAGATCGAGAAGCCGTCGCCCGGCCCCGGGCAGGTGCTGCTCAAGATCACCGCGGCCGGCGTCTGCCACAGCGACGAGTTCGTCATGGGCCTCAGCGAGGAGGACTACACGGCGGGCGGCTACCCCCTCCCCCTGACGCTCGGCCACGAGGGCGCCGGCGTCGTCGACGAGCTCGGCGAGGGCGTCGAGCACCTGCAGGTCGGCGACGCCGTCGCCGTCTACGGCCCGTGGGGCTGCGGCCGCTGCCGCCCCTGCTCGCAGGGCAAGGAGAACTACTGCGTCAACGCGGCGGCCGAGGGCATCAAGCCCCCCGGCCTCGGCGCCCCCGGCTCGATGGCCGAGTACATGATCGTCGACGACCCGCGCCACCTGGTGCCGCTCGGCGACCTCGATCCCGTCCAGAACGTGTCGCTCACCGACGCCGGCCTCACGCCGTACCACGCGATCAAGACCTCGCTCCCGAAGCTCGGGGCGGGCACCTTCGCCGTCGTCATCGGCACCGGCGGACTCGGGCACGTCGGCATCCAGATCCTCAAGGCGCTCTCGGGGGCGCAGATCATCGCCCTCGACGTCAGCGACGAGAAGCTCGAGCTGGCCACCCACGTCGGCGCCGACCACGTGCTGATCAGCGACGAGCACGCGGCCGACGGCATCCGCGAGCTCACGGGCGGGCTGGGCGCGAACGCCGTCTTCGACTTCGTGGGGGCGCCTCCCACGGTGGCCCTCGCCACGTCGGTCGCCGCCTCGGAGGCGGACGTCAGCCTCGTCGGGATCGGCGGCGGCACCGCGCAGGTCGGCTTCGGCTCGATCGCCTACGACGCCGCCGTCCGGGTGCCGTACTGGGGCAGCCGTTCCGAGCTGATCGAGGTGCTCGACCTCGCCCGGTCGGGCCGCGTCTCGGTCGAGACGCAGCGGTACTCGCTCGACGGCGGCCCGGCCGCGTACGAGGCCCTCGCGGCCGGCACGGTCCGCGGCCGCGCGGTCATCGTCCCGTAGCGCGTCCGCGAGTCCGGGCGGGCCGGGCCTCTGCCCGTCGAGGTGACGCGTCGCGGGGGTCCGGCCGGCTCGGACCCCTGCGACGCGTCACCTCGTTCGCGTCGCGAGCGAGTGCGCGAGTGCGCGAGTGCGGGTGCGAGTGCGGGTGCGGGTGCGGGTGCGCGAGGTCGGGATCGGTCGTTCGGATGAGCCGAGCGAGGGCGCTCGGCGCGTGCGGCTCATCCCTCCGGACCGAACCGGACGCCGTGCGGACGGGACCTGCCCGGATCCCTCGACCCGCGCCTCCTGGTGCTCGTAGCGTCCGGAGGGTCGGCACCGCGACGCACCGTCGCACCCCGCCGACCCGACCGAGGAGCACCTCATGGACCAGGACAGCCCCACCACGCAGACCAGCACCACCCGCACCAGCCCGACCGCCCGCACCGCGCCCGGCACGAGCCGCGGCGCCTCGTTCCGCCGCGCGGGAGTCGTCGCCGTCGTCGCCTGCGCCGTCACCGGCTCCGCGCTGGGCCTCGGCGCGGCGGGCGCCTTCGCCACCGACGGGGCGGCCCCGGCCACCTCCTCCGCGCAGGTCGCGGCCGACGCCGCCGCGGCGCAGGCCGCGAGCACCGCGAAGGGCGAGCAGACCCCGGCGCCGAAGATCACCTACAGCCAGGCCGACCTCGCGGCGTTCGCCGCGTCGCCGTACGCGGACGACGCGCTCAACCTCGCCGTCGTCTGGGGCACGCCCGACGTCGCCACGGCGAAGGGCAAGGCGGGTGCCGCGATCACGGCGGGCACCCCGCTGCCGTTCGGACCCGACGACGCCCCCGCCGCCTCGTACACGGACGACCAGCAGCTCGCCGCGTTCTTCCTCGGCGGTGCGAGCTGGCAGCAGGCCCTCGGGCTGGCGGTCGCCTGGGGCGAGCCCAGCGTCTACCCGGTCAAGAGCACCATCGGCGCGACCCTGCTGGCGCATGAGGAGGTGCCCGCCCCGCCCGCCACGTTCACCGAGGACCAGCAGGTGGCCGCGTTCTCCGCGAGCGGCTACACCGAGGCGAACGCGGCCGAGCTCGCGGCGATCTGGCAGAGCGGCTCCGTGCGCGAGGCCGAGGCCCGGGCCGGGGCGGCGCTGCTCGCCGGCGACAGCCTGCCGGTCGTCCCCTGAGCCGCGCCGTGACGACGCCGACCGGGCACGACGGGACGACGCACGACCCCGCCGGGCCCGCGCACGGCCGGACCGGCGCGGCGCTGCGGCGCCGCATCGGCGTCGAGATCGAGCTGATCGCCCCGCCCGGCGTCGATCGCGGCGTGCTCGCCCGACGGGTCGCCCTCGCCTCGGGCGGGGCGGCCCGTCGGGTCTTCCACACCGACTCCGAGCCCTCGCTCGTGCCGGGGATGGGCCACTTCTGGCACCTGACACCGGCATGGGAGGTGTCCGACGCGCGCGGCGCGCCCGTCGCCTCCTTCGTGGACGACATCACGATCGCCGACGACCTGCGACGCGAGCACGAGGAGGCGCGGGCCGGGAGGGCAGGGGCCGTCACCTTCGCGCCGTCGTCCCCGGGCCTCTGGCGCGTCCTCTCGGACGACCCTCGCCTCCTCCGCCTCGTGGCCGACCACAGCGACCCGGCCGCCCCCGTCGCGCAGTCGCTCGACGCGGCTGCGCGGCTCTTCGGCACCGACGTCGAGGTCGTCGGCGGCGTCCGGCGGCTGCGCGACCGCTCGGGGGCGAGCATCGCGATGGCGGCCCCGCTCGCCCCGGGCCGCGAACGGCCGTGCGAGATCGTGACGGCTCCCCTGGTCGTCGACCACGAGGCGGCGCTGGAGGCGCTGCTCCGGCCCGCGAGGGAGCTCGGCTTCACCGTCCCCGTCGAGGCCGCCGTGCACCTGCACGTCGACGGGGCGCCGTTCCGCTCGGCGCATGCGTTCGCCAACCTGGTGCGGCTCTTCGGGCATTGGCGCGGGGCCCTGCACGAGCTGCTCGAGACGAACCCGGCCTGCACGAGGCTCGCGCCGATGCCGCCCGCGGTGCTCGCGCTGGTCGAGGAGGAGGCGGCCGCCTGGGCCGCGGCGACGAGCGCAGCCCGGACAGGCGCCGACGCCGAGGACGACGTCGTGACGACCGCAGGAGACGACGCGACGACCGCAGGAGGCGCCGCCTCAGCCGAGCGCTGGCACCGCCTCCAGCAGGCTGCCGCCCGCACCGGCCTGCTCAAGTACATGGACGTGAACCTCACCGCCCTGCTCACGGACGCCCCCGTGCGCGACACGGTCGAGGTGCGGATCCTGCCCGGCTCGCTCTCCGCCTCCGACATCACGGGCCGGGCCCGGCTCGTCGAGGGCCTGCTCGACCGCTGCCTCGAGGAGGCGCCCCTCCCGCGCCCGACGACCGCCTCCTCCCCTGCCGCTGCGGCCGCCGAGCTCCTCGCGCTCGCGCGTACCCGCAGCTGATCGAGGTGACGCCCCGAGGGGGTCGCGGACCTCGCGACCCCGCGTCGGCGTCACATCGATCGCCCCGAGGGCTAGAACACGGCGAGCGCGCTCGTCGAGAGCTGCTGCACGGCCGTGTTCGCGCACGCCTCGAAGCTCGAGCCCGAGGCACCCACGAAGATCGAGCGGACCGACCCGGGCGGGTAGATGCGGAACCCGTCGGTCGCGGTCGGCTGGCAGGTGGCGGCGTCGTAGCCGCCGGCCTGGACGATCTTCACGAGCGCCTGGACCTCGCCGCCGGGCGCGAGGCTCTGGGTGTCGTGCGGCGTCCCGCGGTCGAGCGTGGCGGAGGCGCCGATCTGGGTGCCGTCCCCGCCCCCGACGAACGAGACGCCCGGCCAGCCCTGCAGCGTGCAGGTGCGGTCGCCGGTGTTCGTGAAGATGAACGCGATGCCGTAGCTGCCGGCCGCGCCGCCGCCTCCGTCGGCGATCTCGACGCCGAGCTCGTCGACCGTGCACCGGGCCGACGCGTCGCCGGAGGCGCCGTCGCCGAGGTCGCCGCCGCCGCCCGAGGCGCCGTCGGGGCCCGGGGTCGCGCTCGGCTCGGCCGGCGCGGACGCCGACGGGCTGGCCGACCCGCCGGGCGAGGTCGACGCCGACGACGAGGCAGACGAGGACGGCCCCGAGGAGGCGCCGGTCGCCGACGCGTCCGCGTCGCCGGAGGTGCACCCCGAGACGAGCAGGCCGAGCGACGAGGCCAGCACGAGGGGCAGGAGGATCTTCGCGGAACGGTTCATGTCCCCGATCGTGCACTCACTGCACGGATGTCGTTCATCCCTCTGGCCGAGAAACGCACGCGCGCCCGGAGCTAGCGTGTGGACGTGCAGACAGCAGACGTGAGGGCGGCCGACGAGCAGGCCGAGGCCGCCGCCGGGTGGGCCTCGACGACGCCCCGGGAGCCCTCCCTGACCGCCCGCCTCCGTGCCGTCGCTCCGCTCCGCGACCTCGGCCCCGGGCTCCGCCGCGCGCTCCTGCTCGGGCTCGGCGTCGCCGCCTACCTGACGGCGCTGATCGTCGCGCTGCAGTTCAACTGGTATCCCTCCAGCCTGCCGGGCTACGTCATCGTCGGCCTCACGGCGCTCGTCGCGGCGGCGACCACGAAGCGGTTCCCCCTCGCCTCGCTCACCGGCGTCTCGGCGATCACGGTGGCGATCGCCTTCGGGCCGGTGCCGGGCGACTGGTACGTCCGGGCGCCCGAGCTGCTGGTGCCGCTGGCGGTGACGGTCTTCATCTCGGTGTCGAACGGGCTCCCCGTGTTCGCGCCGGCCGCCTCCTTCGCGGCGCTCGCCGTGCTCACCATCGTGCCGTGGCAGGTCGTCGTCGACTCGTGGCTGTCGGCCGGCTCCGTCTTCGACGCCTTCGACTGGGCGGTCTTCTACGACCGCTCGACGCAGTTCGGCTACCTCGTCGGCTGTGCGCTCGTCGTCGCGGCCGCGCTCGCGCTGCAGCACCAGCGGCGGGCCACGGCGCAGCTCGCGGCCCGCAACCGGGAGCTGGTCGCCCTCCGCGCCGAGGAGGCGGTGCGCATCGCCGAGCGCGAGCGCACCCGGATCGCCCGCGACGTGCACGACGAGGTCGCGCACCACGTCGCCGCGCTCGTGATCGGCGCGCAGGCGGCGGTCCGGGTGGCCGGCCAGCACCCCGACCGCCTGGTCGCCGCACTCGACGACGTCGTGCTCGGCGGCAAGGACGTGCTCACCCGCATCCGCACCGTGGTCCGCGTGCTCAAGGCCGCCCCGGTCGGGCCGCTCGCCGACGCGACGGGCGACCTCGACGTCGAGCTCGAGGCGATGGCGGCCAGGCTGCGCGCCATCGGGTACCAGGTCGACTACACCGTGCTGGTGCACGGCGAGCTGCCCGCGCCGCAGCGCATCGCGGTGCTCGGCGTCGTCCAGGAGTGCCTGACCAACACGATGCTGCACTCGTCCGCCGAGGAGGTGCGGGTCGCGATCACGGAGGGGCCCACGGCCTGGCAGGTGGTCGTCACCGACCCCGGGCCCGCCGCCGAGCGGTTCCCCGACGTGCCGCGGGGCGGCGCGGGCATCGCGAACATGCGCGAGCGGATCGTCGGCCTGGGCGGCGTGCTCGTCACCGGGCACGACGCGGCCGGGACGGGCTGGGCCGTGAGGGCCGAGCTGCCCCGGGGAGGCGCCTCCTTCTCGGTCGGACCGGCGACGGCGGCCGAGGCGGCGGCTGCGGCCGCGACCGACGCCCGCGGTCCTCTCGTGGCGGCGTCGGACGGAGGCCTGTCGTGACCCTCCGGGTGCTGGTCGTCGACGACCAGGCGATCGCCCGCGCCGGCATCGCGACGATGCTCGACGCCGAGGACGACCTCACGGTCGTGGGCCAGAGCCGCGACGGCGAGGACGCCGTGCGCGACGCCCTCGAGCTGCGACCCGACGTCGTCGTCATGGACATCCGCATGCCGCGCCTCGACGGCATCGCCGCGACCCGGCGCATCGTCGCCGAGCCCTCGACGGCCGTCGTGCTCATCACGACCTTCGACGACGACGAGCACCTCTTCGACGGCATCGCCGCGGGTGCCTCGGGGTTCCTCCTCAAGGACTCCGGGCCCGACCTCATGGCCGCCGCCGTCCGCTCGGCCGCCCGCGGCGACTCGCTGATCGACCCGGCGATGACGCGGGCGCTGATCGAGCAGACCGTCGCGACAGAGGCGGCGCGCGCGTCGGGCGACTCGCCCGCGCATGCGCCTGCGCAGGTGTCGGCCCAGTCGCCCACGTCGGCGCCCGCCCTCGCGGGGACCGCCGCGTCCCGGCTGGCCCCGCCGCTCCTCCGTGCCGCGCTCGACGGGCTGAGCGACCGCGAGCTCGACGTGCTCGACGGGGTCGCGCGGGGCCTCAGCAACGTCGACATCGCCCAGGAGCTCTACCTCAGCATCGCGACCGTCAAGACCCACATCTCGAACCTGCTGGCGAAGACCGGCACCCGCACGCGCGTGCAGGCAGCCGTCTTCGCGTACGAGTCGGGCTTCGCCCGGGCCAGCCGCGACGCCGGCACCGGCGCACCCCGCTGACCCGCCCGACCTACGAGTCGGCGGGTTCCCGTCGTCCCCGGCGGGTCAGCGCTCACCCGCCGTGCGTGGCGGGAACCTGCCCACAGCGACGGGAACCCGCCGCACTCCACACGCAGTCACACCCCAGGCCCGCAGGAGGTGCGGCCCGCCGAAGCAGAGAGCAGGTGCGTCTCGCAGGCTCGCACGGCCGTCCACACCCACCGAACCCGCGCGCACCCGCCGGCGCGCACGCGGGTGTGCGCGGGTTCGAGGGGTCTCGCGCACGCGGAGAGCTGCCCAGCCGGAGGCGCGGCCCGGGGAGCGGGGCTACAGTCGGTCCGCACCGAGCCGAGCCAGGAGGACGCCCCGCATGACCGTCACCACCGAAGCGGACGCACGCGCCGCCTCCTCCGCGGCCGCGGCCGCATCCGCGCAGGCCCCCGCATCCGCACGGCCCCTCGCCGCCGAGGCCGTCGCCGCGTTCGTCGACGACCTGGCGTCGGCGCTCGACGCCGACCGCGTGCTCCGCGATCCCGAGTCCCTCGCCCGGTACAGCCACGACGACGCCGAGTGGGCGCCGTTCGAGGCGCCGCTCGCGGTGGTGCTCGCCCGCAGCACGGACGAGGTGAGCGCGGTGCTCCGGCTGGCTGCCGCCTCCGGCGTCCGGGTCGTGCCGCGCGGTGCGGGCACCGGTCTCTCCGGCGGCGCGAACGCCGTCGCGGACTGCGTCGTGCTGTCGCTCGAGCTGATGGACGCCGTCACCGAGATCGACGTCGACGAGCGGTACGCCGTCGTGCAGCCCGGGGTGATCAACGACGCCCTGCGTGCCGCCGTGGCCGAGCACGGTCTCTGGTACCCGCCGGACCCGGCCAGCTCGGCGATCTCGACGATCGGCGGCAACGTCGCCACGAACGCGGGCGGCATCTGCTGCGTCAAGTACGGCGTGACCCGTGACTACGTGCTGGGCCTCACGGTCGTGCTCGCCGACGGCTCGATCGTGGAGCTCGGGCGGCGCACGGCCAAGGGCGTCGCCGGCTACGACCTCGTCGGGCTGATGGTCGGGTCGGAGGGCACGCTCGGCGTCGTGACCTCGGTGACCGTGCGGCTGCTGCCGCTCGCCGGGCGCGACGAGCGTGCGGTGATCGGGTACTTCCCCTCGCTCGTCGCCGCGGGCGACGCCGTGGCGGCGATCTCGAAGGCCGGGATCATCCCCGCCGCGCTCGAGATGCTCGACCGCACCTGCCTGCGGGCGGTCGACGACTGGGTGCACCTGGGGCTCCCCTCCGACGTCGACACGCTGCTGCTGGCCCGCGTCGACGAGCGCGGCGCGGCCGGCGACGAGCTCGCCGACCAGGTCGCCCGGGTGTTCGCGGAGGCGGGCGGCACCGACGTCGAGCTGGCCACGGACCCGGCCGACATCGACCGGCTGTTCCAGGCGCGACGGCTCGCCTACCCGGCGCTCGAGAGGCTCGGCCCTGTGCTCACCGAGGACATCTGCGTGCCGCGCTCGGCCGTGCCCGAGATGCTCCGGCGCATCCAGGCGACCGCGGCGGGCGCCGAAGTCGTCATCGCGAACATCGCGCACGCGGGCGACGGCAACCTGCACCCGCTGATCATCGCGCCCGAGGGCGACGAGGCCGCGAAGGCCCGGGCGAAGGTCGCGTTCGACGCCATCGTCGCCGACTGCCTCGACCTCGGCGGCACCGTGACCGGCGAGCACGGCGTGGGCCTGCTGAAGCTGCCGGGCCTCCGCGAGGAGCTGGGCGAGCGCGTGCTCGCGATGCACCGCTCCGTCAAGGACGCCCTCGACCCCGCCGGCACCCTCAACCCCGGGAAGGCCTTCTGATGAGCACCGCCGGCACGTTCGTCAGCACCGACGGCGTGACGCTCGCGTACACGGACTCGGGGGAGGCGCGCGTCGCGACCGGCAGGACCGACGCGGCCGCCGCTTCCCCCGCGACCACCGCCTCCCGCAGCACGGCCTCCCGCACCGTCGTGGTCGTCGCCGGCTACGCGATGCCCGCCGCGGCGTGGGCGCTCCAGACCGACGCGCTGCTCGCGGCGGGCCACCGCGTCGTCGAGTTCGACCGGCGTTCGCACGGCGCGAGCGAGGACGTCCTGCACGGCCAGCGGATCGGCCGCCACGGTGCCGACCTGCACGAGCTGCTCGTGCACCTCGACCTCCACGACGTGGTGCTCGTCGGCCAGTCGATGGGCGCGAGCACGGTCTGGGCGGCGATCGACCTGTTCGGCACGGACCGCGTCGCGGGAGTGCTGACGATCGACCAGACGCCGAAGCTCGTGAACGACACGGAGTGGACGCACGGCTTCTACGGCATGACGCCCGAGAACAGCGGCACCTTCTTCGACGACGGCATCCCCGACACCGGCCGCGGCGCCCGCGTCGACCCGGCCGCCACCGGCGTCGCCCGGCTGTTCGAGCGGCTCGGCGGCCCGCCCGCCGTGCGCGAGGCGAACGCGCCCGAGACGCGCAAGCTGCTCCGCGACCACGGCCTGCAGGACTGGCGCGACGTGATCGCCCGGCTGGACGTGCCCTTCACGATGGTCGCGGGCCGCGACAGCCAGCTCTGGCCCTGCAGCCACGCGGAGGCGGCGGTCGGCGACCACGCGCTCGGCCGGTCGGTCGTCATCGACGACGCCGGGCACGCGACGAACTTCGACCGCCCCGACGAGTTCAACGGGGTGCTGCTCGCGTTCGTCGCGGGCCTCTGAGGCGCGAGCGCCTACGCGGGCCCGGGCGAGCGCGCGGCCCCGGGTCCGTCCAGCTCCCGCGCCGCCCGGCCGAGCCGCAGCAGCACCTGCAGCTCGAGCGCCCGCTCCCGCCAGGCCGGCCCGAGCAGCCCGTCGAGCGTCGCGAGCCGCTGGTAGACCGTGTTCACGTGCACGCGCAGCGCGGCAGCCGTGGCCGTCGGGCGCCGTCCCTGGTCGAGGAACACCTCGAGCGTCTCCGTGAGGGGCACGCCGCGCCGCGCCTCCTCGGCGAGGACCGGCCCGAGCTCGCGTTCGACCTGGTCGTGCAGCTCACGGGTGCCGGCCCGGCTGAGCAGCACGGCGAAGACCCCGAGGTCGTCGCCCCGCGACAGCCCGCCGCCGCTGCCCGGGCGGCGGCCGAGGGCCGTGAGGGCCCGGGCCGTCCGGGCGGCCTCGCCCCACGCGGTGCGGAGCGCGGCCGTCTGGACGACGGGGCCGGCGAGTCCGGCGACGGGCGCCTCCTGCGCTCCCCAGCGCCCCTCGAGCTCGAGCGAGGCCGGGGCGACCAGCACGAATCGGTCGCGGTGCACCGCGGACGCGACGTGCCCGCCCAGCCCGAGCCCCGCGACGTGGCGCCGGGCAGCCTCGGGGTCGCCCTCGACCACCACGACGACGTGCGGCCGGCGCGGGTCGAGCCCGGCGCCGCGCCAACGCCGGTGGTCGGCGGTCGCGTCGGGCTCGCCGCGGCTGAGCAGGTCGACCGTGGCGATGTCACGGCCGAGCTGGGCGGCGCGGGCGGTGGCCCTCGCCCCCACGAGCGTGAGCGCGATCAGGGGCGCGGCCCGCTCGAGCAGCAGCAGGGCGTCGGCGGGCACCGCAGCAGCAGGCCCCGCACCAGCAGGCCCGGCGTCCCTGAGTCCGCCCCGAGGAGGCGCGGTGCCGGCGACCGCGCCCGCAGCGTCCCCGAGACCGAGACCGAGACCGAGACCGACACGCAGACCCGCAGGCCCGGCGACCAGCGCCCCGAACACCTGCCCCGCCGCCGCCACCGGCTGCACCGTCTCGGCCCCCACGACGACCGGCCCGGGCTCACCGCTGCGGGCCGCCCCGGCGAGCGCCGCCCCCACCGGCCCGTCGGTCGGGTGCTCCACCCACCGCACGGGCACGTCGGTGAGCGCCTGCACCCGTTCGACGAGCGACTCCGGGTCGCCCCCGGCGAGCACGGCCCGGGTCAGGTCGGCGTCGAGGCGCAGGGTCGACTCGAGCCCCTCCTTGGCCTCGCGCAGCTCGGCGGCAGTCCGCGCGTTGTCGATGGCGACCGCGGCGTGGGCGGCGAGCCCGGTCAGCAGGCTGATCTCGTGGGGGCCGAAGCGGCGTTCCTCCCGCTTGGCGGCGAGCAGCACCCCGAGCACACGGCCCCGCACGGCCAGCGGGACGCCGAGCAGCCCGCGGATCGACTCCGCCCGGGCGGCCCGGTCGGCGCTCTCCTCGTGCACGAGCTCGGGGTCGGCCGCGTAGTCCGACGTCCAGCGCGGGGTCCCGCTCGCGGCGACGCTGCCGACGAGCCCGGCGGTGCGGGGCAGGCGCGTGCCGACCAGGGCGGACGAGCGGTCGCCGCTCGCGACCTCGATGCGGAGGTCGTCGCCCACGAGCAGCGCGACGTAGGTGAGGTCGACGCCCAGGAGGCGGCGGGCCTGGTCGACGACCTCCACGAGCAGGTCGGCCGGGTCGGCCACGGCGGCCAGGCGACCGGCGATGTCGTTGAGGGCGGCCAGCTCGACCGCGCGCTGTCGCCGTTCCTGCAGCAGCGACGCGACCTCGACAGCCGAGCGCGCCTCCTGGTCGGTACGGGCCGCGTCGGCACCGTCGGCGACGAGGAGGCGGCGGTGAGCCTCGAGCTCGGGCACGCCGGCCTGGTCGGCGAGCAGCTGCAGCCACCCCGGCCCCTGCGGGTCACGTGTCGCCTGCGGATCAGGTGTCGCGTGCGGGTCACGCTCAGCCATGGTGGTTCCCTCCATCCGATGGGTCGAGAGTAGACGGAACAGCCGTTGTGGGAGCAGATGGCCGAGGCGCAGGGTTGAGCGTCCCCGAGCGGCAGCGCCGCCCCTCAGCTCAGGAGCCCCCCATGACCGACGTCGACCGCACCACCGCCTCCGCCGGCAGCACGCCCGGCACCGCCTCCGGCACACCCGGTGACGTGCCCGGCACGATCGGCAGCACCGCCGCCTCCCTCGTCGCGCCCACCCCCGGCTCCGCGGGGCCCGCCGGCATCGCCGCCGTCGCGGAGGCGAGTGACGTGAGCGTCGGCCCACCGCGCCTCCGTCGGCTCTCGATCGGGCTCGCGCTCGTCTACGTGTCGATCCTCGCGATCAACTCGGGCGGGCTCGGCATCCTCATCCCGAACCTCGTGGCCGACATCGACGAGGCCTCGAAGATCGGCAACCTGGCGATCGTGACGACGGTGGCGTTCCTCGCGAACGTGTTCGCGCAGCCGATCGCCGGCGCCCTGTCGGACGCGACCCGCTCGCGCTTCGGCCGGCGCTCGCCCTGGATGGTCGGCGGCGCGCTGCTCGCCGCCGGCTTCTTCGCCGGCCTGCCGCTGGCGAGCTCGATCGTCACCGTCGCCCTGATCTGGCTCGTCGTGCAGCTCGGGCTCAACGCGCTGCAGGCCGCGGCCACGGCACTCGTGCCCGACCGCTTCCCGGCCGCCAAGCGCGGCGGGGTCTCGGGCCTCATCGGCCTCGGCATCACGGTCGGCAACGCGGTGGGGGCCGTCGTCGCCGGCTCGGCCTCCGGTGCGGGAGCCCTGCCCTACCTCGTGCTCGCCGCCCTCGTGCTCGTGGTCGTCGCCGTGTTCGTCGTGGTGAACCCCGACCGCTCGAGCCTCGACGAGGCGGCCGGCCCCGCCGCGCCCCGACCCACGTTCCGCGAGTTCGCCCGCGGCTTCTGGGTCTCGCCGCGGAAGCACCCCGACTTCGCGTGGGCCTTCGCGGCGCGGTTCCTCATGGTGATCGGCTTCTACGGCGCGCAGACCTTCGGCCTGTACATCCTGCGCGACTACATCGGGCTGAGCGACGCCGCCTCGAACGCCTTCGCCGCCCAGATCGGTGTCGTGCTGCTGCTCGGCGTGCTCATCTCGGCGCTGGCCAGCGGCGTGCTGTCCGACCGGATCGGCCGCCGCAAGCCGTTCATCGTCTGGGCCTCGGTCGTCATGGCGATCGGCCTGGTCGTGCCCCTCGTGATGCCGACGACGACCGGCATCCTGATCTACAGCTTCCTGCTCGGCCTCGGCTTCGGCGCCTACATCTCGATCGACCTGGCCCTCATGACGGAGGTGCTGCCCGCCTCCCTGACGTCGGGCGCCAGCTCCGCGGGACGCGACCTGGCCATCCTCGGCCTCGCCACCACGCTGCCCCAGGCCCTCAGCCCCTCGATCGCGGCCGGCCTCGTCTCGATCACCGGGGGCTACCCCGTGCTGTTCATCTCGGGCATCGTGTTCGTGGTGCTCGGCGCCCTCGCGGTGATCCCGATCAAGTCGGTGCGCTGAGGCGGCGACGCACCCGCGAGCCCCCGGTCGACCTGCCCCGTCCGCTCCGCCCGCCCTTGTTCGACCTGCACCACCTGCCCCGCCCTGCTCGACACGAATCCCGAGGGACCCCATGCAGCTGCACACGACCACCACCGGCGACGGCGAACGGCACGTGGGGCTGGTGCACGGGCTCGGCGCCGACGGCGAGACGTGGCGGCCGCTCGTCGACCGGATGCTCGAGACGGGCCGGTACACGGTGACGACGGTCGACCTGCGGGGCCACGGGCACAGCGGCCGGGCGGCGTCGTACGGCCTCGACGAGTTCGCGACGGACCTGGTCGAGGCCCTGCCGACGGGCCTGCACAGCGTGGTCGGGCACTCGCTCGGCGGCGCCGTGCTCGTCCGGGCGGTCGCGCGGCTGCAGCCCCTCCGGGCGGCCTACCTCGACCCGGGCTTCCACCTGGCGCTGCCGACCAGCGGCCTCGCCGGGCGGTTGTTCTGGGCCGTGCCGCCGCTGACGCTGGCCGTGGCCGGGCTCGCGCAGGCACGCACGACCAAGACGGTGCGCGCGAGCTACGACGCGGCGACGGTCGCGCTGCTCGACGGCGCCCGCGAGCGGTTCGACACGTCCATGGCGATCGGGGTGTTCCGGGACGTGGCTCACGCGCCGATCGAGGTGGCGCCTCCTGCGGTGCCCTCGGTCGTCGTGCTCTCGGACGACAGCCCGGCCGTGCTGCCCGAGCCCGTCGCCCGCTCGCTCGAGGGAGTCGGCTGGGAGCTGCGCCGCCTGCCCGGCGTGCACCACGACATGCACCTCGAGGCGCCCGACCGCGTGTTCGAGCTCGTCGCCGACGTGCTCTAGCGCGCCTCCCTCGAGTTGCGAGCCGCGAGTCGCCCCGGATCGTCACGTGGCCGGGCCGGAGGCGACCGTTCGGGGCAACTCGTGCGGCTGCGCCTCAGCCGAAGGGCAGCGGAGACGTGATGTCGGTCTGCGCGAGCACGACGGCCGCGGCGACGGCCACCACCCCGAGCAGCCCGCCCCGCCACCACCGCTCGCTGAGCAGGTACCCCGCAGAGGCGAGCGCGCCCGCCCCGGCCACGACGCTGAGCGCGACCGAGACGAACACCTGCGCGACGGACTGCGTCTCCGGGTCGCCCGTGAACGCCGTGACGACGACGCACACGAGCATGATCAGGACGAAGAGACCTCCGAACACTGCGCCGATCCCGGCGATCCCGAAGAGCAGCTCCGAGGTCGGCTCCCACCGGATCAGCCGCTGCTGCCGGGGCGACCCGAGGTGCTCGGTCGTCTCCGGGGGCAGCCCGCCCGACAGGGCGAGGTAGTCGCGCACCTCCTCCTCCGTCTCGAACTGCAGCAGCGACCGGCGCAGCGCGTGACGCTCACGGGCGTCGAGCGAGGCGAGGTCGTGGGCGCCCCACCGGGCCGCCTGGTCGGGGTTGCCGGCCCGGCGGTAGAACTCCGAGAGGGCGTCGCGGTAGGCCCGCTCGTCCGGGTGGCGACGGGCGTGGACCAGCAGCGAGTCCCACGCGGCCCGGTGCTCGCCGTCGTCGAAGCGCGCGCGGGCGGCGTCGACGATCTCGCGGGTCGTGCGGGTGGGCATGCGGGACTCCGGGGAAAGGGGTCGGGAGGCGGACCTCGTCACGATAGCGTCGCCTCCGTGGATCGACGGCCTCATGACGCAGGGAGCGATCCCGCGCACGCCAGGGTCACACCCGACGTGCCCGCGCACGACGGGCCGATGCACGAGGGGCCGAGGCACCTCGGCCGTCCGCTCAGCCGACGTGAGCGACGAGAGGCGGAGGACGCCCGTGCCCGAGGAGGCGCCCCGCGCCGGTTCCCCCGCCTGCACCGCTGGCTGCAGCGCTGGGTCGCCCACCCCGTGGCCGTGTTCCTCGACGCCCTCGGCAACGCCTTCTGACCGAGCCCCCTCCTCGACGAGGCCCGTTCACAGCCGCCTCTTACCGAATCCCTGAGGTTCTGTTAGGTTCCGGCATGGGGCTAGCCCCCTCTTCGTTCCTGGCGCTGGGCCTCGACGGACATGCAACGACGCACGTATCCACCTCGAGAGAAAGAACGCCCTTGCGCTCATCAGCCAGAAGGGGCCTCGTCGCTGCGCCGACGGCCCTCGCACTCGCCCTCGGAGGTGTCCTGCTCGCCGCAGGGCCCGCCTCCGCGGCCGCCCCCGTGACGATCACGTCGCCGGCGCCCGGCTCCACCTACGACAACTCGGCCGGCCTGCCCCAGGTCGTGCCGATCACGGGCACCGGCCTGCCGACCACCGACGACCTCGTGCTCACCTACGACATCGGCACCGGCACCCCCGCTCAGGCCCTGTTCAGCGGCACGACGCACAACGACGACGGCTCGTTCTTCGTGAACGCCAACTTCGGACAGCTGCCCCCGGGTGAGACGACGGTCCTGGCGACCGTCGCGGGCGCGGATGCGCAGTCGGGCCTCGCCGACCCCGAGGTGACCCCGCTGGCCTACACCTTCGAGCTTGCCGTCGCGCCGAACCCGGCATCCCCCTTCACCGTGACCTACCCCGGCACGGGCACGGTCGTCGACACGACCACGCCCGTCTTCACCGGAACGGCGCAGCCCGGCAGCACGGTCACGGTGACGTACAGCAACAAGAACCTCGGCAACTCCACCGCCGGCACCGGCATCGCCGACCTCGCCGGCAACTACTCGATCCCGACGACGTTCCTCGACCTCGCACCGGGCTCGCTCGGCACGGGTGCGAACGTCACCCAGTCGAACCCCGACGCTCAGGTCGGACGCCTCTCGGTGAACTTCACGTTCGCACAGGCGCCCGTGCCCGCGATCGCCCCGACGATCACGGCGACGCCCGACGAGGTGACCGTCGACGAGGCGACCACCACCGGTGTCGCGATCGCTGCCACCGGCTTCAGCCCTGGCGAGGAGATCACCACCGTCGTGACCGACTCCGAGGGCGCCGTCGTCGAGCTCGCCGACCGTGCGCTGAACTACTACGCGGACGACACCGTTGGCGCCTACGCCGACACGGTCGTCTTCGCCGACGACGTGCTCGCCGACGACTACACGATCACGCTGACCGGCGTCCGCTCGGGCATCGTCCAGGCCGTCGACGTCACCGTCGCCGACGAGGTCGTCCTGCTCACGCCCACCCCGGTGATCACCAGCCCCACGGAGGGGCAGGTCGTCACGGGCGGCACCGTCACGATCTCGGGCACCGGCCCCGTCGGCACGGGCATCGTCCTGACCGTCGCCGACTCGTCGTTCCTCGACGGGACCGTCACCGAGACCCCCGCCGCGGGCCGCTTCTACATCACCGACCTCGCCGACCCGATCCTGGTCGACGACGCGGGCAACTGGACCGTCTCCGTCGAGCTGCTCCCCGGTGAGTACGTGACCCAGGCGATCGCTGCCGAGCTGAACGCAGACGGCTCCGTGAACGAGACCGGAGGTGTGTCCGAGCCTTCGAACGTCGTCGCCTTCTCGCTCGTCGCGGCCCCGGCCGCTGTGGTACCTCCCGTCGTGACGCCGGCGGCTCCCGTCGCCCGTCCGGCAGGTCTCGCCTACACCGGGTCCGAGGCGTCGCAGGGCGTCGTCGGCGCCGCGCTGCTGCTCCTCCTCGGCGGAGGGCTGCTCGTCGCCGCCCGTCGCCGCCGTGCGCTGACCGTCGACTCGGCCGAGTAGCACCGCACCGCACCACCGCACCTCAGCTGCACCTCAGCTGCACCTCGCCCGCCCCGGGCGGCACCACGGACTTCCGTGGTCGTCGCCCGGGGCGGGCGTCGCTCTGGCTGGCGCGGCATGCCCCCTGGACGCGGGCGAGTTCGTCGTCCGCGGGCTGTGGCGACGGCCCGCTCGCGACGAACAGGCCCGTGGTCGATCGGTCAGACGAGCCGAGGAGGCGGGCGAGCAGACGAGGCAGTTCGGATGACTTCCGCAGGTCCTCCCGGGGGTCTGCACATCGGGGGCCAGCACGATGTGCTCATGCCCGACTTCAAGCGTCTCCTGGGCGCCGCCGCGAAAGCGCTCGGCGACTCGAACTCCTCCTCGTCCTCCCGCAACGGCCAGCCGCCGCGACCGGGCGCCGGCTCCGGGTCCAGCTCGGGTTCCGGCACCGACTGGCGTGACCTCGTCCGCACGGCGGCCGACAAGCTGACCGGCGACGGCAACCAGCAGCAGCAGGGCGATCAACGAGGAGGCGGCCCGCAGCAGGGGCAGGCTGGCTACGGCCAGCAGGGGCAGGCCTACGACCAGCAGGGCCGGCAGGGCTACGGCCAGCAGCGGCAGAGCCAGCAGGGCGGCTACGACGGGCGTCGGCAGGGCGAGCAGCAGCGCCCGGCCCAGCAGCACGGCGCGTCCGGCGCTCCCCGCGCGACCGAGGCCGACCGCGTCGCCCTCGGCAAGTACGACTACCTCCTCCGCACGGCCGAGCCCGAGCAGCTCGAGCAGGTGCACCGCGACGCGTTCGCCCGCCTGACCCCGCAGCAGCGCGAGCTCGTCCAGGCCCGCCTCACGGAGGAGCTGCCCGCCCACGAGCAGCCCCGCAGCGGCAGCACCGACGACCTCGCACGGGCCGCCACCCGCGGCGAGACCGTGCACCCCGGGCTGATGCAGCGCGTCTTCGGCGGCCACGGACGCCCCGGCCAGGGCTCGGGCGGTGCCGCCACCGGCGCACGTCAGGGGTCGGGCGCAGGAAGGTTCGCCGCGGGAGCAGCGGCGGGCGCGGGAGTCGCCGCACTCGGCGGCCTCGCACTTGCGGTCGCTGGCGGTGCCGCCGTCAGCAGCGTCGCGGGCCCGCTCCTCTCGGGAGCGCTCGCGAACGGCGTCGACTTCGGCGGCCTCGCCGAGAACTTCGGGCTCGAGGGCATCGCCGGGCTCTCCGAGGGCCTCGGCGGCCTGACCGAGGGCGTCGACGGCATCGCACAGGGCGGCGAGGAGTACCTCACCGGCCTCGGCGAGCAGGTCGGCGGCCTCGGCGAGGGCTTCCAGATCCCCGGGCTGGGCGACCTCGGCGGTCTCTTCGACCGCTAGCGCGCCTCCTGCGGCACCACACCTGCCCGCACCCGCGGGCCCCGCTCAGACCCTCGTGCGCGCACGGGGGTCTGCGCGGTTTCCGAGGGTGCCGGAGCATGATCCCCCAGGAGGCGCCACCCGGCCGCCCCAGGAAAGGACCGTCATGAGCGACACCACCGGAAACGACCCCTTCGCCCGCCTCCCCGAGGTGCCGAGCTTCACCGTCACGAGCGCCACCGTCGAGGACGGCGCCCCCTTCGCGCAGCAGCAGTACTCCGGGGCCTTCGGCGTCCCCGGCGGCCAGGACGTGTCGCCGCAGCTCTCGTGGTCGGGTGCCCCTGAGGGCACCAAGAGCTACGCCGTCACCGTCTACGACCCCGACGCCCCCACGCAGTCGGGCTTCTGGCACTGGGCCGTCGCGAACATCCCGGCGTCCGTGACCGAACTGCCCGAGGGCGCCGGCGACGCGACCGGCGCGCAGCTCCCCGAGGGGGCGTACCAGTTGCCGAACGACTCGCGGGCTCCCTCGTTCATCGGTGCCGCACCTCCTGCGGGCCACGGCCAGCACCGCTACTTCGTGACGGTGCACGCGCTCGACGTCGAGGACATCGAGGTGCCCGCCGACGGGACGCCCGCGTTCCTGAACTTCACGATCGCGTCGCACATCCTCGCGCGCGCCACGCTCGTCGCGACCGGCGAGATCCCCGCCGAGTAGCCGGCCCAGGAGGCGGCAGCGGCACGGGTTGCCCCGAACTGCTGCTCCCGACTCACGGGGGCAGCAGTTCGGGGCGACTCGCCGTCGCCACCTGCCGCGTGTGCCGGGGCTAGGGCAGCCTCGGCAACATGTGCTTTCACTGTGGAGTCACATCATGGTGAAGCTAGTCTGACGTCATGCAGCCGAGATCGGCCGCTCCACGGAAGGCTCCACGATGACCACACCCCCCTCCTCCCCGGCCGCGCGCCCCCGCGTCCTCGTCACCGGAGCGAGCATCGCCGGCCCGGCACTCGCCTGGGGCCTCGCGAAGTCCGGCTTCGACGTCGTGCTGCTCGAGCGCTCCGCCGAGCCCCGCGAGACCGGCCAGAACATCGACGTCCGCGGGCTCGGTCGCGAGATCCTGACCCGGATGGGCGTCGAGGAGGCGGTGCTCGCGAACCTGACCGGCGAGGACGGCACGCGCTTCGTCGACGAGTCCGGCCGCCCCTA
Organism: Frigoribacterium sp. PhB107; assembly: GCF_003751515.1. Classification (NCBI taxonomy): domain Bacteria; kingdom Bacillati; phylum Actinomycetota; class Actinomycetes; order Micrococcales; family Microbacteriaceae; genus Frigoribacterium; species Frigoribacterium sp. PhB107. The sequence goes on along the minus strand of NZ_RJKU01000005.1, from coordinate 111,053 downwards.
CGCCGTGTTCCCGAGGGAGGAGGGGCAGGACGGCCCCACGGCGGAGGTCGAGATCCTGCGCGGCCGGCTCGCCGGCATCCTCGCGGACGTCGTCCCCGCCGACGTCGAGCGCCGCTTCGGCGACTTCGTCGTGGGGGCCGAGCAGGACGCGACGGGCGTCGACGCCACCTTCGACAGCGGCGCCGAGGAGCGTTTCGACCTGTTCCTGGTGGCCGAGGGGCGCAGCTCGCGCACCCGCCGCCTCCTCTTCGCGGACGAGACCGAGCTGCGCGACTTCGGCGTCAGCATCACGTACGGCACGATCGACCGCCGGCCCGGCGACGTCGACTCCTGGGACTGGTTCACCGCGGCCCGCGGCCGCGTCGCGTCGGTGCGGCCCGACAACCTCGGCACGATCAGGGCGTGCATGTCGTTCGAGTCCGAGCCGATGGGCTTCGAGGGGCTCCCGGTGGAGGCGCAGCTGCAGCTGCTGAGGGAGCGCTTCCGAGGTGCGGGCTGGCAGACCGAGCGCATCCTCGACGGCTTCGACGCCCGTCCGGACGAGTTCTACACGCAGCGGATGGAGCAGGTCGTCATGTCGACCTGGAGCCGGGGCCGCATCGCGCTCGTCGGCGACGCCGCCTGGGGCTCGGGCCCGACGGGCATGGGCACGACGCTGTCGCTGGTCGGTGCGCACATCCTCGTCGGCGAGCTCGCCGCGAACCCGGATCGCCCGGCGCATGCCTTCGCCCGGTACGAACGGCAGATGCGTCGCTACGCCGACAGCGCGCAAGGGCTGCCGCGCGGCGGGGCGAAGCTGATGCACCCGTCGTCGGGCGCCGGGGTGAAGGCGATCCAGACGATGCACCGCGTCACCGCGTCGCGGCCGGTCCGGAAGTTCTTCCAGGCGAACCTGCTCACGAGCGAGAAGCACGTGCCGGTGCTGGCCGAGTACCCGCAGCTGCGTGCCTGAGGCCGGCGACCCAGGGCCCGATGCGGGGACGATCGCGACGACGTCTCGATGGGAGGATCGACCCATGACGACGCCGACGCCGCCCCCGCCGACGCCGAGGACGCAGGTGCTCGAGGCCCTGCGGCACTACGCCGTGACCTACCAGGAGTCGGCCCACCAGCTCGCCCGCTGGATGGAGCTGCCGACCGTCGACGGCACGGCCCTCGGCGAGGTGATCTGGGCCGAGCGCGAGGACGCGCCGCTCACGCCGGCGAAGCTCTCGAGCAGGATCGGCCTGACCTCGGGCGCGACGACCGCCCTGCTCAACCGGCTCGAGGCCCAGGGCCTGGTCGCCCGCAGCCGCGAGAGCACCGACCGCCGTGTCGTGACGCTGCGGGCGACCGAGCAGGCGCACGAGCGCATCGAGCCGTTCCTTCGCCGGGGCGGTGCCGCCCTCGAGGCGGCCCTGGACGACTACGACGACGAGGCGCTGGAGGCGGTGCGCGCGTTCCTGACGCGGCTCGCCGCGGTGCTGCCAACCGCCTCCGACGCGTCGCCGCCGCCGCCCGCGGACGAATCGCCGACCACCGCCTCCTGAGGGACCGCCGCCTCCTCGAGCCCCTCCGTCTCTCGGCGGCCCTCCGCCTCCCGGACGACGTCTCGACGAGTTGCCCCGAACAGCTGCCTCCGAGCGAGCGAGGCCGCACGTCGGGGCAACTCGTCGTCGACGCGGCGCGGGCGCCGTGCCAGGGTGCAGGGATGACCTCCCCGCAGGCGCTCTCGGAGACCGATCGCCGGCTCGTCGCCGCGTGGGCGGCCGACTGCGCGGAGCGCGTCCTGCCCCTCTTCGAGCAGGAGGCGCCCGCCGACGACCGCCCTCGCGACGGCATCACGCGCACCCGCGCCTTCGCCCGCGGAGAGCTCGACGCCGTCGGCGAGATCCGTCGCCGCTTCGTCGCCGGTCGTGCCGCACAGGCCGTGACCTCGCCCGCGGCCAGGGCCGCCGCGTGGTCGGCAGGGCAAGCGTCGGGCGTCGCGCACATGGGCGCGCACGCCCTGGGCGCCGCGGCCTACGCCGTGAAGGCCGTCACCCTGGCCGCCCCCGACGACGACGGGACCGCAGGAGGCGCGGCCGAGATCACCTGGCAGCTGCGGCACCTGAGCCCGCCGGTCCGCAGGGCTCTCGCGCGCCTCCCCCTGCTCGGAGAGGACAGCTCGGGCCCGCTCGGCACCGGCCTGCTCGCGTCGGGCACGCTCGGCGACGCGATCCGCACGCTCCAGGGGGGCCTGCGCTAGCCGCCCGCGCCTCCCCTCGCGCTCGCACTCGCGCTCGCACTCGCACTCGCACTCGCACTCGACGAGTTGCCCCGAACCGCTGCCCTGAGCCCCGGGAAGCAGCAGTTCGGGGCAACTCGACGCCGCCACTGTCCACTTCGCGAAGGCAGCCGACCGCGTCGCTAGATGCTCTAGCCGACCGTGACAAGATGCACATGCATCGAAATCCGACGTCGACCCCATGCAGCGCAGAGCTGCCGAGAGGAGCCCACCATGAGCATCATCCGCCCCACGAGCCCCTTCTCCGAGGTCCGCGACCACGAGCGCCAGGTGACGCTCTTCGTAGTCGCGTCGTCGGCCGTCGCGACCTGCGCCAGCCTCGTCGTCGGGATGCTCTTCCTCCTCGGCCTCAGCCACTGACACGTCGCCTCCCGCGTTCCGGGACGCCGACGGCCCCGCACCCTGACGAGGTTGCGGGGCCGTCCTGGCGTCGGGGCGACCAGCCCTAGGAGCGGCGGCCCCGGAGGCGCGACGCAGCCACGGCCACGCTGCCGGCGGCGACGAGACCGGCGGCCAGCACGAGCCACGCCGACGCGTCCGAGCCGGTGTAGGCGAGGCCCGCCGGGCGCGTCGTGCGCACCGGGACCACGGCGACCGGCGCGACGGCGGTGGGGACGACGGCGGCCGGCGCCGTCGGGACGGGCAGGACGGGCGCCGCGGCGGCGACCGAGAACTGCACGGGCACGGAGAAGTCGGAGGCGGCGCTCCCGTCACGACGGAGCACGGCCGCGTCGCTCACGTAGTCTCCGGCGGGCAGCACGAACGAGGCCGTGAAGTGCCCGGTCTCGTCGATCGGCACGAGCGTGAAGGCCACGCCCTCCTCCGGGTCGAACGCGATCGGCTCCTCGTCCGTGACGAACCCAGGGTCGTCGGCCGGGGCCTCGTCCTCCGCGACGCGGACGAGTTCGACGCCGTCCGCCTCGTCGGCGACGCCCTCGTCGCTGCCCTGGTCGGGCTCAAGGGACTCGACCAGCGAGGCGTCGACGACGCTGACGAGGGCCACCTGGCCCGGCTCGCCGTTCTCGCCCTGGACGCTGACGACTCCCGCGGTCGCGGAGACCGGTGCCTCGAGGTGCGGGGCGACGACGAAGGCGCTGACGCGGATCTCGAGCGAGGCCTCGTTGCCGGACTCGTCGAACACGTTGAGGGTCACGATGTCCGGGACGGCGGCGTCGTTCGGCACGACCACGATGATGGTCGTGTCGCCGTCGATGCTGAAGGTGAGGCCGGGCGCGGGGCGGATCCAGCTCGAGAGGTCCTCGCCCTGCGATCCGACGAGGCCGACCGTGGCCTCGTCGCCGGGGGTGAAGCCGACGGTGCCGAAGAAGCTCGCGAAGCCCGGGTGCAGGTCACTGCCGTCCTGCGAGAAGACCTCGGGGGCGTCGACGACGACCTCGTCGCCGCCGTCCTCGGGTGCGACCTCGGGGGCCGCCGACGGGGTCGGGGCGACCGGCGCCACGACCTCGGGCTCGGACGGGGCGGCCTCGCCGTCCGCGGCGAGGGTGGTCTCGGCGCCGGGCGCAACGGGGACGCTCTCGGCGGCGCCTGCCTCGGCAGCGCTGGGCGACACGGGGAGGCTCTCGGCGACGCCGGCCTCGGCAGCGGGCGAGACGGTCGTCGTCGCGTCGGGGCCCTCCGCCACGACGGACGACGACGCGGGCACGTCGCCGTCGGCGGCGAAGGCCGCGGCGGGCGTGAGGACGAGGGCGGCGGCGAGCGCCGCCGCGGGCAGGGCGCACGCGCGGATGCGGCGGGAAGTGGTCACGGATCCCCCAGGAATCGAGTCGGGTCGAGCCGGAGACGCCCGGCGGACCGACGCTAGAGCGGCGCGGGGCCCCTCCGCGCCTCCGGGTGCGCCGGGAGGACCGGCCGTGATCCGATCGTGACGAGATCGTCCCCCGTCGGGCACCGAGCGGGGGACGGCCGCGGGCGCGCGGCCGCGGAGCGCGAGGGAGCAGGCGCCCAGGGCGGTCCTCAACGGGCGCCGGCCGCCTCCTCGTCCACGGCCGGTCTCGCGGCCGGCCCCGACTTCAGCAGCTTCAGCCCGACGACGCTGCCGACGATCCCCGCGAGCAGCAGCACCCGCACGACCGTGACGGCCTCACCGCCGGTGAGCATGCTCCAGGTGACGGTGAACGCCGCGCCGAGCCCGGCCCAGATCGCGTACGCGGTGCTGATCGGGATGTGCCGCGTCACCCAGCCGAGCGTCAGCATCGAGGCGGCGAGGCCGAGCACGAAGACGACGGAGGGGGCGAGCACCGAGAGCCCCTCGCTCCGACCCAGCGCGGTCGCCCAGACCGCCTCGAGCACGGCGCTGACGACGAGCACGACCCACGGCATCAGCTGACCACCTTGAGGCCGACGACGCAGCCGATCAGCACGGCCAGCAGCAGTGCGCGGGCGACGGTCAGCACCTCTTGGCCGCGGACGACCGCGATGATCACCGTCAGCACGGCACCGATCCCGACCCAGACGGCGTAGGCCGTGCCGACGGGCAGGTCGTTCATCGCCAGCGCGAGGCCGACCATGCTCAGGACGAGCGCGACGACGAACAGCGCGGTCGGCCCCTTCTTCGTGAAGTTCCCCGAGGCGCCGAGCGCCGAGGCCCACACGGCCTCGAGCACCCCCGCGACGATCAACAGCACCCAGGCCATGACGGGCCCCTCTCCTCCGGCGCACCGAGCCGACCTCGTGTCGACACCCTGCGCGACTCGTTGTCGCACAGTCGTGCGGAATCAGTTCTAGCACGTTTTCGCACAGTCGTGCCAGAATCGACGGATGCCCCGCACCGTTGATCTCGACGACCGCCGCCGCATCGTCGGCGAAGCCGCCTGGCGGGTGCTGGTCCGGGACGGACCGACGGAGGTGTCCGTCCGCAAGGTCGCCGCCGAGGCCGGGCTGCCTCCCTCGTCCCTCCGCTACACGTTCCCGACGCAGGCGAGCGTGCGCGACGCCGCGGTCGAGCTGCTGGTGTCGCGGCTGCGCGAGCGCGTCGACCGGGCGGCGGACGCGACCGGCGGACGCGACGCGGCCCGGGCCGTCCTGCTCGAACTGCTCCCCCTCGACGACGAGCGGCGCGCCGAGATGGAGGTGACCGTCGCCTTCACCGCCCTCGCCCTGACCGACCCCTCGCTGCGGACGGCGCACGAGCAGACGCACGCGGCGGTGCGCGACGTCTGCGCGCTGGCGCTGGTGCACCTCGACGCCGGCGGCGCGGCCAGCCCGCGCCCGGCGGGCGGCGCGGCCAGCACCCCCGAGCCGGCCCACGTCGACGTCGAGCTCACCCACGCCGTCGTGGACGGCCTGGCCCTGCACCTGCTCGCCCAGGCCGTCGGGACCGACGCCTCCTGGGCGGTCACGGCTCTCGACGCGCACCTCGCGCTGCTGGCACTGCGCCCCTGACGCACTGCATCGAGTTCCGTGCACTGCACCGCGTCTAGACCCGGTGCAGTGTACGAAACCCGGTGCGAAGTGATGCGGCGACGCTGACGGCCAGCCCGGCGCCCGCAGGAGGTGCGGCTCGCATCGACGAGACGGGGTCCAGCCGCCCACCGCAGCCGCCCTGCCGCCCGCACCCGCCGAAGCCGCGCACACCCCTCGGCGCGCCCGAGGGTGTGCGCGGGTCCGACGGGTGTGCGCGGGTCGGAGGGGTCCGAGCGGGAGCGCGCCGACCAGCCGACGCCGCACACGCACGAACGCCCCCGCGCACGGCGAGGGCGTTCATGCGACCAGCGGGTGAGACCTACGCGAACGTCGCCGCGTCGATCACGAAGCGGTAGCGCACGTCCGACTTGAGCACGCGGTCGTAGGCCTCGTTGATCTGGTCGGCGCTGATCAGCTCCGTCTCGGGCAGGATGCCGTGCTCGGCGCAGAAGTCGAGCATCTCCTGGGTCTCGCGGATGCCGCCGATGGCCGATCCGGCCCAGCTGCGGCGAGCCGGGATGAGCGCGAACGCGGGCACCTCGAGGGGCTCCGAGGGGGCACCGACGTTGACGAGGGTGCCGTCGACGGCGAGCAGGCCGAGGTAGGCGCCCATGTCGATCTTGGCCGACACCGTGTTGACGATCAGGTCGAACGAGTTCGCCAGGTCGGTGAAGGTCTGCTCGTCGCTGGTCGCGTAGTGCGCCTTGGCGCCGAAGCGCAGCGAGTCCTCCTCCTTCGAGGTGGTCTGCGACAGCACGGTCACGTCGGCGCCGAGCGCGGCGGCGATCTTCACGCCCATGTGGCCGAGGCCGCCCATGCCGACGATGGCGACCTTGGTTCCCTTGGTGACGCCCCAGTGGTGCAGCGGCGAGTAGAGCGTGATGCCGGCGCAGAGCAGCGGCGCGACCTTGTCGTAGTCGAGCGACTCGGGCACGCGCAGCACGAAGTCCTCGGTGACGACGACGGCCTGCGAGTAGCCGCCCTGCGTGACGGTGCCGTCGGCGGGGTCGACGCTCGTGTAGGTGCCGGTGTTGCCCTTCGCGCAGTACTGCTCGTCGCCGCGCTGGCAGTACTCGCACTCGCCGCACGAGTTGACCATGCAGCCGACGCCGACGCGGTCGCCGACCTTGTGCTTCGTGACCTCGGAGCCGACCTCCGAGACGGTGCCGACGATCTCGTGGCCGACGACCTGCGGGTACTGGATCTCGCCCCACTCGCCACGGACGGTGTGGATGTCGCTGTGGCAGATGCCGGCGTAGGCGATGTCGATCATGACGTCCTTCGGGCCGACGTCGCGGCGCTCGATGGTCGTCGGGACGAGGGGCTCGGTGGCGGACGGTGCCGCGTAGGCCTTGACGGTGCGCATGTGTGCTCCTGTGTTCGTGTTCGGTGATGATGTCGGGAAGTGGAGAAGAAGAGGGAAGAGGGAAGAGGGAAGAGGGAAGAGGGAAGAGAGAAGTAAGAAGGAGGCGCGGTTCCGGCTGCGGAGCCCGCCCGCGTCGACGAGGCGCCGCGTCACCACCGAGCGGGGAAGGCGCTGCGCCTGCCCCACACCGTGAGGCCGAGGGCGACGGCCCCTGCTCCCATCATGACGACGGGCAGCACGAGAGGGCCGACCCCGCCGAGCAGCAGCGCTCCGAGGACACCCGCGGCGAAGATGGCGACGTTGAAGGCGACCGGCAGGAACGAGTTCGCGACGTCCGCCTCCGCGCCTCCTGCGGTGGTCAGGGCCGCCTGCAGCTGGGCCGAGGCTCCCCCGAAGGTCAGTCCCCAGAGCACGGAGGCGGCGAGCACCGCGGCCGGGGACGCCTGGCCTACCAGCAGCACGGCCCCCGCGACGACGAACAGGGCGACGCTGCCGTGCAGCAGGGGCCGGGGGTGCCGGTCGAGCAGCGCGCCGGTGACGACGATGCCGCCGATCGACGAGACCCCGTAGACGAGCAGCGTCAGGTCGACGCCGAGGCCCGAGCCGCCGGCCCGCAGGTACGGCGCGACGTACGTGTAGATCGTGTTGTGCGCGATCATCCACGCGGCGATGACGGCCAGGATCACGACGACCCCGGGGAGGCGGAGGACGCGGCCGAGCGGGAGGCGGCCCGAGGCCGGGGCGGGCGCCGGGGTCGCGTCGGGCACCACGGCGAGCACGAGCACGAGGGCGACGAGCCCGATCAGGCTGAGGCCGCCGAACGACCAGCGCCAGTCGAGGGTCGTGCCGAGCCAGGAGCCGAGGGGCGTCCCGAACGCGAAGCCGACGGGAGCTCCCGCCGAGACGATCGCGAGCGCGCGACCCGCGCTGCCGGGCGGGCTGATGCGGCGGCCGTGCACGGCGAGCATGCCCCAGATCGTGCCCGAGAAGGCCCCGGCGACGAACCGGGACGCGAGTGCGACGCCGACCGTCGGGGCGAAGGCGGTCACGACGTTCGCGAGGACGAGCCCGCCGAGCGCCGCCGCGAGCACGGGGCGACGCCGCAGCCCACGGGTGAGCGTGATCGCGGGGACGGTCGCGACGACGGTGCCCAGCGCGTACGCGCTGATGAGCAGCCCGACGGTGCCCTCGCCCGTGTCGAGCCCGGACGCGATCTGCGGCAGCAGCCCGGCCGGCATCGTCTCCATGGCGACGAGCACGAAGCCGATCGTCGCGAGCACGACGAGCGAGAACAGCGGCAGACGGGTCGGGGTCGACGTGCCGGGCTCGCCCGAGAGGGCGACGTCGGCAGCGGGCGCGGGCGCGGGTGCGGGTGCGTTGGTCAGGACGGGTCCTCTCAGGGTCGAGGGCAGGGGCGCGCTGCGGTCAGCAGCAGCGGCAGGAGGAGGAGGGGGCGACGCCGACCTGCGGCGTCACGCCTCACGCTACGCACGCGCCCCGCAGGCTGACAGGCACTGCCAGGGCACCCCTCCCGACGAGCGCTCCTTCTCCGCCCCCCTGGCTGGTGTCAACCCCTCCAGGTGAACGGCAGGTGTCATTTGCGTGAACTGCAACCTCGTGTTCAGCTATGAGTTCGCCCACACCGCCGTGGACGAGGAAGGCCGAGATGACCACCGACCACCGCGCCCCGCGCACCCCGACCGAGACGTCGTCGCGACGAGGGCTGACCGCCTTCCTCGCGGCCCCGCCGCCCGCTCCCCGACTCGACGACGCGACCGTCGCGCGCCGCTACCCGCGCCTCCGACTGCAGGTGTTCCTGGGCATCTTCATCGGCTACGCCGCCTACTACCTGATCCGCAACAACGTGCCGCTCGTGTCGACGATCTTGAAGGACGAGAACGGCTTCAGCACCGTCGGCCTCGGCGTCATCACCAACGGCGTGCTGCTCGCCTACGGCTTCAGCAAGTTCCTCAGTGCGATCGTGAGCGACAAGAGCAGCGCGCGGTTCTTCCTGCCGATCGGTCTCGCACTCTCGGCCCTCGCGAACCTGTTCATCGCCTTCGTCCCCGCGGTGGGCGCCTCCGTCGCGTTCTTCGCCGTGGTGATGATCTTCAACGGGTTCTTCCAGGGCATGGGCTGGCCGCCCAGCGGCCGCACCCTGGTGCACTGGTTCTCCACCTCCGAGCGCGGCGGCAAGACCGCGATCTGGAACGTCGCGCACAACGTGGGAGGCGCGGGTGCCGGAGGCCTCGCCGGTGTCGCGCTCGCGTCGTTCGGCACCTGGCAGAGCGTGTTCTGGTTCCCCGCGGTCGTCTGCCTCGTCATCGCGGTCGTCGCGTTGGTGCTGCTGCGCGACACCCCCGAGTCCGAGGGCCTGCCGCCCATCGAGGAGTACCGGAACGACCCGGCCCCCGTCGAGACCGACGCCGCCGACGAGGGCGCCTCGACCTGGTCGACGATCCGCCGCTACGTGCTCACGAACCGCACCATGGTGAACCTGGCCCTGGCCAACGTGTTCGTCTACACGCTGCGCTACGGGGTGCTCGTCTGGGCGCCGGTCTACCTGTCCGAGGTGCGCGGCGCGAGCCTCGGCGAGGGCATCGCCGGGTTCTCGCTGTTCGAGCTGGCCGGGATCCCCGGCACCCTGCTCTGCGGCTACATCAGCGACAAGGTGTTCAAGGGCCGCCGCTCCCCCACGGGCATCCTGTTCATGACCGCGGTCGGCGTCGCCGTCGCCGTCTACTGGCTGTCGCCGGTCGAGGGCCCGCTCTGGATCTCGCTCGCCATGCTCGTCGCCATCGGCGGCCTCATCTACGGCCCGGTCATGCTGATCGGCCTGCAGGCGCTCGACCTCAGCCCGCGCTCGGTCGCCGGCACCGCGGCCGGGTTCACGGGGCTGTTCGGCTACGTGCTCGGCGCGACGCTCGCCTCCACCGGCATCGGCCTGGCCGTCCACGCGTTCGGCTGGGACGTCACCTTCGTGCTGATCCTCGCCTGCGTGGTTCTCGCCATCGTGCTGCTGGCGGTCGTCGGCCGCGACGAGCGCGCGCTGAACGAGCGCAAGCGCGCCCGTGACGCCGAGGAGGCGGAGGCCCGCTAGGCGGGACCACCTGCGCTCGTCGCACGCGTACCTCCCCCAGAACGACGAACCTCCGTGATCTTCCGCGGAGGTTCGTCGTTTCCACGTCGGGACGGCGCCCCTCAGCTCGACTCGTCGAGCACCCTCACGAGCTCGGGCCAGAGGCTCGCCGCCCACAGCTCGTGGACCCGTCGCCACGACCAGAGCTGACCGTTCAGGCGGGCGCTGCCGACGGCCGGCTCGGGCTCGGGGAACGGCACGAAGACGCAGTCGCCGCGGTCCCGGACGAGCCGCTCGGACTCGGCGTTGAGCCGCGCGATCTGCCCGTGGACGCGGCCTCGCGCCCCGCGCGACGTGAGCCGCAGCCGGTCGATCGGCGGGATCCCCGCGACGAGCACCGGGCTGAGCACGCTCCCCGGGTGCCGTGCGGCGTCGAGCAGCCGGTCGAGGTCGCGGCGCCACGCGGCGGCGGAGGTCATCAGCAGCACGTCGCTGAACCCCAGCGCGACGACGACCGCGTCGACGTCGGGCACGGCCGAGGTCGGCTCGTCGGCCGCCTCCCGCACGGTCAGCACCTGGGCCGGGCCCTCGACCCAGACGAACGGCCGTCCCCGCGCGGCGCCGACCGCGGCCGCGACGCGGCTGAGCGTCGTCAGCTCCTCCTCGAGCACGCCGAACCGGGCCGCGGCCGCGTTGCCGACGTAGGCGACCCGGTCGGCGGTGACGTCCTCGAGCAGCGAAGGAGGCGCGGTGGCCGCAGGCGGGAACGTCCCCGAACGCACGGCCCGACGGAAGAGCGCGAGCCGGAGCCTCAGCGCCGGCCGCAGGCAGGCCCAGACGACGTCACGCGGCTGCAGCGTCGTCACGCCGCGCTCCGTCGCGCCGCGGTCGCTCCGGGGGTAGGTCATCGCCCCTCCTCGGTCGGTCCGACCCTACGCCCGGACCGCCCGACGGCGACGGCGAGCGTGGTGGGCGAAGCGCGGTGCGCCGTGCGCCGTGCGCCGTGCGCCGTGCGCCGTGCGCCGTGCGCCGTGCGCCGTGCGCGCAGGCGACCACGCGCGTCGGCGCGTCCGTCCGCACCCTCAGGACCCGCGCGCACCCTCGCTCGCGCGCGCGGGTGTGCGCGGTTCCGAGGGGTGCGGACGCCGTCGCGACGGGCCTGCCGTCGCGAGCACCGCCTCCTGCGGGCTCGAGGTCGTTCGCATGTTCGCGCTCGTGTTCGCGCTCGTGTTCGCGCCCGTGGCGGCCAGCTCGAGGCGCCGGCCCGAGAGGACCCGACACCCGACGCGCAGCACGGCCCGCCAGAGCACCGCGCCGACGACGGCTCCGGCGGTGTTGGCGATCACGTCGTCGATGTCGGTCGCACGGTTGCCGCCGATCGTGAGGTGCAGCACCAGCTGCAGCAGCTCGACCGAGACGCTGGCGACCAGCGCGATCGCGGCGACCGGCACGATGCCGCGCAGGCGACGCCGCCCCGCCGGCCCAGGCCTCGCTCGCCCACGTGCCGCCAGCCCGCGGCCCGTCAGGTACGCCCCGAGGGGCACCGTCATCACGATGTTCAGCCAGAACGACCGGAGGTGCAGCGAGCTGAGCGCGTCGAGGTTCATCATCGGGCGCCACGGCGAGTCCGGAGGTGCGTCGAGGTCGATCACGAACGGGAAGAACGTGACCGCGACCAGCGCCCCGAGGTAGGCGACGAACGACGTCCGCCAGAGGGTCGTCCCCACGTCGGCCCCGGCTCGCCGCGAGCGCAGCCCCACGAGCGCGACGGCGACGATCGTCACGGGGACGACGGTCGCGAGCGCGGGGAGGACGACGGGCGAGGATGCGGCGAACATGGGGTCCTTTCGTTCGACGTCCAGTCTCGCCGCCGGGCCTCGCGGTCCGCTTCGCCCGCAGGGCTGAATCCGCTCCGCCTGTGTAGACAGTCCCCATGAAGATGAACACGCGCCTCGGGCGCATCATGTACGGGATCAGCCTCGTCGTCAGCGTCGGCATGATCGTCCTCGTGTGGGCCGTGCTGCAGCCGAGCGTCGTGTTCTCGGTCTTCTTCACGTTGTTCGTGATCGGGATCGCCGTCTGGAACGGCCGCAAGGCCTTCGGCGCCTCGCCGGAGCCGCGCTGACTGCCCCCCCTGCTCCGGCCGCAGGCCCGGGTCCGGGTACGGGTCCGGGTCCCGGTCCGGCCGCAGGGCCGGGTCCGGGTCCGGGTCCGCAAATGCCGACCGCACCGCACGCAATGCGGGCTTTTCCGGTCGTTGCGAGTCTCCTCGCGCCTCCCCGGTCGGGTCTTGCGGCCGGAAGCGCCCCCGAGGCAGGTGCGACCGAAGGAGGCGCCTCTCGGCCCCGGCTCCCGGGCCCGTCCTCGCGATCGAGATGACGCGTCGCGGGGGTCTGCTCTTCCCGGATCCCTTCGACGCGTCACATGGTTCGAGAGCGGGGGGCTCGGGCTAGGCGGACGCTGAGCTCGTGCCCGCAGACCGCGCAGCCGCGTGCCGCGTCATCGAGGTCGCGAGCTCGGCGAGCGCCGTCGTCACGACGGCCAGCTCGGGTCGCGACGCGAGCCCGTCGAAGACCTCGAGGTAGTACCCGATCTCGCCCTCGATCAGGGCGACGCCGTCGGGGGCGATGACGAGGACGCTGCTGCGCCGGTCCGACGGGTGGGCGGCGCGGTCCAGGAACCCGGCGTCGGTCATCCGGTCGACGAGGCTCGTGACGGAGCCGGACGACAGATCGAGGTAAGCGGCGAGCTCGCGCGGCGTGACGTCGGTGCCGCCGTGCACGAAGTACAGCGCGCGGAGGTCCGAGACGCCGATCCCGTGGTCGGCCGCGACGATCTTCATCAGGGTCTCCGCGCGCATCTGCGCGACGCCGAAGGCCTGCATGAAGCCGGTGACGGAGTCGGGGCCGACGCCGGCGTCGTGACCGGCGCCTCCGTCGAGGGAGGGTGCCGCGGCCGGGGTCGGGTCCGGTGCGGTGTTCGATCGGGTCATGTGCCTGGGTCGGGTCGAGAGTGTCGGGGTGGTCATGTTCGCTCCTGCGCTGAGATCGGCATCCGTGCCGACCATTAGATTAGCGAGAATCTCGACCATCGAGACACCCCCCGTTCGGTGCGACGCAAAACGGATAGCCGAGGAGTTGCCCACCCGGTGCCCGCACCGCCCCGGCTCGCCGATCCCGACGTCGCTAGCCTGTCGGCATGTCCACACCTCGACCTGACAGCGAGAGCACGCCAGCCGCCTCCGGCGAGCTCCTGACGCCCCTCGCCGCCGTGGCCGTCGACGCCGCCACGATCGTCGTCGACGCCGTGCGACCGGTCGCGGCGATCGTCACGGACGACGAGGTCCGCTTCGTCACGTGGCCCGACGTGCCCCGTCCGGCCGGTGCTGTCGAGGAGGCGGAGGTGCGGTCGACACCGGAGGGCGCATGGGTCGTCTACCGCGACGCGAGCGGTGACGCGTCGCCGCGCCGGACCGCCGTGCACCTCACTCCCGAGGGCGTCACGGCCGCCGTCGACCTGGGCACCGGCCGGCCGATCGGGGCGGACGCCTCCGGCCTCTGGATCGGCGACGCCCGAGACGCCTCGAAGTGGATGGGCACGTTCCCGGGAGGAGAAGAGCTCGACGGCGGCGGGCTCGGCACCGACGCCGATGCCGACGCAGCCGATCTCGACCCGAGCACCCTCCCCTGGATCCCCGAGACGTCGTTCTGGCCCGACCCCGCCGACTGGACCGAGCCGATCGACGCAGGCCTCGCCGAGCACGACCACGACCACCACGCATTCGTGGTCGCCGACACGGACGACGACGTCGGTCCCGACGACGACGACGACGGCTGGACCCTCGCCTTCGGGAACCCCGGCGACGTCGGGGACTCTGCCGACTCCTCCTCCGACCCGCAGCCCGACGACCCGGGCCCGACTCCTCCGACCGACCTGCACCTCCTCAGCCCCGCAGGCGAACGCTCCACGATCCGGGTCGACCACCTCGTCGACGAGGTGCGCCGAGAGGGTGACGAGATCGTGCTGCGCTATCACCGGCGCGGCCCCCGCCACGAGACCTCGAGCTTCGGCGGCGGCTGGGACGTCGTCTACGAGCCACGCGAGGCCAGGGTCGACGTCGCCGACGGCCTCCCCGATGGCGTGGACACCGACGAGCTGCCGTGGCAGCCCGCGCCGGAGCCGCAGGAGGAGGACTGGCAGCGCGAGGAGGACCGTCGCGAGGAGGTGCTCGCCCCCTGGCGAGACCGTCTCGACCTGGCAGGCGTCGAGGGTGCGCGCTGGCCGCTCGCCCCTCTGGACCAGGCATCGCGCGATGCGGCCGCGGCAGCTCTGCGCGCCCAGTTCGAGCGGCTGGACGAGCCGGACATCGTCTGGACCCGCGAGCACCCCGAGCCGAGACGGGGCCGGAGCCCGTACCGCTCCCTCGAGGTGGAGACCGTCGGCAGCTGGCCGACGACCGAGCTGCTGGTCAGCTTCGAGCACGCCGACGTGCCGTTCCTGCGACTGCGTCGGCGCTACCGCGTCTTCGACGACACCGGCTGGCCACTCGACTGGCTCTGGGTCTCCGTGCACCTCGACGAGGACATCGCCACGCGACAGATCCCTGCCCGCACGGAGGCCGTCGACGGCGTCCTCGACATCTGAGCCCTGCCCTCGCCCGGCCGTCACCCTCCCCACCGACGCGCCGCGCCTCCTCGCCGACCTGCTGGCCGGGCTGCTGGGCCCGAGACCCGCCACCGGCAAGCCTTCAGCGGGCGGGTCCGTCGCCGGCGGGCCGTCGTGACGGCCCGCCCCCGACGAACCCGCCCGCCCGACATCCCAGCAGCCCTCGGGCCACCACGCGCGCGATCACAGACGTTCTTTCTGAGATCAGGGCTGATCTCAGAAGATCGCACCCCAGCGTTCTGAGATCGCGCCAGCGCGACGCCTCGACCGACGACCAGCCACCGACGCCAGCACCGACCTGGCAGGCTGACCGCATGCCCCGCCGCCCCCTCGAACCCGCGCCCGGCACCTCGGAGACCGCCCTCCGTCGGTCCTCGCTGGTGCAGCTGGTCATCCAGGGTGTGCTCGGCGTGATGGTCTTCTCGCCTCTGCTGCTCGGCGGCGACGACGACCTCGACGTCGTCCGCCTGTGGCTGCTCGCGATCTGGGCCACCGCCTTCGTGGCCCTGATCGTCCAGTTCCGGGCTCTCGGGTCGTGGCGCTCGGACCCCGTCCGTGACGACGAGACGATCCTCTGGGGCACGTCGGCCGTGCTGGTCCGGCCCACGGGCGGACTAGGCCACGGGGGGCGCTTCTCCCTCTCGAACCACCGCCTCCGCTACACGCCGGGCCCCGTCGCGCGCCTCCGAGGCGCGACCGCACAGGAGTGGTCCGCCGAGTCGCTCACCGGCGCCCGCGTGACGCCGAGCACGGGTCGGTCCTGGACGTCGGGGCGCTGGGCCGTGATCGACCGGGAGGGCGGCGACGCCGTCACCCTCGTGTCGACGGAGCCCCGGGCCGTCGCCGACGAGATCGACCAGGTGGTCAGGGAGCGGCTGCGCCACTGAGCTCATCACGGTCGCACGGAAATCCACAACACCTCTTGCGCAACAACTCTTGTGCACTTACCGTTGCCCCATGACCCGCGACGAACCCCGCTCCGCCCTCACCGACGCCGCCTCGATGCGCGCGCTGGCCCACCCGACGCGGCTGCGCCTCCTCGGCCTGCTGCGTCAGCGCGGTCCGCAGACCGCGGCACAGCTCGGCGACGTGGTCGACGAGGCGCCGGGCACGGTCAGCTACCACCTGTCGAAGCTCGCGGCGAGCGACCTGATCCAGGCCGCCGACCCGCAGAGCGCCGACCGTCGCGAGCGCTGGTGGCAGGCCACGGCACTCCTCACCTCGTGGGAGCCCGCCGACCTGCTCGACGACCCCGAGCGCCTCAGTGCGTCGGCGGCCCTCGAGAAGTCGATCGTCCAGGCGAACGCCGCGCGGTACACCCAGTACGTCGACGCGATGCCGGCCCTGCCGCGCGAGTGGGTCGCCGCGGCGGCCGGCGGCGACCGCGCGATCCGCCTCACGGTCACGGAGCTCGCCGCCCTCCGCGCCGAGCTCGAGTCCGTCGTCGACCGCTGGGTCGACGTCGGTGACGCGCACGACCCCGCCGACGACGACGGAGCCGAGACCGTCGTCCTCGCCTATCAGGCCTACCGGCACCCAGGAGGCGCGGGCGCGTGACCGAGGACGCCCCGGCCCCCGAGACGGTCGCCCCGGGACCTGCCGGCGCGACCAGCGCGACCAGCACGACCGGCGCGACCGGCGCGACCAACGCGACCCGCCCGACCCGCGCCTCCCGCACCGCCCTCTCGGCGCTCGTCGCGGCCCACGCGATCTCGCAGACCGGCAACGTGGTCACGGCCTTCGCGGTCCCCTTCTACGTCCTCGCGCTGGGCGGCTCCGGGGTCGAGATCGGCGTCGCCGCGGCCTTCGCGACGGCGCCGGTGATCATCGGCGGGCCCCTCGGCGGGGTCGTCGTCGACCGCGTCGGCCACCGCCGCGCCGCGATCGTGGCGGACGTCGTGAGCGGCGCCTCCGTGCTCGCGATGCCGGTGCTGGCGCTGACCGTGGGCCTGCCGTTCTGGGCGCTGCTGGCACTGGTCTTCGTCGCCGGCCTGCTCGACACCCCCGGCCAGACCGCGCGTCGGGTGATGCTCCCCGGCCTCACCGAGCGCGCCGGCATCCGCATCGAGCGGAGCGTCGGCCTGCTCGACGGCTCCGAGCGCTTCGCCAAGCTGATCGGGGCGTCGCTGGCCGGCCTGCTCGTCGCCGCCGTCGGACCGATCCCGTCGCTGTTCGTCAACGCCGCGACGTTCGCCGTCTCGGCGGTGCTGACCTGGACGCTGGTCCCTGGGCCTGATCCGTCCTGTGACGGATCAGCCAGCTCGACGAGCCCCCGCCCCGCAGCGCCCGCCGGCGAGGGCCCTGAGGGCCCCGAGGTGCCCGGCAGCCGCAGCCGCGACCGCACCGGCAGCACCGAGCCGACCCGCGCCTCCTACTGGCAGGACCTCGCCGAGGGAGCCCGCTTCGTCGTCCGCGACCCCCTGATGCGGCTGATCGTGGCGCTGGTGCTGGTCACGAACCTCCTCGACGCGGCGCGCGGATCGACCCTGCTGCCGCTCTACGCCAACGACCGACTAGGAGGCGCGGCCGCCCTGGGACTGCTGGTCGCGACCATGGGCGGCTGCGCCCTGCTCGGCAACGTCGTCTTCGGCTTCGTCGCGCACCGGGTGCCGCGGCGGGTCACGTTCGCGCTCTGCTTCGCGCTGGCCGGCGGCCCCGCGAGCCTGGCGTTCGCGCTCGGCGTTCCGCTGCCGGTGCTGGTCGCGGCGACGGCGTTGTCGGGGCTGGCGGCGGGGGCGCTCAACCCGATCCTCGCGACGGTCGAGCTCGAGCGCGTGCCCGAGCACCTGCGCGGCCGCGTGTTCGGGCTCCTCAACGCGGGAGCCTGGGCCGGGGTCCCGTTCGGAGCCCTCCTCGGCGGAGTCGCCGCCGACACGATCGGCCTCACCATCGCCTTCGGCATCGTCGCGGCCGTCTACGTGGCGGTGACGCTCACGCCGCTCGCGGGCGGGTCGTGGCGGCTGATGGAACGCGGCGCGGTCCGTCTCGAGAAGGGCAGAACGCCCTAGCCTCGGCTCATGAGCACCGACGATCAGACGAGCACCGACGACCGGACGAGCACCGACGACTGGGAGGCGCGCGTCGCCGCCCTCTGGGCCGACACCGAGGTCGACGACGCGCAGCGGATCACCCTGATGGAGGCGCTGGCGGCCGCAGCGCCTCACCCCGCCCTGGGCTCGTTCGAGCTGGGCGGCGCCCACGACTCGGGCGGGCAGGAGGCGGAGGCCGACGTCCACTACGCCGCCGCGACCGCGGCCGGTCTCGACGCCGTCGACCCCACGCGTGCGGCCCAGATGGTGGTGCAGCACGCCTCGACCCTCCGCAACCTCGGCCGGCTCGACGAGGCGATCGCGATGCTGCGTGACGCTCCCGAGCACCCTGCCACCGGCGCCGCGCCGAGGGTGTTCCTCGCGCTCGCGCTGCACAGCGCCGGCCGCGCCGACGAGGCGCTCCGGGTCGCGATCGAGGCCGTCGAGCCCACCCTGCCGCGGTACCACCGCTCGGTGAAGGCGTACGCGGCGGCCCTGACGGAGCAGTAGCGGCCACGGCCACTGCCGCGCTCGCGCCCACGCGTGCCCCTGTCCGTGTCCCGTCTCGTTCCGAGCATCACGTCTGATCACGGCGAGACGGAACGCTCGGAACGAGACGGGACACGACGACGCCCACGAGCCGCCGAGTCGCACCCAGGCACCCTCGAGGCTTCCTCAGCGAACCCGACGGTTCGGTCGCTACTCTCGCGGCACGGCAACACCCGTCGCACAGAGCGACATCTGCCGAGACCCGCAGAGCACCGTTGCTCGCGAACCCGAACGACCCGCAGCACCCGATGGCAAAGGAGCCACCCATGGACAGACTGACCAGCAAGATCGCCCTCATCAGCGGAGGCGCCCGAGGCATGGGCGCATCGCACGCCCGCGCGATCGTGGCCGAGGGAGGCAAGGTCGTCATCGGCGACCTGCTCGACGACGAGGGCCGCGCCCTCGCGGACGAGCTCGGCGACGCCGCTCGCTACGTGCACCTCGACGTGACGTCGCCCGACGACTGGGAGGCGGCCGTCGCCACGGCCGTCAGCGAGTTCGGCGGCCTCAACGTGCTGGTCAACAACGCCGGCATCGTCAACTTCGGCCGTCTCGGCACGTACACGCTCGACCAGTGGAACCTCATCCTCGGCATCAACGTCACGGGAGCCTTCCTCGGCATCACGGCAGCCAAGGAGGCGCTGGTCGCGTCCGCCCCGTCGAGCATCGTCAACATCTCCTCCACCGCAGGGCTGCAGGGCACCACGGCGCTTCACGGCTACGTGGCCTCGAAGTTCGCCCTCCGCGGCCTGACCAAGTCGGTCGCGCTCGAGCTCGGGGCCGAGAACGTGCGCTCCAACTCCGTGCACCCCGGCGTCATCCGCACCCCGATGACCGACGGCCTCGAGCTCGGCGACCAGCTCGGCGCCCTGCACCGCATCGGCGAGCCCCAGGAAGTCTCGAACCTCGTCGTCTACCTCGCCAGCGACGAGTCCAGCTTCCAGACCGGGGCCGAGTTCGTCATCGACGGCGGCGAGCTCGCGGGCGAGAGCGACAGCGTCAGCGAGTAGCCCGGGCCGGGCGACGCACCTCCGAGTGGACGATGCACCCCGCAACGACGGGGTGCATCGTCCACTTCGGGGTGTCAGGCCACGGGGTGCCGAGCTGCCAAGCGCCGGGCCTGCCCGCCGCCCGTCACGCCCCCGACTGCGGAGCCCGGACGTCGAGCGCCCACACGACGCCGAACCGGTCGCGGAGCTGCCCTGCCAACGGCGACCACGCGGAGGCGCCCAGCGGCTGCCGGATCTCGGCCCCGTCGACGAGCCCCTCCCACACCGCCGTGATCTCGGCGGCGTCGTCGCCGCTGAGGTAGACGTAGCAGGAGTTCGCCCCCTGGTCGTACTCCTGGTGCGGCCAGACGTCGAACGCCATGACGTGGACCCCGCTCGCGGTCTCGACCTGCCCCCAGACGATCCGGTCCGCCCACGCCGGGTCGTCGGAGGCGCCCATCTGTCCGTAGGTCATGGCCGTCACCTCGGTGCCGAGTGCGGCGGCCCAGAAGTCGAGAGCCTGGCGGGCGTCTCCGTCGAAGTTGAGGTGCGGGGTGGTCGAGATGGTCATGTCTGTCTCCTCGTCGTCGCGCAGTCCTCGGTGGTGAGGCCCGCGTCGACAGCGACTCTCCACCCCGATGCGGTCAGATCGTGACCGCATCCGGTGCGATCATCGGGACGTGACCAGCCCCTCCTCGCGGATCCTCACGCTCCTCTCGCTGCTGCAGGCGCGACCGGAGAGCTCGGCGACGTTCCTCGCCGAGCGACTCGGCGTGAGCCCCCGGACCGTCCGCCGCGACGTCGAGCGCCTGCGCGAGCTCGGCTACACGGTGACGACCCTGCGAGGGCCGACCGGCGGCTACCGCCTGTCGGCGGGTGCCGAGCTGCCGCCCCTGCTCTTCGACGACGACCAGGCCGTGGCCGTCGCGCTCGCCCTCGCGGTGGCGCCCGCCTCCGGCACCGCCATCGGCGAGGCGGCCGCCCGTGCGCTCGCCACCGTGCGGCAGGTGATGCCGTCTCGGCTGCGGCACCGGATGGACTCGATCGAGGTGCTCAGCACGCCGTCGGCGGTGGTCGTCGACCCGGAGGTACTGGTCGCGGTGATCGAGGCGACCACCGCCCGCGAGGTGCTCCGGTTCGACTACGCACCCGTCTGGGGCGAGGCCGAGGTCGGCCCACCGCTCTCGGTCGAGCCGCACGCCGTCGTCACGAGCAACGGCCGGTGGTACCTCCTGGCGTGGGCGCCCGCCGCTGCCGACTGGCGCACCTACCGCGTCGACCGGATGCGCCCGCGGGCGGCGACGCGCCGGTCGTTCAGCCGGCGCCGCGTGCCCGGCGACGACCCGGTCGCCTTCGTCGCGGCGCGGTTCCGGGGGTCGACCGACGCCTCCTGGCCCTGCGTCGGCACGGCGCTGCTCGACCTCCCGGCTCGCGACGTCGCGCCCTACGTCGACGCCGACGCCCTCGTCGAGCAGGGGGACGACGGCCGCACGAGGCTCACGACGGGCTCGTGGTCGTGGCGTGCCCTCGCGGCCCGGTTCGCCGGGTTCGACGCCGACCTGACGCTCGAGGGCCCCCCGGCTCTCGTCGAGGCAGGGCAGGAGCTGGCGCGTCGGCTGCTCGCCTCGCGAGACCCAGGCCCCGGCCCGCGGCCCTGAGGCACGGACCGCGTTCCGCGAGGGCACGGGAGGCAGCCGCGGGACGACCGTCTCCGTTGCCTCGCCCAGAACTTTGTGCCATTGTTAGGACAATTAGCCCCCACCGGGAAGGCATACAGCGACGTATGAACCAGAACCAGCCCGCTCACCGCACCCCGCTGCCGGCGCTCCGATGAAGGCGTCCGTGGCCGGAGCCCCCGTCAGCTTCGGCGTCTTCGAGCTCACCCCGGAGGGCGCCGACGTCGTCGGCCCCGACGAGCTCGTCGACGTCCTGGCCGAGAGCGGCTACGCCGGCGTCGACCTCGGGCCCGTCGACTACCTCGGCCGCGGCGACGAGCTGCGCGCCCGGCTCGCCCGCTCGGGTCTCGAGCTCGCCGGCGGCTGGGTCCAGCTGCCGTTCTCGGACGACGACGCCTTCGACGCCGCGCTCCCCCAGCTGCACGAGGCCCTGCGCATCTTCGCCGAGGCGTCCGAGGACGGCCCCTCGCGGCTGCCGCTCCCGACCCTCGCCGACGACGGGTCCGACGCTCGTCGCGCCGGCCCGGGCCGGGGCGCCACCGCCGACCCGCTCGACGAGCGCCGCTGGTCGACCCTCGTCGCCAACGTCGAGCGTGCCGCCGCCCTGACGCGGGCGGCCGGCTTCGAGCCGACCTTCCACCACCACGCGGGCACGTTCATCGAGTCGCCGGACGAGATCGACCGGTTCCTCTCGGCCGTCGACGTCGGCCTGACCCTCGACACCGGGCACCTCGTGATCGGGGGCGGCGACCCCGTGCTCGCGATCGAGCGGTGGGGCGACCGCATCAACCACCTGCACCTCAAGGACGTCGACGTCGCCGAGCTCCGGCGCGTGCTGGACCAAGGAGGCGGCATGCGCGAGGTCTGGTCGTCCGGCTCCTTCGTGGCGTTCGGCCAGGGCGACGTCGACCTCGGGGCGGTGATGGGCGCCGTCGACCGACAGGGCTTCGACGGCTGGATCGTCGTCGAGCAGGACGTGCTCAACGCCCCCGACGCCGACATCGCCGCGTTCCGGGCCGAGCGGGGCGCCGACCAGCTCGTCAACCGCGAGGCCCTCCGCGACTGGGCCTGACGCCTCGAGCACCTGACGCCCTGAGCACCCGACGACCACCGCCCTCTGGCGCCCCTCCACCACCAGACGCCCCCACTTCCTCCTGCCCCTCGGGGCCCCACGACGCCCACGGGCAGCAAGGACGACGACGTGACCACTCCCCTCCGCTTCGGACTCATCGGCACGGGCCGCATCGGCCAGGTGCACGCCGCGAACATCGCGGCCGACCCCGAGGCCGTGCTGGCCTGGGTCTGCGACCCCTTCGTCGAGGGCGCGCAGGCCGTCTCGGCCCGCCACGGCGGCACCGTGACGACCGACGCGGCCGAGATGTTCGCGTCGGGCGACGTCGACGCCGTCCTCATCGCCTCGCCCACGGCGACGCACGTCGACCTGCTGGGGGCGGCGCTCGACGTCGGCGTCCCCGCGCTCTGCGAGAAGCCGATCGACCTCGACATCGCGCGGGTCGACGCGCTGCTGCCCCGGGTGCAGTCCTCGGGCATCCCGATCGCGCTCGGCTTCAACCGGCGCTTCGACCCCGCGTTCGCCGCGGCGCGCGCCCGGGTGGCGGCCGGCGAGATCGGCGAGCTCGAGCAGCTCTCGATCGTGAGCCGCGACCCGGCGGCTCCTCCGGCGGCGTACGTCGGGGTCTCGGGCGGCATCTTCCGCGACATGACCATCCACGACTTCGACATGGCCCGGTTCTTCCTGCCGGACATCGTCGAGGTGACCGCCACCGGCACGACCGTCTTCGACCCGGGCGCCCGCGAGCACGGCGACTTCGACACCGCGATGGTGACGCTCCGCTCCTCCTCGGGGGCCCTGGTCTCGATCACCAACTCGCGGCACAGCGCGGTGGGCTACGACCAGCGGCTCGAGGCGTTCGGCGCCGAGGGCTCGCTGCAGGTGTCGAACGCGCTCACCAGCCTCGTCAGCGTGTCGACCGCCTCCCACGTCGAGGCGAAGCCGCCCTACCAGGACTTCTTCCTCGAGCGATACGCGGCGGCCTACGTCGCCGAGCTGCGCGCGTTCATCCAGCTGGCCCGGGGCGAGGAGTCGGCGAGCCCGACCTTCGCCGACGGTCGCGCCGCGCTCGTCCTCGCCGACGCCGCCGCCCGCTCGGCGGTCGAGCGCGTCTCCGTCGCCGTCGAGCTCTGACGCGACGATGCCAATCCAGCTGGCCGCCTCGGCCGAGATGCTGTTCGGGGAGCTCCCGGTCGTCGACCGCGTCCGGCGCCTGCACGAGCTCGGCTTCCAGGTCGAGATCTGGGGCTGGTCGACGAAGGACCTGCCGGCCCTCGCCGCCACCGGTGCGACGTTCTCGTCGATGACCGGCTACCTCGACGGCGACCTCACCACGACCGACGGCATCGCCGAGCTGCTGCGCACCGCCGAGCTGTCGATCGCCGCGGCCGAGGTCATCGACTCGCCGCGGCTCAACCTGCACGGCACCGGTCTCGACCCGGACGGGCTGCCGGTGCGCCCCCTGCGCCCGGACGAGGAGGTGGCGCCCGGCGACCGCGAACGAGCCCAGGAGACGCTCGCCCGCCTGGCACTGCTCGGCGAGCGCCACGGGCGCGTCTTCACCCTCGAGAACCTCAACACCGCGGTCGACCACCCGGGCACGCCCTTCGCCCGCGCCGAGGACACGCTCGCGCTCGTGAGCGCCGTCGACAGCCCCGGCCTGCGCCTCAACCTCGACCTGTACCACGCACAGATCGGCGAGGGGAACCTGATCGAGCTGCTGCGGCGCGCGCTGCCGTGGGTCGGCGAGATCCAGGTGGCAGACGTGCCGGGACGCTTCGAACCGGGGACGGGCGAGATCCGGTACCCGGCGATCGCGGCCGAGCTGCGCACGCTCGGCTACGAGGGCGTCGTGGGGCTCGAGGCCTGGCCGTCCGGCGACTCGGAGACGGCACTCGAGCGCTTCCGCGCCTCCTTCGCCTGAGGAGGCGCGACTCGGCGAGCCCGACCCGTCACAGGTCGTAGGTGGTCGGCCCCTCGACCTGCCCCACCGTCTCCCACGCCCTGGCCCGGTCGCTGCGGACCGCCGCCTCGACGATCTCGGCGGCCGACCAGGCGTCGGCGGCGGACGGCGCCAGCTGGCGCCCCTCGACCACGGAGCGCAGGAACAACTGCGCCTCGATCGTCTTGAGGTCGTCGAAGCCCATGCTCGTGCCGGCGCCCGGCTGGAACCGGGCGAAGTCGCCGAAGCCGGGCTGCGCCATGACGGTGCGGTACCCGCTCGTGTCGTCGGCGACCTGCAGCTCGTTCAGCCGCTGGAAGTCCCAGCGCAGCGACCCCTTCGTCCCGTAGACCTCGAGCGCGTACTCCGCGCGCGGCCCGATCGCGACGCGGCTCGACTCGAGCACGACGACGGCGCCCGAGTCGAAGCGGCCGAGCACGGCGGCGTAGTCCTCGTTCTCGACAGCGCCGGTGGCCCCGCCCTCGGCGCCCTTGCTGAAGTGGCCGGCGGCCCCCGAGCCCGGCAGCGGACGCTCGCGGATGAAGGTCTCGGTGAGCCCGGTCACGGAGTCGATGCGCCCGACGACGAACTGGGCCAGGTCCGCGCCGTGCGACAGCAGGTCGCCCAGCACTCCCGACCCTGCCCGGTCGCGCATGAAGCGCCAGGTCAGGGCGCCGAGCGGATCAGCCGAGTAGTCGGCGAGCAGGCTGACCCGCACGTTGGTCACGGTGCCGAGCGCGCCCGAGCGGACGAGTTCCCGGGCGCGGGCGACCGCGGGCGCGTGGCGGTAGTTGAAGCCGACCGAGGTGACGACGCCGGCGTCGGAGGCGGCGCGGGCGATCTCGGACGACTCGACGGCCGAGCGGCCCATCGGCTTCTCGATCCAGAAGGGCTTGCCCGCGGCGGCCGCGGCGAGCGCGACCTCGTGGTGGAGGAAGTTCGGCGCGCAGATCGAGACGACGTCGACCTCGGGGTCGGCGATCACCTCACGGTAATCTGCGGTGGTACGGCGATAGCCGAGCACCGTCTCGGCGTGGTGTCGTGCGCCGGCGTCCGTGTCGGCGGCGGACACCAGCTCCGCCCGCACCGGCAGCTCGGGATAGTGCTCCGCGACGGCGCGGTACGCCCGCGAGTGCAGCCGTCCCATCCATCCGAGCGAGACGAGGCCTACTCCTACGCGATCCGGTGTCGACATGGTTCTCCTGACGTCGTCGGCGGGACCCCTGTCGAGCAGGGGGCAGAGCGAGCTTATCCCAATGACAGAATGTATTGACAAGCATGACCCCCTCACACATACTCGGACCCGACACCGACGTCACCCCGGACCGTCCTGCGCGACGAGCTCCGCATCGAAGGGACTTTCAATGAAGAAGCGACTCCTCGCCGGCCTCGGCCTCGCCGCGACGACCGGGCTCCTCCTCGCCGGCTGCGCGGGAACGGGCCAGGAGACGGCCAGCCCCGACGACGGCGGCGGGGACCTCACCTTCGCCGTCGTCACCCACTCCGGCCCCGGCGACGCCTTCTGGGACCGCGTCAAGTCGGGGGCCGAGACGGCCGGCGACGACTACGGCGCCACGATCACCTACAACTCCGACGCCGACCCCGCGAAGCAGTCGCAGCTCATCGACAACGCGGTGGCGCAGGAGGTGGACGGCATCGTCGTCTCGATGGCCAACCCCGACGGCGTCGAGGACAGCGTCAAGAAGGCCGTCGCCGCGGGCATCCCCGTCGTGACCATCAACTCGGGCATCGAGCGCTCGTCCGAGTTCGGCGCCCTGACCCACATCGGCCAGAGCGAGACCGTCGCCGGCGAGGCCGTCGGCACGAGGCTCGCCGACGAAGGCCTCGGCAACGCGCTCTGCGTCATCCAGGAGGCCGGCAACGTCGGCCTCGAGGACCGCTGCGCCGCCGCGGCCAAGACCTTCGGCGGCACGATGACGAACCTCCAGGTCGACGGCACGAACGACGCCGACGTGAAGGCGACCATCAAGTCGAAGCTGCAGGCCGACCCGTCCATCGACGGGGTCCTCACCCTCGGCGGCCAGTACGCCATCGACGCGGTCGGCGCGGTCGAGGAGTCGGGCAGCGACGCGAAGATCGGCACCTTCGACCTGTCGGAGGACGTCGTGGCCGACGTCGAGAACGGCTCCATCCTGTTCGCCGTCGACCAGCAGCCCTACGTGCAGGGCTTCCTCGGCGTCACCGCCCTGCAGCTCTTCGTCACCAACGGCAACGTCATCGGCGGCGGCCAGCCGGTCTACTCCGGTCCCGCCTTCGTCACGAAGGACAACGCGGCCCAGGTCGCCGAGTTCGCCGCCAACGGCACTCGCTAGGCACACTCCCCGGGGGCGGGCGCGATCGGCAGCCGGCCCCCTCTCCTCCCCCCGACCCAGGAGTCACCGTTGACGACCACTGACATCGTGACGATCGCGACGAGGCCACGCCTCGAGCGACGTCCGCTCCGCAAGATCCTCGCCCGGCCCGAGACGGGCGCCTTCGTCGCCGCGCTCGCGGTGCTCCTGTTCTTCTCCCTCTACACGCCCCAGTTCCTGAGCTTCGCCGGAGCCGGCGTCTGGCTCGAGTCGGCCTCGACGTTCGGCATCATGGCCGTCGCGGTGGCCGTGCTGATGATCGGCGGCGAGTTCGACCTCTCGGCCGGTGTCATGACCGGTTTCTCGGCCCTCATCGTGGGCATCCTCACGACCCACTACGGCCTCAGCATCTGGGTCGCGGTCGTCATCTCGCTCGTCGTCTGCCTCGGCGTCGGCGCCGTCAACGGCATCCTCGTGATGAAGACGGGCCTGCCGAGCTTCATCGTCACCCTCGGCACGTTCTTCGCCCTCGCCGGCATCGACCTCGCCGTCACCAAGATCATCACCGGGCAGGTCGCCATCCAGGGCATGACCAAGGTGCCCGCCTACGACTCGATCCAGCCCCTGTTCGGCGCGTCGGTCCAGATCGGCGGCGGCACCTTCTACGTGTCCGTGCTCTGGTGGTTCCTCGTCGCGGCGGCGGCCACCTGGATCCTGCTGCGCACCCGCGCCGGCAACTGGATCTTCGCGGTCGGAGGGGCCCTGAACTCGTCCCGCCAGGTGGGCGTGCCCGTCCTCAAGACCAAGATCGGCCTGTTCATGGGCACGGCCGGGGCCGCCTGGCTGGTCGGCATGATCTCGCTCTTCCGCACCTCGACCGTCCAGGCCAACACCGGCGTGGGCCAGGAGTTCATCTACATCATCTGCGCCGTCGTCGGCGGCTGCCTCATGACCGGCGGCTACGGCTCAGCGATCGGCGCCGCCCTCGGCGCGCTGATCTACGGCATGGTCTTCCAGGGCATCACCTTCGCCCAGTGGGACACCAACTGGCTGCGCACGGTGCTCGGCGGCATGCTGCTCGCCGCGGTGCTGCTGAACAACTTCGTCAGGACACGAGCAGGAGGCGGGCGATGAGCACCGACACCACCAGCGACCGCGCCGACCGCGCCGCCAGCACCGACCGCTCCGGCGCCCCGGCTGTGCCGCCGCGTGCCGACGTCGGCACGACGATCGTCGAGGTCCGCGACATCGGCAAGAGCTACGGGGCGGTCAACGCCCTCTCCGGGGTCTCGACCACGGTCGCGGCCGGCCAGGTCACCTGCGTGCTCGGCGACAACGGCGCCGGCAAGTCCACCTTCATCAAGATGCTGGCCGGTGCCCACACCCCGAGCCACGGCGAGCTGCTGCTCGACGGCGAGCCCGTCACCTTCGCCTCGCCGAGGGCCGCCCTCAGCGCCGGGATCGCGACGGTCTACCAGGACCTCGCGGTCGTGCCGCTGATGCCCGTCTGGCGGAACTTCTTCCTCGGCTCCGAGATGACGACGGGGGTCGGCCCGTTCCGTCGCCTCGACGTGAAGGCGATGAAGAAGATCACCTTCGAGGAGCTGGCCCGCATGGGCATCGACCTGCGCGACGTCGACCAGCCGATCGGCACCCTGTCGGGCGGCGAGCGCCAGTGCGTCGCCATCGCCCGCGCCGTCTACTTCGGCGCCCGCGTGCTCATCCTCGACGAGCCGACGGCCGCCCTCGGCGTCAAGCAGTCCGGCGTCGTGCTCAAGTACATCGCCCGCTCGCGCGACCAAGGACTCGGCGTCGTGTTCATCACGCACAACCCCCACCACGCGTACCCGGTGGGCGACCGGTTCCTGCTGCTCAACCGCGGCATGAGCCTCGGCAACTTCGAGAAGAGCGAGATCACGCTGCCCGAGCTGACGGCCCTGATGGCAGGCGGCGCCGAGCTCGACTCGCTCGCGCACGAGCTCGAGCGCGAGATGCCGGGCTCGCCCGTCGCCCGCGAGCTGGCCGCCGACGCCTCGGAGACGACGACGCCGGCGACCGTGACGCCGCCGCCGACGACGAGCACCGCGCCGCGCAGCTGAGGCCGCGCGGCAAGGCCCGAGCCCTGCCGATCCGCCGCTGTGGGAGGATCGAGGACCACCGATCAAGAGCGGACATGATGCCTCAGGACGAGCAGCTGCTGCCCCCCGACTTCTTCCTCGGGCTCGATCGCTCCGGCCCGGTGCCGCTCTACTACCAGGTGTCGAACCTCCTCGAGGAGGCCATCCACGACGAGACGCTGCCCGCCGGCGCCCGGCTCGAGAACGAGGTGGCGCTGAGCGCGCGGCTCGGGCTCTCGCGCCCGACCATCCGTCGGGCGATCCAGGAGCTGGTGGACAAGGGCCTGCTCGTGCGTCGCCGCGGCATCGGCACCCAGGTCGTCCACGGCCGCGTCACCCGCAACGTCGAGCTGACGAGCCTCTACGAGGACCTGGAGCGGACGGGCCAGAAGCCCGAGACGCAGCTGCTCTCGTCGTCCGTCGAGGGCGCCGACGAGAAGACGGCCGAGGCGCTCGGCGTCGAGGTCGACAGCCCCGTCCTGCACCTCGCACGGATGCGCTCCGCCGACGGCGTGCCCCTGGCCGTGCTCGACAACGTGCTGCCCGAGCCGTTCGTCGACCTCGATATGGAGTCGCTCGAGAAGCACGGGCTCTACCAGCTGCTCCGCGGCCGCGGGGTGACGATGCGCGTCGCGAAGCAGCGCATCGGTGCCCGCTCGGCCACCGCCTCCGAGGCTCGCCTGCTCGACCTGCCCAAGAGCGCGGCTGTGCTGACCATGGGACGCACCGCCTTCGACAACTCCGGGCGCGCGGTCGAGCACGGTCAGCACTGCTACCGGCCTGACCTGTACTCGTTCGAGATCACTCTCGTCGAGCGCTGACCTGCGCCGGCGCAGGGTGCGGGTGCCCCCGGTCCCGCGGCGGGATCGTCAGAACTGACGGGCTGCGACGTCCGCACGGTTCGAGGCAGCCAGGAGTTCGCGAAGGCGGTCAGCCGTGACGGGGGCACCCGGGTCGGACAGGTAGTCCGCGGCGAAGGCCTCGAGGTCGGCGGCGTAGATCGGCGTGTAGGCCCCCGACTCGGGCTCCGCCCGCCATGACTCGGCCAGCGTGCCGGCGTCGACGGCCTCGAAGCCGAGATCCTCGACGACGGCTGAGACCTTGCCCTTGGCCTGGTCCTCATCGCCGGACACGGCGAGGGCCGTGCGGGGCGAGGAGTGGGCGAGCGTGGGGATGTGGTGGAACAGGATGTTGTTGAAGGCCTTGACGACGACTGCCCCCGGCAGCAACTCCTGCTCGAGTTCGGCGGTCGTGAGCTCGAGGGCGTCCAGGCGAGCGATCCGGCCGTCCCGGTGCGGGTAGTAGTTGCCCGTCGACAGGACGGTCCGGCCCGAGAACGCGTCCCCGGGAAGCGCCTGGTACGCGCCGAGCGGAACGGCCAGGACCGGGACGTCCCCGAAGTCGGCGGCCTCGCGAGGGTCGCCGGCCCGGGCCCGAGGTCCCAGCTCCTCGACGAGGTCTCGGAGCGACTCCGGCCCACGCGAGTTCGCGACCAGGACGTCGTAGCCGGCGGCGACCGCCAGGCGGGCGATGCCGCTCCCGATGTCTCCGCTGCCGATGATGCCGATGCGCTTCATGCCCGTCTCTTCCATGCTGTCTCCTTCGTCGATGTGTGCTTCGTGGTGCGGTGGCTCGTGGTCGTACTCGGGCGAACTCGCGGGACCGCCCTGTCAGCCGTGTGGGCCTCCGGGACGCGGTGCCGCCTCCGCCCATCCCGTCCGGGTCAGCGCCGACAGTGCTGCCGCGGTCTCGTCGTCCGCCAAGGCGGCACCGCTCGCCCAGCTCGTCGCCAGCGCCGAGAGGAAGAGGTCCCGAGCCCGGACGTCGCCGCGTGCCAGCCCAGCGCGTTGGGCCGCTGTCAGGAACTCGGCCGTCGTGGTCACGAACCCCTCGCAGGTCGTGGCCAGCGGCGACGAACTCGTCGTCGTCGCGGCCCGCAGGGGCTCGGGAAGCCCCTCGTAGGCCGCAGCCCACGTGACGACTGCCCTGAGCCAGCCGTCGAGCGCCTGACCGGCGTCGACCGATTCCTCGCGGAGGCTGTCGCGCGTGGCCACCAACTCCTCGTCACGCCCCGCCAGCAGTGCGGCCAGCAAGGCCTCTCGAGTCGGGAAGTGGCGGTAGAGCGTCCCTGCACCGACACCCGCACGTCTCGCGATCGCGTCCAGGGAGCCGCCGACGCCGTGCTCGACGAAGTGCTCCTCGGCGGTTCCGAGGATGAGCTCTCGGTTTCGCCGGGCGTCAGCCCTAGGTGCGCGCCCGGCCGCACTTACGTCGATCACCACGGGGCCTCCTCACTGAACGGAGACATTCTCCGCCTACAGGAGGAGAGTATCTCCGTTTGTGGCGCACGCACAAACGGAGACGTCCCCCGCGGGGCTGGTCTCGGGGTGAGCGGCCTCCGATCAGGCCCGCGGCGTCAGCCCAGCAGCGGGCGGCGGGCCGCCGAGCGCGTGACGTACTCGTCGTGCGCGCGCTGCGTGCTGGCCATGGTCGACACCTCGGCGACCGGCACGTCCCACCAGCCCTCGCCGCCGGGCGCGTAGAGCAGCGGGTCGCTCTCGACGTGGATCAGCGTCGCGGTGTCGGACGCCTTCGCGGCCGCCACGGCCCTGCCCAGGTCGGCGACCGCCTCCGGCCCGGCCTGGATCTCGATGGTCTCGACGCCGTAGCTGCGGGCGTTCGCGGCCAGGTCGACGGGCAGGGTCGCGCCGCTCCCGTCGCGGTACCGGGTGCCGTAGCGCTCCGAGCCGACCGTCTCGGAGAGGTGCCCGATCGACGCGTAGCCGTGGTTCTGGATCAGCACGACGATGATCTTGACGCCCTCGGCCACGGCCGTGACGAGCTCGGTGTGCAGCATCAGGTACGAGCCGTCGCCGACCATGACGATCACGTCGCGGTCCGGCGCCGCACGCCGGACGCCGAGGCCGCCGGCGATCTCGTAGCCCATGCACGAGAAGGCGTACTCGACGTGGTAACCGAGGGCGTCGCGAACCCGCCAGAGCTTGTGCAGGTCGCCCGGCAGCGAGCCGGCGGCCTGCACGACGACGTCGCGGGGGTCGGAGGCGGACTGCACGGCGCCGATGATCTCCGCCTGACCCGGCAGCGCCTGCCCCGAGGGCTCGAAGGCGCGGTCGACGACCGCGTCCCAGCCGGCCTTCTCGGCGGCAGCCCGGTCGACCCACTCGGCCGGGGCGCGCCAGTCGGCGAGCTCGGCGCGGAGGACGTCGAGCGCCTCGCGGGCATCCGCGATCACCGGCAGCTGCGTGCCGTGCTTGTACGCGTCGAACGACGCCACGTTGACGTTGACGAACTGCACGCCGTCGGCCTGGAACGCCGTCCGGCTGGCCGTCGTGAAGTCCGAGTAGCGGGTGCCGATGCCGATCACCACGTCGGCCTCGGCCGCGAGGCGGTTCGCCGCGGTGCTGCCGGTCGCCCCGACGGCGCCGAGGTAGCCCGGCTGGTCCCAGACGAGCGAGCCGCCGCCGGCCTGGGTGGTGCCGACCGGGATGCCGGTCAGCTCGACGAGGGCGCGCAGCGACTCCTCGGCGCCCGAGTAGAGGACTCCGCCGCCGGCGACGACGACCGGCGACTTCGCGGCGCGGATCGCGGCGACGGCGCGCTCGAGCGGGCCGCGCTCGGGCACGGGGCGGCGCAAGTGCCACTCGCGCGGCGCGAGGAACTCGACGGGCACGTCGAGCGCCTCCGCCTGGACGTCCTCGGGCAGGGCGATCGTGACCGCTCCCGTCTCGGCAGGATCGGTCAGCACGCGCATCGCGGCCAGCGCGATCGAGAAGAGCTTCTCGGGGCGGTCGACCCGGTCGAAGAACCGCGACAGCGGCCGGAACGCGTCGGTGACCTGCACGCTCGTGTCGTGCGGCAGCTCGAGCTGCTGCAGCACGGGGTCGGCGACCCGGGTCGCGAACGTGTCGCTCGGCAGCAGCAGGGCAGGCAGCCGGTTCGCGGTCGCCAGCGCGGCGCCGGTGAGCATGTTGGCGGCCCCCGGACCGACGGAGGCGGTGCTCGCGAAGGTGCCCCGCCTCCTGGTCATCCGCGCGTAGCCGACGGCCTGGTGCACCATCGCCTGCTCGTTCCGGGCCTGGTGGTACGGCATCAGGCCCGGCTGGTCGACCTCGAGCTGGTGCAGCGCCTGGCCGATTCCTGCGACGTTGCCGTGGCCGAAGATGCCGAACGTGCCGGCGACGGTGCGCTCGCGGTGGTCGCCGTCGACCGTCCACTGGTTCGCGAGGAACTCGATCAGCGCCTGCGCGACCGTCATCCGCCTGGTGGTGCCCATGTCGTCGTGTCCTGTCGTCGTGGCTTCGTCGCCGTGAGTGGTCGTCGTGCTGGTGCTGGTGCTGGTGCTGGTGGTGCGCTGCTGGTCGTGCAGGTGCTGCGGGTGCTGCGGGTGCTCGTGCTGGTCGCGCGTCAGGCTCGACGCTCGTAGGGGAGGCGCGGGTCGACGTCCTGCCCCTCCCACGTCCCCCTGATCCAGCCGTGGGCCGGGTCGTCCGAGATGTGCCAGACCCGTTCGGGGTCGGGCCCGGCCATGACGTTGAGGTAGTAGAGGTCGTAGCCGGGGGCCGCGACGCACGGGCCGTGCCAGCCGTGCGGCAGCAGGGCGACGTCGCCGGTGCGCACCTCGGCGAGCACGTCGATCTCCCCGGCCGGGGACGAGTAGGCGCGGACGAACCCGAACGGATCCGCCTCGGGCGGTGCCTCGCGACCCCGCTCGACCGCGGTCTCGAAGTAGTAGATCTCCTCGAGCCGCGACTCCCGCCCCGGCTGCAGCTCGTCGTGCTTGTGCGGCGGCCAGCTCGACCAGTTCTCGGCGGGCGTGACGACCTCGCAGACGATGAACCGACCGGCGTCGAGCGCCTGGGGCGTCCCGAAGTTGTGCACCTGGCGGCTGGAGCGACCTGCGCCGCGCAGCTCGACGGGCACCTCCTCGCGCCGGATGTGCCGACTGGGCCGCACCTCCTCGGTGGGCGCCTCGGCCACGGCCACGCGCCCCTCCCCCTCGATCGTCGCGGAGGCGCCGGTCGACAGGTAGAGGACGTCGGTCGGGCCGTCGAAGACCGAGGGCCTGCCCTCCAGCTGCGTCGTGTCGTGCTGTCCCGGCTCGAGGTCACCCGAGCCCTGGTGCCGGACGGTGAACGACCCCGACAGCGGGACGACGAGGCGCTCGACGCCGGCCGCGGGCAGCGCTAGTTCGCCGCCGGCCGCGAGCTCGGCGACGCGCAGCCCGGTGTGCTGCCAGCCGTCGATCCCGTCGTCGACGACGGACTCCCACTCGCCGCGGGCCAGGGCGCCCCTCGGGAACACCGTCTCGTTCTGCGTGGTCATGCCGCGCCTCCTCGTGCTGTCTCGGTCCTGGCGGCTCAGTTCTGCGGGAACCCGAGGTCGACGCCGCCGTGCGACGGGTCGAGCCAGCGCGAGGTGATCGCCTTCTGCTGGGTGAAGAACCGGACGCCCTCGGCACCGTGGGCCTTGGTGTCGCCGAAGAGCGAGTCCTTCCAGCCGCCGAACGAGAACGTCGCGACGGGCACCGGGATCGGCACGTTGATGCCGATCATCCCGACCTGCACCTCGTTCTGGAAGCGCCGCGCCGCACCTCCGTCGTTGGTGAAGATCGCGGTGCCGTTGCCGAACGCGCCGTCGTTGATCAGGGCGACGCCGTCCTCGTAGGAGGCGACGCGCACGATCGAGAGGACCGGCCCGAAGATCTCCTCCGTGTAGGCCCGCGACGTGGTGGGGACCTTGTCGAGCAGGGTCGGTCCGAGCCAGAAGCCCGCGGCGTCGCCGTCGACATCGATGCCGCGGCCGTCTATGACGACCTCGGCGCCGTCCTCCTCGGCGATCGCGATGTAGGAGGCGACCTTGTCGCGGTGCTGCTCGGTCACCAGGGGGCCCATGTCGCAGCCGCGACGACCGTCGCCGATGCGCAGCTTCGCCGCACGGTCCTTGATCTTGACGATCAGCTCGTCGGCGACGGGATCGACAGCGACGACGACGGAGATCGCCATGCAGCGCTCCCCCGCCGAGCCGAAGCCGGCGTTGATCGCGGAGTCGGCGACGAGGTCGAGGTCGGCGTCGGGCAGCACCAGCATGTGGTTCTTGGCGCCGCCGAGGGCCTGGACGCGCTTGTGGTTCGCGGTGCCCGTCTCGGAGACGTACCGGGCGATCGGGGTGGAGCCGACGAACGAGACGGCGCGGACGTGCGGGTGCGTGAGCAGCCCGTCGACGGCCTGCTTGTCGCCGTTCAGCACCGTGAAGACGCCGTCGGGCAGCCCGGCCTCGGACCAGAGGGCAGCGAGCCAGAGCGCGGCGGAGGGATCCTTCTCGGACGGCTTCAGGATGACGGTGTTGCCGGCGGCGATGGCGATGGGGAAGAACCACATCGGCACCATCGCGGGGAAGTTGAAGGGCGAGATGACGCCGACGACGCCCAGCGGCTGCTTCGTCGAGTAGACGTCGACGCCGGTCGACACCTGCTCGGAGTACTCGCCCTTGAGGTGGTGCGCGAGGCCGGTCGCGAACTCGACGACCTCCTGGCCGCGGGTGATCTCGCCGAGCGCGTCGGAGACGACCTTGCCGTGCTCGGAGGTGATGATCTCGGCGAGCTCGCCCTTCTTCGCCTCGAGCAGCTCGCGGAACCGGAAGAGGATCTGCTGGCGCTTGGCGAGCGAGAGATCACGCCAGGCGGGGAACGCGGCCTGGGCCGAGGCGATCGCCGCGGCGATCTCAGCGTCGTCGGCGAGGGCGACGTGCTTCGTCACGACGCCGAGCGCCGGGTCGTAGACGGGGGCCGTGCGGCCGGAGGTCGACGGCGACTCAGCACCGTCGATCCAGTGCGGCACGACGGGCAGCTCGGCGGCGGTGGCGGCAGCGTTCGTCAGGGTGTCAGACATGGTCCTGCTTCTCTTCTCGGGAGGGATCAGCCGTGCACGAGCGCAGCGGCGGTGTCGACCGCGGCGACCACGTCGCCGTCGGCCGGGTACAGCAGGGTGCGGCCGACGACGAGGCCACGGACGCCGGGGAGCCCGAGCGCGGCCTCCCACGACGCGTAGGTCTCGTCGGGGCGGCCGGAGGGGTCGCCGCCGAGCAGGAGGGTCGGCAGCGTCGTCGACGCCATCACCCGCTCCATCTCGGGCACGACGGGGAGCTTCAGCCACGACCAGGCGGACGTGGCACCGAGGCCCGAGGCGATGGCGACCGATGTGACGACCGCCTCCGGCGTGAGGTCGTTCTCGACGGCGCCGTCGACCCAGCGGCTCACGAACGGCTCGAGCATGATCGGCACCTGTGCCGCCGCGGCGGCGTCGACGGCGCGGGCGGTCGACTCGAGGGTGGCCGCGGTCGCGGCGTCGCCGAGGTTGATCCTGATCAGCAGCTTGGCGAAGTCGATGCCCGACGCGACGATGCTCGGCACGTCGTAGCCGGTGAACCGGTCGTCCATCTCGAACGAGGCGCCCTTGAGGCCGCCGCGGTTCATCGAGCCGACCACGACCTTGCCCTCGAGGGCGCCGAGCAGGGCGAGGTCCTCGATGACGTCGGGCGTGCCGAGCACGCCGTCGACGCCGGGTCGCGAGAGGGCGGTGACGAGGCGGGTGAGCATCTCGTAGCGGTCGGCCATCGCCGCGGGGTCGTCGCGGACGCCGAGCGCCCCACGGGCCGGGTGGTCGGCGGCGACGATGAAGAGGCGGCCGTCGTCGGCGAGCAGCGACCGGCGGGCACGGTCGCGCACCCGGGGCAGCACGGTCTGCGGGGCGAAGGTGCGGGCGTGGCGCAGCGCCTCGAAGTCGAGGGAGGCGGCGGCAGGGCTGGTGGCGGTGCGGGGGGCGGAGGCGGTGGTGCGGCTGCGGCTGCTGGTGGTGGTGACCTCAGGCGTCGACATGGGCGATGCTCCTCACGATCTCGTCGACCTCGGCGGTCGAGGGCATGGCGGTCGAGCACTCGCGGCGGCTGGCGACGATCGCGCCGGCGACGTTCGCGAAGCGGAGGACGTCCCGAAGCGACCAGTCCTCCTGCAGCAGGCCGTGGCAGAGCGCACCGCCGAAGCCGTCGCCCGCGCCGAGGCCGTTGACGACCTCGACGAAGTGGGGAGGCACCTCCACGGTCTCGTCGCGGGTCTTCGCGAGCACGCCGCGCGGGCCCTGCTTGACGATGGCCAGGTCGAGCCCGCGGTCGAGCAGCGCGTCGGCGGCCCGGTGCGGGTCGGTCTCGCCGACGGCGATCTCGCACTCCTCGCGGTTGCCGACAGCCACGCTGACGTGCTCGAGGGCGAGGGACACCTCGCGTCGGGCATCCTCGGGCGACGACCAGAACATGGGCCGGTAGTCGAGGTCGAGGATCGTGAGCGGCGTGCGTCCGCGTGCCTCCCAGGCGGCGTGGTGAGCCGTCCGGCTCGGGTCATCGGAGAGCCCGGTGACGGTGGCCCAGAAGATGCGCGCGCTCGTGATGGCGTCGAGGTCGAGCTCGTCGGCGTTCACGACCATGTCGGGAGCCTTGGGCGCCCGGTAGAAGTAGAGGGGGAAATCGTCGGGCGGGAAGATCTCGCAGAACGTGACCGGGGTGTTGAGGTCGGGCACCGTGCGGACGAACCGGGTCGAGACGCCGAGGCGCTCGAGCTCGCCCGAGACGAAGCGGCCGAAGGGGTCGTCGCCGGTGCGGGTGACGATCGCGGTGCGGAGGCCGTGCCGGGCGGCGGCGACGGTCACGTTCGCGGCGCTGCCGCCGAGGTACTTGCCGAACGTCTCGACCTGCTCGAGGCCGACGCCGTCCTGCAGGGGGTAAAGGTCGACGCCCGAGCGTCCGATGGTGACGAGGTCGAGGGGCGCGGACGTCGCGGAGGTGGTGGTGTCGGTCATACGTCGCTGTACACCTTGCTGATCGTGGAGTCGGGCCCGCCCGGTCGCGGCCCCCATGTGCTTACATATGAACATAGCGCACGACCGTCGGGAAGTCACGGTCACCCGTAGAGTCGAGTGACCCACACGTCCCAGCTCGACGGGAGCGACATGGCACTCCGCATCACCTCGGCCACCTCGAAGGTCGGCGTCGTCCTCGTGGCGGTCGTCCTCGGCTTCGCCCTCGGGTTCTTCGCGATGTTCCTGCTCGGCCCCACGGCCGGGGCCCTCACGCTCCTGGCCGTCACCGTCGCCACGGTCGTCTTCTGCGGGCGCACCTTCCGGGCAGAAGACGAGCCGACCGCCCCTCCTCGTCCCGCGTGGCGCCTCACCGGCGGGACGACCTCGAGCGTCGTGATGGCAGGGTTCTTCATCCTCCAGGGGCTGAGCACGGTCCTCGCCCTGGCCGCCGGCGACGACGGAGCCGCCGTCGCGGTCGTCTCGGCGCTGGTCTACGCAGCCCTCGCGGCGGCCTACGTCCTGTCGGCCGTCGCGCAGCGGGCAGGCCGGCTTCGAGCGCAGCATCCTGGCGGCGTCGGCTGAGGCTGCCCGCAGGCCGTCGAACGACCGACGCGTCCTCCGTCGAGCATGACGCCCTCGACCCGACCGACCCGACCCGACTCGACTCGAC
Organism: Frigoribacterium sp. PhB107; assembly: GCF_003751515.1. NCBI lineage: Bacteria > Bacillati > Actinomycetota > Actinomycetes > Micrococcales > Microbacteriaceae > Frigoribacterium > Frigoribacterium sp. PhB107. The sequence goes on along the minus strand of NZ_RJKU01000005.1, from coordinate 73,031 downwards.
TCGACCCGCGATGCTCCCCCCGGCGGATGATGCCGACGTGCCGACGTGATGGACTCGTCCCATGACCGATGGTGACGCGCGACTTCCCCCGCACACGTCCCGACCCAGCGCCGTGACGACAGCGGCGACGGCCGCGGCGCTGTGGCTCGTGAGCGGAGGCCTGGCCGTCGCCGTCAGCTGGAGCGGACTGCTCCCGGCCAGCGTCGGCGCGGTCCTGCCCGCGACCATCCCGTTCTCGCCCGGGGTGCGCCCCTGGGCTTGGGGCGTGGGCACGACGCTGCTGGCCGCAGCCGTCGTCTTCCTCGTCGCGCGCCTCCTCGTCCCGCTCGCCGGTCGGGTCGACGACCGCACCGCGCGGTTCGCGCTCGCCTGGTTCGCGCTCGTCCTGGCAGGAGGCTCGGCCGGCCTCGCCCTGGACCTCGCGACGATCGTGGGCGCGCTCCCGGCACCGCGCCTCCGCATGCTCCTCGACGGCCTGGGCACGGACGCGACCGTCGGCGCCTGGTGGGGAGTGGTGCAGGGCTGGCTGCCTGCCCTGCTCGTCCGGCGGCACGCGACGGGCACGGCCACATCGCCTTCCGGGCCCGACGACCGGACGACCCCTCCGACGGGCTCCGCCGCCCGTCGGCGGCAGGCGGTCCTCGTCACGACCGCCGTCGTCGCGGCCGCTGCGGTCGTCGCCACCGGCGCGCTCGGGCAGCGTGCGGCACGCGTCGTGTCCGCGCAGGAGGCGGCGGTCGCCGAGGGCGCGGACCCCGGCCTGGGCGCCCTCCCCGACCCGTACGCCGAGGGCACGCCCGTCCCGACGCTGGATCCCGACCGCGATCCGGACCGCGACCCGTCGTGGTGCACCCGGGACCAGGCCATGCTGCTGCTCGGGGAGACCGGCGCGGCGACGGGTCACCGCAGCCAGACGCTGCGGCTGACGAACTTCACGGATGCCGCGTGCGTCGTCGAGGGCTATCCCGACGTCGCGTTCGCCGACCAGAACGGCAACGAGCTCGCGGTCACCGTCGAGCAGGGCGCGTCGTTCCTCGCGGAGGACCCGGGCTACGACCAGTTCGAGCTGCCCGCCGGGGCCTCGGCCGTCACGACACTGGGCTGGGACGCGGGCGCCACCTCCGGCGCCCTCGTCGCGAGGACCCTCTTCGCGGCGCCCTTCCCGACCGACGCACGCGGCTCGTGGCCCGTCGAGCTCGACGTCGTCGAGGGGTCGGTCGTGCACGTGACCGCGTGGGCGCTCGAGACCGGTGGGCAGGGCGCGACGCCCTGACGCGGTCTCGTTCCGAGCATCCCGTCGCGTCCTGGCGAGACGGGGTGCTCGGAACGAGACGGAACACGACGGACTCGGCGAGTCCGCCCGCTACCCTCTGAGCCATGACCGGAGACCGTGTCCTCGCACCCGAGCCGCCCGCCGACGGGGCGAAGCCGAAGGGCCCCGCGTCGTACTTCCCGAGCATCGAGAAGACCTACGGGCGTCCGATCCAGGAGTGGCTCGATCTCGTGAACGAGCGGCTCGACCAAGACGCCCACATGCAGGTCGTCGCGTGGTTGAAGTCCGAGCACGGCATGGGCCACGGCCACGCGAACGCGATCGTCGCCTACGTGCGAGCCGCCCGCGCCTGACCGGGACACCGCCCTGTCGCCGCAGCGCGGAACCTGACACGACCTGGAGATGATCTTTCCTCGATCGGGCGGATGACATCCGGCAACAGGTTGGTAACGCGGCGCCCGCAGAGACGAACCGGCTCGTACGGTAGGCCACAGGGCCCCACGACCACCTGGTCACCGGGCTCGTCGGGGGCGAGCACGAGGCTCGCGTCGATCATCCGTACAAGGGGGAACCATGAAGAGATCCGTGCTCACCGCACTGGTCCTGCCGTCCGTCGTCGCCGTGATGCTGGGGGGGACGGCGCTGTCCGCGCCGATGGCGTCGGCGGCGCCGGTCTCGAGCTCGACCGCGGCAGCAGTGCCCGACGACGGAGGCGCGGCGGCCGACCCGACATCTGCTCCCGTTCCCGACGCGGCAGCCCCCGCGGCCGAGGCCGCACCTGCCCCGGTCGAGTCCGCGCCCGCCGAGGCCCCTGTCGAGGTGCCTGTCGAGGCAGAGCCTGCCGAGTCCGGACCGGTCGAGTCCGCTCCGATCGACGCTCCCGCGGCCGACGACGCATCGGCCCCGGCCCCCGCCCCTGCCCCCGGCACGGACGAGGTCGTCGGCATCGCCGCCGCCACCGAGCCCGGCACCGTGACCATCGCGGGCACGACCGAGTTCGGCGACCTCCAGACCGCCGTCACCGACGGCTGGCCCGACGGCACGACCTTCACCTACCAATGGACCCGTGACGGCGCGGCCGTCGAGGGCGCCACCGCCGAGACCTACGTCCTCGTCCGGGCCGACATCGGTCGCGTCGTCGAGGTCGCCGTCACCGGCACCGGACCCGCTGCGGGCGACGAGCCGACCACCGTGGTGAGCGAGCGTCGCGTCGCCGCCGGCGTCGCCCCCACCTTCACCGCACAACCCGGCACCGACCTCACGGTCGTCGCGGGCGAGCCGTACTCGTTCACGTGGGAGGCCTCAGGCGATCCCGCGCCCAGCATCGAGATCGTCGCCGCCCCCAGCACGCTCGTCGCGACCCTGCCCGAGGGCGCCACGGTGACCCAGGCGCCTGGCTCCCTCACGATCTCGGGGACCAGCACCGCCTCCGGCTTCTTCTCCTTCGGCGTGACGCCCCTGAACATGGTGGGCATCGGCGAGCTCCTCGTCGTCGACCTCGAGGTCGCACCTGCTGCGCCGGCGGGCATCCTCGTCACGGTCGGCACGACCGCGAACGTCGTCGGGGTGGACCAGCAGTTCGCCCGCGCCTCCTCGCTCGACGGCAGCAGCAGCACGCTGAGCCTCGACGACGGCGCCGGGGCCGACGCGAGCGCGTACGTCGTCGACCGGTTCGAGAACCCGATCCCGTTCGAGGACTACGCCGACGGGACCGAGCGCACCACCGTGACCACGAACGGACCGCACGACGTCATCGGCGTCTCCCCGAGCGGCTTCCCCATGGTGACCTTCAACGGGCCCGGGTCGCGGAGCATGGCAGTCTCGCTCGGCGGCTTCACGGCGTCGATCCCGGTCGAGGTGCGGAGCACCGCCGCCGTCGTGCCGGCCGCGTCCGGCACGACACCGATCGCCACCGCGGGCAGCCTCGCCTACACCGGCGGCGAGCCTGCTGACGGCCTGTTCGCCCTCGCCGCTGGCCTCCTGGCCGCCGGGGCCGCCCTGACGGTCGTGCGCCTCCGCCTCCGTCGCCGCCGCGTCCAGCACTGATCACCGACGACGGGCCCGTCGCCCTCCCCCTGCGGGAGGGCGGCGGGCCCGTCGGCGTTCCGGGGCCTGCGCGGTCCTACGGCCGGACCGCCGCCTCCTCGTCGGGCTCCACGTCCTTCTGCACGGCGAACTGGGTGCGGTGCAGCTCTTCGTAGCGGCCGGCCGCGGCGAGCAGCTCGTCGTGGGTGCCGCGCTCGACGATGGAGCCGTCCTCGACCACGAGGATCAGGTCCGCGCTGCGGATCGTGGAGAGGCGGTGCGCGATCACCATCGCCGTCCGCCCCTCGAGCGCCTCGCTCAGCGCCGCCTGCACGGCGGCCTCCGAGGTCGAGTCGAGCGCCGCGGTCGCCTCGTCGAGGATGACGACGCGAGGCTGGGCGAGCAGGAGGCGGGCGATCGTCATCCGCTGGCGTTCGCCTCCTGAGAGCCGGTAGCCCCGCTCCCCCACCATCGTGTCGAGCTGGTCCGGCAGCGAACGGAGCAGCGGCTCGAGCCGGGCACGACGGACGGCGTCCCACACCTCGGCCTCGGTCGCCTCAGGCCGCGCCAGGCGCAGGTTGCTGAGGATCGTCTCGTGGAACAGGTGGCCGTCCTGCGTCACCATGCCCAGGGTGTGGCGCATGGAGGCGAAGGTGACGTCGCGCACGTCGGCGCCGGCGAGGCGCACGGCACCGCTGTCGACGTCGTACAGGCGCGAGAGCAGCTGGGCGATCGTGGACTTGCCCGCACCCGACGTGCCCACGAGCGCGACGGTCTGTCCCGGCTCGATGCGGAACGAGACGCCGTGCAGCACCTCTTCGCCGCCGCGGGTGTCGAGGGTCGAGACCTCCTCCAAGGAGGCGAGCGAGACCTTGTCGGCAGACGGGTACGCGAAGCGGACGTCGTCGAACTCGACGCTCACCGGGCCCTCGGGGACGGAGGTGGCGGCCGGCTTCTCCTGGATCAGCGGCTTGAGGTCCAGCACCTCGAAGACGCGCTCGAAGCTGACCACGGCGCTCATGATCTCGACCCGGGCGCTCGCGAGGCCGGTCAGCGGCACGTAGAGGCGGGTGAGGAGGAGCGCCAGGGTGACCACCTCGCCGGTGTCTAGCTGGCCGGCGAGGGCGAGGAAGCCGCCGAGGCCGTAGACCAGGGCGAGGGCCAGCGCGGAGACGAGCGTCAGCGCGGTGACGAAGACGAACTGCAGCAGCGCGCTGCGGACCCCGATGTCTCGGACACGAGCCGCGCGCACGCGGAACTCCTCCGCCTCCTCGTCGGGGCGGCCGAAGAGCTTGACGAGGGTGGCGCCCGGGGCCGAGAAGCGCTCGGTCATCTGGGTGCTCATCGCGGAGTTGTGGTCGGCGGCCTCGCGGCGCAGTGCGGCGAGGCGGCTGCCCATGCGTCGGGCGGGGATCAGGAAGATCGGCAGCATGATGACGGCGAGCACCGTCACCAGCCAGGAGGTGCTGAGCATGACGATGAGGGTGAGGATCAGTGCGACGACGTTGGTGACGACGCCCGAGAGGGTGCCGCTGAAGGCTTGTTGGGCACCGATGACGTCGTTGTTGAGGCGGCTGACGAGGGCGCCCGTGCGGGTGCGGGTGAAGAACGCGATGGGCATCCTCTGGACGTGGTTGAAGACGGCGGTGCGGAGGTCGAGGATGACGCCCTCGCCGATCCGGGCCGAGAACCAGCGCGTCAGGAGCGAGACGCCGGCGTCGGCCACGGCCACGACGGCGATGAGGACGGCGAGCCGGATGATCATCGACACCTCGCCCTTGGCGACGATGACGTCGACCACGCGGCCGGCCAGGACCGGTGTCGCGACGGCGAGGAACGCCCCCACGACGGAGAGCGCGATGAAGATGACGAGCTTCGCCCGGTAGGGCACGGCGAACGTCATGATCCGCCGGACGGACTCGCGGGAGATGCCGTGCTTGCCGTCCCTCGCGGACGAGATCTTGTAGAGCGAGCTCCAGGCCGCGCCTTCCATGCTCATGGGTGGTTCCTTCCGTGGGGTGCAGGCCCGACGTCTGCGGCGGGCCGCCCCGGGGTTCGCGGTTCTGCCCCTGGGCGGCGTGAGGGGGGCAGTACGAGTCAACTCGGGTGGTGGGAGTTCTGCGGGCTGTGGTCGCGACGTGCCTGCCGACCTGCTGGGCCGATGAGCCGGGTACGTCGGCCACAGACTGCCCCCGAAGTACATGTGCGAAAAACCGAGTGGCGATCCGGAGAATGCCTCACGATTCCTGCAAACTATATGAGCGCGCCCCGAGTTGCGGAGGCCGACGTGCATCATCGGGGGTACGGCATGGTCGACGAGGCAATTATCGTTGAACAGTTCATTGAGCTAGCAAGGGGCACAGGCAACTCGATCATCGATTTTCTGCCAGCTTTTCAAGCAGCTGTTTCCATCCCCGAAACATCGACTGTTGTTAGAACGCACTTTCTTGCCCACGATGCCAATGGGGCTCCTGCCTCGGAGCTTCTGGCGGGCGCAATGGCGTCAGCGACCATGGACTTCTGTATACCTCGCTCGAAGATCGAGCGAGCGCACGCGGAGTACGAGAAAACCAACTCGACGGCGGCCATTGTGGGCCTGCACGAGCAGGCCCGCAACTTGTTCGTAAAGTCGGAGAGCTCTGGGGAAGGCGGCGAGCTCCTCTTGTTCCTACTTATGGAGCGGGTGCTACAGCGACCTCAATTGATCTCGAAGATGGCCCTGAAGACGAACACTGAGGTCCACGTGCACGGCTCTGACGGCATCCACGCCAGTCTCGCGAATGATGGGGTTCTGGACGTCTACTGGGGCGAGTCGAAGCTCTATAAGTCCAGCTCAGAGGCGTTCAAGGATTGTTTCGAAAGTATCGCTCCGTACCTGCGGCCTGATGGCGACGCACGCCGGAGACAGGACCTGCTCCTGGTACGTGATCACCTCAACGTGACCCAGATCGAGTTGGCGACTCATCTGCTCGAGTATTTCGACGAAACAAACCCGAAGACGTTGAAAGTGAGATGGAACGGGGTCTGTCTCGTCGGCTTTGACCACGACAAGTATCCGGATATATCTGACCTCGATGAGACCAAGCAACAGGAAATATCGAGGGCTGTGGGCCGCTGGCATAAGACGGTTGGAAACCGCGTAAAGGAATTCGAAGTCGTGGGCGTGAACATAGACCTGTTCTGCATCCCGATGCCCGACGTTGCGGATCTACGCGCTCGGGTCCTAAGTCGCATGGGGGCTAAATGACAACCGACACAGCTCTAGACGATGTCGTTTTTGCCTCCCGCAAGTTTAGGGAAGTGCTCGACGCCGCACGCAAACTGACCATCCGTTCGGAGTTCGCCACGGTGGTCTGGGACGAGGAGGTTTCCACGATCGACTGGGGATTCGCTTTGCTATACGCCAGCGCGATGACCTCGTCTCGTTCAGAACGGTCTCAGTCTGCAATTCTCCGGATCGCGACTGCTTGCATGCTATCCGCCGACGCGACAGATGCCCATAAAGCAGCATCTGCTGCACTGCTGGAACGCAGCGGTAATCACATGGCCGTTGAGTTGGCTGAGTCTCGGAACCGCCTGCCTGCTGATGCCTGGTTAAAGCTGCCTGGAGCGCTGCGCATGGAGGTGGTCCGCAGCCGTATTGACTACTCGGTTGGTCTCTCTGACGGGCGGGTACTGCCGGTCAACCCGTTCCAGGGGAGATTCTGGGAGGCCGTAGAGACGAACGACTGGCTGAGCGTCTCCGCGCCCACTTCCGCAGGGAAGTCCCGCATTATTCGAGAGCATTTTCTAGAGGTTGCCCGCCAGGCAGGGCCTTTCACGCTCGTCTACCTGGTACCGACTCGTGCCCTCATCGAGGAAGTATCCATGGACCTACGAAGAGAAGCGCCCTCTGATGTCGACGTCTTCACTATGCCCTGGGACCCTGACCTATCGGAGTCTCCAAGAACAGTGCTGGTAGTCACGCAGGAACGGCTCCACCTCGTCCTCGAGCTCTTTCCCATGCTTGGCGTGGACCTCCTCTTCGTCGATGAAGCACAATCGCTTGCCGGCGACGCGCGAGGTGTTCTGCTACAACACGCGATCGAGCGGACCGTCCGGCGGAGCCCAGAGACGCAAGTCCTCTTTGCCAGCCCTTTGAGCTCCAACCCGGAACTTTTGATCGAAGACGCGCCGCCCGATCGGAGCGCCCATGCCTTTGTCTCCGAGACGGTGACCGTCAATCAGAACATTCTCTGGGTCGAACACATCGACCGGAAACCTCAGCGCAGATCCGTCTCACTCGTCTCAGATGGGCACAGCCAAAAAGTGGGCGAACTCGTGCTGGCCCAACGTGCGACAAGTGTGCCCATGCGCATCGCCCTAGTGGCACATGCATTTGCCGGCAACACGCCCGGTAACGTCATCTACGTCAATGGTCCAAGCGAAGCAGAAAAAGTCGCAAAGGCCGTCTTCGAGCAACTTCCGACCTCAGGGGACGTCGATGAGGAAATAGAAGATTTGCGGGACTTGATTAAGACAGCCGTGCACAGCAAGTACTTGCTCGCCGACGTGCTCCTGCGGCGCGTGGCATTCCATTATGGCAACATGCCGCTCGTCATTCGAGCAGAAATCGAGCGTCTCTTTGGAGAGGGCAAGATTCACTACTTGATCTGCACTTCGACCTTGCTGGAGGGCGTAAACCTCCCGTGCCGAACCATCTTCATGCGCAACCCACAAAAGGGAACCGGAAATCCGCTCCGCGAAGGTGACTTCTGGAATTTGGCAGGACGCGCCGGCCGCTGGGGCAAGGAATTCGAAGGCAATGTGGTGTGCATCGACACTGACGATGACAAACTTTGGCCCAATCTGCCGCGGGTACGAAAGCGGTCACAGATTACTCGTGCTGTGAGCACAGGCCTGGAAGACGCGTCGGGACTACTCGCGTTCGTGCGATCCGTCGACGACGTTTACAACGACAGCGCTGCCGAAAGCCTCTTCGCATACCTCTGCGCCCGCCACCTTTCAGGCGATCCCATTCAGGGGCTCCTCGAGCGTGTCCTTCTCGACTCAGAACGAAGCGAGATCGAATCCGCGGTCCTTCTTGCAGCAGCTGAGCTCAGCATTCCTGTCGAAATTATTACGCGGCACGCCGGCATCGCGCCCATTTCAATGGAGCGACTCCTCTCCAGCTTTCGTCGATCTGGAAGGACGCCGGCCGAGTTAGAGCTACCGCTGCCGGAGGAACCTGACGCGAGACCACGCTTCCAAGAAGCCCTGGTGCTGGTTGGCGCTACCATGACGCATGTCTTCGGCGCGCCCCGTTCAAGCGAGGATCGTCGTAAGTGGCAACTCGCAAACCTGATCGTCAACTGGATGAAAGGCATGCCTTTGGCGCGCCTGATCGATCAGAGGCTTGCGACCAACCCGTCGCTTACCTCGGCGGTCGCAATTCGAGACGTCATGCGGGATATCGAATCCATCGCACGGTTCCACGCCCCCAAGTACCTTGCCTGCTACGCCGATGTGCTCGGTGTCTACGCAGCCGAGCTTGGATTGGAGGCCACGTCTCGGCCCGATTACGCAATGATGCTTGAACTTGGCGTATCCCGTACCAGTGAAGTCGTGCTGATGTCACTCGGCCTTTCCCGGACAGCTACCGTGGCCCTGTCTGATTTCATCGGAGTCGACCAGTGGTCACGGGCCGAAGCTGTCGAATGGCTCGCGGCTCAGAACCTTGATGGACTCGGTGTGCCTGTGATTCTTCAACGCGAGATCGGCGCCGTTCTCGAGGTTGCTATTCGACGCAGCGAGACGCTCAGTTCAGACGACGGTGCAATTTGAAGCGAGATGGGCCGCTCATTCCACCCCGCTGATGAATCCTCATTCATTCCAGGAATGTTCCAGCAACGCCTGCGACAGTCCGAGTCGAGGTGGCACCCGGCGACCTCGGCAACAAAGGAGTTAGCCATGACCCAACAAGTCACGAAGAGCAAAAAAGACCGAGACGGCGACATCACCGGCCTCTGCGGGGCAGCCTGGAGCCACACAAAGTCTCAAGCCGTCACAAACATCGGGGCGGACCGGTGGGCCTACTCCGTTCTCGCGGCTGGTCAGACTACATACGTGCGAGTTGGCACTCGTAACGGAAAGGACTACCTGACCACTAACGCCGACTCGACCGGACGGAACAATCTAGATAACCTTCCGGACTGCTGAGCCGAGCATAATACCCGTACCAGTAAGGGGCCTTGCCATGCTGGCGAGGCCCCTTGTTCGGTTCCAGAAGGCACAGAATGCCGCAGTGAAGGACCGTCTGGCGAAGGTCCTGTCGCTTCACGCCCCGAGAGCCCCGATCCGCGCCTGAACCGCGACCGCCGCAGCACCACGCGCCCATGCGCCGAAGTCCGCGTCCCCGGTGAGGACCCGCACCTCCGACGCGTCGGGGTCACGGTCGGCGGCGATGCCAGCACGCATCTCCGACGCCGCGACCGGGACGTCGACCAGGCCGATGCCCTCCCCCGAGAGCACCACGGTCCCGACCATCGTGAGGTTCGCGACCGCGGCGATCATGCGGCCGAGCGACCGACCGGCCGTGCCGACGACCTGCACCGCGACCGCGTTGCCCGCGGCGGCGAGCGCCAGCAGCTCCTCGTAGCTGACGAGTCGGCCGAGACCGACGGCAGCCGAGGCGCACATGCTCGTCGTCGAGAGCATCGCCGTCGAGCAGCCACGGTGCCCGTCGGCACAGATCGGACCGGTGGGGTCGAGGGGGAAGTGCCCTCCGAGACCGAGACCCGTGTCGGGCGTGATGACCTGCCGACCGTGGATCACCAGCCCGTAGCCGACACCGGCCCCGGTCGTCACCACGGCAAAGTCGTCGATCCCGCGACCGAGACCGAACCACCGCTCTGCCTCCGTCAGCGCCACGACGTCGTTCTCGACGACGACCGGCAGCCCGAGCCGCCGCGACAGCATCCCGCCGAGGTCCACCTCACGCCACTCGAGGAAAGGCGCACGCAGCACCACCTGCTGTCCGGTCACCTTGCCCCCGATGCTCACCCCGACACCCGCGATGTCCGCGACGTCACCGCCCGACCCGGCGAGCGCCTCCACCACCGCGGCCAGCACCTCCACCACCTCCTCGGGCGAGTGCCCGGCGAGGTCGGCGACGTGCTCGCCCAGCGTCTTGGCCCGCAGGTCGGTCAGCACCCCGAGTGCCTGGTCGCCGGTGAGCTTGATGCCGACGAAGCGCTGCAGGTCGACGCGCACGTCGAGCGGCTTGGCGGGGCGGCCGACGGCTCCGGCGAGCTCGACGGCTCCCTCGACGAAGAGACCGCGGTCGAGGAACGGCTTGCTCAGCCGCGTGAGGCTCGCCGGCGACAGGCCCAGCCGGCGTCCGAGCTCCGCCCGCGCGATCGGCCCGTGGATCAGCACCTCGCGCACCAGCTCACGCCCGGACTCGCCCAGCACCGGCTCCGTCGTCGTCATGCGACCGAGCATATCTTCCAGGCCGAACGAAAAGGAGGCGCCATTCGGCTTTCCGAGATCACTTGACAGCCCTATTAGTTCCGTCGTAGAACTAACCCATGCAGCGTCGCACCGAAGTCCGCACGACCGAGCTCCACCTCCGCCAGGGAGGCACGAGCGTCGTCCTCGACACCTCCGGCCCCGGCCTCCCCGGCATAGTCCACTGGGGCCCCGACCTCGGCGAGCTCAGCGCCGCCGCCCTCGCCGGAGTCGTCCTCGCCTCCCGCGCCCAGCGCACCTCCGGCGCCATCGACGAGCCGGCCCGCCTCACGCTCCTCCCCCTCGAGTCCGACGGCTGGCAGGGCACCCCCGGCCTCCTCGGCAGCCGCGCCGGCGCCTCCTTCTCACCGGCCTTCACCGTCACCGATCTCGCTGTCGCCGAGAACGGCGACAGCCCGAAGGAGGCGCGCGACACCACCGAGACCGGTGTCACCCCAGGCAGCGGCAGCACCCCCGGCAGCACCGGCGTCACGGGCACCTCCGGCACTGTCCTGACCATCACGGCCGACGACCCTGCCGCCGAGCTCCGCATCACGATCACCCTGCGTCTCGACCCCCACGGCCTGCTGCACCAGCGCCTCCGCCTCACCAACACCGCGGCTGGCTCGACCGGCGACGACGCCCGCGAGCTCGACGCCTCCGCCGCCGCCGCACTCGACACCGCCGCCACCTACGAGCTCGGCGAGCTCGCGGCGAGCTTCCCCCTGCCGCACACCGCCGGCGAGGTGCTCGACACCACCGGTCGCCACCTCCGCGAGCGCACCCCCCAGCGGCACGACCTCACGATCGGCCGCTACGACCGCGAGAGCCGCCGCGGCCGTCCCGGAGCCGACGCCACCCTGCTCGTCGCGTCCGGCACGCCAGGCTTCGGCTTCGAGCGCGGCCTCGTCCACGCCGCCCACCTCGCCTGGAGCGGCAACCACCGCGTCAGCGTCGAGCGCCTCGTCACCGGCGCCACCCACACCCGCGTCGCCGAGCTGCTGGCCCCGGGCGAGATCCGGCTGGGGCCGGGCGAGAGCTACGAGACGCCGGAGGCGCTCGGCTCGTGGGGAGACGGGCTCACCGAGCTCTCGGCACGGTTCCACCGCCTCCTTCGTGCCCGCGCCAACCACCCGGCGACACCGCGTCCCGTGACCCTCAACACGTGGGAGGCCGTCTACTTCGACCACGACCTCGGCCGCCTCAGCGCCCTCGCCGACGCCGGGGCCCGCGTCGGGATCGAGCGCTTCGTGCTCGACGACGGCTGGTTCCACGGCCGCCGCGACGACACCACCTCGCTCGGCGACTGGTGGGTCGACGAGACGGTCTGGCCCGACGGGCTCGCGCCGATCATCGACCACGTCACCGACCTCGGCATGCAGTTCGGCATCTGGGTCGAGCCCGAGATGGTCAGCCCCAACAGCGAGCTCGCGCGGGCGCACCCCGAGTGGATCCTCGGCCCCGGCGAAGGGCGCCTGCCGGCCATCGCCCGGCAGCAGCAGGTGCTCGACCTCTCGAACCCCGACGCGTTCGCGTACATCCTCGGCAAGCTCGACGCGCTGCTCACCGACCACGACATCGCCTACCTGAAGTGGGACCACAACCGCGACCTGCTGGAGTCGGGCGCCGGCGCCCCGGCACGACCGGCGGTCCACGAGAACGTCGTCGCGCTCTACCGCCTGCTCGACGAGCTGCGCAGCCGTCACCCCGGCGTCGAGATCGAGAGCTGCGCCTCCGGCGGGGCCCGCGTCGACCTGGGGATCCTCGACCACACCGACCGCATCTGGACGAGCGACTGCATCGACCCGATGGAGCGCCTCGTCAACCAGAAGCACACCGGACTGCTCGTGCCGTACGAGCTGATGGGCGCCCACGTCAGCGGGCCCCGCTCGCACTCGACCGGACGCCGCCACGACCTCTCGTTCCGTGCGGGAGTCGCCCTGCCCGGCCACTTCGGCGTCGAGTGGGACATCAGCTCGCCCGACGTCGACGACGCAACCCTCGACGAGCTCGCCGCCTGGATCGCCGTGCACAAGGCGCACCGGTCGCTCCTCCACACGGGAGTCGTCGTCCACGCCGACCTGCCCGACCCCGGCATGGACCTGCGCGGTGTCGTCGCCGCCGACCGCAGCCGCGCGCTCTACACGTTCACGCAGGTCGCGACCAGCGCCAGCTACCCGGCCGGCCCGATCACGCTGCCCGGCCTCGACGACGACCGCGAGTACCGCGTCGCCCTCGCGGCGCCGACCGCCACCGTCGGCGGCCCCGGCCAGTCGCCACTCGCCTGGGCCCTCGACGGGGTCGTCCTCACCGGCCGCGCCCTGCGTCTCGGCGGCGTGCAGGCCCCGGTCCTGTTCCCCGAGCAGCTCGTCCTGCTCGAGGCCACCGCCCTCTAGCCCCGCCCCCCCCTCTCCTCATTCAGGAACATCTCGCCTGATCCTCGCGAGGGGGAGACCGATCGTCCTGATCCGTGCACCGATCAGGAATCCCCGACCCGCACCTCCTGAAATCCGAGGAGGCGCCCCGCACGACCCAGCACCAGCACCAGCACCAGCACCAGCACGACCCACGCGGCCCCGGCCGCACCCCCAGCGCAAGGAGGCGCACAGTGAGTCCCCGATCCCACTCCCCCGGTCCGACCAACGGCGAGCACCACGGCACGCGCAAGCACCGCGGCCGCCTCGCCGCAGCCGCGCTCGGCACCGCCGTCGTCCTCGCCGGCCTCACCGGCTGCGCGCCCGGCAGCGGCCCCGACGCCGACGGCGTCACGACGCTCGACTTCTTCCAGTTCAAGCCGGAGGCGGTGCAGGACTTCGCCGACATCATCACCGACTTCGAGGCCGAGAACCCCGACATCCGCGTGGTGCAGAACGCCGTGCCCGACGCCGACACGGCGATCCGCACCCTGCTCGTCAAGAACAAGGTGCCCGACGTGCTGACGCTCAACGTCAGCGGCAACTTCGCCGAGCTGGCGCGGGCCTGCGTCTTCGCCGACCTCAGCGACGAGCCCTCCGCCGACACGGTGAACCCCGCCGTGCAGGAGATCGTGCAGGACCTCGGCAGCTGCGACCAGGGAGGCGGACAAGAGGTCAACGCCCTCCCCTTCGCCAACAACGCCTCGGGCATCATCTACAACCCCGACATCTTCGCGGCGCAGGGCGTCGAGGTCCCCACCACGTGGACCGAGCTGATCGCCGCCGCCGACACCTTCGAGCAGGCCGGCATCGCGCCGTTCTACTGCACGATGAAGGATGCGTGGACGGCCGGCCCCGCCTTCGTCAACCTCGGCGGCGCGCTGATGCCCGACGGGTTCTTCGACGACCTGCGGGCCGAGGGATCGGGCGTGAAGGACGGCGCCGTGTCGTTCAGCAAGGACTTCGGCCCCGCCATGGAGAAGCAGACCCAGCTCTTCTCCTACTGCCAGGACGACTTCGCCAGCCGCGACTACAACGCGGGCAACCTCGCCTTCGCGAACGGCGAGTCGGCGATGTACCTGCAGGGCTCGTACGCGATCCCGGCGATCCGCGCCAATGCGCCCGACGCCTCCATCGGCACTTTCCCCTACCCCGTGACCGAGAACGCTGACGACCGCATCGCCGTGTCCGGCGTCGACGTCGGCCTGTCGATCGGTCGAGACAGCGACAACAAGGAGGAGGCGCAGCGCTTCGTCGACTACCTCATGTCGCCCGAGGTGGTGCAGGCCTACTCGGAGTCGCAGTCCACCTTCTCGCCTCTCAACGACGCCCAGCCCAACACCGACCCTGCGCTCGCGGGGCTCGAGCCGTACTTCACGAGCGGCCGGATCATCGGCTTCATCGACCACCAAGTGCCCGCGTCGATCCCGCTGGTGAACATGCTGCAGACCCTGGTCATCACCGGCGACGTGACCGAGTTCCTCACCGACCTCGACGACGAGTGGAGCAAGGTCGCCGCCCGCACCACCACGCAGAGAGAAGGCAAGTGATGACCGCCACCGCACCGCGGCCGACGACCGACGCCGGCCCTGAGGGGCCGACCCGCGCCTCCTCGACGAAGCACGCCCCGACCCGCCGGGCCGGCCAGGGCAAGACGCCCCGCGCCTTCTACTGGATGGTCGTGCCGGCCGTCGTCATCTTCTTCGGCCTGCACACGATCCCCGTCGTCACGGGAATGTTCTTCAGCCTCACCAACTACGCGGGCTACGGCACGTGGAGCTTCGTCGGGCTGTCGAACTACCTCAACCTGTTCCGCGACGACCGGGTGATCGCGTCGTACCTGTTCACGTTCGGGTTCGCCGTCGTGTCGACGATCGCCGTCAACGTGATCTCGCTCGCCATCGCACTCGGCCTCAACTCGAGGATCAAGTTCCGCACGGCGTTCCGCGGGATCTTCTTCATCCCCTACGTGCTGGCGATCCTCATCATCGGCTACGTCTTCAACTACCTGTTCGCGAACTCGTTCCCGACGATCCTGCAGTCGATGGGACTGCCGGGCGCCAACATCCTGGCCGACCCGCAGTGGGCCTGGGTCGGCATCGTCATCACGACGGTGTGGCAGGCGTGCGCGTTCAACGTGATCCTCTACCTGGCGGGGCTGCAGACCATCCCCGCCGAGCTGTACGAGGCGGCCGGCATCGACGGCGCGTCGTCGTGGCGGCAGTTCCGCTCGATCACGTTCCCGCTGATCGGCGCCTACTTCACCATCAACATGGTGCTGTCGTTCAAGTCGTTCCTGCAGGTGTTCGACCAGATCGTCGCCCTGACGAACGGCGGCCCCGGCACGTCGACCGAGTCGATCGCGCTCGTCATCTTCCGCGGCGGGTTCCAGGGCGGCGAGTACGGCTACCAGATGGCCAACGCCGTGCTGTACCTCTTCGTCATCATCCTCGTGTCGTTCATCCAGTTGCGCTTCCTCCAGCGCAGAGAGGCGTCGTTCTGATGAGCTCGACGATCCAGGGCGCTGAGGCCCTCCAGACCACCACCACGCCCACCCCCAAGCGGCGGCGTCGCCTCGACGGCGGCACGGGAGGCACCAACTGGTGGCTCACCGCACTGATCGCCGTCTGCTCGCTGACGGTGCTCCTCCCCCTGTACTTCACGATCGTGACGTCGCTGAAGACGCCCGACCAGCTGGGCGGCACCGGCTTCGAGCTGCCGACCGAGATCCGCTGGCAGAACTTCGTCGACGCGTACCAGCTGACGAACTTCCCGCAGGCGCTCCTCAACACGGCGCTCATCACCGTCGGAGCCGTCGTGCTGACGCTCTTCACGAACTCGCTGGTGGCCTACGCCATCGCGCGCAACATGCACAAGAAGTTCTTCCGCGGGCTGTACTTCTACTTCCTGGCCGCGATCTTCGTGCCGTTCCCGATCATCATGCTGCCGGTGGTGAAGGAGACCGCGTTGCTCGGCCTCGACACCCCCGTCGGGCTCGTGCTGCTGTACACGGTCTACGGGCTGTCGTTCAACATCTTCATCTTCACCGCGTACATCAACTCGATCCCGATCGAGCTCGAGGAGGCGGCCCGCATGGACGGCGCCAGCACCTGGGGCGTCTTCTGGAAGGTCGTGTTCCCGCTGCTGGCGCCGATGAACGCCACGGTCGGCATCCTCACCTGCGTCTGGGCGTGGAACGACTTCCTGCTGCCGCTCGTGATCCTCTCCGACCCGTCGGCGCGGACGCTGCCCCTGGCGCAGTTCATCTTCCAGGGCCAGTTCAACACGAACTACACGGTCGCCTTCGCCTCGTACCTGATGGCCCTGGCGCCGCTGCTGGTCGTCTACATCGTGGCGCAGAAGTGGGTCGTCAGCGGCGTGATGCGGGGGTCGACGAAGTGACCGACGCGCGCACGCCGCAGGCCGATGACGGCGGCCGGGACCACACTCGAGACACGACCCCGTCCCCTGCCGGGGGCACGACAGAAGGAGGAGCGGTGCCGCACACCGACGCACCCTGGTGGACGTCCGCCACGGTCTACCAGATCTGGCCCCGCAGCTTCGCCGACGGGAACGGCGACGGCGTGGGCGACCTGACGGGCATCCGCAGCAAGCTGGGGCACCTGCACGACCTCGGCGTCGACGTGATCTGGCTGTCGCCGATCTACCGCTCGCCGCAGGCCGACGCCGGCTACGACATCAGCGACTACGACGACATCGACCCGCTGTTCGGCACGCTCGACGAGTTCGACGAGCTGCTGGCCGAGGTGCACGGGCTCGGCATGAAGCTCGTGATGGACCTCGTCGTCAACCACACGAGCGACGAGCACGCCTGGTTCACCGAGTCGCGGTCGTCCGTCGACAGCCCCAAGCGCGACTGGTACGTCTGGCGCCCGCAGTCGGACGACGGGTCGCTGCCGACGGAGTGGCGGAGCGCCTTCAGCGGCCCCGCCTGGCAGCTCGACGAGGCGACCGGCGAGTGGTACCTGCACATGTTCGCGACGAAGCAGCCCGACCTCAACTGGCAGAACGCGGACATGCGAGCGGCCGTCTACACGATGATGAACCGCTGGCTCGACCGCGGCGTCGACGGCTTCCGGATGGACGTCATCAACTTCATCGCCAAGACCCCCGAGTCGCTCGCGGCCGGCTCGCCGGCGTTCGTCATGGACCCGGCGATCCACGAGCACCTGCAGGAGATGCACCGCGAGGTCTTCGCCCACCGCGGCGACCGCCAGCTCATCACGGTCGGCGAGATGCCCGGCGTGACGGTCGAGGACGCGACGCTCTTCACCGACCAGGCGCGCAGCGAGCTCGACATGGTGTTCCAGTTCGAGCACGTCGACCTCGACCGCGGTCCCGACTCGAAGTTCGACAACGTGCCGCTCGCGCTGACCGACCTGAAGCGGTCGCTCGGCCGCTGGCAGGAGGGCCTCGCCGAGCGCGGCTGGAACAGCCTCTACCTCGGCAACCACGACCAGCCCCGCAGCGTCTCGCGCTTCGGCGACGACGGTGCCCACCGGTACGAGTCGGCGACGATGCTGGCCGCCGTGCTGCACCTCCACCGCGGCACTCCGTACGTCTACCAGGGCGACGAGATCGGCATGACGAACGCCGGATTCACCTCGATCGACCAGTACCGCGACATCGAGTCGCTGAACTGGCACGAGGAGGCGCTGGCCGACGGAGCCTCGGAGGCCGACGTCCTCGAGGCGCTCCGCTTCCGCAGCCGCGACAACGCCCGCACGCCGGTGCAGTGGTCGGCGGGCGCTTCCGCGGGCTTCACGACGGGGACCGCGTGGATCGGGGTGAACCCCAACAGCGCCGAGCTGAACGTCGAGGCCGACCGCGCCTCCGGCGACCGCAGCGTCTTCGAGTTCTACCGGCGGCTGATCGCGCTGCGGCACGAGCTGCCGGTGGTGCAGCTCGGCGACTTCGCGATGCTCGCGCCCGACGACGAGCGGCTCTACGCGTTCACGCGCACGCTCGGCGACGAGCGCCTGCTCGTGCTCGCCAACTGGTCGGGCGAGCCGTACGACCTCGACCCCGGGCTCGACCCGGTGCTGCGGCGCCGGTCGGTCCCCGAGGTGCTGGTCAGCAACGTGCCGCACGGCCCCGGGTCGCTCACGCTCGCCCCCTGGGAGGTGCGCGTCCTGCGCGCCTGACCCCGCCTCCTCGTCCCCTCCCCTCCCCTCCTCATTCAGGAAGATCCGTCCTGATCCGCGCAAGAGGGGGCACGGGGTTCCTGATCGGTGCACGAGCCAGGAACCCCGTGGCCCAGATTCCTGAATCTCGCAGGAGGTGCGCTCAGGACGCAAGGAGGGCCGCGCCTACAGCCAGCGCTTGAGCTTGAAGGCGCCCCAGAGCCCGCCGCCGATGCCCACCATGAGCGCGAGGGCGAACGGGTAGCCGTACTCCCAGTGCAGCTCGGGCATCACGTCGAAGTTCATGCCGTAGATCGCGCCGATCAGCGTCGGGGCGAAGAGGATGGCGGCCCAGGCCGAGATGCGCTTGGTGACGTCGTTCTGCACCTGGGCGACGAGCGTGGCGTTCAGCGACAGGGCGTTCTGCAGCACCGCGCGGAACGTGTCGGCGCGGTCGACGACGCGGATGACGTGGTCCTGCACGTCGCGCAGCCGGCGCTCGAGCTCGGTGCCGACCTGGTACTTCTCGCCGCCGCGCAGCAGCCCGTCGAGCATGCCGACGAGCGGGCGGGTGGCCTTCTGGAAGTCCGCGACCTCGCCGAACAGCTCGTAGATGCGGCGCGAGACCCCGGCCTCGCCGGCGAACAACTGCTGCTCGATCTCGTCGATGTCGTTCTCGAGCCCCTCGACGACCGGTGCGTACGCGTCGACGATCGCGTCGAGCACCGCCCAGAGGATCGCCTGCGGGCCCACCCGCAGCAGGTCGGGCTTCGCTCGCAGCCTCGACACGCTGCGCGCGAGGTAGCGCGAGTCGATGTCGGAGACGTGGTTGATGCCGATCAGGAAGTCCGGCCCGACGAAGAAGTGGATCTCGCCGAACTCGACCCGCTCCTCGGCGTCGAGGTAGACCGCCGGCCGCACGACGACGAAGAGGGTCGTGCCGTAGCGCTCGAGCTTGGCGCGCTGGTGGCCGTGGCCCGCGTCCTCGACGGCGAGCTCGTGCAGGTCGAAGCGGGCGGCCAAGGAGGCGAGCTCGGCCTCGTCGGGCTCGCTCAGCACCACCCAGGCGGTGCCGTGCGTCTCGGCGAGCGCCGCGTAGGTCTCGTCGAGCGTGTCGGGGCTCGCGGCGACTCGTCCGTCGACGTAGACGTCGTTGATCAGCAGGGGCATCCGCCCAGTGTCGCAGCCCGGCGGGCGCCGGATGGTTCCGCTCGACCTCGAGTGGTCCGAATCAGGTCCTCCACGAGCGGCAGACGACCAGACCTGACCACGCTGCGGGCCGGCCCGTCTAGTGGAGCCGGCCATCGCCTCCTCGCCCCCCGAGTGGTCCCAATTGGGCCCTGACCGAGCGGCGAAGGACGATTCCTGACCACGTGACAGGCCAGGGGGGCCGGAGGTCGGGGGCCGGACCGGGCCGGGCCGAGAGGGAGGCGGCTCAGCGGCCGTTCTTGACGTGCTGCGCGATCGTCGCGGCCGAGAGGGCCGTGTTGTACGCGGCCGTGTCGTCGAGGCTGCCCGAGAACCAGTAGTTCGCCGAGCTCGCCGGGATGTTCGGCCAGCCGGAGAGGTTGTCGTAGCCGACGCGCCAGTAGCCGGTCATAGGCTCCCCGGCGGCGTTCGACATCGTGCCGACGACCGCACCGTCGACGTAGAGCGTGAGGACGCCCGCCGCGGTGACGGTGCCGGCGACGTGGTGCCAGGTGCCGTCGCGGTAGGTCTTCGTGGTGCTGACGGTCTTGGTGCCGCCGTTGTAGGTGCCGAACGTGATGACGCCGGTGCTGGACGCCCAGATCTGCCGGTCGTACTGGCCCGAGAGGCCGCTGGCCTGGTTGCCGAAGCCGATGATCTTGCCGCCGGTGCTGTTCGCGGGCAGGTTGATCCACGACTCCACGGTGAAGGCGGTCGGCGCCGTGACGGCGGGCGCGTTGGTGGTGACCGCGCCGGAGGTGCCGTTCAGCGTCACGTAGGGGCTCGAGCCGCAGGCGCCCGCGACGCGGGTGACGCCGGTCGAGAGGGTGCCGGCGCGGCCGGTCGAGCTGCTGTCGAGGGCGGAGGTGCCGGATCCCTCGTTGTAGCCGTACGAGAAGACGGGCGAGTCGGTGACGGCGGGCATCAGGCAGTCGTAGGCCGAGGCCGCGGCGAAGCTGCTCGTCTTGTTCGCGGCCTGCGACGAGAAGGCCGCGCCGGCACCGCCCGAGACGACGAGCGTGAGGGCGAGTCCGCCGACGAGGCCGGCGACGGCGAGGGTGCCGGCGGCGCCGCGCAGGCGACGGAGGCGGCGCTCACGACGGTCGGCGAGGCGCGTGCTGCGACGCGAGGCCGGGCCGGCGGCGGTGGCCGGGGCAGCGACGGAGGCGAGGACGAGCCCCGTGGAGACAGTCACGGTGGAGGTGCCCGAGACCGAGGCGCCGGAGGTGCCGGTCGCGGAGGAGGTGCCGGTCGCGTCCTCGGGAGCGCTGGCGGCGCCTCCTTCGCCCCGGCCCTCGCCCTTCAGTTCGCGGCGCAGCGAGCGGTCGGCCTGCGCGCCGAGCACGAGCAGCATCAGCGCGCTGCCCGTGACGAGCAGGTGGCCCCACTGGTGGCCGGCGGCCCAGACGAAGGGGGTGCCGATGTACGGCACGCGGAGGTAGCCGACGCCGACGACGGCGCTGCGGTCGATCGGGGTCGAGTCCGCGGTCGGGTTCGCGTCGCCCTTGGTGACGATCTGCGTGCCCTGGCCGTTGTCGTCGTAGCGGTGCAGGCGGAGGTGGTCGGCGTGGTCGGGGTCCTGGAACAGGAGCACCTGGCCGCGGTGGATGGACGACTCCGCGACCGGGCGGGCGACGACGACGTCGCCGGGGTGGATGCGCGGCTCCATCGAGCCGGTCATGACGGTGGTGGGGGTCCAGCCGATCACGGCGGGGACGGCGGCCCAGAGCAGCAGGCCGACCAGGGTGCCGAGCACGGTGCGCGAGAGGATGCCGACGACGATGCGGAGCCAGCCGAGGCGGGCGCTGGCGGTGCCGCTGGTGCTGGTCTCGTGGCCGCGGGCGCCGACGGCCGCGACGGAGGCGGTGGCCGGGTGACGAGGGACGTCGTACGTGGTCATGGCGTCCTCCTGTCTGGTCGGTGCGGGTGCCGGCGCTGGTGAGGCGCGGGTGCGGTGCTGGTGCGTGCTGGGCTGGGCTGGTGCTGGCGGGGCTGGTGGTGCGCTGCGCCCCAGGGGGCCGCGGGTCATCGGGCGACCCACGGACCCCTGCGTCGACGGTCCGGGCCGTCGTGGTGCGCGCCCGGCTGGTGACCGGGCAGGTGGCCCGCCGGCGGGTTCGGGAAGCCGGCGGAGCTGGCCCGTCGCCGCCCACGGGGGAGGAAGGCGGCGACGGGGTCGTGCCCCGTCGCCGCCCACTGGGAGGGAGACGACGGGAGTCGAGGCGGCTCTAGCTGTTCTGGGCTTCCCAGGTGAGGCCGAGCGAGGCGGTGCCGGACTGCGTCGTGTTGGGCGCAGCGTTCGAGACCGTGTACGAGACCTGGTAGACGCGGGTCTCCGAGGTCGTGGTCTGGGTGCCGGTGGTGCCCGTGGGGGCCCAGTTGCCGACGCCGTTGCTGAAGTTCGTGTAGCTGGTGCCGAAGCCGGCGAGCGTGCCGTTGTACAGCGACGATCCGGCGGCGAGGGGGGTGAAGCCCGAGCAGGAGCCGAAGCCGCCGCCGGTGCCCTGCACGACGCTGAGCGTGATGTTGGAGGCCAGGTTGTTCGTCGTCGCGGCGGCCGTGCCGTAGAGCTTGACGGTCGAGGCGAGCGTGCCGGTCGAGGTGACGGCGATGCAGTTGGTGCCGGTCGAGCCGGGCTTGAGGTTGGTGGCCGTGAACAGCGCGGTGTTCGAGTCGTCGTCGGTCAGCGCGACGGAGCCGGCGGTCCAGTTGCTGGTCGGGTTGACCGTGGTCGACGAGAAGGCCGAGTACGAGGCCTGCGAGACGACGACGCCGCTGGCGACGAGGGCGGCGGGGATGGCGATCCAGGCGGCGAGGCGGGCGGCGCGGGGGGTGGGACGGGACATCGTGGGCTCCAGGGGGTGAGAAGTGGTGGTGAGGCAATTCGGGTGGGGCGGCAGTTCTCGAGACAGTTCGTGGGGGCTGAGCATCTCGACACCCGTGTCTCCCGGTGATCGAGAGGTTCGGTGTCCGTGTGACTCGGTGCCCAAGTGGTACGACAATCAAGTTATTCGGGTGTCGAGTAGCTTGCAAGCCGAGGGATGCCCCCAGTGGTGGGGGGTACCTTTTCCGTCGTGTTGCTCGACGACCGAGCTATAGTGGGGTCACCGATCGTCGTGCGGAGTCACCAACCGCAGGGGGTCTCCCCTTCTCTCGCACCTCACGCCCCCTCCTTGGAGCGCACGAATGACCGACATCTCCCCCCAGCCCGCGGCCGGGACCGCCCCTCCCCGCGACGCCGACGGCCTCGTCGACGTCGACGAGGTGCTCTCCGCCTTCTCCACGCTCCTCGCGCAGAACGCCCGCGTCGAGCGCCTCGTCGCGACCCACTTCGGCATCGGCACCACCGACCTGACCTGCCTCGTCTTCGTCGCCAACAACCCCGACAGCACCCCCAAGCTCGCCGCCGAGGCGCTCGAGCTGTCGACCGGCGCCACCACGAGCCTCATCGACCGGCTCGAGAAGGCCGGCTTCGTGGCCCGGCGTGCGCACCCCACCGACCGCCGCAGCGTCGTGCTCGAGCTCGCCCCCGAGGGCCAGGCCGCCGTCGCCGAGACGGGCGAGTTCTACCGCAGCGCCTTCCGCGACGCGATCGACCCGCGCCAGCTCGACTTCCTCGCCTCGGTGATGCGCGCCATCGGCGACTCGCTGACGCGCCGCGCCGTCGACGACGACACGACGGGCGCGCAGGCCTCCCGCTGACGGGCTGCCCCACGGCGGCCAGGTCGCAGGCCGCCAGCCGCACCTGAGACGCCTCCGCGCCCCGGTCGTAGGGTGGCGCGATGACTCCCTCCGACGTGCTCATCGAGGCGTTCGACCGCCTCCCCGCCATCGCCGCCGCCGCCGTCGACGGCCTCTCGGTCGACGACCTGGCCTGGCGCCCTGACGCCGAGGCCAACACCATCGCCTGGCTGGTCTGGCACACCGCCCGCGGGCAGGACGTGCAGATCGCCGACCTCGCCGCCTCCCACCAGGTCTGGACCGCCGACGGCTGGGCCGACCGCTTCGCGCTCCCCTTCGACGACGCCGAGATGGGCTACGGCCAGTCGCCCGCGGAGGTGGGCGAGGTGCAGGCCGAGCCGCGCCTCCTCGTCGCCTACCTCGAGGCGGTCACGCTGCGCACCCGCGGCTACCTCGAGGGGCTGGACGCCGCCTCCTACACGGACGTCGTCGACGACGCGTGGGACCCGCCCGTCACCGCCGGCTCGCGCCTCGTGAGCATCCTCGGCGACTGCACGCAGCACCTCGGCCAGGCGTCGTACGTGCGCGGGCTGCTCGACCGCCGCTAGCGCCCGCTTCACTGGCCGCCGCGCCCGTGCGCGCGCCCGCACCCCGCGAACCCGCGCGCACCCTCGCGCGCGCCGTGGGGTGTGCGCGGCTTCGAGGGGTGTCGACGCAGGCGTGCGACGAAGGAGGCGCGGGTCGCCTCCCGCGACCGCCCGCCTACCGCAGGGACTCGGGCGCGACCTCCGCAGGGACCTCGTAGCTCAGCGACCCGGCCAGCTCGTCGAGCACCGCCCGTGCGGCCTCGTACTCCCCCACGAGGACGGGATCGACGACGGCGTGGGCGTGCGGCCAGTCGACGTCGGGCTCGCCCCAGCGCCAGGCGTCGAGGGTCGACGCAGCCGCCCGGGTCGCGCTGACCGCCCGCGCGAGGGCGACCAGGTCGTCGTGGGCGAGCGACTTCCCGTCGGACCCGGCCCACGTCGCGAAGCTCGCGGGCACCTCCACCAGGGACTCGCGGGCGACGCGGGTCGCGGCCCGCTGCCGCGCGCGGGTCTGCTCCTGCACGCGCCCGTCGAGCCAGGCCCAGACGGGGATGCCGCCCGCGGCGGCTCCGACGGCGCCGAAGGCGATCCACGACGGCCACTCCACGAGCCCGAACGCACCGACCGCGAGGGCGATGCCGAGGACTCCTCCGCCTGCTGCCGCGGCTCCGGCGGCCGTCGGGTCGACCGGACTGCCGACCCGGGGCCAGGTGAGCGCGCTCCGGAGCGCTGCCTCCGCCTCCTGCCGCGACAGGTGGGGGTCGGCCACCGGGTGCCGCCGCGGTCGTGAGGTCCGACGCCGCTGCCGGACGCGTGCACGGCCGAGGCGTCACGATCGAACTCGTCCCCGTGGCCGAGCGTGCCCCCGGGCACGTCGTCGAGGAAGACGCTCACGATCCCTCCGCCCCGGGGCGCACGCCCGCCGCCGCGGCGAAGCCGACCTCGTCGCCGAGGGCACGCAGCTCCTCCGACGCCCTGAGCTGTGCCGCGTCCAGGGCCACCACCGCCGGGTGGGTGCCGTGGCGGTCGCCGGGCCCCGCGTCGGCATCGTCGCCGTGGCTGTGGCCGTCGGCCCCGTAGTCGAGGTCATCGTCGGGGTCGGGGTCGTCGTCGGGGTCGTCCAGCCGCCAGTACAGGACGTCGCCCAGCCGCCAGTGAGCCGCCTCGAGCTCGGACAGCACGTCGACCGCCGCGACCACGCGCCAGACGTCAGCCGCGGCGGGGGCGTCTGCGCCGACGTCGGCGCCGCCGCCGCCTCCGGCCCAGCCGAGCACGGAGCCCGGGATCGGCACGACGCGTGGGCTCGTCGCCGCCTCGGCCTCGACCCGATCGCGCCGCCAGGGCGCCTCGAGCAGCACGATGCCCGCCGTGGCCGCGGCGACGAAGCCGATCCCGCCCAGCACGACGGCGACGGCGATCCGCCCGGGCAGCTCAGCCAGGTCCAGCTCGGCCATGACGACCACGGTGCCCCAGAACGCCCCGCCCAGCACGACGAGGGCGACGACGCCGGGCGTCCACGCCAGCACCCGGCGCACCAGGCTGCGGTTCGTGGGAGCGTTCTCGGCGCGGTGCGCGCGCACCGCCTCCTCGGCCTCGGCTGGTGTCAGCGACGGGTCGACGACGTGCCAGACCTCACGGTCGCTGATGCGGACCCGGACTATGCCGGGCCTCTCGCGGGTCGGGGCCACGCTGCGAGCCTAGGCCGCAGCTGCAGCCGCAGCCGCGGTGCGACGCGCCTGCACCCCGCCAACCCGCGCGCACCCTCGAGCGCGCCGAAGGGTCCGCGCGGGTTCCGCGGGTGCGCGGCTCCGCGGGTGCGCATGCGGTTCGCGCCGCGCCGCATCGGTGCCGCCTGCCGACGCGAAAGCGACGAACCCCCGTGGTGTTCCCCGGAGGTTCGTCGCGTTCACGTCGCCTGGCGCCCGCCAGGGAGCCGAAGGAGGTGCGGTGCGGCCTAGACGCCGGCCAGCTGGTCGACGAGGGCGTCGCCCGAGCGGGCGTCGATCATCTCGGCCTCGATCTCGGCTCGGTCGAGCAGCTCCTCCATGCGGCGGCGACGGGGGCGCGTGATCAGCGTGACGACGGTGCCCTCCTTGCCGGCACGGCCGGTGCGGCCCGAGCGGTGCAGGTACGTCTTGTACTCGTCGGGCATGTCGGCCTGGACGACGAGTTCGATGTCGTCGACGTGGATGCCGCGGGCGGCGACGTCGGTCGCGACGAGCACGTTCACCTTGCCGCTGGTGAGCAGGCCGAGGTTGCGCGTGCGGCGGGCCTGGTTCAGGTCGCCGTGCAGGCTGGTGGCGCGGATGCCCGCGTCCTCGAGCTGGTCGGTGAGCTGCTCGGCGAACGCACGGGTGCGGGCGAAGACGAGCGTCTTGCCGGGGCCCGACGCGAGCTGCTCGATGACGGCCGTCTTGTCGCGCTGCTCGATGACGAGCACGCGGTGGTCGATCGTCGAGCTGGCCTGGTCTTCTCCGGCGACCTCGTGCACGGCGGGCTTGACGAGGAACTCGTCGACGAGCTTCGCCACGCCCTTGTCGAGGGTCGCGCTGAAGAGCAGCTTCTGGGCGCGGTCGCCGTTCGGCTTCACCTGAGCGGTCTCACGGATGATGCGCTGCACCGGCTCGAGGAACCCGAGGTCGCACATGTGGTCGGCCTCGTCGAGCACCGTGATGACGACCTCGCTGAGGTCGAGGCGGCCCTGGTCGATCAGGTCCTCGATGCGGCCGGGGGTGCCGATCACGATGTCGACGCCGCGGTTCAGCGCGCCGACCTGGCGGGCCTGGGGCACGCCTCCGTAGACCTGCGTGGTGAACAGGCCGACCGAGCGGGCGATGGGCTGCACGGTGCGGTCGATCTGCATCGCGAGCTCGCGCGTCGGGGCGAGGATCAGCGCACGGGGCCGACGGCCCATCTTGCGGTTCTTCGCGCCGTTGTTCTCCATCAGCTTCTCGACGAGCGGGGCGCCGAAGGCGATGGTCTTGCCGGAGCCGGTGCGACCGCGGCCGAGCACGTCACGACCCGCGAGCACGTCGGGGATCGTCGCGGCCTGGATCGCGAACGGAGCGGCGGCGCCCATCGAGGCCAGCTGGCGCTCGATGTTGTCGCCGAGGCCCAGGTCGCCGAAGCTGACGCCCTCGACGTCCTGCGCCGTGAGCACCTCCGCCTGGAGCTTCTCGAGCTTGACGTCGTCCTCGGGCGAGTAGTGCGTGCCCTGGTCGCGCTTCGGGTAGAAGTCGGAGCTGGGCCCCTGGGAGCCGGTTCCGGGGCGGCGCGGAGCGCCGTCACGGCCGTGCGAGTAGGGAGCGTTGCGCTCGGCGGCGCCGGGGCCGCGGTCGAAGCTGCGGGGCGCGCGATCGTCGCGGCCGCCGCGGCTGTCGCGGTCGAAGCTGCGGGGCGCGCGATCGTCGCGGCCGCCACGGGCGTCGCGGTCGTACGAGCCGCCGGAGGTGCGTCCGCCGCGCTCGGGACGGTCACCCCACGAACGGGCCGGCTGGTCGTCGCGGGGCGGGCGCCCGGCGGGCGTGTAGTTCTTGGGCGCGCGGTCGTCGCGGCGAGCGGGACGCTCGTTGCGGTCGTCGCGGCGGGCGGGACGCGCGTCGCGGTCGTACGGACGACCGCCGCGGTCGTCACGACCGCCGCTGTCGCGGGCCGGACGAGCATCGCGGTCCCAGCTGCGGGCGGGGCGTCCGTCGCGTCCGGCGCGGGCCGCCTCCTTGCCGCCGTCCCGGCCGAAGCGGGGGGCGCCTCCGTCGCGGCCGCGCTCGGCGTTGCGGGCGTCGTGGTCGCGGGGGGCGAAGCGGCTGTTCGAGGTCTTCTCGCGCGGCTCCCAGTTGGGGCGGCTGCTGCCGCTGCGGGGGGCCTCGCCGCGGCGCTCGGCGCGGGCGTCCGAGTTCCAGCGGTTCTTGCGCTCGGGGGCGCCGGCCTCGTCGGGGCGGTGGCCGCGGTGCGAGGAGCTCTTGGAGCCCGGCTTGCGGTGCGGGTCGGTGCCTCGCGAGCGTGAAGGAGTCTTGTCGTAGGGGGGCATGGTGTTCTTTCCGGGCTTGTGCGATGACGCGAAGAAATACCCGGGCAGCCATTGACCAGGACCGTTCACATACGTGAATTCATCCCGACGAGATCCGTCGTGAATCCGGCCCACAAGACGTACAAACCCTCATGTGTCCCGCTCGTCGCCTCCGGTGGTTGTCCGGGGAGCGACGCCGCAGGACGTGCGCGCCACAGGCACGCGGTCTTGAGCCGACCCACCTACGATACCCGACCCTCCCCCGGAACAGAACCCCCGCCTCCCCGGTTCGGCACCCTGCCCGCATGGCACGGTCCCGACGTGGAAACGACGAACCTCCGCGATGTTCTGCGGAGGTTCGTCGTTCTCGCGTCTCTACGCCGACGTGTCGGCCGAGGAGGCGCCCGGGACGCCGTCGCGACGGTCGGCCCGTCGCTCACGCCACCCCTCGTACAGCGAGTACAGCACCGGCAGCACGACCAGGGTCAGCACGGTCGACGACACGAGCCCGCCGATCACGACGACGGCCAGCGGCTGCGAGATGAACCCGCCGTGGCCGGTGATGCCGAGCGCCATCGGGGTCAGGGCGAAGATCGTCGCGGTCGCCGTCATCAGGATGGGCCGCAGCCTGCGCGACGCCCCCTCGAGCAGCGCCTCGCGTACCCGCAGGCCACGGGTCCGGTACTGGTTCACGAGGTCGATCAGCACGATCGCGTTCGTGACGACGATGCCGACCAGCATCAGCACGCCGATCAGCGACGCGACGCCGAGCGGGATGCCGGAGGCGAGCTGCAGCAGGATCGCGCCGGTCGCCGCGAACGGGATCGACACCAGCAGGAGGAGCGGCTGCAGCAGGCTGCGGAACGTCGCCACCATGACGATGTACACGATCAGGATCGCGATGAGCACCGCGAGGAACAGCTGCGAGAACGCGTTCGACTGGTCGGCGACGGCGCCGCCGACGACGGCGTCGGCCCCGGCGGGCAGGTCGAGCCCGGCGATCGCGTCGTCGACCTCGGTGCCGGCGCTCGACAGGTCGTCGCTCGACGGGGTCACGGTGACGGTGGCGCTCCGGACGGCGTCGGTCGTGGTGACCGAGGTGGGGCCGTTCGTCTGCTCGACCGTGGCGATCGAGTCGAGGCGCACCGGCCCGGTCGCGCTCGGCAGCTCCAGTGCGCGGAGCTCGTCGAGGGTCGCGGGCGGCGTCGGGTCGACGGTGTAGATGTCGACCGAGCTGTTCTCGATCTCGAGGGAGCCCACCCGGAACGGCTGCACGGCCTGCGAGACGATGCCGCCGACGGCGACCTCGCTGAGGCCGATGTCCGCGGCCGCCTCGCGGTCGACGACGACGCCGATGACCGGCTGGGCGGCCTGCAGGTTCGACCCGGCCTCGGCCGTGCCCGGCAGGTCGCCGACGGCGGTGAGCACGGTCTCGGTCGCGGTCTGCAGGGTGTCGGGGTCGGGCGCGGTCACGTCGACGGTGATGTCGTTGCTCGTGCCGAAGCCGCTCGACGCGGTCAGCTCGATGTCGCCCGCGTCGGCGACGTCGTCGAGGCGCGAGCGCACCTCGGCCTGCAGCGCGTCCTGGTCGGCGTCCTCGTTCGTGGTGATCGAGTAGGTGACGGTGCTGTCGCCGGTACCGCCGAAGAAGCTGGCGATGGAGGTGCCGCTCGAGCCGATCGTGAGCTGCACCGTCTCGATGCCGTCGACGCCGTCGAGCTCCGTCTCGACCTTCGAGGCGGCGTCCGAGAGCACCTGCAGGCTGGAGGCGGGCGCCAGGGTCTGCGTGACGGTGAACGTGTTCTGCCCGCTCGCCCCGAGGAAGTTCGTCTTCATCAGCGGGATGGCCGCAGCCGTGCCGCCGAGCACCAGGACAGCGACGAGCAGGGTCACGACCGGGTGGCGGAGCGTGCCGCGCAGCACCGGCACGTAGACGCGGCGCAGCCGGTCGAGCGGCGCCGGGTCGCTCGGGTCGGAGGCGGCGGTCGTGAGCCGCTCCTGCGCCTGCTCGCCCGCGGCCCCCGGCGCGTGCTTGTGCACCTTCGGCGCCCGGAGGAACCAGTACGCGAGCACCGGCACGATCGTCAGCGAGACGAACAGCGACGCGAGCAGGGCGATGGTCACCGTCAGCGCGAAGGGCCGGAACAGCTCGCCGGTGATGTTGCCGACGAAGGCGAGCGGCAGGAACACGACGACGGTCGTGACGGTCGACGCCGTGACGGCGCCCGCGACCTCGCGGACGGCGGTGGTGATCGACGCGAC
Source organism: Frigoribacterium sp. PhB107 (assembly GCF_003751515.1). NCBI lineage: Bacteria > Bacillati > Actinomycetota > Actinomycetes > Micrococcales > Microbacteriaceae > Frigoribacterium > Frigoribacterium sp. PhB107. The sequence continues at coordinate 42,963 of NZ_RJKU01000005.1, read as the reverse complement.
GCGGCCGTCGCCTCCTGCGAGGTGCCTCTTGATGTTCTCGATGACGACGATGGAGTCGTCGACCACGCGCCCGATGGCGATGGTGAGCGCACCCAGCGTCAGGATGTTGAGCGTGTAGCCGGCGGCCTGCAGGCCGATGAAGGTGATGAGCACGCTCGTCGGGATGCTGATCGCGGTGACGATCGTCGAGCGCACCGACAGCAGGAACACGAGGATGACGATCACCGCGAAGACGAGCCCGAGCAGCCCCTCCTCCGCCAGCGCGTCGATCGACTGCTGGATGAACGGCGCCTGGTCGAAGACGATCGACAGGTCGACGTCCGAGCCGAGGTCGGAGGCGAGCGACGGCAGGGCATCTTGCACGGTGGTCGACACGTCGACCGTGTTGGCGTCGAGAGTCTTGGTGACCGCGATCGTGAGGGCGTCCTGGCCGTCGACACGGCTGATCGAGGTGACGGGCGCGCCGCTGAGGGCCACGTCGGCGACGTCGTCGATCGTGACCGCCGAGGTGCCACCGAGCAGCGGCAGGGCCGCGACCTCGTCGGTGCTCGTGAGGCGCTGGCCGGCCTGGATCGAGAGGGTCTGGCCGTTCTCGGTCAGCGTGCCGCCGGGGATGAGGGTGCCGTTCGCGTCGAGGGCGTCCTGGAACGCCTGCGTGGTGAGGCCCGCCGCGGCGAGCGCCGTGCTGTCGGGCGTGATGACGACGCGCTGGCCGGCGTCGCCGTAGATCGAGGCCTCGCGCACGCCGTCGAGCTTCTGCAGGTCGGGCACGGTCGTGTTCGTGAGCCGGTCCACGAGCGCCTGGGTGTCGTCGGCCGAGTAGCCGGTGACCGCGATCTGGACGATGGGCAGGTCGTCGAGGCTGCCGGTGACCACCTGGGTGTCGACGCTGTCGGGCAGCGTCAGCCGGTTGATCGCCGACTGGATCTTCTGCTCGGCCGCGCCAAGGTCGGTGCCGTACGTGAACTCGGCCGAGACCGTGCTCTGCGACGTGCTCGACGTCGCGGTCGTGCCCTCGAGCCCGGGGATGATCTGCACCGCCTGCTCGATCGGCGTCGAGACGTCGTCGTTGACCACCTCGGGCGTCGCGCCGGGGTACGAGCTGACGATCGCGATCTGCGGGAACTGCACGTTGGGCGCGAGCTCTTGCTTGAGCGACGTCAGCGCGATGCCGCCGAAGACGGCGACGACGATGGTGACGAGGGCGATCAGCGCGCGGTTGCGCAGGCTGAAGACGGACAGAAGATGCACGAGGCTCCGGTGGTGAGAGGGAGGGGACGACCAAGGAGGCGACGGTGACGACGTGCACCGCGCCTCCATTGTCACCAGCCTCTCTGGGAACTGGCGGCGCTTTCTCACACGCTGTGCAGAGGTGGTGCGGTCGACACGACGGTGGAGGAGCCGATAGCCTGCTCGGCTGCCCACTTCGCGGCGGCACCTGCACGCTCAGCCGGACGACCGCGTCGCACCGTCGAGACCGCCACCCCTACAGAGAGACCTCCCATGGGCTACATCGACGTCAACCGCGTGTCCTACGCACTCGCCGACGGCAGGCCGCTGCTCGACGAGGTGTCGTTCCGCGTCGGCGAGGGCCAGAACGCGGTGCTGATCGGGGCGAACGGGGTCGGCAAGTCGACCCTGCTGCGGATGGTCCGGGGTGAGCTCCGGGCCGACGAGGGCGCGATCAGCATCGACGGCGGCCTCGGGGTGATGGACCAGTTCGTCGGCCACGTCCGCGACGACAGCACCGTGCACGACCTCCTCGTCGGCATCGCGCCGCCTGCCGTCCGCGACGCCGCGCGCGCCCTCGACGCGGCCGAGCTCGCCCTGGTCGAGCACGACGTCACAGAGACGCAGATGGCGTACGCCACGGCGCTCTCCGACTACGCGGACGCCGGGGGCTACGAGGTCGAGACCCTCTGGGACACCTGCACGACCGCCTCCCTCGGCGTGCCCTGGGAGCGCGCTCGCTGGCGGCAGGTGTCGACCCTCAGCGGCGGCGAGCAGAAGCGGCTCGTGCTCGAGGCGCTCCTCCGCGGGCCCGAGCAGGTGCTGCTGCTCGACGAGCCGGACAACTACCTCGACGTCCCCGGCAAGCGCTGGCTCGAGGAGGCGCTGGTCGCGACCCCCAAGACGGTCCTGCTGGTCAGCCACGACCGCGAGCTGCTCGGCCGCGTCGCCGACCGCGTCGTGACGATCGAGACCGGGGCAGCGGGCAACACCGCCTGGACCCACGGCGGCTCGTTCCGCACCTACCACCAGGCCCGGGCCGACCGGATGGACCGCCTCGACGAGCTCCGCCGCCGGTGGGACGAGCAGCACGAGAAGCTCCTGACCCTGGTGCGGAACCTCAAGGTCAAGGCGACCGCGATGGACAGCATGGCGTCGCGGTACCAGGCGGCCCTGACGCGTCTGCACAAGTTCGAGCTCGCCGGCCCTCCCCAGGAGCGCCCGCCCGAGCAGGACCTGAAGATGCGCCTGACCGGCTCGCGCACCGGCAAGCGGGTGGTGGTCTGCGAGCAGCTCGAGCTGACCGGGCTGATGGCGCCGTTCGACGCCGAGCTGTGGTTCGGCGAGCGGATCGCCGTGCTCGGCTCGAACGGGTCGGGCAAGTCGCACTTCCTCAGGCTGCTGGCGCGCGGAGGCACCGATCCCGACCCGCGCGACGGCCACGTGACGACCGTGGGCGGCACTCTCGCCCCCGTGCCGCACACCGGCCGGGCCGTCCTCGGCGCCCGCGTCGTGCCGGGCTGGTTCGCGCAGGCGCACGAGCACCCGGCGATGATCGGGCGCACCCTGCTCGAGATCGTGCACGAAGGCGACGACGAGCGTCGGGGCCTCGGTCGCGAAGCCGCCAGCCGCGCCCTCGACCGCTACGGGCTGGTGGGGTCGGCCGAGCAGGTCTTCGAGTCGCTCAGCGGCGGGCAGCAGGCCCGGCTCCAGATCCTGCTGCTCGAGCTGAGCGGCGCGACCCTCCTGCTGCTCGACGAGCCCACGGACAACCTCGACATCGTCTCGGCCGAGGCACTCGAGGAGGCGCTCGACCGGTTCGAGGGGACGGTCATGGCCGTCACCCACGACCGGTGGTTCGCCCGCTCGTTCGACCGGTTCCTCGTGTTCGGCAGCGACGGCGACGTCTACGAGGCGCCCGGCCCGGTCTGGGACGAGAAGCGGGTGCAGCGGGCCCGCTGAGCAAGCCCGGCTGGCCGACGGACGAGCTACACCCCTGAACCCGCACTACACCCGCTGTTCGAGGGGTGTAATGCGGGCTCGGGGGTGTAGCTCGCGGCTGCTCAGACGACCTCGGCCATCAGCGCCCCGCGCGGCGCCTGCACGCCGTCGATGCCGTCCCAGGCGGCGGCGAGCGCCGCGAGCGCCCTGTCGGTCTCGTCGTCCGGGTACGAGTAGGGCACCCGCAGGAACCGCTCGAACGCCCCGTCGACGCCGAACATCGGCCCGGCCGCGAGCAGCAGCCCGTGCCGGCGGGCGGCGAGCACGAGCTGCGAGCTGACCGGTGCGCCGAGGCCCACCCACGTCGTGAGGCCGCCGGCCGGCGAGGGCACGCTCCAGCCGGGGAACGCGCTGCGGAGGCCGGCGACGAGCCGGTCGCGACCGTGCCTCAGCTGCCGGGAGCGCGCCTCCAGCACGCCGTCCATGTCGCCGAGCAGGTCGGCGACGATCAGCTGCTCGAGCACCGGGGTGCCGAGGTCGCCGGCCGAGCGGGCGCGCACGAGGCGCTCGACGAGGGGTCGCTCGGCGCGGATCCAGCCGATCCGCAGCCCGCCCCAGAGCGACTTGCCGACCGAGCCGATCGTGACGGCGGGCCCGTAGGCCGCCATCGGCAGCGGCCGAGCAGCGGCACCGGCACTGGTACCGGCACCAGCGCCAGCACCCGCACCCGCACCCGCACCGGGGAAGGAGGCGCCCCGCGGCCCCCCGACGACGAGCTCGGCCATCGTCTCGTCGGCGATCACGATCGTCCCCTCGTCCGCCGCGGCCTCGAGCACTCGCACCCGCTGCGCCTCGGGCATGGTCGCCCCGGTGGGGTTGTGGAAGTCGGGCATCAGGTAGGCGACGGGCGGGCTCGTGCGCCGCAGCGTCTGCAGCAGCGCCGACTCGTCCCACCCCTCGTCGACGGTCACGCTGACGGGCGCGAGCCGGGCACCCGCGGCCCGCAGCGCCTCGAACGCATGCGGATAGCCGGGGGTCTCGACGACGGCCCGGTCGCCGCGGCCGACCAGGACCCGGGCCAGCAGGGCGATGGCGTGCTGGGCGCCGAGGGTGACGACGATCTGGTCGGCGCTCGTCTCGAGGCCACGGGCGCGGTAGCGGGCCGCGATCGCCTCGCGCAGCACCGGGCGGCCGACCGTGTCGTAGCCGGGCTCGGAGAGGTAGGCGCCGAGGCGTCCCGCGGCTCGCTGCGCCGCCTCCGCGATGCCGCCGACGGCGGGCATGGCCGCCTTGGTGAAGTCGAGCACGTCGCCCTCGGCGGCGGGCCGCGTCGACCGGACCTTCGCCTGGTCGGGCAGCCGCACGACGCTGCCGCTCCCCCGCAGGCTCGTGACGTGGCCGGCGTCGCGCAGTGCGGCGTAGGCCGCGGCGACGGTCGTGCGGCTGACCCCGAGGTGCGTCGCGAGGTCGCGCTCGCTCGGCAGGCGCGTGCCCACCGAGAGCCGGCCGTCGAGCACGAGCAGGCGGATGCGGTCGGCGAGCGCGGCGTAGCCGGGCGACGAGGAGGCGCGCCACGAGTCGAGCAGCACCCCCAGCGCCCGCGACGACACGGCCGGTCCGCTCGTGACGATGCTCATGCGACGACAGCTCTCATGCAGCCACACTAGGCCGATTGGACTCTTGCTACCAGGCCGCTCGCCCGATTGGATCGGTCCATGCTCCTCACCCGCCGCCTCCTGCAGCTCCTCATCGGCCTCTTCCTCTACGGCGTCGCCATCGCGCTGATGGTGCGCGCCGGCATCGGGGTCGCCCCGTGGGACGTGCTGACGCAGGGCATCGTGAAGCAGACGGGCCTCGGCTTCGGCCTCGTCGTGTTCCTCACGAGCGTGCTCGTGCTGCTGCTCTGGATCCCCCTCCGACAGAGGCCGCGCTTCGGCACGATCGCCAACGCGCTGCTCGTCGGGCCCTTCGCCGACCTGGGCCTGCACGTGCTGCCGCAGCAGACGGTGTGGTGGGCGCAGGCCCTGACCTTCGCGCTCGGCCTGCTGCTGCTCGCCGCCGCGAGCGGCCTCTACATCGGCGCGGCGTTCGGGCCCGGTCCGCGCGACGGCCTGATGCTCGGCCTGCACCGCCGGTTCGGGGTCCGGGTCGGGGTGGCCCGTACAGCGATCGAGGTGACGGTGCTCGCGATCGGGTGGCTGCTGGGCGGCCAGGTCGGCATCGGCACGGCGCTCGAGGCCGTCCTGATCGGGCCGATGGTGGCCTTCGCGCTGCCGCTCTTCGCACCCCGTGCGACACGTGTAGCCGAACCCTCGACCGACTCGACCACCGCCTCCGGCACGACCACCGGCCCGGTCCCGACGACCACCTCGACGGCCGCCTGACGAATCGGGAATGCGCCGTCCCCGCCGCGAGTTGACAGGCCCTCGGCGCGGAGTAGAGTCGCCGCTCGTGACTGACGACACCAGGTCGCCGAAGCGGTGGCTGATCGGTGAACCCCTCCCCTCGGAGAAGCTCGAAGGCCAGCTGCTCCCGAAGCACCTCGCCCTCCCGATCTTCGCCAGCGACCCGCTGAGCTCGGTGGCGTACGCGCCGCAGGAGCTGCTGATGATCCTGCTGATCGGCGGGCTCGGGTTCCTCACCCTCGCGCCGTGGGTCGCGGTCGCGGTCGTCGTGCTGCTGCTCGTCGTCGTGGCGTCGTACCGCCAGCTGATCAAGGCCTACCCCTCAGGAGGCGGCGACTACGAGGTCGCCCACCGCAACCTCGGCGAGAAGGCCGGCCTCGTCGTGGCCTCCGCCCTGCTGGTCGACTACGTGATGACGGTCGCCGTCTCGGTCGCGTCGGGCGTGGACAACATCATCTCGGCCGTGCCCGAGCTGGCGCCGGTCCGGGTCGAGCTGGCGATCTTCTTCGTCATCGCGCTGGCCGCGGTGAACCTCCGCGGCGTGCGCGAGTCGAGCAAGGCCTTCGCCGTGCCGACCTACCTCTTCGTGTCGAGCGTCTTCGTCATGATCGTGATCGCGCTCGTCCGCACCGCCCTCGGCGACCCGCCGGTGGCCGAGAGCGCCGGGTACACGGTCCAGGCCGACCAGCTGACGCAGGCCGCCTTCATCCTGTTGCTGCTGCGCGCCTTCTCGAGCGGCTGCTCGGCCCTGACCGGGGTCGAGGCGATCGCCAACGGCGTGCCCGCGTTCCGCCGGCCCAAGGTGCAGAACGCCCAGAAGACGCTCGTGCTGATGGGCAGCATCGCCATCGTGCTGTTCGCCGGGCTGGTCGCCGTGGCCCTGATCGCGAAGGTGCACTACGCCGAGGACGCCTGCGACCTGCAGGGCTTCGTCGACTGCGAGGGCACCCCGCAGCGCAGCCTGATCGCCCAGATCGCCAGCGCCGTGTTCGGCGGCTCGCTGTTCGGCATCCCCTTCTACCTGATCCAGGCGTGCACGGCGGCGGTGCTGCTGCTGGCCGCCAACACGGCGTTCAACGGGTTCCCGCTGCTCGGCTCGATCCTGGCCCGCGACCAGTACGCCCCCAAGGCGCTCAACACCCGCGGCGACCGCCTCATCTACTCGAACGGCGTCATCGTCCTGGCGCTCGTCGCCTGCGCGATCCTGCTCGTCTACCAGGCCAGCGTCACCGGGCTGATCCAGCTCTACATCATCGGCGTCTTCGTGTCGTTCACGCTCGGGCAGACCGGCATGGTCGTGCACTGGACCCGCATGCTGCGTGAGGGCTGCGCCGACCGTGGCGCCGTCTACCGCGCCCGGGGCATCAACGCCTTCGGGGCCCTGCTCACCGCCTCCGTGCTGATCGTCGTGACCGTGACGAAGTTCACCCACGGAGCGTGGCTGGTGTTCGTGATCATGCCGATCCTGTTCACGCTGATGCTCGGCGTGAACCGCTACTACCGCGACGTCCGGGTCGAGATCGAGCCCGACGCGACGACGCAGTTCGGCTCGCACGGCGACCACGCGATCGTGCTCGTCGGCACGATGCAGAAACCGGTGCTCAAGGCACTCGACTACGCGATCGCCGCCCGGCACGAGTCGCTCGAGGCGATCCACGTCGGCATCGACGACGAGGCCACCGCACTGCTGCAGCGGCAGTGGGCCGAGCAGGAGATCGAGGTGCCGCTCCGAATCGTCGCGTCGCCCTACCGCGACATCAGCATGCCGCTGATCAAGTACATCAAGGCGCACCGGGCCGAGCACGGCTCCGAGGTCGTGACGATCTACACGCCGATCTACATCGTCGGCCACTGGTGGGAGGCGGCGCTCCACAACCACAAGAGCCGCCGGATCCGCCAGAAGCTGATGCTGGTGCACGGCGTGACGATCTCGCTCGTGCCGTGGCTGCTCGACTCGTCCGAGATGCTCTACGGCCGCCGGTCGCGGCCGGTCCCCGGCCAGGACCGTCGCGGCGAGCCCATCCGTCCCCTGCCCCGGCGCCCGCTCGGGCCGGCCGGGTCGGTGCCCGCAGGAGGCGCGGGGCCGGCCGGCAGGTCCGGCGCGGCCGTCGAGGGCGGTGCCGTCCACCGCGGCCTCGTGGTCGACGCGGAGCGCGACGCCCCCGGTGCCGACTCGACCGCCGCCCCCTCGGGCGAGGTCCACGCCCCTGGTCCGAAGCAGACGCCGCGTGCCCCCGGCAAGGGCCAGAACGTGGGGAACGCCCGCCGTGGCGACGCGGCCCGGCGCGCCCGCTCGGCGGCCCGCAACGGCACGGGCCCCCGCCGCAAGAAGTAGCGCGCGGGCTGCGCCGGCGCCCGGCCCGCGCCGGCCGAACTGCGCGGAATGGGACGTGGTGGACGGGGGCCCACGGCCATGTCGTCCCTTTTCGTCTGATCTCCCGCCGCGAGCAGGCGGCTGCGGCGGCTGAGGCGGCGGCGGAGCCTGGGCATCGTCTCGACATCGTCGACACAGCCTGGACTGATGTATCACCCGCGAGATATCGTCGGATCGGCCCTCGAGAGACGAGGGCGAGCCTGCCCACCCGGGCGGGCACCCGCCGACGCATCCCGGAGCACCACCATGGACGACCTCTCTGCCCTCGGGCTGGGCCGCGACGACGACGCGACCACCTCCTCCTCACCCGCCTCCTCAAGCGACGGCGAGCGCGACGAGCGCGACGATGGCCGCGGCCGCCGCGGCCGGCGCAGGCCCCGCTCCCGTGCCGCCCGCACCCTGATCGGGGTCAGCCTCGCGCTCGTCGCCCTGCTCGTGGTGGCAGGCGTCGCCGCCGGTGGGTTCGCGCTGCACCTGGCCTCGTCGTGGGACGACGCGACCACGAGCCTCGACGACGCGTTCCCCGCCGACGCCGACCGGCCCGCCCCCGCGGACGACGGCTCGGTGAACGTGCTGCTGATGGGCTCCGACTCCCGGGGCGACGAGACGACGCTCGACGACGGGTCGCCCTCCGACCAGCGCACGGACACGATGATGCTGCTGCACGTCGACGCCGACCGGCAGTACGCCTCGGTGATGTCGGTCATGCGCGACCTGTGGGTGCCGATCCCCGGCCGCGGCGAGGGCAAGGTCAACTCCGCCTTCGCGCGCGGCGGCAGCCCGCTCGCGGTGCAGACCGTCGAGCAGCTGCTCGGCGCACGCGTCGACCACGTGGCGATCATCGACTTCGACGGGTTCGCCGACATGACGACCGCGCTCGGCGGAGTCGACGTGGTGAGCGAGAAGGCGTTCCGCAGCACGGCGTCCGACCGCAGGTCCGCCCACGAGTACGTGCAGGGCGTCAACCACCTCGAGGGCGACTCCGCCCTCGCGTTCGTCCGCGAGCGCAGCGCGTTCGCCGACGCCGACTTCCAAAGGGTGGAGAACCAGCAGGCGTTCCTCGACGGCGTCCTCCGCACCCTCGTCAGCCGGGCGACCCTCACCGACCCGACACGGGTCACCGGCTTCCTCGCCGCGACCGCGCCGCACGTCACGGTCGACGCCGACCTCGACGCCGGCACCCTCGTCGCGCTCGGGGCCGGCCTCCGGGGCCTGCGTCCCGACGACGTCGACTTCTTCACCGTCCCGACCGCCGGCATCGGCACCTCGGCCGACGGCCAGTCGATCGTCCTCCCCGACGACGCGGCGATCTCCGAGCTCCGCGACGCCCTCCGCGGCGACCAGGTGCGAGCGTTCCTCGACGCCCGTGGGGGCCGCCCGTGACAGGCCGTCAGGGCTGGGGGCACATGCTAAGATCGATGCAGTTTTGCAACGTCACCTGTCGGTAGTTCCCGGTTCGTCCGACACCGTTTCCGGGCCGAATTCACGAGGGGGTCACGCATGGGGCGCGGCCGTCAAAAAGCCAAGCACACCAAGGTCGCCAGAGAGCTGAAGTACTTCAGCCCTGACACCAACTACGGTGCGCTCGAAAAAGAGCTTGCGACCAAGAGCGATTCCGACGAGTACGTCGACCGGTGGGCCGACGACTTCGAGGACGACTCCGACGTGGACACCGACCTCGACGAGGGTGCGGACGACCACCAGAGCAAGAGCGCCTAGGCGCGACCATGTCGCTCGAGTGGGAACAGGTCGTCGTCGACGCTCTCGACCCTGACGCGCTCGCCGCCTGGTGGCGCGAGGCGCTCGGCTGGGTCGACATCAGCGAGCCGGGCGACGAGCCCGAGCTGCGGTCGGCCCCCGACTCGCTCCCCGGGCTGCTGTTCGTGCGCGTGCCCGAGCCCAAGACCGTCAAGGACCGGCTGCACCTCGACTTCCGTCCGGACGACCAGGCGGCCGAGGTCGCGCGGCTCGAGGCCCTCGGTGCCGTGCGCGTCGACGTCGGCCAGGCCGACGCCTCCTGGGTGGTGCTCGCTGACCCCGAGGGCAACGAGTTCTGCGTGCTCGGCTCGCGCCGCACCTCCTAGCGCCCGTCGCGCGCACCGTCTCCGGTCGCGAGCAGCCGCAGCGCCGAGGAGGCGCCGGCCCGGTCCGCTAGCCGACGAGCTGCCCCAGCACGGGCATCAGGCCCATCGCGACGACGAGCACGAGCCCGCCCGCGGTGAGGAACGCCACGCGCTTGCCGCCGGTCACGGGCGAGACGCCTCGCCGGGGAGCCGGGGTGAGGGGCACGCGGGTGACGCGTGCGACCGGGAGGCTGGTGGGGGTGTGAGTGGTCATCTGGTCGACTCCTTCGTCGTCCGTGCCGACGTCGTCGTCGACTCCGCCCCGGAGGGCGTCTGCTGAGGATACGCCTCACGGACCGACAGTCGCCTCCCCGTCCCCGGACCCGGGCAGGTCGAACGTGAAGTCGGGCACCTCGATGGTCGGCACCGCCGTCGGTGCGCGCGGGGGCTCCGAGCCGAAGTCGGGCATCCTCCCCGGGCCCGCGTCCTGCTCCTGCCGCTCGCGCTCCTCACGCTCCTCCCGTCGTTCCTTCTGCTGTCGACGCAGGGCGTCGCGCGCCTCCGGCCCGCCCGGCGCCCCCACCCAGGTGAGCCCGCCCGGCCGCTCGGCCGCGCCTCCGGAGACCACCTCGGCGACGGGCCCGCCGAGGCCCAGCAGCAGGGCGAGCACGACGGCCCCCGCCGACAGGCGTCGGAGCCCGACCGGGCCTGCGTCGTGACGCACCGCGACCAGCAGCGCGCCGGCCAGCGGGGCCGCGAGCGAGAGGCACGCGGCGGCCGCGACGAGCGGGTTCGCGACGAGCCCCGCCGCCCACAGCACGCCGACGACGAGGACGAGCCCTGCCCTCACGGCCACCACCGCGACGTCTGCCGCCCCCGGGCGCTGGTCGGTGTCGTCGGCGCCCTCGACCGACGACCGCTCGGCCGTCACCAGGCGCGCGGTCACCACGGCGCCGCCGACGGCCGAGGCGACGGACGCGAGGAGGACCAGGGCCACGCCCGGCAGCCCCTCGCCGTCACCCGTGCCGAGCGCCAGGATCCCCGCGGCCGCGGCCGGAGGCGCCACGACGTCGGCGACCGTCTGCAGCCGACCTCCGCGGTCGGACCAGAGCACCCGCCTCACGAACGACCGCGGCACCTCGGCCAGCACCGCGCGCAGCACGCGCAGGGCACCCCACACCAGGAAGACCAGTGGCGCCAGCAAGCCCAGGATGCCGGGGCTGACGGGCAGCCACACGGCTCCCAGCAGGGCCACGGTGGACACCGTCGGCGCGACGACGGCCGGTCGGTGGACGGCCCGGCGCACCGCCGCCTCCAGCCGCAGTCGCGTGGCGTCGTCGAGCGGGCTCAGCGCGGCGGCGGACCGCAACAGCCCTGCGGATGTGCCCGCCTCTGTGGTCGAGAGGCCGGCCAGCAGGACGAGGGCGTCCGGCTCGTGCGGGTCGAGGGCGAGGGCCCGGCGCAGGTGGGTCTCCGCGTTCGCCGGGTCGTCGACCCGGTCGAGCACGCCCGCGACGACGTGCGCGAGGGGCAGGTCGGGCGCGAGCCGGAGCGCCTCCTCCACCGACGGCCGTGCCCGGTCGCGGTCCGCTCGTGTGGCCGTGGCGTCGTACCCGGCCGCCAGCCCCACGATGAGGTGCGCCCGGGTGGAGTCCGGATCGAGGCGCAGGGCCACCCAGGCCGTCTCGGCCGCCCGCCGGATGCCGTCCCCGGGCATCTTCAGCTGCACGCGGGCGAGGGCCACCAGCGGCTCCGCCGACTCCGGCAGCACGGCCACCGCCTCGCGGGCCGTCGCCTGCGCCTCCTCGAGCGACCCGTCCGCCGCGAGCGCGTCGGTCAGGGCCAGCAGGAGGCGCGGGTCGCCGGGCGCCCCGGCGAGCGCCGCACGCAGCAGGCCCACCGCGCGCCCCGGTCCGCTCGTCACGGTCGCGACCTGCGCCTCCCGCACCGCCTTCTCGACGGGGTCGACGCCCTCGGGGCCGCTCACCGCGCGGCCTCCTGCCCGTCGGAGCTGCCGGACGGCCCCGTGCCAGGCTCTGCAGTCGGCTCGAGCGTCGGCATCTCGAACGTCGGCATCTCGAACGTGGGCAGCGGCCGAGGCACGAGCTCACCAGGGCGGGGGCCCTCGTCCTCGTCGGCGGAGTACTCGGGCAGCAGCGCCGTGAGCACCTCACCGCCCGGCACCGAAGCCAGCCACGGCGGCGCGAAGCCCCGTTCCGAGATCTCGGCTGCCGACGACCCGAACGGCACCAGCAGGCTCGCGACCACCACCGCGACGGAGGCCGCGAGGGCCAGCCGGGGAGCGACGGCGGCGCGGCGCGGTCCGCGCGGGCCCGCAGTGAACGGAGCCCGGCGGAGCTGACGGAGGCGCGCCACGGGGAACGGCAGGAAGGCCAGCGCCGAGAGCAGGGCCGTGTAGCCGAGGGCGTTGCCGCTCACGAGCCCGTCCCCGGTCCAGGCGAGCACCAGCACGACGAGGTAGAGCACGACGAACCCGAGGGCGACCGGCAGCGCGCGACGCCAGAGGCCGGCCCATTGCGTCTCCTCCAGCTGCACCTTCAGCGCGCGCGGGACGGGGCCGGCCTCGTCGCGCTCGACGGTCCCCCGGCGTGCGGCACCGCTGAGGAGCACCGCCACCGCGAGCACGAAGACGCCGGGGCTCAGCCCGCCCTCCGCCGCGACGACCAGGACGAGGCCGAGCGCGGCGACGACCGGTGCGGCGAGGTTCAGCAGCGTGATCCGGCGTCGCAGGCCGGGGGCGAGGACCACCCGACGCGTGAAGCTCGACGGGACGTCCTTGCCCACGTCGCGGGCGAGCAGCGCCAGCCGCAGCACCGCCGCGGCCAGGGCGACGAGCCCGAGCGCGGCGACGAGGCTCATCGGCAGCACGACGCCGACGGCCGTCACGGACACGCTCGCGACGACGGCCAGCAGGCCCAGGCGGTGCACGCCGTCGTGCACGACCGAGGTGAGCACCTGGGTCGCCCTCGGGTGGCCGGGGTCCGCAGCCAGCACCGACCGGGCGAGCGACACTCGACGGGCCGGGGACGTCGTGCGAAGCGACGCGAGGAACAACACCGTCATGGCGTCGTCGGGCTTCACGGCCAGGGCGCGACGCAGCCAGCGCTCGGCGGCCACGGGGTCGGCCTCCATCTCGATCCACCCGGACGAGAGCAGGGCGATGAACGACGAGGGATCGAGCTCGACCGCCCGTCGCGCGTGCTCCCGGGCCTGCTCGAGCCCTCCGCCGGGCTCCTCGGCCCCGAGCACCAAGGCCTCCGCGGCGACGGCGTGGGCGTCGACGGCAGCGGGGCCGGTGGGGTCGGCCTCGAGGAGACGGTCGGTCACCCGGGCGACCTCGTCCCACCGCTGGAGGTCGAACAGCACCCGCGCCAGCTCGATCTGGCACTCGGCGGGGCCCTCGAGCGCCACGGCTCGCCGGGCGACGCCCTCGGCCGCCGCCGACCGCCCGCTCAGGCGGAGCACGACGGACAGCGTGGTCAGCATCCCCGGGTCGTCGGGGGCCGTGCGCAGGCCCTCGCGGACAGCGCTCTCGGCGTCCGACCAGCGCCGGGTCGCGATGAGCCGGGTCGCCTCGGCGAGCACCAGCTCGCGCGGCACAGCCTGGGTCACAGCATCTTCCGCGAGCGGAGGTACTCCTTCAGGTCGTCGTAGCGACCGCTCTCGTTGGCGAACTCGACCACGTTGCGCGACGACTCGAGCCACGGCGTGGTCGACGACTTGACACCCCTCATCGCCTCGACCACGTGGGGCATGCCGATCGGCGCGACCTGGCCGCTGCGGATCGACTCGTTCATGGCGATCTCGGCGGCGGTGTCGCAGATGAAGGCGAGGTCCGCGCCGCTGAAGCCCTCCGTCCGGTCGACCACCCAGCCGAGGTCGATCCCCGCGATGGGCCGCTTCGAGAGGTGGTGCCGCAGGATCGCGTCCCGGGCCGGCTCGTCCGGGGGCAGCACGAGCAGCGTGCGGTCGAAGCGGCCGGGCCGGAGGAACGCCTCGTCGACGTCCCACGGGTGGTTGGTGGCGGCGAGCACGAAGAGGCCCTCGTTCTGCGTCGAGACCCCGTCGAACTCGAGCAGCAGCTGGTTCACGACCGACTTGAGCCAGGCGGCGCCGCCCAGGTTCGACCGCTTTCCCGCGACGGCGTCGAGCTCGTCGATGAACAGCACCGTCGGCGAGAGCTCGCGGGCCTTGGTGAAGACGGCCCGGACGTTCTTCTCGCTCTCGCCCATGAACGACGAGAGGATGTCGGCCATGCTCACGGTGAGGAACCGCGCGCCGAGCTCGCCCGCGACGGCGCGGGCGATGAAGGTCTTGCCGCAGCCGGGAGGGCCGTAGAGCAGCAGTCCCCCTCGCAGGCTCTTGCCGAACGCGGCGGCGATCTCCGGGTGCTTCATCGGCTCGAGGAAGCTGTCGTTGAGGCGTTTCTTGACCTCGTCGAGGCCGCCCACGTCGGCGAGCGTCACCCGCGTGCCGCCCGGGTTGAGGATCGCGACGTCCTCCTCGGCCGTCGTGTAGACGACGCCGTCCTCGGTCGTGACGAAGGGCGCGGGAACTACGCCGCCGATCTGCTCCTCGAAGAGCGACCAGTCGACGCCGTCGTCGTCCTCGGTGCCGTCGGCGCCGGGCCCCGGAGCGCCCGCGGCGCCCTGCGGACCGGCCGCGTGCCGCGGGGCGGCCGGTGCCCCCGACGACGACGCGGACGGGACCTGCTCGGCGGTCGTGGCGGGCGCCTCCGTGACGGGGGCCGCCCCGAGGGACGAGGTCGCCTGCGTGATCAGGGCGAGCGCGGCCGGGTGGCCGGGCACCTGCTCGAGCACCTTGCCCAGGTGGCCGAACGACTCGGCTCCCCTGCCGGTGGCGATGAGCGCCCCGGCCAGCGCGAGGCGCGGCCCCACGGCCCCCGGATCGGCCTGCACCTCGGCCTCGTACTGCGCGATGACGTCGTCAGCCACGGTGTCCCCCCTCGTCGTGTGACATCAGCGTAGGCCGCGGGTCAGCGGCGGACCACTAGGCCCGGAAGCTGCCGACCAGGCGCACGGACCCGCCGTCGACGCCCTTGGCGCCCTGCTCGAACCCGGTCAGGTCGCGGGCCGCGGTCGAGACCGTGCCGACCTGCCACGTCGCGATGCCGTCGGCGACGAGGGCCGCGGTCACGGCGTCGGCCGAGGTGGCGTCGACGACGGCGATCATGCCGATGCCGAGGTTCCAGGTGCCCTCGCTCGACTCGAGCGTCGAGCCCGCGAGGTCGCTCAGCACGCGGAAGACGGGGTCGGGCGACCAGGTGCCCCGGTCGACCTCGGTCGACGAGCCGAGCGGGAGGACGCGGGCGAGGTTCGCCGCGATGCCGCCGCCGGTGACGTGGCTGAGCGAGTGGACCGCCCCGGCGAGCGCCGGGTCGTCGAGCACGCGCAGCAGCGGCGACGTGTAGAGGCGGGTCGGCTCGAGCAGGGCCTCGCCGATCGTGCCCGACAGCTCGGGGAGAGTGTCCTCGTAGCCGAGGTCGGCCGACCGCAGGACGTGGCGGACGAGCGAGAAGCCGTTCGAGTGCAGCCCGGACGACGCCAGGGCGAGCACGACGTCGCCGTCGCGGACGAGGTGCGAGCCGAGCTGCTGGCCGGCCTCGACCGCGCCGACAGCGGCACCGGCGACGTCGTAGTCGTCCGGGCCGAGCAGGCCGGGGTGCTCCGCCGTCTCGCCGCCGACCAGGGCCGTGCCCGTGGCGCTGCAGGCTCGCGCGATGCCCTCGACGATGGAGGCGATGCGTGCCGGGACGACCCGGCCGCACGCGATGTAGTCGGTCATCATCAGCGGACGCGCCCCGACCACGACGATGTCGTCGACGACCATGCCGACCAGGTCCTGCCCGATGGTGTCGTGCTTGTCGAGGGCCTGGGCGATGGCGACCTTGGTGCCGACCCCGTCGGTCGAGGTGGCCAGCAGCGGACGCTCGAACGACTTGAGGAACGACACGTCGAACAGGCCGGCGAACCCGCCGAACCCGCCGACGACGCCGGGCCCGTGGGTGGCGCTGACCGCCGCCTTCATCAGCTCGACCGCGCGGTCGCCCGCGGCTGTGTCGACCCCCGCCGCGGCGTAGGAGGCGCTGGTCGAGGGGGCAGCGGGAGTCGCCATTCGTTCATCCGTTCGGTGTCGCTCTAGACTGACGCAGTAACCCCAACTCTACGGTCTGGAGCCAGATCCGCATGTGCGGCATCGTCGGTCTCGTCGCGCACGAGCCAGCTAATCAACTCGTCTACGACTCCCTCCTCCTGCTGCAGCACCGCGGCCAGGACTCGACCGGCATCGCGACCGCCGAGCGGGGCATCTTCCACGTGCACAAGACCAAGGGGCAGGTCCGCGAGGGCTTCCGCACCCGCGACATGCGCGGCCTCCTCGGCACGATGGGCCTCGGCCACGTGCGCTACGCCACCAAGGGCGCGGCGACCAACGAGCAAGAGGCCCAGCCGTTCTACGTGAACGCGCCCTACGGCATCGTGCTCGTGCACAACGGCAACCTGACGAACACGCGCGAGCTCACGAGCGAGCTGTTCCACGTCGACCGTCGCCACCTCAACACGAACAGCGACACCGAGCTGCTCGTCAACGTGCTGGCGCACGAGCTGCAAGAACAGGTCAACGGCACCGACCTCGACCCCGAGCAGATCTTCGCCGCCGTGGCCCGCGTGCACGAGCGCGTCGAGGGCTCGTACGCGGCCATCGCGATGATCGCCGGCCACGGGCTGCTCGCGTTCCGCGACCCGTTCGGCATCCGTCCGCTCGTGCTCGGCCGCCGCAAGGCCGCCGACGGGCAGCGCGACGAGTGGATCGTCGCGAGCGAGTCGCTCGTGCTCGAGTCGGGCGGCTACGAGATCGTCCGCGACGTCGCCCCCGGCGAGGCCGTCTTCGTCTCGCTCGACGGCGAGATGGTATCGAAGCAGTGCCACGCTCGGCCGCGGCTGATCCCCTGCTCGTTCGAGTACGTCTACCTCGCGCGCCCCGACTCGGTCATGAACGGCATCTCGGTCTACGACGCGCGCCTCCGCCTCGGCGACCGCCTGGCCGACACGATCGCCCGGTACGCGCCGACCGGCGACATCGACGTCGTCATGCCGATCCCCGACTCGTCGCGCCCCGCCGCCATGCAGGTCGCGCAGAAGCTCGGCATCGAGTACCGCGAGGGCTTCTACAAGAACCGCTACGTCGGCCGCACCTTCATCATGCCCGGGCAGGCCGAGCGCAAGCGATCGGTGCGCCAGAAGCTCAACGCCATGTCGAGCGAGTTCAAGGGCAAGAACATCCTGATCGTCGACGACTCGATCGTCCGCGGCACCACCTCGCGCGAGATCGTCGAGATGGCGCGCGCCGCCGGGGCGAACGAGGTCACGTTCACCTCCGCCGCGCCTCCGGTGCGCTACCCGCACGTGTACGGCATCAACATGCCGTCGCGGCACGAGCTGGTCGCCCACGACCGCAAGATCCCCGAGATCGCGCGCGAGCTCGGCGCCGACCACCTGATCTACCAGGAGGTGGCGGACATGCAGGCCGCCATCATCGAGGGCAGCGAGGTCACCGACCTCGAGATGAGCTGCTTCACGGGCGACTACGTGACGGGCACGGTCAGCTCCGAGTACCTCGCCTGGGTCGAGGCCAACCAGCTCAGCTGACCCGGCCTGGCTCCTCCCCTCACCCGCCGGTCATCCGAGCGGCGGTGGTCGCCGTCGGCGGTGGTCAATAGGCTCGTGCGCATGAGCGACGACAGCTCCCTCCCCGACCACCCGGCCGCACCGACCCCAGCAGCATCGACCCCGGCAGCATCGACTCCGCCGCAGGCGGCCGCGCCCGTCCCCGACGTGCTCACGCCCGCCGAGCCCGTCTCCACGGGGCCCGGGGCGACCCCGGCCCTCCGCATCACGGGCCTGCGGAAGCGCTTCGGCGAGAAGATCGCCGTCGACGGCGTCGACCTCGAGGTGCCGGCCGGCTCGTTCTACGGCCTGGTCGGGCCGAACGGCGCCGGCAAGACGACGACCCTGTCGATGGCGACGGGCCTCCTCCGCCCCGACGCGGGCAGCATCGAGGTGCTCGGGCACGACGTCTGGCGCGACCCCACGCACGCGAAGTCGCTGGTGGGCGTGCTGAGCGACGGCATCGCCCTGTTCGACCGGCTGACCGGCGAGCAGCTGATCACGTACCACGGCCTCCTCAACGGCATCGACCGCGAGACCGTCGCCTCCCGGGTCGCCGACCTGCTCGACCTCCTCGACCTGCGCGAGGCCGCCGGCACGCTCGTCGTCGACTACAGCGCGGGCATGACCAAGAAGGCGGCGCTGGCCTGCGCCCTGGTGCACGCGCCGCGCCTCCTCGTGCTCGACGAGCCGTTCGAGTCGGTCGACCCGATCTCGGCGGCCAACATCCGCGACATCCTGCAGGGCTACGTGCGGGGCGGCGGCACGGTCATCGTGTCGAGCCACTCGATGGACCTCGTGCAGCGCATGTGCGACCACGTCGCCGTCGTGGCGGCCGGGCGGGTGCTCGCCGCCGGCACGACCGACGACGTGCGCGCGGGCTCCACCCTCGAAGACCGGTTCGTCGAGCTCGTCGGCGGCCGCCAGCACAACGAGGGGCCGTCGTGGTTGCGCACCTCCTGAGCCTCCGCTGGCGGGTGATGGGCAACGGCCTCAAGCGCAGCGTCTGGCAGGTCGTCGCCCTCGTCATCGGCGGGCTCTACGGGATCGGCATCCTCGTCGCGCTGGTCGCCGGGCTCGTCGCCCTGTCGTTCGCCCCGACCCAGTGGGCCTGGACGGCCGCGGTGCTCGTCGGCTCGGTCGGGGTGCTGGGCTGGGCGGTCGTGCCGCTGCTCGCGCGCGGGGTCGACCAGACCCTCAGCGTCGAGAAGCTGCGGTCGTTCCCGATCCCGGCCGACCGCCTCCTCGTCGCCCTGCTGGTCTGCGGCGTGCTCGGCATCCCCGGAATCGTCACCACGATCGCCGCCCTCGCGACGTCGCTGAGCTGGCTCCAGCACCCGCTCTCGGCCGTGATCGCCCCGATCAGCGGGCTCGTCGGGGTGCTCACCTGCGTCGCCGCGTCCCGGGTGCTCGAGTCGCTGACGAGCGCCCTGGCGTCGCGTCGGCGCTACCGCGAGGTGATGGGCGTCGTCGTGTTCGTGCCGGTCATCCTCGCCGGCCCGATCATCGGCGTCGCCGGCCAGGGCATCGGCTCGGCCGTCGACCAGCTGCCGCGCATCGCGACGGTCGCCGCGTGGACACCGCTCGGCGCCGCCTGGGCCGTGCCCGGCGAGCTCGCCCTCGGGCGGCCGCTGGAGGCGCTGGCCAAGGCGGCGATCGCGCTCGCGACCCTCGCCCCGTTGCTGCTCGCATGGCGTCGGGCCCTGGCGTCCGCCCTGATCGCGCCTCCCGTCGAGGAGCGTGCGGCGACCTCGAAGGGGCTCGGGCCGTTCCGCTGGTTCCCCGGCACGCCCACCGGGGCGGTCGCGGCCCGCGCCGCCGTCTACTGGCTGCGTGACCCGCGCTACGGCGGCTCGCTCGTCGTCGTCCCGCTGCTGCCCGTGCTCGCCGTGTTCCTCGCGTGTAGCGGCGGCAACACGTGGCTGCTCTACGCGATCGGGCCGGGCATCGCGGCCCTGCTCGCCGTGACCCTCTGCGCCGACGTCTCGTACGACGGCACCGCGTTCGCGGCGCACCTGTCGACGGGGGTCTCCGGCCGGGCCGACCGGGCGGGACGCGTGCTCACGCTGTCGCTCTTCGCCGTGCCGATCGTGCTGCTCGCGACGATCCTGCCGCTCGCCGTCCTGGGCGCCTGGCAGGTGCTGCCCGCCCTGCTCGGCATGGGGCTCGGCGTGATGCTGACGGGCTTCGGCGCGTCGAGCGTGGCGTCGGCGAAGTTCCTCATGCCCGTGCCGGCCGCGGGTGAGAGCCCGTTCAAGTCGCCTCCCGGGGCGTCGGTCACGTCGACGCTCGGCATGTACGCGACGTGGCTCGTCTCGTTCGGCCTGGCGGTGCCCGAGCTCGCGCTCGGCATCGCGTCGCTCGTCACGGGGAGCCTGCTGCTCGGGGTGCTCGCCCTGGTCGTCGGGGTCGTGCTCGGGACGGTGCTGCTCGTCGTCGGCGTCGACCGGGGCGGCAAGCTGCTCGACGCCCGCGGGCCCGAGCTGCTCACGCGGCTGCGGGCGGCACGCGGGGCCTAGCGCGGGTCGTCGTGCGGGTCGTCCGGCGTCACCCGCGCCGCGCCGCGCCTGACGCTCTACTCGAGCTCGCCCTCGACCTCAGGAGGCTCGGGGGCGTCCACGCGACGGCGCTCGGCCCGCAGGGTCTTCGCGCGACGGAGCGACACGCGGTCGACCACGATGGCGACGACGGCACCCACGGCGGCGCCGAACGTGAGCCCCCAGAGCGAGAAGTAGCCGTAGGTCGAGGCCGGGCTGGTGCCAGGGTCGAAGGGGAACAGCGACGTGAGGATCAGCGAGGCGAGCACGCCCAGCGCCCCGCCCATCAGCAGGAACGCGAACACCTTCGGGGCCCGGCGCACGGTGACCTCGTCGTCCGACGCGATCTCCTCCGGCTCGTCCGCGACTGCCGCCGCGGCAGGCTCGGACCGCTCGGGCTCGACGACCGGCGGCACCGGGGCGTCCGTGGAGACGGCCTCGTCGGGCTGCTGCGGTTCGTCGGGTGCGTGGGTCACGCCCTCATTGTCCCAGAGTGCGTCCCCGAGCTCCGCCGCATGGCTCGACGTCGGAGCACCCGCCGTGCCGCTCAGGCCCGCGGCAGCCGCACGGGCACGTAGCCGCGCAGGTCGGCGCGGCTGCCCGACGCCGACACGAGCGCGCCGGCGACGGCCTCGTCCCAGCTCAGGGCGCCCGTCGCGAGCCGGATGAACGTGGCCGGGTCGGTCTCGACGACGTTGGGCGGCGTGCCGCGCGTGTGGCTCAGCCCCTCACGGAACTGGACGGCGCCGAACGGCGGCACCCGCACCTCCACCGTGGCCCCCGGCTCGCCGTCGGCGAGCACCTGGAGCAGCCAGCGCACCGCGGTGGCGGTGACGGTCCGCGGTGCCGAGCCGTCCTCGGCGAGCGCGACCACCGCCTCCTGCACGGCTGCCGCGCCCGCCGCGTCGTCGATCCTCGCCCTGGCCATGCCGTCACGCTACCCGCGCGCGAGCCGCCGACGCCGACTGCCGGGAGGCGCGGCTCGGTAGGATCCATCGGGTGCGCATACTCGTCCTCGGTTCCGGTGCTCGCGAGCACGCCATCATCACCGCGCTGCTGCGCGAAGACGCGGGGCACGAGATCGTCGCCGCCCCCGGCAACGCCGGCATCGCGGCTCAGGTCGAGGTCGTGCACCTCGACCCGTCGAACGGTTCGGTGGTGGCCGAGTACGCGCTCGAGAACGACGTCGAGCTGGTCGTGATCGGGCCCGAGGCGCCCCTCGTCGCCGGCGTCGCCGACGCGCTGCGCACCCGCGGCGTGCCGGTGTTCGGCCCCGGCAAGAAGGCCGCGGCGCTCGAGGGCAGCAAGACCTTCGCGAAGCGGATCATGGAGGAGGCGGGCGTCCCGACAGGACGCGCCACCCGTGTCGGGACCCTGGACGAGGCCGTCGCCGTGCTCGACGAGTTCGGCAGCCCCTACGTCATCAAGGCCGACGGGCTCGCCGCGGGCAAGGGCGTGCTCGTCACCGAGAGCCGCGACG
This sequence comes from Frigoribacterium sp. PhB107, assembly GCF_003751515.1. Lineage (NCBI taxonomy): Bacteria > Bacillati > Actinomycetota > Actinomycetes > Micrococcales > Microbacteriaceae > Frigoribacterium > Frigoribacterium sp. PhB107. Next base: position 21,227 of record NZ_RJKU01000005.1, on the reverse strand, counting down.
CCGCCGTCGAGCACACCACCTACTGGCTGCAGCACGGGCCGGTGCTCGTCGAGGAGTTCCTCGACGGGCCCGAGGTCTCGCTGTTCTTCCTCAGCGACGGCCACACGGTCGTGCCGCTGTCGCCCGCCCAGGACTACAAGCGCCTCCTCGACGGCGACGCCGGCCCCAACACCGGCGGCATGGGCGCCTACTCGCCGCTGCCGTGGCTCGCCGACCGCTTCGGCAGCGAGAAGGACTTCGTCGACGAGGTGCTCGACACCATCGCGACCCCGACGGTGCACCAGCTCGAGTCGGAGGGCACGCCGTTCATCGGGCTGCTCTACGCGGGGCTGATCCTCACCGAGCAGGGCGTCCGCGTGATCGAGTTCAACGCCCGGTTCGGCGACCCCGAGACGCAGGTCGTGCTGCCGCGCCTGATCACGCCGCTGAGCGGCCTGCTGCTCGCCGCCGCGACCGGCTCGCTCGGCAACCACGAGGCGCCGCGCTTCGTGCCGACGCCCGCGGTCACGGTCGTGCTCGCGAGCGAGGGCTACCCCGAGGGCGCCGTCAGCGGCCGTCCCCTGACCGGCCTCGACGAGGCCACCGCCGTCGCCGGCGTGCACGTCGCCCACGCCGCGACCGCCCGGCTCGACGACCGCCTCATCGCCACCGGCGGCCGCGTGCTGAGCGTCGTCGCCGAGGGCGCCGACTTCGCCGAGGCCCGCGGACGCGCCTACGACGCGATGCTCCGCATCCGGCTCGAGGGCGGCCAGTACCGCCGGGACATCGCCGAGCGGGTCGCCCGATGACCGCCGAGGCGCCCGAGCTCGCCGGCTGGGTCCACGCCTACTCGGGCAAGGTCCGCGATCTGTACGTGCCGGCCCCCGTCGCAGGCTCGCACGACGACGCCGCCACGCTCGACGCTGCGGCCGCCCTGGACACCGCTGAGCACCTGCTCGTCGTCGCCAGCGACCGCGTCAGCGCCTACGACGTCGTGCTCAAGCCCGGCATCCCGGGCAAGGGCGCCCTGCTCACGCAGCTCAGCACGTGGTGGTTCGACCAGCTCGACGGGGTGCCGAACCACCTCGTCGACCCGACCACCGCCTCCGTGTCGGTGCCTGCTGCGGTGCGCGACCGCGCGATGCTGGTCAAGCCGCTCGACATGTACCCGGTCGAGTGCGTCGTGCGCGGCTACCTGGTGGGCAGCGGCTGGGCCGAGTACCGCGAGACCGGCCGGGTGTGCGGCATCGAGCTGCCGGCCGGCCTGCACGACGGCGACCGCCTGCCCGAGCCGATCTACACGCCCGCCTACAAGGCGCCGCTCGGCGAGCACGACGAGAACATCTCGTTCGAGCGCACCGTCGAGCTCGTCGGCGCCGACGTCGCGGCGGCGCTGCGCGACACGTCGCTCGACATCTACCGCCGGGCCTCCGGCGTCGCGGAGGCGCGGGGCGTCGTCCTCGCCGACACCAAGTTCGAGTTCGGGGCCGACCGCTCCACCGGCGAGCTGACCCTCGGGGACGAGGTGCTCACCAGCGACAGCAGCCGCTTCTGGGACGCGGCGTCCGCCGCCGGGACCGCGGGGGCCGACTCGGGCTCGGGAGCTCCGGGCAGGGGCAGCCGCACGGACAGCTTCGACAAGCAGATCGTGCGCAACTGGCTCAGCGACAACTGGGACAGGACCGGCACCCCGCCTGCCCTGCCGCCCGAGATCGTCGAGCGCACGGCCGCCCGCTACCGCGAGCTGATCGAGCGTCTCACCGCTCACTGACCTGCTGCCAGCGCGTGCCCGCGTGCCCGCGTGCCCGCGCCACGATGAATGCGTTCCGGACCATGAACCGCGTTTTATCGCGGTTCATGGTTCGGAACGCGGTTCATGCCGACAGAGACAGGGTTGCGACAGAGGAATGCTCGGGCACTCACGAGGGTTCCAGTCGGTGACACGTCATCGACCGGCGTGGACCGAGACACGCGACCGCACGAGAACCGAGGGCCCCGATGACCGACACCAGCAGTCCCGACTCGACCCGCGCCTCCTCGGCTCCCGTCGCCGCCGAGGGCGCATCCGTCGTCGTCGACACGACCCGCGCCTCCTCGGCTGGTCAGAACGCAGCTGGCCGACTCGCCGCCGACCTGCTCGCCGCCGACACGGGCATGGGCGCGGTCACGCTCCGCGTGGCCGACCTCGACGCGATGACCGCGTACTACCGCGACGCCGTCACGCTCGCGGTGCTGAGCCACGACGCGGAGGCGGGCCGCAGCGTCCTCGGCCGCGGGGCGACGCCGATCGTGGTGCTCGAGCACGCGCCGGAGCTGCGGCACGCCGGCCCCCGCGAGGCCGGCCTGTTCCACACCGCGATCCTGTTCGAGACCGAGGCCGACCTCGCTGCCTCCGTGTACGGCGTCGCGAGCCGCCACCCCGGCAGCTTCACCGGCAGCGCCGACCACCTCGTCAGCAAGGCCTTCTACTTCACCGACCCCGAGGGCAACGGCGTCGAGCTCTACTGGGACCGCGACCGCACCGCCTGGTCGTGGACCCACGGCCAGGTCGACATGGCCACCCTCGCCCTCGACCCGAACGCGTTCCTGCAGCAGAACGTCACCGAGGAGGCGCTGGTCGCCACCGCCTCCCGCCCCGCCTCGGTCGGCCACGTGCACCTCAGCGTGGGAGACGTCGACAGCGCCCACCGGTTCTACGTCGAGCAGCTCGGCTTCGAGACGACGACGCGCTTCGGGCCGCAGGCGCTCTTCGTCAGCGCCGGCGGCTACCACCACCACATGGCGATGAACACGTGGCAGAGCGCCGGAGCAGGGAGGCGGCAGCTGGCTCTCGGCCTCGGACTCGTCCGCATCGAGGTGCCGGGCCTCGACGACCTGGGCGCCCTCGGCGAACGCCTGGCGCACCACGGCGTCGCCACCCGCGACGACGGCCGCGTGCTCGCCTTCGACGACCCGTGGCTGAACCAGATCGAGGTCACGGCCCGCGCGCTGGGCGCGTGACACCCGGCGCGCCGTACTTCTGGGGATAGCGTCGCAGGCATGCCCGATGCCGCACAGCACGCCTCCCCCGCCGCCCCCGCCTTCAGCACCGTCGCCGAGGGCGACCTCACGCTCGACGACCACGAGGCCATCGCGGCGATGCTCGCCCGCACCTTCGAGGCCTACGACCACTGGTACGCCGGGGCGCGCAGCTGGGCCGGCATGCAGCCGGAGCTCCGCGTCGTCGCCCGCGACGGGGACGTCGTCGTCGCGCACGCCGGGCTCCGCCGCCAGTTCGTGACGGTCGGCGAGACCGACCTGCTCGTCACCGCCGTCGGCATGGTCGCCGTCAGCCCGACCGCGCAGGGCACCGGCCTCGGCGGCGCGCTGCTGCGCCACGTCGACGCCGCGCTCGAGCGCCTCGGCAGCCGGTTCGGCCTGCTCGAGACCGGCGAGGCCGTGCAGGGCTTCTACCGCCGTGCCGGCTGGCTGCCGCTGGGCGACGCGAGCGAGGACGCAGTCACCGGCCACGCAGTCACTGGCCACGCAGTCACTGGTCACTACACCGCCTTCTCGGCCGACGGGGCAGGCGTGCTCGTCAGCCAGGACGAGGGCTGGCTGATCCGCGAGGTCGGCGCGACCGCCGCCGAGTGGCCCGCCGGCGACATCCGCTGGAACGGCCAGATGGTCTAGGGCCCGACCGCACGCAGGAGGCGCGGTGCCCGACGAGCGGGCATCGCGCCTCCTGCGGTCTGACGCGACCAGCGGTGCTGGTCAGCGGACGCCGACGGCTACGCGGGCACGCCCACGGTCGCCGGGTCCTCGTTCGAGCCGGGCGCCTCGGGCGAGACGCCGGCACGCACGCGCGAGCCGAGGATCGGGTCGACCGAGTTCCAGTATTGGAACACGCGCTCGAGCAGGTCGGGACGGGTGACCTTCGACACGTGGCCGACGATGTTGGCGACCAGGCGGTCACGCTGCTCGTCGTCCATCACGTCGCGGACGAGCGAGCCGGCCTGGCCGAAATCGTCGTCCTCCGGGTGCAGCGTCGCGGCCGAGCGGACGAGCTCGCCGTCGCTCTCCCAGCCGGGGGTCTCGCCCGCGGCCTGCGGCGAACCCGCGGGACCGCCGACCGAGTTCGGCGCGTAGACCGGCACGGTGGCGTCGCTGAAGCTGTAGCGCGCGGCGCCGTCCTTCGAGTACGAGTGCACCTCGTTCCTCGGCGCGTTGACGGGCAGCTGCTGGTGGTTGACGCCCACGCGGTAGCGGTGCGCGTCGGCGTAGCTGAAGATGCGCGCGAGCAGCATCTTGTCGGGGCTGGTCGCGATGCCGGGCACGAAGTTCGAGGGCGCGAACGCGGCCTGCTCGATCTGCGCGAAGTAGTTCTCCGGGTTGCGGTCCAGGGTCATCTTCCCGACCTCGATCAGCGGGTAGTCGCTGTGCGGCCAGACCTTCGTCAGGTCGAACGGGTTGAAGCGGTAGCTCGCGGCGTCGGCGTAGGGCATGACCTGCACGGACATCGTCCAGGTCGGGAACTCCTCGCGCTCGATCGCGGCGGACAGGTCGCGGATGTGGAAGTCCGCGTCCTCGCCGGCGATGCGGTCGGCGTCGGCCTGCGTGAGGATCTCGTTGCCCTGGTCGGACTTGAAGTGGTACTTGACCCACGAGCGCTCGCCCGCGGCGTTGATCCACTGGTAGGTGTGCGAGCCGAAGCCGTCCATCATGCGCCACGACGCGGGCAGGCCGCGGTCGCCCATCAGCCAGGTCACCTGGTGGGCCGACTCGGGCGAGAGGGTCCAGAAGTCCCACTGCATGTCGTGGTCGCGCAGGTGCGAGCCGGGCAGGCGCTTCTGCGAGTGGATGAAGTCGGGGAACTTGATGCCGTCGCGGATGAAGAAGACGGGCGTGTTGTTGCCGACGAGGTCGTAGTTGCCCTCGCTCGTGTAGAACTTCAGCGCGAAGCCGCGGGGATCGCGCCAGGTGTCGGGGCTGCCCTGCTCGCCGGCGACGGTCGAGAAGCGGGCGAGCATCTCGGTCTCGACGCCGGGCTGGAACAGCGCCGCGCGGGTGTACTGCGAGACGTCGCCGGTGGTGACGAACGTGCCGAAGGCGCCGCCGCCCTTGGCGTGCACGATGCGCTCCGGCACCTTCTCGCGGTTGAAGTTGGCGAGCTTCTCGACCAGCGCGTGGTCGTGCAGCACGATGGGACCGTCGGCCCCGACGCTCTGCGAGTGCTCGTCGCTGGCGATCGGCGCGCCGTTGTCGGTGGTCGTGATCGGTGTCGTGTCGGTCATGACTCCTCTTTCCGTTCGGTGTTCAGTCGCGGGTTGCGTGAGACCCGGCGCGCGGCCGGGAAGGAAGGGAGGGCGGTGCCCTGCGCAGGAGGTGCGGTGCAGCTCAGGAGGCGCGCCCCGCGTCGGCGAGGCCGGTCGCGTCCAGGGTCGTCGCGCCGGCGAGGCCGGTCGCGTCCAGCACCGGCACGCCCGCGTCGGCCGGTCCGGTGACGACCTCGCCGTCGAGCGGCGCGTCCTCCGCGGCGCGGCACGCCGGGCAGAGGCCCCAGAAGGTCACCTCGGCGGTCTGCACGGTGAAGCCGGAGTCGTTCGATGGGGTCAGGCACGGCGCGTGGCCGACGACGCAGTCGACGTCGGCGACGTTGCCGCAGACGGAGCAGACCACGTGGTGGTGGTTGTCGCCGGTGCGCAGCTCGTAGAGCGCGGCGGAGCCGGCCGGCTCGATCCGACGGACGAGGCCGGCACCCGTGAGCGCGGCGAGCACGCCGTAGACCGCCTGCAGGGAGGTGCCCGGCAGACCCAGCGCGACGCGCGCGAAGACGACGTCGGCCGGCGCGTGCGGCAGCCCGTCGAGGGCGTCGAGCACGGCGAGGCGCGGCGCGGTCACCCGCAGGCCGGCCGCCCGGAGGCGCTCGGTGCTCTCGCTCGTCGTGGTCATGCCCCCATCTAAGCACGCTTCCCTTGAGTAGTTCAAAACAGCCCGGGAACGGGCGTGTCCGTCGCGAGCGGGCCGCCGCCGCAGCCCGGTGGCGACGGACACGCCCGCGGCGACGGCTGCACCGCGCAGCGGCCCGTTCTGGGGGATGTCGCACCCGGCACGCCCCGCCTAGCGTGGAGCGCGGGATGGCACCCAGACGACACCCGAGGAGCACCACGTGACCAGGACGGTCGACCACGACAGCACCGGCACGCCCGGCGCCCGCCCGAGCACGGGCACGGGCACGGGCAGCGCCGTCGCCGGCGCGCATCAGCACGGGTACGAGCGGCTCCGTCCCGTGATGAAGCTCTGGTACCTCTGGTGGCTCTCGCGGTCGCGCCACGTCCTCTCCCCCCGCGACGAGCCGACCGCGCGCACCTCGGCGCGCGACGCGGACACCGTCCTCATCGTCGGCAACGGCCCCGCGCACGGCTGGGGCGTGTCCACCCACGACCAGGCGCTCGTCGGCCAGCTGTCGCGCGCCTCCTCGGAGGCCACCGGGCGCCCCTGCTCGGTCGACTACGTCGGCGACGAGATGATGAGCATCGAGTCGACGCGGGCCTGGATCCGCGACACCGACCTCGGCCTCTACGACACCGTCGTGGTGCTGGTGGGCCTCAACGACGCCGTGCGCCTGACGCCCCTCGACGTCTGGGAGCGCGAGCTGCGCCTCCTCGTCTCGACCATCGCGCGCCGCAGCCACCCGACCGCGCGCACCGTGCTGGTCGGCGTGCCGCCCGTCCGCTCGGCGAAGGCGTTCGACAGCCTGCTGGGCTCGGTCGCCGAGCAGCACGGCGAGCGCATGAACGCCCTCACCGAGCTGGTCGCCTCCGAGGCGGCCCTCGAGTACTTCCGCCTGCCGGCCGGCCTCCGCCGCCCCGACTCGCCGCACGGCTGCGCCGAGGGCTATCGCCGCTGGGCGCAGACCATCGCGCACCGCATCGCTCCGACCCTCGACCGCGTGCACCAGGGCCAGCTCGACGAGCGCCTGCCGCGGCACCTGCCGCAGCGGAGCTTCGAGTGGAGCGGCGGCGATCGCCTGGTCCAGCAGGCCGCGACCGGCGGCTCCGACGCGCTCAAGGACCTGGCGAAGGAGGCGGAGGCCGAGTTCGGGGTCGACGTCGCGGTCGTCAGCATGCTCGACGGCAGCAAGCTCTGGTACGCCATGAACACCGAGCTGCTGCCGGTGTCGATCCCCCGCGAGCTGACCTTCTGCGACGTGACCGTCGCCGCCGACGACGTGGTCGTCGTCGAGGACGCCCGCAAGGACGAGCGCTTCGCGGACAACCCGTACCTCGACCTCAACCACGGCTACTTCTACGCGGGGCACCCGATCCACTCGTCGACCGGCGAGACGATCGGCACGTTCTGTCTGCACAACACGCGTCCGCGGAAGGCCTCGTCGGTCTCGCCCGAGAAGCTGCGCGAGTTCGCGCTGCGGGCCGAGGCCGAGCTGCAGAGCTACGAGCCCGCGCCCGCCGCTCCCCAGCCGCTGACGCGGCGGGCCCGCCGCGAGGCCGAGGAGCGCGCCGCGGCCGCCGCCGGCGCCCCGGCCGCCACCTTCGGCTTCCCCGTCTAGCGCGCGGCCGCCGTCGGGCCCGTCGCCCGGCGCTCAGTCGCCGCGCCGCACCTGCTTCACGTAGCGGTAGACCGTGGGCTCGGACACGTGCAGCGCGTCGGCCACCTGCGCCACCGCGCCCTTGAGCAGGAACACCCCCGCCCGCTCGAGCTCGCGCACGGCCGCGACCTTCTCGTCGGGCGTCATGCGGTGCGGCTCGACGCCCTGCGCCGCGACGATCCGGGCCACGCCGTCGAGCGCGAGCTCGTCCACGTTCGTGCTGAGCCGCTCGACGACGCCGGCGGACGAGGCGGCACGGGCGCCGTCGCCAGCCCCGGCGGCGCCGCCCGTGCCGCCCGCGCCTCCCGGCCCCGCACCGGCGCCTCCTTGCTCCGCGCCCTTCACGAGCCCCGTCGTCGCGGTGATCGCCGCGAGCAGGTCGCGGGCCCGGGTCAGCGGCTCGTCGTCGATGTTGAGGCAGAGCATCCCGACGACGTCGCCGCCCGCGTCGCGGATGAAGAAGGTCGACGAGCGGAACGTGCCGCCGGTGCGCGACTCCGCCAGGTAGTTCGCGAGGTAGTCGCGGTCGTCGTGCTCGTGGTTCTGCAGCACCTTGAGCACGAGGTCGGTCGCGGGGCCGCCGACGCTGCGGCCGCTGACGTGCCCGTTCGTGAGGGCGACGATCGAGCGGCTGAGGTCGCTCGTGTCGTGCAGCACGATCTCGGTGCGCGGGCCGAGCAGCTCGGCGAGGAAGTCCATCAGCGGCAGGTACGGCCCGAACTCGGTCCGGAGCACGCGGCTGCGGTCGACCACGGTGGCGCTGCTGGCTGTCGTCATGGGCCCAGGTTACCGGTGTGTAACAGATTCGTCGCATTGTGATAATTTTCTCTCATCGTGGCGAGAGATCGGCTAGCTTCCGATGACCGATGACGCTCACGAAAGGCTCGACCATGACCCGATCGACCACCCTCAGGCCCCGCCTCCGCCCTGCCCTCTGGGGCTCCGTCGCGACGGGCGCCGTCCTGGCCCTCACGCTGACCGCGTGCGGCGGCCCGAGCGCCCCGCAGCCCGGCGACGCGACCGACGACGCCTCGTCGTCGGCGTCCTCGACGATCCCCGACACGAGCGCGCTGCTCGACGCCGTCGAGGTCGACGACTCGCTCGCCTCGCAGCTCCCCTCCGACATCGCCGACGCCGGCACCCTCTCGGTCGGCTCGAACGTGCAGTCCGCGCCGAACAACTTCTACGCGGCCGACGGCTCGACCGTGATCGGCTCCGACCACGACCTGATCACGGCGATCGGCAAGAAGCTCGGCCTCGAGGTCGAGTACCAGAACCAGGACTTCGGCTCGCTCATCACGAGCCTGCAGTCCGGCCGCGTCGACGTCACCATCGCCGCGATGAACGACACCGCCGAGCGCCAGCAGGCGATCGACTTCGTCGACTACCTCACCTCGGGCATCACCCTGATGGTGCAGAAGGGCAACCCGGCCGACATCACCGGCCCCGACACCCTCTGCGGCAAGACAATCGCGGTCGTCACCGGCACGAGCCAGCAGGAGTTCGCTGAGGCGACGAGCACGCAGTGCGAGTCGGACGGCGAGGAGCCGCTCGAGATCACCGTCACCGACAGCGACGCCCAGAACCAGACCCAGCTGCGCACCGGCCGCATCGACGCCATCGTCAACGACCTGCCGAGCGCCGTCTACATCTCGAAGACCGCCCAGGACGGCCAGGCCTTCGAGGTCGTGCCCGGCGACGTCATCGACGGCGCGCCCTACGGCATCGGCGTCAACAAGGACGACCCCGAGCTGCGCGACGCCATCGCCGCGGCGCTCGACTCGCTGATCGACGACGGCACCTACGGCGAGGTCCTCGACGCCTGGGGCATCACCTCCGGCAGCGTCACCGAGGCGACCGTCAACGGGGGCAAGTAGCCGTGACGGAGCCCGGATCGCGGGCCGGGGCCGACACGGTCGACCCGGCCCGCGCCTCCTCGGCGGGGCGTGAGCTGCTGCCGCAGGTGCGCCTGAAGCACTGGGGCCGCTGGGTCAGCGCGGCGGTCATCGTCGTGGTGCTCGTCGCGCTCGCCTACGGGGCATCGCAGGGAGACATCGCGTACGGCGACATCCCGTACTACCTGATCTCGCCGATCATCCTGCAGGGCCTCGTCGGCACCCTCGTGCTCGCGGTCGTCGCGCAGGTCAGCGCCGTCGTGATCGGCGTCGTGATCGCCCTGATGCGGATCTCGAAGAACCCCGTGGCGCAGGCCTTCGCGGCCGGCTGGACCTGGCTGTTCCGCGGCCTGCCCGTGCTGCTGCAGATCCTGCTCTGGTACAACCTCGCGTTGATCTTCCCGCGGCTGACCGTCGGCGTGCCGTTCACCGACGTGGTGTTCCTCGACGTCAGCACGAACGACGTCATGACGACCTTCGTCGCCGCGTTCCTCGGGCTGGCCCTCAACGAGAGCGCCTACATGGCCGAGATCGTGCGGGCGGGGCTGAAGAGCGTCGACCGCGGCCAGATCGAGGCCGCGCAGTCGATCGGGCAGACCCCGATGCAGCGCATGGCCCGCATCGTGCTGCCCCAGGCGATGCGCATCATCATCCCGCCGACCGGCAACGACTTCATCAACATGCTCAAGGGCACGGCGATGGCGTCGGTCATCGGCTACCTCGAGCTCATCAAGGCCGCGAACAACATCTCGTCGTTCAACCTCCAGGTGATGGAGACGCTGATCGCCGCAGCGATCTGGTACATGGTCATCGTCAGCGTCGCGAGCGTCGGCCAGTTCTACCTCGAGCGCAGCTTCGACCGGCAGGACCGCCGCCCCGGCGGCCCGCCGAACGCCCGCGCGCTGCGCCGCAAGGTCGCCGCCGACCTCGGCCGCGCCCCCCTCGTGAGGAGCACCCCGTGACCGCGACGCCCACCCCGACCGCAGGAGGCGCGGCGCCCGCCGCCGACGCCGTCCCCGTCCTCGAGGCCCTCGGCATCGGCAAGTCGTACGGCAGCCACGAGGTGCTGCGCGACGTCTCGATGACGGTGCGCAGCGGCGAGGTCGTCTGCATCATCGGCCCGTCCGGTGCGGGCAAGTCGACGTTCCTCCGCACGCTGAACCGCCTCGAAGAACCCGACGCCGGCGAGGTCTGGGTCGGCGGCGAGCCGATGGGCTTCGAGCTGCGCGACGGCGTGCTGCACGAGCTGAGCGAGCACAAGCTGTCCGCGCAGCGGGCGCGCACCGCGATGGTGTTCCAGCACTTCAACCTGTTCCCGCACCTGACGGTGCTCGGCAACGTGCTCGAGGGCCCGGTGCGCGTGCAGCGTCGATCCGCGAAGGAGGCGCGGGCCGAGGCCGTCGCCATCCTCGAGCGGGTGGGCCTCGGCGACAAGGTCGACGCCTACCCCGGCCAGCTCTCAGGCGGGCAGCGGCAGCGGGTCGCGATCGCGCGGGCCGTGGCGATGAAGCCGCTGTTCCTGCTCTTCGACGAGCCGACGTCGGCGCTCGACCCCGAGCTCGTCGGCGAGGTGCTCAAGGTGATGGGCGACCTGGCCCGCGACGGCATGACCATGCTGGTCGTGACGCACGAGATCCAGTTCGCCCGCGAGGTCGCCGACCGCGTCGTCTTCATGGCCGACGGCGGCATCGTCGAGCAGGGCCCCGTCGAGCAGGTGCTCGGTGCCCCGCGCGAGGCGCGCACGCGGCAGTTCCTCCAGCGGGTGCTGCAGTGACCTCGACCCACCCCGGGACGTCGAGCGCCCTCGACACCTACCTGTCGTCGTTCGCGGAGCCGGTGGGCTACCTGAACTTCGGCAGCTACGGGCCGCCCTCCCGCGACGTCGTCGAGACAATCGGCCGCCTCGCGGCTGCGGCGAGCGCCGGCGTCCCGTCGGCGGGCCTGCACGCCGAGGACGAGCGCGCCCTCGCCGCGGTCTCGCGCCTCACCGGCGTCGACCGGGCCGGCGTCGCCCTCGCGGGCAGCACCTCCCTCGGGCTGCTGCAGGTCGCGTTCGGCCTGCCGCGCGGCGAGGTCGTCGTGAGCCAGGCCGAGTTCCCGTCGAACCTCTACGCCTGGTGGCGCTCGGAGGAGGCGGGCCTCACCACCGTGCGGCACCTGCCCCCGGTGCCGGGGCAGCCGCTCGCTCCCGTGACGCCCGAGCGCGTCGCCGCCGCCGTCGGCCCGTACACGGTCGCCGTCGCGGTGAGCGCGGTCGACTTCCGCACCGGCACGGTCGCCGACCTCGCGGGCCTCCGGGAGGCAGCCGGCGACCGCCTCCTCGTGGTCGACGGCATCCAGGGGTTCGGGGTCCTCGACGCCGACTGGTCGCTCGCCGACGCCCTCGTCGTCGGCGGCCAGAAGTGGCTGCGGGCGGGCTGGGGCACGGGCTTCGTCGCCCTCTCCCCCCGGGCGCTCGACCGCCTCCGGCCGGTGCTCGGCGGCTGGACCGGCGTCGAGGGGCCGTCGCGCTACGACGGCGTGCCGCACGCCGCCCTCTCCGGGGCCCAGCGCTTCTCGGTCACGAACGGCTCGCCGTTCGCCTCGGGCGCCCTCGCGACCGCCCTCGAGCAGCTCGAGCAGGTCGGCGTCGACGTCGTCGCGTCCCGGGTCGCCGACACGGCGGGCGATCTGGTCGCGCGTCTCGACGCCGCCGGGGTGCCCGTCTTCTCGCCCGTCGAGCGACAGCACCGGGCCGGCATCGTGGTCGCGGGCGTGCCTGCCGGCGAGGCCGCCGCTGTCGGCGCCCGGCTCGACGCCGCGGGGGTCACGGCGACCGTGCACGGCGACGACCGCGTGCGCCTCAGCGTGCACGCCACCACCACCCCGGCCGCGCTCGACGCGGCCCTGACCGTCCTGGGAGGACGCGCATGACCACCGCAGACGACACCCGTACCGACCACCCTGCCCGCACCGGCGTCTCCGTCCACGCCGTGCACACCGACGCCGCACCCGCCGCCGTCGGCGCCTACTCGCAGGCCGTCGTCGTCGGCGACCTCGTCTTCGTCTCCGGACAGCTGCCGATCGACCCGGCGACGGGCGCGTTCGCGGGGCCGGGGGTGCGCGAGGAGGCGGCCCAGTCGCTCCGCAACGGCGCCGCGGTCCTCGAGGCGGCCGGCTCGGGCATCGCCCACGTCGTCAAGACGACGGTGCTGCTCGCCGACATCGACGACTTCGCCGTCGTGAACGAGGTCTACGCCGAGGTCTTCTCCGCGGGCGGGGGCGTGCTGCCGGCTCGTGCCGCCTACCAGGTGGGGGCGCTGCCGAAGAGCGCCCGGGTCGAGATCGAGTTCGTGGGGGCCGTCGTCCGCTGACCGGCGCCCGAGGCGGGGCTCCCCGCCGCGTTCTGACCGAGAAGGGACGACCTGACCGCGGGCCCCCGTCCAGAACGTCCCTTCCCGGGCACCGAGCGACTCGACGGTGCCGTGCGCCCGGGTCCTCCCCGAGGAGGAATTCACCGACCGGTCTCCCCACCCGGCTCCCGTGGTCGCTACGGTGCGGAGATGAGCACGTCGACGGAGCGTCACTCGCAGAGCCAGGGCCGCACCTCGGGTGCCGCACCGAGCGGCACCGACCCGGTGGGCGCCTCCCCGGCTCCGCCCGCCGACGCCCTCGCCGGCCGCGACCTCGTCGTCGACCTCGCCCGCGTCGTCTGCGTGCTGCTCGTGGTGGTGATCCACGTGCTCATGGTCGGCGTCGGCCGCGACCCCGACGGCGCGGTCGTCGCGTCGCAGCCGCTGCAGCAGCAGCCGTGGTTCGCGTTCTCGACCTGGGTCGGCCAGATCATGCCGCTCTTCTTCGTCGTCGGCGGCTTCGCGAGCGCGACCGCCTGGGCGAGCACGCAGCGACGAGGAGGCGACGGTGCGGACTTCGTGCGCGGTCGCCTCCTGCGCCTCGCCCGTCCCGCCTCCGCGCTCTTCGTGGTGCTCGCCGTCGCCCTGGCGGTCGCCACGCTGCTCGGGGTCGACCCGGCCCTGCTCGACACGGCCGTCACCGGCATCGGCACCCCGCTCTGGTTCCTCGCCGCCTACGGCATCACGCAGGTGGCCGTGCCCGTGATGGCCCGGCTGCACGCCACGCGACCCGCGGCGACCTTCGTCGGGCTCGCGACGGCGGCCCTGCTCGTCGACTCGGTCCGGTACACGACGCTGGTGACCGACGTCGGCCTGCTCAACCTCGTGTTCGTGTGGCTGTTCGTGCAGCAGCTGGGGTTCGCCTACGCGAGCGGGTGGTTCGGGCGCGCCCCGCGCCTCCTGCTGGCGGGCATCGCGCTGGCCTGCGCCGCGTCGCTGCCGGCGCTGACGACGGTGGGGCCGTGGTCGGACGACATGCTGACGAACCTCAACCCGCCGGCCGTGCCGCTGATGGTGCTCGGCGTCGGGCAGATCTGCGTGCTGACGCTGCTGCATCCCGCACTGGCCCGGCTGATGCGGACGCGTGCCGCGCGGGCCGTCGTGTTCGCGGTCGGCAGCCGCGGCATGACGGTCTACCTCTGGCACCTGCCCTTGCTGATCGCCGTCACCGGCATCGTCCTCGCCACGGGCGGGCCGCTGCCCGAGCCGGCGTCGGCGTCCTGGTGGTGGACGCGGATCCCCGTCGTGCTGCTCGTCCTCGGCCTCGCGTGCGCGCTGTCGCTCGTCGTCGGACGCCTCGAGGGGGCACCGCGCCCCGTGCCCTCGGGGCACCGCCGCCCGAGCACGCTCGTCGTCGCGGTGTCGGCCGTGCTGGTCGTCGCGCCGCCGTTCGCGGTGATGCTCGACGGCCTCGACCTCCGGAACGCGATCGCCGGTGCCGTGGCGCTGCCGGCGGCGCTCTGGCTGCTCGGCCGCACGCGCCCCAGGCTGTAGCAGGGGCTCCCGGGGAGAGAAGGGTGACGCCCGGCCGACGGGGGGATCGGCCGGGCGTCCTACGGCGTCGGGCGGATCAGGAACCCTCGACCGGATGCAGCAGGAGGCCCGATCACGAGGCCGTGTCCCTGCTGCTGAGATCAATGGTGCGTGCCGATCCGATGACGACGCTGGGAGCCGCCTCGGGATCTGCTGATCACCGTCGACACCCCTCGGGCGGGCACGCAGCCCGGCGCGAGGACGCCGCCCGACGCCCGGCCGGGCGGCACCGTCCCGATAGACTCGCTGCGTCCACCCGCTGCCAGCCCGCAGGAGTTGAAACGTGCCCACAATCGTCGTCGAGGTCATGCCCAAGGCTGAACTGCTCGATCCCCAGGGCAAGGCCGTCGTCGGCGCCCTCTCCCGTCTCGGCCGTCAGCAGTTCACCGACGTCCGCATCGGCAAGCGCTTCGAGCTGACCGTCGAGGGCGAGGTGACGGAGGCGGTGCTCGCCGACGTGCGCACCCTCGCCGACGACGTGCTCTCGAACTCGGTCATCGAAGACGTGGTGAGCATCACCGTGCTCGACGCCGCGCCCGCCGTCTGATGCGCGTCGGCGTCGTCACCTTCCCCGGCTCGCTCGACGATCGCGACGCCCAGCGCGCGGTCCGCCTCGCGGGCGGCGAGCCCGTCGCCCTCTGGCACGGCGACCACGACCTGCAGGGCGTCGAGGCGATCATCCTGCCCGGGGGGTTCAGCTACGGCGACTACCTGCGCGCCGGTGCCATCGCCTCCTTGTCTCCGATCATGACCGAGGTCGTCGACGCGGCGAACGCGGGCATGCCCGTGCTCGGCATCTGCAACGGCTTCCAGATGCTGGCGGAGGCGCGGCTCATCCCCGGTGCCCACGCCCGCAACGCGCACCAGCAGTTCATCCGTCGCGACCAGGTGCTCCGCGTCGAGAACGCGTCGACCGACTGGACGAACGGCTTCGCCGAGGGCCAGGAGATCACGATCCCCCTCAAGAACGCCGACGGCCGCTTCATCGCGGACGACGAGACGATCGCGCGCATCGAAGGCGAGGGCCAGGTCGCGTTCCGCTACGTCGGGGTCAACCCCAACGGCTCGATGGACGACATCGCCGGCGTCTCGAACGCCCGCGGCAACGTCGTCGGCCTGATGCCCCACCCCGAGCACGCCACCGAGCCCGGCTTCGGCCCCGACATGCCCGACGCCATGTCGAGCGGCGTCGACGGCCTCACGTTCTTCACGTCCGTCATCGAGAGGGCCCTGTCCAAGTGAGCACCGAGAACGACCGCGCCGAGCTGATCGACGTCCGTCCCGAGGGCCCGAAGCCCGACACGACCGCCGACGCGGCTGCGACGCCCGACAAGCACCAGCCGTACGAGGTACTCGGCCTCAAGGCCGACGAGTACGCACAGATCCGCGAGATCCTGGGCCGCCGCCCCACGAGCGGCGAGCTGGCGATGTACTCGGTGATGTGGAGCGAGCACTGCTCCTACAAGTCGAGCAAGATCTACCTCCGCCAGTTCGGCCAGAAGGTCTCGCCGGCGATGACAAAGCACCTGATGGTCGGCATGGGCGAGAACGCCGGCGTCGTGGACGTGGGAGGTGGCTGGGCCGTGACCTTCAAGGTCGAGTCCCACAACCACCCCAGCTACATCGAGCCGTTCCAGGGCGCCGCGACCGGCGTCGGCGGCATCGTCCGCGACATCATCTCGATGGGCGCCCGTCCGGTCGCCGTGATGGACCAGCTGCGCTTCGGCGCCATCGACGCCCCGGACACGCAGCGCGTCGTCGACGGCGTCGTGCAGGGCATCAGCTTCTACGCGAACTGCCTCGGCCTGCCGAACATCGGCGGCGAGACCTACTTCGACGCCGTCTACCAGGGCAACCCGCTGGTCAACGCCCTCGCGGTCGGCGTCCTCCGCCACGAAGACCTGCACCTGGCCAACGCCAAGGGCGTGGGCAACAAGGTCGTGCTCTTCGGGGCGCGCACCGGCGGCGACGGCATCGGCGGCGCCTCCATCCTCGCCTCCGACACGTTCTCGTCGGGCGGCCCGACGAAGCGCCCCTCGGTGCAGGTCGGCGACCCGTTCGCCGAGAAGGTGCTGATCGAGTGCTGCCTCGAGCTGTTCCGCGGCGAGCTGGTCGAAGGCATCCAGGACCTGGGGGCGGCCGGCATCAGCTGCGCCACCTCCGAGCTGGCCTCGAACGGCGACGGCGGCATGTTCATCGAGCTCGACGACGTACTGCTCCGCGACCCCTCGCTCACCGCAGAAGAGATCCTGATGAGCGAGAGCCAGGAGCGGATGATGGCGGTCGTCAGCCCCGACAAGCTCGACGCGTTCCTCGCCGTCACCTCGAAGTGGGACGTCGAGACGAGCGTGCTCGGCGAGGTCACCGACACGGGCCGGCTCATCATCAACTGGCACGGAGAAGAGATCGTCAACGTCGACCCGCGCACCGTCGCGGTCGACGGCCCGGTCTACGAGCGACCCGTCGCCTACCCGTCCTGGATCGACGCGCTGCAGGCCGACACGGCCGCGACGCTGCCGCGTCCGACCGAGCCCGAGGAGGTGCGGGCCCAGTTCCTGCAGCTGCTCGGCTCCCCCAACCTGGCCGACAAGAGCTGGGTCACGAACCAGTACGACACCTACGTGCTCGGCAACACGGCCCTGAGCTTCCCTGACGACGGCGGCATGGTCCGCGTCGACGAGGAGTCGGGCCTCGGCTTCGCCATCGCGACCGACGCCAACGGCCGCTGGTGCCAGCTCGACCCGAAGCAGGGCGCCCGCCTGGCCCTCGCCGAGGCCTACCGCAACGTCGCCGTCACGGGTGCCGTGCCGGCCGCCGTCACCGACTGCCTCAACTTCGGCAGCCCGGAGGACCCGGAGGTCATGTGGCAGTTCTCGCAGGCCGTCGAGGGCCTGTCCGACGCGTGCCTCGAGCTCGAGATCCCCGTCACGGGCGGCAACGTCTCGTTCTACAACCAGACGGGCACCCAGCCGATCTTCCCGACCCCCGTGGTCGGTGTCCTGGGCGTCATCCAGGACGTCGCGAAGCGCGTGCCCTCCGGCTGGCAGGACGACGGCGACAACATCTACCTGCTCGGCACCTCCTCCCTCGAGCTCGACGGCTCGGCCTGGGCCGGCACCGTGCACGACCACCTCGGCGGACGCCCGCCGGCCGTCGACCTGGCCGGCGAGAAGCAACTCGCGGGGCTGCTCGCAGCGGGTGCCGACCAGTCGCTCATCGCGGCGGCGCACGACCTCAGCGACGGCGGCCTGGCGCAGGCCCTGGCCGAGGCGGTGCTGCGCTTCGGCGTCGGCGCCCGCGTCTACCTGGGCGAGCTGCTCGAGCGCGACGGTCTCGACGTCGCGGCGACGCTCTTCACGGAGTCGACCGGTCGCGTGGTCGTGTCGGTGCCCCGTGAGGACGACGTCAAGTTCCGCGGCCTCTGCGAGGGCCGGGGCTACCCCGTCGCCCGCATCGGCGTGACGGACGCGTCGTCGCAGTCGCTCGAGATCCAGGACGTCTTCACGGTCTCGCTCGACGAGCTCCGTGCGACGCACCAGGGCACCCTCCCCGCCCGCTTCGGAGCCACCATCCCGCAGTAGGCGCCTGCTGCGCCGCACCGCCGCCGCTGCGCAGCACCGCCATGAAGGCCCCTGCCACCCGGCAGGGGCCTTCGTGCATCCCCGCCCCGCGCCGGTGCGCGCAGCGCCGCCTTCCGTCCACCCGCCGCCCGCCGCCGCCACCACTGCACCGCATTCCGTACACCGCACCGCGTCTAGTCCCGGTGCAGTGCACGAGACCCGGTGCGCTCTTCCTGAGCCAGTCTCCGCACTCGATCATTCTCAGATGTGAGAGTCATCGAGCACACCTCGCCCACGCCGCCAGGCGCCACGCCCACGCCGAGCACGGACCTGTCCCGCTTTGGGCCCACCGCCGAAGGAGGCGCGCGAAGCGCCGCCACCCCCGCCCCCGTACCCGAGGAGGCGCGCGAAGCGCCGCCGGGCGCAGCCCGGCAGCCGCCGGCAGGCGGCCAGACGAGCACAAAGAGAAAAGCCCCGGACCGACAGGTCAGGGGCTTTGTTTTCTCGTGCTGGGGTACCTGGACTCGAACCAAGAACAACTGAACCAGAATCAGTCGTGTTGCCAATTACACCATACCCCAATGATATCGACCGTGAGGTCTACATCACTGCGGCCCATCAGATGAGCCAGCGTCTACTCTACACGATCTCCGAGCTCGTCGAGGCCACCGATCAGGTCGCGGTTGATGACGGCCGCGACTCGTGCCCCCGACCCGGCAGCGACGATCAGCTGCTGCGGCCCAGGCGCCGTGGACTCACCTGCGGCGTAGAGCCCCGGCACCGAGGTGCGCCCGTGGTCGTCGACGACCAGCAGACCGTCCTCGTCGAGGTCGGCCCCGAGAGGTGCGACGTACTCGAGCTTGCCGGCCCAGGCAGGCCGGACGAAGCCGCCCTCGCGCGGCACGACCTCGCCGCCCTCGAGCTCGACTCCCGTGAGCCCCTCGCGGTCGCCCTGCAGCGACGCGATCGGGCGGCGGTCGACGCGGATCCCGCGGGAGGCGAGCTGCGCCTCCTCGGCCTCGGTCACCGCGTCGGCGGAGCCGTGGGTGAAGACGACCAGGTCGTCGCTCCACTGCGACAACAGCAGGGCGCGTTCGGCCAGGTCGGGGTGCTCCCCGATCACGGCGAGTGCCTGATCGCGCTTGCCGTAGCCGTCGCACTCGATGCAGCTGTGGACGAAGGTGCCGTAGAAGGCTCGCAGGCCGTCGATCGCCGGCAGCGTCTCCTGCAGCCCGGTGGCGACCAGCACCACGTCGGCCAGGGCGCGACGCTGCTGCCCGCGGAACTCGCAGTCGACGACGAACCCGTCGTCACCACGGCTGATGCTCGTGGCCATCGTCTGCCAGTGCTCGCCCTCCTCGTACGCGAGGAACTCCTCGCGGCCGAGCTTGCGCAGCTCGAGCGGAGAGATGCCGTCGCGGGTGAGGTACCCGTGCGACAGCAGCGTCGCCGAGTTGCGTGGGCGGTTGCTGTCGACGAGCAGCACGCGGCGCCGGGCACGGACGAGGTTCAGCGCCGCGCTGAGCCCCGCCGGCCCTCCCCCGACGACGACGACGTCCCAGCGCGGGTCGGCCGCGCCCTCGCCGGCACCCTGATCGGTCATGATCGCTCGAGGAGGCGCCGGATGCGCGCCTGCGTCGACTCCCGCCCCAGGATCTCCATCGACTCGAACAGCGGCGGGCTCACCCGTCGCCCCGAGAGCGCGACGCGCAGCGGGCCGTAGGCGACCCGCGGCTTCAGGCCGAGCTCGTCGACGAGCGCCGCCTTGAGCGCGTCCTGGATCGCGGCGTGCGTCCACTCCTGCACCCCGTCGAGGGCAGCCGAGGAGGCGCGCAGCACGTCGGCGGACGACTCCGGCAGCGAGGCCGTCGCGTCGTCGTCGTACTCGAGCTCGTCGTCAGCGGTGAACAGGAACGACAGCATCCCCCTCGCCTCGCCGAGCAGCGTCATGCGCTCCTGGACGAGCGGTGCGGCCTGCGCGAGCACGGCGGCCTCGGCCTCGGTGGGCGGGTCGCTGACGACGCCGTCGAGGTAGGGCAGCAGGCGCTGGGTGAAGTCGCCGACCTCGAGGAGGCGGACGTGGTCCCCGTTGATCGACTCCGCCTTCTTGAGGTCGAACCGAGCCGGGTTGGGGTTCACGTCGGTCACGTCGAAGGCCGCGACCATCTCGTCGAGGCTGAACACGTCGCGGTCGTGCGAGAGCGACCAGCCGAGCAAGGACAGGTAGTTGACCAGGCCCTCGGGGATGAAGCCGCGGTCGCGGTGGTGGAACAGGTTCGAGGCAGGGTCGCGCTTCGACAGCTTCTTGTTGCCCTCGCCCATCACGTAGGGCAGGTGGCCGAAGCGCGGCACGAACTCGGTGACGCCCAGCTCGACAAGCGCCTCGTACAGGGCGATCTGGCGAGGCGTCGACGAGAGGAGGTCCTCTCCGCGCAGCACGTGCGTGATGCCCATCAGCGCGTCGTCGACGGGGTTGACGAACGTGTACAGCGGGACGCCGTTCGGGCGGACCACGACGAAGTCGGAGAACGAGCCGGCGGGGAATGTGATCTCGCCGCGCACCAGGTCGTCGAAGTTGAGGTCGCGGTCGGGCACGCGCAGACGGAGCGCCGGCTGACGCCCCTCCTCCTTGTAGGAGGCGCGCTGCTCGTCCGTGAGGTCGCGCTCGAAGTTGTCGTAGCCCTGCTTGGGGTCACGACCGGCAGCGATGTTGCGCGCCTCGATCTCTTCACCCGTCGCGTAGCTCTCGTAGAGGAGGCCACGCTCGAGGAGCCGGTCGATGATGTCGCGGTAGATGTCATGACGCAGCGACTGCCGGTACGGCGCGTGCGGTCCGCCGACGTCGACCCCCTCGTCCCAGTCGAGCTTGAGCCAGCGCAGACCGTCGAGGATCTGCTCGTAGCTCTCCTCGCTGTCCCGACTGGCGTCGGTGTCCTCGATGCGAAACACGAGCTTGCCGCCGTGGTGCCTCGCGTAGGCCCAGTTGAACAAGGCAGTGCGGATGAGACCCACGTGGGGAGTCCCGGTGGGAGAGGGGCAGAACCGCACGCGCACATCGGCGCCGGAGGCGGTGGAGAAGGGAGCAGACATCGGTCACGATCCTACCGGCGCAGCCCCGCTTCTCGGGGCCTCGCTCTTCGCGATCTGCCCGTGCTGGCTGCCGATCGTCGGCGGGCAGCAGTCGGGTTAAACAAGAAGAGCCCCTCCAGTGGAGGGGCTCTTCTATCAAAAGGAGTCCGGCGGTGTCCTACTCTCCCACAAGGTCCCCCTTGCAGTACCA
>NZ_RJKU01000004.1:0-142426 GCF_003751515.1 Frigoribacterium sp. PhB107 | reverse complement strand
TCCGAGGCCAGCTAGCAGAACCAGCAGCAACTCGAGGACTTGGAGGTCAATGTCATCTGGTGGCCGGTGAAGCTTCGCTCCGCCGCACCTCCGTGGTGACAAGAGGAAACATTACAGGCACACCAGGCACATCGTCCAAACCCTGCCGCATCCCGGGCGTGTCGCAACGTCGAACTCCGGAAAATCAAGGGTGCGGGCCCTGATCGGCCGCCAGAGGGCCGCACACGGCCTCCAGGGGCACGATCAGCGACGCGACTGGACTCGCGAAACGCGCCTCTCGATCACCGCATGCACGAAGGCCCGCCCCTGAGAGGGGCGGGCCTTCGTCGTCACGGAGCAGGGCGGGTCAGCGGACCGTCACGCCGGCCAGGGTCTTCTTGCCGCGACGCAGCACGACGGTGCCGCCGGCCAGGGTGGACTCCCCCACCGGAGCATCGGCGTCGACCACGCGGACGTTGTTCAGGTAGACCCCGCCCTCGCCGGTGCTCCGGCGGGCGGCACCCAGAGATGCCGACAACCCGGTGGCCACCAGTGCCTGCGCCACCGTGGTGGTCGAGTCCGCCTCCGCGGACGGGAGCTCGGCGACCGCGCTGCGGAGGGTGTCCTCGTCCAGGACACCGAGGTCGCCCTGGCCGAAGAGAGCGGCGGCCGCGTCGATCGCCGACTGCGTGGCGGCCTCGCCGTGGACCAGTCGGGTGACCTCCCACGCGAGCGTGCGCTGCGCCTCCCGCCGGAACGGCTCGTCGGCCACCGCTCGCTCGAGCGACTCGATCGCCGCTCGGTCGAGGAACGTGAACACCCGCAGCCGGGACACGACATCGGAATCGTCGGTGTTGAGCCAGAACTGGTACATCGCGTAAGGGCTCGTCAGCTCGGGGTCGAGCCAGACGGCGTTGCCCTCGCTCTTGCCGAACTTGGTGCCGTCGCTGTTGGTGATCAACGGGGTCCCGATGGCGTGCACCGCGACTCCCTCGGTGCGACGGATCAGCTCGGTGCCGCTGGTGAGGTTGCCCCACTGGTCGCTGCCCCCCGTCTGCAGCACGCACTCGTGCTGGCGGTAGAGCTCACGGAAGTCGAGGCCCTGCAGGATCTGGTAGCTGAACTCGGTGTAGCTGATGCCGGCGTCCGAGTTCAGGCGGGCGCTCACCGCGTCCTTCTTGAGCATCGTGCCCACCCGGAAGTTCTTGCCGATGTCACGGAGGAACTCGATCGCCGACAGGGGCGCCGTCCAGTCGAGGTTGTTCACGACCCGGAGGCCGTTCTCCCCCTCGGCTGCGAGGAACTTCTCGACGTGCACGCGGATCCGCGTCACCCACTCGGCGGTCTGCTCGGGTGTCTTCAGGGTGCGCTCGGCCGTCGGACGCGGGTCGCCGATCAGGCCGGTCGAACCGCCGACGAGCCCGAGCGGCCGGTGTCCGGCCAGCTGAAGGCGACGCATCAGCAGCAGCTGCACGAGGTTGCCGAGGTGCAGGCTCGGCGCGGTCGGGTCGAAGCCGCAGTAGTACGTGATCGGCGGGCCGGCGAGCACGGACTTCAGCGCCTCGGCGTCGGTCGAGACGTGGACCAGGCCGCGCCACTGCAGCTCGTCCCAGACGTCGTCGAACGTGGGGTCGTTGGCCTGGCCGGCGAGGACGTCGGCCGTGGTTTCGCTGCTCACCCGAGAACGGTATCAGCGTGCGGACGTGCCGCCGCCGCGCCGGACCGCGGGCCGCCAGGCCGAGACCGACGGCTCGCCCGCGAGCGTGAACCGCCACGGGAACTCGTCGGTCCCGGCGCGGCCGGAGACCCCGACGCGCGGACCGGCGACGACCTCGCCGACGGGCCCGGCCGGCAGCTCGAGGGAGAACCGCCCGGTGCCCAGGGTGCTGCCGTCGTCGTCGAGACCGATGTCGAGTGCCGACCCGAGCCTCCCGGGTCCCTTCGCCAGCTCGGCGTCGTTCCGGGCGGATGCCCGGCGCGACCGAGCGACGTCGAGACCGTCGACGACCTCGCCCGCGCGGAGCAGCAGCCCCGAGGCGTAGCCCTCGGGGCCGCAGACGATGTTGACGCACCGGTGGATCCCGTAGGACAGGTACACGTAGAGGGTCCCGCCCTCGCGGAACATGCTCGAGTTCCGCGGCGTCGGCCCGCGGTGCGCGTGCGACCCGGGATCCTGCCCCTGGCCGTGGTACGCCTCGACCTCCGTGAGCCTGACCGCCACCTCCCCGACCCGGAACACCGAGCCGAGGAGGAGCGGGCCCACCTCGAGGGCCGGCCGCGTCAGCAGCCGGGCCACCTCGTTCAGAAGAACCGCTGGCCCGAGGCGGTCGCGATCACGACGACCGCGACGAGGACGACGACGCACACCGCGACGACCGCGGGCAGCAGCCAGGCACGCGGGGTCCGCGGTCGACGCGGCTCGGTCACGCCGAGACCGGGTCGAGGTCGCGGACCAGGTGCGCGACGCGCTCGGTCAGCTCGGCCAGCTGCTCGGCGACGCGCTCGGGAGCCGTCCCGCCGACGCCCTGCCTGCTGCCGATCGAGCCGCGCACGGTCAGGACCGCACGGATCTCGGGGGTGAGGTGCGACGACACCTCGGCGTACTGCGCGTCGGTCGGCTCGTCGAGCTCAAGCCCGTGCTGCTCGCAGAACCGAACCAGCTCGCCGCTGATCTCGTGGGCGTCACGGAACGTCACTCCCTGGCGGACGAGCCACTCGGCCACGTCCGTCGCGAGCGAGAAGCCCTGCGGCGCGAGCTCGGCCATGCGGGCCTCGTCGAACTCGAGCGTGGCGATCATGCCCGTGAACGCAGGCAGCAGCACCTCGAGCTGGGTGACCGAGTCGAACACCGGCTCCTTGTCCTCCTGCAGGTCGCGGTTGTACGCGAGCGGGAGGCCCTTGAGCGTCGCCAGGAGGCCCGTGAGGTTGCCGATCAGCCGCCCCGACTTGCCCCGGGCGAGCTCGGCGATGTCCGGGTTCTTCTTCTGGGGCATGATCGACGACCCGGTCGAGAACGAGTCGTGCAGCTTCACGAAGCCGAACTCCCGCGTCGACCACAGGATCACTTCCTCGGCGAGGCGCGACAGGTCGATGCCGATCGAGGCCGCCACGAAGGCGAACTCGGCCACGACGTCGCGGCTGGCCGTCGCGTCGATGCTGTTCTCGGTGGTGCGCTCGAAGCCGAGCTCGGTCGCGACGAGCATCGGGTCGAGGCCGAGCGAACTGCCCGCCAGGGCGCCGGCGCCGTAGGGCGACGCCGACGCACGACGCGACCAGTCGCGCAGGCGCTCGAGGTCGCGGACCAGGGGCCAGGCGTGGGCGAGGAGGTGGTGCGCGAGCAGGACGGGCTGCGCGTGCTGCAGGTGCGTGCGCCCGGGCATCACGGCATCGGGATGAGCCGAGGCCTGCGAGGCGATCGCGTCGACGAGCCCGACCACGAGACGGCCGATCGCCGCACCGTGGTCACGCAGGTAGAGACGCACGAGCGTGGCGATCTGGTCGTTGCGGCTGCGGCCCGCGCGGAGCTTGCCGCCGAGCTCGGCGCCGGCGATGCCGATCAGGCCGCGCTCGAGCGCCGAGTGCACGTCCTCGTCGGACTCCGCCGCCACGAACGAGCCGTCGGCGACGTCGCCCTCGAGCTGGTCGAGGGCGGCGACCATGGCGTCGAGCTCAGCGCCGTCGAGGTACCCCGCGGCCGCGAGGGCACGGGCGTGCGCCCGTGACCCCGCGATGTCGTACGGCGCGAGCTGCCAGTCGAACTGCGTCGACTTGCTCAAGGCAGCGAGCTCGGGGGCGGGGCCGGAGGCGAAGCGGCCTCCCCACAGGGCGCCCGCCTCCCCCGCCCGCTGGTTCTGGCCCGGGGTCGCGTCGGCCACTACTGCTGCGCCAGGTCGCGACGCGCCGAGATCTTGCTCGGCAGCGACCAGATCTCGATGAAGCCCTTGGACAGCGACTGGTCGAACGTGTCGCCCGTGTCGTAGGTCGCGAGGTCGAAGTCGTACAGGCTCTGGTCGCTCCGCTGGCCGGTGACGACCGCGCGGCCACCCTGCAGCTTGAGGCGGATCTCGCCCGAGACGTACTTCTGCGTGTCGTCGATGAAGACGTCGAGCGAGCGCTTCAGGCCCGAGAACCACAGGCCGTCGTAGACGAGGTTGGACCACTCGGCCTCGACGCCGCGCTTGTAGCGACCGAGGTCGCGCTCGATCGTGAGCGCCTCGAGCGCCTCGTGCGCCTGGATCAGCGCCACGGCACCCGGAGCCTCGTAGACCTCGCGGCTCTTGATGCCGACGAGACGGTCTTCGACGACGTCGATGCGGCCGACGCCGTGCGCGCCCGCGAGCTCGTTCATCTTCTGCACGATGCCGAGCGGCGTGTACGAGACGCCGTCGATCGCGGTGGGCACGCCGGCCTGGAAGGTGATGACGACCTCGTCGGCGTCCTTGATGACCGAAGGATCCTGCGTGTACTCGTACAGGTCTTCGATCGGCGGGTTCCACGGGTCCTCGAGGAAGCCCGTCTCGACCGCGCGGCCCCAGACGTTCTTGTCGATCGAGTAGGGGTTCGCCGCGCTCTGGCGGATCGGCAGCGAGTGCTTCTCGGCGTAGATGATCGCCTTGTCGCGGGTGAGGGCGAGGTCGCGGACGGGCGCGATGCTCGTCAGGTCGGGCGCGAGCGCGGCCACGGCCGCCTCGAAACGGACCTGGTCGTTGCCCTTGCCGGTGCAGCCGTGCGCGACGCTGTCGGCGCCGAGCTCCTTCGCGACACGGGCGAGGTGGCGCGCGATCAGCGGGCGGCTGAGGGCCGAGACCAGCGGGTAGGTCTTCTGGTACATCGCGTTGGCCTTGAGGGCGGGCATCAGGTAGTCGCGCCCGAACTCCTCCTTGGCGTCGACGACGACCGACTCGACGGCACCGCAGTCGAGGGCACGCTGACGGATGTCGTCCATGTCCTCGCCGCCCTGTCCGACGTCGACGGCGAGGGCGACCACCTCCTTGCCGGTCGCGTCAGCGAGCCAGCCGATGCCGACGGAGGTGTCGAGACCTCCGGAGTATGCGAGGACGACGCGTTCCGCCATGGTTCTCCTTGAGTGTGGTGTGTGGGTGATCTTATCGGGAGGCCGCCCGGCCTCGTGGCCGGGCGGCCGGTGCTGCGAGCTCCGTGCTGCTGGCTCGCCGCTGCTGCCTCAGTGCGAGAGCAGCCAGGTGAGGAGCGCCTTCTGGGCGTGGACGCGGTTCTCCGCTTCATCCCAGATGACGCTGGTCGGGCCGTCGATGACGTCGGCGTCGACCTCGTACCCGCGGTCGGCGGGGAGGCAGTGCAGGAAGATCGCGTCGTCGGCCGCCTGCGCCATGAGCGCCTGGTCGACCTTGAAGCCGCCGAAGACGGCGACGCGCTCGTCCTTCTCGTCCTCCTTGCCCATGGAGACCCAGGTGTCGGTGACGACGACGTCGACGCCCGCGACCGCGGCCGCGGCGTCGTCGACGACCTGGACGGATCCGCCGGTCGTCGCGGCGATCGCGGCCGCGTCGTCGACGACGTGCTGCTCGGGCTGGAAGCCCGCCGGCGAGCCGATGCGGACGTGCATGCCGGCGGTGGCGCCGGCCAGCAGGTACGACTGGCCCATGTTGCTCCGGCCGTCGCCGACGAAGGCGACGGAGAGGCCCGCGAGCGTGCCCTTCGCCTCGCGGATGGTCTGCAGGTCGGCCAGCAGCTGGCAGGGGTGGAAGTCGTCGCTGAGCGCGTTGACGACCGGGACGGTCGTGCCGGCCGCCATCTCCTCCAGGCCGGACTGGGCGTAGGTGCGCCAGACGATCGCCGCGACCATGCGCTCGAGGACGCGTGCGGTGTCGGACGGCGTCTCCTTGCCGCCCAGCTGGCTGTTCGCGGTCGCTATCACGAGCGGGCTGCCGCCGAGGTCGGCGATGCCGACCGCGAACGAGACCCGGGTGCGGGTGGACGACTTGTCGAAGATCACGGCGACCGTCTGCGGGCCCTCGAGGGGTCGCTGCGACCAGCGGTCGCGCTTGAGGGCGTCGGCGAGGTCGAGGACCTCGAGCTGCTCAGCGGGGCTGAGGTCGTCGTCGCGGAGGAAGTGGCGGGTCATTCGAGACCTTTCAGGACGCGGGAGAAGAGGGCGGAGAACTCGGCGATCTCGGCGTCGCCCACGATGAGCGGAGGAGCGAGACGGATGCTGGAGTCGTTGGGGGCGTTCACGATCAGGCCTGCCTCGAGGCACCGCGCCGAGATCTCGGCGGCGATCGGCTGGGTCAGGCCGATGCCGATCAGCAGGCCCTGCCCGCGGACGCCGGCGACGAGCGGCGAGTCCATCGCCTCGACGGCGGCACGGATCTGGGCGCCTCGGACCACGGCGGCCTCGACGAGGCCGGCACGCTCGATCTCGCCGAGGACCGCGTCTGCAGCAGCCGTGGCCAGCGGGTTCCCGCCGAACGTGCTGCCGTGCTGGCCGGCCTCGAACAGGTCGGAGGCGGCGCCGAAGGTGACGAGCGCGCCGATGGGCACTCCCCCGGCGATACCCTTGGCGACGGTGATCGCGTCGGGCACGACGTCGAACTGCTGGAAGGCGAACCAGGAGCCGGTGCGGCCGATGCCCGTCTGGATCTCGTCGAGGACGAGGAGCGCTCCGTGCTCGCGGGTCAGCTCACGGGCCCTCTCGAGGAACCCGACGGGGAGGTCGAGCACGCCGGCCTCGCCCTTGATCGGCTCGACGAAGAGAGCCGCGACGTCGTCTCCCATCGCGGCCTCGATCGCCTCGAGCATCGTGTCGATGTGCTCGACGCCCGCCACCATCGGCTCGAAGGGACCGCGGAGCGCGGGCTTGCCGGTGAGGGCGAGTGCGCCCATGGTGCGGCCGTGGAACGAGTTCTGCAGGGCGAGGATCCGCGTGCGGCGTCCGTCGCCGCGGTTGAGCCGTGCCAGCTTGAACGCGGCCTCGTTGGCCTCGGCCCCGCTGTTCGCGAAGTAGACGCGACCCTGGTCGCCCGCGCCGCTGAGGCGGAGGAGGCGCTCGGCCAGGGCCAGCTGAGGCTCGGTCGCGAAGTAGTTCGAGACGTGGACGAGCGCGCCGGCCTGTCGGGCGATCGCCTCGACGAGCACGGGGTGCGCGTGGCCGAGGGCGTTGACGGCGATGCCGGCGAGGAAGTCGAGGTAGCGCTTGCCGTCGACGTCCCATACAGCGCAGCCCTCGCCGCGCTCGAGCATCACCTTCGGGGTGGCCAGCGAGCGCATGAACGCGTCGCCGAACCGGCTCTGCCAGTCGCGGCGCTCGTCGTGTCCGGCTGGGGTCTGGGTGGTGGTCACGACTGTCCTTCCTGCGGGGTGCTGACGTCGCCGACCGGGGTGATCGGGAACGAGTCGACGACGGGTGCGCCGTAGGCGGCGGCCCTGTCGTCGGGGACGACCTCGGTGCCCGACCCGCGCTGGGTGAAGACCTCGAGGAGGATGGAGTGCGGGATGCGGCCGTCGATGATGGTCGCTCCCCCGACGCCGCCGACGACCGCGTCGAGGCAGGCCGTCATCTTGGGGATCATGCCCGACTCGAGCGTCGGGAGCATGTCGGTGAGCGCCGACACGGTGATGGCGGCGACCAGCGAGTCACGGTTCGGCCAGTCGGAGTAGAGGCCCGAGACGTCGGTGAGCACGACGAGCTTGGTCGCCCGGAGCGCCACGGCGAGCGCGGCGGCCGCGGCGTCGGCGTTCACGTTCAGCAGCGACCCCTCGTCGCCTTCGTCGACGGCGAGCGACGACACGACCGGGATGCGTCCTGCCTCGATCTCGGCGAGCACCGACGACGGGTCGACGTCGACGACGTCGCCCACGTGCCCGAGGTCGACGGCCTCGCCGTCGACGACGGTGCCGCGGCGACGACCGCGGAACAGCGTCGATCCCTCGCCGGACACGCTGCGGGCCAGGTCGCCGTGCTCGTTGACGAGCCCGACGATCTGCTGCGCGACGTCCCCGGCCAGGACGTCACGGACGACGGCGATGGCCTCGGTGCTCGTGTAGCGGTACCCGCCGCGGAAGTCGCTCGGGATGCCCGCGGTCGCGAGGGCCGCGGAGATCTGCGGACCGCCTCCGTGGACGACCACCGGGTACAGGCCGGCCAGCCGCAGGTAGACCATGTCCTCGGCGAAGGCACGGCCGAGCGCCTCGTCGACCATCGCGTTCCCGCCGAACTTCACGACCACGACCTTGCCGGAGAAGCGCTTGAGCCAGGGCAGCGACTCGATCAGGGTCGCGGCCTTGACGGCCGCGAGCTCCTGCTCGGCGCTGTGGGTCACCTCGTGTGCGCCCATCAGCTGGAGTACGCGCTGTTCTCGTGCACGTAGTCGTGCGTGAGGTCGTTCGTGAGGATCGTCGCCTCGGCGTCGCCGGCGCGCAGGTCGACCAGCACGTGGACAGCCCGCGGGGTGAGGTCGACGGTCTCGCTCGGGACGTCGGGCGCTCCCGCGTGGCAGACCCGGACGCCGTTCATCGACACGTCGACGTCGTAGGGGTCGAAGGCGGCCGACGTGGTGCCGATGGCGGCGAGCACGCGGCCCCAGTTGGGGTCGTTGCCGAACACGGCGGCCTTGAAGAGGCTGTTCCGGGCGACGGAGCGGCCCACCTCGACCGCGTCGTCCTCGTCGACGGCACCGACCACCTCGATGCGGATGTCGTGGGAGGCGCCCTCGGCGTCCGCCTGCAGCTGGCGAGCCAGGTCGGCGCAGAGCTCGGTGACCGCCGTCGTGAACTCGTCCGCCGACGGTGCCACGCCGGACTCGGCACTCGACAGGAGGACGACCGTGTCGTTGGTCGACATGCAGCCGTCGGAGTCGAGGCGGTCGAAGGTGACCCGCGTGGCCGCGCGGAGCGAGGCGTCGAGCGTCTCCGCCGGGAGGTCGGCGTCGGTCGTCAGGACGACGAGCATGGTCGCCAGGCCCGGCGCGAGCATGCCCGCGCCCTTGGCCATGCCGCCGACCACCCAGCCGTCACCGGCGACGACGGCCTGCTTCGGCACGCTGTCGGTCGTCATGATCGCGAGGGCGGCGTCCTCGCCGCCCTCGGCGCTCAGCTGGGTCGCCGCAGCGCGGGACCCGGAGAGCACCTTGTCGCGGAAGACCTGGTCGCCGACGCCGATCAGGCCGGTGGAGCACACGACGACGTCGCCCGCCGAGACGCCGAGCGACTCGGCGACGGCCTCGGCCGTGGCGTGCGTGGTCTGGAAGCCGAACGGGCCGGTGAAGCAGTTGGCGCCTCCCGAGTTCAGGACGACCGCCTCCGCGACACCGTCGCCCACCACCTGCTGCGACCAGAGGACGGGGTGGGCCTTGGCGCGGTTGCTGGTGAAGACGGCCGCGGCGGCCTTGCTGCGGCCGGTGTTGACGACCAGGGCGACGTCGCGTGCCCCGGTGCTCTTGAGGCCGGCGACGACGCCGGCGGCGGTGAAGCCCTGTGCTGCGGTGACGCTCACGGTGCCACTCCGTCCGTGCTGAGGCCCGTGGTCTCCGGGAGTCCGAGGGCGATGTTGGCGGACTGGACGGCCGCGCCGGCCGTGCCCTTGACGAGGTTGTCGATGGCGCTGACGACGACGACGCGCTCGGCGGCCTCGTCGACGGCGAGGCCGATGAGGGCCGTGTTCGCCCCGACCGTGTCGGCCGTGCGGGGGAAGACGCCTTCGGGCAGGACGTGGACGAAGGGCTCGTCCGCGTAGGCCTGCTCCCAGGCGGTGCGGACGTCGTGGGCGCCGACCCCGGGGGCGAGCGTCGCCGTCGTGGTCGCCAGGATGCCCCGCGACATCGGGACGAGCACGGGGGTGAACGAGATCCTGACGTCTTGCGCGCCGGCGAGCCGGAGGTTCTGCTGGATCTCGGGCACGTGGCGGTGCGTGCCGCCGACGCCGTAGGCCGAGGCTGAGCCCATCAGCTCGCTGGCGAGGAGGTGCGGCGCGAGCGCCTTGCCGGCTCCCGACGGGCCGACGGCCAGGACCGAGACGATGTCGGTCGCCTCGACCAGCCCGGCACGGACTCCCGGGGCGAGGCCGAGGGTCACGGCCGTGACGTTGCAGCCGGGCACCGCGATGCGGCGTGCCCCGCGCAGGGCGTCGCGCTGACGCCCGCCGGACGCGCCGAGCAGGAGCTCGGGCAGTCCGTACGCCCACGCGCCGTGGTACTCGGTGCCGTAGAACCGGGCCCAGGCGTCCTCGTCGGTGAGACGGTGGTCGGCCCCGCAGTCGACGACGAGGACGTCGTCGGGCAGCTGCGCCGCGATCGCACCGGACTTGCCGTGCGGGAGGGCGAGGAAGACGACGTCGTGCCCGGCGAGGGTCTCGGCCGTCGTCTCGACGAGCGTGAGGTGCGCGAGGGAGCGCAGGTGGGGCTGCAGGGCGACGAGGGGCTGCCCGGCGTTCTGGAACGCCGTGACGGTCGTGACCTCGAAGTCGGGGTGCGCGGCGAGGAGCCGGAGGAGCTCGCCGCCGGCGTACCCGCTGGCGCCCGCTACTGCTACGGAGTGAGGCATGTGTCCATCCTGATGGTCGAGTCGGTCGAGGATCGAGGGCGGCGGCGCCTCGCGAGGTCACTCGCGGAGCGTCGCCCCTGATCGCTCGCCGGCGAGGCGGACGGCCCCCTGCTTGGCCTCGGTCGCCTCGGCGGCCGTCAGCGTGCGGTCGTCGGCGCGGAACCGCAGCGCGAACGTCAACGACTTGGTCGCCTCCGGCAGGCCGGTGCCCCGGTAGTCGTCGACGAGCCGCACGGACTCGAGCAGCTCGCCGGCGCCCTCGCGGACGGTCTCGAGCAGGTCTCCCGCAGCGACGTCGACGCCCACGACGAGCGAGAGGTCTTGCGTCGCGGCCGGGTAGGACGAGATCGCCGTCGGCTGGACGGGGACGTCGGACAGCGCGAGGACACGGTCGAGGTCGATCTCTGCGACCGCGACGACGCGCGGCAGGTCGAGCTCGGCCGACACCGTGGGCAGCAGCTCGCCGGCCACGCCGACGACCTCGCCTGCGACGAGGACCTCGGCCGTGCGCCCGGGGTGCAGCGACGGGTGCCGGCCCGTGCGGAACACGGCCTCGGACCCGGCGGCGCGGACGGCGACCCGGAGGTCGTCGAGCACGTCGGCCAGGCCGGCGACGACGGCCGGCTGGCCCGGCTGGCGCTCGATCGCGTCTCCGACGACAGCCACGGCCAGGTGCCGCGGCTGGGCGGGAAGACTGGCGGCCAGCTGGCCGAGGAGCTCGTCACCGGGACGCTGGGCACCGGCGGGCACCTCGGCGGTGCCGTAGGTCGTGCCCTCGACCGGCAGGAAGACCGTGCCGCTCTCGAAGACCGAGACGTCGACCAGCCCACGGGAGGTGTTCCGGCGGACGACATCGAGCAGGCCGGGGAGCAGCGAGCGACGCAGCTGGGGTGCTGCGGAGTCGAGCGGGTTCGCGAGCGTGACGGCAGGGACCGTCGAGCCTGTGTCCGAGCCGTCGATCGAGCCGAAGGCGGCGTTCTGGTCGGGACGGACGAAGGGGTAGGCCTGGACCTCCACCGATCCCGCGGCGGCCAGCGACGCCGCGACCCGGCGACGGAGCTTCTGCTCGCGGGACAGGCCGCGCCCGGGAGGCGCCACGGGCAGCACGGACGGGATGCGGTCGTACCCGGTGATGCGGGCGACCTCTTCGACGAGGTCGGCCGACGTCCGGAGATCGCTCCGCCACGTCGGCGGGGTCACCTGCCACCCCTCGCCCGACTCGACGACGACGCAGCCGACGGCACGCAGGGCGCCCACGACCTCGTCGGTCGTGTAGTCGACGCCCATGAGGCGGGCGGCGCGCTCGCGCGGCAGCTCGATCGCCCCGGGCGCGAGGGACTCGTCGAGGGAGGAGCCGAGCGGGTCGGCCGTGCCGCCCGCGAGCTCGACGAGCAGGTCGACGACCCGCTGTGCCGCGGGGGCGGACACGGCAGGGTCGACGCCGCGCTCGAAGCGACGGGACGCCTCGCTCGGCAGCTTGTGCCGGCGAGCGGTCCGCGCGATCGACACGGGGTCGAACGTGGCGGCCTCGACGAGCACGTCGGTGGTGCCCGCGCCCATCTCGGTGCGCGAGCCGCCCATGACACCGGCCAGGCCCACGGCGCCCTGCTCGTCCGCGATGACCAGGTCCTCGACGTGGAGGGCACGCACGGTGCCGTCGAGGGTCTCGAGCTCCTCGCCCGCCGCGGCGCGGCGGACCGTCAGCCCGCCCTGGACCGCGGCGAGGTCGTAGCCGTGGATCGGCTGGCCGAGCTCGAGCATCACGTAGTTCGTGACGTCGACCGGCAGCGAGATCGAGCGGACGCCAGCGAGGCGCAGGCGGGACGACATCCAGGTCGGCGTGGGCCGCGAGGCGTCGATGCCGCGGACCACCCGGGTCACGAAGGTGGCCACGGCCTGTCGGCCGCGCACGGGGGCGTCGTCGACGACGCTCACGGCGAAGCCGTCCGCCGCCGCAGGCTCGACCGTGCCGGCCGGGTCGGTGAAGGAGGCGCCCGTCGCGTGGGAGTACTCGCGAGCCACGCCGCGCATGCTGAGCGCGTAGCCACGGTCGGGCGTGACGTTGATCTCGACGGCGGCCTCGTCGAGGCCGAGGAGCGCGATGGCGTCCGTGCCGACCTCGGGGTCGAGGCCGAGCGAGCTGAGCAGGAGGATGCCGTCGTGCTCGTCGCCGAGGCCGAGCTCACGGGTCGACGCGATCATGCCGTCGGACACGTGGCCGTAGGTCTTGCGCGCGGCGATCGGGAACGGCCCGGGCAGCACGGCGCCCGGCAGGGACACGACGACCTTGTCGCCCACGACGAAGTTGTGGGCACCGCAGACGATGCCCCGGACGTCGTCGGGGCCGACGGCGACCTGGCACCAGTTGATCGTCTTGCCGTTCTTCTGCGGCTCGGGCTGCAGCTCGAGCACCTGGCCCACGACGAGGGGGCCCGTCACGTCGCCGACGTGGACGTCTTCTTCTTCGAAGCCGACCGACACCAGCGCGGCGTGCACGTGCTCGAGCGACACGTCGACGGGGAGGTCGACGTGCTCGCCGAGCCAACTCAGCGGAACCCGCATCAGACCACCATCCCGAACTGCTCGCTGAACCTGACGTCGCCCTCGACCATGTCGCGCATGTCGTTGAGGTCGTTGCGGAACTGGAGGGTCCGCTCGATGCCCATGCCGAAGGCGAAGCCCTGGTGCACCTCGGGGTCGATGCCCGCGGCCCGGAGGACGTTCGGGTTGACCATGCCGCAGCCGCCCCACTCGACCCAGCGCGCGCCGCCCTTGGCGTTCGGCTGCCAGACGTCCATCTCGGCACTCGGCTCGGTGAAGGGGAAGTAGTTGGGCCGGAGCCGGATCTGCGCGCCCGGCCCGAACATCGAGCGCGCCAGGTGCTCGAGCGTGCCGCGCAGGTGCGCCATCGTGAGGCCGCGGTCGATGGCGATGCCCTCGATCTGCGTGAAGACGGGGGTGTGCGTCGCGTCGAGCTCGTCGGTGCGGAAGACGCGGCCGGTGGCGACGTTGTAGACGGGCAGCTCCTTCGCGAGGAGCGTGCGGATCTGCACGGGTGACGTGTGCGTGCGCAGCACGAGGTGCGCGTCGACCGGGTCGACGAAGAACGTATCTTGCATGGCGCGCGCCGGGTGGTCGGCGTCGAAGTTCAGCGCGTCGAAGTTGAACCACTCGTGCTCGAGCTCGGGCCCTTCGCTGACCTCCCAGCCCATGCCGACGAACAGGTCGAGCATCTCTTCCTGCAGGAGGGCGAGCGGGTGTCGCGCGCCGGCCCGACGACGCGTAGGCAGGGCCGTGACGTCGACAGCCTCATCGACGAGGCGCTGGGATTCTTCGAGCTCGGCGAGCTGGGCCTCACGAGCGGCCACCGCCTGGCCGACACGGCCGCGGGCGCCACCGACGAGCTTGCCCGCCGCGGCCTTCTGGTCGTTCGGCAGGTCGCGGAGACCGGCGTTCATGCGTGCCAGGACCGACGCCTCGCCGGCGTGCTGGGCACGGGCCGCCTTGAGCTCGGCGACGGAGGCGGCGGTCGCGACGGCGGCGAGGGCCGCGTCGACCGCGGCCGAGACGGCCTCTTCGGAGATGGGGACGGAGTCTGACACGAGAACCAAGCTTAGCGATCGTTGGGGTGACGACCCGCGCCTCCTCGTGCCCTGGGGACGAGGAGGCGCGGATCGCGGATCCGGGGAGGAGCGGTCGGTGCGGTGGTGCGGCAGGTCAGCGACCGCCGCCGCCGCCTCCGCCGGCCGCGCCGGTCGTCGCGGGGATGTTCGGGCGGCCGGCGCGGGCGAGCAGACCGGGGCCGCCGAGACCGCCTCCCCCGCCCTTCGTCCGGACGACGCCGCGGCGGCCGGTGCGCCGGTCGACGACGCGCACCACGTACGAGAAGACGAGGTTCGTGATCAGGTAGACCACGAGGACCACGGCGAACAGGGTGAACGTGTAGGTGCTGCCGTAGGACGTGCCGAGCCGGTTCAGCCCCTGCCGGGTCAACTCGACGTAGCCGACGATGTAGCCGAGCGAGGTGTCCTTCAGGAGGACGACCAGCTGCGCCAGGATGATCGGCAGCATCTGGCGGAACGCCTGCGGGAACTCGATCGCGAAGCGCGTCTGCACCGGCGAGAGGCCGATGGCGAGCCCCGCCTCGCGCTGGCCCCGCGGCAGGGCGGCGATGCCCGAGCGCAGGGCCTCGCCGATGAGGGCGCCGTTGTAGACCGCGAGAGCTGCCACCACGGCCCAGAAGGCGCCCGTCGAGAAGACCAGCAGGATGAAGAGCATCATCAGCAGCACGGGCATGCCGCGGAAGAACTCGAGGACGACCGTGGTCGGCACCCGGACCCAGGCGGTCCGTGCGGTGCGGAGGAACGAGAACAGCACTCCGATGGCGACCGCGAGCACGGACGCGACGGCGGCTGCCTGGACCGTCGCCAGCCAGCCGCGGCCGATGTTCCGCCAGAGGTTGCGGTCGAGCAGGATGTCCCAGCGCGAGGGGTCGAGCACGCTGGCGGTGACGGCGCCGTTGGCGCTGACACGCGGGCGGCCCAGCAGGTACGCGACGTAGGCGACGAGCGCGAGCACCAGGACCACGCCCACCACCGAGATGATGCGCGAGGTGCGGCGGGACTTCGGGCCCGGGGCGTCGTAGAGGACGTTCGTGCTCATCGCAGGACCGCGACCTTCTTCTCGACGAGGGCCGCGACGCGACCCAGGGTGATGGTGACGACCAGGTAGAACACGGCCACCGACAGCAGCGTCGTGATGACCGCGTCGCCGCGGGAGTTCGCGATGAAGCGCCCCGCGGCGAACAGCTCGGCGACGAAGAACCCGCCCGCGACCGAGGTGTTCTTCGTCAGGGCGATGATCACGTTGATCAGGGGCGGGATGACCATGCGGATGGCCTGCGGCATGATCACGAGCGTCAGGGTCTGGCCGAAGCCGAGGCCGATGCTGCGGGCGGCCTCGGCCTGCCCCACCGGGACGCCGTTCACGCCGGAGCGGACGGCCTCGGCCACGAAGGGCGAGGTGTACAGCGTCAGGCCGATCACCGCGAGCGGGAAGTAGCCGATCCCGACGCCGAGGTACGGGAGCACGAAGGCGCAGAAGAAGAGGACGAGCGTCAGCGGGACGTTGCGGATCGCCTCGGTGTAGACCGTCGCGAAGACCCGGAACGAGCCCACGGGCGAGATCCGCATGGCGGCCACGACGAAGCCGATGACGATCGCGCCGACGCCCGACAAGACGAGGAGCTGCAGCGTCGTGACGAAGCCGCCCCAGAATCGGGGCCAGTTGTCGATCACGGCGTCGAAGCCGGGGATGACGTCCAGGGGGTTCACAAGGGTGTCCTCAGTTCAGGGCGGCTGCCCACACGGGCAGGAGGCGGTGGCGGGCACCGTGCGCAGGTCGCGACACGGTGCCCGCCGGTGTCGCTAGTAGCGGTCGATCGCCGGGGGCTCGGGGGTCTCGAGCACCTTGCCGGCCGTCGCCTCCCACAGCTCGTCCCAGGTGCCGTCGTCCTCGGCGTCCTGCAGCGTGTCGTTGACGAACATGCGGAAGTCGGTGTCGTCCAGCGCGAGGCCGATACCGTAGGGCTCCTCGGTGAACGGCGCTCCGACGACCTCGAACTCGCCCTCGTTCTGGTCGGCGAGGCCGGCCAGGATGACGTTGTCGGTCGTCACGGCCTGGACCGCGCCCGTGCGGAGCGGCTCGAGGCAGTTCGAGTAGGTGTCGGTCGCGATGATGTCGGTCGGCGCGCTGACGTACTCGGCGATGTTCGCCTCGCTGGTCGAGCCGCTGACGGTGCAGACCTTCTTGCCTGCGAGGTCGTCGACGCTCTCGATGCCGTCGGGGTTGCCCTCGAGCACCAGCAGGTCCTGGCCGGCCTGGTAGTAAGGCCCGGCGAACGAGACGACCTCTTTACGGGCGTCGTTGATCGTGTAGGTGGCGATGACGAGGTCGACGTCGCCGTTCTGGATGAACGGCTCGCGGTTGGCGGAGACCGTCTCGACCCACGTGATGCCGCTGGCGGGGATGCCCAGCTTGGCGGCGACGAGCTTGCCGATCTCGGCGTCGAAGCCCTGGGGCGTGCCCGAGCCGTCGTCCAGGCCGAAGAGCGGCTGGTCGAACTTGGTGCCGATGGTGATCTCGCCGGCCTCGGCCAGACGAGCCATCGTGGTGCCGTCCTGGAAGTCCGCGACCTCCTCGACGTCGACCGAGCTCTCGGGGGCGGCCGAGTCCGTGCAGGCCGAGAGGCCGAGCACCGTCACGGCCGCTGCGGCTACGGCGACGAATCCCTTGCTGAGTCGCATGTCGTTCTCCTTGCTGGGTGACCCGGCCGACGGTCGACGTCCGGGAGTCTGGGGGCGCCTCCTCGTCCGGGCGGGCAGCCGGGACGGGGGCACGAGGAGGCGCGTCGCGAGCGAGGCGCCCGGGCTCAGTGCGTGAGGATCTTCGACAGGAAGTCGCGCGCGCGGTCGGACTTCGGCGCCGTGAAGAACTCCTCGGGCGTCGACTCCTCGACGATCTGGCCCTCGGCCATGAACACGACGCGGTCGGCGGCCTTGCGGGCGAAGCCCATCTCGTGGGTGACGACGACCATGGTCATGCCGTCCTTCGCGAGTTGCACCATGACGTCGAGCACCTCGGTGATCATCTCGGGGTCGAGCGCGCTCGTGGGCTCATCGAGGAGCATCACCTTCGGGTCCATCGCGAGGGCACGGGCGATGGCGACGCGCTGCTGCTGGCCGCCCGAGAGCTGCGAGGGCATCTTCGACGCCTGGTCGCCGACGCCGACGCGGTCGAGGAGCTCCATGGCGCGCTTCTCGGCCTCGGCCTTGGAGCGGCCTCGCACCTTGATCTGGCCGAGGGTGACGTTCTCGAGCACCGTCTTGTGGGCGAAGAGGTTGAAGCTCTGGAACACCATGCCGACGTCGGCACGCAGCTTCGCCAGCGCGGCGCCCTCGTCGGGCAGCTGAGTGCCGTCGATCGAGATGACGCCGTCGTCGATCGTCTCGAGGCGGTTGATCGCCCGACAGAGAGTCGACTTGCCCGAGCCGCTCGGGCCGATCACCACGACGACCTCGCCACGCCCGACCGTGGTCGTGACGTCCTTGAGGACGTGCAGCTGACCGAAGTGCTTGTTGACGTGGTCGACCACGACGAGGGGTTCCATGGGTCCACACAAACAGACGCCCGGAAGGGGGTCAAACTCACAGCTGATTCGTAACGCAACCGAAACGAGCCGTCCGGTCGACCTACGAGCGGTGGGCGAAGGCGCTCTCGTAGAGGCAGACGGAGGCGGCGGTCGCCAGGTTCATCGACTCGGCGTGCCCGTAGATGGGCACCACGACGGCGCGGTCGGCCCGCGCGAGGTCGTCGTCGGTGAGCCCGCGCGCCTCGTTCCCGAAGAGCCAGGCCGTCGGCGCGTCGAGGACGCCGTCGCGCCGCGCCTGCAGCAGGTCGTCGCCCTTGACGTCGGCGGCGATCACCTGGATGCCGGCCTCGGCGCAGCGCGCCACGACGCTCGCGAGGTCGATGCCGACGGCGACGGGCACGTGGAAGAGGGAGCCGGTCGTGGCCCGGACGACCTTCGGGTTGTAGAGGTCGACGCTGCGACCGGTCATCACGACGGCGTCGGCCCCGGCCGCGTCGGCGGCACGGATGATCGTGCCGGCGTTGCCCGGGTCGCGCACCTCCTCGAGGATGGCGATGAGCTTCGGCCCGCCGTCGTCGCCCTCGGCGAAGATGTCCTTGACCGACGTCGGGAACTGGCGGCAGACGGCCACGACGCCCTGCGGGGTCACGGTGTCGGCCATCGCGTCGAGCACGGCCTCCGTGACGAACTCGGCCTCGAGGCCCGCCTCGCCGGCCGCGTCGGCCAGCCCGGGGTGCCGCTCGAGCGCGGTCGGGGTGACGTAGAGCTCGAGGACCAGCTCGGGACGGAACGCGAGGGCCTCGGACACCGCCTGCGGCCCCTCCAGCAGGAACAGCCCCGTCTCGGTACGGGCGTCCCGCTTGGACAGCTTCGCCACCGCCCGGACTCGTGGCGAACGGGGGTTGTCGATCAGAGGGGTGCGCACGCGACAACTATGCCGCACCCGGCCCGGGGAACGACGGAGGGCCCGGACAGCTGGTGCTGTCCGGGCCCTCCGGAGGTGGTGCTGACGCCGTCGTGACTACGCGGCAGCCGTGACCTTGGGGGCCGAGGTGTCGGCAGGCAGCGCGGCCTTCGCCGTCGCGACGATCGACGCGAAGGTGGCGGGCTCGTGCACGGCCAGCTCGGCGAGGATGCGACGGTCGACCTCGATGCCGGCCAGGGACAGGCCCTGGATGAGGCGGTTGTAGGTCAGGCCGTTCTGACGCGACGCAGCGTTGATGCGCTGGATCCACAGGCGGCGGAACTCGCCCTTGCGCGCACGGCGGTCACGGTACGAGTAGACGAGGGAGTGGGTGACCTGCTCCTTGGCCTTGCGGTACAGGCGCGAACGCTGACCGCGGTAGCCCTCGGCGCGCTCGAGGATGACGCGACGCTTCTTGGCGGCGTTGACCGCTCTCTTGACTCTTGCCATTTTCTTGTTCCTCTACGTTCGTGTCAGCGGTCAGTGACCGAGAAGCTTCTTGGCGACCTTGGCGTCGGCCGGGGCCAACAGCTGGTCCTGGTTGAGGCGAGCCTTGCGGCTGGCGCTCTTCACCTCGAGGTTGTGGCGCATGCCGGCCTGCTGCTTCATGATCTTGCCGGAACCGGTGACCTTGAAACGCTTCTTGGCACCGGAGTGGGTCTTCTGCTTGGGCATGTGTTACTTGCTCTCTTCTGTCGGCTCGGCCGGTGCATCGGCCGCCGCCTTGTCGGACGTGGGGTGCTTCGGGGGCTTGTTCGCCGCCTTGCGAGCTTCGGCCTCGGCCTTCGCCTCGGACTTGTTCTTGTGGGGCCCGATCACCATGACCATGTTGCGGCCGTCGATGGTGGGGGTGGACTCGACACTGCCCAGCTCGGACACGTCCTCCGCGAAGCGCTGGAGCAGACGCACGCCCTGGTCGGGACGCGACTGCTCACGACCGCGGAACAAGATCATGGCCTTGACCTTGTCGCCACCCTCGAGGAAGCCCTCGGCGCGCTTGCGCTTGGTCTCGTAGTCGTGCTTGTCGATCTTCAGACGGAACCGGACCTCTTTGAGGATGGTGTTCGCCTGGTTGCGCCGAGCCTCTTTCGCCTTCTGCGCAGCCTCGTACTTGAACTTTCCGTGATCCATGATCTTGGCCACGGGAGGCTTCGAGTTGGGGGCCACCTCGACCAGGTCGAGTTCGGCCTCTGCGGCGAGACGCAGCGCCATGGCGATGGGAACGACGCCGATCTGCTCACCTGCAGGCCCCACGAGGCGGACCTCGGGGACGCGGATACGGTCGTTCGTACGGGGATCGCTGATGCGGAACTCCTCTGTCGTCGCTTCGTCACCTGCCGACCCGGAGGGCCTGCAGGGAAAGAGGAGGTTCGCACACCGGTCGCTCTCGCGACGCGCACCGTCTGTCGACGGCGGTGCACTGCACCCTGGCTGTTCGGCCTGCTCTGCCTCGAGGATCGCTCTCCGGGGTGGTGCAGATCGAACGGGGTGCCAACAACCCGGTAACCTCGTGTGACGGTCAAGCGCGGGTGGGAGAATCTCCACTTTCGCACGCAGCAGACGCTGCGAGCCTGGAGAAGCCTAGCAGAGGATCAGCACGTGAGCCACACCCCGCACACCCACCCCGCCGACCGCCCCGACGACGCCCCCGTCGGCATCCCGGTGGAGCACCCGTCCGACGCCGTCCGCGACATCGCCGACGTCAACGCGGTCGAGGTCATCAACACCGTCGCCGTGCACCTGATGAGCGCGGCGGCCGTGAAGGTCGGCCTCGCCGACGACCCCGCGGCGCAGACCGACCTCGACGAGGCGCGCAAGCTCATCTCGTCGCTCGCCGGCCTCGTCGTGGCCAGCGCGCCGGAGATCGGCGACCAGCACGCCCGCGCGCTGCGCGACGGCCTCCGCTCACTGCAGCTCGCCTTCCGCGAGGCCAGTTCCATCCCCGACGCCGTCGGCAAGGGCCCCGGCGAGAAGCTCACCGGCCCGGTCACCTGAACCGTGGCCAGCTGAGCTGACCCGATCATCCGACCGTCGATCTGACCTGCCTCAGGCGGGGACGACGCTGACGGACATGCTGTCGACGCGGTCCAGGATGAGCGGATCGGCCTGCCACGACGCCTGGAGGCGCTGCAGCAGCTCCCCCAGCTGCCCCTGGTCGAGGCCGGCACGCACGGCGAGCCGGACCACGATCTCGGGAGTGCCCAGCCGGGCGCCCCGGTAGCCGGGCGAGATCGCCAGCCCGACCAGCGCCTCCTCGTCGGTCGACGCGGCGAGGAACGCCTGCAGGACCGCCTCGTCCGCGTGGGCGGGCACCCAGGGAAGGTCCTGGGCGACGGCCCAGAGCGCAGGTCGCCGGACGCCGAACTCGGTGGGCGAGCCCGGGTCGAGCACGAGGTGCTCGGTCGACTCGGCGACGGCCGCCAGCGCGACCCGCCGCGCGTCGACGGGGACCGGACGCGCCGCGGCGTCCCACCGACTGAGGGCCTCGACGCTCGTGAACGCCGGCAGCACCGCGCGTCCGTCAGGGCCGGCCACCGTGACGATGGACAGCTCCTGCGTCTTGTCGACGCGGCGACCGAGGTCGTCGAGCCCTTCCTCCCCCGCGACCGCGACGAGCGGGATCAGCAGACGCGCGGGGCGCAGGGCGTCGACGACCTCGTGCTCGGGCAGCCCGCCCGCGCCGAAGCGGACCAGGGCCTCGAGGAGGCGAGGGTCGGCCGAACCGTCGTCGCCCGCGTGGGCCGTGTCGTGGTGCTCGAAGGTACGACCGGCGAAGGGCCGCCCGGCGCTGTCTGCCGCGTGCGTGGGTCCGCGGTCCGCAGTCACGACACCGACGCGACGTCGAGCGCGGCGGCGAGGGTGAAGGCGCCCGAGTAGAGCGCCTTGCCGACGATGGCCCCCTCGAGGCCGAGGGGGACGAGCTCGCGGAGGGCCGCGATGTCGTCGAGGCTCGAGATGCCGCCCGAGGCGATGACCGGACGGTCGGTGCGCTCCATGACCTGCCGGAGGAGATCCGTGTTCGGGCCGGTCAGGGTGCCGTCCTTCGTCACGTCGGTGACGACGTAGCGGGCGCACCCTGCGTCCTCGAGGCGAGCGAGCACCGTCCAGAGGTCGCCGCCGTCCTCCGTCCAGCCGCGCGCGGCCAGGGTCGTGCCGCGCACGTCGAGGCCCACCGCCACGGCCTCGCCGTACTCGGCGATGACGTGGGCGGCCCACTCGGGGTTCTCGAGCGCGGCGGTGCCCAGGTTGATGCGCTTGACGCCGGTGCTCAGCGCGTCGTCGAGCGAGCGGTCGTCGCGGATGCCGCCGCTGAGCTCGACGTCGATGCCCTTGACCTGCTTGATCACCTTCTTGATGATCGACCGGTTGTCGCCCCGGCCGAACGCCGCGTCGAGGTCGACGAGGTGCAGCCACTCGGCACCCTGCGACTTCCAGTCGTCGGCCGCCGCCACGGGGTCGCCGTAGCCCGTCTCGGTGCCGGCCTCGCCCTGCGTCAGGCGGACGGCCTGCCCGCCCGCGACGTCG
This sequence comes from Frigoribacterium sp. PhB107, assembly GCF_003751515.1. NCBI lineage: Bacteria > Bacillati > Actinomycetota > Actinomycetes > Micrococcales > Microbacteriaceae > Frigoribacterium > Frigoribacterium sp. PhB107. Next base: position 120,293 of record NZ_RJKU01000004.1, on the reverse strand, counting down.
ACGGCGGGGAACAGGGTGAGGCCAGGGGTCGTGCAGAAGTCGCTCATGGTGTCTCTCTCGCGGGCGTGCCGCGTGCTGTCGCCGACGGGGCCGGGGATCGCGGTCGGATCAGAGGGGGTTCAGAGTGTCCCGAGCCAGTTCGAGAGCAGCCTGATGCCCGGCTGCCCCGACTTCTCGGGGTGGAACTGCGTGGCCCAGAGCGGACCGTTCTCGACGGCCGCGACGAAGCGCCCGCCGTGGTCGGCCCACGTGACGTGGGGCTCGGGGAACGGGCGGATCACGTCGAGGGTCCAGGCCTGAGCCGCGAACGAGTGCACGAAGTAGAAGCGCTCGTCGCGCACGCCGTCGAAGAGGACGCTGCCCTCGGGGGCGTCGACCAGGTTCCAGCCCATGTGCGGCAGCACGTCCGCCTTCAGCTCGTCGACGACGCCGGGCCACTCGCCCAGGCCGCCGGTCGTCGCACCGCGCTCGACCCCACCCTCGAAGAAGACCTGCATGCCGACGCAGATGCCCATCACAGGGCGACCACCAGCGAGTCGACGGTCGATCATCTCGCCCCCGCGGACCGACTGCAGCTGGCTCATCACGGCGCCGAACGCACCGACGCCGGGGACGAAGAGCCCGTCGGCCGCCTGCACCCTGGCGCGGTCGCGCGTGAGCTCGACGTCGGCCCCCGCGAGCTCGAGGGCCTTGACCGCCGAGTGCACGTTGCCGCTGCCGTAGTCGAGGACGGCCACCGTGGGACGGACCGTCACAGGGCGCCCTTCGTGGACGGCACCCCGGTCACCCGGGCGTCGGGCTGGACGGCCTGGCGCAGGGCCCGGGCGAAGGCCTTGAACTCCGCCTCGGCGATGTGGTGCGGGTCGCGGCCGCCGAGCACGCGCACGTGGACGGTGATGCCGGCGTGGAACGTGATCGCCTCGAAGACGTGGCGCACCATCGAGCCGGTGAAGTGGCCGCCGATGAGGTGGTACTCGAAGCCCTCGGGCTCGCCGGTGTGGACGAGGTACGGGCGGCCCGACACGTCGACGACGGCCTGGACGAGCGCCTCGTCGAGGGGCACGAGCGCGTCTCCGTAGCGGGAGATGCCGGCCTTGTCGCCCAGCGCCTCCTTGATCGCGCCGCCGAGCACGATGCCGACGTCTTCTACCGTGTGGTGGACGTCGATGTGCGTGTCACCCGCCGCCGACACGTCGAGGTCGATGAGCGAGTGCTTCGAGAGGGCCGTCAGGAGGTGGTCGAAGAACGGCACGGACGTGTCGACCGACGAGCGACCGGTCCCGTCGAGGTCGAGGGACAGCTGGATGCGCGACTCGCTCGTCTCGCGGGACGAGGAGGCGGTGCGGGCGCGAGGCTGATCGGTCACGAGGAGAGCCTAATGTCGCGCAGCGCGTCGAGGAACGCGGTCGTCTCAGCCTCGGTGCCGGCACTCACCCGGAGGTGCCCCTCGATGCCGAGGTCGCGGACGATGACACCGCGGGCGAGGAGGCGACGGAAGACGTCGGCCGGGTCGTCGACGCCGCCGAACAGGACGAAGTTCGACCAGGTCGGCCACGGGCTGTAGCCGAGCTCGGTCAGCACGCGGACGATGCGGTCGCGCTGCGCCTTGATGTCGTCGACCATCGCGAGCATCTCGTCGGCGTGCGCGAGGGCCGCCACGGCCGCCGCCTGCGTGAGGGACGAGAGGTGGTACGGCAGCCGGACCAGACGGAGGGCGTCGACGACGGCAGGGTGGGCCGCCATGTAGCCGACCCGGGCACCGGCGAAGGCGAAGGCCTTGCTCATGGTGCGCGAGACGACGAGGCGCTCCCGGCCCTCGAGCAGGGTGAGCGCCGTGGGCTGGCCGGTCGGCATGAACTCGGCGTAGGCCTCGTCGACGAAGACCATGCCGTCGGTCGCGTCGTAGGCGGCCCGGACCGTGTCGAGGTCGAGCGGTGTGCCCGTAGGGTTGTTCGGGCCGCAGAAGAAGACGACGTCGGGCCGGAGACGCTCGATCTCGGCGACCGCCGTCTCAGGCGTGATCGTGAAGCCCTCGTCGCGGGCGCCCTCGAGCCAGGTGCTGCCGGTGCCCGCCGCGATGATCGAGTGCATCGAGTAGGTGGGCGAGAACCCCAGCACGGACCGGCCCGGGCCGCCGAAGGCCTGCAGGATCTGCTGGATGACTTCGTTCGAACCGTTCGCCGCCCAGATGTGATCGCGACTGAGGCCGTGTCCGAGGTAACCCGCCAGCGAGTCACGGAGGGTCGAGAACTCTCGGTCGGGGTAACGGTTCACGTCGACGAGGGCTGCACCGACTGCCTCGAGGATGTCGGCGGCGACGTCGGCGGGAACGGGGTGGGTGTTCTCGTTGACGTTGAGGGCGACGGGAACCCGCTCTTGGGGAGCGCCGTAGGGCGTCAGCCCCTTGAGGTCGTCGCGGATGGGCAGGTCGGCGAGGCTGAAGGACACGAGTCCATGGTAGGCGGCGGGCGGAGTGCCGACCTCACCGTGACCCGGACCGGACCGGACCGGACCGCAACGGACAGGTCGGGCCCAGCCACACCAGATCAGCGGCTGTACTTCTCGGGGATCGCGAGCGTCTGGCCCGCGGCCACCTCGGCGCTCGGCAGGTTGTTCAGGCGGACGAGGTCGCTGACGACGTCGCGCGGGTCTTTGGTGGGGGCGATCTCGCTCGCGACCTGCCAGAGCGACTCGCCGCCCTCGACCGTGACCTGGGCGAAGGACACGTCTGCGGCGTGGTCGGAGGCGACGGCGCCGGGGCCGAGCAGCAAGCCCGCGGCCACGATGCCCGCGGCGCCGAGCGCGACAGCGGCGCCGACGACTCGCCGGCCTCGACGCGTGATGCGGAGGCGGGTGCGAGGGGCGACCGAGCCGGTGGTGATGCCGACGATGTCGTTGCTGATGCTGGTGGCGCTCATGAGGTGGTTCCTTTCACCGCGAGAGTTGTCGTACGAGTTCGTGCCCGGCACTCGGCCGGGAATGCCGGACACGAAGACGTGTACCGAACATATCTTCGACTGAGCCCGACCGCAACCATTTCTCTCGAACATCTCCCGGAGACAAGCGCGACACACTCGAACATGTGTTTCGCCAAGTGGCCGTGATCCGATAGGTTCCAGTCGGTGGGACGAGTACACCAGCGACCACCGACATCGACGGCAGGAGAGACATGACCGACCGGCACAGCGCGACGGCGACCGCCCCGGCGACGCCCCCGCGCAAGGCGCTCACCGCCAAGCAGGAGTCGATCCTGGCCGCTATCCAGGCGAGCATCGCCCAGAGCGGCTACCCGCCGAGCATGCGCGAGATCGGCGACGCCGTCGGCCTCAAGTCGCTGTCGAGCGTGACCCACCAGCTCAACCAGCTCGAGCTCGCCGGCCGGATCCGCCGCGACCCCAACCGCCCCCGCGCCCTCGAGGTGCTGGGCGACGCGACGACTGCCGCTGCTCCCGTGACGAGCATCCTCTCGACGAGCGACGACGGCGACACCGCCCACGTGCCGATGGTCGGCCGGATCGCGGCCGGCATCCCCATCACCGCCGAGCAGCAGGTCGAGGACGTCATGCCGCTCCCCCGCCAGCTCGTGGGGAAGGGCGAGCTGTTCATGCTCCGCGTCGTCGGCGAGTCCATGATCGACGCCGCGATCTGCGACGGCGACTGGGTGGTCGTCCGGCAGCAGCAGGACGCCGAGAACGGCGACATCGTCGCGGCCATGCTCGACGACGAGGCCACGGTCAAGGTCTTCCGGCAGCGCGACGGCCACACCTGGCTGCTGCCCCGCAACAGCGCGTTCGAGCCGATCGTGGGCGACCACGCGCAGATCCTCGGCAAGGTCGTGGCGGTGCTCCGCTCGGTCTGACGCGTCCCGAGGACGACGAAGCGCCTCCTGCCCTGACCGGGCCGGAGGCGCTTCGTCGTGCGGGGAGCGAACCGCTCAGGAGGCGGCGGGCTCCGCGGTCTCGACGGCGTCGGCAGTCTCCGTGCGCACGAACGGCGAGAGCGCCGCGACATCGCTCGGGTAGACGCGGGCGTGCACCCGGGTGCCCTGCTCGTCGTAGTCGGTCGTCAGGACCCGACCGGAGTCGTGCAGGTGCGACACCACGTCGCCGCGATCGTAGGGCACGAGGAGGTCGAGCTCGACCTCGGGCTCGGGCAGCAGCCCGGCGAGCTTCGCCAGCAGCACGTCGATGCCCTCGCCCGTGCGCGCCGAGACGAAGACGGCCGTCGGCTCGAGCCCCTGCAGCACCAGCCGCTGGTCGTCGTCGACGAGGTCGCTCTTGTTGAAGACCACGACCTCGGGGATGTCCCGTCCGTCGACCTCGCCGATGACCTCGCGCACCGTCGCCAACTGCGCGGCCGGGTCGGGGTGCGACCCGTCGACGACGTGCACGATGACGTCGGAGCCCGCGACCTCTTCGAGCGTCGAGCGGAAGGCCTCGACGAGCTGATGCGGCAGGTTGCGGACGAAGCCCACCGTGTCGGCGTAGGTGAAGGGGCGGCCGTCGGTGGTGGCGCTCTTGCGCACCGTCGCGTCGAGGGTCGCGAACAAGGCGTTCTCGACCAGGACGCCGGCGCTCGTGAGCCGGTTCAGCAGGCTCGACTTGCCCGCGTTCGTGTAGCCGGCGATGGCCACGGAGGGCACCTCGTTGCGGTCGCGGTTGGCCCGCTTCGCGTCGCGTGCCGGCTTCATCTCCTTGATCTGACGCCGGAGGCGGGCCATGCGCGTGTGGATCCGGCGACGGTCGAGCTCGATCTTCGTCTCGCCGGGGCCCCTGCTGCCCATTCCGGCACCGGCACCGCCGACCTGGCCACCGGCCTGGCGGGACATCGAGTCCCCCCAGCCACGGAGGCGCGGCAGCAGGTACTCGAGCTGGGCGAGCTCGACCTGGGCCTTGCCCTCGCGGCTCTTCGCGTGCTGGCTGAAGATGTCGAGGATGACGGCCGTGCGGTCGATCACCTTGACCTTCACCACGTCCTCCAGCGCACGCCGCTGGCTCGGTGCGAGCTCGGTGTCGGCGATGACCGTGTCGGCGCCGAGGGCAGCCACGGTCTGCCGCAGTTCTTCCGCTTTGCCCTTGCCGAGGTAGGTGCTCGGGTCGGGGTTCGGCCGACGCTGCAGGAGGCCGTCTAGCACCGAGGCGCCCGCGGTCTCGGCCAGTGCGGCGAGCTCACGGAGCGAGTTCTCAGCGTCCGAGAGCGAGCCCTGCGACCAGACGCCGATCAGGACGACGTTCTCGAGGCGGAGCTGGCGGTACTCGACCTCGGTGACGTCCTCCAGCTCGGTCGAGAGGCCGGCCACGCGGCGGAGCGCGGCCCGGTCTTCGCGGTCGTACTGGTCGCCGTCGCCCGAGTCGTCGAGGGAGCGGGTCTGGATCGCCTGGGCAGGCGAGAAGATCGTGTAGGCGGACGCCCGCGACGCCGCACGCTCGAGGACCCGCGCCACGACGTCGTCGCCGGGCTGTCCGTCGCGCTCGTCGTCGAGCGGGGTCGTGGGGGTGTCTGTCATCGAAGTGATACTAGCCCTCCGGAGGGGGTCGAGCCTGGGCCGTCACGGGCCAGGCAGCTGATGTTCGGTAGGTTGTCGTGCGTGACCAACGACCACTACTTCTCCCCGAACCCGGAGAGCGAGCTGCGTCGGCGGACGATCACGGCGACCCTCGCAGGGCGAGAGCTGACGCTCACGACGGCGTCGGGCGTCTTCAGCCCCGAGCGGGTCGACCCGGGCACGGCCGTCCTGCTGGCCGGTGCACCGCAGCCGCCCGCGACGGGCGACCTGTTGGACGTCGGGTGCGGATGGGGCCCCATCACACTGAGCCTCGCGTTGTCGTCACCCGACGCGACGGTGTGGGCCGTCGACGTGAACGAGAGGGTCCTCGACCTCGTCCGTGAGAACGCACGGGCCGCGGGCCTCCAGAACGTCAACGCCGTGACGCCCGACGGTGTTCCCGACGGCGTCGTTTTCGCGTCGATCTGGTCGAATCCGCCCATCCGGGTCGGCAAGGAGGTGCTGCACGGCCTCCTGGAGACCTGGCTGCCACGCCTGGAGCCCGGCTCGGACGCCTGGCTCGTCGTGCAGAAGAACCTCGGCGCCGACTCGCTCCAGGCGTGGATGAACGCGACCATGGCGGACGTGGTCCAGGTGGAGCGGGCCTCGACGAGCAAAGGGTACCGGGTGCTGCGGGCCCGTCGCGCCTCCTCGTCCCTCGCATAGACGAGCGACGACGACGACGACGACGATAGGGTGTGCGCCCCAGCGGCCCGGGGGCCATGGGCCCACGCGCGAGGGACCGACGGACGCTCACGCGCGAGGGACCGATGGACGCTAGAGGGTCAGGGCCCCGCTGAAGACGAGCTCGGCCGGTCCGCTGAGCGACACGTGCTCACCGTCGCCCCCGGGCGCGACATGGACCCCGAGGACGCCGCCCGGCACCTCGACGGCCCAGTCGTCGGGCGCGCCCGCGCCAGCCCAGTGCCGCACGGCTAGTGCCGCAGCCGCGGCACCCGTGCCGCACGAGAGCGTCTCGCCGCTGCCGCGCTCGTGCACGCGCATGCGGATGCGACCGATGCCGTCGACCACGAGCGGATCGGACGGGACCACGAACTCGACGTTGGCGCCCTCGGCAGGCGCGGGATCGAGCACCGGCACCCAGGAGAGGTCGAGCCCGTCGAGCTCGTCGTCGGAGGCGAGGGCGACGACCACGTGCGGGTTGCCGACCGAGAGCGAGAGGCCCGGCCTCGCCGCGTGGAGTTCTCGGGCGCGGACCGTCGGCTCGTCGTCCCCGAGCGCCCAGGCGCCGAGGTCGACCCGGAAGCCCGAGCCGTCTCGCCGCACCGTGCGCACGCCGGCGCGCGTGCCGATCGCGAGGGCCCCGCCGACGGACAGGTCGACCAGGCCGCGCTCGACGAGGTAGCGCGCGAAGACGCGGACGCCGTTGCCGCACATCTCGGCGAGGCTGCCGTCGGCGTTGTGGTAGTCCATGAACCACTCGGCCGAGGGATCGCTCGCCAGCGCCGCGGCGCCGGCCGAGAGCGCGGACGAGCGAACGGCGCGGATGACCCCGTCAGCCCCTACGCCGAAGCGACGGTCGGTCAGGGCGCGGATGGCGACCCCGTCGAGGTCGGTCTCGCCGTCGGCGTCGGTGAACAACACGAAGTCGTTCCCGGTGCCCTGTCCCTTGGTGAACTGGAGCGTCGTGGTCACCCGAGGAGTCTAGCGAGGGCCCGCTCGACGGCAGCCGGGTCGCCCGTGGTCGACCAGTCGACGTCCGGGTACCGCTTGAACCAGCTGACCTGGCGGCGGGCGTAGCGGCGCGTGAGCGCCTGCGTCTCGGCGATCGCCGCCTCCTCGTCGGTGTCGCCCCGCAGCTGCGCTGCTGCCTGCGCGTAGCCGATGGCCCGGGAGGCGGTGATCCCGTCGGCGAGGCCGAGCGGCAGCAGGCCACGCACCTCGTCGACCAGGCCGTCGGCCCACATGCGGCGGACGCGGGCATCGAGACGCTCGACGAGGACCGGCCTCTCCTCGGCGATGCCGACGATCGAGGAGGGGCGCCACCGCCGTGCCTCGTCGGGCAGCGCCGCCGAGAACGGCTCACCGGTGATCTCGCCGACCTCGAGTGCCCGCACGAGCCGCCGGGCGTTGTGCGGCCCGATCCGCTCGGCGGCGACCGGATCTGTCTGTGTGAGCAGCTCGTGCAGCGCGCCGGGGCCGCCGCTCTCGGCCACGCGTTCGAAGCGCTGTCGCACAGCGACGTCGGTGCCCGGGAACCGGAAGTCGAAGAGCACGCTCGAGACGTAGAGCCCGGATCCGCCCACCAGGAGGGGCACGGCACCGCGAGCGAGGACGTCGTCGATCACGGCACGAGCACGGGACTGGTACCACTCGACGCTGGCCTCGGCCGTCACCTCGAGCTCGTCGAGGAGGTGGTGAGGCACTCCTCGCCGCTCGTCTCGGGGCAGCTTGGCCGTCCCGATGTCCATCCCCCGATAGAGCTGCATCGCGTCGGCGTTGACGATCTCGGCCTGGCGCCCCGCATCGCGGAGACGCTCGGCCAGGTCGAGCGAGAACGCCGACTTGCCGGTGCCGGTCGATCCCACGACGGCGATCACGCCGCCGCTGAGTGCTTCACCGACCGTCGACATGGTGCCCCAGTGTAGGACGGGGCGTCACTCGAAGCGGACGCCGCCCCGGCTGCTGCCGCCGCGCGGCAGGGCCTTCTCGACGGCACGACGTATGGTGTCGGAGCGATAGCCGCGACGCATGAGGTAGCCGTTGAGGCGCCGCTCGGCCGTCGCCCTGTCCAGCCCGCGCAGCGAGCTCGCGCGCTTCACGGCCCACTCGTCGGCCCTGGCCTGCTCGTCGGCGTCGTCGGTCTCGGCGAGGACCTCCTCGATCACGGACGCGTCGATGCCCCGCGCGCGCAACTCGGACGTCACGGCGCCCCGACCGAGGCCCTTGCGGCCCTGTTTCGTCTCGAGGAGGTTCTCTGCGAGTTCCCTGTCGTTGAGGAGGCCCACCCCCTCGAGGCGCGACACCTCGTCGGCCACGACCTCGGGATCGAGGTCGCGCGCCTCGAGCAGGGACGCCATCTCCGCCGACGAGACTCCTCGTCGGCTGAGGGCATGCAGGCTGACGTTCTCGGCCCGGGTCCGCTGTGCGTCCAAGTCCTCGGGCGGCTCCTCGGCCTCTGCCTCGTCGGCGGACGCAGCGGCCGCAGCCGGGACGTCCGACCAGTGCTCGGTCACGGCGGCCAGCGCGGCTGCCGCGTCGCGCACCGGATCCCGCCTCGCGCCGTCGCCCGACGGCTCGACAGGCTCGTCGTCGCCCACGACAGGCGCCGGCCCCCTCGAAGGGTGGCTCGACGCGTCTGCGCCTGTGCGGCCGGACCTGGCCCCGCGGACCCCGAAGAGGGGCGTCACGGGTGCCAGGTCGTCAGCCGACTCGTCGTCGTGCGAGGTCATGCGCCCTTCCGGGCGGCGATCTTCGCCTCGATCGACTCGACGGGGGCCTCGACCGGCTTGGCCCCGCCGACGCCGAGCTTCGCGAGGATCTTCTGCTCGATCTCCTGTGCGACGGAGGCGTTCTTGAGGAGGAAGTTGCGAGAGTTCTCCTTGCCCTGACCGAGCTGGTCGCCTTCGTAGGTGTACCAGGCACCGGACTTGCGGACGATGCCGTGCTCGACACCGAAGTCGATCAGGCTGCCCTCGCGCGAGATGCCGACGCCGTAGAGGATGTCGAACTCGGCCTGCTTGAAGGGCGGTGCCATCTTGTTCTTGACGACCTTGACGCGGGTGCGGTTGCCCACGGCGTCCGTGCCGTCTTTCAGGGTCTCGATGCGGCGGATGTCGAGTCGCACCGAGGCGTAGAACTTGAGCGCCTTGCCGCCGGCGGTGGTCTCGGGACTGCCGAAGAACACGCCGATCTTCTCGCGCAGCTGGTTGATGAAGATCATCGTCGTGCCGGTCTGGCTGAGACCACCCGTCAGCTTGCGGAGGGCCTGCGACATGAGACGCGCCTGGAGGCCGACGTGGGAGTCGCCCATCTCGCCCTCGATCTCGGCACGCGGCACGAGCGCCGCCACGGAGTCGATGACGACGAGGTCGATGGAGCCGGAGCGGACGAGCATGTCGGCGATCTCGAGCGCCTGCTCGCCCGTGTCGGGCTGCGAGACGAGCAGCGCGTCGATGTCGACGCCCAGCTTCTTCGCGTACTCGGGGTCGAGCGCGTGCTCGGCGTCGATGAAGGCCGCGATGCCGCCGCCGCGCTGCGCGTTGGCGATCGCGTGCAGGGTGAGCGTCGTCTTCCCCGAGGACTCGGGGCCGTAGATCTCGACGATGCGGCCTCGAGGGAGCCCACCGATGCCGAGCGCGACGTCGAGCGCGATGGAGCCGGTGGGGATGACGGCGACCGGAGCCCGCTCGTCACTGCCCAGGCGCATGACCGCGCCCTTGCCGAACTGACGGTCGATCTGCGCGAGCGCCGTCTCGAGCGCCTTCTCGCGGTTCTCTGCTGAGGGCATGGTGACTCCTTCGTGGTTGCTGTCCGTGCGCCTGTAGGCTGTCGCGTCGCGCTCGGCCCGGGGGCGGCGGTCTCGACGACAAGGCTGGTGCCCCCACGGATGCGGGAGCGGTGGAACGTCGATGCATGAACGCTACGACCGGCCACCGACATCGCAGACGCGATCCCCGGCGGAAGTGGAGCACTCGGGCGTCGACGCCCTTGTGGAGGAAGCTACCACCGTGCCGAACGCACGTTCGAACTCGGAGCCCGGCGTGTCGAACACCTGATCGTCGACGGCCCGCGGCGCGCGCGTCCGTGACGGCGGTCAGCGACGCGGCTCTGGCAGCCCTGCTCCGTGCCTGCGGCCCACGGGGACGCCCTCGGCCTCGCAGAGGGCCAGCCACACCTCGCGCGGCGGCACACCGCCGCGGAGCGCCTCGTCGGCGGTCTCGTCGCCCAGCGACGAGAGGACGAGGTCGCGGGTGACGACCCGCCCGTACGCCTCGCCGAACTCGTCGTCGACCGCCCTGCGGAACTCGCTTTTGCGCATCAGTCGAGGGTACCCGGACGCCGAGACGCCCCCGACACGGGTCGGGGGCGTCTCGAGGCGTACTGCACGTCGGACCGTGAGGTCAGCGCACGACCAGGTCGGTGTCGAACTCGGCGACCATGTCGTCGGGCAGGGTGTCGGGGATCGGGTTGAGGCCCTCGATGACGGCCATCCGGTCGCCCACCTCGCGCATGATGACGGAGATCGGCGTCTCGAGCGCGTCGGCGACCGACGCGAGGATCTCGGAGCTGGCCTCTTTCTGCCCACGCTCGACCTCGCTGAGGTAGCCGAGTGCGACGCTCGCCTTGGAGGCGACCTGTCGCAGCGTGCGGCCCTTCTGGAGACGGAAGTCGCGGAGGACGTCGCCGATCTCTTGACGGACCAGAACCATGGGACCCCTCCTTGCGACATAAGACCCACCGTGACGGGATTCAGGGGTGGGTGAGGAACACTGCTGTCGAACTGGGTGCCACTGTAGCCAGCCAGCTCTGTGTGACGCTTGTGAACTCACGAGATGTAACGAGACCGAAACCCCGGCTATTCCCGAGGCCCCGCGAGCCAGTCGTGCAGCATCGAGAGTGATTCGGAGACGGTGGCCGATCGGATGGCTGCCCGGTCGCCCTCGAGGGCGAGCCTCGTGACGCGAGCCTCGCCTCCTGCGCTCAGGGCGACGTACACCGTGCCCGGCGCGTGGCCGTCCTGGGCGTCGGGGCCGGCGACCCCGGTGGTGGCGATGCCGACGTCGGCGGCCTGACCCTCGACGGCCAGCGCCCGACGTGCCCCTGCCGCCATGGCGACGGCGACGTCGGGGTCGACGGCGCCCCGGGCCGCGAGCAGCGCGGCCGGCACGCCGAGCAGTGTTGCCTTGAGGGGCGTCTGATAGGCCACGACTCCCCCGGCGACGACCGCGGACGCACCAGGGACCGAGATGAGCTCGGCGGCGAGCAGACCCCCCGTCAACGACTCGGCGACCGCGACGGTCAGCCCCTGGCGGTCGAGCTCGTGCACCACCTCGGCCGCGGTGGTCACGAGGTGCGGGAGTGCTTCAGGGCGACCCGGACGTAGTCGGCACCCGACACGAGCGTGGCCACCACGGCGGCCGTCATCACGACGGTGTTGAGGCCGTGCACCCAGTCGCCTAGCGGCACCCACAGCGGGAAGAGCGCCAGCGTCACCGCGACGGCCTGGAGCACGGTCTTGAGCTTGCCCCCGCGCGACGCGGGGATGACGCGGTCGCGGATGACGACGAAGCGGTACACGGTGATCCCGATCTCGCGCACGAGGATCAGCGCGGTCACCCACCAGGGCAGCTCGCCGAGCACGGAGAGCCCGACCAGTGCGCCACCGACGAGGACCTTGTCGGCGATCGGGTCGACGATCTTGCCGAAGTCGGTGACGAGGTCGAGGCCCCTCGCCAGCATGCCGTCGAGGCTGTCCGTGAGGATGGCGACCACGAACAGCACAGCGGCCGCGATGCGCAACGGGCCGTCGGCGCCGTCGTCGATCAGCAGCCAGGCGATGAACAGCGGCGCCATCAGGATGCGGACGACCGTGATCACGTTGGCGATGTTCGCCGTGCTGGCCGGCCCCGCGCCGCGGCTCGCGAAGCGTCCCCGCCAGGGGAACGTCGCGGCCCGGGGGGCGTCGGGGGTTCTCTCGTCGGTCACGTCAGTCCCTGCCGGTCAGGCCCCAGGCGTCTTCCGACTCCTCGTCGCCGTCGACCTCGTCGTAGCCTCGTGTCATCTCGGCGACGGGATCGTCGCCGTAGTCGCCCGCGCCGACCGCCGTGGGAGCCGAGGAGGCGGGGGCCGGCCCCCGGAGCCCGTCGTCGCCCTGACCGCGCAGCTTGGCCAGAACGCCCGGCAGCTGCTCGTTGTTCACGAGCACGTCGCGCGCCTTCGACCCCTCGGAGGGGCCGACGATGTCGCGCGACTCCATGAGGTCCATCAGGCGCCCCGCCTTGGCGAAGCCGACGCGCAGCTTGCGCTGGAGCATCGACGTCGACCCGAACTGGGTGCTGACGACGAGCTCAGCGGCCGCGAGGAGCAGCTCGAGGTCGTCGCCGATGTCGCCGTCGATCTCCTTCTTCTCGACCACGGCCGCCACGTCGGGCCGGTAGTCGGGACGCGCCTGCCGGGTGACGTGCGCCACGACCTCGGCGATCTCCGCCTCCTGCACCCAGGCGCCCTGGACCCGCATGGCCTTGGAGGCGCCCATCGGCAGGAAGAGCCCGTCGCCCTGGCCGATCAGCTTGTCGGCGCCGGGCTGGTCGAGGATGACCCGCGAGTCGGTGACGCTCGACACGGCGAACGCGAACCGCGACGGCACGTTGGCCTTGATGAGGCCAGTCACGACGTCGACCGACGGACGCTGCGTCGCGAGCACCAGGTGGATGCCCGAGGCACGCGCCAGCTGGGTGATGCGGACGATGCTGTCCTCGACGTCGCGCGGGGCGACCATCATGAGGTCGGCCAGCTCGTCGACGACGACGAGCAGGTAGGGGTAGGGCTTGAGCGACCGGGCGCTGCCGGCCGGCAGCACGATCTCGTTCGCGACGACGGCGCGGTTGAAGTCGTCGATGTGGCGGAAGCCGAAGCTGGCGAGGTCGTCGTACCTCATGTCCATCTCCTTCACCACCCACTGCAGCGCCTCGGCCGCCTTCTTGGGGTTGGTGATGATGGGCGTGATCAGGTGCGGGACGCCGGCGTAGATGGAGAGCTCGACCCGCTTCGGGTCGATGAGGACCATGCGCACGTCGGTCGGCTTGGCCCGCATGAGCAGGGACGTGATCATCGAGTTGACGAAGCTCGACTTGCCGGAGCCGGTGGCGCCGGCGACCAGGAGGTGCGGCATCTTCGCGAGGTTCGCCACGACGTAGCCGCCCTCGACGTCCTTGCCGACGCCGATCGTCATCGGGTGCACGCTCTTGGCGGCGGCCCCGGAGCGCAGGACGTCGCCGAGCGACACGATCTCGCGGTCGGTGTTGGGGATCTCGACGCCGATGGCGCTCTTGCCCGGGATCGGGGAGAGGATCCGCACCTCGTTCGACGCGACGGCGTACGAGAGGTTCTTGCTGAGCGCCGTCACCTTCTCGACCTTGACGCCCGGGCCCAGCTCGATCTCGTACCGCGTGACGGTCGGGCCGCGGCTGAAGCCGACGACCTTCGCGTCGACGGAGAACTGCCGGAGCACCTCGGTGATGGAGCGCACGATCTCGTCGTTCGCCTCGCTGCGCGCCTTCGCGGGCGGTCCGACGCTCAGCGTCGACGCCGCCGGCAGGCGGTAAGGCGCCACGGGCGAGTCGTCCTCGACGTCGAGCGACGGCGGGGCGGGCTCGTCGTCGTCGACGGCGAGGAAGTCGGCCGCGACGTCGCTCTCGCCGGGCGCGGCCGCGGACGCGGTGGCCGGCACGCCGGTCGCAGGCAGGGACGGCAGGACGGTCGTGGCGGCCGTCACACCCGAGGGACCGCCGACGGCGGCACCCGCGGCACCCGCGGCGGACGTCGTGGGCGCCGGCTCGTCGTCGTGCAGCGGGACGTCGATGCCGAACGACCGCACGGCGTCCTCCGCCGCGTCGAGGTCGTGCAGCAGGTCGGCCTGGTAGACGTCGGTCGGGGCTTCGGCTGCCGCGGCCCCCGCTGCCGAGGACCCTGCGGCCGGGGCGTCGCCGCCGATGGTCGCGCCGTGGTCGACGAAGACCGGGCCGGCGGCACCGCGACGACGCGAGCCCCGCCCCCGGCGGTCCGCGGCGTCGTCGGCGCTGCTCTGGGTGACCACGGGAGTGTCGTAGGCCGGGTCTTCTTCACGGCCGCTCTTGGTGCGCCGCCACCACGGCAGCGTGTCGGGCTCGTCTGCGTCGCCCACGGCGGAGCCGTCGCCGGCAGGGGCCGAGCCGCCCTCCGCGGTCGTCTCGCCGAAGAGCCAGCGGTACAGGTCGCCGAGACGGTGGCCGATGCGGTTCGGCGGCGTCTTGGTCATGATCAGCAGCGAGAGCGCGAGCAGGACGACGACGACCGGCACCGCGACCCACTCGGTCGCGAGCATGACCAGCCAGGAGGCGACGAGCCAGCCGAGCACCCCGCCGCCGCTCGCCAGGGCGGGCATGCCGTCGACGGCCTGCGGCTGGCCGCCGTAGATGTGGCACAGGGCGCTGATGGACACGATCATGAGGCCGAGCCCGATGCCGATGCGCGTGTTGTCGTGGACGGAAGCCGGGTGCCGGAACAGCCAGCCCGCGAAGAGCACCATGATGACCGGCAGCGCGTAGGCGACCCGCCCGAAGAACCCGCCGAACGTGTACGCGTCGAACGCGACGGCCAAAGGGCTGGTGGGGTTGAGCCACTCGACCACGGCCCCGGCGATCGCCAGCAGCACGAGGAGGAAGGGGACGCCGTCGCGGCGCTCGGACTTGTCGAGCGACTCGCTGCCGAAGAGCCGGAAGGCGCCGCCGGTCAGGTGGGCCAGGCCCATCCAGGCGGACGCGAGGACGCCGGGGCCCTCGTCGACGGGTGCCGGCGCCTTCGCGGCGGGGAGCTTCTTGGTCGCCGCGGTCGCGCCTCGGGCGGCCGAGGCGCCCGTGGACGCGCCGCGCCCCGAGCGCGAGCGCGCTGTCGACTTGGTGGGCGTGGCCATGCCGTCGAGGTTACCGCCCGCCGCCGACGCCGACCGGAGGTGGTCGGCGCGCCGGGCCCCGAGCGGCCCGCCCACCTCAGTAGCGGATGGCGTCGATGACCTTGACCCGGACGGCGACGAGAGCGGGCAGCACTCCCGCCACGGCGCCGATCAGCGTCGCGGACCCCAGGCCGATCAGGGCGGCGGTGATCGGGAACGGCGGCAGGTCGTCGACCGACCCCTGGGCGATGAAGCCCTGCACGGTCGGGTTCTGCACGACGAGCACGGCGACCATGACGCCGACGGCCCCCGCGACCACCGTGCCGGCGACGCTCTCGAGCATCACCGAGAAGAACACCCGGGGCGCCGTGGCGCCGAACGACCGCCGGACCCCGATCTCGCGGATCCGCTGCCGCACCGTGACCAGCGCGATGTTGACGAGTCCGAGCCCGCCGAGCAGCAGCACGAGCACGCCGACGCCCGTGATGATCAGCTTGATCGGCTTGAAGGGGTCGGAGTCGCCCGCGTACGCCGCGTAGTCGGACCGGTTCACGTCGACCTGCACGTCGTCGCCGAGGGCCGCCGCGAGGTTGCCCTGCACCATCGTGCTCAGCTGGTCGCCGGACGACGTCGGCAGCCACATCTCGTACTGCGGCGTCTCGGCGTACCCGCCCTGCGAGAGCGGCACCAGGTCGTGCTCGTCCGAGGGCAGGAGGAACAGCCCGGGCGCCTCCTCGGCGTACTGCGCCGCCGTGACGCCCACGACGACGCCGGTCACCGAGTCCGTGCCGCTCAGCAGGAGGGTGGGGTGCGAGGCGACCGGAGGGCGGCCGAGCGTGTCCCAGAGCGCCTCGTTCACGACGACCGCCGGGGCCATCCGCTGGTCGTCGCCCTCGACGAACCAGGATCCCTCGGCCATCGACACCCGGTGCATCTCGCCGTACTCGGGGTCGACGACCTGTGCCGAGACGTCGGTGAGGCCGCCGGGCAGCTGGACGGACCTCGTCGTGTAGAGGTTCTCGGACGCCCACGAGATCTGGTAGCGCGACATCGTCGAGCGGAACTCGTCGTCGAGGAGGGCGGGGTCGAGCGGGGTCGCCCCCTGGCTGTAGGCCGAGACCGTGTAGGTGGCGGGTCGCCCGCCGGACTTCTCGGACGACTCGCGCGTGGACTGCTCGGCGAGGCTGCCGAGCCCGACGACGGCGGTCAGCGCGGCGACGGCCACCGCGACCCCGATGAGGCTGAGCAGCACCCGCAGCTTGTTGACCCTCAGCTCGGACCAGGCCTCGACGAACGCTCCCACGACCCCCGACAACAGACCGCTCACGACACGACCTCGACGGGTGCCGGGGCGGAGGAGGAGGGAGCCTCCGAGGCGGAGGCGCCCGCCGGCACGAGGGCCGACGCCCCGGCCAGCCCGCTGCCCAGTCGCGCGGCCGAGAGCACGCCCGCGTCGAGCGAGTAGTGCCGCGCGGCGAGGCCCGCCACGGCCAGGTCGTGCGTGATGGTGACGAGGGCGGCGCCGGTGTCGGACGAGATGTCGTCGAGGAGGCGCATGACCGTCGCCCCCGTCTCGATGTCGAGCGCTCCCGTCGGCTCGTCGGCCAGGATGACGCGCGGGTCGCGCACCAGCGAGCGCGCGATCGCCACCCGCTGCTGCTCGCCGCCCGAGAGGCGGTGCGGCATCGAGTCGACGCGGTGCCCGAGCCCGACCTTCTCGAGCATCTCGGCCGCGATCGCCCGCCGGCGCCAGAAGCGCCGACCGCGGGCGTAGAGCAACGGCGTCATGACGTTCTCGAGCGCCGTGCGCCCCTGCAGCAGGTTGAACTGCTGGAAGATGAAGCCCACCTGCTCGCCGCGGAGCCGGTCGCGGGCCCCCGAGCGCATGCCGCTGACGTCGACGTCGTCGAACCAGTGCGTACCCGTCGTCGGCGCGTCGATGAGCCCCAGGATGTTGAGCAGGGTCGACTTGCCCGAGCCGGAACGGCCGACGATGCTCACGTGCTCGCCCGCCTCGACCACGAGGTCGACGCCGCGGAGGATGTCGAGCGTCGCGTCGTCGGCGAGGGGGACCGTCTTCGTGACTCCCTCGAGCCGGATCAACGACATCAGCAGTAGACCTCTCCGGTCGTCGGGTCGACGCAGCCCTCCTGCGAGGCGACGGCGCCGGGCACGAACTCGAGGACCATGTCGCCCTCGACGAGGCCCCCGGTCACCTCGACGGTCGTGCCGTCGTTGATGCCGAGCGTGATCTCCCGCTCCTCCTCGGTGCCGTCGGCGCCGACAACGGTCACGACGCCCTTGCCCGCGGCGCCCTCGACCGCGGTGAGCGGCACCGTGAGGACGTCGGTCGCGACGCCGGCGGGGATCGTCAGCTTCGTGGCGAGGCCCGCGAAGACCGTGACGTCGCCGGGGACGGCGCACGTCACCGACTGCCCCGAGACGCCCGTGCCCGACGAGTCTCCGGTGTCGCCGGCGGTCGTGGTGCCCGCGCCGGCACCGGCACCGCCGACCGAGAGACCGGTGCAGGCGAACGGCGCCGGGCCGCCCTGGATGGACGCGGTGCCCTCGGCCGGCCGGCTGACCAGGCGGTAGAGCTGGTCGGCGGCCAGCGCCCCCGTGACGTGGAACGTCGGAGGCGCCACCTTCGCGACCGCGTTGCCCACGGCCACCTCCTGGTCCTTGATGACGGAGAGCTCCGTCACGGTGCCCGCGACGGGCGACGTCACCACCGCGGTCTTGACGATCGGGGCGCGCTCGGTGACGGTGCCGTCGGCCGAGACCAGCGCCTCCTGCGGGGTCTCGGAGCGCAGCGTCGCGATCTTGTCGCCCGCGGCGACGGCCTGGCCCTTCTCGACGACCACGGTCACGACGGTGCCGGCGAGGGTCGCAGGCACGGTCGAGGCGACGTCGGCCTCGACCGTGGCGTCGACCGTCACGTCGTTCGTGACGGTGCCGACGGCCACGGCGACCTGGGGCTCGACGGCCTCGCCAGCCGGGACCGCCACGGAGCCGGTCGCCGCGTCGGGCGCCGCGAAGAACGCGAGCTTGACGAGGGCCACCGCGATCGCGACGAAGATCAGGATGCGGAGGATCGGGAAGATCCAGGTCTTGGCGACGCGCACGGGCGACTCCCCCTTCGGAGCAACGGACGGAACGTGCTCACCATAGGAGGAGGGGGACGACGGAGGCCTCAGCCGTCGGGATGACTTCCCGAGCGAGCTGAGGCCTCGTGCCGAGCCGGGTCAGGCGCCGATGACCACCGGCACGATCATGGGACGACGACGGTGCTGCGTGGCGACCCAGCGGCCCACCGTGCGGCGGACGACCTGGCTGAACTGGTGGGTGTCCCGGGTGCCGTTCTCGGCCGCCTCGGCCAGCGCGGCGAGGATCTTGGGCATGACGTCGTCGAAGACCCGCTCGTCCTCGGCGAAGCCGCGCGACTGGATCTCGGGGCCGACGACGACACGCCCCGTGGTGGCGTCGATCGCGAGGAAGACGGAGATGAAGCCCTCCTCGCTGAGGATGCGCCTGTCCTTGAGGTCGGCGTCGGTGATCTCGCCGACGGTCGAGCCGTCGACGTACACGTAGCCGAGGTCGAGCTGTCCGACGACCTCGGCGACCCCGTCGCGGAGGTCGACGACGACGCCGTCCTCGCCGAGGATCGTGTTCTCGCGCGGCACGCCGGTGCGCTCGGCCAGGGCGGCGTTCGCGTAGAGGTGCCGGTGCTCGCCGTGCACCGGCATGACGTTCTTCGGGCGGAGCACGTTGTAGCAGTAGAGGAGCTCGCCGGCCGAGGCGTGGCCCGACACGTGCACCTTCGCGTTGCCCTTGTGCACCACCTTCGCGCCGAGCTTGGTGAGCCCGTCGATCACCCGGTAGACGGCGTTCTCGTTGCCGGGGATGAGGCTCGAGGCGAGGATGACCGTGTCGTCCTGCCCGATCTCGATCTGGTGCTCGAGGTTCGCCATCCGGGCGAGGACGGCCATCGGCTCGCCCTGCGAGCCCGTGCTCATGTAGACGATGCGGTCGTCGGGGAGGTCCTTGGCCTTCTTGGCGTCGATGAGGACGCCCTCGGGCACGACGAGGTAGCCCAGGTCGGCGGCGATGCCCATGTTGCGGATCATCGACCGGCCCATGAACGCGACCCGGCGCCCGTTGGCGTGGGCGGCGTCGAGCACCTGCTGCACGCGGTGCACGTGGCTCGAGAAGCTCGCCACGACGACCCGGCGCGGCGCCCGGCGGATGACGTCGTCGAGGACCGGTCCGATGTCGCGCTCGAGGGCGGTGAAGCCCGGCACGTCGGCGTTCGTCGAGTCGGGGAGGAACAGGTCCACCCCCTCCTCGCCGAGGCGGGCGAAGGCCCGCAGGTCGGTGATGCGGTCGTCGAGCGGCAGCTGGTCCATCTTGAAGTCGCCGGTGTGCAGGACGACGCCTGCGGAGGTGCGGATCGCGACGGCGAGGGCGTCCGGGATCGAGTGGTTCACCGCGACGAACTCGAGGTCGAACGGGCCGAGGGTCTCGCGCCCGCCCTCCTTCACCGTCAGCGTGTACGGCTTGATGCGGTGCTCCTTGAGCTTCGCCTCGATCAGGGCGAGCGTGAGCTGCGAGCCGATCAGCGGGATGTCCGCGCGGAGGCGCAGGAGGTAGGGCACCGCCCCGATGTGGTCCTCGTGGCCGTGGGTCAGCACGACGGCGAGGACGTCGTCGAGCCGGTCGCGGAGGGGCGAGAAGTCGGGGAGGATCAGGTCGACGCCCGGCTGGTGCTCCTCGGGGAACAGGACGCCGCAGTCGACGACGAGCAGCTTGCCGTCGATCTCGTAGACGGTCATGTTGCGCCCGATCTCGCCGAGGCCACCGACCGGGATGACCCGGAGCGTGCCGTCCTCGAGCTTGCGCGGGGTCTTGATGGTCGTGGGCATCGTGTCCTTCGGGTCGAGGTCGGGGCTCGTGCCCCGGGGATCGAGGTCTCTGTCGGCCCGCGCGCCGAGCCGTCGGCACGGCCAGCGGCGTGCCGCGTGGTCAGCGCGTGGTGCCGTGCACCTTGGGCAGGGCGCCGCCGGCCGCCGCGTTGCGGTCGGGGCGGAAGCGGCTGAGGTCGAGCCCGGGGATGTCGCCGACGTGCGAGAGCTCGTCCTCGATGAGCGCCGCCTCGCTGTCCTCCGGGCCGACGAGCGGCAAGCGGACGCGGGGGCTGGAGATGCGGCCGAGGCCGTGCAGGATGTACTTCGCCGCCACCGTGCCGGGCACGTGCGTCATGACGGCGCGCACCAGCGGCTCGAGCATCTGGTGCGCCGCCGTGGCCGTGTGCAGGTCGCCTGCGTTCACGGCGTCGATCATGGTGCGGTACGGCGCGGAGACGATGTTCGCCGTCACGCCGATCAGGCCGGAGGCGCCGATCGCCAGGTGGGGCAGCACGTTCGCGTCGTCGCCCGAGAAGTAGAGCAGGTCGGTCTGGTTGATGACGCGGCTGACCTCGGCGAAGTCGCCCTTCGCGTCTTTGACGGCGACGATGTTGGGGTGCTTCGCCGCGCGCAGCAGCGTCTCGTACTTGATCGGGATGCCGGTGCGGCCGGGGATGTCGTAGAGGATGACCGGCAGGTCGGTCGCGTCGGCGATCATGCGGAAGTGCGTGAGCACGCCGGCCTGCGTGGGCTTGTTGTAGTACGGCGTGACGATCATGACGCCGTCCGCGCCGGCCTTCTCGCTGGCCTTGTACAGCTGGATCGCGTGCGCGGTCTCGTTCGAGCCGCCGCCCGTGATGATCTTTGCGCGCCCCGCGGCGACCGACTTGCCGACCTCGACGAGCTTGAGCTTCTCGGGGTCGGTCAGGGTGCTGGTCTCGCCCGTCGTGCCCGTGACGACGATGCCGTCGGCACCCGCCGAGACGCAGTCGTCGATGTGCTTCTCGACCGCCGGCCAGTCGACCTCGCCGTCGGCGGTGAAGGGGGTGACGAGAGCGACGAGGACCTGCCCGAAGGGGTTGCTGATGTTCGACACGTCGACCAGCGTACTGTCTCGCCCCGCGCGGATCGCCCCTCGGAGGGTCAGCGTCGACCCGGTCAGGGGGCGACGCGGCCGTTCGTGCCGAAGGCAGCGTAGGTGAGGGGCATGAGCTCGGCCCAGATGTCCTCCATCTTCTCGGCGCACATCTCGATCTCGCGCTGCGGGAACGACGGGAAGTGCGTGCCCTCGCGCTTCGTGCGGAGGCTGAGGAAGTTCATCAACGACCGCGCGTTCACGGTGACGTACATCGACGAGTAGATGTTCAGCGGCAGGACGATGCGGGCGACCTCGCGCGCGACGCCGGCGTCGAGCATGCGCTTGTAGGCCGCGTAGGCCTCGCGGGAGGTGCGCTCGGTCTCGGACCGGACGAGCTCGCTCTGCTCGGGCGTGCCGGGCAGGAAGTCGTAGGCGCCGGGCTTGCCCACCTGCTGCAGGTTGCGGGTCGCGGCGGGGACGTAGAAGACGGGGTTGAGCTCGCGGTAGCGACCGCTCTCTTCGTTGTAGCTCGCCATGCGGTGCCGCATGAACTCGCGGAACACGAAGATCGGCGCCTGCACGTAGAAGGTCATCGAGTTGTGCTCGAAGGGCGAGCCGTGGCGGTCGCGCATGAGGTAGTTGATCAGGCCGGCGCCCTTGGTCGCCTGCGCCCCGTCGGCCGAGGCCTGGGCGCCCTCGAGCGTCTGCTCGCCCATCGTCGAGACGCGCGCCGCGAAGAGGACGTCGGAGTCGTGCGCGCTCGAGCGGACCAGCTCGACCGTGACGTCGCTGCGGAACTCGACGGGGTCGGCGGCGGTCTCGGGAGACGAGGAGGCAGGGGTCACGGCGTCGGCATCAGTCACGGCCACGACTCTACCTCCGACCACCGACGAGCCTCGATCGGCCGCAGGCTCGGCCCCTCGGCCCAGGGGCCGGCGCCCGGTCGACCGGGAGGAGGCGCGGCTACGCTCCCGGAGAGGCGCACATCCCCTGCGCCGCACCTCCTCGAGAAAGACGGGCCCATGACCGCCGACTCCCTCACCGTCCTCGTCTCCGGCGCCTCCGGCCTGGTCGGCACCGAGCTCCGCCGTCAGCTGGTGGCCGCGGGCCACACGGTCGTCGCGCTCGTCCGGCGCGAGGCCCGCGACGAGGGCGAGGCGACGTGGGTGCCCGCTGCCGGGATCGTCGACCGCACCCTGCTCGACCGGGCGGACGCCGTCGTGAACCTGAGCGGCGCCTCCCTCGGCCGGCTGCCCTGGACCGCCGCCTACAAGCGCGAGATCCGCGACTCGCGTGTGACGGCCACCGCCACGTTGGCGCACGGCATGGCCGGCGCCGAGCGGCCGCCCGCAGTGTTCCTCAGCGGCTCGGCCGTGGGCATCTACGGCGACCGCCCGGGCGAGCGCCTGACCGAGCAGAGCCCCCGCGGCAGCGGCTTCCTCAGCGACGTCGTCGCCGACTGGGAGGCGGCGACCGCCCCGACGCCCGACGCCACCCGTGTCGTCCACCTGCGCACCGGCGTCGTCGTGGGCCCCGGCGGCGCCATGGCCCCGCTGCTGCCCCTCACGAAGCTCGGCCTCGGCTCGCGCCTCGGCACGGGCGACCAGTTCTGGCCCTGGATCAGCCTGCACGACGAGGCCGCGGCCATCGTGCACCTGCTGACGTCGAGCCTGAGCGGCCCCGTCAACCTGGCCGGCCCCACGCCCGCGACCAGCGACGCCCTGACGCGACGGCTCGCCCAGGACCTGGGACGCCCCTACGCGCTGACGGTGCCCGAGGTCGTCATCAGCACGGCGATGCAGGAGGCGGGTCGTGAGATGCTGCTGCCCAGCCAGCAGGTCGTGCCGGAGGCGCTGCTCGCGGACGGCTTCGCCTTCCGTCACCGCACGGTCGACCAGGCGGTCGACGCGCTCGTCGGCAGCCGCTAGGCCGCGGACCGCATCCGCGACGCCTTGCGGACGGCCTGTCGGGCCCGCCTGCGGTCGCCGCACGCGTCGTAGGCCAGGCCGAGCCGGAACCAGGTACGCCAGTCGTCGGGGGCGTCCTCGACTGCCTGGGCCCAGCGCGGGAACGCCGCGTCGGCGGCGGCGCGTTCGTACCGGCCCGAGGCACGGCGCGGGACCTCGTCCACCGGCAGCTCGCCCGCCTCCTCGAGCTCGCGCACCATCTGCTGCGTGTGCACCCCGAAGCGCAGCTCGGCGACCAGGGCGAAGATCCCGAGGACCGGCAGCACGAGCAGCGCCACGCCGAGCACGACGGCCACGGGCTCGCCGGTCATGACGAAGAGGTACGCGCGCTGCGCGACGAGGACGACGTACAGGAGGAGGAACAGCGCCATGACGAGCGCCGCGGTGCGGCCCTTCATCAGTCGAGCGGCAGCACGCTGTCGAGCCCCACGACGACGCCCTCGACCCGGGGCGCCTCGGCCATGGCGACGAGCAGCCCCTGCTCGTAGGCGCGCTGCGAGATCGTGTCGTGCGTCAGCGTGAGCGTCTCGCCCTCGCCGCCGAAGACGACCTCCTGCTTCGCGACGACGCCCCGGAGGCGCATGCTGTGCACGGGCACGCTGGCGACCTGCTGGCCGCGGGCGCGCTGGTCGGAGAAGGGGGCGGAGACCGGGCCCAGCTCGCGGCGTGCCTCGGCGATGAGCTCGGCGGTGCGGACGGCCGTGCCCGAGGGCGAGTCGACCTTGCCCTGGTGGTGCGCCTCCACGATCTCGACGCTCTCGTAGAAGCGGGCCGCCATCGTGGCGAACCGCGTCGCGAGGACGGAGCCGAGGGAGAAGTTCGGGACGACCAGGACGCCGGGGCCGCCGACGTCGGCGACGACGGTGCGGAGCTTGGCCACCCGCTCGGCGTTCCAGCCGGAGGTGCCGACCAGGACGGGCAGGCCCGCCCGGACGACGTGCTCGACGATGCCCGGGCTGACGGCCGGGTGCGTCACGTCGACCACGAGGTCGGCGCCGCGCACGTCGTCGAGGTCGTCGCGGGAGGAGAGGCCGGCGTGCAGCTCGAGGCCGGGGGTGCGCCGGACGAGGTCGACGACGAACGAGCCGAGCGTGCCCGTGGCTCCGACGACGGCGATCTGTGAGGTCATGGGCTCCAGGCTACTCGGCGGCGCCCGGGGGCCCGCCCGACCTAGCATGGTGCGCATGCCCCGGTTCCGTGCCGTCCCCGTGTCGTCCCCCGCCGCCGCCGAGCTGCTCGAGGCGTACTTCGCCGAGCGCCGGGAGACCTTCCCCTCGGGGAAGGGCAGCTACCGCACCGCGTCGCCGTCGGACGCGACCTTCACTCCCCCGGCCGGGTCGTTCCTCGTCGTCGAGGACGACGACGAGGTCGACGACGACGGAGCAGCCGAGCCAGGCACGGCGCACGCCCTCGCCTGCGGCGGCGTCCGCCGCATCGACCCGACCGGGGAGGGGCTGGTGCGGTACGAGGTCAAGCACGTCTACGTGCGCCCCGAGGCCCGCGGGCGAGGGCTCGGTCGCCTGCTGATGGCCGAGCTCGAGGAGGTGGCTGCCGACCTGGGCGCGGACCTGGTCGTCCTCGACACGAACGAGAGCCTGCTGGCGGCCGGGGCGCTCTACCGGGCGACCGGCTACCGCGAGGTCGAGCCGTACAACGACAACCCGAACGCGACGACCTGGTTCGCCAAGCCCGTGGCGCCCCGCGAGCCCGTCAGCTAGATCGGCTGCTCGACCGGCAGGCCGGTGCGCAGCTCGACGGGCAGGTGGCCCAGGTCGTTGTGCGTCACGAGCTCCGGCGGCTTCGCCGAGCGGACACGGATGATGGTCAGGCCGGCGTTGGCCTGGTTCACGCCCATCCAGCGCCAGTCGGGAGCCCCGAAGACCTCGCGCACGAACCACCCGATGACGAAGTTGTGCGTGATGAGCAGGTCGTGGCGATCCTCGCGGGAGGGCGTCAGCCACTCGGACACCGCGTCGGCCATCTGCGCCTGGCCCGCCTCGATCTCGTCCTCGGTGACGCCGCCGAAGAACGGCTTGTAGGCGGATGGCATGTCGGCCGTCGGGCCCGAGGGCACGCAGTCGAAGAGAAGGGTGGACGGCTGCGACTCGAGGGCGGGGAGCCGCTCCGTCATGATGCGCGCCGTCTCGGCCGCCCGCTCGAGCGGGGAGTGCCAGGCGGCGGAGAACGGGACTCCCCCGAGCCGCTCGGCGAGGAGGCGCGCCTGTCGCTTGCCGCGCTCGGACAGCGGGCCGTCGGGGAGCCCGTGCTCGGCGTCCTGTTGCTCGCCGTGCCGGACCAGGTACAGGTAATGGGACACCGTCGTCTCCTGACTCATGGGGTGACCGCCGCCGACGTCGTCGTCGGGGGCGTGAAGGAGGATCCGTCGACGTCGCCCACGACCACGGTCGAGAGGGGACCGGACCGGAGCTCGCGAGCGAGGTCGCGCACGTCGTCGAGGCCGACGCGCCCGAGCCGGGCGAGGGAGGCGTCGAGGTCGACGAACTCTCCGGTCGACAGCTCGGCCCGGCCGAGGCGGTTCATGCGGGTGTCGCTGTCCTCTAGCGCGAGGGCGGCGGCGCCGCCGAGCTGGCCGAGCGCCCGCTCCCGCTCGAGCTCGGTGACGCCCGAGTCGGCGACGCGGTCGAGCTCGTCGAGCATGAGCTGCCCCACCATCTCGACGTTGCTCGGCGTGCAGCCGGCGTAGAGGCCGAACAGCCCGGCGTCGGAGTAGCTCGGGGCGAACGAGTAGACCGAGTAGGCCAGGCCGCGCCGTTCGCGGATCTCCTGGAACAGGCGGGACGACATGCCGCCTCCCAGGACCGAGTTGAGGACGGCGAGGGCCGGGCGGCGGTCGTCGGAGGCGGAGATGCCCGGCATGCCCAGCAGGACCGTGGCCTGCTCGAGGGGGCGGCGCACGACGAGGGTCGGCTCGCTGGGCGTCGGCACGACGAGCTCGGTCGAGCGTCGGGACACGGGAGCGGCTGCCTCGGTCGACCACGGCGACCTCGCGAGAGCCTGCTCGAGCCGCTCGACGACGTGGTCGTGGTCGACGGCTCCGGCGATCGTGACGACGAGGTCGCGGGGCCGGTAGTTCGCCAGGTAGTGCGCGTGCACGTCGTCGCGCCGCGCCTCCTTGATGCTCTCGGGCGATCCTCCGATCGGGCGCCCCAGCGGGTGCTCGCCGAAGACGGACTCGAACAGGCGCTCGCCGGCCACGTCCGCGGGGTCGTCGTCCGCCATCGCGAGCTCCTCGAGGATCACGCCCCGCTCGGTCTCGAACTCGCCGGGCTCGAGGGCGGAGGACGTGAGCATGTCGGCGAGGACGTCGACGGCGTCGTCCAGGTCGACGTCGCGCACCCGGGCGTAGTAGCAGGTGTACTCCTTCGCGGTGGCGGCGTTGTGCTCGCCGCCGACCGACTCGAAGGCGACCGCGATGTCGAGCGCGGAGCGCCTCGCCGTCCCCTTGAAGAGGAGGTGCTCGAGGAAGTGCGTGGAGCCGCGCTCGCCGGGCTGCTCGTCGCGGGAGCCCACGGCGACCCAGAAGCCGACGGTCGCGCTGCGGGCCCCGGGCATCTGCTCGGTGAGGACGCGGACGCCCGTCGGGAGGAGGGTGCGCCGCACGAGTGCGTCGCCCGTCGCGCGGAAGGAGAGCTCGACCGAGTCGAGTGGGAGGGAGACCGGGCCGTTCATCGCGTCGAGCCTACGGGACCGCACCTCGGCACCACCCGACCGTCGGCAGTGGCACCCGAACTGGGGGACGGCCGTGCGGACAAACAGACGGTTCAGTCTGTCCTCCGCGATGGTACAGTCGGGGAACCGTCGACGGGACACCCCCCTGCCTCGTCGTCGGCGGCTGGTCGGAGGTCATCCGGCGGTCCGGAGCAGAC
The DNA here is from genome assembly GCF_003751515.1 of Frigoribacterium sp. PhB107. NCBI lineage: Bacteria > Bacillati > Actinomycetota > Actinomycetes > Micrococcales > Microbacteriaceae > Frigoribacterium > Frigoribacterium sp. PhB107. Next base: position 93,299 of record NZ_RJKU01000004.1, on the reverse strand, counting down.
GTCCCCCGCGCTGCTCCAAGCCGATATGCCTCGAGGAGCCACGCTGTGACGGTCGATTCCCCCCCTCCGGCCGTCCAGCGTCTCCCGGGGCGGCCCCGTGCCGACCAGACGACGCCCGGCGCCCGGGACCGCGTGCTGACGACGGCCGACCGGCTCTTCTACGACGAGGGCGTCCGCGTCGTCGGCGTCGACCGCCTCATCGCCGAGGCGTCCGTGACGAAGGCCACGTTCTACAAGCACTTCGGCGCGAAGGACACCCTCGTGCTCGAGTACCTCCGCGTGAGGCACGAACGTGCCGTCGCCGGGCTCGAGACCGTCGTCGCCGCGTCCCCGGGCGGCGCCGCGACCGTCCTCGCGGTCGTCGACGAGGTCGTCGCGTCGCTGCAGTCGCCTCGCTTCCGCGGCTCGGCCTTCGCGAACGCCGCCGCCGAGTTCAGCGACCCGACCCACCCCGTCCGCGCCGCCGTGGCCGAGCACCAGGAGTGGCTCACCGACGCTCTCGTCGAGCTGTTCAAGGACGCCGACCACCCGATGCCCGGCGACGCGGCCGACGACTTCCTGCTGGCGCTCGACGGTGCGCTCGTCGGCGCGTACTGCGGCGACGCCATCGCGGCGTCCGCGGCGCTCCGCCGGACGGCCGAGCGCCTCCTGCCGGCCTAGCCCGCCGTCACTCCCGGGCCGGTCGAGCAGGTCGGGCCCGTCGGGCTGACCAGGCCCGTCGCACGGACCGGGCTGATCGTTCCGCCAGGCGGAGACGCGCCGGGCTGATCGTTCGCTACGCGGACACGCGGTCCAGCTCGAGCACCTGGGTGCGCGTGAGCTTCACCGTGGCCGCCTGCGCGAGCTCGACGACCTGCTTGGCGTTCGTGGCGCTCGCCACGGGCGCCACGACGTGAGGCTTGGCCAGGAGCCAGGCCAGGGCAACGGCCGCCGTCGAGACCTCGTGCGCCGAGGCGACGCTGTCGAGCTCGTGCAGCACGCGCAGCCCCTTCTTCGTCAGGTAGCCGGAGACCCCGCGGCCGCGCTTCGTGCCGGCGAAGTCGGAGCGCGAGCGGTACTTGCCGGTGAGGAACCCGCCGGCCAGGGCGAACCGGGGCATGACCCCGAGGCGCAGCTGAGCGGCGACGCGTGCCAGGCCCTTCTCGTACTCGGTGCGGTGCATGAGGCTGTACTGGTTCTGCAGGGCCACCATCGGGGCCACGCCGAGCATGCCGGCGGCGATGCGCGCCTCGTAGAGCCGGTTGCCCGAGTGGTGCGACCCGCCGAACCAGCGGACCTTGCCGGCGCGGATGAGGTGGTCGACGGCGAGCAGCGTGCGCTCGAAGGCGACCTCGGTGTCGTCGACGTGCAGGTACAACAGGTCGATGTGGTCGGTGCCCAGGCGCTCGAGGGACGCCTCGACGGCGCGCTCGATCGAGCGCGGCGAGAGCCCGGGAGCGTCCGCGCCCTTGCCGACCTTGGTCGAGACGACCATGTCGTCGCGCGATCGGCGCGAGCGCATCCACGAGCCGATCATGACCTCGCTGCGGCCGCCGGCGTAGCTGTCCGCCGTGTCGACGAAGTTGCCGCCGTGGTCGTAGTAGGCGTCGAGGACCGACATGGTGTCGGTCTGGTCGGCCGTCCAGCCGAAGACGTTGCCGCCGAGCGCGACGGGGAAGACCCGGAGGTCGGAGACCCCGAGTCGACGTCGGGGCTGGATGATGCCGAGGTCGACGGGCACGGTCGCGTCTCCGACGGTCTCGGGGAGGCGCGCAGGGAAGTCGACAGGAGGTGCGGAGGGCGTGGTGGGACCGGGGATGCCCGCCGACGTGTTCGTCACTCCGTGCCCTTCGTGGTCGTGGCGTCGTGCGGTCGAGGTGCCGGCCCCTCGCGGCACGATCCTCGGAGGATCGTCGCGGGGGTACGCCGGACGACCACCTCGATGTGCCGCCTGAGATGGCCCGGGAGCACCGTGCTCGCTCCTGGTGCAAGCGTACGTGCTGAGGCCGCCGCGCGCCTGCCGCCGCACCCGATCGTTACGAGATCCGGCACCCCGAGTTCGGGGGCTGCCACGGGACGACGGAGCGCCCGCCCCGACGTGGTCGGGACGGGCGCTCCGGCTGGCTGCCGATCGAGGACTAGACCTCGACGGACTCGTCGTTCGACTGCTCGGCGGCACCGCTCGAGTCGGTGTCCGCCTCCTCGGCGACGACGGGCGCCAGCGACAGCTTGCCGCGGTCGTCGATCTTGGTGATCTCCACCAGGATCTTCTGTCCGACCCCGAGGACGTCCTCGACGGCCTCGACGCGCTTGCCGCCGGCCAGCTTGCGGACCTCGCTGATGTGCAGCAGGCCGTCCTTGCCGGGGAGGAGCGAGACGAAGGCGCCGAACGACGCGATCTTGACGACCGTTCCGAGGAACTGCTCGCCGATCTCGGGGTTGGTCGGGTTCGCGATCGCGTTCACCTGGGCGCGGGCGGCCTCGGCCGAGGGACCGTCGACGGCGCCGATGTAGACCGTGCCGTCCTCCTCGATCGAGATGTCGGCACCGGTGGTGTCCTGGATCGAGTTGATCGTCTTGCCCTTCGGGCCGATCAGCTCGCCGATCTTGTCCTGCGGGATCTGGACCGAGATCACGCGGGGCGCGGTCGGGGCCATCTCGTCGGGCGCGTCGATGGCCGAGTTGAGCACGCTCAGGATGGCGGTGCGCGCCTCCTTGGCCTGCTTCAGGGCGGCGTCGAGGACGGCGGTCGGCAGACCGTCGAGCTTCGTGTCGAGCTGGATGGCCGTGACGAACTCGGACGTGCCGGCGACCTTGAAGTCCATGTCGCCGAGGGCGTCCTCAGCACCGAGGATGTCGGTCAGCGCGGCGTAGCGCGTCTGGCCGTCGACCTCGTCGGACACGAGGCCCATGGCGATGCCCGCGACCGGAGCGCGCAGGGGCACACCGGCGTTGAGCAGCGACAGGGTCGAGGCGCAGACGGAGCCCATCGACGTCGAGCCGTTGGAGCCGAGGGCCTCGGACACCTGACGGATGGCGTAGGGGAACTCCTCACGCGACGGCAGCACCGGCACGAGGGCGCGCTCGGCGAGGAAGCCGTGCCCGATCTCGCGACGCTTCGGCGAACCGACACGGCCGGTCTCGCCGGTCGAGTAGGGCGGGAAGTTGTAGTGGTGCAGGTAGCGCTTCTTGGTGACCGGGCTCAGCGAGTCGATCTGCTGCTCCATCTTCAGCATGTTCAGCGTGGTGACGCCCATGATCTGGGTCTCGCCGCGCTGGAAGATGGCGGAGCCGTGCACGCGCGGGATGACCTGGACCTCGGCGTCGAGCGGACGGATGTCGGCGAGGCCGCGGCCGTCCATGCGGACCTGCTCGGTGAGGATGCGGTCGCGGACGACCTTCTTCGTCGCCGACTTGTAGGCGGCGGAGACCTGACCGGTGGCCTCCGCGGGCAGCTCGCCCGCGTCGACCTTGGCCGAGATCGCGTCCTTGACCTTGCTCTTGAGCACGTCGTCGGCGTCCTGGCGCTCGGTCTTGCCGGCGATCTTGTAGACCTCGGCGAGCTCGGTGCCGGCAGCCTCGGTGACGGCCGCGAGGACCTCGTCCGTGTAGGGCAGGAACACCGGGTAGTCGGCGATCTCCTTGAAGGCCTGCGCGGCCATGGCCGACTGCGCGTCGACGAGCTGCTTGAGGAACGGCTTGGCCGCCTCGAGGCCCTGGGCCACGACGGCCTCGTCGGGCTTGGTGGCGCCGCCCTGGATGAGGCCCCAGGCGTGCTCGGTGGCCTCGGCCTCGACCATCATGATGGCGACGTCCTCGTTGCCCGCGGCGTCGGTGACGACACGACCGGCGACGGTGAGGTCGAAGACGGCCTCCTCGAGCTGCGAGGCCTTGGGGAACGCGACCCACTGGTCGCCGATGAGCGCGAGGCGCACGCCGGCGATCGGGCCGGAGAAGGGCAGGCCCGAGATCTGGGTCGAGGCGCTGGCGGCGTTGATGGCCAGAGCGTCGTAGAACTCGTCGGGAGCGATGCTCAGGACGGTGATGACGACCTGGACCTCGTTGCGGAGGCCCTCGACGAACGAGGGACGCAGGGGCCGGTCGATGAGACGGCAGACGAGGATGGCCTCGGTGGAGGGGCGACCCTCACGACGGAAGAACGAGCCGGGGATCTTGCCCGCGGCGTACGAGCGCTCTTCGACGTCGATGGTGAGCGGGAAGAAGTCGAAGTTGTCCTTCGGCTTCTTGCTCGCGCTGGTGGCCGAGAGGAGCATCGTGTCCTCGTCGAGGTACGCAGCGACGGCTCCCTGAGCCTGCTGGGCGAGACGGCCGGTCTCGAATCGGATGGTGCGCTTGCCGAACTTGCCGTTGTCGAGGACGGCTTCGCCGAACTTGATCTCTGGACCCTCCATGTGGGGGCTACTCCTCTTTGTTTTGCATCGAGGCCCCGTGTGGGCATCGATGTGCATCGGGAGCGGGCGGCGAGGACGGCGTGAGGACACGCACGTGCAGCAACGCGACGGAGGCGGCGGCACGTCTGGTCAGCGGAAGAAACGGTCGGACCCGCCCCGCGACCCCGTGCTCGGGACTCTCCTGCGTGCACGTGTCGGGGCGTTCCGCCTGTCACCACCGGCGACCAGCAGCCAGACCGGCCTGCTCCGAGGGCGATGTTAGCACCCGGCCCCTCGGGGACCAGGGAGGCGACCCCCTCTCGGGGCGGCGCCCCGGGCCGGAGCCCCGGCTAGGGTCGACGGATGCACGCACCTCGCCGCCCGCGCCCCGTCAGGACGCGCGCGGCCGGGACGCGCGCGACATCCGCGGTCGCGATCGCGACCGCGGTCGCCTGCTCGGCCGTGCTCGTGCTCGCCCCCGGCCTGCCCGCCGTCGCCGGGGAGGCGCCGACCGGGGACGCCTCGTCGGTGCAGCGGCAGATCGACACGGTCGTCGGCTCGCTCGACGAGCTGGAGGCCGGCGCCGCCGACGCGAGCGAGCGCGCCGTGGTCGCCGAGGGCGCGAGCACCCGGGCCGCCGACGCCCTCGCCGCGGCTGCGGCGCTCTCGGACCAGCTCGACACACGGTCCGCCGAGGCCGAGTCGACCGAGGAGGCGGCCCACCGGCAGGCGGGACAGCTCGCTGCGCACCTGGCCCGCGCCGGCAGCGGCGCGTCGACGATCAGCGTGCTGCTCGGCTCGGACCACCCGGACGAGGTGCTGCGCCAGCTCGGCACCCTCACCCAGCTCGGGGACCGCTGGCAGGTCGTGCTGGCGGACGCCACGACGAGCAGCAACGAGCTCGCCTCGCTCCGCGACCAGTCGGAGGCCGCACGCGCGGAACGCGAGCGCCTCGCGACGGAGGCGGCGCAGGGGGCGTCGGCCGCCTCCTCCGCCCAGGCCGCGGCCGACGGCGCGGTCGCGTCGGCGACGAGCCGCACCGACGAGCTCTACTCGCGTCTCGCCGCGCTGCGGCAGAGCACCCCCGACGCCGAGCGCACGGCCCGGCGGGACGCGGCGGTCCGCGCCAGCACCGAGCAGGCGGGCGCCGCAGCGGCGGACCGGGGAGCCGCCTCGAGCGGCAGCGGAGCCGGGACGACGGCACCGCCTGCCGTCGTGCTGGCACCGGCACCCTCCCCAGCGCCCGCGCCAGCGCCGGCGCCCGCACCTGCGCCCGCGCCAGCCCCTGTTCCTGCCCCTGCTCCTGCTCCTGCTCCCCCGGCCGGCGTCGTCAACGACCCGGCGGGCGCGAAGGCCTACGCGGCGTCCAAGATCGGCACGGGGTCCGAGTACACGTGCCTCGTGCAGCTCTGGAACAAGGAGTCGGGCTGGCGGACGAACGCGCAGAACCCCACGAGCGGCACGTACGGCATCCCGCAGGCGAACCCGGGGAGCCTCATGGCCTCAGCAGGGCTGGACTGGCGGACGAACTACCGACCCCAGGTCGACTGGGGCCTCAGCTACATCGCCGACCGGTACGGCACGCCGTGCGGCGCCTGGGGCTTCTTCGTCCGGAACAACTGGTACTGAGCCGGCCTCTCCGGTCTCCGTCGCGTCCGGGCTGCAGGCAGGACGAGAACGGCCCCCGCCCTGCTGAGCAGGACGGGGGCCGGAGTCGAGACCCGGAGGTCGTCGGCGAGGTCGACTAGCGACGCAGGCCGAGACGACCGATCAGCGTGCGGTAGCGCTCGATGTCGACCTTGGACAGGTAGCCCAGGAGACGACGGCGCTGGCCGACGAGGAGGAGCAGGCCACGACGCGAGTGGTGGTCGTGCTTGTGCTCCTTGAGGTGCTCGGTCAGGTCGAGGATGCGCTGCGTCATCACGGCGATCTGGACCTCGGGGGATCCGGTGTCGCCGGGGTGGGTCGCGTATTCTTCGATGATCCGGGTCTTGACGTCAGGTGCGAGTGCCATTCAGGATCCCCTTCCAGTTCGTTGCGCGGCGCCCGTCACAGGATGTGCGAGCTCTCTTGTTCCGCGGCCGTTCAGACGGCAACCTGGCGAGCTTACCAGACGGGTGCCGGACGAGGTGAGCGACGCCGGGCTCGCGACCGGCGGCTGCTCGGCAGGACGAGACCGACGAACGCGGCACCGATCGCCGCGCCGATCGAGTTCATCAGGATGTCCCGCGGGTCGGAGAACCGCGTCGACGAGAGGGCTGTGGCCTGGTAGAACTCGATGGCGCAGCTCGCGGCGAAGCCGACCACGACGCCGACCCACCAGGCGCGCTTCGGGAGGAGCAGCGCGGGGAACATGCCCATGGGCACGAACATGGCGACGTTCGCCGCAGCCTCGACCCTGGCGAACGTGATCCAGCTCGTCTCCTCGTGCCGGCCGAAGAAGTCGAGGGCGCGCCAGAGCAGCTCCGACGTGCCGTCGCCGTAGACCGACGGGCGCAGCGTCATCCACGCCACCCCGGCGAGGTAGACGAGGCTGAAGAGGAGGAGGACGGCGCGGCGCATCCGTCCATGGTGCGGCACTGCGGCTCGGAACACGCTGCCCGGAGCCGAGGACCATCCTCACGACGGAGGCGGTCGACCCCGGGGAGGGAGGACCGGGAGGCGCCTCCTAGGCTGGCGGGATGGACGAGACCACCGCCTCCTTGGCCGCTCTCTGGGCCCGGGTCGCGCAGCGCGCCGACCCGCTCCCCCTGTCGTGGATGTTGCTGGCCGTCGCCGCCGGGGCCGCGCTCGTGCTGCTGCCGGGCACCTGGCACACGGTGCGGCACGCGGTGACCGTCGTGCACGAGGGCGGCCACGGCCTGGCCGCCGTGCTGACCGGGCGGCGGCTGACGGGGATCCGGCTGCACTCGGACACGTCGGGCCTGACCGTCTCACGAGGCCCGCGGTCGGGGCCGGGCATGATCCTCACCCTCCTCGCGGGCTACACCGCCCCGGCGCTGGCCTCGCTGGGCGCCTCCTGGCTGCTCGGCGCGGGCTTCGCCGCCGGGTTGCTCTGGGCCTTGCTGCTGCTGCTCGCGCTGATGCTCGTGCAGATCCGCAACTGGTTCGGCCTGTGGGTCGTGCTCGTGGGCGCGGCCGTCGTCGCGGGCGTCACGTGGCTCGCGCCGGTCGAGTGGCAGCAAGTGTTCGGGCTGGTGCTGATGAGCGTGCTGGGCCTGGGAGCCCTCCGCGCCTCCGTCGAGCTGCAGTCCAGTCGTCGGCGAGCGGCGCGCCACGGCGCGCGCACCGAGTCGGACGCCGACCAGCTCGCCGGGCTGACCCACGTGCCCGGCGTCCTCTGGGTCGGCGTCTTCGTCGGGGTCGCGGCGGCGTGCCTCGTGGGGGCGTCGCTGCTGCTGTTCCCGGGGTGGCTCGCGCCCTAGGCCCGGCTCGCGCCCTAGGCGGGAGCGCCGCCGAGGGCGTGCACGGGGATGCGCGACGCGAGGCGTTCGCGGCCGGGCAGACCTTCGAGCTCGAGCAGCACGGCGATGCCGACGACCTCGTAGCCCGCCCGCTCGAGCAGGGTGACCGTCGCGTCGGCCGTTCCGCCGGTGGCGAGCACGTCGTCGACGACCAGCACCCGGGTGCCCGGGGGCAGCTGGCTCGGCCGCAGCTCGAGCGTCGCCTCGCCGTACTCGAGCGCGTAGCTCTCGCTCAGGACCTCGCCGGGCAGCTTGCCGGCCTTGCGCACGGTGAGGACGCCGACGCCCTGCTCGATCGCGATGCCGCCGGCGAGCGCGAAGCCCCGGGCCTCGATGCCCGCCACTGCGGTGAAGGCCCCGTCGAACGGCTCGGAGAGGGCGGCGGTCACGGTGGCGAAGGCGTCCGCGTCGGAGAAGAGCGGCGTGACGTCGCGGAACAGGATCCCGGGGACGGGGAAGTCGGGGACGACGGCGATCATGCGGTCGACGAGGGCGGAGGCGTCGGAGGCGGTCATCCGGTCGACGCTACCGGCTCGCGGAGGCCGCGCCGCACCTCCTGGGGGCGGCGGTGCCGTGTGGGCCAGCCGCTCGTGACGATCGTGTGAACGGACGGCCCCGATGTCGGAGGCCGGTGACAGAGTCTGTCCATGACCCGCTACATCGTGCCCCCGTACCTGCTCGCCCACCTCGCCGCGGCCGACACCGAGCGCTTCGCACGTGCCCCCGAGGCGGCCCGGCACGGGCTGCTGCAGATCGACGAGGTGCGTGCCGCCCGCAGCGAGGCGCCGCCCGTGCGGCAGGGCGCCGTCGCCCGGGGCGCCGAGGTCGAGCGCACCATCTCCGACGCCCAGGGCACCGAGCAGCTGCCCGGGGTGCGGGTCCGCGGCGAGGGCGAGCCCGCGGGCGACGACGTCGCGGTGACCGAGGCGTACGACGCCCTCGGCGCGACGCACGCGCTGTTCCGCGAGGTCTACGGGCGGTCGAGCATCGACGGCGCGGGCCTGCCCCTCGACGCGACCGTGCACTACGGGCAGGACTACGACAACGCGTTCTGGAACGGCGAGCGGATGGTCTTCGGCGACGGCGACGGCGAGGTCTTCGGCCGCTTCACCGCCTCGGTCAGCGTCATCGGCCACGAGCTGGCCCACGGCGTCACGCAGTACACGGCGAACCTCGAGTACCAGGGCCAGTCGGGCGCCCTGAACGAGTCGGTCAGCGACGTCTTCGGGGCGCTCGTCGAGCAGCACCTGTTCGACCAGACGGCCGAGCAGGCGACGTGGCTGATCGGCGAGGGGCTCTTCACCGAGGCCGTCGAGGGCCGCGCGCTCCGATCGATGTCGGCGCCGGGCACGGCGTACGACGACGACGTGCTCGGCAAGGACCCCCAGCCGGCGCACATGGACGACTACGTCGAGACGACCGACGACAACGGGGGCGTGCACCTCAACTCGGGCATCCCCAACCGCGCGTTCTTCCTCGTCGCCGACGCCCTGGGCGGCCGCGCGTGGGAGCGGGCGGGGCAGGTCTGGTACGACACGCTGGTCGGCGGCGAGCTGTCGCCGACTGCCTCCTTCGCGGAGTTCGCCGCAGCCACGGTCTCAGCGGCGGCGGCCCGGTACGGCGCCGACTCGGAGGAGGCGCGGGCCACGGCCGCAGGCTGGCAGGGCGTGGGCGTGGGCGTGGGCGTCGAGCCGGCAGCCTGAGTCCTGGTCCCCCGAGTGCCGGACCTCACGCCCTCGGCAGCTCGGCGCCGCGGAGTAGCATCGCGGCCATGATGGTGACCGTCCAGAGGTCCGGCGGCTTCGCCGGGCTCACCCGCACCTGGCAGGTCGACGTCGCTGCCGAACCCGACACCGAGTCCTGGCTGGTGCTGCTCGACCTCGTGCCCTGGTCGGAGGCCCCCGCCCCGACCCAGCCGGTGCAGCCCGACCGCTTCGTGTGGGTCATCTCGGCGGAGACGTCGCCGGCGAAGAAGGCCAAGCTGCCCGAGCAACAGGTGACCGGGCCCTGGCGGGAGCTCGTCGACCGGGTGCGCGAGGTGAGCGACGCGGAGGGCGAGGGCGAGCGCGGCGCCGCGCACGACCCCACCGCGCCGGGCCACGGGGCCTAGTCGCGTGCCCTCTCGAGACACCGTCTTCGCGTCCGTGGCCGCACTCGTCGTCATCGGCGGTGCCGTCGGGATCGGGCTGGTCGGATCGGCGCAGCCGTCCCGGGTCGTCGGCGCCCAGAACGCCCCGCCCTGGCCCGTGCCCGCCGTGGGCGACCGGCTCGGCCGTGCCGAGCTCGCGGGCATGCAGAACGTCTGGGGCGAGGACCTCGCGATGCACGTGCACACGCACCTCTCGATCACGGTCGACGGCGAGGCCGTGACGATCCCCGGCGACATCGGGCACGACGCCGACACGAAGCTCGCCGCTCCCCTGCACACCCACGACACATCCGGCATCGTGCACGTCGAGTCGCCCCGACGGGAGTCGTTCGTGCTGGGCCAGCTCTTCACCGAGTGGGACGTGCACCTCGACGCCGTGAGCATCGGCTCGCTCGGACCCGACGACGGCCTCGAGCTGACCGCCTTCGTGGACGGGAGCCGCTGGTCGGGCGACCCGGCCGGCATCCGGCTGAGCGACTTCGAGGACGTCGCGCTCGTGCTCGCGCCCCGGGGCGAGACCGTGACCGCGCCTCCCGCGTTCGGCTGGCCGCCCGACTACCGCTGAGCGTCCCGGCAGAGGTGGCGGCAGGGGCAGGGACGCGGCACGCTGGGGGCATGGACGAGAAAGAGACCCTGCAGCGCTACCTCTCGAAGCAGCGCGCCGACCTGCTGGCGAAGCTCGACGGGCTCGACGAGTACGACGCCCGGCGTCCGCTCGTCGCGAGCGGCACGAACCTGCTCGGCCTCGTCAAGCACGTCGCGAGCGTCCAGCTCGGCTACCTCGGCGAGGTCTTCGACCGGCCGTCGTCGCAGGAGATGCCGTGGCTGACGGACACGAGCGAGCCGGAGGCGGACCTCTGGGCGACCGAGGACGAGACGCGGGAGGCGATCGTCGCGTTCGCTCGGCACTCGGCCGACCACGCCGACGCGACCGTCGCGGCGCTCGACCTGGACTCCCCCGGCGTGGTGCCGTGGTGGCCGGCAGACCGACGCGACGTCACGCTGCACTCCATCCTCGTGCACCTGTGCGTCGAGACCGCGCGTCACGCGGGCCACGCCGACCTCGTCCGCGAGCTCGTCGACGGCAGGCTCGGCAACGGACCGGCCGACCCGAACGTCCCGGACCGGGACGACGAGGGCTGGCGCGCCCATCACGACCGGGTCGAGGCGGCGGCCCGGGCCGCCGGCGCTAGCCGACGACCGTGAGGCGCTGCGTGGGCCGGGTCATCGCGACGTAGAGGCTCGCCGCGCCGCGGGCAGCGCCGGTGCGGATGCCCTCGGGATCGACGAGCACGACGCTGTCGAACTCCAGGCCCTTGGACGTCGCGGGGCTGAGCACCGAGATCGGCCGGGTCAGCGACGCCGTGCCCGGCGCTACCTGCCCGGGGAACAGCGGGTCGAGCCCTGAGACGAGGTCGGCCACGAGGTGCTGCGGCGCGATGACCGCGAGCGTGCCCTCGGAGTCGATGCCGCGGTCGGCGGCGACCGCCTCGACGGCCGCGGCGACGAGGGCGTCGTGCGCCGCGCCTCCCCGGCTGTCGCCCGCGGCGGCGAGGCCAGGCACCGCGATCTCGCGCACCGGCCACTCGCTCGACCGGACCGACCGGCTCGCCGTGATGGTCAGCCCGTTCTCGACGGCCAGGCGTTCGGCGTGCTCGACGATCTGGCTCGGCGTGCGGTAGTTGACCGTGAGTTCTTCGAGGCGCCAGGGCGCCGTGGTGCCGGCGACGCTCGAACCGCGACGACGGCCGAGCAGGGCCTGGAGCGCCCTGTCCCACGAGGAGGCGGCGGCCGGGCTGGACGCCTGGGCGATGTCGCCGACGACGGTGAACGAGCGCAGCGGGCAGCGGCGGGACAGCAGCCGCCACTGCATGGGCGAGAGCTCTTGCGCCTCGTCGACCACGACGTGCCCGAAGGCCCAGGTGCGGTCGCCCGCGGCGCGCTCGGACGTGGTCATCGACGCGGCGCGCTCGGCGAAGCCGCCGGCGATCTGCTCGGCCGACACCATGCCCTCGACGCCCATGTTCTCGATGGCGCGCTCGGCGTTCTCGATGTCGCGCTTGCGCTGCTGCTTGCGGGCCAGCTTGTCGGGGTCGACCCCGGCCTGGAACTCGCCGAGCAGCTCGGCCGCCTCGTCGAGCAGCGGCACGTCGGAGATCGTGAACTGCGAGCCGCGGGGACGCTGGAGCAGGGCCCGCTGCGCCGGCGTCCAGCGCTGGGTGATGGTCGCGAGCCAGTTCGGGCGCGCGAACATGTCCTCGACGAGCTTCTCGGCCGACAGCGGCATCCACGCGGTGTTGAGCAGCACCCGCACGTCGTGCGACTGGCGGATGTCCTCACGGAGCACCGCCTCGTCCGACTCGTCGACGGTCGTGCCGTGTTCGCGCATCTGCGACACGAGCAGGCGCGTCAGCGCCGAGAGCGCCGCCTTGTTGAAGGTGACCCGGCCGAGGTTGTGCTGCTTGCCCCGCTCTTGTGCGCGCCGCATGGCGTCGCCGATCAGCTCGGGCTGCACGACGAGCCGCTCGCCGTTGATGTCGATCGTGGTCGCCTGCGTCGGCCGGACCTGCCGCGAGCGCACTGCCCGCTTGATCAGCTCGGCCATCTCGGCCGAGCCCTTGAGCGCCGCGACGTCCGGGGCGTCGTCGACCTGGGTCTCGAGGTCGGGGTAGAGCCCGCCGAGGCTCGACAGCACGACGCCGCTCTCGCCGAGCGACGGGAGGACCTGCTCGATGTACCGCAGGAACGACCGCGACGGGCCGACGATGAGCACGCCCGAGCCGCGCAGGCGGTCGCGGTGCGAGTAGAGCAGGTAGGCGGCGCGGTGCAGGGCGACCGCGGTCTTGCCCGTGCCGGGCCCGCCCTGGACGACGAGGACCCCGTCGAGCTCGGACCGGATGATCCGGTCTTGCTCGGCCTGGATCGTGGCGACGATGTCGGTCATGCGGCCGGTCCGCTGGGCCGTGAGGGCAGCCATCAGCGCGCCCTCGCCCTGCAGCTGCACGTCGTCGCGGTCGAGCAGGTCGGGGTCGAAGACCTCGTCCTCGAGGCGGGTGACGGCGCGGCCGGCGAGCGTGAGGTGACGGCGGGCCCGGACGCCCATCGGCGTCGCCGCGGTCGCCTGGTAGAAGGCGCTCGCGCCGGGCACCCGCCAGTCGAGCAGGATCGGGTGGTGCTGCCGGTCGCGCAGGCCGACCCGGCCGATGTAGCGGAGGGCGCTGCCGGTCTCGTCGGGCCGCTCGAGCTCGAGACGGCCGAACGCGAGCCGCTCGTCGACGGCGCCGAGCTGGGTGATCGTGTCCTCGTAGAGCTTCGCGAACGCGTCCCGCTCGCTGCGGCTCTGGTGGTTGCCGCCCACGGCTTCTCGCCGGGTGCTCTCCAGCCGCACGCGGGCGTCGGCCTTCAACTCGTCCAGACGCGCGTACAGCGTGGCCACGTAGGCGCGTTCGCGCTCGAGCTCAGATGACACCAGGTTTGCTCCACCCCTCGGGAAAAGACGGCACGCCAGTCTACCTGTGCCCGGGCGCGCCTCCGCCCCACCCGCGACGACGCCCGCGCCCTCCGAGGAGGACGCGGGCGTGTCGAGCCGAGCGGGTCGAGACCGCAGGCGGAGCTAGAACTCCTCGTGCGTCTCGGGGTCGCCGTCCCAGAGCCGGCCGCGCTCGAGGCCGCTGATGCGCGCCACCTCGTCGTCGGACAGCTCGAAGTCGAAGACGTCGAGGTTCTCGCGCTGACGGCCGGGGTCGGCCGACTTGGGCACGGGCACGGCGCCGAGCTGGACGTGCCAGCGCAGGACGACCTGGGTGGGCGTCTTGCCGTGGGCTCGGGCGATCTCGGTGACCACCGCCTCCTGCAGCAGCTCGCTCTGCTTGGCGAGCGGGCTCCAGCTCTCGGTGACGATGCCCATGCGCTCGTGCACCGCGCGCATCCCCGCCTGGGGGAAGTACGGGTGCAGCTCGATCTGGTTCACCACGGGCACGACGCCGGTCTCGTCGGCGACGCGCTGCAGGTGCTCCTCGGTGAAGTTCGAGACGCCGACGCTGCCGACGAGGCCGTCCTCCTGCAGCTTGACGAACGCGCGGAACGAGTCGACGTACTTGTCGACCCGCGGCAGCGGCCAGTGGATCAGGTAGAGGTCGACGAAGTCGAGGCCGAGGTTCCCGCGCGTCTCCTCGAAGCTCGCCAGCGTCTCCTCGTAGCCGTGGTGCCGGCCCGGCAGCTTCGACGTCACGACGAGCTCGTCCCGCGGCACGTCGACACGGCGGACGGCCTCGCCGACCGCCGCCTCGTTGCCGTAGTTGAGGGCCGTGTCGAGGAGGCGGTAGCCGGACTCGATCGCCGTGGCGACCTGGCCCGCGCCCTCGTCGCCGTCCATCCCGTACGTGCCGAGGCCGAGGGCCGGGATGGTCCGGCCGTCGGCGAGGCCGATCGAGGGGGCCGTCATCAGCTGACGCCGAGGAGGTCGATGACGAAGATCAGGGTCTTGCCGGAGAGCGGGTGCCCGCCGCCGACGGGACCGTAGGCGAGGTGGGGCGGGACGACGAGCTGGCGGCGGCCGCCGACCTTCATCCCGGGGATGCCCTCCTGCCAGCCGCGGACGAGGGCCGCGAGGGGGAAGTTGATGGGCTCGCCGCGGCTCCACGACGCGTCGAACTCCTCGCCGGAGTCGAACTCGACACCGAGGTAGTGGACGTTGACGGTCGAGCCGGACTGGGCCTCGTCGCCGTCGCCGACCGTGATGTCGGTGATCTCGAGCTCGGCGGGAGCAGGAGCGGTGGGGGCGTCGATCTCGGGCTTGGTGCTGGGGTCGTGAGTCATGGCTCCATCCAACCACCGCCTCCTCGTGTCGTCGGGAGGAGGCGGGACGTCGACCCCGAACGGTGCGCATCGCGCATGATGGAGCCTTGACCACTCCGACTCCCGCCCCTGCCCCGTCCCGCCGTCCGGTGCTCGTCGACGTCACGCCGCTGCGGCAGAGCCCGGCCTTCGCGCGCCTCTTCGTCGGCAACACCGTCAGCGGCATCGGGACGCAGCTCACCCTCGTCGCCGTCGGGCTCGAGGTCTACGACATCACCCGCTCGACCTTCGCCGTCGCGCTGGTCGGCGTCGTCTCGCTCGTGCCGATGATCGTCGCGGGCCTCTGGGGCGGCATGCTCGCCGACGCGTTCGACCGGCGCAAGGTCGCCCTCGTCGCCGCCGTCTTCGCCTGGCTGTCGACCGCCGCCATCGCCCTGCACGCCTGGCTCGGCCTGCACGAGGTCGGGCTGCTCTACGTGCTGACCTGCGTCAACGCGGTGGCCGGGACGATGATCGCGACGTCGCGCGCCTCGATCGTGCCGCGCCTCCTGCCGGCCTCGCTGCTGCCCGCCGCCGCCGCGCTCGGCGGCATCGGCACGGGGCTGATGCTCACCGTCGGGCCGGCGCTCGCGGGGGTCCTCGTCGCGGGCATCGGCTTCGCCCCCACCTACACGGTCGACGTGGTGCTCTTCTCGTTCGCGTTCCTCGGGATCGTGACGCTGCCGCCGATCCGCCCCGAGGGGAACGCCCAGCGTCCGGGGCTGGCGTCCCTGGTCGAGGGGATGCGGTTCCTGCGGCGGGCGCCGACGGTGCGCACGACCTTCGTCGTCGACATCATCGCGATGACCTTCGGGCAGCCGCGGGTGCTCTACCCCGTGGTCGGGGCGGTGGTGATCGGAGGAGGTGCGGTGACGGTCGGCGTCCTCACCGCCTCCTACGCGGTGGGCGCCCTCCTGAGCAGCGTCTTCTCGGGGCGGCTCGGCCACGTGCGCCTGCAGGGCCGAGCGGTGGACCGCGCGATCACCGTCTACGGGATCTGCATCGCCGCGTTCGGGATCGTGCTGGCGCTCACCTCGCCGCGCGGCGACGGCGGGCTGACGGAGGGGCTGGGACAGGCCGACCTGGTCGCGCTGGGCGCTGCCGCGCTCGCCCTCGCGGGGGCCGGGGCCGCCGACAACGTCAGCTCGATCTTCCGCTCGACCATCCTGCAGACCGCGGCTCCCGACCACATGCGGGGGCGCCTCCAGGGCGTGTTCATCGTGGTCGTGACCGGCGGGCCGCGTGTCGGCGACCTGTTCGTCGGCCTGGTCGCCGCCGCGGGCGTGGCGTGGCCGCCGTTGCTCGGCGGGGCGCTGATCATCGTGCTCATCGCCGTCGTGGCACGGCTCACGCCGTCGTTCAGGACGTACGACGCGCTCCACCCGACGCCGTAGCGACGGAGGCGGCGCGGCGGCCGTCGGCCTCACCAGCCGGGAGGCGGGAGGGGGCGACCCCAGGGATCGTGCGTGGGCGGGCCGTCCTGCCAGTGGTGCTGCTGGACAGGCTGCTGCGGCACCTGCCGCTGCGCGGGCTGCTGCGGCCAGACCTGTTCGGGCTGCGGCTGCGGCTGCTGCTGCTGCTGCTGCTGCCAGGCCAGCGCGGGCTGCTGCGGCCACCCGACGAAGGCCGCGGGCGGCGCCTGCAGCGCGGACCTGCTCGCGGCGAGCGCCGCCAGCAGGTCGGCCTCGTCGCGGCGTGCGCCCTCGTCGTGTCCGCGCTTGCCCTTGACGAGCCGCTGCCGGGTGAAGGCGAGGCGCGTGGCGTCCGAGACGAAGCGCCGCATGGCAGGCCCCGTCCCGTTCGCGGCCGCCCAGCGGCGTGCTCGACGGCGGCCGGCGCCCGTCGACAGCATCGCGACCTCGTCGGCGCTGAACCAGCCCACCGCGGCGTACTCGGCGAGCCGTGCGTGGGTGACGCGGCGCTCGTTGCGGCGCAGGAAGACGACCAGCAGCACCATCGCGACGAAGATCGGCACCTGCACGAGCAGGTAGTAGACGAAGAAGCCGTCGCCGACGACGACGAGCGCGCCGTTCCAGAGGGCGTGCAGGGCGGCGGCGGGCACGACGCCGAGGGCGAACCAGCCGATCGCGCCGAGCCGGCCGGTGCGTCGAGCCGCCCAGCCGAGCGCGATGCCGGTGCACGCCGTGTACATGACGTGGGCGAACGGCGACATCAGCGCCCGGACGACGAAGACGAACACCAGGCCGTCGCTGCCGAGCGTCAGGTCGTCGACGACCTGCAGCGCGAAGTACTGGATGTTCTCGACGAAGGCGAACCCCGCGGCCACGGTCGCGGCGTAGACCACGCCGTCGACGGGGCCGTCGAAGTGCCGCCGGAAGATCCACAGCACCAGCAGCACGCCGAACCCCTTGGCGACCTCCTCGACGATCGGGGCCTGGACGACCGCGCCGAAGACCTCTGCGCCTCCTCGCGCCCCGATGCCGACGAGGCCCTGCACCGACCCGACGACGAGGTCGACGATGAGGGCGGTGCCGACCGAGACGGCCGCGCCCCAGAGGAACGCGAACAAGAGCGCGACGCGGGGCTCCGGCTCCCAGCGGTCGACGAGCCAGATGCCCACCATGACGATGGCGAGCGGCACGAAGGCGAGCAGGCTCGCGGCGAGGATCACGCCGGGCGACAGGAAGATGAGGAAGTAGACGACCAGGGCGAGGACGAAGACCCCGATCACCGTGAAGCCGACCGCGAGGGCGACACCGCTCGCGACCGGGCGACGCCGGGGCGCGGGCTGCGCGAAGACCGGCTGCGCCGGCCACCAGACGGGCTCGGGCGCCCGCGCGGGCTGCCCGGCGATCTGGTGCTGCTGTCCGGAGTCGTCCCACGTCATGCCCCCGACCCTACGGGCCCGCAGGAGGCGGTGGCCGGGTGCCGAGGAGGCGCCGGCCGCGACGACGGCCGGGCACTGGCCGGGCGCTGGCCGCGGCGCGCACGGCACGCGCTCCGGCCCCTCCCCCGCTGTACCCTCAGGGAATGCCTGCGACGCGGTCCCTCCCGGAGAACCCGTCGCCGACCCGGTACGTCGTCATGCGGGTGTGGCACGACTTCCTGAGGCACCGCACGATCGACGCCGCCGCCTCCCTGACGTTCTTCTCGACCCTGGCGATCCTGCCGACCGCGCTCGCCCTCGTGTCGGGCGTCGCGCTCTTCCAGGACGGCGAGGCGGCCGTCAACGACATCCTCGAGGTCGCCCGCTTCGTCCTGAGCGCCGACGCGATCGACACCCTGCGGCGACCGCTCGAGCAGATGCTCAGCCTCTCGAACCCGGGCGTCGCCTTCGGCATCGGCCTGTGGCTGACGCTGTGGTCGCTGTCGTCGTACACGACCGCCTTCGGCCGGGCGATGAACACGGCCTACGAGGTCGAGGAGGGGCGGCGCATCTGGAAGTTCCGCGGGCACATGATGATCGTCACCTTCGTGCTGATGGTGTCGTTCGCCGTGATCGCGGCCCTGCTGCTCGTCACTCCGACGCTCTTCGTCGGCATCGGCGAGGCCGCGGGCTTCGGCGAGCCCTGGTTCACCCTCTACAACGTGCTCAAGTGGCCCGTCATCGCCGCCCTCGCGGTGTTCGCCGTCGCGATGCTCTACTACTTCACGCCGAACGTGCGGCCGCCCCGGCTGCGGTGGGTGTCCTACGGCGCCATGTTCGCGCTCGTCATCTGGGCGGTCTGCACCCTCGGCTTCGCCCTCTACGTGTCGACCGTCTCGAACTACGACCGCTTCTACGGCTGGCTCGGCGGCGTCGTGGTGGTGCTGCTCTACTCGTACATCAGCAACTTCGTGCTCGTCATCGGCGGCGAGCTCGACAGCGAGGTGCTGCGGATGCGCCAGCTGCGCCGCGGGGTGAAGGCCGAGGAGGTCATCCCCCTGCCGATGCGCGACACGGCCCGCAACCACATCCTCGCCCGGAACGGCGCGTGGGACGTCCGGGTCGGACGCGCGCTCCGCGAGCGGGCCCTGCGTGAGAACGGGGGCGTGCTCGACGCCGACGAGCTGCGTCACCTGCACGTGCGGGGCGAGCGGCTGCACATCACCGACCGCGACCACGCCCACTCGGCCGCGCTCGAGCTCGACCTGGACGGCGACGGCAGCCGCGAGCCGGAGCGGACGCCCGAGGTCGACGCAGCGCGCTCGCCCGAGGAGTATGACTCAGCCCGCGCCCCCGAGGTCGACGCCGCCCGCTCCCCCGAGCCTTCCACGCCGTAGCCGCCGCAGGCGTTGCACCCCGTAGTGGGCGATGCACCCCCGTCGTCACGGGGTGCATCGTCCACTACGGGGTGTCCCGGCGACGAGGAGGCTCCGGCTCGGGCCACGCCCACTCCGGGAGCAGGGTGCGCAGCGGTGCCGTCCTGCCCTGACCGAGGACGATCGTTGCGTCGATGTTGGACGGGTCGATCTGCCGGATGAACTCGCGGCACCGGCCGCAGGGAGGCAGCACGGTCAGGCGCTCGTCGTCGTCCCGCCAGACGGCCACGATGCGGGCGATCGCGTACTCGCCGCTCGTGACCATGGAGGCGACCGCCGCGTGCTCGGCGCAGAAGCCCGTCCCCGAGCCGGTGTCGATGCAGACGCCCACGTGGATCGCGCCGGTGGTCGTCTCGAGCGCCGACGCGACGTCACCGAAGAGGCGACCGCCCACGCGATGCGGGTTGATGCTGGTCCTGGCGATCTCGATCAGGTCGTCGTGCTCCGTCATCCTCCGAGGATAGGCAGAGCAGCTCTCAGCCCTCGTCGCGACGACGACACGAGGCCTCCCGCCCCTGGCGACCAGGTGCCGCGGATGCGGGAAGATCGAGGCCATGGACTCGGACACGGTGGCGACGACGCCTCGACTGACGCTGCGCCTCCATCGCTCGAGCGATCTGGCCCGGCTCGTCGCGATCCACTCCCGGCCGGACGTCGCGAGGTACCTCCTGCAGGACCCGTGGACCCTCGAGGACGGCGAGGCACAGCTCGAGCGACGCCTGCCCCGGACCGACCTGGCCGAGCCCGTCGGGGCGCTCGCCCTCGTGGTCGAGCGGGAGGGCCTCCTCATCGGCACGGTGTCGCTGTGGCGCACGGAGCAGGAGCGGCGCACCGTCGAGATCGGCTGGACGCTCGACCCTGCGCACGGAGGCGGCGGCTACGCGACCGAGGCGGTCGCGGCCGGTCTGCGGCTCGCGTTCGGACAGGACGACGTCCACCGCGTCACGGCGCAGCTGGACGCCCGCAACGCGGCGTCCGAACGCCTCGCCGTCCGGGTGGGCATACGCCAGGAGGCGCACCACCGGCAGGACTTCTGGAGCAAGGGCGAGTGGACGGACACCCTGGTCTTCGCGGTGCTGGCGGACGAACAGCGTCCGAGGCAGGCGCTCGATCGGCGGCCCGACTGACCAGCCCACGACCCGTGCGGGAAGCGGACGCGGGCAGGTGAAGGAGCGGCCGCTCCTCAGGCCGGCAGACGGAGCGCGCCGGTGTAGTCGCGACCGTCAGGGCGAGCTGACGCGAAGAGCCGGAGGTCAGCATGGTCACCTCGACAGACGGCGGCGGCCATCCTGTGGGCGCGCGCGGCGCTGGCGAGCGGTGACCGCCGGCCCTTCTCCGTGCGGACCGCCGCGAGGTCCGCTGCCAGACGGTCGTGGTGTCCCGCGGCGACCTCGAGGCTCCCGCCGGACGACAGGGTGATGCTCGCAGCGAGGCCGAGCTGGGACTGCAGCACCGCGACCGCCTCGTCGTCGCGGCTCTCTGCGGAGAGATCACCGACCAGCAGACTGAGAACGCGGATGCGAGCCCACGCCGTGAGCACCGACGTCTCGTCGACGGGGTAGCGCTCGACCAGGCTGGTGATGCGATCGAGGAGCACGTCGGTCATGGGCCGATCCTCGCACGCCGCTGGCCGAGGCTCGGGAACACGGGGGCCCGTCGGCCCCCAGACCGCGACCGCCGACGTCGACACGAGGAGGTCGTGACCGTCGTGCGCTGAGAGGATGACCGCATGACGGATCACCTCGGACGACGCATCGAGCACCTCATGAGCAGGTACCCGGTCGACGAGTCCTCTCGCCACACAGCCTGGGCTCGGACCACCGCGCTGAGCGAGCTCGTCCGGATCCTCCGGACGAACGAGCCGACCGACGTGGGGGTCGAGACGCTCGAGGCCCAGCTGAGACTGGCGGCGATCATCACCCGCGACTGCGACGGCGACCTCGAGGACGCGGCCGCGCACCACGATCGGCTGGCGTCCGACATCACCGCGGTGCAGCCGGACGCCGACCCCTGGTCCCCCGTGCGGAACGCCGCACGCGCCCACCGGATGGCCGCTGCGATCTGCCGTGGCGACCACTCCGACCTGCGGCTCTTCGCCTCCCCCCGGAAGGACGGGATCGACCGCACCCCGGCACTCCGGCTGCCGTCTGCCGAGGGGTGACCGCCGGCCCCCGCGCGCCGCAGCGGTCCGCCGCTCCGTCAGCACCCGCCGTGCTCGGCCGACGACGTCACGATCGCTCAGGACGGACGCTGTCGGACGTCCCGCCCGCAGCGGGGCGGTCCGGCGAGAAACGATCACCCGAGGCAGGGCTGTAGGCGTACCAGCGGCCACCACCCAGTCTCTCCGTGAAGGCTCGAGCCTCCTCGGCCTGCCGCTCTGCTCGCACGTGCAGGGCCTTCGCCGCCCTGGGGTTGGTCGGCGGCTCCGCAGACCTGAAGACCTGGCGCCCCTCGACCATCAGGTGCACCTCCACGCCGCGCCCGAGCTCGTCGGCGACCCGCCCGGCCAGGGCACCGCCGGTGACGGCGAACTCGTGCTCGTCCTCAGGCGCGTGCGACGGGACGTCCGGATCGAGGCGCGACCGGTGGAACGCGTCCCATGCTCGGAGATCGTCCTGGAGTCCCGGCGACAGGCGGGCATCGTCGAGGTCGACCGCACCGCCGGACCAGAGCACCGTGCCCGCGTGATCGGGGAACATCCGCACGATCAGGCGGCCGTCTCGTGAACGCTCGGTCATCCCGAGACCGTATCGTGCCCGCCGGACGGCGCCCAGGGGTTCCCGGCCGGTGCCGGGGAGGCGCGGTGCAGGCCGGACCGGAACCTCGCCTCCTGCGGACCGCTCGTCAGCCCGCGGTCTCGTCGCCCGGGTTGCGCACCCCGGTCGCGTTCGCGGCGCGGGCCACGGCAGCCGCCGGGTCGTCGACGTCGATGATCGGGATGGCGCTCGTCACGGCCTCGAGGCCGGACAGGCGTGCGGGCGACAGCACCTTCTGCACCTGCGCCTCGCTCATCAGGCCGGCCGCGACGACGAGCCGGGCGATGGGCGCGTTCGTCGTGAGCGCGGTGTGGGCGATCGCGGCGGCGGCCGAGTAGCCGATGTACGGCGTGAGAGCCGTGACGCTGCCGACGTTCGTCTCGACCTGCTGCGTGAGCCGGGCACGGTTCGCCTCGATGCCGTCGACGCAGTTCACCCGCAGGGTGCGGCAGGCGTAGGTCATCCACTGCAGGCTCTGCATCACCGAGTGCGTGATGACGGGCTCGAACGCGTTGAGCTGCAGCTGCCCCGCCTCCGCCGCCATCGTCACCGTCACGTCGGCACCGGCGACGGAGAACGCGACCTGGTTCACGACCTCGGGGATCACGGGGTTCACCTTGCCCGGCATGATCGACGAGCCGGCCTGGCGCGGCGGCAGCGTGATCTCGCCGATGCCGGCCTGCGGGCCCGACGACAGCAGGCGCAGGTCGTTGCAGATCTTCGACAGCTTGATCGCGCTGCGCTTGAGCGCCCCGCTCAGGGTCATGAAGACGCCGGTGTCGCTCGTCGCCTCGATCAGGTCGGGGGCGGTGACGAGCTCCATGCCCGACAGCTCGCTGAGGTGCCGGCGCACGGCGTCCGCGTACTGCGGGTCGGCCGTGATGCCGGTGCCGATCGCCGTGGCGCCGAGGTTGATCTCGCCGAGCAGCGGGACGACGTCGCGGAGGCGCTGCACGTCCTCGCCGAGGGTGTGCGCGAAGCCGACGAACTCCTGGCCGAGCGTCATCGGGACGGCGTCCTGCAGCTGGGTGCGGCCGACCTTGAGCACGTCGTGGAACTCGGCCCCCTTGGTCGCGAAGGCCGTGGCGAGCAGGTCGAGCTCGTCGAGGAGGCGGCGGAGCGTCAGGACCATCGCGATCTTCACCGAGGTCGGGTACGTGTCGTTCGTGCTCTGGCTGCGGTTGACGTCGTCGATCGGGTGCAGGTGCGCGTAGTCGCCCTTGGCGTGGCCCATCAGCTCGAGGGCCCGGTTCGCGATCACCTCGTTGCTGTTCATGTTCGTGCTCGTGCCCGCGCCTCCTTGGATCACCCCGACGGCGAACTCGTCGTGCAGCGCTCCGCCGCGGATCTCGACGCAGGCCTGCTCGATGGCGTCGGCCTTGTGCCGCTCGAGCACGCCGATCTCGACGTTCGCGCGGGCGGCGGCCTGCTTGACGAGCGCGAGCGCGATCACGAGGTCGGGGTAAACCGAGATCGGCCGCTGGCTGATCGGGAAGTTCTCGAGCGCCCGCGCCGTGTGGATGCCCCAGTAGGCATCGGCGGGGACCTCGCGGCTGCCGAGGGAGTCGGTCTCGGTCCGCGTGCTCGGTCCGGCGGAGCGCCGCCCGCGCGCGGCTGGCAGCTCGCCGGTCTGATCGGCGGGTCGCTCGCCGGGACGCCCGTCGAGGTCGTCGGTGCCGGCACCGTGCTGGTCGTCGGTGCGGGTGCTGTCGGTCGTCACGGTGTCGTGCCTCCGTCGTCGTCGTCGTTCGCCGCCACGACCTCGTGAGCCGTGACGGTCGGCCGCTGCCGAGCCTACCGAGCCGAGGAGGCGCGGGCCGGGCCGAGCGCACATCGTCGACAGGTGTCGACCAGCGTCGCGAACCGTGGGAAGCTTCTCGACGCCGCCCGAGTTGCAGCCTCTGCACCGATGCGTCGCCGCCTGCTCGAGGAGCACAGCGGCGACAGAGCATCACCGCAGCGCCACATCCTCGCCGCGCAGGACCGCAGCGCCACATCCTCGCCGCGCAGGACCGTAGCGCCGCGTGCCGCCCCACCCGACCGCCGCCCCCGGGCCGCCAGCCGAGAAGACGCATGACCACCACGACGCACGACGACGCCCGCCCCGACGCCCCCGAGGGCGACCCTGCTCCCGGAGGCGCCTCGTCGCTCACCCCGGCCGAGCGGCGGCGCCTGACCCGGACACCCGACCCGCGCGTCGTCACCGCGGTGCTGGCCTTCTCGGGCCTCGTCGCGGCCCTGATGCAGATGCTCGTGATCCCGATCGTGCCGTCGTTCCCCGAGCTGCTCGACGCCGACCCCGCCGACACGACCTGGATCATCACCGCGACCCTGCTCGCCGGCGCCGTCGTCACCCCGATCGCCGGACGCCTCGGCGACCTCATGGGCAAGCGCCGGATCGTGCTCGCCCTGGTCGTCGTGATGATCGTCGGGTCGATCGTCGCCGCCTCCACGTCCGAGCTCGTTCCGCTGATCATCGGTCGTGCGCTGCAGGGCACCGCGCTCGGCATCATCCCGCTCGCGATCAGCATCCTCCGCGACACGTTGCCCGCCGAGCGCCTCGGCGGAGCCGTCGCCCTCGTCAGCGCCACCCTCGGCTTCGGCGGCGCGGTCGGCCTGCCGCTCAGCGCCTGGATCTCGGTCACCTTCGACTGGCACGTGCTCTTCTGGACCGCCGCCCTGCTCGGCGTCGTCGTCTTCGCCCTCGTGGCCTGGCTCGTGCCCGCCAGCACGCTCCGCACCGAGGGCCGCTTCGACCTCCCCGGAGCGATCGGCCTCGCGATCGGGCTCACGGGCGTGCTGCTCGCGGTCTCGAAGGGCAACGACTGGGGCTGGCTCAGCGGCTCGACCCTCGCCTCCGGCCTGACCGGCCTGGCCGTGCTCGTGCTGTGGGGCTTCTACCAGCTGCGGGTCAGCAGTCCGCTCGTCGACCTGCGGGTCGCCGTCCGCCCTGCCGTGCTGCTGACGAACCTCGCGTCGGTCGCGCTCGGCTTCGCGCTCTTCGGCAGCAACGTGTCGCTGCCGCAGCTGCTCGAGCTGCCGGCCGAGACCGGCGTGGGCCTCGGCCAGAGCATCATGGTCGCGTCGCTCTGCCTCGCGCCCTCGGGCGTCGTGATGATGCTGATGGCTCCGGTCGCCGCACGGGCCACCGCCCGCTTCGGCGCGCGCATCTGCCTCGTCGTCGGCGGGTCGATCATCGTCGTCAGCTACGCGGTCGCCGCGGTCGCGTTCGACCAGGTCTGGCAGATCGTGCTCGTGTCGGTGCTGATCGGCTTCGGGATCGGGCTCGCCTACGCGGCCATGCCGACGCTGATCATGCACGCCGTGCCCGCCACCGAGACGGCCGCGGCCAACGGCCTGAACACCCTGATGCGCTCGCTCGGCACGACCAGCGCGTCGGCCGTGGTCGGGCTGCTGCTCACCGCCAACTCGATGCCGTTCGCCGGTGGATCGGTGCCGACCGAGGCCGGCTTCCGACTGACGTTCGTGCTCGGCGGGGCCGTGGCGCTGCTCAGCGTGCTGCTCGCCGTGGCGATCCCGCGACGTGAGCCCGTGTACGAAGACGCGGCACTGCCCACCGGGCCGGTCCGCACGCGCTGACCGGCCGCCGATCGTCAGCGGTGCAGCGCCGGGACGATCAGGTAGATGCCGTAGAGGACGCCGAGGCCGCAGAGCACGAAGCACGCGTAGCCGGCGACCGTGCGGACGACGCTCCGGTCGTCGACCGTGAGGAGGCGGAGGCCCAGCGAGTAGACCGTCACCAAGGCGGCGGCGGAGAACAGCGACACCAGGGCGACGGTGACGAAGGCGGACCAGTCGATGTTCATCGGGTCGTCCCGTCGTCGGTGCGGTCGGTGCGGTCGGCTCGGTCGCCGCGGTCGGCGGTCGTCGTCGCGACGGGCGGGTCGTCCAGCCGGACGAACGGCGCCTCCACTCCCCCGGCGGGCGTGTCGACGCGGCCCTTCTTCTCGGCGCGGCGAGCACGGCGGCGGGACAGGACGCTCGTCGCCGCCACGTCGACCTCCATGGCCGCCGACTGGTCGTGCGGGCGGCGACGCGACAGCAGGAAGATCCCCGCGATGACCGCGACCCCGACGACGGCGTCGACGACGAGTCCGACGATGCCCGCCGAGGCGATGAACGCCGCGACGGCGCCGACCGCAGCGCTCGCGGGCAGGGTGATGAACCAGGCGGCGACGATCTTGCCGGCGGTGCTCCACTGGATCTTGGCGCCGCGACGTCCGAGCCCCGCGCCGATGATCGAGCCGCTCGCGACCTGCGTCGTCGAGAGCGCGAAGCCGAGGTGGCTGGACGCCAGCACGGTGGCCGTGGTCGACGCCTCGGCGGAGAAGCCCTGGGTCGGCTTGACCTCGGTGAGGCCGCCTCCCATGGTCTGGATGATCCGCCAGCCGCCCGTGTACGTGCCGAGCGCGATCGCGAACGCGCAGACCACGACGACCCAGAGGGGCGGGCCCGAGCCTGCTCCGAGGGCGCCCGACGCGATCAGCGTCAGGGTGATGACGCCCATCGTCTTCTGGGCGTCGTTCGTGCCGTGCGCGAGCGCGACCAGCGACGACGTGAAGATCTGGCCGTAGCGGAAGCCGCCCCGCTCGCTCTTGTC
Organism: Frigoribacterium sp. PhB107; assembly: GCF_003751515.1. Lineage (NCBI taxonomy): Bacteria > Bacillati > Actinomycetota > Actinomycetes > Micrococcales > Microbacteriaceae > Frigoribacterium > Frigoribacterium sp. PhB107. The sequence continues at coordinate 66,840 of NZ_RJKU01000004.1, read as the reverse complement.
GTCGCGGCGACGCGTGATCCGGTAGGCGAGCCGGGTGGCCGTGTACCCGACGAGCCCTGCGATCAGCGGAGCCAGCAGCGCGGGCAGCACGACCTTCGAGAGCACGACCGAGAAGTCGACCGAGCTGAGGCCGGCACCGACGACGGCCGCGCCGATCAGGCCGCCGAAGAGCGCGTGAGACGAGCTCGACGGCAGGCCGCGCAGCCAGGTGAACATGTTCCAGACGACCGCGCCGATCAGCCCGGCGAAGATCATCTCGGGCGAGATCTGCACCCCGCCGTCGCCCTCGCGGATGATGCCGCCGGAGACCGTCTTCGCGACCTCGGTGCTGAGGAAGGCGCCGACGAGGTTGAGCACGGCGGCCACCGTCACCGCGACCTTGGGCTTCATCGCCCCCGTCGCGATCGGGGTCGCCATGGCGTTGGCCGTGTCGTGGAACCCGTTGGTGAAGTCGAAGAAGAGGGCCAGGACGATGACCAGGACGACGATGAGCGTGAGATCCACCGGGCAACACTCGCACCCCGGTGAACGGCGGTCAACTCGGAGGTGCACGGCCCGCGACGAGGAGGTGGACGGCAGGTGTCCGAGGACGACGCGCGCGGAGTCCGGCACACCCGCTCCGCGCTCTCAGCACGCGGCTCCGACCGGCTCCGTCCGGCTCCGCTCAGACGTGCGGCACGAACTCCTGCCAGGCCCGACGCCGGTCGCCCCGCGGGTCCTCCTCGACCCGGTCGACGTCGTCGATGACGAGCGTGCGGCGGCGCTCGGGCTCGTAGGTCGGCCAGTCGGCGACCGCCCCGGTGAGGACGAACTCGACCCAGCGTGCGCGCATGCGGGAGGCCGTGCGGAGGAACGCGCGTCGACCGCCGAGCAGGCTCATCGCCCAGCCGAACGGCGTGCGCATCCGGTCGTAGAGCGCCCAGAGCTCGAGCCCGTGGAACGCGTCGACCCCGGCGACGCGGAGGATGCGCGGCGCGGCGTCGAAGCGGTAGAAGCGCACCCGCTGGTGGCGCGCATGGCGCTCGGCGACCTTCACCGACGGGAACCAGAACGCGTAGTCCCCGCCGAAGTCGAGCGCCGCCGGGCGGTCGGGCAGCCCGGGGTAGAGCTTCTTGATCGCCTTGCGGGACGGCTTGGCGGTGGCGGCGAAGATCGCGCGGATGCGTGGCTTGGTCGTCGCGAGGATGTCCCGCCGCCCCGTGAAGACCGAGCCCTCGCGGTCGTTCGTCCCGATGATCAGGGGCACGGGGTGGGCCCGGCCGGCCTTGAAGGCGTCGAGGGGCCGTTCCGGCAGCACGTCGCCGTCGATCACCGGGCAGAAGCAGATCGTGCCCGGCTCCTCGTCCGGGGTGCGGAGCTGCAGCTCGGCCGCCGCCCGCACGATCGAGGCGACCGGCGCCTCCTCGAGCATCTGCGCCGCGTCGTCGAGCGACGTCGACTCGAGGTCGTCGTCGCCGACCTGGTGGCTCAGCAGCTCGAGGAACTCGGCCGCCCAGGGCCGGGTCACCTCGGGCAGGTAGACCGCGTTCGTCGGCGAGCTCTGCGCGATGGCCCGGGCGAAGAGGCCGCGTGCCGACGGCACCGTCATGAGCGTCGTCACCGCGTTGCCGCCCGAGCTCTCGCCCGAGAGGGTGACCGCGCCGGGGTCTCCCCCGAACGCCGCGACGTTGGCGCGGACCCACTCGAGCGCCGCGACCTGGTCGCGCAGCCCCAGGTTCGACTCGACCGGGCGCTCGGGAGTCGACCAGTGCGAGAGGTCGAGCCAGCCGAGCGCGCCCAGCCGGTAGTTGATGCTGACGTAGACGAGCCCGGAGTCGCGCACCAGCGTCTCGCCCTGTCTCGGGTACTCGCGCGACGAGCCGACGCTGTACGCGCCTCCGTGGACGTAGACGAGCACCGGGAGGCGGTCGCCCGGCCGGGAGTCGCGGGGCGCGACGACGTTGACGGTGAGGCAGTCCTCGTCGAGCGGGGTGCGGCGGTCGACGCCGACGAACTGCCCCCTGTCCTGCGGGGCCGCCGGGCCGAACTCCGCGGCGTCGCGGACGCCCGACCAGGGAGAGGCCGGGGCCGGGGCCCGGAAGCGGCGAGCGCCGGTGGGAGCCGCCGCGTACGGGATGCCGCGCCAGGCGAGCACGCCCCGCTCGCGCACCCCGCGGACGAGGCCGCCGACGGTCTCGCGCAGCAGGGGGTCGTCGTCGCGGGCCGTGGTCACGACCCGACTCTACGAGCAGGAGGCGGAGGCGGCAGACACCGGCGGCGCGCCGGTCGCGGGCCCGTCACGCACCGGTCGCCCACCCGACGACCGTCGTTCATCCGGAGTTCTCCGAGGTGCCGCCTGAGAGACTGGTGAACGACTTCACACACTGCACATCTGCACCGACGGAACGGGGACTCGCGCCGCATGGAACTCGCCGAAGTGCTGATCATCCTCTCGGGCTCCCTCCTCGTCACCGGCTTCGCTCGCTGGAAGGGCCTGCCGGCCCCGCTGCTCACGGTCGCCGTGGCGCTCGCCGTGTCGTTCCTGCCCGGGGTGCCCGACATCCAGATCGACAGCGAGGTCATCCTCACGGTCGTGCTGCCGCCGCTGCTCTACTCGGCGTCGCTCGACGTGTCGCTGCTGAACTTCCGTGAGAGCCGCGTGCAGATCCAGCGGCTCGGCATCGGCGCGGTCGTCGTCACCGCGTTCGTCGTGGGCGGGGTCGCCTACGTGCTGATCCCCGACATGACGTGGCCGGCCGCCGTGCTCGTCGGAGCCGTCGTCGCCCCGCCCGACGCAGTCTCGGCCGCCGCGATCGGTCGCAAGCTCGGCCTGCCCCGCAAGGTGATGACCGTGCTCTCGGGCGAGAGCCTGATCAACGACGCGGCGTCGCTGACGCTGGTGAAGGTGTTCCTCGCGATCGTGGGGGGCGCCTCCTTGACGCTGTGGGAGGACCTCGGCATCTTCGGCCTCGCGATCGGCGTGGGCGTCGCGGTCGGCCTCGTGCTCGGCTTCGTCGCGCACCGCGTGCGGATGCGCATCGACGACCCCGTCATCGAGAACGTGATCGGGCTGCTGCTGCCGTTCATCGCGTACATCACGGCCGAGGAGCTGAGCGGCTCGGGCGTGCTCGCCGTGGTCGCGGCCGGCCTCTTCGTGGGCTTCAACTCGCCCCGCACCGGCTACGCGACCCGCCTGCAGGAGCGCCCGTTCTGGGCCGCCGCCGACGTGCTGCTCGAGGGCTTCGTCTTCGCCCTGATCGGGCTGCAGCTGCGCACGGTCGTCCAGGAGGTGGCCGCGAGCGACCGAGGACTCGGCCAGAGCGTCGGGGTCGCCTTCGTCGTCCTCGCGGTGGTGGTGCTCGTCCGGCCCGCGTTCGTCTTCGCCAGCTACTACGCGGCCCGCGTGCTGCGTTACCTGCTGTTGTCGCGCCTCCTGCGGGGCATGCGCCGGGTGCCGGCGTTGCGGCGCGTGCGGTACCACCCGCAGCCTCGGCTCGACTGGCGCCAGCTGACCGTCATCTCGTGGACGGGCATGCGCGGGGTGGTGACCCTCGCCGCCGTCGTGTCGATCCCGGCCGTGACCGAGAGCGGGGTGCCCGTGCCCGCGCGCGACACCATGTTCCTGATCGCGTTCGTCGTGACCGTCGGCACGCTGCTGCTGCAGGGGCTGACGCTGCCTGCCGTCATCCGCCGGCTCGGCGTGCAGGACACCGGCCAGCGCGACCGCGACCTCGCCGCCGAGCTCGCGCTCTTCGCGACGAGCACCGCCGAGACCCTCGAGCACGTCGAGGCGCGACGGGCGGCGTGGACGGCGCAGTACGGCCCCGAGCTGACCGAGCGGGCGATCCAGGCGGCCACGGCCAGGCTCGTGCGACAGAACGACGCCCTCCAGCGCGGCGCCGTCGAGGACGCCTCCGACCGCACCGTCACGGGCGCCGAGCGCGACCGCCGACGCGAGGTGCCGCGGGCGATCAGCAAGATCCGGCGCGAGCTGCTCGACAAGCGGCGCGAGGTGGTTCTGCGCGAGCGCGACGCGGGCGCCCTCGACGAGGAGGTCATGCGCCACGTGCTGCTCGGCATCGACGCGGAGGAGCTCGCCATGGACACCAACGCGATGTCGAGCACACGGTCGTGAGGGCCGGGCGTATCGTGACGGCGAGCGAGAAGGAGGACGCGTGACGTCGACGAAGCCCGATCCGGGGCGCTTCCGCCGCTGGTACTCGACCCTGCACCCGTCGCTGCAGCTGATCGGACTGCAGCTCTGGCTGCCGCTGTTCTTCATCGTCGGCTTCTGCCTCTGCTACATCGCCGCGTTCCACGCCCCGCACCCCCACGACGTGCCGATCGCGGTCGTCGGGTCGTCGTCGGAGCTGCAGCAGGCGCTCGACGAGGCGGACCCCGGCGTCTTCGTCGTCCGCGGCGAGACCACCGTCGAGGAGGCGCGCGAGGCCGTCCGCACCGGTCACGCTGCCGTCGCCTGGGACCCGGCCGGCTCGACCATCTACAAGGCGAGCGCGCACCAGTACCAGGCGTCGGCGCTCATCCCCGCGATGATCACGCCGGTGCTCCAGGCAGGAGGCGCGACACCCGTCGTCCAGGACCTCGCGCCCCTGCCCGCCTACGACGAGTACGGCACGGTGTCGCTCTACCTCATGCTCGCCTGGTGCATCGGCGGCTACATGGTCGCGATGTTCATCGGCCTGATGGGCGCGCCGCTGCGGCACCGCACCCGGGTGTCGGTGATCGTCGTCGGCGCGCTGCTGATCTCGCTCATCACGAACACCCTCGCCGGGCCGGTGATCGGCGCGGTGCAGGGGCACTGGGGCGAGCTGGTGCTGCTCGGCTGGGCCTGGATCACGGCCATCGGCCTCACGGTGAACGGGATCAGCTACTTCGCGGGGCGCTTCGTGGCCCTGCCCGCGATGATCGTGTTCGTCTTCCTGTCGATGCCCGCATCGGGCGGCGCCTACCCCTCGTGGTTCATGCCGCAGCCCTTCGCCTGGCTGAACGCCGTCGTGGTCGGCAGCGGCATCACCGAGATGCTCAAGCGCGTGCTCTACGACGTCGGCCCCGGCTACGGCCGCGGCCTGACTATGCTCGTCAGCTACGCCGTCGCCGGCGTCGTCCTGATGATCGTCGGCAAGGCGTGGTGGGAGCGGCGGCGCATCCGCCGCATCGTCACGGGCCGGACGACCATGTTCGCCGACGCCCAGGCCGCGAACCGCGACTTCCTCATCAGCGAGCGCGACGACGTGCTCGCGCGGCACGGGCTCGTCGCGACCGACACGGGCAGCATCGACACGGTGCCCGAGGACGAGCGGAGGCGGTACGAGGCGGGCGCGGACGACGGCTCGGACGTCGACGGCGACGTGCACGGCGACATGTTCCTCGGGGCTCCGGGCGGGCTCGAGGACACGGGGCTCGACACGCGGCCGGTGCGCGTGGTGCCGCGGCGGGACGACGCCGACGGCCGCTAGGTCCCTGCAGACGACGACGGGCCCGTGTGCAGTGCACACGGGCCCGTGTCGCGGTCGGCCGTCGATCGCCTGGTCAGCGGCTCCCGGCAGCGACCGCGGCCGCTCCGCGCCTGGCGAGCAGGGCTTGTTCGGCGGCCCGGTCCGAGTGCGCGAAGCGGACGGCGACGACCGCGAAGCGCGTGAGCACCGCGGCGGTGCCGATCAGGGAGAGTGCGAGTCCCGTGCTCCCCAGCACGGCGCCCACGACGATCGCGGCAACGGCGACGGCCCACCCGAGGGCCACCACCCATCGCGGTGTCGTCAGGGACAACTCGGCCCACCGTCGCGTGCCACCCGTCGTGCGTGTCGCACGGATGGTGACCGCCTGGTGTCCGCTCATGTCGCACTCTCTCCTGATCGTGTTGATCTGTCACCCGAATGACTCGTCTCCATCGACTGTAGGGATCGCGCCCGGAGCGTGCGTCCCCCTCTTGCGGGGGCACCCGAGAGGGGGCAGAACGCGCCGGAGTCCTCCGTTCTGCGGACCGGACGGGGCCTCAGGATGTGGGCAGCGGCCGGTCGGAGACCACCGTCGCGAGGTCGTCGCCGAAGGTGAACTCGTGGGCCACGTGTCCCCCGACGAGCACGCCGGACAGCCACTGCCGGGCGTCGTCCCACATCTCGTCGAGGGGCAGGTCGGCCACGTCGTGCCAGGCGGGCACGAGCTCGTCGCTCTCGGCCGGCTCGCCCTGCCAGCGGGTCGTCACGAACACGGACGACCGCTGGCTCCACGACTCGCGGTGGGGGAAGAGGTAGAGCAGCTCGCCCCGGGGGTCGAGGTCGGCAGGGTCGACCGTCACGCCCGCCTCCTCGGCGACCTCGCGGACCGCCGCCTCGACGGCCGTCTCACCCGGCTCGAGCTTGCCGCCGAGGCCCACGTGGTAGCCGACGCCGAGGCCGGTCTTCTTGCGGCCGAGCAGCACCTGGGCGACCCCGTCGCGCTCGCGGAGCAGGTACGTGACGCAGACGCGGTAGGGCATGCCGCCCAGGGTAGCGACCGGCGGCCCGGCGCCGAGCAGGACCGCGGCACCGGGACGCGGGAGCCGCGCGACGGGCACCGAGGAGGCGTCCAGGGACGCCCCGCGTAGGGTCGTCGTCATGCCCGAGACGCCCGACGCACCCCGCGGCGGCGTGCCGGAGTTCCGCGGCGCCGGCCGCAGCCTCGAGGTGCTGCGGGCCGAGGCGCACGACGAGCTGGCCGCCCTGATCGAGCTGCGCTGCCGCGGAGGCGAGGACCCGTGGGACGTCGTGCCGTCGCTGCCGACCGTCGACGAGCAGGTCGTGATCGGCATCCGCGCCGACGCCCGGGGCGTCGAGGGCGTGCCCGTCGCGGGCGGTCTCGGGGCCGAGGACGAGCTGCGGTTCCTCCGCGGGGTCGCGCTGTGGCACCCGGAGCTGTCGCGCGCCGTCTGGTCGTTGATGGGGCGCATCGACGCGGCGTCGCGCTGAGGGGCTGACCGCGTCTGGGGCGGCGACCTCGCGACGTCTCGTTCTCGGCGTCGCGCTGTCGGGGGTCGCGGCTAGCGTGGCCGCATGATCTGGAGCGACGTCCTCACCGTGACGCTCGGCGCGTTCCTCGGCGCCGGGGCGGCCTTCGCCTCGAACCTGCTCGTGCGGCTGCTCGAGTCGCGTCGGGCCGAGGCCTCGGCCCTCAACGAGCTCGTGACCGAGATCCACTTCCGGCGGGTGCTCCGGCGCATCTCCGCCACGCGCAGCCCCGACGCCGCGACCCGCGACCCCGGCTGGCAGCACGCACGGCGGTCGATCGGCGCGCTACGGGGCGTGATCCGCGCGGCACGTCGGCGCACGCGTCCGCGCTCGACCGCGTTGCCCGTGCTCAACGAGATGACGCTGGCGTGCAACACGTTCCTCGACGACAGCGAGGACGCTCCCGACCTGTACCGCCTGCACCTCATGCAGCTGCACGCGCGGCTCAACGAGAGCGTCCGACGCCTCCGCGACCCGCGCCGGGCCATCGCCGACCTCGAGCCGGGCGAGGCGCACCTCGCCCCGACCGTCGCGGGGCTGCGGGCCCCGACGACCCTGCTGGCGGACGACGGACTGCGGCCGGGAGGCGCGGGTACCGTCGCCCGCATGACAAGCGACGCGCACGCCGACCAGCCAGCCCCTGCCGACCTGCCCGACCCCGCCGACCTGCCCGACCCCGCAGGCGTGCCCGACGACGACCTGGACGGCCTCGCCACGCTGCCGGGCGTGCGCACCGCCGGCGGCGCCGAGAAGGCCGGCACCCCGGAGGAGGCGGCCGAGATCCGTCGACAGGAGGCGGCCCCCGGCCCCGCCGAGAGCCACGTCGCGTCCGACGAGTACCCCGACGTCCCCGAGCAGGACGGCCTCACGGGGTCCGACCGCGGGGTCTGAGGCGCGAGCCGGAGCACGACGCGGCAGCCTGGCTAGGCTGGCGGGATGGCCTCCCTCACCCCTCCCCGCGCCCCGCAGAAGCCCGTCGTCCGCAGCCACCACGGCCACGACGTCGTCGACGCCTACGAGTGGCTGCGCGACAAGGAGGACCCCGAGGTGATCGCCCACCTCGAGGCCGAGAACGCGTACACGGCCGAGCAGACCGACCACCTGGCCGCCCTGCGCGAGACGATCTTCGAGGAGATCAAGAACCGCGTGCAGGAGACCGACCTCGGCGTCCCCGTCCGCGAGGGCTCGTGGTGGTACTACTCGCGCACGGCGGAGGGGAAGCAGTACGGCATCCACTGCCGCGCCCCGATCTCCGGGCCGGACGACTGGACTCCCCCGGCGATCGCCGCCGACCGCGCCGCCGAGGGCGAGCAGGTGCTGCTCGACGGCAACGTCGAGGCCGAGGGGCACGACTTCTTCTCGCTCGGCAGCTTCGACGTCTCGGCCGACGGCACCCGCCTGGCCTGGGCCGTCGACACGACGGGCGACGAGCGCTACCTGCTGCGCGTCCGCGACCTCGAGACCGGCCGCGACCTCGACGACCGCGTCGAGGACACCGCTCCCGGCGCCGTGTTCGACGCGACCGGCGAGTGGATCTTCTACCCCACCGTCGACGAGGCGTGGCGGCCCGACACCATCTGGCGGCACCGTGTCGGCACGACGGGCGACGACGTCGTCGTGATGACCGAGCCCGACGAGCGCTTCTGGATCGGCGTCGGCCTCACCCGCAGCCGCCAGTACCTGCTGATCGAGATGGGCTCGAAGATCACCAGCGAGACCTGGCTGCTGGACGCGACCCACCCGACCGGCGAGTTCCGGGTCGTCTGGCCCCGCCGGGAGGGCGTCGAGTACGAGGTGGAGCACGCCGTGATCGCGGGCAGCGACCGCCTCCTGGTCGTCCACAACGACGGTGCCGAGAACTTCGAGCTGGTCGACGTGCCGGCCGACGACCCGACCTCGACGACCGACCGCCAGGTCGTCGTGCCGCACAGCGCCTCCGTCCGGCTCGAGTCGGTCGACGCCTTCGCCGGGCACCTCGTCGTCGAGTACCGCCGCGAGGCGCTGCCGCGCTTCTCGGTCGTCCCCCTGGGCCCCGACGGCATCGGCGAGCCGGTCGAGGTCGAGTTCGACGAGCCGCTGTTCTCGGCAGGGGCGTCGGGCGGCCCCGAGTTCGCCCAGCCGACCGTGCGGTTCGTCCACACGTCGTTCACGACGCCCTCGACCGTCGTCGACCTCGACGTGCGCAACGGCGAGCGCCGTGTGCTCAAGCGCCAGGTCGTGCTCGGCGACTACGACTCCGCCGACTACCAGCAGGCCCGCGAGTGGGCGACGGCTGCCGACGGCACCCGCATCCCGATCTCGCTCGTCTGGCGGCGCGACGCCGTCCGCGTCGGCGAGCCGGCTCCCCTGCACCTCTACGGCTACGGCTCGTACGAGCACAGCATCGACCCGGGCTTCAGCGTCGCCCGCCTCTCGATGCTCGACCGCGGCGTGGTCTTCGCGGTCGCGCACGTGCGCGGCGGCGGCGAGATGGGCCGCGCCTGGTACGAGCAGGGCAAGACCCTGTCGAAGAAGAACACCTTCACCGACTTCGTCGACGTCGCCGACCACCTGATCGCTGAGGGACGCACCAGCCCTGAGCTCCTCGTGGCCGAGGGCGGCAGCGCGGGCGGCCTGCTGATGGGCGCCGTCGCGAACATCGCACCGGAGCGGTTCGCCGGGATCGTCGCGGCCGTGCCGTTCGTCGACGCCCTGACGAGCATCCTCGACCCGTCGCTGCCCCTCACCGTGATCGAGTGGGACGAGTGGGGCGACCCCCTGCACGACCCCGAGGTCTACGAGTACATGGCGAGCTACTCGCCGTACGAGAACGTGCGTGAGGGGGCGACGTACCCGCGCATCCTCGCGGTGACGTCGCTCAACGACACCCGCGTGCTCTACGTCGAGCCCGCGAAGTGGGCGGCGCGGCTGCGCGACGTCGGCGCTCCCGTGCTGCTCAAGACCGAGATGTCGGCCGGCCACGGCGGCGTCAGCGGACGCTACGAGTCGTGGCGCGAGCGGGCCTTCGAGCTCGCGTGGCTGCTCGACGTGCTCGGCCGCGCCTAGGCCGACGTGGGGCACCTCGCGCAGGACACGGCCGCGCTCGACCAGGTCGGGCTCGACCACGTCGCGCTGCTGCGCGGGATCAACGTCGGGACGGCGAAGCGCGTGCCGATGGTCGAGCTGCGCGCGGCCGCGGAGGACCTCGGACACCAGCGCGCCGCCACGCTGCTGAACAGCGGCAACCTCGTGTTCTCGGCCGATCGTCCGCTCGGGGCCGAGGACGCCGACGCCCTGCGGGCAGCCGTCCGCCAGCGCACGGGCGTCGACGCCGAGCTCGTCGTGCTCGGCGGCGACGCGTTCGCGCGGATCGCGGCGGCGAACCCGCTGCGCGACGGGTCACGTGAGGCGAAGCTGCTGTCGGTCGCGTTCGCCCAGGCGGGGCGTCCCGTTGTCGAGGAGGCGCCTCCTGCGTCCGACCTCGCCCCCGAGCTGATGGTCGTGACGGGCGAGGCGGTCTACCAGTGGCTGCCCGACGGCGTGCTCGCCAGTCGCGTGCCCGCCGCGTGGTGGCGGTCGCTCGCCGCGCCGGTCACGGCGCGGAACGACGCGACCGTGCGCAAGATCGAGGCGCTGCTCGCCTCCCGCGGCGTCCCCTCCCCCTGACGTCCGTCGCCTGACCTCGAGGGCGCGGGCTCAGGCGGGCTCGGCGCCGAGGCCCCGGGCGAGCTTCGAGCGCGACGTCGAGGGGACGGCGCCGGCGGCGAGCAGGCGCGTCTCGATCGCGTCGAGCAGGGCGTCTCCCGACGGGCCGTCGACGCCGGGGGCGAGCTCCGCCTCCCACTCGCGCCAGCGACGGACGACGGGCTCGGCCCCCTCGCGGCCCGACACGGTCGCCGTGACGACGTCGTCGGCGAGCTCGGCCAGGGGCGCGCCCTCCCGGTCGCGGAGCGTCGTCGCCGTGCGCGTCGTCTCGAGCACGATCACGGGCGCGACCGTCCGGCCGCCGAGCTGCTCCTCGACCCGGGCGAGCAGCTCGGCGGGGACTCCCTCGTCCTCCGAGCCGAGGGGCGCGTGCACCTCGCGCCGCCCCCGGGTGCTGCCGTCGGAGGCTGATGCGGCCGTCGAGTGGTCGGTTCCTGTCCCCTGAGAGGTCTCGGAGGACATCTCCTGACCACTCGAGTCCTCACCACTCGAGGCCGAGCCGGCGGCCGCGGGAGGGAGCTTGAGGTGCCAGCCCTCGTCGTGGCCTCCCGTCCGTCGGCGGAGCGTGATGCGAGAGCCCAGCAGGAGGTGGTCCTCCGTGTCGTGGTAGACGGCACGGAGGTGCGCGGGGGCGGAGCGCTCGACGCGGGCGACCTCGAGGACGGAGCCGGCGCCTCCTGCGGGGTCCGCGACGCTCGAGACGCGGGCGAGGTCCGGGACGACCGCCTCCTCGTCGACGTCGTACTTGCGCTCGATCTCGGTCTGCTCGTTGGTGCTCATGGAGACCGTTCTAACGCACCGGCCTCCGGACCGCCTTCGCCCCGAGCCCGGCGGGTCCGGACCCGCCAGCCTCCGGACTCGCCGGTCTCCGCACCTGCCCGCGGGCGTAGGGTCGGGGCATGAGCGACGTCGCGCCGACCCTTGCCGGATGGATGGCGCGACAGCGCTGGTACGCCACGAAGGGCAGCACGCCCGCGATCCGGGTGATCGGGTCGTTCGAGGCCGACCTCGACGGCGTCCTCGCGATGACGCTGCTCGTGATCGACGAGGCGCCCGAGCTGCCCGTGCTGTACCAGGTGCCCGTGGTCGCGCGCCGCACCCCGCTGCCCGGCGGCGACGCGGCCTTCATCGGCTCGGCCGACGACCTCTACCTCTACGACGCCCCGCACGACCCCGCGTACGCGCGTCACCTCTTCGAGCTGATGTCGAGCCGTGCCCACGTGGAGGGGTCCGACGTCGTCGTCGACGGCACGCCGCTGGTCGAGGCCGGGCGGGTGCGGAGGTCGCGCGTGCTGAAGGGCGAGCAGTCGAACACGTCGATCATCTACGACCTCGAGGGCGGGCCCGTCGAGCACGCCATCGCGAAGGTGTTCCGGGTGCTGCACCACGGCGACAACCCCGACGTCACGACCCAGGCCGCGCTGACCGAGGGCGGCTCGACCAGGGTGCCGACGACGTTCGGGTCGCTGCACGCCACCTGGCCCGACCCCGGCCGCGACCACGGCGAGGCGCGCGGCCACCTCGCCTTCTCGCAGGAGTTCCTCGCCGGAGCCGAGGACGCCTGGCGCGTCGCACTCGACGCCGCCTCCGCCGGCCAGGACTTCACCGCCTCCGCCCGCGAGCTCGGGACCGCCGTCGCCGAGGTGCACGCCACCCTCGCCGAGCAGCTCGGCACGGTCGACGCCGACGCCTCGGCCGTCGCCGAGGCCCTCACGAGCATGCGGCGCCGCATCTCGATCGCGGCGCGCGAGGTGCCCGAGATCGCCGAGCACGAGGAGGCGGTCCTCGCGGTCTACGACGCGGCCGAGTCCCTGACGTGGCCGCGCCTCCAGCGGATCCACGGCGACCTGCACCTCGGGCAGGCCCTCCAGTCGCCCAGCCGCGGCTGGACCCTGCTCGACTTCGAGGGCGAGCCTCTCCGGCCGATGCCCGAGCGCTCGCGTGCCGACCTCGTGCTGCGGGACATCGCCGGCATGCTCCGCTCGTTCGACTACGTCGCCGGGTCGCTCGCGCAGCAGTCTCCCCCGGTCGACGCGGCAGCCTGGGCGCACGACTCGCGGGTCGCCTTCGTCGACGGGTACATCGCCTCCTCGGGGGTCGACGTGCGCGCCCAGCGCGCCCTGCTCGACGCGTTCGAGATCGACAAGGCCGTGTACGAGGCCATCTACGAGAAGCGGAACCGGCCGGACTGGATCGGCATCCCGCTCGCTGCGGTCGCTCGACTCGTCGCGCGGTCGGGTCGCCGCGCGGGCTGAGGCCCGCACCGCCGCCTCTGCCTTCGGGCCACGCGCAGTGGTGACGGAGCGGAGGAGGCGCGGCGCCGGCCCTCGGGACCAGTGCCGCGCCTCCTTCGTGCTGCCGTGCCGGGCCCTAGGGCCGCGGCACGTTGCGCAGGTTCGAGCGCGCCATCGACACGACCTCGCCCGCGCCTCCGTTCATGACGATCTTCGACATCGCCAGCGAGAAGCCCTTCACCTGGGCCCCCGTGATCGCGGGAGGCAGCGAGAGCGCCTGCGGGTCGGTCGCGATGTCGATCAGCGCCGGTCCGTCGTGCTCGAACACGGCCTCGAAGCCGTCGCGGAGGTCGCCCGGCTGGTCGACGTGCACCGCGTGGATGCCGATCGACCGCGCGACCGCGGCGTAGTCGACGTAGGGCACGTCGACGCCGAAGTCCGGGTAGCCGTCGACGAGCATCTCGAGCTTGACCAGGCCGAGGGTCGAGTTGTTGAAGACGACGATCTTCACGGGGATCTCGTACATCTTCGCCGTGATCAGCTCGCCCATCAGCATCGAGAGCCCGCCGTCGCCCGACATCGAGACGACCTGGCGGCCGGGGAACGCGAGCTGGGCTCCGAGCGCGTGCGGCAGGGCGTTCGCCATCGAGCCGTGCAGGTACGAGCCGAAGACGCGACGATCGGCCGTCGGCGTGATGTACCGGGCCGCCCACACGTTCGCCATTCCCGTGTCGGCCGTGAAGATCGCGTCGTCGGCGGCGATCTCGTCGAGGATCGACGCCGCGTACTCGGGGTGGATCGGGACGAGCTTCTCGGCCCTCTTCGTGTACGCGCCCACGACGCTGCCCATCAGCTTCTCGTGCTTCTTGAGCGTCTTGTCGAGGAACCGACGGCTCTTCTTGGGCTTCACCAGCGGCTTCAGCATGCGCAGGGTGGGCAGCACGGCACCGTGAACCGGCACGTGCACCGTCGCGCGACGACCGATCACGGCGGCCTCGACGTCGACCTGGGCGACCGTCACCTGGTCGCCGTCGGGCAGGAACTGCGGGTAGGGGAAGTCGGTGCCGAGCAGCACGAGCAGGTCGGCGTCGTGGATGCCCGCGTGCGCGGCCCCGTAGCCGAGCAGGCCCGTCATGCCGACGTCGTAGGGGTTGTCGTGCTGGATGACGTCCTTGCCGCGCAGGCTGTGGCCGATCGGCGCCCCGACGACGCCGGCCAGCTCGATGATCTCGTCGTGGGCGCCGCGGCCTCCCTCGCCGACGAAGAAGGCGACGGTGCCGGCCGCGTTGATCGCGTCGGCGAGGGCCTGCACGTCCTCCTGCGCGGGGACGAGCTCGGGGGCGCGGGTCGTGAGGTGGGGCGGCGTGGCGCCCTGCGCCTCGAGCTCCGCGATGTCGCCGGGCAGCGTCACGACGCTGACGCCGTGCCCGGCCACCGCGTGCCGGATGGCGGAGGCGACGACCGACGGCGACTGGACGGCCGTCGAGATCATCTCGGAGTAGCCCGAGCACTCGACGAAGAGCCGGTCGGGGTGCGTCTCCTGGAAGTAGTCGGTGCCGATCATCGCGCTGGGGATGTGGCTCGCGATCGCGAGCACCTTCGCACGGCTGCGGTGGGCGTCGTAGAGGCCGTTGATCAGGTGCAGGTTGCCGGGGCCGCAGGAGCCGGCGCAGACGGCGAGCTCGCCGCTCATCTGCGCGTCGCCGGACGCCATGAAGGCCGCCGCCTCCTCGTTGCGCACGTGGATCCAGTCGATGCCGCCCTTCGCCGAACCTCCGGTGCGGCGGACCGCGTCGACGATCGGGTTCAGGCTGTCGCCGACGATCCCGTAGATGCGCCGGACCCCGGCGGCGACGAGCTGGGCGATGATCTGGTCGGCGACGGTGTCTGCCACGGTGTGTCCTCCTCGTGTCGTTCCTCCCAGCCAACTCCCCCGTCCCTCACCGCCGACCGGGCATAGCCTGTGCCCATGACCGACACCGCCACCTCCTACGTCCCCGAAGCCGGCTCCATCACGATGTTCAGCACGTCGTGGTGCGGCTACTGCGCCCGCCTGAAGCAGCAGCTCGGCAAGCAGGGCATCGGCTTCACCGAGGTCAACATCGAAGAGGTCGCGGGCACCGCCGAGATCGTCGAGAGCGTCAACGGCGGCAACCAGACGGTGCCGACCGTGATCTTCCCCGACGGCTCGACCGCGACGAACCCGTCGCTCGCCGACGTGAAGGCGAAGCTCGGGCTCTGACAGCCACCAGGCGCACCGGCGCCTGCGACGCGAGAACGCCCCGTCCCTCCCTCAGGAGGCGCGGGGCGTTCTCGTGCGCCGAGTCGCGTCAGCTCTGCGGTGCGGCCGCGAAGAACTCGATCTGGTTGCCGTCGGGGTCCTTGACCATCAGGGTGGTGCCGAAGTCGGGGTCCTCGAGGTCGGACTCGATGCCGACCGACGCGGCGTGCTCCTGCCAGGCGACGACGGCGTCGCGGTCGGCCACGGCGAAGCCGATGTGGTCGAGGCCGGGCACGGTCGGGTCGAAGGGGACCGCCTTGCCCTCGGTGTAGGCGGTCACGCCGAGGATCTGGCCGTTGCCGACCGAGAAGAGGCGACGGTCGAGCCCGTCCAGCACGATCTGCCCGACGGGCGGAGCACCGAGCAGCGACTCGTAGAACGCGAGGCTCGCGTCGAGGTCGGACACGGTGATGGCGACGTGGGCGTAGCCCTGGATCTCGGGCATGGGGTGCTCCTTCGGGTGCGTGCGTGTGGTGGTCACCCGACCCAACTCCGGCCTCCTGGGAGGCGTCCCTCGACGGCGGGCGAGTTCGTCGCAGCCGGGCTGCCATGACGGCCCGGGACCGACGAACTCGCCCGCCGGGGCGGCCGGTGCAGTGTCGAGACGGCAGTCCGGCGCGAGGTGCAGCTACTCGGCGAGGGCCTCCGTGAGGAGGGCGACGAGCGCGCTGAGCTGGATGTCGGTCGAGTCGACCACCTCGCTGTCGTCGCCGTCGAGGGCGCGCGCCGCGAGGCCCGCCTTGCTGTCGATCAGCTCGGCGATCTTCGTGTCGATGGTCTGGGCGGCGATGACGCGCCAGGCGGTGACGGGTTCTTCCTGGCCGATGCGGTGCACGCGGTCGATGGCCTGCGTCTGCTCGGCGTCCGTCCACGACAGCTCGGCGAGCACGACGTTCGACGCGACCTGCAGGTTGAGCCCGACGCCGGCCGCCGTGAGCGAGCAGACGACGACCTCGACCTCGGGGTCGTCCACGAACGCGTCGATCTGGCGCTGGCGCACGGCCGGCGTCTGGTCGCCGCGGATCGACGAGTACTTGATGCCGCGCTTCGCGAAGGTCTGCTCGGCGACGTCCATCACGTCGATGTGCTTGGCGAAGAAGACGACCTTGCCGACGTTGCGGGCGAGCTGCGCGGTGTAGTCCGCGGCGAGCCCGGCCTTGGCCTGGCCGATGCGGCGCACCATGCTGAAGACGTTCTCGCCGTTCTTCGCGGTGGTCGTGTCCTCGAGCTCCCACTTGGCGACCTGGCGCACCAGGTCGTGGTCGATCCCCTCGACCCGGACGCCGGAGGTGCGGGCCGCGAGCGCGGACCGGTACCGGGAGACGAGACGGCGGGCCAGCTCGCGCTCGGCCTCGCGGATGGAGCGACCGGCCTCGTCGTCGAGCTCGACGGGGAGGTCGGCGATGCGGCGGGCCGGGATGTCCGCGGCGACGTCGACCTTGCGGCGTCGGACGATGCCGAGGTCGATGACGATCTCGCGGGCGGACGAGAAGAAGCCGGGATCGGCCGGCGTGAGGCCCGCCTCCTCGAGCTGTTCCATGAGCTCGGCGGCGGGCTTCTTGTCGCCGATCCAGCCGAGGAACTCCCAGATCGCCCGGAAATCTTCGATGTCGTTGATCAGCGGCGTGCCGGTGAGCGCCATCAGCAGCGGGTGCGCCGTGCGCGAGCGGATGCGCTCCGACAGCTGCAGCACGTGCCGTGACCGCTGCGACTCCTTGTTCTTGATGAAGTGCGCCTCGTCGACGATCATGCCCTTGAAGCCGAGGTCGCCCAGCCAGCCGACGTGGCGGTCGAGCACCTCGTAGTTGACGATCACCACGTCGGCGAAGGCGTCGAGGGTGTCGCCGTCGCCGTGGATGACCGTGGCCGTGCGGGTCGGCGTCCAGAGCTGGACCTCGCGGGCCCAGTTCGTCTTGACGACGTTGGGCACGACGACGAGCAGCGGGTAGGCGCCTGCCGCCTGCGCGGCGAGCAGCGACTGGGCCGTCTTGCCGAGGCCGGGCTCGTCGGCGAGCAGGTAGGTGCGGTGGCCCTGGCGGGCGGACTCGACGAGCTGTGCCTGGTGGTGCATGAGAGTCGCGCCGGCCGGGGCGTCGACGGTCGTCGGCTCGGGGAGCGGCATGCACGCGGATCCGCCGCCGGCGCCGTACTCGAACGACTTGAAGAGCGGGCCGAAGAGCTCCCAGTTGGCGAGGCGCACCGGGTGCACCTCGCGGGTGACCTCGGCGAGCGAGAAGTCCGGCGGCAGGAAGGGGTTGGCGAGCTGACGCGAGACGACCGACTGCGGCACGACCTGGCGCTCGGAGACGGGCGCGACGGGCGCGGCCTCGCGCACGACGACCTGCTCCTCGGGCGCGAGCTCCATGCCGGCGGACATCTGCATGTCGCGCTTGAGGGCCTTGGCGCTCTCGGACACGACCGCGTCCTCGCCGAGCAGGGCGATGAGCGACGTGTCGCGGGCGGCGGTCTTCGCGAGGATCTGGGCGACGCCGTCGAGGCGCTTCATCTGCTCGGCGCGCTCGGAGTCGCTGATCGCCTTGTCGACCTTGACGCGGGCGCGCTCCTCGCGCATCAGCAGCGCGATGACCTGGAACTTCGTGCGGCTGGAGGGCTTCACCTGCCCGCGCTGGGCGGCGGCCTCCACCTCGCGCACGGCCCGGGCGAGGACGGGGATGAGCCCGTCGTTGTCCACCTCGCGGCGGCGGTGCTTCTGGGGGGCGGTGCGGGTGCCGCCCTGCTGACGCTGGCCTGGTCGAGCCAAGGCTCCTCCTCGTGGTCGACGCGACGGTCGACGGTGCTGTGTCGTCGAGCGACGACGGGTGGTGCTGCGGTGCGGCGCTCCGGCCCGGGGGCTGGCCCCGGCTCTCGTCTGCGCCGGCTCTCGTGTGCCCCGGCCTTCGCCTGCCCCGACGCGACGGACCGCCGCGGTGCGGACACCGGGGCGAGACGAGACACGACCGGACGACTTCGGGTCGGACGGCGGGAAGGCACGGACGGACGGAACCAGCCTCAGACGCGAGGTGCGGAGGAGGCGCGGTGCCGGCCACACGTCACCGGGCCCGTGCAGACCTGGCCGACACGGACCTGGCCGACACGGACCTGCGAGGCGGACGAGCCGCCGCCGGTCGTGTCGGACCCACCGTGTCGGACGACGACACGGACGGTGCTGCGCCCTACTTTACGCGCTCACGTGCCCGCGACGCCACCGGGCGCCGCCGTGTCGCGGGCGGCGGGGGCCGGCCAGCCGCCGAGGGCCCCGGCCGCGGCGCCGAGCAGCTGCTCCGCCTTGCGCCGCCCGGTGTCCGTGCCGAGCGTCGCCTGGCCCCCCGCGTGGGCGAGCAGCTGGGCCGCGGCCGCCGGGGCGAGGCGGTCGGCGAGCTCCGGCGCCGCGCGCGCCCAGGTGCGCGAGAGCTCGTCCGCGAGCCGCTCGCACGCGCGAGCCTCGGACTCGTCGCCGTTGCCGCGGTGCCACTGCCCCGTGACGACGAGGTGGGCGACCAGGGCCGCGGCGTCGCGGGCGGGGTGGCCGAGCCCCGCGGTGTCGATGTCGAGCAGGCCGGTGACGTGCCACGGCCGCTCCGGGTCCACGAAGAGCTGCTCGAGGTGGAGGTCGCCGTGGATGACGGCGAGGGCGTCGCCCGTCCAGGACGACCGCCGACGCTCGATCTCGCCGTACAGGGCGTGGATCTCGGGCGCACGCTGCGGCAGGGCCGTCGACAGCGTGCCGCGGTGCCAGTCCGCGTGGTCGAGGGCGTCCGACTGGGCCCGGTTCGTGATGTGCACGCCGGCGACCAGCCGGCCGAGGTCGACGATCTGCCGCACGAAGCGCGGCTCGTCCGCGAGGTCGGCGACGCGCTGCCCCGCCGGCACGCCGGGGACTCGCTCGAGCACGAGGAGCCCGTCGGGCCGCGACGCGAGCACGCGGGGCACCGGGAGGCCCTGCGCTCGGAACGCCTCGTGCTGGGCGACGATCGGGGCGACGCGGTCGGGGCGGACGACCTTGACGAACACGGTCGTCTCGGGCGAGTCGAGCCGGATGACCGCCCTCTTGCCCGGCCGGTACGCGGCGACGCTGAGGGTCGGCGAGGTGACCACGATGCCGAGCGCGGCCAGCGACTCGGTGACGCGGTCGGGGTAGGTGACGCCGGCGAGTGCAGGGAGGAGCGGGTCGGCCGGGTAGGCCCAGACGGCGAGCTGCTGCCCCGTCGACGGGTCGGTGGTGAGGACGCTCGTCGCGTCCGCGGTCGACACGTCCGTGTCGATGAAGGTCAGGACCGTGTCGGAGGTGCCCGCCTCGTCGACCGTGTCGACCTCGTAGCCGTAGAGG
This sequence comes from Frigoribacterium sp. PhB107, assembly GCF_003751515.1. Taxonomy (NCBI): domain Bacteria; kingdom Bacillati; phylum Actinomycetota; class Actinomycetes; order Micrococcales; family Microbacteriaceae; genus Frigoribacterium; species Frigoribacterium sp. PhB107. Next base: position 47,331 of record NZ_RJKU01000004.1, on the reverse strand, counting down.
AACCCGTGCCCGGAGGGCTCGACCGAGTGGGGCCGGAAGGCGACGACGGTGAGCCCCGAGCCGGCGAAGGCCGCGGGGAGCACCTCTGCTGAGTTCGGCCACACGCGTTCAGTAAACCCGTCGGAGGCCGCCACCGCGGGCCGACGGCGCGGCACGGTTACCCGATCGTGATGCGGGCGCGACGGTATCCTCGGGAGCGTGCACCTCGTCTCGCGCATCCGTCAGACGCGGCGCACCCCTCTGCTCCAGGTCGCCAAGACGTCCGCCGCGGTCGTCGTCGCCTGGTTCGCGTCGGTCGCGCTGCTGCAGCAGCCCCTGCCGATCTTCGCCGCGATCGCCGCGCTGCTCGTCGTCCTGCCGAGCGTCAACCAATCGCTCGTGCGCGGGCTCGAGCGGAGCGTCGGCGTGGTCGCGGGCGTGCTGATCGCGTTCGCAGCAGGTCAGCTGTTCGGCGCCTCCACCTGGATCGTCCTCGGCATCGTCGTCGTCAGCCTGCTCGTCTCGTGGGCGCTCCGCCTCACCCCGAGCAGCGCGAACCAGGTGCCCATCTCGGCGATGCTCGTGCTCGCGATCGGGGCGCAGACCCCCGACTACGCGCTCGACCGGGTGCTCGAGACCGTCATCGGCGCCGTGGTCGCCCTGGCGATCAACGCCCTCGTGGTCCCCCCGGTGCTGCTCGCGCCCGCCCACCTGGCGGTCGGCCGCCTCACCCGCGACCTCGCGGCGGTGCTGGACGAGCTCGGCGCCGTGCTCTCGACGCCGAGCGACCGCGACCGTCTCGGCGCCGTGCTCGTGCAGGCGCGAGGCCTGCGCGACCTCCAGGCGAAGGCCGCCGCCGCCGTCGCCGCGGGCGAGGAGAGCCTCATGCTCAACCCGCGCGCGAGCCGGCAGCGGACCGTGCTCGAGGCGGACGCGGCGCTGCTGGTCCGGCTGACGGCGCTCGTGCACCGCGCCGTCGGAATGACCCGCTCCGTGCACGACAACTACGACGTCGAGCTCGTGGACGACCCGGCCGTGGGCCAGATCGCCGAGGAGCTGCACCGGGCGGCACACGACCTGCGGCTCCGGGGACGGGAGGCCGAGGCCGGCTCGGCCCCCGCCTCCTCGGGGCCGTCGCCGGACGAGCGCCGGCTGCACGGACAGCCCCCGCTCGGCGGCGAGCGCCCGCCGTTCGACGTCGGCGACGCCGACACGAGCCACGACGCCTGGCCCGAGGCCCCCGCCCTGACGGCGCCGGTGCGGGTGCTCCGGCCCGACCCGGAGCACTGGGTGCTGATCGGTTCGCTGCTCGAGGACATCCGCCGGGTGCGCGAAGAGATCATCGACGAGTGACCGGCGACCGGCGGGCGGCCCCCGGCGACCCCTACGCGCCCTTCGGGCTCGACCCCGAGGAGGCGCGCGACCTGGCCGAGGGCGTCGTCGACACCGCCGACGGCCGGGTCGTGCTGCACCGGTCGGCCGTCCTCGACGACGCGGGCGCTGCCGGCGACGCGGCCCGCGCCTCCGCGACGGTGATGCTGCACGGGGCGGCCGGCTCGTGGACGACGTGGCTGCCGCTCCGCCGTGCCGTGCGCGAGGCCGGCGCGGACGCCCCGGCGGCTCTCGCCGGCCCGCTCGTGCTGATCGACCTGCCGGGCTGGGGTGCCAGCCCGGCCCCCGCCGTCGCCCTCGACGTGCACGCGGCATCCCGGGTCGTCCACGCCGTGGCCGACTCCTGCGGGCTCGACCGCTTCGACCTCGTCGGCCACTCGCTCGGCGCCCTGGTCGCGCTGCACGTCGCCGCCCAGACGCCCGGTCGCGTGCGGTCGCTGGGGCTCGTCTCCCCTACGACGTTCTCCGCTCTCGAGGCCGCGTCGCGGCCGTGGCGCGGGCTGCGGACGGTGCCGGCCCTCGTGCTGCTGCGGGTGGTGTTCCGGGTGCTGCCCCGCGCCTCCGGCCCCCTGCTCGCCGGTGCCGCCAGGGTCGGCCTGCTGCGCACGCTGTCCGCTCCCGTCTTCCGGCACGTGCGTCGGGTGCCCCGGTCGGTGCTCGAGGCGTTCGTCGCCGAGATCCGGCCGCGGGCCTTCGTCGCGGCCGTCGAGTCGGGCGTGGGCTACGACACCGGCACGTGGGCGCGGATCACCTGCCCGGTCGCGGTCGTCGCCGGGGCGGAGGACGCGTTCGCGCGGCCGGACGACCTCGTGCGGCTGCGGGACCTGCTGCCGGAGGCACGGACGACGGTGCTGGTCGGCTGCGGGCACTTCGCGCACGTCGAGCGACCGCGGGAGACGGTCAGGGCGCTGAGCCCTCGGCGCTGAGGGCGTCGACGGCAGCGTGGGGGTCCTCCCCCTCGACCGCGGCCACGATCATGTCGACGCACGCGGGGTTCCCGAGCGGCCGGAAGTGCCCGTCGACGGGGAACGTCACGTTCTCGGCTCCCGGCAGCTCGCTGCCCTCGGTCACGTGCGCGTCGAAGCCCGAGGCCATCGAGACGATGCGCTCGTTCGCCTCGAGCTGCTCGGCGAGCTGCAGCAGCGCGGCGTCGCTGGGCGAGAACGCCCGCAGCGCGGGGTTCGGCAGCACCCGCGACCAGCGCGTGCCCGAGAACGGGCTGTTGATCGCGACCATCCGCTCGATGCGCCGGTCGACGTCGGTGCCGACCATCATCGACTTGCCGACGAGGCCGCCCTTGCTGTGGGCGACGACGACGACCCCGCGCAGGTCGTGCGCGTCGAGGACGCGCTGCGCCGCCTCCGCGGTCGCCGGGATCGGCTGCCGGTTGTGGCGCATGCCGGGCACGACGACGACCGGGTGCCCGAGGCCGGACAGGCGCTCGCCGATGACCCGGAGGTGCCGCCAGGTCTCGTAGACGCCCGGCAGCAGCAGCACGGGGGCGCGGTCGCCGTGCCGCCACCGTGCGGGGACGACGCGGCCGGACCGCGGCACGAGGTGCACGCGCCAAACGAAGGCGTAGTCGGTCACCACGGTCGCGGCGAAGCGGACCAGGCCGACGCGACGGCGACCGCGGCCCCGGGACGGTGCAGAGGTCATGGCCCCGACGCTAGGCCGAGGTGCTCAGGCGACGCTGTGCGCCGGAGCCGAGCCGGCAGCGGTCCCGGCGGGCTCGTCGTCGACCCAGACCGGGGCGTCCCGGAACTCGACGGCAGCGCGCGAGGCGGCGAGCGCACGCACCCAGCCGGTGCAGATCGACGCCCACGGCGGCGGGAACTGGGCCGCGTCGTCGAGGAGGCGGAGGGCCAGGCCGGCATGGCCGGCACGGGCTGCGGCGCTGGCCGCGTCGGGCAGCGCTCCGATCACGTAGCGGACGACGAGGACGCGGTGGTCCCACGCCATCTGGTCGATGTCGTCGAACGCGCCCCAGGCGCTCTCGATCTCGCGGCGCAGCCGCGTCACCTCGACGGACTCGAAGCCCTGCGATCCCTCGCTCATGTGCCCCCCTCAGAGCTGGACGGGCGCCGGTGCCCGTCGGAACGCGACCGGTCGGTCGCCGTCGAGAAGATACCACGCCACCGGTTTCGAGACGAGGTCGAGAGCTGCAGCGCGCGGGGGCCGATCCCCGCCTGCTCACCTGGGTGTCCCCCGGAAGCTGGACCGCCGCCGGGCGGGACGGGACTACCGTCCACGACGCACCCTCACCGGTGCGACGCAGCGGCTCGACGGCCGCACGCCCCCACGACTGAAGGAGTCCCCGTGTTCCAAGGATCCCCCGCCCTGCGCGAGTCCATGCAGAAGGTCCTCGTCGACCTCATCGAGCTCCACATCCAGGGCAAGCAGGCGCACTGGAACCTGCTCGGCAGCAACTTCCGCGACCTGCACCTGCAGCTCGACGAGATCGTCGACGCGGCCCGCGAGTTCAGCGACGAGGTCGCCGAGCGCATGCGCGCCGTCTACCTCGTGCCCGACGGCCGTTCGAACACGGTCGCGAACGAGACCAGCCTCGTGCAGTTCCCCGCCGGCCCGGTAGAGACCACCTCGGTCGTCGACCTGATCGTCGACCGCATGTACGCCGTCGTCGACACCATGCGCACGGTGCACGACGACGTCGACGACGAGGACCCGACGACGGCCGACGTGCTGCACAGCATCCTCGAGCGCCTCGAGCAGCTCGCCTGGATGACCGGTGCCGAGAACCGCCACCCGGAGAAGGACGCCGCGTCGGCGGACACGCGCGGACGCGACGAGGACGCCATGGCCGAGGGCCAGGACCGCGTCGGAGCCGTCGCCAACTAGCGACCCGCCGCCCGCCCCTGCGGGCACCACCGACTGGGCACCGCCCCGGAGATCCCCTACGCGACCTCCGGTGCGGTGCCCTTCCCACGACCTGGAGGCACCACATGAGCGACAGCACCAGCACCGGTTCCGACTCCTTCGACCACGTCGTCGTGGGCGGGGGAATGACCGCGGACGCCGCGGCGAAGGCGATCCACGAGACGGCCCCTGAGGCGACCGTCCTGATCCTCAGCGACGACGTCGACGAGCCCTACACGCGCCCCGCGCTCTCGAAGAAGCTCTGGATCGACCCCGAGTACACCGAGTCGGACAACGACCTGGGCACCCGCGACGCGTCGGGGGCCGAGATCCGCCTGCGCACCTCGGTCACCGCCGTCGACCGCGAGGCCCGCACCGTCACGACCGACGACGGGCGGACCGTGTCGTGGGGGCGCCTCCTGCTGGCGACCGGCGGCACGCCGACCCGGCTCGACCTGCCCGAGGACCACCGCGTCGTGCACTTCCGCACCGCGGCCGACTACCGGCGGCTGCGCGAGCTCTCAGGAGAGGGCCGCCGGGCCGTCGTCGTCGGCGGCAGCTACATCGGCACCGAGCTCGCCGCGGCGCTCGTGCAGAACGACACCCGCGTGACCCTGGTCACGCCCGACGATGTGCTCGGCGGCTCGGTGTTCCCGGCCGAGATCGCCACGCGCTTCGAGGCGGCCTTCGAGGAGGCGGGCGTCACGCTGGCGAAGGGACGTCGCGTCGAGGGCAGCTCGGCCTCCGACGCCGGGCTGCAGGTCGCGCTCGACGACGGGTCGTCGCTCGAGGCCGACGCCGTGGCCGTCGGCCTCGGCATCACGCCGTCGACCGAGCTGGCCGAGGCGGCCGGCCTCGAGGTCGAGGACGGCATCGTCGTCGACGCCTCGCTGCGCACCTCGGACCCGAACGTCTTCGCCGCGGGTGACGTCGCCTCCTACCCGGACCGCATCCTCGGCCGCCGTCGCGTCGAGCACGTCGACAACGCCAAGGAGCAGGGCGCGTTCGTGGGGCGCGTCATGGCCGGGGCCGACGAGCACTACGGACACACGCCGTACTACTACTCGAAGGTCTTCGACATCTCGTACGAGGCGGTCGGCAGGCTCGACGCGTCGCTCGAGACCGTCGTGGACGACAAGGGCGACGGCTCGGCCGTGGCGTACTACCTGTCGGACGGCGCCGTCGCCGGGGTCCTGCTCTGGAACGTCGACGACGCCCGTGACGCCGCCCGCGCGGTCCTCGCCGAGGGCACGGACGTGTCGCGCGACGGGCTCGTCGGGCGGATCTGAGCCGGGACGAGACCGGACGGCAGGGCCTCGGGGACGCGCGCCGTGCCTCCCCGGGGCCCTTCGTCGTGTGTGGACCGTCGGGTCTGGCCTGCGAGCTCAGGCCTGCGGACCGAACAGGAACGGCGCCCGGCCGGCGCGGTCGAGGCCGAGCGCGAACACGCCTCCGCTGAGCGGGTGCTCAGCGAGCTGCTCGTCGTCGAGCCCCTCACGCGCCGACAGGACGAAGAGGGTGCGCAGGTCGGCACCGCCGAACCCGATGCCGGTCAGGAGGGGCACGGGGAACTCGATGCGCTCGACGACCTCGCCGTCGCGGTCGAGGTGGACGACGACGCTCTCGCCGTGGACGGCGCCCCAGAACTCGCCGAGCTCGTCGCGGGCGAGTCCGTCGTGCGACCCGCCCGACGAGAACGGGACGAGCTCGCCGAGCGTCCCCTCGGCGTCCCACGAGGCGCGGTAGATCGTCTCCCGGTCGGTGTCGGTGAGGTAGATCTCGGAGCCGTCGTCGTTCCACTCGAAGCCGTTGGTCGTCGTGAAGTCGTCGCGCAGCATCGTGACGTCGCCGTCGGGCCCGACGCGCCAGAGGCCGGCGACCGGCGCCCCGTCCGGGTCGAGGGCCCCGACGACGAACGCGCCGAACGGGTCGCACTTGCCCTCGTTCAGGCGCATGCCCTCCTTGGCGAGCTCGACGGCCGCGAGCACCTGCAGCGAGCCGCCGTCGTCGTCCGTGAGCACGATCTGGTCCTCGAGGGCGGCGACGAGCCCGCCCCCGCGACGGCGCTGGAAGCTCGGGAGGGGCGGGTCGACCGGCAGGGACCGGTCGCGCAGGCCGTCCGCCGAGGTGCGGTGCAGCAGCCCTGGGGTGATGTCCGTCCAGACGAGTTCCTGTGCGTCGACGTCCCAGACGGGGCTCTCGCCGAGCGTCGCCCTCGCGTCGAGGAACAGGCGGGGGCGGGGTGGGGTGCGCTCGGTCATCCGTCCCGTCTACGCGTCCGGCCTGGCCGCCGCCTCCTCCCCAGGGGTACGGAGAGGTCCCGTTCCGCACAGACCCCTGGCAGCGGCGGGCACGAGGAGGCGCGGGAGAGCACCGTAGACACCGTGACCGACACCCTCCAGAGCGCCCCCGACGACACCGACGACTTCCACGACGACGCCTGGTCGGCCCCCGACCCCCGGGAGGACGGCTACGTCGCCCTCCGCTCGTACGGCGCGATCGGAGACGGTCGCACCGTCGCGCTGATCGCCCGCGACGGGCAGATCGACTGGCTGCCGTTCCCGTCGCTGCCGAGCGACCCGGTCTTCTCCGGCATCGTCGACTCCGCCGACGGCGGCCGCGTCGAGCTGCGCCCGGTCGACGACGACTTCGAGGTGCAGCGCGCGTACGTGCCCGGCACGAACGTCCTGCGGACGCGGTTCCGCACCTCCGCCGGCACCGTCGAGGTCACCGACGCCCTCGTCACGGGCGTGGCCGGCCGCCTGCCCTGGGGCGAGCTCGCGCGCCGCGTCGACGGCCTCGAGGGCTCCGTCGAGATGCGCTGGGCGGTCGTGCCCGGCAACGCGTTCGGGACGCACCCCATCGTGCGCGTCGACACCGTGCACGGCCCCCTGCTGCGCGCCGCGGACATCAACCTCGCGCTCGTCGGCTTCGAGCACGGCCGCACCGACCCCACCGAGCCCGGCGACGGCCACCCCGACGGTCCGCTCGAGTTCCGCGGGGCGTTCACCACGTCGCCCGGGTCGCGCTCGCTGCTGTGCCTCTGCGGCGTCGAGGACGAGCCGCTGCACCTGCCCGACCCGCACGTGGTCGACGAGGGCATCGACCGCACCATCGAGAACTGGGAGGGCTGGTCGACCGAGTTCAGCTGGGAAGGCCCGTGGGCGGACGCCGTGCACCGCAGCGCACTCGCCCTCAAGCTGCTGATCTACAGCCCCACCGGTGCCATCGCGGCGGCGGCGACCACCGCCCTGCCCGAGAACTTCACGGGCGACAAGAACTGGGACTACCGCTTCGCCTGGGTGCGCGACCTCGCGTACACCGTCGACGCGCTGCTGCGCTTCGGGCTGCGTGAGGAGCCGCACGCCGCCGTCTCGTGGATGCTCAAGGCCCTCAAGGAGAACGGGCGCGAGATGCACATCTTCCTGCGCCTCGACGGGACCGTCTCCGACGGCACGCACGAGACCGGTTCGGAGGGCTGGCGGGGCATCGGCCCCGTCTACAAGGGCAACCCCGCCGGCGACCAGCTGCAGCTCGGCGTCTTCGCCGACATCCTCGCCGTCGCCAGCCAGTACGCCCACGGCGGCAACCTGCTCGACGAGTCCACCCAGGATCTGCTGGCCGGGTTCGCCGACGACGCGTGCCGGCGCTGGCAGGAGAAGGACAGCGGCATGTGGGAGCTGCCGGACGAGCAGCACTACGTCAGCAGCAAGATGGGCTGCTGGCAGGCGATCACCTCGGCCCTCGAGCTGACCGAGCTCGGCCAGATGCACCCCACCGCCGACGACAAGGCCCACTGGGAGGAGAACCGCGACCTGATCGTCGAGTGGATCGACGAGCACGGCTGGTCGGAGGAGCGCGGCGCGTACCTCATGCACCCCGACAGCGACGCCCTGGACGCATCGGTCCTGCTGCACGCGCCCAGCGGCTTCGACCGCGGCGACCGGATGTCGCGGACCATCGACGCGATCCGCGACGAGCTGGGCGCGGGACCGCTGGTGTTCCGCTACAGCGGCGTCGACGCGGAGGAGGGCACCTTCGTCGCCTGCGCCTTCTGGCTCGCGGGCGCCCTGGCCTGCGTCGGCCGGGTCGACGAGGCAGTGGAGCTGATGGACGAGCTAGTGGTCCAGTCGAACGACGTCGGGCTCTTCACCGAGATGATCAGCGCCGACGACGGGCAGTTCCTCGGGAACATGCCCCAGGGCCTCAGCCACCTCGCCCTGGTCAACGCGGCCATCACCATCGACGAGATGCGCACGGAGCTCGGCATGCAGCCCGGGGACCGACGCGAGGACGCCGGCACGGACCGCCGGACGGAGACCGACGACCGACAGGAGAACCGATGACCGACACCACCTCGCCCGCCGCACCCGCCGTGCCCGCGACGCCGGACGACCTCCGGCTCGTCGACGCCTGGTGGCGCGCGGCCAACTACCTGACCGTCGGGCAGATCTACCTGCGCGACAACCCGATGCTCGATCGTCCGATCGCGCGGGACGACATCAAGCCGCGCCTGCTCGGCCACTGGGGCACGTCGCCCGCGCTGAGCCTCGTCTACGCGCACCTCAACCGGGTGATCCGCCGCGACGACCGCGACCTGCTCTACGTCTGCGGCCCCGGCCACGGGGGCCCTGCGATGGTGGCGAACACCTGGCTCGAGCACACCTACTCCGAGCTGTTCCCGCAGGTGCCCCTCGACCGGGACGGCATGCATGAGCTGTTCCGCCAGTTCTCGTTCCCGGGCGGCATCCCCTCGCACGCGGCCCCCGAGACGCCGGGCTCGATCAACGAGGGCGGTGAGCTCGGCTACTCGCTGAGCCACGCCTACGGAGCGGTGCTCGACGACCCCGACCTCGTGGCCGTCTGCGTGATCGGCGACGGCGAGGCCGAGACCGGTCCGCTCGCGACGAGCTGGCACGCCAACAAGCTGCTCGACGCCGTGCACGACGGCGCCGTGCTGCCGATCCTCAACCTCAACGGCTACAAGATCGCGAACCCGACCATCCTCGCCCGCATCCCCGAGGGCGAGCTGCTCGAGCTGTTCCGCGGATACGGGTACCAGCCGATCGTCGTGTCGGGCGGGTTCGACGGCGAGGACCCGATGGTGGTGCACGCGCAGATGGCCGCGGCGCTCGACGAGGCCTTCGGCCGCATCGACCAGATCCAGCAGGAGGCGCGCTCGGGCGAGAGCACGGAGCGGCCGCGCTGGCCGATGATCGTCCTGCGCACCCCCAAGGGCTGGACGGGCCCGAAGGTGGTCGACGGCAAGAAGGTCGAGGGCACGTGGCGTGCCCACCAGGTGCCGCTGAGCGGCGTCCGCGAGAACGACGAGCACCGCGATCACCTCGACGCCTGGATGCGCTCGTACGGCGCCGACGAGCTGTTCGACGAGACCGGGGCACCCGCCGCGTTCCTCGACGAGCTGCGCCCCCGCGGCGAGAAGCGGATGAGCGCGATCCCCGCGTCGAACGGCGGGCTGGTGCGTCGCCCCCTCTCGCTGACCGACTACCGCTCGCACGCCGTCGAGACCAGCGACGACCGCCGCACCACGGCCGAGGCCACCCGGGTGCTCGGCCGCTGGCTGACCGACGTCGTGCGCGACAACCCGGCGAGCTTCCGGCTCTTCGGCCCGGACGAGACGGTCTCGAATCGCCTCGACCCGGTCTTCGACGTGACTGACCGCGTGTGGGCGGCCCGCATCGAGGAGGAGGACGAGCACGTCGCGCACAGCGGCCGCGTGATGGAGGTGCTGAGCGAGCACCTGCTGCAGGGCCTGATGGAGGGCTACCTGCTCACCGGGCGTCACGGCCTGCTCAACACCTACGAGGCGTTCGTGCACATCGTCGACTCGATGTTCAACCAGCACGCGAAGTGGCTCGAGAGCGCGACCGACATCGCCTGGCGCGAGCCGATCTCGTCGTTCACGTACCTGCTGTCGTCGCACGTCTGGCGTCAGGACCACAACGGCTTCTCGCACCAGGACCCGGGGTTCCTCGACGTCGTCGTCAACAAGCAGGCGCACCTCGTGCGGATCTACCTCGCACCCGACGCGAACACCCTGCTCGCCGTCGCCGATCACGCCCTGCGCACGACGGACACGGTGAACGTGATCGTGGCCGGCAAGCAGGAGGCACCGGCCTGGCTGTCGCTGCCCGAGTCGGAGGCGCACGTCGCCGCCGGCGCGGGCATCTGGGAGTGGGCAGGCACCGAGGGCACGCCCGTCGCGGGCGTCGACCCGGATGTCGTGCTGGCCTGCGCGGGCGACGTGCCGACCCTCGAGACGGTCGCCGCGGCGGACATCCTCCGCCAGCGCCTCCCCGACCTCGTGACCCGCGTGGTCAACGTCGTCGACCTGATGCGCCTGCAGGACGCCGACGAGCACTCGCACGGCCTGACGAGCGACGACTTCGACACGCTCTTCACGACGTCGAAGCCGGTGATCTTCGACTTCCACGGCTACCCGACCCTCGTTCACCGGCTGACGTACCGCCGCACGAACCACGACGGCATCCACGTGCGCGGTTTCCAGGAGAAGGGCACGACCACCACGCCTTTCGACATGGCGATGCTCAACGACATCGACCGGTACCGGCTCGTGCTCGACGTGCTGCACCGCGTGCCGGGTCTCGCCGAGGCGCACCCCGACCTGGTCGCCGAGTTCGAGGCGAAGCGCGCCGAGGCCCGCGAGTACGCCTACGAGCACGGCGAGGACCTGCCCGAGGTCGTCGAGTGGGAGTTCGGCCACTAGGTCGTCTCCGGCACGGGGGCGCGCGCCGGTCCTGCCGACCGGTCATGCGCCTCCGTCGCGGAGTACGGTCTCGAGCATGCCGAAGGACGACACACCCCCGCAGCTGAAGAACCCCGAGATGTACGAGGCCCTGCGCGACGAGGGCAACTCGAAGGAGAAGTCGGCGCGCATCTCCAACGCTGCTGCCCAGAAGGGCAACAGCGAGGAGAAGGTGGGGGCGAAGGGCGGCCGCTCGGGGTCGTACGACGACTGGACCGTCGACGACCTGCGCGGCCGCGCGAAGGAACTCGGGCTCAGCGGCTACAGCGACGCCAAGAAGGACGACCTGATCGAGATGCTGCGCGACCACTGAGGTCGCGGCCCCTCGCCGAGGCGGGCGTCGTCAGCTCGCCTCCTTCTCCGCAGCGGGCTCGTCCTTCGCCGCGGCGGCCTTCTTCCCGGCCGCAGACTTCTTCGCCGCAGGCTTCTTCGGAGCTGACTTCTTCGCGGCGGGCTTCTTCTCGGCAGCGGGCTTCTTCTCGGCAGGCGCCTTCTCGGCTGCAGGCGCCTTCTTCGCGGCGGGCTTCTTGGCCGGGGCCTTCTTCGCGCCCGACCGACTGCGCTCCACCGACTGGCGGAGCGCCTCCATCAGGTCGATCACCTCGCCGTCGCCGGATCCGTCGCCGTCCTCGTCGTCGTCCCCCGAGCGGCCGAAGGTCGCGTCGGTGTCGAGCGACTCGCCTTCCTCGAGCTTGGCGTCGATGAGCTTCCGGAGCTCCTCCTGGTAGTCGTCGCCGAACTGCGACGGGTCGAAGTCGTCGCCGAGCGACTCGACCAGCGAGCCCGACATGTCGAGCTCCTTTCCGCTGATCCGCACCTTCTCGTCGAGCACGGGGAACCGTGCCTCACGGACCTCGTCGTCCCAGAGCAGCGTCTGCAGCACGAGCACGTCGCCCCGCACGCGCAGCGCGGCGAGCCGGGTCTTCTGCCGCAGGGAGAAGTGCACGATGGCCGTGCGGTCGGTCTCCTCCAGGGTGCGGCGCAGCAGCACGTAGGCCTTGGGCGACGACGAGTCGGGCTCGAGGAAGTAGCTGCGGTCGAACATCAACGGGTCGAGCTGGTCCCTCGGCACGAACTCGAGCACGTCGATCTCGCGCGAGCGCTCCTCGGGCAGGGACTTCAGGTCGTCCGCCGTGAGCACCACCGTGCGGTCACCGTCGTCGAAGGCCTTGTCGATGTGCTCGTAGTCGACGACCTTGCCGCAGATCTCGCACTTGCGCTGGTACCGGATCCGACCGCCGTCGGCGTCGTGCACCTGGTGCAGCGAGACGTCGTGGTCCTCGGTGGCGCTGTAGAGCTTCACGGGCACGTTGACGAGCCCGAACGTGATCGCGCCCTTCCAGATCGATCGCATGACGGCCATGTTCCTCCGCATGCGCTCCGAATGACCGACGAGCGGGTACAAGTGCCGGGCACGTCCCCCGCCGCGCGGGCACCGTGGAGCGCATGAGCCAATACGACAAGAAGAACCCGGTCGACCTGTACCCCGCACCGCCGTTCCCGAAGCAGGAGCAGTCGCTGCCGGGCGAGGCCTGGAAGATGGACCCGAAGCCCGACCACGGCGAGACCAGCTACGTCGGCAGGGAGCGCCTCGTCGGCTTCCGCGGCATCGTCACCGGCGGCGACTCGGGCATCGGCCGTGCCGCAGCCATCGCCCTCAGCCGCGAGGGCGCCGACCTCGTTCTCAGCTACCTGCCGAGTGAGCAGGCAGACGCCGAGGAGGTGCGGGACCTGCTCGAGGGCGAGGGGCGCCGCGTCGTCCTGGTGCCCGGCGACATCTCGGACGAGCAGTACTGCAAGGACCTCGTCGCGAAGGCCGTCGAGGAGCTCGGCGGGCTCGACACGCTCGTCATGGTCGCCGGCCGGATGAAGAGCAACGACGACATCCTCACGCTCAGCACCGAGGACATCGACTCGACCATCAAGACCAACGTCTACTCGCTGTTCTGGCTGTCGCAGGCGGTCATCCCGCACCTCGAGCCCGGCTCGTCGATCGTCACGACCGGCTCGGTGCAGGGCACGCAGCCGAGCCCCGACAAGATCGACTACGCCTTGACGAAGGGCGCCATCGGCGTCTTCACGGCGGGTCTCGCCCAGCAGCTCGCCCCCAAGGGCATCCGCGTCAACCAGGTCTCGCCCGGCCCGGTCTGGACGCCGCTGCAGCCCGGCTCGGACGACGCCGAGACCGTGTCGGAGTTCGGCGGCCAGGCGCCGTACGGCCGTCCCGGCCAGCCGGCCGAGCTCGCCGCCGCCTACGTGCACCTCGTGAGCCCGGAGTCGAGCTACACCTCGGGCGCGACCATCACGATCGCGGGAGCGATGCCGGCGGTCTGACCGGTACCGCACCTCCTCGGCTCCGCTCGCGGCCCGCTCCCCCGCCCCGGCGGGGAGGCGGGCCGTCGCGGTCCGCAGGCGCGGGCGTCCGGGACGCCCCGTACGACGAACGAGCATCATCGAGTCAGGCGAGCAGGCAGACGACACGAGGAGGCGCCGGATGGCCAGCAAGGGACGCGGCGAGCGCGTGCAGGTCGGCGGGCACACGCTGCAGCTCACCAACCTCGACAAGGTGCTCTACCCCGCGAGCGGCACGACGAAGGCGGACGTCCTCGGCTACTACGCCGCCGTCGCGGAGTGGATGCTGCCGCACGTCGAGGGCCGTCCGGCGACGCGGAAGCGCTGGGTGAACGGCGTCGACGGCGAGGTCTTCTTCGAGAAGAACCTGCCCGACTCCGCCCCCGACTGGGTCGCTCGGCACGAGATCGAGCACAAGGACCACGCGAACGTCTACCCGATGGTCAACGACCTCGCGACGCTCACCTGGCTGGCCCAGGTCGCGGCGCTCGAGGTGCACGTGCCGCAGTGGCGCTTCGGCCCGCGGGGTGCGCAGCGGAACCCCGACCGGCTCGTGCTCGACCTCGACCCGGGCGAGGGCGTGGGCCTGGCCGAGTGCGTCGAGGTCGCCCAGCTGCTGCGGCCCCTGCTCGACGGCATGGGCCTCGAGCTCGTGCCGGTGACGAGCGGCAGCAAGGGCGTGCACCTCTACGCGCGGCTCGACGGGAAGCAGACGAGCGCGCAGGTCAGCGACGTCGCCCACGAGCTCGCCCGGGCCGTCGAGGCCGACCACCCCGACCTCGTGCTGAGCACGATGGGCAAGGCCGACCGCCAGGGCAAGGTGCTGCTCGACTGGTCGCAGAACAACGGCAACAAGACGACGGTGGCGCCGTACTCGCTCCGCGGCCGCGAGCGGCCGACCGTCGCGATGCCGCGCACCTGGCGCGAGCTGGCGTCCAAGAGCCTCGAGCAGCTCGAGTACACCGAGGTCCTGGCCAGGCTGAAGCGCCGAGGAGACCCGCTGGCCGATGTCTCGAGCGGCACGCCCGTGCCGCCGGGTGAGCTCGGCGACGACATGCGCAACACCGAGTCTCGCGAGCACGACCCGTCCGGCGACGGCGAGACGCGCGAGCGGCGCGACCGCCTCGCGAAGTACCGCTCCATGCGCGACGCGTCGAAGACCGCCGAGCCGGTTCCCGCCGCCGCCCCGCCGACCAGCGACGGCCGCAGCTTCGTCATCCAGGAGCACCACGCCAGCCGACTGCACTGGGACTTCCGCCTCGAGCACGACGGCGTCCTCGTCAGCTGGGCGCTGCCCAAGGGCGAGCCCGACGACCCCGGCACGAACCACCTCGCCGTGATGACCGAGGACCACCCGCTCGAGTACGGCACCTTCGAGGGCACCATCGCGAAGGGCGAGTACGGCGCCGGCGAGGTCACCATCTGGGACTCAGGCACCTACGACGTCGAGAAGTGGCGCGACGGCAAGGAGGTGATCGCCGTGCTGCACGGGGAGCAGCGCGGCACCCGCCGGGTCGCCCTGATCCACACCGGCCACGGCGGCGGCAAGGCCGACCGGAACTGGTTGATCCACCGGATGAAGGACGACGACGCGGGAGGCGCCGACGGGGGCTCCTCGGGCGGTCACGGCACGATGACGGCGAAGAAGGAGGCCGGGAAGAAGTCCGGCAGGAAGGGGCGGACGGTGATCGGCTCGGGGACCGGGTCCGGATCTGCCCGCTCGACCCGCGCCTCCTCGTCGGACCGGTCAGGCGACGATCCCGGCGATGCGCTCGATCCCGTCTCCCCGATGCTCGCCGTCGCGGGCACCGCCGCCGACGTCGACGACGACTGGGCGATCGAGATGAAGTGGGACGGCATCCGCGCGATCGCCGTCGTCCAGGGCGACCGCGTGACGCTGACCAGCCGCAACGGCCACGACCTGACCCCTGCCTACCCCGAGCTGCAGGTGCTGGCAGACCAGGTCGAGAGCGACGGAGGCGCGGTGCT
This sequence comes from Frigoribacterium sp. PhB107, assembly GCF_003751515.1. NCBI lineage: Bacteria > Bacillati > Actinomycetota > Actinomycetes > Micrococcales > Microbacteriaceae > Frigoribacterium > Frigoribacterium sp. PhB107. The sequence continues at coordinate 31,955 of NZ_RJKU01000004.1, read as the reverse complement.
CGACGGCGAGGTCGTGGCCGTCGACGAGGCCGGTCGCCCCGACTTCGGGCTGCTGCAGACGCGGATGGGCCTGACGAAGCCCCGTGAGGTCGAGCAGGCCGCGAAGGGAGCGCCGATCCGGTACCTGCTCTTCGACGTGCTGCACGCCGAGGGCAGGTCGCTGCTGCGGTCGACCTATGACGAACGACGCGAGGTGCTCGAGCGGATCGTGACCTCCGAGGGCCCGGTCGACGTGCCCGCCGTCTTCGACGGCGACCTGGAGGAGGCGATGCGGACCTCGCAGCGCCTCCGGCTCGAGGGGGTGGTCGCCAAGCGCCGCGACGCGACCTACAGCGCCGGCCGACGCTCTCGCGCCTGGATCAAGACGAAGCACCACGCGACGCAGGAGGTGGTGATCGCGGGCTGGCGTCCCGGGAACGGGCGTCGCGCCTCCGGCGTCGGCTCGCTGCTGATGGGCGTGCCCGGCGAAAAGGGGCTCGTGTACGTCGGACGGGTGGGCACCGGGTTCCGCGACCGCGATCTCGACGAGCTGCTGACCGAGTTCGGCAAGGTCGAGCGGAAGACGAGCCCGCTCGTCGACGTGCCCGCCGCGGACGCGCGTGACGCGCACTGGATCACGCCGTCACGGGTCGGCGAGGTGTCGTTCGCCGAGTGGACCTCGACCGGTCGCCTCCGCCAGCCGTCGTGGCGCGGCTGGCGCCCCGACAAGTCGCCCGACGACGTCGTCCGCGAGAGCTGACCCGTCTGGCACCCCGGAGTGGACGATGCACCCCGTCGTTGCGGGGTGCATCGTCCACTGCAGGGTGTGAGGGCGAGACCACGGCCGACCCCGGCAGGGAGGAGACTCGGGGGATGACAGACGCCCGCGGCCAGCGCATCGTCCTCGTGGTCGCGGTCCTCGCCTCCTTCGTGGCGTTCCTCGACGGGTCGATCGTGACCGTCGCGCTGCCGGCGATCGCACGGGACCTCGGCGACGGAGGCGCGGGCCCGGCGGGCGGGGCGGACCTGACCCTGCAGCAGTGGGTCGTCGACGCGTACCTGCTCGCCCTCGGCTCGTTGATGCTCGTCGCGGGCTCGCTCAGCGACACGTTCGGCCGGGTGCGGGTGCTGCGAGCCGGCCTCGTCGCGTTCGCGCTGACGAGCGTCCTCGCCGCGCTCGCGCCCGACCCCGGCCTGCTCATCGCCGCCCGCGCGCTGCAGGGCGTCGCGGCGGCCCTGCTCGTCCCGTCGAGCCTCGCACTCATCACGTCGACCTTCAGCGGGCCGGCCCAGGGCCGCGCGATCGGCTCGTGGACCGCCTGGACGGGCGTCGCGTTCCTGATCGGCCCGCTCGCCGGCGGCGCCCTCGTCGACACCCTCGGCTGGCGCTGGGTGTTCGCCGTGGTCGTCGTGCCGGTGGTGCTGACGCTCGCGCTGATGACGCGCCTGCCCGGCGACGCGCACCGGGGCGGGCCCGACCAGCCTGCCCGCGTCGACGTCGGCGGCGCCGTGCTCGCCGCGGTCGGCCTCGCGGGCCCGGTCTTCGCGCTCATCGAGGGCCAGCGCGTCGGGTTCGGCGCCTGGTTCGTCGTCGTGCCGCTCGTCGTCGGCGTCGTCGCGCTCGTCGCCTTCGTCTGGTGGGAGCGGCGGGCGCCGCAGCCGATGATGCCGCTGGACCTGTTCCGCACCCGCGAGTTCGCCGTCGGCAACCTCGCCACCGTCGGCCTCTACGCCGCCATCAATCTCGGCACGCTGACCATCCCCCTCGTCGTGCAGGAGCTCGCCGGCCTCTCGGCCACGCTCGCCGGCCTCGTCACCCTGCCGACGACGATCGTGTCGCTGCTCTTCTCGACGATGTTCGGCACGCTCGCCGCGACGCACGGGCCCCGCCTCTTCATGACGGTCGGGCCGCTGATCACGGCGAGCGGGTTCCTCTGGATGCTGCTCGTCCGTGACCCGATCGACGTCTGGTGGCAGGTCGTTCCCGGGGTCGTCCTCTTCGGGCTCGGGCTCTCCGTCACGGTCGCGCCGCTCACCTCGGCCGTGCTGTCGGGCATCTCGCCGGCCAGGTCGGGCATCGCGTCGGCGGTCAACAACGCGATCTCGCGGGTGGCCGGGCTGGTCGCCGTGGCGTTCCTGGGGGTGATCGCCGGAGGCGCCCTCACGGTCGACGGGTTCCACCGCGTCGTCGTCGTGGTCGCGGTGCTGCTCGTCGGCAGCGCGCTCGTCTCGTTCGTCGGCCTGCGGGGCTCGCGCCGCGCCTCCTAGGGTCGCCGCCCCTGTCGAGCCCTAGACCGGAGGCGGCGGCACCGGCAGCCCGCCGACGAGGTCGCCGAAGCGCCGCCACGACGAGTCCTGCTGCGCCAGCCGCCGGAGCGCCAGCAGCAACGGCTCGACCAGCACCGTGCCCAGCACCACGTACTGCACGGCCGCGTCGACGCTCTCGAGCGGGACACCCGCGATCTCGGCGTCCGCGACGTCGTGCATGGCCCGCGCGTAGCCGTCGAGGCGCTCGGGCGGCAGGTCGAAGCCGGCGGCCTCGAGCCCGTCGACGGCGACCTCGAGCGCGGCGAGCACCGGGCCGTCGCCGGGGTCGACGGTCCAGCCCCAGCGCTCGACGAGGCCGCGGGCCCGGGCGTGGTCGACTCCCTCGGGAGCGTCGGGCGTGACCGCGTGCTGGGCGACGCCGAGCACCTCCCCCACCGAGTCGTGCTCCAGGTCGAGGAACTCGAGCACTCCGCGTGCCCGCGCCACGCTCAGCCCGCCGGGGCCGACCAGCGCCCGCACGAGCCTGAGCCGCCGCACGTGCTCGTCGCCGTAGCGGGCCTGCGTCGCCGAGGTGCGCTCGCCCTCGGGCAGCAGCCCCTCGCGCAGGTAGTACTTGATGGTCGCGATCGGGACGCCGCTGACGTCGGCGAGCTCGGAGATGCGCATGGGTCCCCCTTGACATTGGATAGCTGCACTCTCCAAGATGGGAGCGCACTGGAGAGCAACACTATCCAATCACCAGGCACCCACCCGCGCAGACGCGTCGAAGGAGCGAGATCATGGCCCGTGTCATCCCCGGCAGGACGACCCACCGGCACGACGGCGAGCTCGTCGTCTTCCTGATCGGCATGCGCGTCAACAAGGTCTGGCGGCCCGACCAGTGGCTGCCCGTGTTCGCCGCGATGACCCCGATGATCGTCGAGCTGTTCAGGGACAAGGAGTCGGGGCTCCGCGGCCTGCGCACCACGATCGGCTCGCGAGGGCCGGTGCTGGTGCAGTACTGGGACTCGCTCGAGAAGCTCTACGCCTACGCCGGCTCGGCCGACCAGACCCACCGTCCCGCGTGGAGCGCCTTCAACCGCCGTGCCCGCAAGGCGCCGGGCGCGGTCGGCATCTGGCACGAGACGTTCGTCGTCGAGCGCGCCGAGAGCATGTACGTCGGGATGCCCGCCTCCGGCCTCGCCCTGGCGACGGAGGCGGTGCCCGTCGGCCCGCGCGCCGACACGGCCCGCGCGCGCGCCGCCGCCGGACGCACCGCGCCCGGCCCCGCAGCCTGACAGCAGCCGCAGCATGAACCGCGGGTCGGCCCGCAGGAGGCGCGGGTCGGCCAGTCGTCTCCGCTACCGTCGACCCGTGCCCACCACCGACCGCCTCCTCCTCCGCCGCTGGCGCGACGCCGACCGCGAGCCGTTCGCGGCGCTGAACGCGGACTCCGTCGTGATGGAGTTCTTCCCCTCGACGCGCACCCGGGCCGAGTCCGACGCGATGATCGACCGGATGGAGCAGGGCTTCGACGCGGACGGCTTCGGCCTCTGGGCAGTCGAGCGACGCGCCGACCACCAGCTGCTCGGCTTCGTCGGCCTGTCGCGACCGTCGGTCGACGTGGTCGTCGGCGGCCGGCCGCTCGCCGACCAGGTCGAGATCGGCTGGCGCCTGCGCCGTGACGCCTGGGGACAGGGCCTCGCCGCCGAGGCCTCGCGCGAGGTGCTCCGCACCGCCCTCGACCCCGACGGGCTCGACCTGCCCGAGGTCGTGAGCTTCACGGCCGCGACCAACCTCCGCTCCCGTGCCCTGATGGAGCGGCTCGGCCTGACGCGCGACCCGGCCGACGACTTCGAGCACCCGGCCCTGCCGCCCGGCCACCGCCTCCGGCCCCACGTCCTGTACCGCGCCACCCGCGCCTCCGGCGCCTGATCGGCAGGCGCATGCCCGATCAGCAGGAGCGCGAACCGACGGGAGAGGTCCTTCCCGAACACGGGCAGGACCTTCTCCGACGGCTCAGGCCGCGCGTGAGGCGGCCGTCGTCAGGCGACGGGCGTCAGGCCGAGCAGGCGGAGCACGTCGTCCGCCTCCTCCTCCGGGGTGCGCGTGGCGTCGACGACGACGTGTCGCTCGTCGGCCTGCGGCGGCTCGAGCGTCGCGACCTGCGAGTCGAGCAGCGTCGTCGGCATGAAGTGCCCCGAGCGCTCGGACATCCGGCCGCCGATCAGGTCACCGCTGCCCTGCAGGTAGACGAAGACGACGTTGTGCTCGCGCAGCACGTCGCGGTACTTCCGCTTCAGCGCCGAGCAGGTGATGACGCCGGGCACGCCCTGCATCGCGTGCTCGACGATCCACGACGAGACCGTGTCGAGCCAGGGCGCCCGGTCGTCGTCGTCGAGCGGCTGACCGGCGGCCATCTTGGCGACGTTCTCGTCGGGGTGCAGGTCGTCGCCCTCGGCGAGGTCCCAGCCGAGGCGCTCGGCGACGAGGGCGGCGACGGTCGACTTGCCCGACCCCGACACCCCCATCACGACGAGCACCGGGTCCGAGTCGTGCGCCGGGTGGCGGGCCGACCCCGGCACGAGCGGCGCCGAGGAGGCGGCGCCCGCGTTCTCGAGGGTGGCCATCAGCGAGCCTCGCCCGAGGCCGAGGCCGAGGCGGAGGCGGAGGCGGAGGGGACGGGCGCGGGGCTCGGGGTGGTCATGTCGTGTCCTCTCGAGGTCGCGACCGTGCGATCTCGTCGTCGGATGGGGCTGCGAGCCGACCGGCGACGCAGAGGCGTCGGCGCCGCTCTCGGCCCAATGGTAATACGAATGGGGCGGCGGGTGCCCCCGGCCGCCGGGAGAGGCACCGGCCGGCCGCGCAGGAGACCGTCACCTCGCGTTCACGTGCTCGTCGCTCGCGGGGTGCACGATGCCCGCATGATCGCGATCAGCGCCGAGGTGCGGCAGGCCGACGGCATCGACTCCGTCCGCCAGCTCGAGACGAGCCTGCGGCGGCACTGGGAGAGCATCCCCGTGAAGTCCCACCAGTACCTGCTGCGCTTCTGCGACGGCCCCGTGCTCGTCACCGACGAGCTGCGCTCGCTGCGCCTCGACGTCGTCGTCTCGGACGAGCGCTCCGCAGCGCACTTCGTCGAGTCGTTCCGCAGCGAGATCGAGTCGCGGGTGGTCGGCCGGCCGGTCGACGTCCGCTGGTCACGCCCGGCTGTGGCCCCGCAGCCGCTGCGCTGAGCTCGTGAGCCACTGGCCCGACGAGCCGCTGACCCGATGACCACCACCGCCCTGCTGCCGTCGGCACCGGTCTCGACCTGGCTGGTGCCGCTCGACGACACGGCCGACGGCGTCGTCGCCTCCCTCGGCCTCGCGCGGCCCCCGGGCGATGCGGCCTCGTGGCTCGACGCCGACGAGCGGGCCAGGGCCGCGCGGCTGCACGACGCGACCGACCGCCATCGCTGGCTGGTCTCGCACGTCGCCCTCCGCCTCCTGCTGGGCGCGTCGCTCGAGGTGCACCCGTCGGCGGTCGAGCTCGTCCGTGAGGCGTGCCCGCGCTGCGGCGGCCCGCACGGCCGCCCGGCGCTGGCGTCCGGCCGCCCGCTGCGCTTCTCGCTGAGCCGCTCGGAGGGGCACGCGTTGATCGCGCTCCGCCGCGGGCTCGACGTGGGCGTCGACCTCGAGGCCGCGTCAGCAGGCATCCGCCCGTCAGGCGACCTCGCCCGCTGGGTGCGCACGGAAGCGCTGCTCAAGTCGACGGGCGAGGGCCTGACCCGCGACCCCGACGCGGTGACCCTGCGGCCGACGGCGCCGGGCGTCTGGAGCGAGCAGGTCGAGGGCGACGCTGCCCCGGAGTCGGACCTCCCCGGCCCGGCCCCCACCGTCGCCGACCTGGCGCTGCCGAGCCCTCTCGTGGCCGCCGTGGCCGGCCCCGGGCTCGACCGTGCCCGCGTCCGCGTTCACCTCCCGGCCACCGCGGCGGCCTAGGTTCCCGAGCGACCACGCCGCCCGCCGCGCGCCGCCCCCACGACCGAGCAGCTCGCTCGATCGATCGGGCAGCCCTCGCCCCGAGCCCACCCGGAGAGCCCGACCGATGCCGGACACCCCCTCGACGCCGACGCCCGACCCGTTCCCCGCCGCGACCTTCCTCCGGTCGCCGCTCGCGGCCGAGCCGCGCACCCTCGTCGACGTGCTGCGGGCGACGACGCTCGCGCACCCCGAGGCCTCGGCCCTCGAGGACGAGCGCGGGGCACTGAGCTACCGCGAGCTCTCGGCGCAGGTCGCGACGGCGGCCGGCGTGCTCGTCGACGCAGGCGTGGGCCGGGGCGACCGGGTCGGCGTGCGGATGCCGTCGGGCGACCGGCGCCTCCACCTGGCGATCCTGGCCGTGCTCACGGCCGGTGCAGCGTACGTGCCGGTCGACGCCGACGACCCCGAGGAGCGAGCCGCGCTGGTCTTCGGCGAGGCCGACGTGGCGGGCGTCGTGGGCGCCGGCGGCGTCTACCGGACGCCCGGGCAGGGCGACCTCGAGGGCGCCGCCCTGTTCAGCGGTCGGGTCCCGCACGCCAGCACGACGACGCAGGGCGTCCCGTCGGTCGCCGCCGCCGCTCCCCGGCCCGCGGACGACGCCTGGGTCATCTTCACCTCGGGCTCGACCGGCACGCCAAAGGGCGTCGCCGCCAGCCACCGGGCAGCGTCCGCCTTCGTCGACGCCGAGGCGCGGCTGTTCCTGCAGGAGGAGCCGCTCGGGCCGGGCGACCGGGTGCTGGCCGGTCTCTCGGTCGCCTTCGACGCCTCCTGCGAGGAGATGTGGCTCGCCTGGCGGAGCGGCGCCTGCCTGGTGCCCGCGCCGCGCAGCCTGGTCCGGTCGGGGGCCGACCTCGGGCCGTGGCTCGTGACGCACGGCATCACCGTCGTCTCGACCGTGCCGACCCTCGCGGCGCTGTGGCCGGCCGAGGCGCTCGAGTCGGTCCGGCTGCTGATCTTCGGCGGCGAGGCGTTCCCGTCCGACCTCGTCGGCCGGGTCTGCGCCGACGGCCGCGAGGTCTGGAACACCTACGGGCCGACCGAGTCCACCGTCGTCGCCACCGGCGCACTGGTCGTGCCGGGCGAGCCCGTCCGCATCGGCGTGCCCCTCGACGGCTGGGACGCCGCCGTCGTGGACGCGGCGGGCCGGCCGGTCGACGAGGGCGAGGTCGGCGAGCTGATCATCGGCGGCGCGGGACTCGCGCGCTACCTCGACCCCGCGAAGGACGCCGAGAAGTACGCGCCGCACGAGGGGCTCGGCTGGGCCCGCGCCTACCGGAGCGGCGACCTGGTGCGCCTCGAGCGCGAGGGCCTCGTGTTCCAGGGCCGCGCCGACGACCAGGTCAAGGTCGGCGGTCGCCGCATCGAGCTGGGCGAGATCGAGTCGGCCCTGCAGGCGCTGCCGGACGTCGCCGGCGCGGCGGCGTCGGTGCGGACGACCGATGCCGGCAATCAGGTGATCGTCGGCTACCTCGCCCTGGTGGCGGGCGCCGCCCTCGACCGCACGGAGGCGCTGGCCCGCCTCCGCACGGAGCTCCCCGCCGCGCTCGTCCCGCTCCTGGCCGTCGTGGAAGGCGACCTGCCGACGAAGACGTCGGGCAAGATCGACCGGGAGGCGCTGCCCTGGCCCCTGCCCGAGCAGGGCACCGCCGAGACGGGGCTGCGCGCCGAGGAGGCCGTCCTCTCCGCCGACTGGCAGGCCGTGCTCGGGCTGCCCGTCGTCGACGCGGCCGCCGACTTCTTCGACCTCGGCGGCGGCTCGCTGGCGGCGGCGCAGCTCGTCGCCCGGATCCGTTCGCGCGACCCGGAGTACACCGTGGCCGACGTCTACTCGCACCCGCGGCTCGGCTCGATGGCGGCCGACCTCGCCGCCCGCGCCGAGGAGCGAGGTGAGACAGGCGGTGGCACCGGCACCGGCCGGGACGACTACCGCCGCTCAGCCCCCACGCCGCTGCGCGCGCAGTGGCTGCAGACCCTGCTCGCGCTCCCCCTGCAGACGCTCGGCGGGCTCCGCTGGCTCGTCTGGGCCCTCACCGCGTCGGCGGTGCTGCGGACGGTCGACGGCTTCGAGTTCCTGCCCCGCACCTCCCCCTGGCTCCTGGCCGCCGGCCTCGTCCTGTTCGTGACGCCGCCAGGACGCATGCTGATCTCGGTCGTCGCCGCGCGCCTCCTGCTGCGGGGCGTCCAGGCCGGCGACCACCCGCGCGGCGGCAGCGTTCACCTCCGGCTCTGGGCCGCCGAGCAGGTGCAGGAGCAGGTCGCCGCGGTCGGCCTCGCCGGCGCCCCCTGGGTGAGCTACTACGCGAGGGCGCTCGGCGCACGGATCGCCCCCGACGTCGACCTGCACGCCCTGCCGCCGGTCACGGGCATGCTGCGGGTCGGCCGGGGCGCCTCGATCGAGCCCGAGGTCGACCTCTCGGGCTGGTGGCTCGACGGCGACGTGCTCCGCCTCGGAGCCGTCCGGATCGGCGCGGGCAGCACCGTGGGCATGCGCAGCACGCTGCTGCCCGGCACCCGCATCGGCAAGCACGCCACGGTCGCGCCCGGTTCGGCGGTCTTCGGGCGCGTGCCGGCCGGGCAGGCCTGGTCGGGCTCGCCGGCCGCCCGCAGCGGGCGCGCCAAGGCCTGGTGGCCCGCGGAGCGTCCTCCTCGCGCGACCCGGTGGCTGTGGGCCTACGGCGCCTCGTCGGTGCTGCTGTCGCTGCTGCCCGGGGTCTCGCTCGTGGCCGGCGCCGTCGTGGTCGCGGCCGGCGTGCGCGGCTCGGCGACGTTCGGCGAGGCATGGTGGCGCGCGGTCGTCTGGGCCGTCCCCGGCACGCTCGTGGCCGGCGTCGTCGCCGCCGTGGCGGTCGTCGTGCTGGTCCGTCTGCTCGGCGTGGGCGTCTCCGAGGGGACGTGGCCCGTGCGCAGCCGGGTCGGCTGGCAGGTCTGGAGCACCGAGCGGCTGCTCGACCTCGCGCGCACGTACCTGTTCCCGATCTACTCGAGCCTCGCGACCCCGGTCTGGCTGCGCCTCCTGGGGGCCCGCGTGGGCCGGGACGTCGAGGCGTCGACGGTGCTGCTGCTGCCCGTCATGACGACCGTCCGCGACGGGGCGTTCCTCGCCGACGACACGCTCGTCGCCTCGTACGAGCTCGGCGGCGGGCACCTGCGCGTGGCCCGGGCCGAGATCGGGCGCCGCGCGTTCCTGGGGAACTCGGGCATGGCAGGGCCCGGCCACCGGGTGCCCGACGACGGCCTCGTCGCCGTGCTCTCGGCGGCTCCCCCGAAGTCGCGTCCCGGCTCGTCCTGGCTCGGGTCGCCGCCCGTCCGGCTGCGGCGCACCGTGGCTGCTGCCGACGAGTCGCTCACGTTCCGCCCGCCGACGCGGCTGCGGGTCGCGCGCGCCGCGTGGGAGCTCGGCCGCGTCGTCCCCGTCGTCGTCACCGTGCTGCTCGGCACCGCGGTGCTCTTCGCCCTCGCCGGCCTCGCCGCCGCGTGGGGCCCGCTGCTGGCGGGGCTCGCGAGCGGAGTCGTCCTGATCGCGGCCGGGCTCGTCGCCGCCGTCGTGACCACCGCCTCCAAGTGGGCCCTGATCGGCCGTGTGCGGGCCGGTGAGCAGCCGCTCTGGTCGTCGTTCGTCTGGCGCAGCGAGGTGGCCGACGTCTTCACCGAGATGCTGGCCGCGCCGTGGTTCGCCCGGGCCGCCACGGGGACGCCCGCGCTCGTGTGGTGGCTCCGCAGCCTCGGGGCCCGCATCGGCCGCGGCGTCTGGACGGACAGCTACTGGCTGCCCGAGGCCGACCTGGTCACCCTGGGCGACGGATCGACCGTCGGCCGGGGCTGCGTGGTGCAGACGCACCTGTTCCACGACCGGATCATGTCCATGGACGCCGTGACCCTCGACGCCGGCGCCGCCCTCGGCCCCCACAGCGTCGTGCTGCCGGCGGCCGTGGTCGGCAGCCACGCCACCGTCGGCCCTGCCTCCCTCGTGATGCGCGGCGAGGGCGTGCCCGTCGGCAGCCGGTGGAGCGGCAACCCGATCGGGCCGTGGCGCGAGGTCCGCCACTCCGACTACCACGCGGCCACCTCGTGAGCGGGCCGGCCGACGGCACGGCGACCGACGAGAGCGTGTTCGATGGCACTGTGCCCGAGACCTACACGCCCGGCAGCGGCGCTGACGACGCTGTGCCCGACCAGTACACGCCGGGCAGCGGCGCCGACGACTTCACCGTCGCCTCCTACGACCTCGAGCTCTCGTACCGGGTCGCCACCAACCGGCTCGACGGCCGGGCGACCGTCTCGGCCGTCGCCACGGCGCCGCTGCGTCGTGCGGTCTTCGACCTCGTCGGCCTCCGCGTCTCGCGCGTGCGCGTCGACGGACACAAGGCCCGCTTCAGCCAGAGCGCGACGAAGCTGACGGTGACGCTGCCCCAGGACGCGGAGGCGGGCGCCCGGTTCACCACCGTCGTCGACTACTCGGGCCGGCCGGCCCCACGGCGCGGCCCGTGGGGCGAGGTCGGCTGGGAGGAGCTCACGGACGGGGTCATCGTCGCGGCGCAGCCGGACGGCGCCGCGACCTGGTTCCCGTGCAACGACCGCCCGGGCGACAAGGCCACCTACCGCACCCGGATCGACGTGGAGCACGGCTACCACGTGGTCTGCAACGGCGACCTCGTGTCCCGTCGCTCGAGTCCCGGCAAGGTCACCTGGACCTTCGAGCAGCCCGAGCCGACCCCGAGCTACCTCGCCACCGTGCAGATCGGCCGCTACGAGTCGCGCGAGCTCGCCCTCGGCACCGACGACGCGCCCCTCCGCGGCGCCCTCGTCGGGCCGCCCGACCTGCGCGCGCGGATCGACCACGACTTCGGCGCCGTGCCCGAGATGGTGCGCTGCTTCACGGCCGCCTTCGGCCCGTACCCCTTCGGCGGCTACACGGTGGTGGTGACGGCGGACGACCTCGAGATCCCGCTGGAGGCGCAGGGCGTCGCCGTCTTCGGGGCCAACCACGCCGACGGGCGCTCCGGCAGCGATCGGCTGATCGCGCACGAGCTCGCCCACCAGTGGTTCGGCAACAGCGTCGGCGTCGCCTCCTGGCGGCACATCTGGCTCAACGAGGGGTTCGCCTGCTATGCCGAGTGGCTCTGGTCGGAGTGGTCCGGCGGCGCCTCGGTCGCGACCCACGCCCGCCGCACGCACCTGCGGCTCGCCCTGCCGCCGCACGACATCACGGTCGGCGACCCCGGACCGGACGCGATGTTCGACGACCGCGTGTACAAGCGCGGCGCCCTGACGCTGCAGGCCCTGCGGCTGACGATCGGCGACGACGCGTTCTCCGCCGTGCTGCGCGGCTGGGCCGACGAGAACCGGCACGGCGCCGTGTCGACCGACGACTTCGTGCGGCACTGCGTGCGCGTCAGCGGCCACGACGCCGGCGAGCTCGAGGTGCTCTTCGCGGCCTGGCTCTCCGAGCGCCCGCTGCCGCGCCTGCCCCGCGACTGACCCGAGCTGCACCCCCGATCCGGCACTGCACCCCTGGTGCCGGGGGTGTTCTGCGGTTTCGGGGGTGCAGCTCGCCGCTCAGGCCTCGGCCGCCGCGATCAGCTTCGCCATGGTGCGGTGCAGCAGCACCAGCTCGTCGCGGGTGACGTCGAGCCGGGCCATCATCCGCCCGGGGATCGACTCGGCCTGTTCGCGAAGGGCGATCCCCGCGCCTGTCAGCTCGATGCTCAGCGCTCGTTCGTCGTCCGCGCTCCGACCGCGGGTCACCAGGCCCTGCACCTCGAGACGCTTCACCAGCGGCGACAGGGTGCCGGGATCGAGCCGCAGCAGCCGGGCGAGGTCGCGGAGCGCCAGCGGCTGCTGCTCCCAGAGGGCGAGCATCACGAGGTACTGCGGGTGGGTCAGCCCCATCGGCTCGAGCACGGGACGGTAGGCGGAGACGACGCTGCGGGAGGCGACCGAAAGGGCGAAGCAGATCTGGCTCTCGAGCGCGAGCGGATCGACGGCGGACGGGTCGACCGGCGACGGGTCGACGGCCGACGGGCCGACCGGCGACGGGTCGACCGGCACGGAGGCGCTGGCCGGGCCGCTCATTCGCCCGCGTCCCGCGGGCAGTGCAGCATCGTGCGCGGGCCGGAGCGGTCGACGACGTGCTCGTCCATCGGGCGGCCGCAGAGCGGGCACGCTCCGCCGTGCGCCGGGGCCACGACCGGCGCCTCGTCGCGGATGCCGAGCTGCGCGCCGCCGATGTACGGGCGGAGTCGGGCGTTCATCCGCTCGACGGCGTCGCCGAACCAGCTGCCGTGCTCGTGGCCGGGCTCACGCCCGGCCCGGGAGGATCTCGTCGATGCCATGTCGTTAGTGTACCAACTATTGGTGCACCACACGATGGTCAAGGAGGCGGTCCGTCCGTACCCCGGCAGGCCCCGGGCCTGAGCAGGCGGCCAGCCCGACGGCGTATCACGGGTGCATGACCCGCGATCAGTACACCTTCGACGACCCCCGCACCCGCTATCCCGTGATCAGCCCGGAGGTGCAGCAGCAGCCGGAGCCCGGGCTCCAGTCGCGCATGACGCCCGTCCCCGACCTCGGCGAGGAGACCTACCGCGGCACCGGCCGCCTCACAGGGCGCAAGGCGCTCATCACCGGCGCCGACTCCGGCATCGGCGCGGCCGTGGCCATCGCCTTCGCCCGGGAGGGCGCGGACGTCACCCTCTCGTACCTGCCCGAGGAGGAGGAGGACGCGCGCCACGTCGTGTCGCTCGTCGAGGCGGCCGGGCAGAAGGCCGTGGCCGTCCCCGGAGACCTGACCAGCGCCTCCTTCTGTCGCGAGCTCGTGCAGCAGGCCGTCGACGGCATGGGCGGACTCGACGCGATCGTCAACGTCGCCGGGGTCCAGGTCTGGCAGGAGTCGATCGACCAGATCACGGACGAGCAGTTCGACCGCACGTTCAAGACCAACGTGTACGCGCCCTTCTGGATCATCAAGGCGGCCCTGCCGCACCTGCAGCCCGGCTCCACGATCGTCAACACGGCCTCGCTCGAGGCCTACACGCCGGCGCCCGACCGCCTCGACTACGCGACCACCAAGGGCGCGATCAACAACTTCTCGAAGGGCCTCGCGCAGCAGCTCGTCGGCAAGGGCATCCGCGTGAACGTCGTCGCTCCCGGGCCGACCTGGTCCGTGCTGCAGGTGACGCAGGGCGTCGACCCCGAGACCCTGCCCGAGTTCGGCTCGAGCGAGTCGCCGATGGGACGCGCCGCCCAGCCCGCCGAGCAGGCGCCCGCCTACGTGTTCCTCACCAGCGCCGAGTCGAGCTTCGTCGCGGGCGAGACGCTGAACGTGAACGGCGGGATGGTCACACCGTGAGGCGGTGACCGTCGGGACGCCCTGACACGACGAAGTGCCCCGCAGATGCGGGGCCCTTCGTCGTCGGTGCACTTCCGGAGGCTGTTGCTAGCCGACCTTGCGACCCTGCGCGAGCACCTGGTGGGCGCGGGCGGAGAGCTCGCCACGGACGAGCACCTCGTAGCGGCCCGCCTCCATCGTCTTGACCGAGGCGAAGTCGCGACGACCACGCGTGGCGGCGTGGCCGACCGCGCCCCACAGGGCGCCCCACAGGGCACCGGCGCCGAGGGCGATGAGCAGGACGCCGATGAACGCGACGCCCGGGGCGAAGATGCTGAAGAGCAGGCCGAGCAGGAGCCCGAACCACGCACCGCCCGCGGCACCGCGCGCCGCGGCCTTGCCGGTGGTCAGGCGGCCGGCGACGTTCTCGACCGTGCGGATGTCGTGGCCGACGATCGACACGCTCTCGACGGGGAAGCCCTCGTCGCTGAGCAGGTCGACGGCGGACTGCGCGTCTTCGTACCGCGTGAAGGTCGCCAGCGTCTGGGGGTGGCCCTCGCCGGCGAAGGCGCCGATGCCCTTGGGGCCGGGGGCGCCGGTCGTGGGCGACGACGCGGGCGCGGCCTGCTGCGGGGCACCGTAGGGCGAGCCCTGCTGAGGGGCGCCGGAGGCGACCGGCTGCTGCTCGGACGGCGCGGCGGCACCACCCGCGGGCGTCGGGGCGTACTCGCCGTACGCAGGACGGGGGCGGTCCGCACCCGTCGGCGTCCCGGAGGCGCGGGTCGCGTCGTCGTCGGGGGCGGGGGTCTGGCCGTGCTGCTCGTTGCTCATGCATGATGTCTACCGCGTCCGCCGCCCGCGTGGAGCCGATGCACAGCGCACGTCCAGACGGTCGGGGCTCTCTGCGGGGGCCGACCCGCGCCTCCTGCGCTCTCGCCTGCTCGGCCCTGTCTGGCCTTGCCCCTCATGATCCAGGAGGTGGACCCGGCCGACTCCTGCATCGTGCGCAGCTCAGGACCCGTAGTCCTGCACGACGCAGAGTCAGGCCTCACGTTCCTGAATCGCGGAATACACAGGAACCGTCAGCACAGCAGTCGGCGGCTCAGCAGCGGAACGAAGAATGGCCCCACCCGGAGGTGAGGCCATCTCTACTGTTGTCTTTCTTCTGGTGGATCTGAGGGGACTCGAACCCCTGACCCCCTGCATGCCATGCAGGTGCGCTACCAGCTGCGCCACAGACCCAGATGATGTTGCCGTCTTGCTCGTGTTCCGCTGCCGAAGCAACTCGTCAACCTTACTACAGAATCCAGTGGCGCAAGTACACCCGCCGCCGGGGCACTCATCGCACTGCGTCGTGCCTCAGAGATGCCGCAGGTACCGCCCAGGCTCGTCGAGGAACGCCCGCCAGTGCTGCACGAGGTCGAGCTCGCCCCAGGTCGTCCGCTCGATGCCCCGCTCGCCGAGCTGCAGCACCGACGAGCCGGGCAGGGCCGTGAGCACGGGCGAGTGGGTCGCGCAGACGACCTGCCCGCCGGCGTCGGCGACGTCGGCCAGCGTGCCCATCAGCTGGAGGCAGGCCGTGAACGACAGGGCCGCCTCGGGCTCGTCGAGCAGGTACAGCCCCTTCTCGGCGAGCCGGGCATCGAAGGCGTGCAGGAAGCTCTCGCCGTGGCTCACGTCGTGGAACCCCGGGTCGCGCTTCTCGTACCGCGCGAACATGTCCAGCGCCGTCTCGGACCGGAGGAAGTATCCCTTCGCCTTGCGGCCGACCATGCGGCTGCCCGTCGGCGTGCGTCCGAGCTCGAGCACGGCACCCAGCTCGGACGGCTCGAGCTCGGACGACCACCTGCCGTGCGAGCGACCGCCGCGGACGTCGGCACCCCACGCCTCGGCGAGGGCCTCGACGATCGTCGACTTGCCGCTGCCGTTCTCGCCGACGAGGAAGGTGACGGGCGCGTCGAGGGACACGCCCGAGCCGACGAGCGCGGCGACGGCCGGGACGGTGAACGGCCACTCGACCGGGTCGGCGACGAGCGCCTCCGGCACGCGGACCCGGTCGATGATCATGACGTCAGGGTCGCTCGGACCACCGACGTCGCGGACGTCATCGACGTCCGGAGACGCGAGGTGCGGGCCTAGGCCTCGGAGGAGGCCGGAGCCGAGGCGGCCTCGGCGGAGGAGGCGGTCACCACGTCGAGCGGGATCGCCGGGCAGTCGCTCCACAGGCGCTCGAGCGAGTAGTACTGGCGGTCTTCGTCGTGGAAGACGTGGACGACGACGTCGCCGAAGTCGAGGAGGATCCAACGGCCCTCGGCGCGGCCTTCACGGCGCAGGGTGCGGGCGCCGGCCTCGAGCATCTTGTCCTCGATCTCGCCGGCGATCGCGACGACGTTGCGCTCGCTGCGGCCGGAGGCCAGGAGGAAGATGTCGGTGAGGGCCAGCGGCTCGGAGACGTCGAGCGCGACGAGGTCGTCGGCCTGCTTGTCGTCGGCGGCGCGGGCTGCGATCTGCAGGAGCTCGATGGCACGAGGGGTGGCTGTCACGGATTCCTTCGGGGTGGGTCGCCCCGGGACGGGACGACGGCGGCGTCAACCGCCGAGGATGCCCGTGGCGAACCCGGCGATGACGACACCGATGATACCTGCTCCGAGGACGCCCCCGCCGATCCCGAGGATCAGGGGCAGCTTGCTGGAGGCGGGCTGTGAGGCCGCGAGGACGACCGACCGCGTCGACGTGTGGGTGCTGATGGCCCGGCTGGCCCGGACGGGAGCCGCGTCGGTCTCGGCGCTCTCGGCGTCGCCCTGCTCGAGCAGGCGGTCGATGTCGGAGTTGTCGATGCGGGCCTGCGACCCCGTGGCGCCCAGGCTGCGGGGCAGGTCGATCGAGCCCGTGATGATGATCTCGCCGGTCGCGTTGAGCGCTCCGGTGACGTCCGCGACCTGCTGGTCGGTGAGGATGAGCGCGTTCGTCTGGCCGGTGTGGGTGCCGAGGGCACGACCGGGGGCCGTGTCGTCGTCGGGCTCGTCCGACTGGGTCGTCCAGTGGCCGACGGGCGGCACGAAGCCGCTCGGCTCGGGGACGGACGCGGGCGCGGGCTCGGCGACGGCTGCCGCTGCGGGCGACCCTGTGCCGTCGGGGGCGGCGGCCGACCCGCCGCCGTCGGGGGTCGAGGCCGAGCCGGGACGCGAGCCGCTGAGGTCGAGGGGGAAGACGGAGGGCGCAGAGGTGGGCGCGACCGCAGGCCCGGTGGGCGAGGCAGTCGGCTGCCCCGTGCGGCGCGGGCCGGGCGCGCGCCCGTCGTCGTCGCTGTCCGCGGCGACGCTCGGCACGACGGACGAGTCGTCGCCGACCGGCTGCCGCGCGCTGGCAGGGGCGCTCTCGTCGAGCGGCGCCACGATCTCGTCGACCGTGCTGAGCGCGTCGACCAAGCGGCGACGCGGCTCGGGGCCGGGGGCCTGGAGCGGGACGGGCGCCGACGGCCCCGTCTGCTCGGCGCGCTGGGCCCGCATCTGGCGTCGGGTGAGCCCGTCGGGCCCGGCGACGGAAGCCGGAGGAGGCGTGGGGGCCGAGGCGGGGACCGGTGCCGCGGCCGGGGCCGGGGCCGGGGCGCCTGCAGCCTGCGGGGCCGAGGCCGGCACGGGCGTGGCGGGCACCGGCGTCGACGTGGGGACCGGGGCGGCTGCGGACGCGGGCGTCGAGCCCGAGGCGGGTGCGCCTCCTGCGGTGCCCTCGGCGACGGCGCGGCCTGCCTCGCGGGCACGTTCGCGCTCGCGGATCTGGCGCCGGGTCAGCGGCTGCTCGTCGGACGTGCTCATGCGTTGCTCCGATACAGGTGGTGCTTGGAGATGTACTGGACGACCCCGTCGGGGACCAGGTACCACACCGGGAAGCCGCGGCCCACCCGAGCGCGGCAGTCGGTCGACGAGATGGCGAGGGCGGGGACTTCGAGCAAGCTTACGTCGCTCTCCGGGAGGCCGCCGACGCTGAGGTCGTGGCCCGGACGGGTCACGGCGACGAAGTGCGCGAGGTCCCAGAGCTCTCTCACGTCTTTCCAGTCGAGGATCTGCGCGACGGCGTCGGCCCCGGTGATGAAGAAGAGCTCGGAGTCGGGTCGCTGGGCCCGGATGTCGCGGAGGGTGTCGATCGTGTAGGTGGGGCCGTCACGGTCGATGTCGACCCGGCTCACGGTGAACATCGGGTTGGAGGCGGTGGCCACGACCGTCATCAGGTAGCGGTGCTCGCTGTCGCTGACGCCCGATTTCATGTAGGGCTGGCCCGTGGGCACGAACAGGACCTCGTCGAGGTGGAACGACTGCGCGACCTCGCTCGCGGCGACGAGGTGACCGTGGTGGATCGGGTCGAACGTGCCGCCCATGATGCCCACGCGGGGTCGACGACCGGTGACGAACGCCCCGGGGGTGCTCGTCGCAGGCGTCGTGCCGACCATTCTGCGGTGCCGCCGGGTCAGTGCTGCTCGGGGTGCCCGAACTCGTCGATCGGCCCGGCGTGGTGCGCCTGCGTCGACGCCTTGCGGGGCGAGCGGTTCGCGACGTCGCGGTAGCTCCACACGACGAAGCCGAGGAACAGGAAGAACAGGCCGAAGGTGGCGGCGATGACGACGGGGGGCGCGATCAGCGGCGCGAGGTCTTCGTGGGCTGCGGCCAGGAGGGCGACGTCGAGCATGGGTTCTCCGTTCCGAGGGGCGATCCCCGACAGTCTAGCCGCGCGGCCGGGCCTGGCCGCGCACCTGGCCCTGCCCTCGAACGACCCACTTCGTGCTGGTGAGCTCCGGCAGCCCCATCGGCCCCCGGGCGTGCAGCTTCTGCGTCGAGATCCCGACCTCGGCGCCGAAGCCGAACTCGCCCCCGTCGGTGAACCGGGTCGAGGCGTTGACCATGACGACCGCGCTGTCCACCTCGTGCAGGAACCGCTCGGCGACCGCGTGGTCGTTCGTCAGGATCGACTCGGTGTGGTGCGTCGACCAGCGCGCGATGTGCGCCATGGCCTCGTCGACGTCGGCCACGACGCGCACGGCCAGGTCGAGGCTCATGTACTCGGCGGCCCAGTCGGCGTCCGTCGCGGGGACCGCGTCGGGGAACGTCCGGACGACGCGCTCGTCGCCGTGCACCGTCACGCCGGAGGCGCGGAGGGCCCCCAGCACCGGCGGCAGCAGGCGGTCGGCCGCGTCCGCGTGCACGAGCAGGGTCTCGAGCGCGTTGCAGACGCTCGGCCGGCTGACCTTGGCGTCGACGACGACGTCGACGGCCATCTCCTCGTCGGCGGACGCGTCGAGGAACACGTGCACCACGCCCGCCCCGGTCTCGATCACGGGGACGGTCGACTCACGCACGACGGTCTCGATCAGCTCGGCGCTGCCGCGCGGCACGAGGACGTCGACGAGCCCGCGAGCCCGCATCAGCTCGGCGGCCCCGGCCCGGCCGTGCTCGTCGACCGTGACGACCGCGTCGGCGGGCAGCCCCGAGGCGACCAGCGCCTCCTGCACGACGGCGACGAGCACCTGGTTCGTCTCGCGCGCCGCGCTGCCGCCCCGCAGCACCGCCGCGTTGCCGCTCTTGAGCGCGAGCGCGGCGATGTCGACCGTCACGTTCGGGCGGGCCTCGTAGATGACCCCGACGACGCCGAACGGCACGCGGACCTGGTCGAGCCGCAGGCCGTTGGGCAGGACCCGGCCCCGGATGCTCTCGCCGACCGGGTCGACTAGGCCGGCGACGAGCCGCACGGCGTCGGCCAGCGCCTCCAGCCGGGCGGCGTCGAGGCGGAGGCGGTCGCGCAGGGCGTCGCCGCCCCCCTCGTCGAGCGCCCGCGCCAGGTCGAGCTCGTTCGCGGCCACGATGCGCGGGCCCTCGGCGACGAGGGCACCGGCGACGGCGTGCAGCGCGGCGTCCTTCTCGGCGGCGGTGAGGGTCGCGAGACGGACGGACGCCGCCTTCGCGGCGCGCAGGGTCTCGGTGAACGACGGGGCGACGACGGACGACATCCCAGGAGCCTACGGCGACGGGCTCGCCGTCGCGTCGGGGGCGTGTCAGCGGCGGGGCGCCGCCGAGAAGAAGGTCCCCACCGACGCACCGGACAGGGCCGCGGCGACGTTCGCCGCCGAGGTGACGAGCACGGGGGTGCCGGCCGCGGCCGCGTAGCGCGCGGCGGCCACCTTCGTGCCTGCTCCCCCGGTGCCGACCCCGGCCGCGCCTGCGTCGCCGAAGGTCACCCCGGCCAGGTCGTCGCCGTGGGGCACGTCGTCGATGCGCACGGCGCCCGGTTCGTGCGGCGGGCGGGTGTAGAGCGCATCGACGTCGCTGAGCAGCACGAGCACGTCCGCGCCGATCAGCTCGGAGACGAGGGCGGCGAGGCGGTCGTTGTCGCCGAAGCGGATCTCCTGCGTGGCGACGGTGTCGTTCTCGTTGACGATGGGGAGGATGCCGAGCTCGAGGAGGCGCCCCATCGCCCGCTGCGCGTTGCTGCGCGGCGTCGGGTCGGCCATGTCGCCGGCCGTGAGCAGCACCTGCCCAGCGACGATGTCGTGCCGACGGAGGCTCTGCTGGTACCGGTAGATGAGCACGTTCTGGCCCACTGCCGCGGCTGCCTGCTGCGTCGCGAGGTCGGTCGGCCGCGAGTCGAGCCGCAGGTGCGGCATCCCGGTCGCGATGGCGCCGGACGAGACGAGCACCACCTCGGCGCCGCGGGCGTGGGCGCCGGCGAGGGCGTCGACGAGCGGCTCGATCTGGTGCGCTGCGGCGCCGCTGATCGACGACGACCCCACCTTGACGACGATGCGCCGGGCACGGGCGATGTCGCCCCGGGCGGCGACGACCGGGTCGCCGCCGGCGTGCGGCAGGGCCTCGACGGGACCGTCGGTGCTCATTCCTGCTCGTCGCCCTCCTTGACGAGGAAGCCCTCGTCGTCGGTCCAGAGACCGGCAGCTCGCTCGCGCTGCAGCTCGGCCCGGGCCTCGGCCTTGGCGTCCATGCGCTCGAAGTAGTCCTCGCGGCGCTGGTTGCGGGTCGGGCGGTCGTTCTTGATCAGGCGCGGGTCCGTGCCGCGGGCCGAGGTCATCAGCTCGGCGGTGGAGGTCAGCGTCGGCTCCCAGTCGAAGACGATGCCGCCCTCGGGACCGATGACGACGGTCGAGCCGGCCTGCGCACCCGCCTTGAACAGGGCGTCCTCGATGCCGATGGCGTTGAGCCGGTCGGCGAGGTAGCCCACCGCCTCCTCGTTGTTGAACTGGGTCTGCACGACCCAGCGCTCGGGCTTCTGGCCGAGGATGCGGTAGACGTTGCCGTACGTGCCGCCCTCGACCTTGATGACGAACGGCTTCTCGTTGACAGCGCGGGGGCGCATGACGAGACGAGGAGGCGCGGGCCGGGCCGCGATCTCGGCGCGGCTCTGCTCGACGACCTCGGCGAGGGCGAAGGAGAGGTTGCGGAGGCCCTCGTGGCTGACGGCCGAGATCTCGAAGACGCGGTAGCCGCGGGCCTCGAGCTCGGGCGTGACGAAGTCGGCGAGCTCGCGGCCGTCGGGGACGTCGACCTTGTTCAGCGCGATCAGCTGGGGGCGCTCGAGCAGGGGCGTCTGCCCCTCGGGCACCGGGTACGCCTCGAGCTCGCGGCGGATGATCTCGAGATCGGTCAGCGGGTCGCGGCCGGGCTCGAGCGTGGCGCAGTCGAGCACGTGCAGCAGGGCCGAGCAGCGCTCGACGTGGCGGAGGAACTCGAGCCCGAGGCCCTTGCCCTCGCTCGCGCCCTCGATCAGGCCGGGCACGTCGGCGACCGTGTAGCGGGTCTCGCCCGACTCGACGACGCCGAGGTTCGGGTGCAGGGTCGTGAAGGGGTAGTCGGCGATCTTCGGCTTGGCGGCCGAGAGCGCGGCGACGAGGCTCGACTTGCCTGCCGACGGGTAGCCCACGAGCGCGATGTCGGCGACGACCTTCAGCTCGAGCAGCACGTCGCCCTGCCAGCCGGGCGTGCCCAGCAGCGCGAAGCCGGGGGCCTTGCGCTTGGTCGACGAGAGCGCGGCGTTGCCGAGCCCGCCGATGCCGGCCTCGGCGATGACGTAGCGCATGCCGTGCTCGGTCATGTCGATCAGCTCGTCGCCGTCCACCGTCTTGACGACCGTGCCGAGCGGGACCGCGAGCTCGAGCTCCTGGCCCTGGGTGCCGCTGCGGTGGTCGCCCATGCCGGGGCCGCCGTTGTCGCTCGAGCGGTGCGGCGCGCGGTGGAACCCGAGCAGCGTGGTCACACCGGCGTCGGCGACGAGCACGATGTCGCCGCCGTTGCCGCCGTTGCCCCCGTCGGGGCCGGCGAGGGGCTTGAACTTCTCGCGCTTGACGGAGACGCAGCCGTTGCCCCCGTTGCCTGCTCGCAGGTGGAGGGTCACGTGGTCGACGAATGTGGCCATGTATCGATCTCTTCTAGCTCTGGTGCCGGCGCGCGCTGCCCCGGGTCTGTCGCGCACGGGCGACCGGTGTCGGGCCGTGCGGTGGTGCCTCGCCGTCGGCGGACGGAGGCGACGATGGTGTCCCGACAGGCCCTGTGGCCTCGCGGGCTCCCGCGGAGCCGGGCGCACCTGGGCCGGGTGAGCACCAACTTGTGATGATACAGGGCCGGTCGGAGGCGGTCAACGCGACGGCCGCCCGACTAGCATCGGCGCGTGACCATCCTGATCGACGAGCCGATCTGGCCCGCCCACGACACCGTCTGGGCCCACCTGGTCAGCGACGCGTCGTACGACGAGCTGCACGCCTTCGCCGCCGCCCAGGACATTCCCCGACGGGGCTTCGACCACGACCACTACGACGTGCCGGAGTCGCGCTGGCACGACCTCGTCGCCGCCGGGGCCGAGCCGGTCACCGGTCTCGACCTCGCACGACGGCTCGAGCGCAGCGGCCTGCGCGTCTCGCAGCGGGTCAAGCGGGGGCTCTGACCTCAGCCGCTCCTCCTGCTCACCAGGCCGCAGCGTGGCCCGTGAAGCTCGCGACGACGGCCCCGGTCTCGACGTCGACGACCGTCGTGGTCGTCCCCTGCGGCACCGGGTCGATCGTGTAGCTGTAGTCGGTGGAGTCGTCCGCCGAGGCGGTCTCGACGGCCAGGTACTGCCCGTTCGGCGAGACCGAGAACCCCTCGATCTGCGACGACTCGCCCGCGGGGCGGAACAGCACCCGCGCCTCCTGCTCGTCGTCGAACACGATCAGGTTCGTGAAGCTGGCCCCGCCGTCGGCCGGCACGGCCACCTGCTGCACGTACTCGGTCGCGGCGACGGCGACGAGGTCGCCCCGGTAGGGCGTGCCGCCGTCGACCGCCGAGAACGGGATCGGCGTCTGCTCCCCCGTCGCCAGGTCGACGCGGAACGCCTGGAGCGCCGTGGCCGCCACGATGCCCCGGCCGTCGAGCGAGACGCCCTGCAGGGCGACGAACGTGCCGAGGGGACGAGGAGGCGCGGTGCCGGTCAGGTCGTAGACGGCCACCTGCTCGTCGCCCGCCTGGGCGACGAGGCTCGCCTGGCCCGGGACGACCGCCCAGTCGAGCACCGACACGGGCTGGCCGGAGAGGGACAGGACGGGGGCGACGGCGCGCTGGCCCTGGAGGGGCAGCGTGTAGAGCAGCTCCTGCTCGGAGCCCTGGGGCCGCCAGGAGAACGCCAGCGTGGTCGTGGCGGCGTCCGCGCCCAGCTGCGTGATCAGCCCCGTCCCGTCGGGCAGCGGCAGGGTCTCCGCGGCGACGCCGTCGTCGGACACGAGGCTCAGGGTCGACTGCTCGCCGTCGTCGGTCACGACCGCGACGGCCGTGTCGAAGGCCTCGAAGGCCTGGATCCGGGGGGCCGACCAGACCGCGGTCCGGTCGCCGCCTCCCAGGAGGGAGGCTCGTTCGAGGACGTCGTCGGTTCCCTCGGCGCCGTGGACGACGCGCCAGGTCACGGCCGGGTCGGTGCTGAAGGTCGTGCGGAGCGTCGCGTCGCGAGCCTGGTAGACGCTCGAGACGCCCTGCACCGTGACGGTGTAGTCGGTGCCGTAGCGGAGCCGGTCCGCGAACTCGACCGCGACGACGTCGCCCGACGTCTGCACTCGGAAGTCGGCGACGGGCGAGATGGTCACCTGCTCGGGGTCGACGTGCGCCACGGGCTGGTTGGCGAACAGGCGCAGCTGCTGGCCCGACCGGTCGACGACGGCCGTCGTGTCGACCTGGACGTCGGTCAGCTTGGGCCCCTGCAGGTGCGTGAGGACGCCGAACACCGTGCAGACGAGCGCGAGCGCGACGACGAGCGCGACGAAGCGACGCCGCTGCCGGGCGTGCCGGTCCGCCTCGTCGAGATCGCCGTCGGCCGCCCAGAGATCAGTAGAGGTAGGGGTCACTCGGCTGGCCGACCTTCTCGAGCTCGTCGGGCACCAGGGCGATCGGGTCGCTCGACGTGCGGCTCGGGTTCGTCTGGAAGCCGCCGGAGACGTCGAGCCACTCGTCGGCCGACACCTGGCTGCGCCAGTCGACGAGGTGCACCGGCACGCCCACCGGCTGCGCGTCGACGGCGCAGCAGGTGACGACGAAGCGGGACACGTAGAACACGTCGGGATCGTCGCCGGCCGGGACGACGAAGCCGACCACGTCGGCGGTCTTGCCCTCGAAGAACGACAGGTCGCTGGTCTGCCGCAGCAGCCCCGCCCAGTCGAGCACCGAGAACGCCGCGTAGGCGTCGGCGTCCGCGGACGCGGCGTCCTCGACGCTCGTGCCGGCGAGGGAGGCGGTGGACGAGTTCACGTCGCGCTGGCCGGCCGTCGCGCTCGTCAGCGTCGCGGGCGGGAGGACGACGAGCGACACGGCGACGGCGGTGGTGACGAGCGCGCCTCCGGCGACGGCGGCCGTGCGGGCGGCGGCACGTCCACGACGGCGGCGGCGGGGACGCTCGGCCGGGGCACGGAGCTCGTCCGCGTGTGCGTCGTGGTGGTGGCCGTCGTGGCCGTGCCCGTCGTCCTCGGCTCCCGCGTCGCGGGACGACGGCGCGAGGACGAGCACGCCGAGCGAGAGCACCATGCCGATCGCGATCATGATCACGGTGAACACCACGTAGCGCGGGTGGATGTAGAGCACGAGCTGGCCCGTCGCCGACAGCCACAGTGTCGAGGTGCCGACCACGAGGGTCAGGAGCACGCCCTGCCAGCGATCGGCGAGGCGCGAGACGGCGTCGAGGCGGAGCGGCGTGCGGGCAGCGCCGGGAGCGCGCGTGGAGTCGCGCGGGGAGGAGTCAGGCAAAGTAGTTCACCACCAGTCCGATGGCGGCGCTGGTCAGCGCCACCACGAGGGTCAGCTGCGCGAGGGTGCGCGGTCGGTACGTCGTGCGGAGCAGGGCCAGCATCTTGACGTCGATGATCGGCCCGAAGACGAGGAACGCCGCGATGCCGCCGGGCATGAAGGTCGACGCGAAGGGCAGCACGAAGAACGCGTCGACGTTGGAGCAGAGCGAGATGACGAAGGCCAGGACCATCATCGCGAGCACCGACCAGACGGGGTTGCTGCCCAGGGTGACGAGCACCGAGCGCGGCACCGCGGTCTGGATGCCGCCGGCCACGGCGGCGCCGATGAACAGGGCCGGCATCATGGTCGACATCTCACGACGGAACAGCTCGACGCTCTCGCGCAGCTTCGAGGCGCCGCTGTGGCCGTGCTCCTGGGGCAGCGCGCACTCGGCCGCGAACGAGCGGGTGAGCAGGCTCTCGGGGTCGGGGTGGCGGCTGTAGAGCCAGCCGATCAGGTTCGCGATGAGGAACCCGCCCGCCAGCCGGGCGACGAGGATGCCGTCGCTCCAGCCGAACGCCTGGTGCGTCGTGATGATCGTGATCGGGTTGAGGATCGGGGCGGCCAGCAGGAACGTCATCGACTCGGAGACGGTGAAGCCCTTGAGGACCAGCCCCCGCGCCAGGGGCACGTTGCCGCACTCGCAGACCGGCAGGAACATGCCGAGGAACGAGATGACGGCCCGGCGCAGCAGCGGCTGTCGAGGCAGCCACGAGGTGAAGAACGCCTGGGGCAGCCAGACCTGCACGATGATCGACAGGACGATGCCCAGCAGCACGAACGGCACCGACTCGACGATCACGCTGATGGTGAGGGTGACGAAGTCCTGGAGCGTGTCGGGCAGCAGCTGCGAGCCGAGCGCCGGGCTGGCGACGCGCACCACGAGCAGCACCGCCGCGATGCCGATCCCGACCGCGAGCAGCGGTCCGCGCCTCGACCGGCGGGCAGGGGCGTGCTCGTGGGCAGCTCGGCGGAGGGCGTCGCGTTCGCGGAGGGGCGCGCTCACCGGTCGTCCCCGTCGGCGGCGGCCCGGCGGAGGACGTCGCGTTCGCGGAGGGAGGCGCTCACCGGTCGTCCCCGTCGGCGGCGGGGGGCGCGAAGCGCGACCAGTCGTCGGCGGCGGAGGCGCTCCGAGGAGGCGTGGGCCGGGTCGCGGGGGCAGGCTCGCGTGCCGTGTCGTGGACGCGTCCCCGGGGGCCGGCCGGCGCCTCCTCGACGGTCGGGACCTCGACGGGGGCAGGGTGGGGCTCGACCTGGTCGGCGGCGGGCATCTCGTCGCCGCCGGACTCGACGTCGACCGGGTCGCCCGGGATCGTCGCCGCACGGGACGCGTGCCACGCGAGCACCACGCCGACGAGCAGCAGCGCCGTGTCGACGACGCCCGCGGCGAAGGGGATGGTCGTGAGGTAGAGCGCGAGGTTGACCCAGGTGCCCCCGCTCAGCGACGCCGCCACCCCGGGCACGATGCCGACCAGGGCCAGGGCGACGGTGCCCGCGGCACCGGCGACGAGACCGTTGCGCAGCGCCCGGGGCAGCGACAGACCGGCGTCGACGGGGCGCACGAGCAGCAGGACGACGAACGCGACGAGGTAGAACGGGAACGGGTAGAGCACGAAGCTGCCGAGGAACTGGCCGACCGGCGTCGCCGTGAAGTCGCTCGGCCAGGGCGTCACCGAGTAGCCGAGCGCCGAGCCGACGAGCGCCGCGAGGCCCAGTGCGAACCGTGCGACGAGCACGACTCCGAGGGCGGTCGCGGCGGAGAGGAGGCGGCTCCGGCCCCGGTCGGACCGCAGGCCTCGGACCTCGGAGGCCGCCCGGCGCACGAACACCGCAGCCCGACGGGACGACCGGTCGGTCGCCGCGCCGGGCTGCGGTGTCGAAGTCACTCCGTCACCCTAGACGAGTCACAGTTCGTCGGAGCTGACCCCCACGCCGAGGATGAACGGTCCGCCCTCGGCCTGCTCGGACGCGTCCGACGACGCGGCTGCCGTCGTCGTGCCCGAGCTCGAGGCCCGGCGCGAACGGCCGCGGCCCTGTCCGGGCTGCTTGGGCTCGGGCAGCGCGCCGAGCACGCTGTCGAGGATCTGCTCGGCGTCGTGCGTGCTCATCTTGCGCGGCTCGCGACGGGTCGCGGCCACCGGGATGTCGAGGATCGCGACGGACGCCTCGGGGGTGACCGTGGCGGTCGACGCCGCACGGCGGCTGCCGCGCTTCGCCGGGGCCGCGGGCTCGGCGGCTGCGGCCGGCTGCTGCGCCGCCGCGGGGGCGACGTCGGCAGCCGGGGCCTCGACGACGGGTGCCGACGTCGGCGCCTCGGCGACCGGGGCCGTCTCGCGGGCCGACTGGTCGTCGGCCTGCGCGTCGCGCTGTCGTCCGCCCTGCTGGCCGCCCTGCTGCTCGCCCTGCTCGGCGTCGCGCGACCGCGAGCCACGACGGCCCTTGCGGCCGCCACGGCTGCGACGCGGCTCGTCGGACGAGTCGTCCTGGGCCTCGTCGGCTCGCGTGGACGACACCGAGGCCGCGGCGGCGTCGATGGCCGCCTCGACCGCGGCCGCCGCCGTGGCGGCGCTGTCGCTGTCGGCCGGCCGGTCGCCGTCCTCGGCGTGCGCGATGGTCGACGCCGCGATGCGCGAGAGCGCGTTCTTCACGTCGTCGGTGATGGCGTGCGTGCCGGTCGTCGGGTGTGCCGACGAGCCCGCCTGGCCGCCCTGGCCGCGGCCCTGACCGCCGGAGGCGCCCGCCGCGCCGCCCTGCTTGCCGGCCTGGGCTCCGCCACGGCGGCGCTGCTCCTGGCCCTTGCGGGGCTGCTGCTCCTGCACGCGTGCGGCGCTGCCTGCCTCGGCGAACGACTCGGCCAGGCCGAGGCCGAGCTTCTTGCGCGTCATCTGCACGAGGCCGAGCGAGGTGACCTCGGCGACCTGGTGCTTGGTCCGGTCGCGGCTGAGGCACTCGACCAGCCGGCGGAGCACGAGGTCGCGGTTCGACTCGAGGACCATGTCGATGAAGTCGACGACGATGATGCCGCCGATGTCGCGGAGGCGCAGCTGGCGGACGATCTCCTCCGCGGCCTCGAGGTTGTTCTTCGTGACCGTCTCCTCGAGGTTGCCCCCGGAGCCGACGAACTTGCCCGTGTTGACGTCGACGACCGTCATGGCCTCGGTGCGGTCGATGACGAGCGAGCCGCCGGAGGGCAGCCAGACCTTGCGGTCGAGCGCCTTCTCGATCTGCTCGTTGAGGCGGTGCTCGTCGAACGCGTCGCGGTCGCCCTCGTAGCGCTTCACGCGGTCGAGCAGGTCGGGCGCGACGGCCGACAGGTACGACTGGAGGGTGTCGTAGGCGTCGTCGCCGTCGATGACGAGCTCGTGGAAGTCCTCGTTGAAGACGTCACGCACGATCTTGATCAGCAGGTCGGGCTCCGAGTGCAGCTGCGCGGGGGCGTTGCCGGCCTCGACCTTGCTGCTGATGTCGGCCCACTGGTTCGTGAGGCGCGTGATGTCGAGGGTGAGCTGCTCCTCCGTGGTGCCCTCGGCCGCGGTGCGGACGATGACTCCCGCGTTCTCGGGCAGCGCCTCCTTCAGGATCTTCTTGAGGCGCGCGCGCTCGGTGTCGGGGAGCTTGCGGCTGATGCCGTTCATCGAGCCGTTGGGCACGTAGACGAGGTAGCGGCCGGGCAGCGAGATCTGGCTGGTGAGACGGGCGCCCTTGTGGCCCACCGGGTCCTTCGTGACCTGGACGAGGACGCGGTCGCCGGGCTTGAGCGCGAGCTCGATGCGGCGGGGCTGGTTGCCGTTCGACAGCGAGTCCCAGTCGACCTCGCCCGAGTACAGCACGGCGTTGCGGCCGCGTCCGATGTCGACGAACGCCGCCTCCATGCTCGGCAGCACGTTCTGGACGCGACCGAGGTAGACGTTGCCGATCAGCGAGACGTTCTGCGCCTTGGCGACGTAGTGCTCGGCGAGGGTGCCGTCCTCCATGACGCCGATCTCGATGCGGTCGCCCGACGAGCGGACGATCATCTTGCGGTCGACGCTCTCGCGGCGGGCCAGGAACTCGGCCTCGGTGATGACGGTGCGTCGGCGGCCGGCGTCACGGCCGTCGCGGCGGCGCTGCTTCTTGGCCTCGAGACGGGTCGAGCCCTTGATGCGCTGCGGCTCGGTGATGAGCTCGACCTGGCGCTGCGGGCGCTCGCGACGGTCGCCGCGGTCGCCGCCCTGGCGCTGCTCGGAGTCGCGCTCTTCCCTGTCCTGCGAGCGGCCGCGCTGGCGACGGCGGGAGGTGCCGCGCTGCGGCTCGTCGAGGTCGTCGTCGTCGCGGTCGTCGTCACGCTGGTCGCGGTCGTCGTCGTCACGGTCGTCCCACTCGTCGTCGTGGCGACGACGCCCCGGCCGGGCCGGCAGGGGGAGGATCTCGGGCGCGTGGAAGATCAGGCTCGTCGTGGTGAGCTGGGCCGGGATGGGACCCGACTCGGCCGCGGAGACGTCGCCCGCGTCGTCGGCCGGGGCCTCGGCACGCGGCGGCGCGACGGCGGCGATGTCGGCCTGGACGGCCTCGGTGTCGACGACGGCCTCGGGCTGGGCGGGGCGGGCGGTGTCGATGCTGGTGCTGCTGGTCGCGGCCTCGGCCCCGACCTCCTTCTCGGTGGTCACGGGGGAAGCCTCCTGGGCGTCGTCGTTCCGGTCGTGGGGGGCGGTGCCGAGCGCGCGGCGCGCGGTCGTCGCCGGTGCGGGCACCTGGCGCGACAGGAGCCCGGCGAACAGGCCCCTCTTCTTCTTCGGCTGGCCGTCTCTGTCGTTGTCGTTCTTGTCCACCACTGCTGGTGTGCTCCTCGACCCGCCGTCGGCATCGCCGTCGCCGGGTGGTCTCGTGTCGTGGCCGGGAGGCGCCGTGCACCTGCCTGCGGCCACCGCGCCCTCTCACGGCGCGCATCGTCAGCGACGTCGCGTTCGGTCAGCCGGAGCCGGCGCCCGTCTCTGCGGGCGTCTCCCCGGATGTCGTTCGTCGACGTCAGGTTCTTCGTTGCTCTGTCCGGAACTGGCTGTCCGGCGGTGGGCGACTGCGCCCTGGCCCGGATCTAGCTGCCACCTGACGGTGCCCGCCCGCGAGGACGGCCACTCGTGGAGGCCGACCTGCCGACGGCCCCGCGGTGCAGCACGGCCCGGAAAGTCTTGATCCCGGGACTCACGCCCCGCGACTGGCTCGATTATCGCACGCCTCACCCGGGACCACGATCGGGACGGTGAGATGATCGTCGTCGTGACCGAGCAGAGAGCGCCTCAGCGCACCCACCCGTCGACGGGGCGACCCGTCGTCGTCCCGGCCGTCCTCCTGGTGATCGTCGGGCTCGTGGGGCTGCTCGGGTCGTTCGCGCTGACCGTCGACAAGTTCCGGCTGCTCGAGGACCCGACGGCCTCGCTCGGCTGCGACGTCAACCCGTTCGTCGGCTGCTCGCCCGTCATCAACAGCTGGCAGGCCTCGCTGTTCGGCTTCCCCAACCCGATCCTCGGCCTCGTCGGGTTCGCGGCCCCCGTCGCCGTGGGCGTCGGGCTGCTCGCCGGCGCACGGTTCGCCCGGTGGTTCTGGGTCGCCTTCACGGTGGGCGTGTTCCTGGCCTGGGCGTTCGTCACGTGGCTGTTCACCCAGACGGTGTTCGTCATCGGGGCCCTCTGCCCGTGGTGCATGCTCGTCTGGTCGGTGACCATCCCGCTCTTCTGGATCCTGCTGGTGTGGGGCCTCGCGCGCGGCGTGACCGTGCCGCACGGGCGGCTCCAGCGGGCCGCCGCGGCGTTCCTGCCGTTCTCCTGGATCCTGCCCGTGCTGAACTACGTCGTCGTCGCCACGGTGATCGTCGTGCAGTTCCCGCTCCTCCTGCCCACACTGCTCCGCTGAGCCGCTCAGCCTCCCCATGGGGAGGTACGAGAAGGTCGACGAGGCCACCGACACCGACGAGCGAGGAACCATGACGCCACCAGCCGGACCAGGAGAGACCAAGCGCGAGCGACGGGAGTCCGCCCGCGAGAAGGCGCGCGTCACGCGTGAGGCGGAGGCCAAGCGCCGACGCCGCAACAAGTGGGCCCTGCAGGGCGGCCTCGTGGTGGGCGTGCTCGCGATCCTCGCCGTCGTGGCACTGGTGATCACGCGATCGCTCGCGCCCGCCGGCCCCGGCCCCCTGAACATGGCCAGCGACGGCATCGTGCTCTCGGGCGACGGCACGACCGTCTCCGCCGTCACGACGGACGCCACGCCCGCCGACGGCTCCCCCACGCCGTCCGCGGCCGGCACGGCCGAGAAGCCGAGCATCGTCGTCTACCTCGACTACATGTGCCCCTACTGCGGCCAGTTCGACACCACGAACGCCGAGCAGCTCGAGACCTGGGTCACCCAGGGCGCGGCCGACCTCGAGATCCACCCCCTCGGGTTCCTCGACAACGCGAGCCTCGGGTCGAAGTACTCGACCCGGTCGGCGAACGCCCTCGCCTGCGTCGCGAACTACCAGCCCGACACGGCGCTCGACGTCAACACCGCCCTGTTCGCGCAGCAGCCGACCGAGAACACGACCGGCCTGACGAACGACGAGCTGGTGACGCTGGTCCAGGGCGCCGGCGCCGACGACCCTGCCGTCGCCTCCTGCATCACCGACGGCGAGTTCACCGACTGGGTCGCGTCCGCGACCGAGCGCGCGCTGAACGACCCGCTGCCGAACTCCGACCTCGCGGCGGTGTCCGCGACGCCGACCGTGCTGGTCAACGGCCAGCAATACCAGGGCTCGCCCACCGACGCCGCCGCGTTCGCGCAGTTCGTGGCCGAGGTCGCCGGTGGCCAGCCGACCGGCGACACGAGCACGGGCGAGCTGCCCGGGTCGACGGCCACGCCGACCCCCTGAGCGACGCCCGGTCCTGAACGACGAAGGAGGGGCGGGGGGGGGGGGGGGGGGGGGGGGCCCCCCCCCCCCCGGGGGGGGGGGGGGGGGGGGGGGGCGCGCCCCCCCCGCGACCGGGCCCGCACCTCCTCGTCTCAGCCCTTGACCGCCCCCGAGGTCAGCCCGGAGACGATCGAGCGGCGGAAGATCAGCACCAGGATCAC
>NZ_RJKU01000003.1:0-280760 GCF_003751515.1 Frigoribacterium sp. PhB107 | reverse complement strand
CTGACTGAAAGAACAAAACAATCTGACGATTGTTGATTGTCCGTCAATCTCAAAGAAACCTAAACACCATCGACGACCGAAGCCGCCGACAATGCCAGGGTATAATTTGGCATTTGACAATGTGCACGCTGTTGAGTTCTCAAGGACCAAACGCATCAGAGACCCGATCTCATATGAGACCATCGCCCGGAGCGGCTGTGAAACCTTAGCACCGATCTTCGTGATGCAAGACCATCGCTCTTCGACTCCTGAGAGCCGGTGTCGTTCTCACGACGAGCCATGACGCTACACCATCTGGATCAGTGTTCGCAACCCACTTGGTCCGAGGCCAGCTAGCAGAACCAGCAGCAACTCGAGGACTTGGAGGTCAATGTCATCTGGTGGCCGGTGAAGCTTCGCTCCGCCGCACCTCCGTGTTGACAAGAGGAAACATTACAGGCACACCAGGCACATCGCCCAAACCCTGCCGCATCCCGGGCGTGTCGCAACGTCGAACCCCGGAAAATCAAGGGTCGAGGCCGCGTTCGGCCGTCTGGGCCCGGCACAGGGCGTCCCAGGGCGTGGTGAGGATCGCGATCCACCGCCCGGATCGACCCGATCGCTCGGCCGCGCCGAGAGACGAGGGGACTGGGACGAGGGGCGAGGGGCGAGGTCGTCAGCCGAGCGGCAACGCGAGGACGACGAGCAGCGAGACCCCGGCGACGAAGACCCAGGAGCCGAGCCCGACGAGGACGGCGCGACCACCGGTGCGGGCGAGACGCTCGAGCCGGACGCTCGACCCGAGCCCGACGAGTGCCAGGCCGAGCAGGACGGTCTGGACGGTGTCGGCTCCGGTGACCACCGCCTCCGGCAGGTCGACCAGGGTGCGCAGCACGACCGCGGCGAGGAAGCCGACCACGAACAGGGGCACCAGGGGCGGCCGGGTGCCGGCGTCGCCTCCCCCGCGGCGGACCACCGCAGACGTGATCGCGACCACGGGGGCGAGCATCACCACCCGTGTGAGCTTGACCACCACGGCGATCGCGAGTGCCGAGGCACCGGCGGTCTGGGCGGTCGCGACCACCTGGCCCACGTCGTGGACGCTGGCGCCGGTCCATGCGCCGAACTGCACCGGCGTCAGTCCGAGCGCCGATCCGAGCGCGGGGAGGACGGCGATCGCCGCGGTGCCGCACAGGGTGACGAGGGCCACGGGGGTCGCGGCGTCCTTGCCGCGGTCGCGGGTCACCGCCGACATCGCGCCGATCGCCGACGCCCCGCAGATCGAGAAGCCGGCCGCGAGCAGGAGGGGCTGGTCGCCGGGGAGTCTCGCCCACCTCCCGAGCTGCCAGGTCACCAGGAACGTCGCGACCAGGATCCCGACGACGCTGAGCACCGTCGCCCAGCCGAGCCCGGCCACGTCGACCAGGCTGAGCTTGAGCCCGAGCAGCACGACCCCGATGCGGAGCAACCGCTTGGCCGAGAGCGTCAGCCCGGGTGCGAGCACCCCGTCGAGCGTCGGCCGGAACGCCGGGACCTGGCCGAGGACGATGCCGAGGACGACGCAGCCGGTGAGGATCGGGACCGCCGGCAGCACCAGGTGCACGAGCCAGGCGACCCCGAGCACCGCGGCCGCGAGACCGACCCCGGGGAGGACCCGTCGCCGCGGAGGCGCGGCGGACGGTGCCGGGGTCGTCACCGACGGCGCCTAGACGCGGTTCTTGGCGGGGTTGATCAGCGAGCCGATGCCCGAGATCGCGACCTCGACGGTCTCGCCCGCGGTGAACGGGCCGATGCCGGCAGGGGTGCCGGTGAGGATGACGTCGCCGGGCAGGAGCGTGAACACGTCGGTCACGTACTCGATCAGCTCGGGGATCTTGTGGATCATCTGCATCGTCGACTCGCGCTGCTTGACCTCGCCGTCGACGCGGGTCTCGATGGTCGCGTCGCTCCAGTCGAACTCGTTCTCGATGTACGGGCCGAGCGGCAGGAACGTGTCGTAGCCCTTCGCCCGCGTCCACTGGCCGTCGGCCGACTGGACGTCGCGGGCGGTGACGTCGTTCGCGATCGTGTAGCCGAAGACCACGTCCTGGTAGTCCTCGGCCTTGACGCGCTTGGCGATCGAGCCGATCACGATGGCGAGCTCGCCCTCGAAGTCGACCTGACCGATGTCCGGCGGCAGCTGGATCGAGTCGCCGAAGCCGATGACCGTCGTGTTCGGCTTCAGGAACAGCAGGGGCGCCTCCGGCGGGGTCTGCCCCAGCTCGTCGGCGTGGTCGTGGTAGTTCAGGCCGACGCCCACGACCTTCGAGCGCGGGATCACCGGCGCGAGCAGCTTGGCCGAGCGGAGCGAGACGCGCTCGCCCGTCGTCTCGTAGCCGCTGTACATCGGGTCGCCCGCGAGCACGATCAGCTCGCGCTCGTCGACGATGCCGTAGCGGGGGTCTTCTCCGGGGGTCGCGAACCGTGCGATCTTCATGCGTCGAGCCTCGTCATCCATCCGTGGACGTCGTCGCGACGCCCGTACTGGATGTCGGTGAGCTCTTCGCGCAGCGACATCGTGAGGGGTCCGCCCTCGGCGGCGGGCGAGCCGACGTGGAAGCCCTCGCCCTTGAGCTCGGCGATCGGGACGACCACGGCGGCGGTGCCGCAGGCGAAGACCTCGACGATGTCGCCGTTCTCGACCCCGTCGCGCCACTCGTCGAGCGACACCCGCCGGCGCTCGACCCGGTGGCCGCGCGCCTCGGCGAGCTCGAGGATCGAGTCGCGGGTGATGCCCTCGAGGATCGAGTCGCTGTCGGGGGTGACCAGGGTGCCGTCCGCGTAGACCAGCACGACGTTCATGCCGCCGAGCTCTTCGATGTAGGTGCTCTCGGACGAGTCGAGGAACAGCACCTGCTGGCAGCCGTTCTCGTAGGCCTCCTGCTGCGGCAGCAGCGACGAGGCGTAGTTGCCGCCCGTCTTGGCGGCCCCCGTGCCGCCCTTGCCCGCGCGGGCGTAGTTCGTGGTGAGCCAGATCGAGACCGGGGCCACGCCTCCGGTGAAGTAGGCGCCGGCCGGGCTAGCGATGACGTGGTAGTCGACCTGCTGGGCCGCCCGCACGCCGAGGAAGCTCTCGCTCGCGATCATGAACGGCCGCAGGTAGAGGCTCGTCTCGGGCGCGCTCGGCACCCACGAGCTGTCGACCTGCACCAGCTGCTTGACGCTCTCGACGAAGTCGTCGGTCGAGAGCTCGGGCAGCGCGAGACGCCGGGCCGAGCGCTGGAGGCGCCTGCCGTTGGCGTCGGGGCGGAAGGACCAGATCGAGCCGTCCGCGTGGCGGTAGGCCTTCATGCCCTCGAAGATCTCTTGTGCGTAGTGCAGCACCGACGCCGCCGGGTCGAGCTGG
The DNA here is from genome assembly GCF_003751515.1 of Frigoribacterium sp. PhB107. NCBI lineage: Bacteria > Bacillati > Actinomycetota > Actinomycetes > Micrococcales > Microbacteriaceae > Frigoribacterium > Frigoribacterium sp. PhB107. The sequence continues at coordinate 277,396 of NZ_RJKU01000003.1, read as the reverse complement.
AGCGGCCCGTACGGGTGCACGCGGGCAGCGTGCCAGCCCTCGTCGAGGGTCCAGCGGATCGAGACCATGTGGTCGGTGAAGTGCTTGCCGAAGCCCGGGTCGCTGAGGATCACCTCGCGCTCGGCGCTGTCGCGGACCGACTCGGACGGGGTCAGCTCGAAGCTGAGGCCGAACTCGGCGGTCGTCGTGGTGTCGTCGCCGGTCGTGGCGGTGTCGTCGGTCGTGGTGTCGTCGGTCTGGCTCATGATGCGGCCTCCTGGCTGGTGAGGGCGGCGACGCGGTCGGCGATCGCCGTGCCGATCTCGGACGTGCTGCGGCGGGTGCCCGCGGACTGCTGACGGGCGGCGATGTCGGCCTCGACGGCCTCGCGGACCCGCGCCGCCGCCTCCTCCAGGCCCAGGTGGTCGAGCAGGAGCGCGACGGACAGGACCGCGGCGGTCGGGTCGGCCCGCTGCTGGCCGGCGATGTCGGGCGCCGAGCCGTGCACGGGCTCGAACATGCTCGGGAACGCCCCGCTCGGGTTGAGGTTGCCCGAGGCCGCGAGCCCGATGCCGCCGCTGATCGCGCCGGCGAGGTCGGTGAGGATGTCGCCGAACAGGTTGTCCGTGACGATCACGTCGAAGCGTGCCGGGTCGACGACCAGGTGGATGGTCGCCGCGTCGACGTGCTGGTAGTCGACCTCGACGTCGGGGTACTCGGCCGCGACCGCGTCGACGAGGCGCTGCCAGAGACCGCCCGCGAAGACGAGCACGTTGGTCTTGTGCACGAGGGTCAGGCGGCCACGACGGCTGCGCGCCTTCTCGAAGGCGAAGCGGACGACGCGCTCGACGCCGTGCGCGGTGTTGACGCTCACCTCGTTGGCGATCTCGTGCGGCGTGCCGGCACGGAGCACGCCGCCGTTGCCCACGTACGGCCCCTCGGTGCCCTCGCGGACGACCACGAAGTCGACCTCGCCCGGGTCCGACAGCGGCGACGGGACACCTGGGTACACGGTCGTCGGGCGCAGGTTGACGTAGTGGTCGAACGCGAACCGCAGCTTCAGCAGCAGGCCGCGCTCGATGATGCCGCCCTTGAGGCGGGGGTCGCGCGGGTCGCCGCCGACCGCGCCGAGCAGGATCGCGTCGTGCGAGGCCAGCGCCGCGAGGTCGTCGTCGGTGAGGATGTCGCCCGTCTCGAGGTAGCGCGCCGCGCCGAGCGAGAACGTCGTCACGTCGAAGGAGGCGTCGGAGCCTGCCGCGACCTCGAGCACCTTGAGCGCCTCGGCGACGACCTCGGGGCCGATGCCGTCGCCGGGGACGGCGGCGAGGCGGACGGTGCGCGACATGGGACTCCTGGGGTCGGCGAAGCGGGTGACCCTTCACTGTACCTGCGCGGGGAGGGGCGCCGCGCCGCCCGCAGGGGGTCGCGGGCGGCCGTCGGGGACGCGCGCCGCGCCTCCTGGACCGGCCGTCGGGGACGTGACTCGCGCCTCCTGCGGGTCAGTCGTGCGCGGAGGCCCGGCGGAGGGCCACGAGGGCGACCACGACGGCGAGCACCATCACGCCGGCCCCGACCGCCGCGGTCGCGACGAGCCCGGTGTCGAAGGCGTGCGTCGCGGCGTCGAGGAGCGCCGTGGCGAGCGAGGGCTCGAGGGGCTCGGCCGCGGCCACGGCGCCGCCGAGGGTCTCGCGGGCGGCCGCCGCGGCGTCGGCGGGAACCGTGCCGGGCACCACGAGCGCCCCGCGGTAGATCGCCGTGAGCATGCTGCCCAGCACGGCCGTGCCCAGCACCGCCCCGACCTCGTAGGCGGTCTCGGAGACCGCGGAGGCGGCTCCTGCGCGGTCGGCCGGGACCGCGGCGATGATCAGGTCGTTCGAGATCGTCTCGGCCGCTCCCACCCCGAGGCCGACCAGGGCGAAGCTGACGACGAAGACCCACACTGGGGCGTCGGCGCCGGACAGCCACACGGCTCCGTAGGCGACGGCCGCGGCGCCCAGGCCGACCGCGACGATGCTGCGCGGCGCGACCCGGCGGACGAGCGGCACGACCGCCAGCCCGGACAGCACCATGACGACGAGGCCGGGCAACAGGGTGAGCGCCGCGTGCAGCGGGCGGAGGCCCACGACGAGCTGCAGGTGCTGCGTCGTGAAGAAGAGGAAGCCCACCAGGGAGGTGATGGCCAGCAGGTTCACGACGATCGAGCCCGCGAACACCGGGTTCGTGAACAGACGCACGTCGAGCAGCGGACGCGGACGCCGCAGCTGTCGACGGACGAACAGCCAGCCCGCCGTGACGCCGACGACCGCGAGCACTAGCACGTCGAGGCCCGGGCCGTGCGTCGCGAGCTGCTTGATCGCGGCGACGACCGGCGCCATCGCGAGCAGGGAGAGCAGGACGGAGACCAGGTCGAACGGACCGGGCGCCGGGTCACGGCTCTCGACGACGAGGATCGGCGCCGCGACGAGGAGGGGCAGCAGCACCGGCACGGCGATGAGGAAGATCGAGCCCCAGGCGAAGTGCTCGAGCAGGACTCCCCCGACGATCGGGCCGAGCGCGGAGCCGGCCGCGAAGCCGCTCGCCCAGATCGCGATGGCCAGGCGGCGCTGGTCACGGTCGGTGAAGGTGCTGCGGAGCAGCGAAAGCGTCGCCGGCATGATCATCGCGCCGAAGAAGCCGAGCACGGCGCGGGCGGCGATCAGCGCCTCGGCGGTGGGGGCGAAGGCGGCGACGACCGAGACCGCGGCGAACCCGCTGGCCCCGATCAGGAGGAGGCGCCTGCGTCCGAAGCGGTCGCCGAGCGAGCCCATCGCGACGAGCAGGCCGGCGAGGACGAGGGAGTAGACGTCGACGATCCAGAGCTGCGCGGCCGCCGAGGGCTGCAGCGCGGTCGAGATCTCGGGCAGGGCGAAGCTGAGCACCGTGTTGTCGACGGAGACGAGGAGGACCGGGAGCATCAGGACGACGAGCGCGGCCCACTGGCGGGCGCCGGCCCGGGCGGGCACGGGGGCGCGGGTCGTCGCAGGGGTCGTCGTGGGGGTCGTCGGGGCGGGGGTGCGGCGGTCGTCGCGGGTGCTCATGGGGCTCTCGATGGTCGTGGCGGGCGTTCGGGACTGGCTGTACCGTCCGGACGGTACAGCTTGACCGTCCAGACGGTACAGTAACAGGATGAGCCCGCGTCCGTCAGCCCGAGAGAAGATGCTCGACTCCTTCGAGCACCTCGTCGTCGAGACCGGCGAACGGAGCGCCACCTTCGACGCCGTCGCCGCCGCCGCGGACGTCTCGAAAGGCGGGCTGCTCTACCACTTCCCCTCGCGCGAAGCGCTGGTCGACGGTCTCGTCACCCGCCTCGAGGCGCTGCTCGACGACGACGTCGCCCGCATGACCTCGGCTGCCGACGGCGTCGTCGACTACTTCATCCGCACCTCCTCGCGGTCGGCCATCCCCGAGGACGACCCGCTCGACCGGTGCATCACCGCCGTCGCCGGCCTCGGCGCGAGCGGACGCTGGCCGCAGGCCGTCTCCGCGCTGACGGCCATGCAGGACCGCTGGTACCGGGTCGTGCTCGACGAGGTCGGCGACCCCGCCGTCGCCAGCCTCGTGTGCCTCGTCTCGGACGGGCTCTACTTCACGCCCGCGCAGTTCGAGGAGGCGTCGGTCGCGTCGGGCGCACCGGGCGCCTCGGACGCGTCACGTCGCGGGCGAGCGTCGGTCGACGAGGTCGTCGCGCTGCTGCGCAGCCTCGCGCGCTGACCGGAGCTCTCGCGGGTCGGGCGGGTCAGGCGGGTCAGGCGGGGAGGATGCAGGCGGGGCTGCCGAGGGTGAAGACGTCGAGGGGCTCGCCGGGGACGCCCGTCTCGGGGTCGAGCGGCAGCACGGCGACCGTGTCCGAGCCCTGGTTCGCCACGTACATCACGCCGGGCGTGATCGCGAAGTGCCGCGGCCAGGTGCCGCCGCAGGGAGCCTCGCCGACGAGCTCGAGGCGGCCGTCGTCGCCGGGGGCGAGGACGCTGATGCTGTCGCGACCGCGGGTGGCCACGTAGACGCGGCCGCCGTCCACGTCGAGGTGCGAGGGGAAGACCCCGGACGCCGAGGACGAGCCCTCGAAGACCTCGACCGAGTGGTCGACGACCAGCTTCTCGCCGACGCGACGGAGCACGTGCAGGCGGGCGTCGAGCTCGCCGGCGACGACGAGGCGGTCACCCAGCCACGCGACGTGGCGCGGGCCGGCCCCGGCGGGCAGCAGGTGCACGCCGACGATCTCGGGCACGAGGGCGACGGGGTCGACGGCGACCTCGACCAAGCGGTCGGTCCCGAGGTCGCTGACCAGCAGCGTGCCCCACGGGGTGGTCGAGGCCTGGTGGGCGTGCGGGCGCTCCTGGCGCTCCTGCACCGGGCCGTGCCCGACGGGCAGCGCGACGGTGTGCGCGACCCGGCCCGTGAGCGACGGGTCGCTCGAGAGGACGGACACCGTTCCCCCGACGTAGTTCGTGACGACGAGCGCACCGGAGGCAGGATCGAACAGCACGTGGCAGGGCGCGGCCCCGCCCGAGGCGGCGCTCGACGCGGCCACGAGGCGACCGGCGGAGACGGTGTACGACAGGACCCGCCCCTCCGTCGTCTCGGACACCGCGTGCAGAGCGCCCTCGGTCGCGACCAGGAAGGAGGGGTCGTCGGCCTCCACCGTCTGCACCGACTGCCACGGCTGACCCGGCGCGGTGCGCTCGAGCACGGTGATGCCCGCGCCGGAGCCGCCGCTCGAGGCGGTGTACGAGCCGACGTAGAGGCGCTGGGGCGAGCCCGCCTCGACGGCGAACTCGGCCGCGGGCGCGGGGTCGTGCCCGGCTGACCCGTCGCGCCCGGCTGCCGCGTCGGTCACGCCCGGCCCTCGGACGAGGACCCGGCGGCGTCGTTGGCGATGCGCTGGTGGTGCTGGATGACCTCGCCGACGATGAACCCGAGGAACTTCTCGGCGAAGGCCGGGTCGAGGTGCGACTCTTCGGCGAGCTGGCGGAGGCGCTGGATCTGTACGCGCTCGCGCTCGGGGTCGCTCGCCGGCATGCCCGCCGCCGCCTTCAGGTGCCCCACCGACTGCGTGAACTTGAAGCGCTCGGCGAGCAGGTGCACGAGCGCCGCGTCGATGTTGTCGATGCTCTGACGGATGCTCGAGAGCTCGTCGATCGCCTCGCGGTCGTCGGTCGTGAGGGGGCTGTCCGCGCCGAGGGGACTGTCGAGTGCCATGTCCCGACCCTATCGGGGCGCCGCGACGGCAGGCCGGGACGATCGACGACGTTCCGTGTCGCAGGGCGGAGCGAGCAGACGAGGAGGCGCGTCCCGCGATCGCGGGACGCGCCTCCTTCGCTGCTGCTGCGCTGTCGTGCTGCTGCGCTGCTGTGCTGCTGCTGCGTCAGTCGACGAGGGTCAGCGTGACCTCGACGTTGCCGCGCGTGGCGTTCGAGTACGGGCACACATGGTGCGCGGCGTCGGCGAGCTCCTGGCGGCGGTCGGCCGGCACGTTCGGCGTGTAGATGTCGAGCTCGACGGCGAGGCCGAAGCCGCCGTCGCCGTTGCCGCCGATGCCGACGCTCGCGCTGACCGAGCTGTCGCTCGTGTCGACGTCGAGCTTCTTGGCGATGCTGTGCATCGCGCTGAGGAAGCAGGCGGCGTAGCCCGCGGCGAAGAGCTGCTCGGGGTTGGTTCCCTCGCCGGAGCCGCCGAGCTCCTTGGGCGGACGGGTGTCGAAGTCGAGGCGGTCGTCCTCGCTGCGGACGTGGCCGTCGCGACCCCCGCCGGTGGCGTGGGCGATGGCGGTGTAAGCGATCTCCAAAGTCATGAGAGCAACAGTCGACCCCTCATCTGGACGGTTGCTGAACAGTCTCCAGACGCCGCATGAGACCATCCCGGACGCCCGGCCACTCGTCGGCGAGGACGGAGTAGACGGCCGTGTCGCGCCACGAGCCGTCGGCCCGCGGCTGCGTGCGGCGGTGGACGCCCTCGAAGGTGGCGCCGAGCCGGGTGATCGCCGCCCGCGACCGCTCGTTCAGGGCGTCGGCCTGGATCTGGACACGCCCGAGACCGTGGTCGAAGAGCGACCCCAGCACGAGCAGCTTCGTCTCGACGTTGACGCCGGTGCCCCAGACCTCGGGCGCGTAGGCGGTCCAGCCGACGTGGGCGCTCTCGCAGCGGAGGTCGACGAGGCCGACGGTGGTGGTGCCGACGAGCTCGCCGGGCCCCTCGCCGGCCGGGGCCGTGCGGCGGACGCCCCAGACGAGCCCCTCGTCCCAGGGCAGGTAGCCCCGGATGAAGTCGGCCCATCCCTCATAGTCGTCGCGGTAGGCCGCCGCGCCGCCGCCCCAGCCCCCGGCGAAGACCTCGGGCCTGCCGACGGCGCGGTGGAGCTCGGGCAGGTCGTCGTGACGGAGCGGGACGACCGTGACGAGACGGCCGACTAGGGGGACGAAGGGCACCGGTCCGAGCGTGGTCATGCGTCGATCCTGGCAGCGGCGGAGCAAGATGTCAGCGTGACCACACCCCGCACCTTCGGCCAGTCGGCCGAGTCGTTCGTCGACCTCCTCTCGCGAGTCCGCCCCGAGCAGTGGGACGCGCCCGGCCTCGGGCGCTGGACCGTCCGGGACCTGGCGGGCCACACCTCCCGGGCGGTGCTCACGGTGTCGACCTACCTCGGCCTGGACGAGCCGAGCGACGTGACCATCCCGTCGGCCGAGGCCTGGTACTCGGCGTACGCCTCGCAGTTCACCGACGCGGACGGCGTGCACGCCCGCGGCGTCGAGGCCGGCCGGTGGCTCGGCGACGACCCGGCCGCCCGGGTCGCCGAGGCGCTCGTCGAGTCGCGCGGCGCCCTCGACCGGGCCCCCTCGAACCGGATCGTGTCGCTCGGCGGCATGGGGATCCCGCTCGGCGAGTACCTGCGGACCCGGGTGTTCGAGCTCGTCGTGCACACGATCGACCTGTCGCGCGCGACCGGGCTGGCCCACACGCTGCCGACGGCCGCGGTCGCCGACACCGCGGCGCTCGCGGCGCGCACCGCGACGATGCAGGGGCACGGCGAGGAGGTGCTGCTCGCGCTGACGGGACGCGGCCGCCTCGGGGAAGGGTTCAGCGTCGTCTGAGGCGGGCGGCGCCTCCTGGGCTGCCTCCGGTCGAGTCACGGACTCGACTCCGTGACTCAGGAACTCGGGCGTGCGGGTTCCTGAGACGTGCACAGGACAGGAGCCCGAGTCCTGAGTCGTGCGAACTCAGGACCCCTGTTCCTGAATGAGGAGAGCCAGCCCGGGACGGGCGGGTCAGGCGAGGAGGTCGTGGCGGACGACGACGGCCTCGCGGCCGGGGCCGACCCCGATCGCCGAGATGCGGGCGCCGCTCATGGCCTCGACGGCGAGGACGTAGTCCTGTGCGGCCTTCGGGAGGTCGCCGAACTCGCGGGCCCCGGTGATGTCCTCGGTCCAGCCGGGGAACTCCTCGTAGATCGGCACGGCGTGGTGGAAGTCGCTCTGCGACACCGGCACCTCGTCGTGACGCACCCCGTCGACGTCGTACGCGACGCAGACCGGGATCGTCTCGAGGCCCGTGAGCACGTCGAGCTTCGTGAGCACGAAGTCGGTCACGCCGTTGATGCGCGCCGAGTAGCGGGCGATCGGGGCGTCGTACCAGCCGCAGCGACGCGGCCGGCCCGTGGTCGTGCCGAACTCGAAGCCGTTGGCGCGGAGGAACTCGCCGGAGGCGTCGAACAGCTCGGTCGGGAACGGGCCTGCCCCGACACGGGTCGTGTACGCCTTGACGATGCCGATGACGCGCTGGATGCGACCGGGACCGATGCCGGAGCCGGTGGAGGCGCCTCCTGCGGTCGCGGACGACGACGTGACGAACGGGTACGTGCCGTGGTCGACGTCGAGCATGGTCGCCTGGCCGGCCTCGAAGAGGACGGTCTTGTCGGCCTCGAGCGCCTTGTGGATCTCGAGCGCCGTGTCGGCCACCATCGGCTTCAGCCGCTCGGCGTACGAGAGCAGCGACTCGACGATCTCGTCGGCCTCGATCGCGCGTCGGTTGTAGATCTTCACGAGCAGGTGGTTCTTCTGGTCGAGGGCGGCCTCGACCTTCTGGCGCAGGATGCCCTCGTCGAAGATGTCCTGCACGCGGATGCCGACGCGGTTGATCTTGTCGGCGTAGGTCGGGCCGATGCCGCGACCGGTCGTGCCGATCTGGCGCTTGCCGAGGAACCGCTCGGTCACCTTGTCGAGGGTGCGGTGGTAGTGCGTGATGACGTGCGCGTTGGCGCTGACCTTGAGCTTCGAGACGTCGACGCCGCGGGCGATCAGCGCGTCGAGCTCGTCGAAGAGCACCTCGATGTCGATGACGACGCCGTTGCCGATGACCGGCGTGACGCCGGGCGACAGAATGCCCGAGGGCAGCAGGTGCAGGGCGTACTTCTGGTCGCCGATGACGACCGTGTGGCCCGCGTTGTTGCCGCCGTTGAACTTGACGACGTAGTCGATGCGGCTGCCGAGCAGGTCGGTGGCCTTGCCCTTGCCTTCGTCGCCCCACTGGGCTCCGATGATGACTACTGCGGGCATGGTCGTCTCCTCGCGGTCGGCGATCGCACCTGGGTGAGGCACGCGTGCACCGTGTCAGGTGCACTTGAGTCTACCGACGAGGAGGCGCGCCACGCCCGTCCCGCACCGCTCTAGGAATTCGTTGCGCGATACGACAAACTACGGCCATGAGTCTCGTCGCCGGGGTCGACTCCTCGACCCAGAGTTGCAAGGTCGTGATCCGCGACACCGTCACCGGAGAGCTGGTGCGCCAGGGCACCGCCCGGCACCCGGAGGGCACCGAGGTGCCGCCCGACGCCTGGTGGGACGCCCTCGTGGAGGCGATCGACGCGGCCGGCGGTCTCGACGACGTCGCCGCGATCTCGGTCGCCGGGCAGCAGCACGGGATGGTCGTGCTCGACTCCGACGGCGCGGTCGTGCGCGACGCCCTGCTCTGGAACGACACCCGCAGCGCCGGGGCGGCTCGCGAGCTGACCGCCGAGCTCGGGGCGGAGGAGTGGGCGCGACGGACGGGCTCGGTGCCCGTCGCCTCCTTCACGGCCACCAAGCTGCGCTGGCTGCGCGACGCCGAGCCCGAGGCCGCGGCACGCGTCGCGGCGGTCGCGCTGCCGCACGACTGGCTGACCTGGCGTCTGCTCGGGTACGGGACCCGCGCCTCCTCTCCCCTGGGACCCGACCTCGACGAGCTGGTCACCGACCGCAGCGACGCCAGCGGCACCTCGTACTGGAGCCCCGGCGACGAGGCGTACGACCTCGAGATCTTCGAGCGGGCGCTCGGCCGCCCGGGTCGCGTCGCCGGCGGCGACGGGGACGACGCCTCGGCCGTCGTGCTGCCGCGCGTGCTGGGGCCCTCGGAGGCGGCAGGCACCACGGTCGCGCACGGTCCCGTCCCCGAGGGGATCGTCGTCGGGGCGGGTGCCGGCGACAACGCCGGGGCCGCCCTCGGGCTCGACGCCGGGGTCGGCGACCTCGTCATCAGCATCGGCACCAGCGGGACGGCCTTCGCCGTGACGGACGCCCCCACCGCCGACGGCAGCGGCACGGTCGCCGGCTTCGCCGACGCCGCCGGCGGGTTCCTGCCGCTCGTCGCCACCCTCAACGCGGCCCGCGTGCTGTCGTCGATCGGCACGTTGCTCGGCGTCGACCACGACGAGTTCGCGCGGCTGGCGCTCGCCGCGGAGCCGGGCTCCGGCGGGGTCTCGCTCGTGCCGTACTTCGAGGGCGAGCGGACGCCCGACCAGCCCGACGCGACGGCCACGCTCTCGGGGCTGACGCTCGCCTCGACCACCCGCGAGAACCTCGCCCGCGCCGCCGTCGAGGGCATGCTCTCGGCCCTCGCCGACGGTGCCGCCGCCGTGCGCGACCAGGGGGTGGAGGTGCGGCGCGTGCTGCTGATCGGCGGCGCCGCGCTGAACCCGGCCGTGCAGGCCGTCGCGGCCCAGGTGCTCGACGTGCCGGTCACGGTGCCCGCGCCGGGCGAGTACGTCGCGGACGGTGCGGCACGGCAGGCGGCGTGGGCCCTCTCGGGGACGCGACCGGGGTGGGCGTTGTCGACCCGCGCCTCCTCGGAGCCGGACCTCGTGCCCGCGATCGGCGAGCGCTACCGGGCGGCGCAGGCGCTCGGGTCGCTGCCGCGTTGAGCTCGGCCGAGGGCGGGTCAGCGTGGTCGAGGGCGGGTCAGCGGCGACCCGCCCTCGAGCGCGCTGACCCGCCCTCGACGAACGGCATGCGCAAGAGAGGGTGCCGCAGGGGCGCGAGTGGGGGCGCAGGAGGCGGGACCTAGGATCGGGGACATGCCACCGGAACCGGGACCCACCCGCTCGACGATGACCGAGGACTACCTCAAGGTCATCTGGAAGGCCGAGGAATGGGCGGCCCCGGGCTCCCCCGGCATCACGACCAACGAGATCGCGGCGACGCTCGGGGTGGGCGCGTCGACGGTGTCGGGCAACCTCCGCAAGCTCGAGCGCGACGGGTTCATCGACTACACGCCGTACCGCAGCATCGCGCTGAGCGAGCTCGGCCGCCACGTCGCCGTCGGCATGGTGCGCCGCCACCGCCTCATCGAGACGTACCTCGTCGAGCGGCTCGGCTACGCGTGGGACGAGGTGCACGACGAGGCCGAGGTGCTCGAGCACGCCGTCAGCGACCGTCTGCTCGAGGCGTTCGACGTCGAGCTGGGCCGCCCCACAGCCGACCCGCACGGCGACCCGATCCCCCAGGCCGACGGCACCGTCGTGCGGCCCGTCGCCCACACCCTGCAGGAGTTCGTCGAGGGCGAGTGCGGCCACGTCGTCCGCGTCTCGGACGACGAGCCCGAGCTGCTGCGCTACCTGGGCTCGCTGCAGCTGCGGGTGGGCGCGCACGTCCGGGTCGCCGAGCGCCGCGACTACGCGGGGTCGCTGCGGGTCGAGCTCGACGACGGCACGGTCGACCTCGCCGGGCCCGCCGCGGTCGCCGTGTGGGCGACGCGCGACGAGCACGGGCACGCGGCGGCCGCCACGGCCTGACACCGGGCCTGGAGGCGCGGGTCGGGTCAGGAGGCGCGGGCCGGGTCGGCGAGGAGGTCGGCGAACGCCAGCTCGGCGGCTCCGATCATCAGCCGGTCGGCGCCGAGCGCGGCCCGCCGCAGCTGCACGCCGTCACGCGGCCCGGGCAGCGCCTGAGCGGTGACGCGGTCGAGCAGCCGGTCGGGCGCGGCGGCCTGCAGCGACCCGAGGAACCCGCCGAGCACGATCACCGACGGGTTGAAGGCGTTGAGCACGTTGCGGAGCGCCACCGCCACGTAGTCCACCTGGCGCTCGACCTCGCGGCGCACGTCGACGTCGCCCTCGGCGAGCGCCGTCGCCAGCGCGGCGTCGAGCTCGTCCGCCTGGGCGCGGGACAGGCCGGTGACGACCAGCAGCTCGGCCTGGCCGACCTCGGTCTCGAGGCAGCCGACGGCGCCGCAGTGGCAGAGCCGCCCGGCCGACTCGACGAGCGTGTGGCCGATCTCGCCCGCGAAGCCGTCGCGGCCGCGGAGCGGGCGGCCGTCGACGACCACTCCCCCGCCGACGCCGCTCGCGCCGCCGTTGAGGAACACGAGGTCGCTGGCCCCCGCGCCGGCGCCGAAGAGGCCCTCGGCCACGACCGCGGTGCTCGCGTCGTTGGCGGCCCGGGCGGGCAGGCTCGTGGTGTCGGACAGGAGGCGCGCGAACGGCTCGTCGACCCAGCCGAGGTGCGGCGCGAGACGGACGAGGCCCCCGTTCGCGTGCACGAGGCCCGGCACGGCGGCGCCGACGCCGACGACCCGGGCGGCGGGCACCTCGTCGGCGAGCTCCCGGACGAGGCGGGCCGCGATCTCCGCCGCCTCGGCCGCGGTCGGGACGCCGTCCGTCTCGTGGCGGACCCGGCGCTGCACGACCCCGTCGAGCCCGACCCGGCCGACGGTGACGGCGTCGATCTCGGGGTTCACCGCGAAGGCGACGACGTCGGGCGAGGCGGTGACCACCGGGCTGGGGCGGCCGACGCGGTTCGCCGCGACGGGCTCCGACTCGACGACGAGGCCGCGCTCGACGAGCTCGCCCACGAGGGCGGCGATGGTCGAGCGGTTCAGGCCCGTCAGGCGCGTCAGCTCGCTGCGCGAGGTCGGGCCGTCGCCGTGCACGATGCCGAGCACGGCGGAGAGGTTCGAGCCGCGAGGGCGATCGAGGAAGGGACGGGCGCGACCGGCGGGAGGGGCGCCTCCTGCAGTGTCTCGCTCTGCTGCGGCGTCGCCCGGAGTCGCCGGCAGCGTCGCCGACTCGCTCCGGGCCTCACTCGTCTGGTCCTGCACCGTGGCCTCCCTGGTCCACGAGGCTATCGCCCGTGCGGGCGGCGCTCACGCCAGGTGCGGCTCGGCGCCGAGCGGCACCAGCGGGGGCACGTCCGGGCGGGTGACCAGCGTCACGACCGTGCCGGACGCGCTCGACGCGGCCACCGCCTCCGTGATCTCGAGCACGTGCAGGGCGACGTCGCCGGAGGCGCGGTGCGGCTCCCCGGCCGCGACCGCCCGGGCGAGGTCGGCCAGGCCGTACCCGCGACCGGAGTCGGCGTAGCCCGCCGTCGCCGGGACCTCGCGCCAGGTGCGGTCGTCGGCGGTGAGCAGCTCGACGGGGTCGCCGAACATGTTCGCGTCGGGGACGGCGATCGTGCCGAGCGTGCCGAAGAACTCGGTGATCGGCGACCGGGAGCCCCACACCTCGAAGCTCACCGTCACGCTGGACGTCGCTCCCGAGGCGTGCCGCAGCAGCGCGCTCGCGTGCGTGTCGACGTCGACCTCGAGCTGCTCGCCCGCTCGGGGGCCGGTGCCGATCGTGCGACGCCGAGCCGAGCGGGAGACGAGACCGGACACCGAGACGACCGGCCCGAGCAGGTGCACGAGCGTCGTCAGGTAGTAGGGGCCCATGTCGAAGAGCGGACCGCCTCCCGCCCGGTAGTAGAAGTCGGGCGCGGGGTGCCAGGCCTCGTGCCCGGACGCGGTCCACGAGACGGCGGCGCCGACGGGGTCGCCGACCGCTCCCGAGGCGACGAGCTGGGCCGCGGTCTGCACCCCCGTGCCGAGCACCGTGTCCGGCGCCGAGCCGACCCGCACGCCCGCCGCGCGGGCCGCCTCGAGCACCGCGGTGCCGTCGGCGACCGTGAGGGCGAGCGGCTTCTCGCCGTAGACGTGCTTGCCGGCGGCGATCGCCCGCAGCGCGATCTCCGCGTGCGCGGCCGGGATCGTGAGGTTCAGCACCACGTCGACCCGGTCGTCGGCGAGCAGCTCGTCGACGGTCAGGGCGCGGACACCGAGACGCTCCGCCACGGAGGCGGCCCTCGCCCGGTCGAGGTCGGCCACGGCCTCGAGGGCGAGGCCGGGCAGACGCTCGAACGAGGCGAAGTACTGCTCGCTGATGACCCCGACGCCGACGACGCCGACGCGCATCGGCGCCGTGGCCGTGCCGCCGACCGTGCTCTCGCCGACCGTGCTCGTGCCGGTCGTGCCGCTGCCGGCCGCGCCTGCGCCCGCGCCTGCGCTCACGCCGCTCATCGCGAGGCCCACAGCAGGCCGCGCTCGACGAGCGTGCGGACGGTCGGGTGGTCGAGCACGGCCTGCGAGTGCCCCGGGGTGACCACGGCGATGCGGCCGAGGCCCCACTGGCGGGTCCAGACGGCGGGGGAGGTCACCGGGCGGGTCCAGGGGTCGCCGGCCCGCGCCTCCTGCGTGGTCGTCGCGAGCACGTCGAGGTAGTCGTCGTGCAGCAGCCAGTACTGCTCGCTCTCGACCTCGAAGTCGTCGAGGCCCTCGGTGACGGGATGCGTCGCCGCCGCCTCGGTGAAGCGGATCACGTGCCGCACGAAGCCGTCGGTCTCGTCCCCGACCCGGTCGGGCGCGGCCTTGCCGGGGTGCGCCGCGAACTGGCCGCCGATCAGGTGCAGGTAGTCGGCGTCGCCGCGGAACGAGTCGGCGATGCCGCCGTGCCAGCCGGCCAGGCCGGTGCCCGCCTCGACGGCAGCGCGGAGCCCCGCGGTCTGCGGCCCCTCGATCGTCGACATCGTGACGTTCTGCAGCACGAGGTCGGCGCCGCGCATCACGTCGGCGTCGGCGTAGACCGCCGGCCCGTCGTGCAGGCTGACCTCGAAGCCGGACCGCTCGAGGAACGGCACGAACGAGTCGGTCGTGCCGATCGGGTCGTGCCCCTCCCAGCCGCCGCGGACGACGAGCGCGCGGCGGGTCACGAGGTCGCCCCTGCCGTGGTCGCCGCGGGGGTCGTCGGGTCGGCCGCCGACGTCGGGACCGCCTGCAGCGCGGCGCGCACCGAGGTCCACGACTCGAGGCGGGCCCGGACGTCGTCGCGCGCCTCCCGCTCGATCGCCGTCGCGAGCGCCCGCTCGAGCAGGTCGTCGATCACGACCCGCTGCCCGCTGCGCGTCGACTCGATCGCCGCCTCGACCATCGCGAGGCTCATCACGTTCTCGTGCACCTCGCCGTGCGGCACGGCACCGGTGCGCAGGGCGCCGACGAACGCGGCGAGCGAGCCCTCGATCCCGTCGCCGACGGTCGCCAGCCGCGACAGCCGGGGCGACGAGGAGGCGCCCGTCTCGTCCGCGAGGGCGAGCACGGGAGCATCGTCGCCGTCCCAGAGCGCGGTGCCGGCCGAGCCGCCGACCCGCCACGAGCCGTTCCACGAGGTCTCGGCGCCGGGGCTGCACCAGCTGCCCGAGTAGGCGTAGCGCACACCGCCCTCGAGCTCGAAGACGGCGTTCGCGGCCGCGTCGCCGCGGTACCAGCTCCACGACGGGCTGAACGACTCGCACCAGACCGACAGGGGGTCGGCGTCGAGCAGCCAGCGCACCGAGTCGAACGGGTGCACGGCCATGTCGAGCAGCAGGACGTCGTCCATCTGCTCGCGGAAGCCGCCGAAGTGCGGCGCCTTGAAGAACTCGGTCGTGACGACGCCGACCTCCCCGAGCTCGGCGACCTGCTGCTTGAGGGCGACCAGGTGGTCGTCGTAACGACGCGACTGGCTGACCATGAAGAGCTCGCCCGTAACCTCGGCGGCGGCCGCGAGCGAGAGCCCCTCGGCGACGTCGAGCGCGACCGGCTTCTCGCCGAGGACGGGCAGGCCGGCGAACAGCGACTGCGTCGTCACGGGGTGGTGCGCCACCGGCACCGTCACGTCGACCACCGCGTCGGGCGCGAGGTCGGCGATCAGCGCGCCGAGGTCGGTCGAGACGGGCAGCGACGCGTCTCCGTGGTGCTCGACACCTGCCCGGGCGGCGTCGAGGTCGAGGTCGACGATGCCGACCAGCTCGACGTCGGCGCTGTCGGCGAGCGCGCGGAGCCATGCCCGCCCCATGCCTCCTGCACCGACCTGGACGACGCGCAGGGCGCCACCTCGGCTGTCGACCGTGCGGAACGTCATCGCTCGAGGGCCCCTTCGTAGTCGGCTCCCCGGAAGTACTGGCCGGTCTCGTAGCGCAGCAGGGTCGGCGTCTCGCGCTCGCGCTCGGGGCGTGCCCACTCGACGCCGTTCGCGATCACGCGGCGGACGTCGCGGTGGTGGTAGACGGGGAAGTCCTGGTCGCCGGGGCTGAAGAAGAACACCTTGCCGAAGCCACGCCGGTAGGTCATGCCGCTGCGGAACACCTCGCCGCCGGTGAAGCCGGAGATGAAGACCAGCTCGTCGGGGGTCGGCACGTCGAAGT
This sequence comes from Frigoribacterium sp. PhB107, assembly GCF_003751515.1. NCBI lineage: Bacteria > Bacillati > Actinomycetota > Actinomycetes > Micrococcales > Microbacteriaceae > Frigoribacterium > Frigoribacterium sp. PhB107. The sequence continues at coordinate 261,641 of NZ_RJKU01000003.1, read as the reverse complement.
ACTCGCCGTACATCTCCTGCTCGGGGATGACGATCGGGTTCGGCACGCCGCGCGTGATCGGGTGCTGCGGGTTGACGGTCCAGACGAGCTCCTGGTCGTGCTCGCTGCGCCAGCGGAGCGTGCAGGTCGTGCCCATCAGCTTCGTGAAGATCTTCGACCAGTGACCGGAGTGCAGCACGATCAGGCCCATGCCGGCGAGCACGTGGCGGTGCACCCGCTCGACGACCTCGTCGCTCACCTCGTCGTGCGCCGCGTGGCCCCACCAGGTCAGGACGTCCGTCTGCTCGAGCGCCTCCTCGCTGAGGCCGTGCTCGGGCATGTCCATCGTCGCGATCGTGATCTGCGCGTCGGGCAGGTTCTCGCCGACGCCCTCGGCGATCGCTCCGTGCATGCCCGTGGGGTAGCGCTCGGCGACGTGCTGCTCGATCTGCTCGTGGCGGTTCTCGCCCCAGACGGTCACGCGGAGGGGGGTGGTGGGGGTGCTCATGGGCCTTCTCTCGGCAGGGACGGGACGGGTCGTGTCGTGTCGGGTCAGGGCGCGGTCGCGAGCCAGCGACTGCCGTCGGCGGCGCTGCGCTCGACGGCGTCGAGCACCCGTTGCACCTGGAGGCCCTCGGCGAAGGAGGGGGTCGGCTGCTCCCCCGCCGCGATCGCGGCGACGAGGTCGCGGGCCTGGTGGCTGAAGGCGTGCTCGTAGCCGAGGCCGTGGCCGGTCGGCCACCACGAGCCCGTGTACGGGTGCTCCGGCTCGGTGACGAGCACGCGCCGGAAGCCGAGCTGGTCGACCGGGGCGCCGGCGTCGTAGACCTCGAGCTCGTTCATGCGCTCGAGGTCGAAGGCGATCGCGCCGCCCGTGCCGCTGAACTCGAGCCGCAGCGCGTTCTTGCGGCCGGTCGCGACGCGGGTGGCCTCGAAGGTCGCGAGGGCGCCTCCTGCGATCTTCGCGGTGAAGAGGGCCGCGTCGTCGACCGTGACCTGCCCGCGCTCGGAGGAGGCGGTGCCGCCGAGGCCGCGGACCTCGCCGAGCAGCGGGCGCTCGGTCGTGAAGGTGTGCAGCAGGCCGCTGACGTCGGTCAGCGCCCGGCCCGTGACGAACTGCACGGCGTCGACGAGGTGCGCACCGATGTCGCCGAGCGAGCCGGAGCCCGCGACGCTCTTGTCGAGGCGCCAGGTCATCGGGCCCTCGGGGTCGACGAGCCAGTCCTGCAGGTACAGGGCCCGGACCTGACGCAGCTCGCCGATCGCGCCCCGCGCCACGAGGTCGCGGGCGAAGGTGATCGCGGGCACCCGCCGGTAGCTGAAGCCGACCATCGCGAGGACGCCTCGTGCGGCGGCCCGCTCGGCGGCCTCGGCCATGAGCTCGGCCTCGGCGACGGTGTTGGCGAGCGGCTTCTCGCAGAGCACGTGCTTGCCGGCCTCGAGGGCAGCGACCGCGATCTCGACGTGCGTCGAGCCGGGCGAGCAGATGTCGACGAGCTGGACGTCGTCGCTCTCGACCACGCGCCTCCAGTCGGACTCGGCCCGCTGCCAGCCCCAGCGCGCCGCGGCGGCACGGGTCGCGTCGGCGTCGCGGCCGACGATCGCCGTCATCCGCGGGACCAGCGGGAGGTCGAAGATCGCGGGCGCCGTGCGCCAGGCCTGCGAGTGGGCGGCGCCCATGAAGCCGTGGCCGATCATCGCGACGCCGAGGTCGCGGCGGGACTCGTCGGGGGACATCTGACTCCTTCGTCACGCGTCACCACGTTCGTTGTGGCCAACAACAAAGTACGGGCGATGGCGGGGGCACGCAACCTGCCCGCACCTCCTCGGGGGATGTCCCGTCGACTCACGGACGTCGGGAGGAACGACGACGACGCTCTTGTGATCACGGGCACGACCGCATATGTTGGAGACGACAACAAACACTCTCGACGACGAGGACCCCGGACATGACGACCACTCCCACCCGCGACGATAAGTTCTCCTTCGGACTCTGGACGATCGGCTACACCGGCGCCGACCCGTTCGGCGGACCGACCCGCCCCGACCTCGACGTGGTCGAGGCCGTCGAGAACCTCGACCGCCTCGGCGCCTACGGCCTGACGTTCCACGACGACGACCTCTTCGCGTTCGGCTCGACCGACGCCGAGCGCCAGAAGCAGATCGACCGCCTCAAGGGCGCGCTCGACGCGACCGGCATCGTCGTGCCAATGGTGACGACCAACCTCTTCAGCGCGCCCGTCTTCAAGGACGGCGGCTTCACCTCCAACGACCGCGGCGTCCGCCGCTTCGCGCTCCGCAAGGTGCTCCGCAACATCGACCTGGCTGCCGAGCTCGGCGCGAAGACCTTCGTCATGTGGGGCGGCCGCGAGGGCGCCGAGTACGACTCCGCGAAGGACGTGCAGGCGGCGCTGTCGCGCTACAAGGAGGGCGTCGACATGCTCTCGCAGTACGTGCTCGACAAGGGCTACGACCTGCGCTTCGCGATCGAGCCCAAGCCCAACGAGCCCCGCGGCGACATCCTGCTGCCGACCCTCGGCCACGCGATCGCGTTCATCGAGACGCTCGAGCACCCCGAGATGGCGGGCGTGAACCCCGAGGTCGGCCACGAGCAGATGGCGGGCCTCAACTTCACGGCCGGCATCGCCCAGGCGCTCTACCAGGGCAAGCTGTTCCACATCGACCTCAACGGCCAGCGCGGCATCAAGTACGACCAGGACCTCGTCTTCGGCCACGGCGACCTGCAGAACGCGTTCTCGCTCGTCGACCTGCTCGAGCACGGCTCGCCCCAGGGCGGCCCGACCTACGACGGCCCGCGCCACTTCGACTACAAGCCGTCGCGCACCGAGGACATCTCGGGCGTGTGGGACTCCGCCGCCGCCAACATGCGCATGTACCTGCTGCTGAAGGAGCGCGCGCAGGCGTTCCGCGCCGACCCCGACGTGCAGGAGGCGCTGGCCGCCTCCCAGGTCGCGGAGCTGTCGACGCCGACGCTCGGCGAGGGCGAGGGCTACGAGCAGCTGCTCGCCGACCGCGCCTCGTACGAGGACTACGACGCGGGCCAGCACTTCGGCGGTCACGGGTACGGGTTCGTCCGCCTGCAGCAGCTCGCGCTCGAGCACCTGATGGGCGCTCGGAACTAGGCAGCTCGCGTCTCGCACCCCGTTGTGGACGATGCACCTCGTAACGACGGGGTGCATCGTCCACACCGGGGTGTTTCGCTGCGCCGGCAGGGTCAGCCGAGGGCGGCTCGGGCACGGTCGGCGGCCTGGCGCGCAGCGGCCGCGTCGGCGTCGGCACGGCGGCGCTCGCGGGTGAGGAACTTCTCGCGGTCGTCGAGCTCGGCGCTGCGACGCTCGGCGGCGGCGAACTCGTCCCGGAGGCGGCGCAGCTGATCGAGGACGTCGTCACGGTCGTGAGCCAGCCGGGTCGCGCGTTCGTCGACCTCGGCGAGCGCCGCCTCCGCGTCGTCGGCCTCGTGCTCGGCGTCCGCGGCCGCCTGCTCGGCTGCTCGTCGGGCGGCCTCGGCAGCCGCCTGCCGAGCGGCCTCCCGGTCGCGTGTCCGTGATCCGCCGCCGGAGGCCGATCCCGTCGCTCCCCCGCCCTCGTCGTCGTGGTCGTCACCGGCGGGGGCAGCGGCGGCGCTCAGCCGCGTCGGGGCGACGCCCTCGGGGGCACGGCCGGCGACGGCGTCGGTGAGGTCCGCCTCCTCGAGGCCGTCGGCGGCGAGCGCCCGCACCAGCCGTCCGCTGCGCACGGCGGCCGCAGCGGCCGCGTCTGCCACGGCGGCACGGAGGGTCTGGTCCACCTCGGTGAGCGCCGGGGCCGAGAGCGGACGGCCCGCGTCGGACGCGAGGAGGCGGGCGCGGGCGACGAGGCCGGCCAGCGCCTCCTTCCGCTCACGGGTCAGGGCGGAGAGCGCGGAGCGGTCGCCGTCGGTCTGGGCGGTGCGGAACCGGTCGCCGAGGGCCGCGAGGGCGACGAGGTCGTCCGGGGCGTCGCGGGCGAGGAGGTCGACGGCCCAGGCGGACGCGGAGGCGCGGCGCAGCAGGCGCACGGAGGTCGCGAGGGCCGCGTCGCCGTCGGACTTCGCGTCGGCGGCCAGGGCGTCGCGGGCGGCGGTGAACTGCTGCGGCGGCAGGGCGTAGAGCTGCCGCGCCGCCTCCTCGAGGGTCATCGCCCGACCCTACCGACGCCTCCTCGTCCCTCTCCCACCCTCACGATCTTGCACACTCGTGTGCAAGATCGTATGATCGGGGACGTGCACTCCCCAGCTTCCCCCTCCTCCCCCACCCGGGCGCCGCGACGCGACGCCGCCGCGAACCGCGAGGCCCTGATGGCGGCCGCCGTGCGCCTCCTCAACGTCGACCCGGCCGTCCCGCTCGAGGCGATCGCCGCCGAGGCGGGGCTGTCCCGACGCAGCGTCTACGGGCACTTCGCGACCCGCGACGACCTCGTGCGCGAGGTGACCCTGCGCGGTGCGGCGCGGATCGGAGCGGCGGCGGTGCCGGCTCCCTCGGACGACCCGGTCGTGCAGCTCGCCGAGCTCGGCGCGCGCCTGTGGGCCGAGGTCGAGCACGTCCGCGTCATGGCGCAGCTCACCGTGCGCGGGCCGCTGATGCGCGACGTGGGCACGGCGCTCGCGCCGCTGCGCGCGTTCCTGCTCGAGACCGTCCGCCGCGGCGTCGCCGACGGCCGGATGCGCGACGACGTCGACGTCGAGACCCTCGCGCACCTCGTCGAGGGGTCGGCGCTGGCCGTGCTCGACGAGGCGACCGTGCGCGACCTCGACCGCGCCGAGGGCCACCGGCTCGTGATGCTCGCCGTGCTCGGCATGGTCGGGCTCGGATGGCAGGAGGCGGGCGAGCTCGTCCGCACCACGCCGGCCCTCGCGCTGCGCACCCCGGAGGACCGCTCGTGAGGCTCGAGCTCGACCACGTCGCCGTCGGCGAGGGGCCCGGGGCGCCGCTGCCCGAGCTGACCGTCGTCGGCGACCGCGGCCTGCCCGGGTTCGTCACCGTCGAGACGGTCGACGCCCCCGTGCTCGCGTCGCTGATCGCCGGCGGGCGCATGGCCCCGACCAGCGGGCAGGTGACCCTGGACGGGAGCGACGACGCGGCCGCGATCCGCGCCTCCTTCGCCCTGGTCGACACCCCGTCGGTGGCCGAGCCCTTCGGCTCGCTCACCGTCGCGCAGGTCGCCCGGGAGGAGCTCGCGCTCGCCGGCCTCCGCAGCGACCGCGCCTCGACCACCCTGCTGCTCGACGAGATCGGCCTCGCCGAGCACCGCCGCACCCGCCTCCAGGCGCTGCCGACGGAGCTGCGCGTGCGCCTGCTCTGCGAGCTCGCCGTGCTGCGCGAGGGCGTGCGGGGCCTCGTCCTCACCTCGCCCGAGCGGCACGGCGGCGACGTCGCCGCGTGGCTCGCCGTCGTGCACGACCTCGTCGCCCGCGGCGTCACCGTGCTGACGATCACCGGGGCCGCGGCGCTGGCCGCCGTCGAGGCGCTGCCGGTGCCCGACTTCGCGGACCTCGACACCACCGACACCACACCCGACGACAGCGCGGTCGCCCCCACCCGAGAGGACCGCTGACCGTGAAGATCATCGCCATCGTCCGAGCCGAGCTGCAGCGGCTGACCTCCACCGGGCTCGCGCGCCTCGCCCTCGTCGCCCTGATGACGGTGCCGCTGCTCTACGGCGGCCTCTACCTGTGGGCGAACCAGGACCCGTACGCGAACCTCGACCAGGTGCCCGCGGCGCTCGTCAACGAGGACCAGGGCTCCGTCGTCGACGGCACCGCGACGAACTACGGCGACCAGGTGACCGGCGAGGTCGTCGACGGCGGCGACTTCGACTGGCACACCGTCTCGTCGGCCGAGGCCGCGGCCGGGCTGCGCGACGGCACCTACGACTTCACCTTCACGATCCCGCGCGACTTCAGCGCCGACCTGACCTCGGCCAGCTCGGACGACCCGCAGCGCGCGCAGATCGTCCTCGCGACGAACGACACGAACAGCTACCTGGCGACGACGATCGCGGGGCAGGCAGGAAAGACCATCCGCGCGTCGGTGGCCGAGAAGGTCGGCAAGGAGGCGGCGTCCACCTTGCTCGTCGGCCTCGCCGACATCCGGACGAACCTCGGCAGCGCGGTCGACGGGGCGTCGCAGCTCGTCAGCGGCGCGGACTCCGCCGTGTCGGGCGCCGACCAGCTCGCGGCCGGGACGGCCGACGCGTCGTCGGGAGCGGACCAGCTCTCGACGGGCGCGACCACCGCGGCGACGGGCGCGCGGTCGCTGGCGAGCGGCACCTCCCAGCTGGCGACCGGCGCGGCGACCCTCTCGACCGGGCTCGACGAGCTGCGCGACCAGACCACCGGCCTGCCCGCCAGCACGCAGCAGCTCGCGGACGGCGCGGCCCAGGTCGCCGACGGCGACCGGCAGCTCGCGACCGCCGTCGGCGACGCGGCGACGGCCAGCCAGGCCGCCGCCGACGCCGCCCCCGAGACGCAGGCCGCGATCGGGCGTCAGCTCGTCGCCCTCTTCGTCTCGCAGGGCCAGACGCAGGAGGAGGCGGTCGCCTCGGCGACCGAGGTCGCCTCGTACTTCGCCCCCGTCACCGACGGGCTGGCCGACGCGAACACGCAGGTGCAGCAGCTGAACGGCCAGGTCGGGGCGCTCTCGACCGGCGCCGACCAGGTCTCCGCCGGCGCGGCGGCGCTCGCCTCGGCGACCCCGGCCCTGACGAGCGGCATCTCCGACGCGGCCGCCGGGGCCGACACGCTGGCGACGGGAGCGCAGAGCGCCGCCTCGGGCGCCTCCTCGTTGTCGTCGGGCCTCGGCACGCTCGAGACGGGGGCGGCCTCGCTGTCGACCGGGCTCGGCACCCTCAGCACCGGCACGGTCAGCCTGCGCGACGGGCTCGGGACGCTCGACGACGGCGCCGTGCAGCTGCGCGACGGGCTGCAGAGCGGCCTCGGCGAGATCCCCGCCAGCACCGAGCAGAGCCGCGACGACCAGGCCTCCGCGATCAGCGACCCCGTCGGGGTCGACGACCAGCCGCTCACGAGCGCCGGCACCTACGGCGCGGGGCTCGCCCCGTTCTTCATCAGCCTCGCGGCGTGGATCGGGATCTACGCGCTGTTCCTGATCGTGAAGCCCGTGTCGAAGCGCGCCGTCACCGCTGTGGCGGCGCCCGCGCGGGTCGTCGCGGCCGGCTGGCTGACGCCCGCGCTGCTCGGCGTGCTGCAGATGGTCGCCCTGTTCGCGATCGTGCGCGGGGCGCTCGGCTTCGAGGTCGCCCACACCTGGGGCATGCTCGGGATGATGGGCCTGGCGAGCGTCACCTTCGCGGCGATCATCATGATGCTCAACGTGCTGCTCGGCAGCGTCGGGCAGTTCTTGGGGCTGGTGCTCATGGTCGTGCAGCTGGTCACTGCTGGCGGGACGTTCCCGTGGCAGACGCTGCCCGGACCGCTCGCCGCGCTGCACTTCGTGCTGCCGATGAGCTACGCGACCGACGGGCTGCGCCAGCTGATGTACGGCGGCAGCACGGCGACGGCGTGGACCGACGCCGGCGTGCTCGCCCTCTGGATGCTCGGCGCGCTGCTGGTGTCGCTGGTCGCGACGGCCCGGATGACGCGGCAGCGGACGCTGCGCGACCTGCGGCCGTCGCTGATCGGCTGAGCCTCAGGGCTGAGTTCCGTCTCCTCGTTCAGGAACTCGAGTCCTGAGTCTGCAGAGATCAGGACCGCGAGTCCTGAAAGGTGCACAGATCAGGAAGCACCAACGGCCTGGTCCTGAAACGTGACGGCGCAGGAGGCGCGGCGGGCGCCGTCAGCGCCGGCCCGCCTCCTCGGCCTCGATCGACGGGGCAGCCGCGGGGTCGGCGTCCGCCAGGAACGTGCCGAGCCGCTCGACCTCGGCGGTCTCGCCGATCGCGGCGGCTCCGCGGCGGAGGGCGAAGAGCGAGCGCAGCACCCCGCGGTTCGGCTCGTGCGACCACGGGACGGGACCCTGTCCGCGCCAGCCGGCTCCGCGCAGCGCGTCGAGGCCGCGGTGGTAACCGACCCGCGCGTACGCGTACGCCTCGAGGTCGGCGCCCCGGGCAGAGGCCTCGTCGCTGAGCAGGGCCCACGCGAGCGACGACGTCGGGTGGGCGACGACGACCTCGGCGAGCGACAGCGTCTCGAGGTCGGCCGTGACGGCAGGGTCGGCGGGCAGGAGGGTCTCGGGCACGCCGAGGAGGTTCGTGGAGGACATGGGTCCATCCTCTCCCGGCTCAGCCGCCGATGAGGCCGCGCTGCGTGGCGGCCTCCACGGCCTCGCGACGGCCGGAGACGCCGAGCTTTCGGTACACGCTCCGCAGCTGCGTCTTGACCGTGTTCACGGAGACGTGCAGCTCGGCGGCGACGGAGGGCAGGCTGCGCTCCGTGGCGAGCGAGCGCAGCACGACCGCCTCGCGCTCTGAGAGCGAGCTGCCGATGGCGTCGGCGGGCAGGTCGCCGGCGAGCGAGCGGCCGGGGCCGAGCATGTCCTCGGCCCGAGGGTCGCCCGACGCGGTCGCCGCGGCGACGAGCTGCTCGAGGTCGTCGCGGGGCACAGTCAGCAGCACGGTGCGGAGGCCGGTGTGGGCCAGCGCGTCGAGCACCGCCGTGAAGGTCGCGAGCGCCGCGGCCGCCCGGTCGAGCCGCAGCTCGGCGACCGCCCTCAGCAGCAGCAGCTGCGACCGGACCCGCTGGTCGGGGACGCCGGCGAGCAGCGCGCCCGAGACGGTGTCGGCGGCACGTCGGGCGTCGGCGCGCAGCAGGTGCGCGGCCCCGCGGCGCAGGACGACCGTGGGGTCGTCGGCCGGTAGGTGCTCCAGCTCCGCCTCGGCCCGGCTCACGCGCCCGACCGCGAGCATCAGGCGCACCCGCGTCGTCGCGAGCAGGTCGCCCGACGCTCCGGCGGTCGGCGAGCGGACGCTCCAGCGCGCCGCCTGGGCGTCGAGGTCGACGAGGTGGCCGGCGACGGCGGTCTGGCCGAGCGAGATCATGGCGGACGCCCGCACGGCGAGGACGATCGGCCAGTGCTCGGACGAGGCCATCAGCGGCTCGACGTCGGGCACGAGCTGCAGGGCCTCGTGCGGCCGGAAGTCCTCGAGCGCGAGCACGGCCCTCGCGAGCCCCACCGGGCCGGCCGTCTCGTCGCCCACCTGGGCGAGCAGGGCGCGGCCGGTGGCGACCTCGCCGATCCACAGGTGCACGAACGCGCTGGCGGCGAGCGACGACGCCCGCTGGGCCGCGTGCTCCGGTCCCGACGCCGCGCCCGACGCCGCGGCGAACGAGCGCAGCGCCTCCTCGGGCGAGCCGTCGAGCAGGGCGGTCACGCCGAGCTGCTGGTGCACGAAGGAGGCGACGGGCGCCATCTCCTCCCGCTCGGCCGGCGACAGGGCCGCGAGCACGACCTCGGCCCGTGCGGCGGCGGCGCGGGCGCGGGCGACGTCGCCGAGCATCCGGCGTGCCTGGGCCTCGACGGCGAGGAGGAACGCCTGGTCGGGCGCGGGGACGGAGCCGACGCGCTCGCCGACGGCCGAGACGACGGCACCGAGGGCCTGCGCGACACGGGCGTGGTGCATGCTCACCGTCGAGAAGGCGAGGGCGGTCATCGCGAGCACGACGGGGTGCCGGGCCGTGCGCCGGCTCGGCAGCGTCCCGAGCACGCCCACCAGCTCGGCCGCGTGCCGCAGGGTGAACGAGGGCCACGACCGCTGCAGCACGCGCGAGAGGAGGGGCATGTCGAGCAGCGCCGCCGCGGCCCTGGCTGCGATCATCGGCTGCTCCGCCTCGAGCGCCCACTCGACGGCCTCCTGGCGCAGCGTGCGGGCGTCGTCGGGCCGCCGGGCGTCCAGCTCGCTCCGCAGCGCCTCGCGCACCGCCGCGTAGTAGGCGAACTCGCCGTGCGCGCCCGTGCTCTCGGTGCGCCAGGCCCCGAGGCCGTCCTCCGCCGCACGGTCGAGCGCGGCCGCGGCGTCGGCGTCGGGCAGGTCGGCGAGGCGCGCCGCGAGCGCCGTGGGCAGGGAGTCGACGACGGAGGTGCGGAGCGCGAACTCCGTGGCGGGCCCGCCACGGAGGTGACGGGCCAGCGAGGCACGGACGTGGTCGAGCGCGCACGCGGCCAGCGCCTCCTCGAACGACCGGCCGCCGCGGTCGACGAGCAGGGTCCGGTCGGCCTCGACACGGTCGGCGACGGCGCGCGCGGACGCCACGACGGCCCCGGCGTGGCCGCCCACGGCGGCGTGCAGCGCGACGACGCGCGAGGCGTCCACGGGACGCCGCAGCACGCCGGTCACGACGACGGCGGCCTCCGCAGGCGTGAGGGCCAGGGCGTCGGGCCCGACCACGACGGTGTCGAGGGCGGCGGCGACGTCGCCCCGCTCGAGCCAGCTGCGGGACCGGGTCGCCACGACCGCCCTGACCCGTCCACCCGAGCCGACGACCGCCTCCAGGTCGGCCCGGGCCGCCGGGTCGTCGAGCAGGTCGAGGTCGTCGAGCACGAGCACGAGGGGCTGGTCGGGGGCGGCGGCGGCCGCGACGAGGGCGGACCGTGAGGGGGCCGGGGCGAGGTCGTCGCCGAGGAGGCGCGCGAGGGCCGACGAGGACCGTCCCGAGGCCCGCAGCGCGAGGCCCACGGCGGCCCAGAAGGCGCGCCGCCGGTCAGCGGCCGGCACGCCGTCGAGCGCCGCGTCGAGGCCGAGCCACAGCACGCGCTCGTCGTCGCGGCGGTGGCGGCGAGCCCAGTCGGCCAGCAGCACCGTCTTGCCGCAGCCCGCCGGCCCGCGGAGCACCACGACGGGCGACCCCGATGCCTCGTCGAGGGCCCTCAGCAGCCGGGGCCGGCTGACCGTCGCGCCCGGCAGCCGCGGCACGCCCGTCGGCGACGCGCCGACCGGCACCGACGCGGCAGGTGCCGACCCGGCGGACGCCGCCGTCGCCGCGCTCGCGGGCACGCCGCTGACGGTGGTCACGCGGCGAAGCGCTCCACGCGCAGCACGCAGCTCAGGTCGGCGGAGTCGACGGCGAGCTGCGCCTCCCACTCGGCGGTCTCGCCCGCGGCGACCGAGTCGAGGTCGACCTGGGTCAAGCCGAGGGTCGCCTGGTCGCCGTCGAGCAGCGACACGTAGATCCGGTAGTGCTGGGCCGCGTCCGTGGGGTTCGCGGCCGTGCCGGTGACCGTGTACGCGCCTCCGTCGAGCTCGCAGGCGGTCTGCTGCACGTCCTGCAGGGCTCCCACGAAGTCGGGCGCCGTGCCCGGGTCGTCCTGGATGTCGGTGACGGCGGGCGCCGCGGCGGCCGTGCTTGAGGGCGTGGGCGACGGGCTGGCGTCGCCGTCGCCTCCCCCGGTGCAGCCGGCGAGGGCGACGACGAGCGCGGCGCCCCCAAGCACGGCCACGGCCGAGCGGGTCAGCGCGGAGCGGGAGCCGGCGGCGGAGGCGCGGAGCAGGGCGGGTCGGGTGGTCATGAGTGTCCTCTCGGGCGAGCGGTCGTCGTGCGCACGTCCCGGTCGCGACGCCGGCCCGTGAGGGCCAGGCCGAGGCCGGCGACCAGCAGCACCAGGGCGAGGAGCGCCGGGGCGGCCACCTCGTCGCCGGTGAAGGCCAGCACGCGGTCGTGGGTCGGGACGACGACGGTGTCGTCGTCGCGGGTCGGGTCGGGGGTCGGGTCGGGGCTCGTCACGGGCGGCACCGTGCCGTCGGGGCCGGTGCCCGTGCCGATCGCGGTCGCCGTGTTGGACACCTCACCGGCTGCCACGTCGGCGGCGGTGACGGTGTACGCGGCGGTCGCGACGACGCGCTGTCCGGGTGCGAGCACGCCGGGCTCGCCGGGCCACGACTCGTACCGTACGTCGCCGAGGCCGGGCATCTCGTCCTCCACGCCGACGCCGACCAGCGTCACCGTGCCGGTGTTGACGACGACGAAGCGGTAGTCGAGCTGCTCGCCGAGGCGTCCGGCGCTGCCGGGCGCGTAGCTGACGGTCTTGGTCAGCTCGACGCCCGAGCGCGGGACCACCGTGACGACGGTCGTGTCCTCGTCGGCGCGCAGGGCGCCTCCCGCGGTCGTCCCGAGGACGGAGGCGGTGTTGCGGACGAGGCCCGCGTCGACGTCGGCCTGGGTCAGCACGTAGTCGGCCGTGGCCGTCACGCCCTGCGCCGGGGCGAGCACGCCCTCGGCGCCGGGCCACGGTCCGAACACGACCTCGCCGAGGCCGGGCAGCTCGTCGGTCAGCGCGAGGCCCGAGAGGGTCTCGTCGCCGGTGTTGACGACCTCGAACCCGAAGCGGACGAGCCCGCCGGCGGCGCCCTCGCCGACGAGGGCGCCGGTCTTGCGCAGCGAGACGCTGGACGAGCCGGGCAGCACGACCCCCGCCTCGTCGACGTCGTCGACCGTCGCGCCGCCGGGCGCCTCGCCCGTGGCGGTCACCTCGGAGGTGACGATCCCCGCGTCGACGTCGCGCTGCGTGAGCACGTACGTGGCGCTCGCGGTCACGCTCTGCCCGGGCTCGAGCACGCCGGGCTCGCCCGGCCAGGTGCCGAACACGATCTGCGAGAGGCCGGGCTGCGCGTCGGACAGCGTCACGCCGCGCAGGGTCACCGAGCCCGCGTTCCGCACGACGTAGCCGAGCTGCAGCACGTCGCCGGCCTTGCCGGTCGCCCCGTCGGCCATGACCTGCGTCTTGGCGACCGTGAGGCCGGCGACGGCGGGCGCGGTGCGCACGGTCGCCTGCGCGGCAGCCCCGACGGCCTCGCCGGTCGGCCGGGTCGAGGAGGCGGTGGCCGTGTTGGTCACGGCGCCCGCGTCGACGTCGGCCTGGGTCAGCGTCGACGTGGCGACGGCCGTCACGGACTCGCCCGGGGCGAGCCTGCCCTCGACGGTCGGCCAGGGGCCGAGCACGAGGGGGCTGAGGCCGGGCAGCGGGTCGGCGACCTGCACGCCCGAGAGCGTGACGCCGCCCTCGTTGCGCAGGGTGATCGTCCAGTCGACGACGTCGTCCGCGAGGCCGGAGCCGCGCAGGGCGCCGGTCTTGGCCATGACCAGGGCGGCGTCCGCGACGAGCGGGGTGCGGCCGTCGGCCGAGGCCGAGACGTCGGCCGGGCCGCCGGGGCTGCCGGGGCCGCCCGGGCCGCGCACGGGCGTGCCGGTCGCGGTGACGGTCGACGCGATCGCGCCGGCGTCGACGTCGGCCTGGGTCAGCACGTAGCCGGCGGTGGCCGTGACGCTCTGGCCGGGGGCCAGCGCGCCGACCGCGCCCGGCCAGGGGCCGACGACGAGGTCGCCGAGACCGGCCTGGCCGTCGGCGAGCCGCACGTCGGTCAGGGTGACCGAGCCGGTGTTCGTGACGGTGAACGTGAAGGGCACGGTGTCGCCGGCGACGCCGGCGGCGCCCTCGGGCAGCACCTGCGTCTTGGTCACGGCGAGGCGCGGCGCGACGTCGGCGGTCGCGATCGTCGCCGCGTCGCTCGCCACGGCCGCGGCGCCGGTCGGGGGGACGCCGGAGGCGGAGGCCGCGTTCACGACCGAGCCCGCGTCGACGTCGGCCTGGGTCACCGCGTACCGGGCCGTGGCGACGACGGACTCGCCGGGGGCCAGCACGCCGGCCGCGTCGGGCCAGCCGTCGGCCGTCCCGCCGGTGTACGTGACCACGGAGAGCCCGGGCAGCGGGTCGCTCACCACGACGTCGGTCAGCGTGACCGTGCCGGTGTTCGTCACGAGGACTCGGTACTCGACCACGTCGCCGACGCGGCCGGAGCCGCCGTCCGCCCACCGCGCCTCCTTGTCGACCGCGAGGGCCGGCGAGGAGGGCAGCACGAGCGGGACGGCGTCGGTCGCCGAGACCGGGGTGGCCGCGGCGTCGTCGCCCACCGCGGTCGCCGTCGCGCGGGTGACGAGCACCCCGGCGTCGACCTCGGCCTGCGTGAGCACGTGCCGGGCGGTGAACGTCGCGGAGGCGCCGGGCGCGAGGACGCGGGCGAAGTCGCCCTGGCCGGTCCACGAGACGAACGAGATGTCGCTGAGGTCCGGCTGCTCGTCGGCGACCGCGACGTCGCGGACGGTGACGTCGCCGGTCGAGGTGACGACCCAGGTGTGGACGACCTCGTCGCCGGCGCGTCCGGTCGCGCCGGGCGCGAGGGCGACCTGCTCGACGAGCCCGAGGCGGGGCCCGTCGGCCGTCAGCGGCACCGTCGTGCGCGCGTCGGCGAGCACGGCTGCTCCCGACGGCGCGGTGCCCGAGACGGTCGCGGCGTTGACGACGCTGCCGCGGTCGACGTCGGCCTGCACGACCACGTAGGTCGCGGTGCCGGTGACGACCTGGCGCGGCGCGAGCACGCCGACCTCGCCCGGCCAGGGGCCGAGCTCGACGGCGGAGACGCCGTTCAGGCGGTCGTCGACCGCGACGCCCGACACCGTGACGGCGCCGGTGTTCGTGATCGTGAAGGCGAACGAGACGCCGTCGCCGACGCGGCCGGTCGTGCCCGAGGGCCCGGCGGTCAGCGCGCCCGTCTTCGTGAGCGCGAGCGAGGCCGTGCCGTCGAGGCGCACCTCCTGCACCTCGGAGGCGCGGACGGCGGGGCCGCTCGGCGGCGTCCCCACGACGCTGCCGCGCGAGGCGACGACGCCGCGGTCGACGTCGGCCTGCGTGAGCACGTAGCTTGCCGTCGCCGTGACCGTCCGGCCGGGCGCGAGGGTGCCGGCCGCCGCGGGCCAGCCGCCGTACGAGACGACGGAGGCGCGGGCCTGGTCGTCCGACACGACGACGCCCGAGAGGGTCGCGTCCCCCGTGTTCGTGACGAGGTACTCGTAGCGGACGACGTCGCCGGCCACCCCGGCGGCCCCGGGCTCCAGGGTCGCCGTCTTGACGATCGACACCGCGGGTGCGGTCACGGCCGCCGCCAGGGCGGCGCCGTCGCGGACGACGAGGGGGTCGCCGGCGCCGGCCGGCGGAGCGGCACGGAGCGTCGCGACGTTCACCAGCGCGCCGGAGTCGACGTCGGCCTGCGTCACGACCCGGTCGACCGTCGTGGTGACGCGCTGGCCCGGGGCGAGCGTGCCGGGGGTGCCCGGCCAGGTCGCCGGCGCGACGACGCCGGAGGGGTCCGCCTCCGTGGCGGCCATCGGGTCGGTCACGACGACGTCGGAGAGCGTCACCGTGCCGGTGTTCGCGACCGCGATCGTGAAGCGGGCGACGTCGCCGACGCGACCGGTGCCTCCGGCGACCCACGACGCCGTCTTGTCGACCGAGGCCGAGGCGGTCCGCGCGAGCTCGACGCCGGCGGCGGCGTCGGACGCGACGACCGAGCCGTCGGGCGTCGTGCCCGTGGTGCGGGCCGGCGAGCTCACGGCGCCGGCGTCGACGTCGGCCTGGGTCAGCACGTACCGCGCGGTGGCGGTGACGCTCTCGCCGGGCAGCAGGCGGTTCGTCGGGCTCGGCCAGGGGCCGAAGACGACCGGGGAGGCGGCGGTCAGGGCGTCCGCCAGGGTCACGCCGGTGAGGGTGGCCGTCCCGGTGTTCGTCACGACGTACGAGAACTCGACCGTGTCGCCGGCGACGCCCGCGGCACCCGTCGCGAGGGCGGCGGTCTTCTCGACGCCGATCGCGGCGGCCGTGGGGGCGGTGGACGCCGTGGCCGTGCTGCGCGCGGTCAGCGGTGCGCCGGTCGGCGGGCTGGCGAGCACCCGCGCCGAGTTCACGACCGAGCCGCTGTCGGCGTCGGCCTGGGTGACCCGGTAGGTCGCCGTGCCGGTGACGGTCTCACCCGGCGCGAGGCGCCCGGCGGTCCCGCTCGGCCAGGTCGCGACGGCCACGGGCGAGAGCCCGACGAGGGCGTCGTCGAACACGACGCCGTCGAGGGTGACGGTGCCGGTGTTCGTCGCGGTGAAGGTGTACCGGAGCGCGTCGCCGGGCGCCGTGCCCGTGGCCGGCGCGACGGTCTTCGCGAACGCCAGCGCGGGCTGCGGCGGCACGACGACGGTCTTCTCGTCGCTCGCGGTCACGGTCTGCGCGGGCGCCGACGAGCGGCCGGAGGTCGTCGCGACGGACGACACCGAGCCGCGGTCGACGTCGGCCTGGGTCAGCACATAGAAGGAGGTCGCCTGCACGGACTCGCCGGGCGCCAGGGTGCCGGCGGTGCCGCCCGGCCAGGTGCCCGTGGTGATCGTGCCGAGGCCCTGCTGGCCGTCGGCGAGGACGACGCCGGTGAGCGTCGTGTTGCCCTGGTTCGTGACGGTGAACGAGTACTCGACCCGGTCGCCGGCGCGACCGGTCGCGCCCTCGGCGAGCTGCGCCTCCTTCGTCAGGCCCACGACCGGGCCCTGCGGCGCCGCCTGCACGGTGGCCGACGCGGGTCGGCGGACGACGGTGCCGTCGGGCGCGGTGGCGAAGGCCGTGGCCGTGTTCGTGATCGCGCCGCCGGCGTCGAGGTCGCTCTGGCGGATCGTGTACGAGGCGCGTCCCATGACCCGCTCGCCCGGGGCGAGCACGCCCACGGCGCCCGGCCAGCGGTCGAACGTCACGTCGCTGAGGCCCGGCATCTCGTCGACGATGTCGAGCAGGCTGAGCGTGACCGTGCCGGTGTTGCGCACCTGGAACGTGTAGTCGACGCCCTGGCCCACCTGGCCGGTCGTGCCGGCGGCGAGGCGCCCTGCCTTGGTGAACGACATGGTCGAGACCTGGTCGACCGTGACTCCGGCCGTGGCGTCGGCGCGCACGGGCGTGCCGCCGGGGCCGGTGCCGGTCACGTGGGAGGCGCTGGTCACGCCCCCGGCGTCGACGTCGGCCTGGGTGAGCGTGTACGTCGTCGTCGCGGTGACGCTCTGGCCGGGCGCGAGGCGACCGGCGGTGCCGCCGGGCCAGGCGCCGAAGACGGGAGCGGGGGCGCCGACCTGGTCGTCGGCGAGCTGGACGCCCGTGACGGTCTGGTTGCCGGGGTTGGTGACGACCCAGCTGAGCTGGACGGCGTCGCCGGCGACGCCGCGCGCCCCCGGCGCGAGCGCCTCGGTCTTGGTCAGCGCGAGGGCAGGTCGTCCGGAGCTGGTCGCGAGCGTCGCGGCGTCCGACGCGCGCACGGTCTCGCCGCGTGCCGGCTGGGCCGAGACCGTGGCGCGGTTCGCGACCGAGCCGGCGTCGAGGTCCTGCTGCGTGAGGACGTAGGAGGCGGCGCCCGCCGCGGTCTCCCCCGGCGCGAGCACGCCCACGACGGCCGGCCACTGCCAGGCGATCGTGCCGAGGCCCGGCAGCGGGTCGGCCACGTCGACGCCCGAGAGCGTCACGGCGCCGGTGTTGCCGACGGTGAACGAGTAGCTGGCGACGTCGCCGACCGCACCCGCGCCTCCTGCGGCGTACGTCACCGACTTGTCGAGCGACACGGCGGCGGGCGCGGTCAGCGGCGTCGACGCGGAGGTGCGCGCGGCGACCGCGTCGCCCTGCGGCGAGGTGCCGGAGGCGACGGCCGGCGACGAGAGACCTCCGGCGTCGACGTCGGCCTGGGTCAGCACGTGGGTGGCCGTCGCGGTGACGCTCTGCCCGGGGGCGAGCGTCCCCGCCGAGGTCGGCCAGGAGCCGACGACGAGGTCGGAGAGCCCGGCCTGCGCGTCGGACAGCACGACGTCGGTCAGCGTCGACGTGCCCGTGTTCGTCACGGTGAACGAGTACGTCACGACGTCGCCGGCCACGCCCGCGGCGCCGACGGGCAGCACCTGGGTCTTGGCGACCGAGAGCGCGGGCGTCGTCGGGGCGAGCGCGAGGGTGTGCACGCCGGTGCCCGTGACGGGCTCGCCCGAGGGCGGTGTCGCGGTGGCGAGCGCCTGGTTGACGACCGCTCCGGCGTCGGCGTCGCCCTGCGTGACCGTGTACGACGCGGTGGCGCGCACCTGCTCGCCGGGGCCGACCTGGCCCACCGGGCCGGGCCACTCGCCGAAGCGGACGTCGCCGACGCCGGCGAGGGCGTCGCGCACCGTCAGCAAGTTCAGGGTCACGTTGCCGCGGTTGACGACGACGAACTCGTAGTCGATGCGGTCGCCGACCACGCCGCGTGCGCCGTCGGCGAGCGTGCCGGTCTTGGTGACCGCGACGTCGGGCCGCTCGACGACCTCGGTGCGCGCGTCGGCGGTGCCGGCGACGCGGGCGCCGCTCGGCGGGGTGCCGCGCGTGGTGGCCGTGCTCGACACGCCGCCCGCGTCGACCTCGGCCTGGCTGAGCACGTGGGTCGCGGTCGCGGTGACCGACCGGCCGGGGGCGAGGGTGCCCGCCGTGCCGCCCGGCCAGGGGCCGAACACGGCGTCGGTGACGCGCGCCTGGCCGTCGCGCACGGTGACGCCGGTGAGCGTGACGCCTCCGGTGTTCGTGACGACGTACGAGTACTGGACGGTGTCGCCGGCGACGCCGGTGGCGTCGGGCGCGAGAGCCTGCGTCTTGACGATGCCGATCGACGGCGCGGCCGAGGTCGCGACGACGGAGGCGGAGGCCCTCGCCGTCGGGGCGGCGCCCGAGCCCGCGGGAGGCGTGCCGCCCGCCGAGGCGGTGTTGACCGCCGCGCCGGAGTCGACGTCGGCCTGCGTGACCACGCGGTCGGTCGTCGCGGCGATCGACTCGCCGGGCAGCAGCGTGCCCTCCGCGGTCGGCCACGTGCCGTACTGCAGCGGCGTCGCGTCGGCCAGCGCCTCGACGATCGCGACGCCGGTCAGCGTCGTCGTGCCGGTGTTGCGCGCCGTCAGCGTGTAGCGCAGGGTGTCGCCGAGCTGGACGGACGGGACGGCCGAGCCGTCGGTCGCGGATGCCCGCTTGTCGAGGACGAGCGCGTTGTCGCGGGTGCTCACGACCGAGCCGTCGGCCTGGTCGGTGACGACCCGCGGGGTGCCCGGGCCGCCGGGCGTGCCCGACGCGCCGGGCGCCGTGCCGCGGGCGACCGCCGAGGAGGCGATGCCCCCGGCGTCGACGTCGGCCTGCGTCAGCCGGTAGGTCGCGGTGGCGGTGATCGACTGGCCGGGCGTCAGGGTGCGGTCCGCGTTCGGCCACGGGCCGAAGACGATCTCGGAGATCCCGGGCTGGGCGTCGGTCAGCTGCACGTCGCTGAGGGTCGTGTCTCCCGCGTTGGTCAGCGTGTACGCGAAGCGCACCTCGTCCCCGGCGACGCCACGGGCGCCTCCGTCGAGCTGCTCGGCCTTGTCGAGCGTGACCGAGGGCGACTGGGCGGCGGTATCGAGGGTGAACGAGCGGGTCGAGGTGATCGGGTCGCCGGCGGGCGGGTTCGCGATGGCCGTGGCGGTGTTCTCGACCCGGCCGCGGTCGACGTCGGCCTGGGTCACCCGGTACGACGCGGTGCCCTGGGCCGAGCTGCCGGGCGCGAGCGAGCGGCCCTCGCCGAGACCCGTGTACGTGACGGCACCGATGCCGGGCAGCGGGTCGCTGACCTCGATCAGGTACAGGGTCACGTTGCCCGTGTTGACGACGTCGAAGGCGTAGTCGACGCGGTCGCCGAGGCGACCGGCCGCGCCGCCGGCGAAGGCGCCGGTCTTCTCGAACGAGTAGCCGGGCGCGGCGGCGACGAGCAGGCTGCGCACGTCGGCGGCCTCGACGCGGTCGCCCGCGGCGTCGACCGAGCGTGCCGTCACGGAGGCGGCGCTCCGGACGCGTCCGGCGTCGACGTCGGCCTGGGTGAGCGTGTACGAGGCCGTGAAGCGCACCGTCTGCCCGGGCGCGATGCGGCTGTCGCCCGTCCACGGGCCGCCGTCGGCGAGGGCGACGTCGCCGAGGCGGGCCTGGTCGTCGCTCACGACGACGTCGGTCAGGGTCGAGGCGCCCGTGTTCGTCACGTCGAAGGTGAACGAGACGCGGTCGCCGGCACGGTGCACCGCGGCGTCGGGGTCGGCGAACAGCTCGGTCTTGACGAGGCCGACCTGCGCGGCGGCGTCGAGCTGGATCGAGGCGCTCGCGACGCCGGTGGGCGTCGTGCCGTCGGGGGCCGACGCGGAGGCGGTGGCCCGGTTGACGAGCCGGCCGTCGTTCGCGTCGACGTCGGCCTGCGTCACCACGTGGCGTCCGGTGCCCTTGACGGACTCCCCCGGCAGCAGCGTGCCGGCGGCCGCGGGCCACGGCCCGAGCTGCACGGTCACGCCTGCCATGTCGTCGGCCACGCCCACGCCGGTCAGCGTCGTGTTGCCCGTGTTCGTGACGAGGAACGAGTACACGACCGTCTCGCCGACGTCGGTCTGCTGGCCGTTGGTCGTCGAGGCGTCGAACGCGGCCGTCTTGGCCAGCGCGAGCGCCGGCGCCCGGGTGACGGGCGCCTCCGCCGCGGCGGACGCCTGGACGGGCCGGCCGTCGGCCGCCGTGCCCGCGGCCGTCGCCGCCGAGCCGATGCGGCCGGCGTCGACGTCGGCCTGGGTCAGCCGGTAGGCGCCCGTCGCCGTGGCGCTCTCGCCCGGCCGCAGCGTCACCGTGGTCGCGGTGCCCGTGCCGAAGGTGACAGCCGAGAGGCGGGCCTGCTCGTCGAGGATCGAGATGCCCGAGACGGTCACGTTGCCGGTGTTGGTGACGACGTAGGTGAAGACGGCACCGTCGTTCGCCGTCGTGGGGCCCGAGGCCGGCGGCGTGACGGTCTCGGTCTTGGTCAGCTCGAGGCGGGGCGCGCTCGTGGCGGTCGCCACGGTCGCGGCCGCGGTGGCCGTGACGGTCCCGCCGCCGGCCCCGGTCGCCGTCGCGCGCGCCGTGTTGACGACGGCTCCCGCGTCGACGTCGCCCTGCGTCAGCACCGAGGAGGCCGTGGCCGTCGCCCGCTCGCCGGGCGCGAGCACGCCGTCGGCGCCCGGCCAGGAGACGACGGGCGTCGTGATGCCGGGCAGGGCGTCGGTGATCGCCGCGCCGGACAGCGTCACCGTGCCGGTGTTGACCAGCACGAAGCGCCACTCGACCGTGTCGCCGACCGCACCGGCGCCTCCTGCGGCCACCTTCCCGGTCTTCGTCAGCTGGACGCCCGGCGCCTGCCGGGTCGTGACCTGTCCGTCGGCGTCGGCGCGCACCACGGCGCCGCGCGGAGCGGTGCCCGTGGCGGTCGCGTTCGAGCCGACCCGCCCGGCGTCGACGTCGGCCTGCACGAGGGTGAAGCTCGAGCTCGCCGTCACCGACTGGCCGGGGGCCAGGGTGCCGGCGGTGCCGCCCGGCCAGGCGCCGTAGACGACGGCCGTGGCGCGGGGCTGCTCGTCGGCCACGCCGACGCCGGTGAGGGTCGTCGTGCCCGTGTTCGTGATCGTGTAGCTGAGGTCGACCGTGTCGCCGACGTCGCCGGCCGCCGTGCCGCGGAGGGCCTCGGTCTTGACGAGCCCGATCGCCTGGCTGCCCACGGCCGTGGGGACGGTCTCGGCGTCGGACGCCGTGACGGTCGTGCCGGGAGCGCCGCCGTCTGCGGCGCCGGCCGGTCCGGTCGCGGAGGCGGTGGCCGTGTTCGCGACGCTGCCCGCGTCGACGTCGGCCTGGGTCAGCACGTAGGTCGCCGTGGCGCGCACGGTCTGGCCGGGGGCGAGCTGGCCGCTCACCGCGCCGGGCCAGGTGCCGTACGAGATCGCGGAGAGGCCGGACAGGCGGTCCTCGACGGTGACGCCCGAGACGGTCTGCGTGCCGGTGTTCGTCACGTCGAAGCGGTAGGTGACGCGGCTGCCGACCGAGCCCGAGCCGGCCACGACGGCCGTCTTGTCGAGCGCGATCGCCGGGGCGGAGCCGATCGGCTGCACGGCCGTAGCCTCGGCCGACGTCTGGACGCCCTGCGGCGTCGCGCCGCGGACGGAGGCGCGGTTGGCCACGCTGCCGGCGTCGGCGTCGGCCTGGGTCACGACGTAGCGGGCCGTGGCGGTGACGGTCTCCCCCGGGGCGAGGCGGCCGGTGGCGCCCGGCCACGTGTAGGCGAGGGGGCCGAGACCGGCCAGCGGGTCGGTGATGCCGACGCCGGTCAGGGTGACGGTGCCGCGGTTCGTCGCCGAGAAGCGGTACTCGAGCGCGTCGCCGGCGCGGCTGGCCGAGCCGCCCGCGACGGGCGCGACCTGCTTCGTGAGCGCGAGCGCGGGCGACGAGGTGATCGGCACGGTCGCGGCGCCGGAGGCGGTGGTCGCCGCCCCGCCGGGGGCCGTGCCGCGGGCCGTCGCCGTGTTGACGACCGCGCCGGCGTCGACGTCGGCCTGCGTCACGGCGGCCGAGGCGCGGGCGACGAGGGCCTGCCCGGGTGCCAGCTGGCCGGGGGTGCCCGGCCAGGTCAGCACGGGCTCGCTGAGGCCGGCGAGCGAGTCGCTCAGCACCACGGAGCCCAGCGTGACCGTGCCCGTGTTCGTCACGCGGATCGTGAAGTCGGCGACGTCGCCGGCGGCGCGGGTCGACCCGGCGCGCAGGGCGCCGCTCTTCGCGACGGCGAGCCCGGCGGTCTGCGGCACCGCGGTCGTGGCCGTCGCGCCCTGGGTCACGAGAGCGTTCTGGGGGGTCCGGCCGGAGGCGGTGGCCGTGTTCACGACGCTGCCCCGGTCGGCGTCCGCCTGCGTCAGGCGGTAGCTGGCCGTGGCCGTGACGGCCTGGCCGGGCGTGAGGGTGCCCGCGGTGCCGCTGGCCCAGGTGCCGTACGAGACGGCCGAGAGACCGGCCAGCGGATCGGTCACGGCGACGCCGCGCAGCGTCACGGCGCCGGTGTTGACGACGCGGAACGAGTAGGTGACGACGTCGCCGGCGGCGCCCGTCGAGCCGGCCGCGAGGGTGCCGGTCTTCGTCAGGCCGAGCGAGCCCGGCGCGCTGATCGGCGCGGTGGCGGAGCTCTGGCCCGAGACGCTGCCGAGGGCGGGGGTCCGGCCGGACGCGGTGGCCGTGTTCACGACGGAGCCCGCGTCGGCGTCCGCCTGCGTCACGGCGTACGTCGCGGTCGCCGTCACGCGCTGGCCCGGCGCGAGCGTGCCGGGGGTGCCGCTCGGCCACGTGCCGTACGACACGGCGGAGAGCCCGGGCAGGGGGTCGGCGACCGCCACCGAGGTGAGGGTCTGCGTGCCCGAGTTCGTCGCGGTGAACGTATAGGTGAGCACGTCGCCCGCGCGGGCCGCGGTGCCCGCGACCGACTTCGTCAGCGCGATCGCGGGGGCCGGGGCGACGGTGACGAGGGCGGACCCGCTCGCGCGCACCGCGCCTCCTGCGGGCGGGGTGCCGGAGGCGGTGGCCGTGTTCGCGACGCTGCCCCGGTCGACGTCGGCCTGGGTCAGCGCGTAGCGCGCGGTCGCCGTCACCTGCTGGCCCGGCGCGAGCGTGCCCGCGGTGCCCGGCCAGGTGCCGTACGTGACGGCCGAGAGCCCGGGCAGCGGGTCGGTCAGGGCGACGCCGGTGAGGCTGACGTTGCCCGAGTTGCGCACGGTGAACGTGTAGTCGACGCGGTCGCCGGCGCGGCCCTGGGCGTCGGCCGCGAGCAGGCCCGACTTGGCGACGGAGATCGCGGGCGACGAGGCGACCGGCACGGTCGCGGCCGCGTTCGAGCTGGCCCGCTGGCCGTTCGCCGGGGTGCCGGTCGCGGTCGCCGTGTTGACGACGGAGCCCGCGTCGACGTCGGCCTGGGTGAGCGCGTAGCTGGCCGTCGCCGAGACCTGCTGGCCCGGTGCGAGACGGCCGGGGGTGCCGCTCGGCCAGGTGCCGAAGGCCACGCGGTCGGCCACCAGCGGGTCGGTGACCGCGACGCCGTCGAGGGTCGAGGCGCCCGTGTTGCGCACCGTGAACGACCAGGTGACGACGTCGCCGACACGGCCGGTCGCGCCCGGGGCGAGCGTGCCCGACTTGGTCAGCGAGACGGTGCTCGCCGCGGCCACGTCGACCGAGGCGGTGGCGGTCTGGCGCACCGCGGCTCCGGACGGCGGGTTGCCCTGCACGGTGGCCGTGTTCTGCACCCGGGCGGCGTCGACGTCGGCCTGGGTCAGCGTGTACGGCGCGGTCGCCGTGACGGCCTGCCCGGGGGCGAGGGTGCCGGCGGTGCCGCTCGGCCAGGTGCCGTACGTGATCGGGCCGACGCCGGCGACGGCGTCGGTGATCGTCACGCCGCGCAGGGTGACGGAGCCGGTGTTGGCGGCGCTGAAGCTCCAGGTGACGACGTCGCCGGCGCGGCCGGAGGCACCGGCGGCGAGTGCGCCGGTCTTCGTCAGCGAGACGGACGAGCCGGTCGAGAGCGGCAGCGTCGCCGCGGCCGCCGACGAGACGGCCGCGCCGCTCGGGGGCGTGCCGGTGCCGGTGGCGCGGTTCACGACCGAGCCGGAGTCGACGTCGCTCTGCCGCACCGTGTAGGTCGCGGTCGCGGTGACCTGCTGGCCGGGGCGCAGGGTGCCGGAGGTGCCGCTCGGCCAGGTGCCGTAGCTGAAGGCCGAGAGACCGGTCAGCGGGTCGCTCGCGGCGACTCCCGTGAGCGTCTGGTTGCCCGTGTTCGACAACGTGACGGTGTACGTGACGACGTCGCCGGCGACTCCGGCGGCGCCTGCGGGCAGCGCGGCGCGCTTGGTGGTGGCGAGGGCGGGCGCGGCGGCGACGGCGACGCTGGTCGAGGCCGTGTTCGACGTGACGGCGGCGCCGCTCGGCGACGCCGCGCGGGCGGTTGCCGTGTTCGGCACGGTGCCGCGGTCGACGTCGGCCTGGGTCAGCGTGTACGGGGCGGTGGCCGTGACCTGCTGCCCGGGGGCGAGGCGGCCGGCCGTGCCGCTCGGCCAGGTGCCGTAGGCGATCGTGCCGACGCCCGCGACGCCGTCGGTGATCGTCGCGCCGGTGACGGTCTGGTTGCCGCTGTTGCGCAGCGTGAAGGAGAAGGTCACGACGTCGCCGGCACGGCCGGTGCTGCCGGCGGGGAGGGCGCCGGTCTTCGTGAGAGCGAGGGCCGGGTTCGCCGGCACGGCGGTGCGGGCGGTCGCGGAGGCGGTGGGCTGGGGGCCGCCGTCGGCGTCGGTGCCGACGACCTGGGCCGTGTTCGAGATCGAGGCGGAGTCGACGACCGCCTGCGTGAGGGCGAAGGTCGCGGTGGCGGTGACCGACTGCCCCTCGCCGAGGGTGCCGGCGGTGCCGCTGGGCCAGGCGCCGTAGGTGAGGCCGGAGAGGCCCGGGAGGCTCGTGTCCGTGATGCTGACGCCCGTGAGGGTGCCGCCGCCGGTGTTGCGGGCGGTGAAGGTGTAGGTGACGACGTCGCCCACGGCCCCGGTCGAGCCGGAGGGGAGCGCGCCCGTCTTCGTGAGCGCGATCGCGCTGAGGTGCACGGTCGTCGTGCCGGTGCTGGTGACGCTGACCGCGCTGTTGCCGGCGGCGGTGCCGGTCGCGGTGGCAGAGCTGACCTGGTTCGCCTGCGTGGGCGGCGGGCCGGTGCAGTTGAAGGTGACCACGGCGCCGACCGCCAGGGTCCCGACGGTCCTCCGGCACTCCGGGTTGTCCGGATCGGCCACGACCACGTTCGTCAGCGCCACGGAGCCCGTGTTCGACACGGTGATCTGGAACCGCGTGTTCTCGGTGGCGACCCGGTACTGGTCGCCGATCGTGCCGTCGAGGCTCTTGACCACCGTCAGGGAGGCGGTGGGCACGCTGAGCACGGCGCTGCGCAGCAGGTACGAGTCGCCGCTGGTGCCGATCTGCAGGTTGATCGAGGTGTCGCCCGCCTGGACGCCGGGAAGGGTCGTGGTCGCGGCGTCGACGCTCGCGTTCGTGAAGACCGGCGTGGCCGCCGACCCGGTCTGCGTGTAGCGCGTCGAGCCGTCGGCGCGGCTGATGCCGACGTTGTCCAGGGCCCCTGCGGCGTTGGGGATCTCGGCGTACGCCCCGGCCTGGCGGTTGTAGCGCATGTAGTCGCCGGTGATGCCCCGGTCGCCCTCGAACAGCGTGTAGCCGAAGCGGGCGGCGCCGAGCGACGAGAAGCCCGAGAACGCGACGGTGAGGTCGGGGTCGGAGGCGCCCTCGCGCACGTGGCCCTCGTAGTAGATGACGCTGTGCGGCTCGGAGGCGGTGTTGCCGGGGACGTAGCTGCCGTAGTCGTAGACGACCGTCAGCGACCAGCCGGCGTAGCAGCCCGCCCCGACGGGGGCCCAGATGTCGCCGGCCGAGACGGCGAGCGCGCTGCCGGTGGCGGCGCCCGCGAAGGCGGCCGTCACGTCGGCGCCGGCGCTGTAGTAGAGCGCCGTGCCGGGGGCCGTGGCGGCGGTGTCCTCGAGCACGCCGGTCGCGGGGACGCTGCGCACGGCGGCCGAGCCGACCTTGAGCTTGGCCGCCTGCGTGCGGTAGCGCGACGAGCTGTCGGGACGGGTCGCCAGCGGCGACTGGCCGCTGACCACCTGGTTCTGCGTCAGAGCGCCGCAGCGCAGCGCGTCGGCTCCGGTGCGCCCCGCGAAGACGCCCGTGTTCGCGCTCCAGCTGAGGAAGGCCTTCGCGACGGTGGCGCCGGAGGGGATGGTGACGGAGGCGGAGCTCGAGTTGGTCGTGAAGCCCGAGACGGTGTTCGAGGCCTGCATCGAGAAGTAGTCGTTGACGTTGTTCGTGGCGGTCGTGGTGCCCGCGTGCAGGTTCGCGCAGGTGCCGGCGCCCGAGACGACGGCCGTGCCGCAGGCGAGCACCCCGTTGCCCACCTGCAGGAAGTCGCCGTTGACCGTGTCCCGCCAGGACGGGGCGGTGCCGCCGGCTGTACCCCACTGGACGACGGCTGCCTCGGCACGTTCGGCGGGGTCGACGAGCGAGAGGCCGGTCACGGGCACGATCACGGCGAGGACGACGGCGACGACGCGCATCGGCAGCGGCCAGGCGCTGCCGCCCGCGCGGTGGCGCGGTCGACGGCGGACGTGGCGGGCGGAGCGGTCACGGCGCGTCGGGGCGTCGGGGGTTGCGGGCACGGCTGATCCTCATTTGTCGGTTCGGCGACCGCGCGCGGCGATCATCGGCCCTCCGGCTCGTGATCGGAGCGGATGCCGAGGCGGGGCTGCCGTCCCAGTAGGCGACCCGGTCCCAGTCTGGGCGACACGTGTACCCCGAACGGCGCGTGTCGGTCAATTCACCCCCACCTTCACCCCGCCCGGTCCCCCGAAGGGCGGACCGAGGACGGCGGCGGACCCGCATGCGGGGGACACGACCCTGGTGAAATTGGAACATCACTGCCATACTCGACATATCACGCGGCCGTCGCCGCTGATCGGGCCGCTCGTGACGGCACGCCGCGTCGATCTCCCCGAGGACCCGATGACCCCCTCTGCCGCTCCTGCCTCCACCTCCGCCTCCGCCCCCGCTCCGGCTTCGGCTTCCCCCTCGCCGGCGAGATCGACCCGGTCGATCTGCCCCCGCTCGTCCACCGCCGTGCTGGCCTACCCGATGCACGGACAGCGCAAGCTGCTCGGCGAGGGGTACCGCACCCGTGACGGCCACCTGATCGAGTGGCTCGGCTCACGCCTCGCCGAGCAGGGCGGCGTGACGGTCGTCTCCCGACCCGAGCCTCCCCTCCCGCGCCGGTCGGCACGCGGCACCGTCGCCGCCGGCACCCGGTCGGTCGAGCCCCGCGCCTGGCGGGTCCCCCACCTCCGTGACCGCCGTCGGTGGTGGCCCGACTCCGTCGCCTCCTACCCTGTGGTCCCCGGCTTTCTCGACTCGACGCCGGCCCTCGTCTGGAACCCCTTCGTCGCGACCGCCCCGACCCGGGCCGATCCGTTCGGCGGGCGACGACGCGTCGTGCTCGACCTGCTCGACGACTGGACCCAGCACTACGCGTTCCGGTCGGTCCGCACCCAGGTGCGCGAGGCCTACGCCGCCGCCTTCGCCCGCGCCGACGTGGTCACGGCGAACGGGCCGGGCACCGCCGAGCTCGCCCGGCGATTCGGCCGGGACGACGTCGTCCTGCTGCCGAACGGGTGCGACCCCGAGCGCTACGACCCGTCGTCCGCGGCCGAGGGCCGGACGACCGTGGGCTACGTGGGCAAGATCGGACGACGGCTCGACCTCGAGGGCATCCTCGCCACCGTGCGTCGGCACCCGACGGCGCACTTCGTCTTCGCCGGGCCCGTCCTCGACGCCGAGTACCGGGCTCCCCTCCAGGGCGCCGCGAACGTCACGCTGCTCGGCGACGTCCACTACGACGACGTACCCGCGCTCCTCCGCACCTTCGACGTCGGCTGGGTCCCCCACCACGTCGGCGAGCGAGAGGTCGGCGGCGACGTCATCAAGACGTACGAGTACCGAGCCGCCGGCCTGCCGGTGCTGAGCACCCCGGTCTGCGGCGCCAGCTCCCGAGGCCTCGACGGGGTCGTCGTCGCTCCCCTCGCCGAGCACGCCGACCGGCTCGCCGCCCTCGTCGGCGACGGCCCCCGGGTGCCGCGGCTGCGGCCGTCCATCCCGGCCGAGGCGACCTGGCAGCACAAGGCCGACGTCGTGCTCTCGGCGCTCGGCCTGCGCTGAGCCGCGCCGCCTCCCTCCCCCCACCTCCTCACCGACCACCACCGGCGTCCCGACGCCGACGACGCAGGGAACCCGACCCATGGAACTCAAGGACTTCATCGCCACCATCCGCAGCTCGTGGCTGCTCGTGGTCGCCGTCACCGCCGTCGCGCTCATGACGGCCGCCGCCGTGACGCTCATGACGCCCAAGACGTTCACGTCGAGCACGCAGCTCTTCGTCTCGGTCGCGCCCCTCGGCACGTCCAGCGCCGGCGACCTCGTGCAGGGCAGCAGCGCCGCCCAGGCGAAGGTCAGGTCGTACGTCGACGTCGTCACGAGCGGCCGGGTGCTCGCCCCCGTGATCGCCGAGCTCGGCCTCGACGAGACGCCCGCGGCGCTGGCCGCCCGCGTGTCGGCCTCCAGCCCGCCCAACACGGCCCTCATCGACCTCTCCGCGAGCGACACCGACCCGGCGGCGGCGGCCGCCCTGACGAGCGCCGTCGCGGCGAGCTTCGAGTCGATCGTCGAGACGGAGCTCGAGGCGCCCGACGGAGGCGTCCCCCTCGTCACCATCGAGAGGCTGGACACGCCCGTCGCGGCCACCCGCCCCTCGTCGCCGTCGCCGGTGCTCGCGCTCTCCGTGGGCGGCGTCCTCGGCCTCCTCGCCGGCGTCGCGGCGAGCCTCCTGCGCCGCACCCTCGACGTCCGCGTCCGCGGCAAGTCCGACGTCGAGTCCCTCACCGACGCGCCCGTGCTCGGCACCATCGGCCAGCACGACGAGTCCCCGACCGCACCCCTCATCGTGCAGAACGAGCCGCGCAGCCCCCTCGCCGAGGCCTACCGCGCGCTGCGGACCAACCTGCAGTTCACCTCGTTCGACCGTGCCGAGCGCTCGTTCCTCGTCACCTCCGCCATGCCGTCCGAGGGCAAGTCGACCACGGCGGCCAACCTGGCGATCTGCCTCGCCGAGACCGGGGCCTCGGTCCTGCTGGTCGACGCCGACCTCCGGCGTCCGCGCGTCGCCGAGCTGATGGGCATCGAGGGCGCCGTCGGGCTCACCGACCTGCTCGTCGGGCGGGCCGAGATCGACGACGTGCTCCAGCCCTGGGGCTCCCAGCGCCTCTCGGTCCTGCCCTCCGGCCCGGTGCCCCCGAACCCGAGCGAGCTGCTCGGCTCCACGGCGATGCGGAGCCTCGTCCAGCACGCCACCGCGATGTTCGACTTCGTCGTCATCGACTCGCCGCCCCTTCTCCCCGTCACCGACGCCGCGGTCGTGAGCCGGCTCGTCAGCGGCGTGATCCTCTCCGCCTCGGCCCGGCGGTCGACGAGGCCGCAGCTCCGGCAGGCCCTGCTCGCCGTCAGCGAGATCGGCAGCCGGACCCTCGGCGTCGTCCTGACGATGGCCCTCCTCCGCGGACGGGACGCCTACGGCTACGGCCACTACGGCGCCTACTACGGCCACGGCACGGGTCCGACGCCCGGGACGGCCGGCACAGCGCCCGTGACGCCCGCCCCGGCCCCGACTCCCCCCGCCACCACCACCCGCGCCGCCGCGCTCTCCCCGTCCGGGGCGCCGGCATGACGGACTTCGTCGTCCTCGCCGTCTGCACGGGCAACATCTGCAGGTCGCCCGTGGCGGCAGCGCTCCTCGACCAGGCACTCGACCACGTCCGCTGCTCCAGCGCCGGCACGCGGGCAGTGGCGGGCGCACCCGTGCCGCCACCGATGCTCGAGCAGGCGTCGCTGCTCGGCCTCGACCTGGCCGAGCACCGGGCGGCCGACCTCACGGCCGAGACCGTCCGGGCGAGCAGCCTCGTGCTCGGCCTGGCCCGCGAGCACCGGGGTGCCGCAGCCCGGGCGGTCCCCAGGGCCGCGCGCTGGGCCTTCACCCTCGTCGAGTTCGCCCGGCTCTCCCGGGCGGTCGACCAGGACGCCCTCGCCCGTGCGGTCGAGTCCCTGCCCGGCGCGGTCGACCGCGTGACGGCTGCGACCGCACTCGTGGCGTCGCGTCGCGGATCGGGCGCGCTGGTCGTCCCCGGCGACGACGACGTCGTCGACCCGTTCGGCCACGGCACGTCCACCTACGCCCGCGCGACGCGTCAGATCACGGCCGCGACCGAGTCCGTCGCCGACTACTTCTCCCGAGCGCTCGCGGTCTGACGAGCCCCCATCGGCACGGACGAGCCCGCACGTGCCCGCGAGCTCGCCGGGCTCCGCTGCGCCGCGGCGTCAGCGCGACCGGCGCCTTCCCCGCCTGCCCCCGAGCGAGCGGAGCTCGTCCTCGTAGGCCTGGCAGATGGCTGGCCAGCTGTAGTGCTCACGGGCTCGCGACCGGGCCGCGTCGCCCATCGTCCTGGCCGCCTCCTCGTCGTCGAGGACCGCCCTGAGACCGGCGGCGATGCTGGCGGGGTCGGGCTCGACGAACGTCCCCGTGTCGGCGAGGACCTCGCGGTTGTAGACCGTGTCGCGCGCGACGACCGGGGTGCCGCACATCATGGCCTGGACCAGCGCGGGGTTCGTGCCGCCGACGCTGTGGCCGTGGAAGTACGCACCCGCGTGCTGCCACAGCGAGAACAACCGGGCGTCGTCGCTGAGGTGCCCGAGCCACTGCACCCGGGGGTGCTCGTCGGCCAGCCGGCGGGCTGCCTCGTCGAGCTCCCCGCCGTAGCCGCTCGAGCCGACGACGACGACGTCGTGGGTCCCCGCGAGCTCCGCCGCGGCGGCGAGGAACTCGGCCACCGTGTTCTCGGGCACGAACCGAGCCACCATGAGGACGTAACGGCCGGACTCCAGCCCCGGCTCCACGGGGAGGTCGTCGACCTCGCTGCCGCCGTAGGGGATGAACACGCCGTCCACGCCCCACATCTCGCTCCAGCGCCGACGGATCTCCTGTGCGTCGCAGACGAGGACGGTGCCCCACCGGGCGGTCATCACGGCACCCGCCCGGAACACGGCACGTGCGGCCCGGCCCCACTTCTCGCGCTCCCACTCGATCCCGTCGACGTTGACGACGACGGGGATGCCCCGGAGGCGGAGGAGCGGGATCCAGAAGCCGTTGGCCACGTTCATGACGAGAGCGACGTCCGGCCGGCGACGCACGGCGTCGACGACGGCCGTGAACCCGTACGACAGGGTGCTGAGCGACTTGGACTCCACGCCGCGGGTGAGCCGGCTGACGACCCGTCCGTCACGAGCGGGGTCGGCGGGGGCGGTCGAGCCGGGGCGGCCGTAGACGGTCACGCCCCAGCCCCGCTCGGCGAGCCACGGCGCCAGGTGGCGCACCGCGGTCTCGAAGCCGCCGTAGTAGCTGGGGTAGCCGCGGGTGCCGATGACGGCCACGTCGAGGGGGCGATCGGCGCCTCGGTCGGCGCCGGAGGGGGATCGGGTCATCGTGACGGACTTCCTGCTCGGGTGGGCCCGACGTGGACGAAGTCCTGCCGGGTCGCGACGTGCGCAGCGCGGGCCGGGGTGCCGGGGGCGACGTCAGGTCGTGGTGCCCATGCTGCCGCCCCGAATGCTAGCGCCGCCATCGAGAACCAGACGAACCAGTCGAAGGAGAACAGCACGACCGCCATCACCAGGAGCACGGCCCGGCCCACGCGCGCGGCCCGCGCGAAGCCGACGACGAGGGCCGCGACCAGCGCGAGGACGCCCACGACGCCGAAGGCCGCGAGGGTCGAGACGAGCTGGTTGTCGATCACCGTGAAGCCGCCCTGCGGCAGCAGCCCCCTCGCGTAGAGCTCCGGCTCGCTGCCGAAGCCCGAGCCGAGCAGCGCCTCGAGCGGGGGCCGGCCGAGGAGCCCCGGCACGCTCGCCAGCGCCCCGACGCGGTTCTCCCAGGAGCCGGAGTTGATCAGGGTGACGAAGCCGTCGGCGATCTCCCCTTCCAGGAGCCACACGACGACGACGGACGCCACGGCCGACGTGATCACGTTGAGGAGCCGCCTGCTCTGGGCCGACGTGACGAGCAGGTGCGTGAGGGCCGCGACGAGCGCCGCGACGACGCTGCGGCTGCCGGAGAGCAACACGCCCACCACGAGGAGGGACGTGAGGGCGAGCACGACCGGCGACGGCAGGAGCCGCGGGTGGGCCAGCAGGACGACGAGGCACACGGCCAAGAACACGGCGTAGGGGATGGGGTGTCCGAGCGTGCCCTCGACGCGGGTGAGGTCTCCGGGGAGGATCCTGTTCGGGCCCGCGAAGACGCTGCCGTCGGCGCGCACCTTGTAGCCCCAGGGCACCGGGCGGTGCAGCACGGTCAGCTCCACGATGCCGAGCAGGGCCTGGCCGACCCCGAGGACGACGAGTCCCCGGACGAGCAGGAGGAGGTCGCGAGCGGACGCCGTGGCGATCGTCCATGAGACGAGCAGGCCGACGGCGGCGAGCTCGGCCATCAGGACGATCGTGGACGGCGCCCGGAGGAGCACCAGCACGACGAGCACGACGAACAGCGCGCCGGTGGCGACGGTGGCCCGCGGCGGCGGGACGAACCAGGAGCGCGGGGACGCCGCGGCGCCCGCGAGCAGGACCACGACGCCGACGACCGCAGCCGTGCGGACGGATTCGGGCGCGGACGGCGAGGAGGCGGAGACGAGCACGGCGACCGCGGCCACGAGGGCGACCCCGCGACGCAGGTCGGACGGCAGCAGCAGGCCGCCCACGAGGGCCACGAGGAGCACGGTCGCCCCCGCCGCGGCAGCGACCATCACGACGACGCCCCGGTGAGGGAGGCACGCGTCGCGAGCACGGGACCGGCTCGACCACCCGCGCCGACCAGCAGCCCCAGCTGCACGACGAGTCCGACGCCCTCGGCGAGCACGAGAGCCGCCACGGCACCGGTCGCCCCGGCGGCGGCACCCGCCGCCAGGACGCCGGGGACGCCCACGAGCGCGGCGGCGATCGCGGCCGTGGTGGTGTGGCCGTGACGCCCCGCGCTCACCAGGGCGAGGCCGGCGCCCCGCGAGGAGCAGATGACGGTGACGAGCGCACCGCCCCACACGGCGAGGTCGCGTCCCACGTCGACCGCGCCCGCGAAGAGCCAGCCGGAGACCGACGGCATCGCGACCGCGAACACCGTCCCCGCGACGACGCCGAGCCCGGTGTTCACCCCGAGCGAGACGGCGCTCCGGCGCCGTGCGAGCTCGGCGTCGGGCGTGCCGACCCAGGTCTGGAGGCGGTCGGGGACGGCGGACAGCACCTGGAGCCCCATGCGGAGCGGGCGGTCGGTCGCGGCGAAGGCCGCCACCGAGGCGGGTGCCGTCACCCCGAGGAGCGCCACGGGGAGGGACTTGTACGTCGTCGTCACCGCGCGTCCCAGCACGAGCACCGCCTGCTCGCGGACGACCAGGGGGACCTCGGCGAACGCCTGTCGGGACGGGAACCGGGCGGCGTCGTCGACGAGGGGGGTGAGCACGGCGGTGGCGACGACGGCCAGCACGAGGCAGGACCCGTAGGCCTCGAGGGGCGCGCCGACCACCAGCGCCGCCGCGGCGGCGAGGGCGAGGACGACGCGAGGGAGCGCCTCCGTCAGCACCACGCGACCCGGACGCCCGAGCCCGACGAAGTACCAGGTGGGGCTCAGCGCGCCGAGGGCCACGCCGACCGCGACCAGGACGGCGGCGAGCACGTGCCGGTCGACCAGCAAGGCCGTGACCACGACGACCACGGGGAGCAGCACCGCCGTCGCGATGAGCTTGCTGGCCAGGGCCCGGGCGAAGACGGCGGCCCGGGCCTCGGGGTCGCGCGCGATCCGCACGGGCCCGACGATGCTCCAGCCGAGCTCAGCCACGACGGCCGCGGCGACGCCGACCGACATGCCCACGGCGACGGCCGACCACCCGGACGCCCCGAACCGCGAGGTCACCGCGGGGATGACCGCGAGGGGCGCCGCGGCGCTGACGGCAGGCACGAGGACGTGGAGCAGGAGGCGAACCACCTGGGACCCGGTGACCCGGCCGGCCACGCGCGTCACGCCCTCCCCCCGCTCGCGAGGACGAACCGGGAGAGGGGACGGTACGACCGGGCGACGAGCGCCTCGAGGCGGTCGTGCACCCCGGGCGAACCGGCGAGGGCCCGGGTCGGTTCGACGGCGACGAGAGCGTCGGCGAGCGCCCCCGCCCGACCCGGCTCGACCTGGACGAGCTGGTCGCCGACCGCCTCGGCGACGTCGTCCAGGGCCGACGAACGCTGGGTCACGACGACCCGGCCGCACGCCAGGCCCTGCCAGACCTTGTTCGCGACCACGGACCGTGCCTTGGGCGACGGGCCGAAGACACCGAGCACGACGTCCGCCCACGCGAGTTGCTCGAGGAGGCCGGACTCGGGGACCGGGTCGACGAAGTCGACGATCTGCCCGAGACCCAGGTCGCGGACGCGCTGCTCCGCCCTGGCCCGTGACGGGCCGTCGCCGACGAAGACCACCTGCAGCTCGCGCCGCGCCGCGGCGAGCGAGAGCGCCTCGACCATCAGGTCGACGCCGTGCAGGGCGATGTACCCGCCGTAGTAGAGCACCCGGAGCCCCGCTCCGGCCGGGGCCGCCGGCTGCCACGTGGCCCACGACGGCGCCCCCACGGCGACGGCCGCGACCTCGCGGGCCCGTGGGTGTCGACGCCGCACCTCGTCGGCGCGGGGATCCGTGTCGATCAGGTAGAGGTCGCTCGCGCGGACGGCGAGCCGGTCGTGCAGGTCGAGACGGCGAGCCCGGAGCGACCGCGCGGGGACGTCGCCCCTGTCGACGACCACGGTCTCGTGCAGGCCGATGAAGCCGTCGACCACGACACGCGCACGGCGGAGCCCGGCCACCACGTGCACGAGCGGCGCGTGGGTGGTGCGGAACTCTGCCAGGACGACGACGTCGGCCCCGCGGGACGCTCGCCAGAGCCCCCGGACGTCGGCGAGGGCCCGACGCGCCCGGGAGCCGGCCCGGCTGCGCGGCACGGTCGCGAGCTCCACGCCAGGGAGGGAGGCGAGGTGCTCGCGCACGCGTCGCCCGCGGGGGTAGTCGAGGTCGTGGGCTCCGTAGTGGACCACCCGCACCGGCGCGCTCACGCAGCCCCCTGCCCGACGCGGCCGAGGTGCCCGAGACGGGCCAGGACGGCGTCGACCGAGCGCCCGATCGTGAGCGTCGACGCGTTGGCGTGCACGTGGTCGCTGAGCCACCGCCTCAGGTCGGCGTCGGAGACCAGGTCACGGACCGCCGTCGCCCAGGGCCGCGGGTCGTCGACGGGGAGGACGAACCGTCGACGGAGCTCGTCGTCGGTGACGAGCAGCGGCGCGGCCCCGTAGGCGTCGCCGAGCACGACGGGCACCCCGGCGAGCGCGGCCTCGACGGCGCTGCGCCCGAAGGCCTCGCGGGAGGCGGTGCCCACGAAGACCGCCGCGTCGGTCCACAGGGCGGCCGGGTCGGCCCAGCCGCGGACGGAGAGCCCGGCGGGCGCCTCACGGCGCAGCTCGGCCTCGAGCGGACCGTGGCCGTACATCGCCCCGGGGACGCCGGTGGCGGCGACGAGGTCGGCGAAGGCGCGGGGCCTCTTGTCGACGTCGAGGCGGGCAGCCCAGACGAGCCGCCCCGACGCCTCGCCACGGCTGAGGCGCGGCGCGGCGGGGACGCCCGCCGGGACGAGCTCGGGTCGCCTGGCCGCCGCGACCGCGTCGGCGAGGACCGGCGTGGTCGCCCAGACGTCGGCGGCTGCGCGGAGCGCGCGCGTCTCGACGAGCCGGAGCACGTGACGACGGAGCAGGGTCTGCTCGCCCTGCGCCGGCCACGGGAGCCCCCTGACCCAGGCGACCCAGGCGGGGCCGAGCGGGGAACGGAGACGTGCCGCGGCGACGTCGCTCTGCGTCACGAGGGTGACGACCACGTCGGCCTCACGCACCTCGGGCGAGTCGAGAAGCAGCTGGGCGACCTCGTCGACGACGCCGAGCCCGTGCTGCAGCACCTCGACCTCGCGCACGCCCGCCGCCGGCGAGCTGACGCCCGCCGCGGCGGCGCGCAGGCCGACGACCGCGGACCAGTCGAGGCCGCGGGACCGGGCCTCGGCGACGAGGTCGAGCGTCGACCGGTACACGCCGCTGCGGGCCATGAGGGGAGCGGCGACGAAGCAGACCCGGAGGCGGGAGGCGAGGGCGGGACTCGAAGGGGGCAACATGTGCAGCTCGTTCCACTCGGTGCGGGACCCCGGACAGGGCACGGGAGTTCTGAGTATATGTGTGATATTTCTCTGAGTCAACGACCTGCTCCAGGTGGCGGTCGATCACATGAGCCCGTCAGGGCCGGGCGAGTTCGTCACGCAGGAGAAGACCGAGTGAACGCGACATCGCCTCCGTGAGGTGCTGCGCATCGGCCCGGATGAGGACTTCCCCCGCCACGACGGGGCACTCGCCGTCGGCCGCGCAGAACCACGACAGGACATCGATGAAGTCGACGTCGACCCCTCGTCCGCGGGCGTCTTCCACCCCCGCGCGTTCTGCCGTGCGTGCATCGAGGCTGAGTCGTTCCGGCGCGGCCACGCACCCCTGTGCGCCGGTGGGCCGCGCGGCGCAGACCACGGGAGAGGGGCCGCGTGGCGGCGCCCCGATCACGACGACCCTCGCACCGCCCAGCGCGAGCTCCGAGACAGCCGTCTCGGTCCCCCGACGCCACTCGGCGATCGCTTCGGCACCGGTGGCGCCGCTCGTCAACCGCCCCAGCCCGGAGACGCTGCCCGAGGTCACGACGAGGTCCGCCCCGGCCTCGGCCGCGAACTCTCGGAGGTCGGCGCGGCTGTCGGCGCACTTCTCGACGAAGGACGAGCCGGCGTTGCCGTCGTGGAAACGGGCGTCGGTGACAGAACAGCTCCCGAAGGCCAGCGCCCGGATCCGCCAGCCACCGCCCAGCGCAGCCTCGAGCGCAGGCAACCAGGAGAGAGCGATCGAGTCGCCCACGAGCACGGCCGTCCGCGGCGCCGCGCCGTCACCGAGATCGCAGGGCTCAGCGACGGCGGCAGCGGTGCCGACGGGGTACCGGCACTCATCCGAGGCCAGCTGGGGCACCAGCGACGCACTCAGGGCCTCGTCGAGCGCACCCGGAGAGCTTCGCTCCGGGTGGAGGACCGACTCGGACAGCGCCTCCGAGAGGGAGGCGGCCGCCCACGGCACGTCCGAGGCCCCGGCCGGCCCTGGTCCGCCCTCGGGCGCGGACCCCACGGCGGCGACCGCGACCCCCGGGTCGATCAGCGCAGCAGGACCCTCGAGCTGAGCCGCGGACATGCCCACGACGACGAGGGTGACCGTCCCGGCCACACCGGCTCGTCGAACGAGGTCGCGACGCCTGTCGGCCCCGTCCACCGGCGCCTCCCAGCCGCGCAGCCACGCTCCGAGACGTGCCGGCTCCTCGACGAAGCGGAACGTGAGGACGCTCAGCACGAGCGTCACGACCAGCCCTCCCGCGACGGCGGGCAGGCCCCGGAGCCCGAGGGACTCGGCGAACACGATCACGGGGAAGTGCCACAGGTAGATCGAGTAGGAGCGGCGGCCCACCCATCGCGCCGGACTCGAGACCAACACGGTCTCGACGCCCCCGAGCCGACCCGAGCCGCCCACCACGATCGCGCAGGCGCCGAGCACGGGGAGCAGGGCCCAGGGCCACGGGAAGGACGAACTCGGATCGATGACGACCAGGCTCAGGACGAGCACCCCCTGGCCCGCCAGCACGACGGCGCGGCGAAGGGGCAGGCACATGCGCTGCGCGACGGGCCGGGCGAAGGCGCAGAGAGCACCTGCCGCGAGCTCCCAGAGGCGGGCGACGGAGTCGAAGTAGGCCGCCCTGGGCGAGGCCTCGCCGCGCCAGACCGCGTAGCCGACGGAGAGGACGACGACAGCGCACGCCACGCCCACGAGGACGTCCCGGCGCGCACGACGGCTGCTCAGCCGAGCAGCGATCGACGTCGCGACGAGCATCAGGACAGGCCAGATCAGGTAGAACTGCTCCTCGACGGCCAGCGACCAGAAGTGCTGGAGCGGGCTCGCCGGCGAGTCGGCTCCGAGGTAGTCGGCTCCGACCGCGATGAGGTGCCAGTTCTGGACGAACGAGAGGGACGCGACAGCGTCGAGGACCGTGCCTGCGAACCGCGGGGTGAACCAGAGGGCTGCTGCCGCGACGAGCGTCGCCAGGATGACGACCACGGCGGCGGGCAGGACCCGCCGGGCTCGACGGGCGTAGAAGGCCGTCAGCGAGATCGTGCCGGACCGGTCCAGCTCACGCAGCAGGACCGCGGTGATGACGAAGCCCGATATGACGAAGAAGACGTCGACTCCGACGAATCCGCCCGGGGGGAGACCGGTGAGATGACCGACCACCACCACCACCACAGCCACGGCCCGCAGGCCTTCGACATCGGGCCTGAAGGTCGGGGACCCCTGGGGGTGCCCCGCAGCGATCGTGGTCGGTGACGGTACGCGACTCATCTCAGCTCCTCTCGTGTCACCTGCGGAGAGGAAGACGGTTCAAAATATCACATCTGTTCAAAATCTTATCTGATATTCGTCCGGAGAGATGTCCCTGGACCGTGCTGACGCCCGATCCGGTTCGCTAGAACCGGTGCTGCCGTACCCACTCGTGCATGACGACAGCTCCTGCGGCGGAGGCGTTGATGCTGCGGGTCGAGCCGAACTGCGAGATCTCGACCACCAGCTCCGCGGCCGCGAGCACCTCAGGGCTGAGGCCAGGGCCCTCCTGACCGAACACGAGCACGCAGCGTTCCGGCAACGCCGTCGTCTCGAGCGGGACCGAGCCGTCGACGTTGTCGACCGCGACGACGACGAGTCCCGCCTCCTGGGCCCAGGCGACGAAGGAGGCGACGTCCGGGTGGTGCTGCACGTGCTGGTAGCGGTCGGTCACCATCGCGCCCCGCTTGTTCCAGCGCCTCCGCCCGACGATGTGGACCGCCTCGGCGGCGAACGCGTTCGCGCTCCGCACGATCGAGCCGATGTTCATGTCGTGCTGCCAGTTCTCGATCGCCACGTGGAACGGGTGCCGGACGAGGTCGAGGTCGGCCACGATCGCCTCGAGGGACCAGTACCGGTAGCGGTCGACGACGTTGCGCCGGTCGCCGTCGCGCAGCAGTTCGCGGTCCCAGTGGTCACCGGCGGGCCAGGCGTCCACGCCGCCGGGCCACGGGCCGACACCGTGTGCCACGACCGGCTCGGCAGCCGGCTCGGCATCGGGTGGGGCGGTGGACTCGGCGGTCGCCTCGTCGGCGGTGTCGTCGGGGGTGTCGTCGGGTTCGGGGTGCTGGTCGGTCACGACGGCCAGCGTAGGTCGCTGGCCGGACCGGCACCGCACCTCCTGCGTTCGTCTGCCCTCAGTAAGGTGTGCCCATGGGTACTCGCGACGAGGTCGAATGCTGGTTGACCGACATGGACGGCGTGCTGGTGCACGAGAACCAGGCCCTGCCCGGCGCCGCGGCGCTGATCCAGCAGTGGCAGGACGAGGGCACCCCGTACCTCGTGCTCACGAACAACTCGATCTTCACGCCGCGTGACCTGAGCGCGCGGCTCCGCGCCTCGGGCCTGCACGTGCCCGAGGAGCGCATCTGGACGAGCGCCCTCGCGACCGCCGACTTCTGCCGCTCGCAGATGCCCGGCGGCTCGGCCTTCGTCATCGGCGAGGCCGGCATGACGACAGCGCTGCACGAGGCGGGCTTCATCATGACCGAGACCGACCCCGACTACGTCGTCGTGGGCGAGACCCGCAACTACTCGTTCGACGCGATCACGAAGGCCGTCCGGCTGATCCTCGGCGGCGCCCGCTTCATCGTCACGAACCCCGACACGACCGGCCCGAGCGCCGACGGCCCGATGCCCGCGACGGGCGCCATCGCCGCGATGATCACGGCCGCGACGAACAAGTCGCCCTACGTCGTCGGCAAGCCGAACCCGATGATGTTCCGCTCGGCGATGAACCGCATCGGCGCGCACAGCGAGAACACCGCGATGATCGGCGACCGGATGGACACCGACGTCGTCGCGGGCATCGAGGCGGGGCTGCACACGATCCTGGTCATGACGGGGATCAGCGACCAGGCCGAGATCGACCGCTATCCGTTCCGCCCGAACGAGGTGCTGAGCGGCGTGCACGAGCTGGTCCGCGCCGAGCCGCTCGAGACCGACACGGTGCCGAGCGAGCTCTAGCTCGACACGCGCCGGCGCCGGCCGGTCCCCATCCCGACGCCGTCCTCAAGGCCCGCGTCACCCGCGTCGACCGCACGGTCCGCGTCACCTGCGCTGCCCGCACGGTCCGCTTCGCCCGCACTGACGGCAGATGCCGACCATTTGGCCCGATCCACTGCCGCAACAGTGGCATTTCCAGCTATAGCGGGCCGCACGGTCGGCATCCGCGGGCAACGAGGGCGCGGCGGGGGCGATCGGAGCGCAGGAGGTGCGGGTCGGGTGGGACGGGTCAGGCCGCGGCCGGCGCGACGCTGGTCGTCATCGGCTCGCCGCTCGCGCGGTCGACGAAGCACCAGTACGAACGGACCCCGGCGGCCCACTCCGCGTCGGTCGACGCCCAGCTCGCGCTGAACTGCGCGTCGGCCCAGGTCGAGGCGGCGGCGAGGTCCAGCGCGCTCGACCCGGTGCAGAGCACCGACATCTGCGACTGCAACGCGTCGCTCCCCGGGTACGCTGCGGCCGGGTCGGCGTCGAGCGCCCCGATCGAGGCCAACTGGGCGACGTGCGGCTGGCCGCAGTCGACGACCTCGTAGTCCTGCTGCCACGCGCTCTCGAAGGTCGAGAAGCACTCGCCGCCCTGCAGGTCGCTCCACGGGTGCGTGCCCGTCGAGAGCGGGCCGGCCGCCGCCTCCTGCGGGAGCTCCGCGGGCGCAGCGGTGACGGTGCGGGTGGCGACGGCCGCGGCGGGGGCCTCGGTCGGCTGCGGCGTCCCGGCGAAGAGCGACCTGCTGAGCACGAACAAGGCGACCAGCGCGAGCACGATCACGAGCGCCGCGGCGACGCCGAGCAGCACCTTGCGGCCGCGGGACCACGACGCGATGCCGCTCCCGGGCCCTGCCGCGGACGATCCCGTTCCGGGACCGGACGACGCCGACGGGGCGGACGGGCCACCGCGCGGAACGAGGGGCGAGACGCCTGAGGAGGCGGCCGCCGGCGCGGACGGCGACCCTGCCTCGACGCTCAGCCCGGGCAGCTCGGCGTCGGTGTGCGGCACCGAGCGAGGGCGTTCCGCGGCGGCGGTCGGCGGCGTCTCCGCCGCGGCGGCGGCCCCCGTCGCCCCGGCGCCCGTCAGGCCTGCGCCGGCGAGGCCTGCGCCCGCGAGGGGCAGCGCCGCCGTGGCCGCGTCCGGGGCGTCCTCCTCGGCCTCGACCTGGAGCGCCGCGAACGGGTCGTCGAGGTCGAGCGGCTCGTCGTCCCGGGCCGGGCTCACGAGCTCGTCGCCCTCGGCGGCGGTGGTCGAGGCGTCCTCGACGGGCAGCTCGTCGCTCAGCGCCCAGGACCCGCCCGCCGGCAGCGGGCCGGGATCGACGAGGTCGCTGCGTCCCGCGTCGGCCGCGGGGTCGCCGGGGGTGTCCTCCAGCGACTCGCGCGCGTCGCCCGACGGTCGCACGATGCCCAGCAGCTCGGTGAACGTGGGCTCCGACC
The DNA here is from genome assembly GCF_003751515.1 of Frigoribacterium sp. PhB107. Lineage (NCBI taxonomy): Bacteria > Bacillati > Actinomycetota > Actinomycetes > Micrococcales > Microbacteriaceae > Frigoribacterium > Frigoribacterium sp. PhB107. The sequence continues at coordinate 219,618 of NZ_RJKU01000003.1, read as the reverse complement.
CGTCGGCCGTCGGCGCGGACGCCGCTCCCGACGGCGCGGCGAAGGGCAGGCCCGCAGGAGGTGCGGCGGGGGCCCCGGCAGCGCTCTCGTCGTCAGCAGCCGCGGCCGCAGCCGCAGCAGCCGCACCGTCCGGGGACGCCGCCACCGCGGGCGGCACGACGACCCCCGCGGCTTCGGCCTCGCGGCGCTCTCGCCGGGTCATCTCGTGGTGCTCAGCGATCCACCAGGGCTCCGCGGGCGCGGACTCGGCCGTGCCCGGCTCGGGCTCGTTCGCGGGCTCCGAGGCGAGCTCCGTCGAGGGCTCGGTGTCCGGCTCCGAGGCGAGCTCGGTCGAGGGCTCGGGGTCCTGCTCCGAGGCGAACTCGGTCGCGGGCTCGGCCTGCTCGGACGAAGGCTCGGGCTCGCTCGCCACCTCGGCCACGATCTCGGTCTGCTCCGCTGCGGGCTCGGACTCGGGCTGGGACTGCTCGACCGTGGACTCGGAGTCGAGCTCGAGCACGGGCTCGACCAGGTCGACTGCGGGCTCCGGCGCCGACGCAGGCTCGCTCGAGGCCCGGGGCAGTTCGGCCTCGGTCGCGGACTCAGGCTCGGATGCGGCCTCGGGCGCGAACTCGACCTCAGGCTGGGATGCGAGCTCGGGCTCCGACCCGGCCGACCCGGCCGACGTGGGCTCCGGTCCGACCGGTGTCGATCGGGCCTCCGCCTCGAACGACGCGGACACGTCCCCGGCCGCAGACGGATCAGGCGCAGCAGCAGGGTCCGCGGCAGCCGGGAGGTCGAACGCCCGCGTCTGCGCGTCGTCGGCCGCGTCGGTCGACGGGACGGGCGCCTCCTCGGCGTCCTCGCCCGCGGCGGGCGGCAGGTCGACGTCGTCCCGGGACCCTCCGTCAGGGCCCGGGCCCGCGGCCCGGTCGTCGGACGCCGCCGGGGCGCTCCAGTCGAACGACGACGGGAAGACGGGCTGCGGAGCGATGGGAGGCGTGATCAGGGCGGTGAAGGGGCCGGGCTCGTCCCGCGGCGCAGGGTCGGCCTCGGTCTCCTCGACCGAGGCGCCGTCCGAAGTGACGGGCTCGTCGTCGTCGGCGACCGCGGCCGACGGGTCGGCGGGCGGCAGCGCGGCGGGCGGCACCGGCGCAGGACGCGGCGCGACCGCCGGCGGGACCTTGTAGCGAGGAGGCGCGACGACCTCCGACCGGACGCTCTCGTCCGAGACGGGGTCGGCCTCGTGCTCGACGGCACCCTCGGCGGACGGCGTCGGCTCGGCGGACGGCGTCGACTCGGCGGACGGCGTCGGCTCGGTCGGCGAGGGCGGCGGCATCGTCCCGGCGAGCGCCGAGAGATCGAGGGCCATCGGGTGGCCCGAGCTCTTCACGACCTCGGACTCGGCGGTGGGGGCAGGCGGCACGGTGAACGGCGCGGAGCGGGCGGTCTCGGCCGAGATCGGCGTCGCCCCCGTCCGCAGGCCGCGCTCGGCAGGGTCGCCCTCGGCCGTGTCGTCCTCGGCTACGCCGTCGGCGGCCGGGCGGTCATCGACCACGTCGTCGTGATCGACCACGCCGTCGTCGTCAGCGTCGTCGTCATCGACCACTTCGCCGTCGACCGCGTCGTCGTCAGCGCCGTCGTCGGCGAACTGCGCCGCGAGCCAGTCGCCCGCGTCGAGCCCCGACGTGTCGTCAGCCGGCTCTCGGCTGGCCTCCGCCTCCTCGCCGTCCGGCCCGCGGCCGTCGCGCGCGTCGTTCACGGCTGCAGCCCGAGGTCGTCCAGCCCGATGGCCGCGTAGTAGGGGTAGCCGGCGGCCTCGATGACCTCGCGGGCGCCGGTGCTGCGGTCGACGACGACGGCGACGGCCGCGATCACCGCGCCCACCGCCTCCAGCGCCTTCGCGGCGGCGAGGGGCGAGCCCCCGGTGGTCGACGTGTCCTCGAGGACGACGACCCGCTTGCCCTCGAGGTCGGGGCCCTCGACCTGCTTGCCGCGACCGTGGTCCTTGGGCTCCTTGCGGACGACGAAGGCGTCGTAGTCGCGCCCCATCGCGACGCCCTGGTGCAGCACGGCGGAGGCGATCGGGTCGGCGCCCATCGTCAGGCCGCCCACGGCGAACACGTCGGGCACCTCGGTGATGAGGTCGACCATGACCTGCCCGATCAGGGGGGCGACGCGGTGGTCGAGGCTGACCTTCCGCAGGTCGATGTAGTAGCTCGCCTTCTTGCCGCTCGTGAGCGTGAAGTCGCCGTGGAAGACGGCCTCGGAACGGATGTAGTCGATGAGCTGCGTGCGTGCGTCGGTCACGGTGACCAATGGTAGGGCAGGAGGCTCCGCCCAGGCCGGGTGCGCCTCCTGCCGGTAGCGTGGGCGGCATGCGCGTCGCGACCTGGAACGTCAACTCCGTCCGTGCCCGAGTCGGGCGAGTGGTCGACTGGCTGGTCCGGGAGGACGTCGACGTCGTGGGCCTGCAGGAGATCAAGTGCAAGCCCGAGCAGTTCCCGTTCGACGCGTTCCGCGAGGCGGGCTACGAGGTCGAGCTGCACGGCCTCAGCCAGTGGAACGGCGTCGCCTTCGCGAGCCGCCTGCCGATGGACGACGTCACGATCACGTTCCCGACCCAGCCCGGCTTCGCCAAGGGGCAGGAGGGGCCCGACCAGCCCAAGGAGGCGCGCGCGATCGGCGTCACGGTCGAGGGCGTCCGCCTCTGGTCGCTCTACGTGCCGAACGGCCGTGAACTGGGCGACCCGCACTACGACTACAAGCTCGACTGGCTCGCCGCCCTCGCCGCCGAGACGGAGGCCTGGATCGCCGAGCGGCCCGACCAGCCGCTCGCGCTGATGGGCGACTGGAACGTCGCCCCGCTCGACACCGACGTGTGGGACGTCTCGGTCTTCGAGGGCCACACCCACGTCAGCCAGCCCGAGCGCGACGCCTTCGCCGCGTTCGAGCGCGTCGGCCTGACGGACGTCGTGCGCCCGCGCCTGCCCGAGGGCTACACCTACTGGGACTACAAGCAGCTCCGGTTCCCGAAGAACGAGGGCATGCGGATCGACTTCATCATGGGGTCGCAGCCGTTCGCCGACCTCGTCACCGACGCGTCGATCCACCGCGACGAGCGCAAGGGCGACGCCCCGAGCGACCACGTCCCCGTCGTGGTCGACCTCGAGCTCGACACCGAGCTCGACGACGACCGCCCGATGATCTTCTGAGGCGGCCTGCCTGCCGAGGAGGCGCCTCCTACTTGAGCAGTGCCGCGACCAGCACCAGCAGCGGCACCGACCCGATGGTCGTCACGAGCACGGTGTCGCGGGCGACCACGACCCCGGCCTGGTAGCGCTGGGCGTAGTTGAAGACGTTCTGCGCGCTCGGCAGGCCGGCCAGGACGACGGCGACGAAGAGCTGGTCGTGCCCGAGGTCGAAGACGAAGGCGCCGAGCACCCAGGCGACGACGGGCATGACGACGAGCTTGAGCGCCGTCGCGATCGCGATGTCGGCCCGGCCCTCGCGCGCCTGCAGCGGCTTCGAGCCCGAGAGCGACATCCCGAACGAGATCAGGACGACGGGAACGGCCGCGCCGCCGACGAGCAGCAGCGGCTGCATGACGGGGTCGGGGATCTCGATCTCGAGCACGGCGACGAGCACCCCGAGCGCCGAGCCGATCAACAGGGGGTTGAGCAGCGGGCGCGCGATCGCTCGCCCGAGGCTGCTGCCGCGGTTCGTGACCGTGTCCATCACCGTCAGCACGATCGGCGTGATGACGAGCAGCTGGTAGAGCAGCACGGGGGCCACGAAGGTCGCGCTGCCGAGCACGTAGGTCGCGACCGGGAGGCCGATGTTGTTCGCGTTGACGTAGGCGCCGCCCATCGTGCCCATGGTGGTCTCCGCCGCCGAGCGACGCAGGACGAACCTCAGCAGCACCACCGAGATCACGGCGGCGGCGAGGGAGGCGAGGGCCGAGACCACGAGCAGGTCCGAGAACAGCACGTGCACGTCGGCCCGCGAGATCGTGGAGAAGAGCAGGCAGGGCGTGAGGACGAAGAAGACGAGGCGCGAGAGCACCTGGTGACCGGTCGGGCCGAGCAGGTCGATGCGTCCGACCAGCCAGCCGGCGGCGATGATCACCCCGATGATCCCGAACCCGATCAGCACTCCGCCCATGGGACCATCCTGGTGCAGGCGGCCGACAGCGGGCGACGCGTCAGCCGAGACGGGACATGAGGTGCCGCGCGGTCTGCGCGCCCTCGTCGCCCGTGGACCACGTCACGTGGTCGCCGTCGAGGCCGACGACGTCGAACTGACGGCCGATCTCGAGGCCGGACCGCTCGGCGAGGTCGTCCGCGAGGCGCCGCCCCTCGGGCTCGACGCACGCGGTGCCCTGGACGATGACGAGGGCGCCGTGCCGCAGGGCGGGGGCGAGCCGGGCAGCGGCGCCGCGGAGGTCGGCGTCGGCCGAGGCCGGGTCGGGTACCGCGACGACGGCGACGTCGAACCCGTCGAGCTCGGCGACGCACGGTGCGGCGGCATCGGGGGCGGCGACCGTCGACGAGTCGACGACGACGACGACCTCGGCGCCGAGGGCGGCCGCTCGGTCGCCGGTCTCGCGGAGCGAGGACGACGAGCCGGTGAGGACGAGCTTGGGAGCGTGCAGGAAGAACATGGCGGACCTCTCGGGTGAGGCAGGCTCGGGAGCACTGCCGGGGCTGGGCGACTGTGCTCACCGTCACACTATGTGTATATCTCGAATATCACAAGCTTTTCTTGCAGAGGTCGCAACATGGAGCAGCGCACGGCCACCGGGGGGCGCACGGCCACCGGGGGGGCAGACGGCCACCGGGCGGCAGACGGTGATCGAGCGGCGGACGGTGACCGGGCGGCACACGGCAAGATGGACGCGTGACGCGCCTCCACGATCCCGCTGCCCACACGTTCGCCTCCGACAACTACGCTGGCGCGCACCCCGAGGTGCTCCAGGCGATGATCGAGGCCAACGGCGGCCATGTCGCCTCCTACGGCGCCGACCCCTACACGCGTCGTCTCGGCGAGGTGGTGGCCGAGGTCTTCGGCGAGGGCACCTCCCTCGACCCGGTCCTCACCGGCACCGGTGCCAACGTGGCCGCCCTGCAGGCGCTCGTGCCCCGCTGGGGCGCGGTGATCTGCGCGACCACGGCCCACGTCTACACCGACGAGGGCGGGGCGCCCGAGCGCCTCGGCGGCATCAAGCTGCTCACCGTCCCGACGCCCGACGGCAAGCTCACCCCCGCGCTGATCGACCGTCAGGCCTACGGCTGGGGCGACCAGCAGCGCCCGCAGCCGCTCGCGGTCACGATCACGCAGAGCACCGAGCTCGGCACGGTCTACACGCCCGACGAGCTCCGGGCGATCACCGACCGCTCGCACGCGCACGGGATGACCGTGCACCTCGACGGCGCCCGGCTCGCCAACGCGGCCGCGTCGCTCGGCGTCCCGCTGCGGGCGCTCACGCGCGACGCCGGCGTCGACTCGGTCTCGCTCGGCGGCACGAAGAACGGGCTCGTCCTCGGCGAGTCGGTCGTGACCTTCTCCGAGGAGACGCGGGCCGGCCTGGTCTTCCTCCGCAAGATGGACGCGCAGCTGGCCTCGAAGATGCGCTTCACGTCGGCGCAGTTCCTCGCGATGTTCGAGGACGACCTGTGGCTGCGCTCGGCGACCCGTGCCAACGCGATGGCGACCCGGCTCGCGGCGGCGCTCGCCTCGCTGCCCGGGGTGACGATCACCCAGGCGGTCGAGGCCAACGCGGTGTTCGTCGTGCTGCCGATCGAGGCCGTCGAGCCGCTGCGGGCGGTGCACCACTTCTACGACTGGGACCGCGCGACCGGCGAGGTGCGCCTGATGTGCTCGTTCGACACGACCGAGGAGCACGTCGACCGCCTCGTCGCCGACCTGCGGGCCCTGCTCGGCTGAGCAAAGGGGTCAGGGGGTGCGGGCCGCGGCGACGAAGTCGGCGATGAGCCGGGCGTCCTTGACGCCGCGCGAGGACTCGACGCCCGAGCTGACGTCGACCCCGACGGTGCCGACGGGGCGCAGTGACCCCAGCAGCTCGGCGACGGTGGCGGGGGTGAGCCCGCCGGCGAGCAGCCAGGGGCGCGCGGGCGGGGCGGCGAGCAGGGGCGCCGCGTCGAACACGGCACCGGCACCGGGCTCGACCGCGTCGAGCAGCAGGGCGTCCTCGCCGAACGCGACCCGCTCCTCCTCGGTCTCGTTCGCGTAGCGCGACGCGCTGACCGCGCGGATCACGCGGAACCCCGCCGCCTGCACGGCCGCGACGTCGGCCGGGGCCTCGTCGCCGTGCAGCTGGACGGTCGAGACACCGGAGGCGCGGGCCAGCTCGAGCACCGCCCCCACCTCCTGGCCGCGGAACACGCCGACGGTCTCGACGCCCTCCGGCACCCGGGCCACCAGGGCACGGGCCGTGTCGGCGTCGACCGTGCGCGGGCTGCCGGGCGCGAAGACGAAGCCGACCGCGTCGGCGCCTGCGGCGACGGCGGCGTCGACGGTCTCGGGAGTGGACAGTCCGCAGATCTTGACCCAGGTGCTCATGCGCCCCAGTCTGCCGTGCGGTCCGTCCGAGCCGGCTGACGCCTCCTGCGCTGGCCCTGCTCCCGCGCGCGCGGCTCGAGCGCGCACCCGCTCAGTCGAGGTCGTCGAGCACCTCGGCCGAGGGCTCCCCCACGACCTGCTGCACCACGCTCAACGACTCCCCGTCGGGAGCCACGTCGACGAGCACCGTGTCGCCGTCGGCGATCGAGCCGCCGAGCAGCGCCATCGCGAGCTGGTCGTCGATCTGGCGCTGCATGAGCCGGCGCAGCGGCCGGGCGCCGTAGATCGGGTCGTAGCCGCGCTCGGCGAGCCAGGCTCGCGCGTCGGGGGTCACCGCGAGCGACAGCCGCCGGTCGGTGAGGCGGCGGCCGAGCCGGTCGACGTAGAGCGAGACGATCTGGCCGAGGTCGTCGGTCGAGAGCGTCGAGAACACGACGATGTCGTCGAGCCGGTTGACGAACTCGGGCTTGAAGGCCTGGCGGACCATGCCCTGCACCAGCTCCTCCTTCTCGGGGTCGCTGAGGCCGGGGTCGGTGATGACCTGCGAGCCGAGGTTCGACGTGAGCACGAGGATCGTGTTGCGGAAGTCGACCGTGCGGCCCTGGCCGTCGGTCAGGCGGCCGTCGTCGAGCACCTGCAGCAGGATGTCGAACACCTCGGGGTGGGCCTTCTCGACCTCGTCCATCAGCACGACGCTGTACGGGCGGCGGCGCACCGCCTCCGTGAGCTGGCCGCCGGCCTCGTAGCCGACGTAGCCGGGAGGCGCGCCCACGAGCCGGGACACGCTGTGCTTCTCGCCGTACTCGCTCATGTCGATGCGGACGAGGGCCTTCTCGTCGTCGAACAGGAAGTCGGCGAGCGCCTTCGCGAGCTCGGTCTTGCCGACGCCGGTCGGGCCGAGGAACAGGAACGAGCCGGTCGGGCGGTCGGGGTCGCTGATGCCCGCGCGGGTGCGGCGGACGGCCTCGCTGACGGCCTGGACCGCGGCCCGCTGGCCGATGAGGCGCCTCCCGAGCTCGCTCTCGAGGTGCAGCAGCTTCTCGGTCTCGCCGCTGAGCAGCCGGCCGACGGGGATGCCCGTCCAGGCGGCGACGACCTCGGCGATGTCGGAGTCGGTCACGCTGTCGCTGACGAGGCGCTCGTCGCTCTGCTCGAACGACTCGGCATCGGCGAGCCGCTTCTCGATGTCGGGGATGCGCTCGTAGCTGATGCGCGCCGCGTCCTCGTAGCGGCCCTCGCGGAGGGCACGGTCGGCGTCGATGCGCGCCTCGTTGAGGTCGCTGCGGAGGGTGCCGACGCCCTGCAGCGCCGCCTTCTCGGCCTGCCAGCGCGCGTTGAGGTCGTCGAACGCGGCCTGCTGCTGGGCGATCGTCTCGCGGAGGGTCGCGAGCCGCGCGAGCGACGCGTCGTCCTTCTCCTTCTTGAGCGCGAGCTCTTCGATCTGCAGGCGGACGAGGCCGCGGTAGAGCTGGTCGAGCTCGACCGGCGACGAGTCGATCTCCATCTTGAGGCGCGAGCCTGCCTCGTCGACCAGGTCGATGGCCTTGTCGGGCAGCTGGCGGCTCGGGATGTACCGGTTCGACAAGGAGGCGGCAGCCACGAGGGCGCCGTCGGTGATGGTGACGCCGTGATGAGCCTCGTACCTCTCCTTGAGGCCCCGGAGGATCGCGACCGTGTCCTCCACGGTCGGCTCTCCGACATAGACCTGCTGGAACCGGCGCTCGAGGGCGGCGTCCTTCTCGATGTACTGGCGGTACTCGTCGAGCGTCGTCGCGCCGATCAGCCGCAGCTCGCCGCGGGCGAGCATCGGCTTGAGCATGTTGGAGGCGGCGACCGAGCCCTCGCCGCCGCCTGCGCCCATGAGGGTGTGCAGCTCGTCGATGAAGGTGATGACCTGGCCGTCGCTCTGGGTGATCTCCTTGAGGACGTCCTTGAGGCGTTCCTCGAACTCGCCGCGGTACTTCGCGCCGGCGACGAGGGCGGCGAGGTCGAGGCTGATCAGCCGCTTCTCCTTGAGGGAGTCGGCGACGTCGCCCTCGACGATGCGCTGGGCGAGGCCCTCGACGACGGCCGTCTTGCCGACGCCGGGCTCGCCGATCAGCACGGGGTTGTTCTTGGTGCGGCGGGTGAGCACCTGGCTGATGCGCCGGATCTCGGCGTCGCGCCCGATCACCGGGTCGAGCTTGCCGCTGCGGGCGATCGCCGTGAGGTCGACGCCGTACTTCTCGAGCGCGCTCTTCTGCTTCTCGGTGGAGGCGGGAGCGCCCTGCATGTTCGCCACGGGTGTGCCTTTCTCGAACTTGAGTTGATCTGGCTCAACTTTACGCTGCCCGCGTCGATGCGCAAGGCATAGCACTCGTCAGGTTGTAGACACCGCCCTCGTGTGTCTAATATTTCGCATACCCATTTCGGGCCCGACATCGTTCGAAGGAACCACGCACACATGAAGAAGACCCTCACCAGGGCGGGAGCGATCGGCTTGGCAGCAGCCACGATCCTCACCGGCCTCAGCTTCGGCCCCGCGGCGGCGTCCGCCGCTGCCCCGGACCCCTCGTCCACGGCGACGCGACTCGCGGCGTCGAGCACGATCTCCATGACACTGGCCGGCGGCAAGGCCGGCGCGGTAGGCACCCAAGCCCCCAATGCCTACGGGAACTCCTCAAAGGTGTACGACACGGTAGCGCTGGCTGAAGCCGATGCCCGAGCGGTCGGTGCGACTTACACTTACGACCCGATCAACAAGGTGATCACGATGGACAAGTTCCCGGGACTATGTCTGTACGGCGGCTTCAGCACCCTCTACCAGTTGAGGTGCAATGCGAACGACGCTGGACAGAAATGGGAATTTCCGCGGGACGGTTCAATGCAGGTAGCCGGAACGGACAAGAAGCTGACGCAAGAGACCCCGGACGCCGATGGTCGCCTGTACCTCAACTCGACAGGGACGCCGGCGAAGGTCCGGTTCGCCGCCGCGCGGGAATTGTTCTACGCGGACGTCGTCTCGGTCGATCTCGCCGCACGCACGGCGCAGATCTCCGGCACGGCCGTGCCGGGCTCGACGGTCATCATCAACGACGACCAGCCGGCCGACGTCGACGGCGACGGCAACTGGTCCGCGACCGTATCCGGGCTGACACTCGGCATGAACACGACGATCCTTGAGCAGTACGAAGACGGTACGAAGACCGACGATGCGAGGGTCGAGATCGACCTGGCCGTGGATCCCGTGGACGCGACCGTGACGTTCGACCCCGACGTGACGAAGAAGGCCGTCCTCTCCGGCAGCGCCCACCCCGGCGCCACCGTCGTGGTCGAGGACGCCACCGGCACCGAGATCGACCGGGCCCCCGCCTCCCCGATCGACGGCACCTGGAGCCTCGAGGTCACCGCCCCGAACCTCGGCGGCGCCTACCCCGTGACCATCCACCAGCTGATCGACCACGAACGCAACGGCGACATCAGCCAGAGCATCGCCTACGGTGCCGCGGTCGAGGTCACCCGCCCCGTCCCCGACGCCGCCCACGACGGCGGGCCCCTCGCCATGCGCGGCACCGGCGAGCCCCGCGCACAGCTCCTGGTCCGCGAGCAGGGCCACGCCACGGTCATCGGCAGCGGGGACGTGCTCGTCAACGGCACCTGGAACCTCGCCACCTCCGACCTCGACGCCCGCAAGCACGTCCTCGAGGTCACCCAGACCGGCAAGGGCGGCAACGTCACCACCTCGACGATCACGATCAACCCCGAGGCCGAGACCTTCAAGCCCCTGACCGTCGAGACCCCCGAGAGCGGCTCGACCGTCACCACCAGCCGCCCCGTCTTCACCGGCCACGGCCAGGACGGTGCCAGCGTCACCATCGGCTACGGCGCGACCGCGATCGGCACCACCACCGTCGTCGACGGCGACTGGACGATCACCCCGACGCGCGGCCTCGGCATGGGCGTCAGCGACCTCACCGTCACCCAGGACGCGGGCGGCGAGGTCAGCACCCTCACCCACACCCTGACCCGGGTCGCGGCCGAGCTGCCCCTCGCCGTCACGAGCCACGTCGACGGCCAGACCTACGCCGAGGGCATGACCACCTTCCGCGGCACCGCCCCGGTCGGCTCGACGATCCGCGCCACGAACCAGTGGGGCACCCCGATGGGCACGGCGACGGCGACCGACGGCACCTGGTCGTTCAACCGCATCCTCGGCCCCACCGCTGCCGGCTACGACCTCACCTTCACCGCCACGCCCCCGGTCGGCGACCCCCAGACGGTGTCTCTCAAGCTGAACTACGCGGGAGCCCTCGGCTTCGAGGTCACCAGCCCCGTGAACGACAGCACCTACACCGTGGGCACCACCACCTTCACCGGCACCGCGATGCCCGGCACCGTCGTCACGGCCACGAACCAGTGGTCCACCCCCATGGGCCGCGCCACGGCCGGCCTCGCCGGCACCTGGGCCTTCGACCGCTACCTCGGCCCGACGAGCGCCGGGTACGACATCGCGTTCGTCGCCGCCAAGGGCACCGACACCCAGCGCACCGCCCTGCACCTCGCCACCGCGGTCGTCAACGTGCCCGTCGACGTCACCAGCATCACCGACGGCGCCACGTACCGTCCCGGCCTGAACGTCCTCACCGGCACCGGCACCCCCGGCGCCACCGTCGAGGCCGTCAACGCCACCAACGGCTGGAACGTGCCCATGGGCCGCGCGACCGTGAAGCCCGACGGCACCTGGGCGCTGCCCGAGCGCAACTGGGGCCCCTCGAACGACTACGCCGTCCAGGTCACGCAGACGAACCCCGACAAGACCACCAGCACCACCACGGTCAACGTCAAGGCACCCGTCTTCGCGCCGCTCGTCCTCACCAGCCCCGCGGTCGGCGACACCTACGACACCGGCGTGGCCGCCCGCTTCGAGGGCACCGCGACGCCGTTCGCCACGGTCTCGATCCGCTCCGCCAAGAGCGACACGACCTACCGCACGGTCGAGGCCGACGCCGACGGCCACTGGTCGTTCACCCGAGTCTGGGGCCCCACCCACGACTACGTCCTGAACATCGACCAGAAGGCCCGCAACGGCCAGAGCGACTCCATCACCGGCTTCGCCTGGAACCACAGCGGCAACTAGCGCCAGCAGCACCACCGCACCACCTGCACCACAGCCGGGCCCGGGGAGACGACATGCCTCCCCGGGCCCGGCCCCCACCGCGCCGCCCCAGACCCCGAAAGGCTCCACCATGCACGCGCCCCGCCTCCGCACCGCCACCCTCTCCGCCCTGCTCGGCGCCGTCCTGCTCACCGGCGTCGCCGGCTGCACGAACGCAGCCAGCACCGACGGCACCCCCGACGCGACAGGCTCGAGCACCCCGCTCGCCGAGTCGACCACCAGCCCCTTCGTCACCGAGACCTGCGTCGACGGCAATGCCTCCGTCGTGCTCGACGACGAGACCACCGACGTCGTCTTCACCGAGGCCTGCGACAGCGTGAACGTGATCGGCAGCGACGGCACCGTCACGCTCGCCGACGTCGAGCACGTCGTCGTCGAGGGCACGGGCATCACCGTCACCGCCGACGCCGTCGGCACGATCGACTTCGCCGGCGACGGCAACACGCTCAGCCACACTGGTGACGCGCCCGTCGTCAACGACGCCGGCACCACCGGCAACACGGTGACCGGCCGATGACCGCCCGCGCGGCACGGCGCCGCCCCGCAGCAGCGACCCTCGCCCTCGCCGTCACCGGCCTGGCGGTGCTCGCCGGCTGCACCGCCACGACCGGCCCCGACGACGCCGCGCCCTCGCCCACCGACACGCCCCGGGCGGCCGCCGCCGAGACCGGCACCTGCACCGACGGCTTCATGCTCGTGGACACCGGCACCGGCCCGGACGCCGCGCTCGAGACCGACTCCGGCCCTGAGGCCGAGGCCACGATCGAGGCAGACTCCCCCGTCGCCGTGGTCGACTCCGACTGCGACCTCGTCTCGGTCGTCGGCTCGGGAGGCACGGTCGAGCTCGGCACCGTGGGCACGCTCGTCGTCGAGGGCACCGGCGTCACCGTGTCCGTCGACCAGGTCACCACGGTCCGCCTGGCCGGCGACGACGACGTGGTCACCCACGGCGGCGCCGCCCCCACGGTCGAGGACGCGGGCGAGCGCAACACCGTCGCCCCGGCGGCCTAGGCAGCGGGCGACGCCGTGGGACGCATCCACCCCGCCTTCCGCCCGGCCGCCCTCGTGTCGTCGGCGGCCGTGGCGGCGGCCCTCGCCGTCCTCGCCGGCTGCGCAGCGGTCGAGCCCCCGACGTCGTCGAGCACCACCGCCGCCGCGTCGACAACCCCTCCGACCTCCACGGGCGACCGGACAGCCGCACCGTTCGTCTCCGACGCCACCACGGACGCCTGCGTCGACGGCTTCGCCTGGATGACCTTCCACGACGACGACCCGAGCGAGAAGTCGCTGCCCGGCGGCTGCGACACGGTCGTCGTCGCGGGCGTGGACGGGACGCTGCACAGCGGCCCGGCCCGGGTCGTCGTCGTCATGGGCTCCGGCAACCACGTCGAGGTCGAGACGGTCGCGCAGGTCGACGTCGAGGGCGTCGACAACGAGGTCGTGCACGGCAGCGACTCCGACCCCGTGGTCAACACCGACGGCACGGGCAACACCGTCACAGCCCGCTGAGGCAGGATGAGCCGATGATCACCGTCGACCTCGCCCGCCGCCTCCGCTCCGCCGGGCTCCGCTGGCGCCCCGCGTCCGGGGACCGCTTCGTCGTCGAGCACCTCGCCGACGCCGACGAGGCGCCCGACGTCTTCACGCTGAGCGACATGACCATCGAGGCGCACCACTACCCGACCGGCACCGAGCTCGGCTTCAACGGCACGACCGAGTGGGCGCTCGACTCGGTCTCGGCCGACGCGGCGCTCTGGCTGCCGCGCGAGGACCAGCTGCGGACGCTGCTCGGCCCGGCGTTCGTCTCGCTGACCCACGAGACCGAGGACGACGAGCACCTCGGCTGGACGGTGCTGCTCCGCCCGCGGTCGACGGCAGACGAGCACGAGCACCACGTGGCGGACGACGCCGAGACGGCCTACGCCCTGGCGCTCCTCGCCTACCTCGACGCATCGCTGCGCCTCGACGAGCCCGCCTGACGCGGCAGGACGGCCTGAGCCGCCCCAGGCCGTCCCGCCGCCAGGCCGTCGATCGTCAGGTCGTCAGCGCCGCGTGCTCGCGGTCACCGTGAACTTCGGCGACCGCGAGACCTGCCGCGTCGTCCCCACCGTGCGCTCGAGGGCGCCGCGGTACGACAGCGACGAGTTGTAGACCGTCCAGAGCTCGCCCCCGGGGTGGAGCAGCCGCGCCGCGGCGTCGAACAGCTTCTGCGCGATGGCGGTGTGCACCGCTGCGCCGACGTGGAACGGCGGGTTGAGCAGCACCAGGTCGTCGCCGCCCTCGGGCAGCGAGTCGCCCGCGTCCGCGCGCCGCACCTCCACCTGGTCGGCCAGGCCGGCGGCGGCGATCGTCGCCCGGGCGGAGGCGACCGCCGCGGCCGACTGGTCGGTCGCGACGACCCGCGCTCCCGGTGCCCGGCGCGCGTAGGCCGCCGCGAGCAGCCCGGTGCCGCAGCCCAGGTCGACGACCGACGCGGCCTCGGGCATCCGGTCGACGAGGGCGAGCAGCTGCCGGGTGCCGATGTCGACCCCCGTCCCGGCGAACGCGGCGCCGTGGGCGACCACGGTCAGGCCGAGGTCGGCGTGCCGCTGCGACCGCGGCCACGGCGCCGAGCCGCCCGGACGCGGCACCGAGGCCGTCAACAGCCTCGACTTCTGCCGGGCCAGCCCCGCGGACACCTGGCCGAAGTGGCGGCCGAGCACCTCGTTCATGGCGCGGGTCATGTGCTTGAGGCGGCCCCCCGCGAGCACGACCACGTCCGGGGCGGCGTGGGCCGCCACGAGGGCCGCGACCTCGTCGAGCGCGTCGAGCGAGCGGGGCAGCTGCACGAGCACGAACCGCGCCCCGACGACGAGCGCGGGGTCGAGGTCGTGCTGCACGACGGAGTCGAGCGGCAAGGCGAGCCTGGCCGCGTTGGCCGCGAGGGCGCGCTCGCCCGAGAGCGAGTCCTGGTGCACGCGGACCGAGGAGGCGCCTCCTGCGACCGCGCCCAGGGTCAGGGCTCCGTACCGGTCGCCGACCACGACGACCTCGGACCCTGCGGACAGCCGCGACGCGGCCTCGTCGAGCAGGAGGCGGTCGGTCGCGTCGTGCGCGACCAGGTCGGGGGCCTCGACGTCGGGCCACCGGCGGAGCTGGTCGAAGTCGATCACGCCACGAGGCTACCGGGCACGCGGGGCGAGACACCCCGGAGTGGACGGTGCACCCCCGAACGACGGGGTGCATCGTCCACTCCGGGGTGCACCGTCCACGACGACGGCGGGCCCGCAGCGAGCGGCGGCCGTCGGACCCGCGTCAGCGCTCGGGTCGCCAGACCACCACGGCCGTCTGCCGCCGGGGGCGCATGCCCTGCCGCAGCGGCACGACGCCGCTCTCGCCGGCCGCGAAGACCCGCGCGCCGGGCCGGTTGACCAGCTCGTCGGCCAGGGCCCGCTCCAGCTCGCGCACGCGCGACTGCAGCGACGTGACCTGGTTCTCGAGCTCGAGGATCCGCTTGATGCCCTCGAGTGACACTCCCTCGCCGCCCAGCCGGCCGATCTCGCGCAGCTGGACGACGTCGCGCATCGAGTAGCGACGCGACTTGCCCGCCGTCCGCTGCGGGACGACGAGGCCGAGCCGGTCGTACTGCCGCAGCGTCTGGGCGTGCATGCCCGCGAGCTCGGCGGCGGTCGCGATGGCGAAGAGCGGCGAGTTCTCGTCCATGGTCGTCACGCCTGCGCGCGGGCCCTGACGATGAGGTCGTCGCGGGGGTTCTCGGCCGGGAGGGCCGCGGCCAGCGCCTCGACCGCCTCCTTCGCCTTGTCGCTGAGGTGCGACGGCACGGCCACCTGGACGGTGGCGAGCAGGTCACCGGTGCCCGACTTGGTGACGACGCCGCGTCCCTTGACGCGCAGCACGCGGCCGGACGGGGTGCCGGGCGCGACCCGCAGCCGCACGGGGTCGCCGCCCAGCGTCGGGACCTCGATGGTCGCGCCGAGCGCGGCCTCGGCGAACGTCACCGGCACGTCGAGCCGCAGGTTCTGGCCGTCGAGCTCGAACACCGGGTGTTTGCGCACGGCGATGGTGAGGACCATGTCGCCGCCCTCGCCGCCGTCGGGGCTGGGCTCGCCCTTGCCGCGCAGCCGGATCTTCTGGCCGTCGTGCACGCCCGCCGGGATGCGGACCTTCATCGGACGGCCGTTCGCGCCCTGCAGCGAGATCGTCTCGCCGACGACGGCCGTCTGGAAGTCGAGCGTCGTCGTGGCCGTCATGTCGCGGCCCTTCTGCGGACCGCCGTAGCCGCGGAAGCCGCCGCTCGTCTGGCCGAAGCCGCCGCCGCCGAACATGCCGCCGAAGATGTCGTCGAAGCCGCCGCCGCCCTGCTGGCGGTACTGCGGGCGAGCGCCGCCGGGCTGCCCGCCGCCGAACATGCCGCCGAAGACGTCCTCGAAGCCGCCCCCGCCGCCGCCGGGGCCACCGCTGCCTGCGGTGAAGCGCGCGCCCGAGCCCATGGCCCGGATCTGGTCGTACTCGCGGCGCTGCTCGGGGTCGGAGAGCACCGAGTTGGCCTCGCTCACCTCCTTGAACTTCGCCTCCGCGGCCGCGTCGCCGGGGTTGGAGTCGGGGTGGTACTTGCGGGCGAGCTTGCGGTAGACCTTCTTGAGCTCTGCCGCCGTGACGTCCTTGGAGACACCGAGAACGGCGTAGAAGTCCTTGTCGAACCAGTCCTGGCTGGCCATCCGGCACCTCCTCTCTTGTCTCTGTGCCGTCGCTCGGGAGCGACCGCCGGGGAATGGGGGAGGCGGCGGGCCCCTTCTCGAGGAGCCCACCGCCCGTCGCGACTCGCGTCGCGGATGCCGCTACTGCGGCGTGTGCACCGCGACCTTCGCGGCCCGGATGACCCGGTCGCCGATCTTGTAGCCCGGCTCGATCACGTCGGCCACGGTGTTCACCGTGACGTCGGCGCTCGGCAGCTGGACCAGGGCGTCGTGCATGGTGGGGTCGAAGACCTCGCCCTTCTCGCCGACCTGCACGAGCCCGAACTTGTCGAGCCCGCCGCGGATCTTCTGCGCCACGATGACCATCGGGCCCTCGGCCAGGTCGCCGTGCTTCTCGGCACGGGCCAGGTCGTCGAGCGCGGGGAGGAGCGAGCGCACGACCTCGGCGACCACGGCCTCGCGGTTCGCCTCGCGGTCGCGCTCGACGCGCCTCCGGAAGTTCACCAGCTCAGCCTGCGCCCGGAGCATGTCCTGGCGCATGTCCGCGACGAGGTCGCGGCTGGCCGCGTCGAGGATGGCCTCGTCGTCGGCGCTGAGAGGCTCTGCGCCCTCGGCCTCGCCCTCGGCCGCCATCTCGGCGGCCGCCTCGGCCGCGCCCTCCGGCGCCTCGGCGCCCGCGGGCACCTCGACGTCGGGGGCCTCGGCCTCGATCAGCTCGTCGGGGTCGGTGACCGCGGCGGTGCCGCCGTCCTCGGAGGGGGCGGCCGGCTCGGGACGCACCTCGCCCGTCTCGGGGTCGATGCGGCGCTTGTCGTTCACCACCGGCTCGTCAGGCGTGTTGCCGTTCTCGTCTGCCATGGGGAGACCGTCCTACTTCTTGTCGTTGTCGTCGTCGTCCACGACCTCGGCGTCGACGATGTCCTCGTCGTCGCCCTGGGCCTGGCCGTCGGCGGAAGCACCGTCGGCACCGGCCGCGCCCGCGGCGCCGGCCTCCTCGCCCTGGCTCTGCGAGTAGATGGCCTGGCCGAGCTTCGACTGGCTCTCGTTGAGCTTGTCGAAGGCGGGCTTGATCGCGGAGTCGTCGTCGCCGGCGAGCGCGGTCTTGAGCGCGTCGACGTCGGCCTGGACCTCGGACTTGACGTCGTCGGGCAGCTTGTCGTCGTTCTCCTTGATCAGCTTCTCGATCGAGTAGACGAGCTGCTCGGCGTTGTTGCGGGTCTCGTTGGCCTCGCGACGCGCCTTGTCCTCTGCAGCGTTCTCCTCCGCCTCGCGGACCATGCGCTCGATGTCGTCCTTCGAGAGCGACGAGCCGCCCGAGATGACCATCGACTGCTCCTTGCCGGTGCCCTTGTCCTTCGCGGACACGTGCACGATGCCGTTGGCGTCGATGTCGAAGGTGACCTCGACCTGCGGGACGCCACGGGGGGCCGGCGCGATGCCGGTCAGCTCGAAGGTGCCGAGGTTCTTGTTGTCGCGGGTGAACTCGCGCTCGCCCTGGAAGACCTGGATGGCGACGGACGGCTGGTTGTCGTCGGCCGTCGTGAAGGTCTCGCTGCGCTTGGTCGGGATGGCCGTGTTGCGCTCGATGAGCTTGGTCATCGCGCCGCCCTTGGTCTCGATGCCGAGGCTCAGGGGGGTGACGTCGATGAGCAGGACGTCCTTGCGCTCGCCCTTCAGCACGCCGGCCTGCAGCGCGGCGCCGACGGCGACGACCTCGTCCGGGTTGACGCCCTTGTTGGGCTCCTGGCCGCCGGTCAGCGACTTGACGACCTCGGTGACGGCGGGCATGCGGGTGGAGCCGCCGACGAGCACGACGTGCGCGATGTCGGAGACCTTGACGCCCGCCTCCTTGATCACGTCATTGAAGGGCTTCTTGGTGCGGTCGAGCAGGTCGCTGGTCCACTGCTCGAACTGCGAGCGCGAGATGGTCTCGTCGAGGTTGAGCGGGCCGTCGGCGGTGAGCGTCAGGTAGGGCAGCTGGATGGAGGTGGAGGTGCTCGACGAGAGCTCCTTCTTGGCCTGCTCGGCCGCCTCCTTCAGGCGCTGCTTCGCGATCTTGTCGGTCGACAGGTCGACGCCGTGGGCGTCCTTGAACTTCTTGATGAGGTGCTCGACGATGCGGTTGTCCCAGTCGTCGCCGCCGAGGCGGTTGTCGCCCGAGGTGCTGCGGACCTGGATCGTCGAGAAGTCGTCGTCCTTGCCCACCTCGAGGAGGGACACGTCGAACGTGCCGCCGCCGAGGTCGAAGACGAGGATGAGCTCGTCCTCCTTGCCCTTGTCGAGGCCGTAGGCGAGGGCCGCCGCGGTGGGCTCGTTGATGATGCGGAGCACGTTGAGGCCCGCGATCTCGCCGGCCTCCTTCGTGGCCTGGCGCTCGGAGTCGTTGAAGTACGCGGGCACGGTGACGACGGCGTCGGTCACATCCTCGCCGAGGTACTGCTCGGCGTCGCGCTTCAGCTTGCCGAGGATGCGCGCGCTGATCTCTTGCGGGGTGTACTTCTTGTCGTCGATCTCGACCTTCCAGTCGGTGCCGACGTGGCGCTTGACGCTCGCGATGGTGCGGTCGACGTTGGTGACGGCCTGGCGCTTGGCGGTCTCGCCGACCAGCACCTCGCCGTCCTTCGTGAAGGCGACGACCGAGGGGGTCGTGCGGAGGCCCTCGGCGTTCGCGATGACGGTGGGCTCGCCGCCCTCGAGGACGCTGACGACCGAGTTGGTGGTTCCGAGGTCGATTCCTACTGCACGTGCCATGGGTGGCGCTCCTTCGTTCTGGTGCGGTGCTGTCTGGGGGTGCCCGGCTGACCGGGCGAGGGCCCGGCGGACCGGGAAGACTGCCGCGGACCTTGAGTCCGCTGGCATCAACTTTACTCGCGGCGTCGGACGAGTCAAGTTCTGAACCTGAAAGTTGAGCCAGAACGACTCAAGGAGGCGCGGTGAGGGTCGGCGGGACCGGCGCCTGCCCGGCACCGTGCCCCCGCCGTGCCCCCAGAGGGAGGCAGCGCCTCCTCCGCGACACCGGCGCCGACTAGGTTGACCCCCATGACCGCAGCGCAGACGCTCGCCGACGCCACCCCGATCCCCCGCCGCCGGGTCGTCTCGTGGGCGCTGTGGGACTGGGGCTCCGCCGCGTTCAACGCCGTCGTCACCTCGTTCGTGTTCAGCACCTACCTCGCGAGCGGCGCCTTCGTCGACCCGGAGATCGTCGCGGCGGCGGGCGAGACCGAGGCGCTGGCCGCGAGCGCCACCGTCATCTCGACCGCGCTGACGATCGCCGGCGTGCTGATCGCGCTGCTCGCGCCGGTGCTCGGGCAGCGCAGCGACGGTTCGGGCCGTCGCAAGCTCTGGCTCGCCGTCAACACCGGACTCGTCGTCCTCGCCATGCTGGCGATGGTGTTCGTGGCCCCGGCGCCGGGCTACCTCGTCTTCGGCGCCGCGCTGCTCGCCGTCGGCAACCTCTTCTTCGAGTTCGCCAGCGTCAACTACAACGCGATGCTCGTGCAGGTCTCGACGCCGAAGACGATCGGCAAGGTGTCCGGCTTCGGCTGGGGACTCGGCTACGTCGGGGGCATCGTCCTGCTCCTGCTCCTCCTGGTCGCCTTCCTGCAGAGCTTCGGCGTCGAGGGGCGCGGCGGCTTGTTCGGCGTCGCGACGGGCGCCGACGGCGGCTCGTGGGACGTCCGCCTGTCGATCGTCGTCTCCGCCGTGTGGTTCGCCGTCTTCGCGGTGCCGGTGCTGCTCAGCGTGCCCGAGCTGCCCGCCGCGCCGGGACGGCCTCGGGTCGGGATCGTGGGCTCGTACCGCCTCCTCGGCTCGACCATCGCGAAGCTCTGGCGCACCAACCGCCAGGTGCTGCTGTTCCTGCTGGCGAGCGCGGTGTTCCGCGACGGGCTCGCGGCCGTGTTCACGTTCGGCGCGATCATCGCGGCCCAGGTGTTCGGCTTCACGCCGAGCATGGTGATCTACTTCGCGGTCGGCGCGAACCTCGTCGCCGGCATCGGCACATTCGTCGGCGGCTGGCTCGACGACAAGGTCGGCGCCAAGACGATCATCGTCGGAGCGCTGGCGGGGCTCGTCGTCGCCGCGTTCGCGGTGCTCGCGATCGGCACGGCCACGAACCTGTTCTGGGTGTTCGGGCTCGCGCTCGCCCTGTTCGTCGGGCCGATCCAGTCGGCCAGCCGGTCGTTCCTGGCGCGGGTGACGCCTCCCGGGCGCGAGGGCGAGATCTTCGGCCTCTACGCGACGACCGGGCGCGCGGTGAGCTTCCTGGCGCCGGGGCTCTTCACGCTGTTCGTCGGGCTGACGGGCGACACCCGGTTCGGGATCATCGGCATCGCGCTCGTGCTGCTCGCCGGCCTGGTGCTGATGCTGCCGGTCAAGACGGTGCAGCGCGCGATCGACTGACCCGGCACTGCACGGCGGGCGGCCCGCGCCCTAGCCTGGTCGGGTGACCTCCTTCGACGACGCCTACGAGCTCCGCACCTTCCCCGCCGCGATCGACGACGACGCCACCGCCGCCTGGTTCGCCGCCTGCCGCCTGGGGTTCCACGAGAGCATCGACACCCCGGAGGGCGCGGCCGGCGATGCCCGACGCACGGTCGCCGACGCCCGCGTGCTGACGGGCGCCTGGCCCCGCGAGCCGCGGCCCGGCACCCTCGACGACGAGCAGTGGCCCGTCGCCACGTTCGAGTCGTTCGAGCGCACCCTGCACGTCGGCGGGGGCACGCTGCTGCCCGCGCACCTCATCTCGGGCGTGACGGTACAGCCCACCCACCGCCGCCGAGGCATCCTGCGGCGCATGATGACCGACGACCTCGCCCGCGCCGCCGATGCGGGCCTGGCCGTCGCGGCGCTCACCGCGAGCGAGGCGAGCATCTACCGCCGGTTCGGCTTCGGCACTGCGACCCGCGAGCGCACCGTGACGATCGACCGGCGTCGCCCCGTCCGACTGCTCTCGTCGACGACGGGCACCGTCGAGCTCGTCCCGACCGCCCGCCTCGAGCCCGTCGCCCGCGAGGTCTTCGCGCGGTTCCACGCCCGCACGCCCGGCTCGATCGACCGGCCCGTCGGCAGCTGGGACCGGCGGCTCGGGCTCGCGACGGGCGACGACCAGAAGCCCGACCGCAGCCTGCGGGGGGCCGTGCACCGCGCCTCCTCGGGTCGGGTCGACGGGTACGTCGTCTACCGCGTGACCGGGAAGCCGACCGAGACCGTGCTCGAGGTCGCCGACCTCGTGACGGCGACCGACGAGGCGTACCTCGCGCTGTGGGAGCTGCTGCTCGCGATCGACCTCGTGACGTCGATCACGTGGGCGGCCGCGCCGCTCGACGACCCGCTCGTCCACGCGCTGGAGGACGCACGGGCCCTCACCACGACGCACGAGCAGGACCACGTCTGGTTGCGCCTGCTCGACGTGCCCGCCGCCTTCTCGGCACGGCCGTGGGCCGCCGACGGCGTCGTCACCGTCGCCGTCTCGGACGACCTCGGCCACGCCGCGGGCACCTGGCGGCTGACGAGCGCAGGAGGCGCCGGCACTGTCGAGCGCGCCGCGGTGCGTCGCGCAGACCTCGAGGTCGACGTCGCGACTCTCGGCTCGCTGTGGCTCGGCGGCGTCGACCCGGTGACGCTCGCCGCCGCGGGGCTCGTGCGGGAGCGCCGGGCCGGCGCCGTGCAGACGCTGCGCGCGATGCTCCGGCCCGAGCGGCCGCTGTACGGCGTCACGTCGTTCTGACCGGCGCCGGCGGCTGGCCGTCGCGGCGGCGCGGCCGTCGCCGCGGCCGGGCCGACGCTGCGGCCCGACCGTCGCCGCGGCCCGACTGTCGGTGCGGTGCGACCGCCCTACGACGCGGCGGGCAGGCCGTTCGCCCGCGCGACCTCGCCGTACCAGCGCGCGCTGGGCTTCGGCGTGCGCTCGAACGTGTCGCGGTCCCAGCCGATGAGCCCGAAGGTGGGGCGGAAGCCGCTGGCCCACTCGTAGTTGTCGAGGGCGCTCCAGTGCTGGTAGCCGAGCACCTCGATGCCCTCCTCGATCGTGGCGTGGATGCCCTCGAGCGCGCCCTGCGTGTAGGCGATGCGACGGCTGTCGTCGGCGGTCGCGATGCCGTTCTCGGTGACCATCACGGGCACGTGGCCGCTGAGTTCCCAGGCGCTGCGGATGCCCTCGGCGGCCGCGGCGGGCCAGAACTCCCAGCCGGTCAGGGTCGTCTCGAGCCCCTCGGCGACCGGTCGCGGGCCCTCGGGGCCGACGAAGGTCTGCGTGTAGGCCTGCACGCCGACGAAGTCGTCGCCCGCCGCCATCTCGCTGTACCAGTCGTCGCGGACGTAGCCGTACTCGCGCGTCTTCTCGACGGCGCCCGGCTCGTCGACGGCCTTGAAGGCCTGCGTCGCCACGGTCCAGCCCGACTTCAGGCCGTCGACCTGCGAGAGCACCTCGCGGCTGCGCTTGTGTGAGGCGAGCAGCGCGTCAGCGACCTGCAGGTCGGGGTTCGGCAGGCCGTACGCGACGAGGTTCGACGCGTCCTCTCCCCCGGCGAGCATCGCGGCGATGTTCGGCTCGTTGATGGTGCAGACGTACCGCACGCCCTCGCTGACGACGGGCAGCGCGAGCTCGGTGTACCGCGTGAAGAGGTCGGCGGCGTCGGGCGCGCGCCAGAAGCCGTCGCGCTCGAACCAGCGCGGCACGGTGAAGTGCATCAGCGTCACGATCGGCTCGACGCCGAACTCGTGGCAGGTCTCGACCATGCGGCGGTAGTGCGCGATCTCCGCCTTCGAGACGACGCCGCGCTCGGGCTCGATGCGCGCCCACTCGATGCTGAAGCGGTAGCTGTTGAGGCCGAGCTCGGCGAGGATCCGGATGTCGTCGCGGAACCGGTGGTAGCTGTCGGCGGCGTCGCCGCTCGGCTCGACGATCGTCGTGCCGGGGGCGTGCTCGTGCACCCACCAGTTCGAGTTCACGTTGTTGCCCTCGATCTGGTGCGCGGCGGTCGCGGCGCCCCAGAGGAAGCCGTCGGGGAAGGTCAGCATCGGGTGTCCGTTCTGGTGGTGCGGGGTCGGGCGGGTCAGGAGGCGCGGTGCGTGCGCCGCGGGTTCGGCACGGCGTCGAGCAGGCGCACCGTGTACGGGTCGGTCGGCCGCTGCAGCACCTCGGCGGTGCGGCCGCGCTCGACCACGGCGCCGTCGTGCAGCACCATGACGTCGTCGGTGATGAGCCTCGCGCTGAGCAGGTCGTGCGTGATGTAGAGCATCGAGACCCCCCACTGCTCGCGGAGGTCCTCGAGCAGGGCGAGCACGCCGGCCCGCAGCGACACGTCGAGCATCGAGACGGGCTCGTCCGCGATGATCACCTGCGGGTCGCTCGCGAGCGCGCGGGCGATGACGACGCGCTGCCGCTGACCGCCGGACAGCTGGTGCGGCAGCTTCGCCGCGAACTGCTCGACCGGCGTCAGGCCGACCGTCTCGAGCAGCTCCAGGACGCGGCGCCGCGCCTCCTGCCCTCGCAGCCCCGTGTAGTTCACGACCGGCCGGGTGAGCGTGTACTCGACGGTGTGCAGCGGGTTGAGGGCCGAGTACGGGTCCTGGAACACCATCTGCACGTCGCTCCGCAGGTCGCGGAGGCCGCGCCCGCGCACCTTGGTCACGTCGACGTCGCCGAACGTGATCGTGCCCTCGCTCGGCTTCTCGACACCGGTGACCATGCGCGCGATGGTGCTCTTGCCCGAGCCCGACTGGCCGACGAGCGCGAGCGACTGCCCCGGCTCGAGGGTGAACGACACGTCGCGGACGGCCCGCACGGGCTCCTCGCCGCGACGAGGAGGCGCGTAGGTCTTGCTGACGCCGGTCACGGTGATCGCGCTCTGGGCGACCTTCGTGCTGCGCGTGCCGACGCTCGGCGTGCTGGTGGTCGTGTCGACGCGGCGCTCGCCCCTGGCTCGACGCACCGCCCTGTCCTCGAAGCCTGGCAGCGAGACCACCTCGGCGCGGGGGTCGGCGTAGTGCGACAGCAGCATCTGCGTGTACTCGTGCTGCGGGTCGGCGAGCACGTCGGCGGAGCGGCCGTCCTCGACGATGCGGCCCTCGTGCATCACGAGCACCCGCTCGGTCGCCTCGAGCACGATGCCGAGGTCGTGGCTGATCAGCACGGCCGTGAAGCCCTCGCTCTGCTGCAGCGAGATGATCGTGTCCATCACGGCGTGCTGCACGAGCACGTCGAGCGCCGTCGTCGGCTCGTCGAAGACCATCAGCTGCGGCTCGAGCGACAGGGCGAGGGCGATCGAGACGCGCTGGCGCATGCCGCCGCTCAGCTCGCCGGGGAACCGCGCGAGCACCTTGGGGTCGAGCTCGACCTTCTGCACGAGCTCGGCGGCACGGGAGTCCCAGCGCTCGCGCGGCACGTGGCCGTGGGCCTTGAAGATGTCGACGAAGTGCTTGTGGATCGTGCGCACCGGGTTGAGCGCGTTCATGCCCGACTGCAGCACCATCGCGAAGCCGCCCTGGCGCTGCTGCCGCAGGGCCTCGGCGTCGAGGTCGCGGATGTCGGCGCCGTCGAAGACGATGCTGCCGCCGTTGGTGCGCGCCGGCGGCTTCTGCAGCCGCGTCAGCGCGTAGCCGAGCGTCGACTTGCCCGAGCCGGACTCGCCGACCAGGCCGACGAACTCGCCGCGGCGCAGGGAGAACGACACGTGGTCGACGGCCTGCACCGGCGTCGAGGCGGCCGACTCGTAGACGACGCTGAGGTCGCGCACGTCCAACAACGGGGCGTCGCCGGCGGTCGTCGTCGTCGAGGAGGCGGGCTGGTTCGTGAGGTCTGCGGCGGTCATCGACGCGCCTCCTTCTTCTTGGACGTGCCCTCGCGCAGGCGCGGGTTGCTGACGGCGTCGACGCCGAAGTTGATCAGCGTGAGGCTCATCGCCAGCAGGGCGATGCAGAGGCCGGGGGCGAACAGGAGGATCCACTGCCCGGTGAGCAGGGCGTTGGAGTTCTGCGCCCAGTAGAGGATCGTGCCCCAGCTGACGATCGACGAGTCGCCGAGCCCCAGGAACTCGAGGCCCGCCTCCGCCAGGATCGCGCTGGTGGCCGCTCCGAAGAACGAGCCGACGATCAGCGACGTCATGTTCGGCAGGATCTCGCGGAACACGATGCGGGTCGCGCCCTCGCCCGAGAACCGGGCGGCCTCGACGAAGTCACGCGACCGCAGCGACTGCGTCTGGCTGCGCAGCACCCGCGCGCCCCAGGCCCAGCCGGTCACGACGATCACGGCGATGATGACCGCGATGCCGCCGTTCTGCAGGTAGGCCGCGATCACGATCATCAGGGGCAGGCCGGGGATGACGAGGAACAGGTTGACGACGAAGCCGACCACCTCGGCGGCGGGGCCGCGCATGTAGCCCCAGCTGAGGCCGATCGCGACGGCGACGAGCGTCGCGGCGATGCCGGCCACGAAGCCGACGAACACGCTGATCCGGGCGCCCCAGATCAGCTGGCTGAGGACGTCCTCGCCGGCGGCGGTCGTGCCCATCCAGTGGGCCCAGGAGGCGTCCTGGTTGCGCTCGAACCCGTTCTCGCTGCCGCCGTAGGGGGCGATCAGCGGGGCGAACACGGCCATCAGGACGAAGACGCCGAGGACGACGATGCCGATCTTGGCCTTGGGGTTCGACCACACGACGCCGGCGGTGCGCAGCACGGTCTTCCAGGCGCTGGGCGCGGCCTGCTCGGCGGCGGGGCCGGCAGGGTCGCCGCCCTCGGGGAGACGGACGGACACGGTGGAGGTCATCGGCGGGTCCTTGGGTCGAGCACGCCGTACAAGATGTCGACGAGGAAGTTGGCGACGAGCACGCTCACGGTGATCATCAGGAAGAGGGCCTGCATCAGCGGGTAGTCCTGGCCGATGACGGCGTTGAACAGCAGGTAGCCGATGCCGGGGTAGCCGAAGACCTGCTCGACGAGGATCGAGCCGCCGACCACCCCGCCGAGGGCGAGGCCGAAGCCGGTGAGGTTCGGCAGGATCGCGTTGCGGGCGGCGTAGCGGACGGCGACCGTCCGGCCCTTCAGGCCGTTCGCCTCCGCGAAGGTCACGTAGTCGTCGCCGAGCGTGTTGATCATCGCGTTCCGCATGCCGAGGATCCAGCCGCCGAGGCTCGTGACGAGGATCGTCACCGCCGGCAGCACCGCGTGCAGCAGGGCGTCGCCGACGAACCCGGGCGTGAAGCCCGGCGTGGTCGTCGCGCCGTAGGCCCCCGTGGTCGGGAACCAGTGCAGCACGTAGCCGAGGAAGAAGAGGAGGAGCAGAGCCGTCCAGAAGTACGGGAACGTGCTCATGAAGCTGCCCGAGAGCGTCGGCAGCGAGTCGAGCCAGGTGCCGCGCTTCCAGGCCGCGGCGACGCCGATCAGGGTGCCGACCACGAAGGCGATCACGGTGCACGCGCCGACGAGGATCAGCGTGTACGGCAGCGCCTGCCCGACGAGGTGCCCGACCGTCTCGGGGAAGAACGTGTAGCTCGTCCCGAAGTCGAGCCGGACGACCTGGCCGAGGTAGGCGACGTACTGCTGCAGCACGTTGCCGTCGGGCACGCCGAGCTGGGCCTCGATGGCGGCTCGGGTGGCCTCGGTCACGGGGCCGTTCTGCGAGAGCTTCGCGATCGCGGCGTCGGTGGGGTCGCCGGGCATCAGCCGCGGCAAGATGAAGTTGAGCGTCACCGCCGCCCACAGGGTGAGGACGAAGAGGCCGAGCTTCTGCGCTGCGTACTTCACTGGTCGTCACCGCCCTGGTCGACTCGCTTCAGCTTCGTGAAGATCAGCAGCGGTGCCTGGTCGTAGTTCTGCGGGGCCATGTACGGGTCCTTCTCGCTCGGCCAGCCGGTGAACTTGGAGTCGTTGAACAGGCCCCAGAGGCCGCCGTAGTAGAGGCCGATGACCGGCTTCTGCTCGTAGACGACGTTCTGCAGCGCGTACGACAGCCGCTGCTGCTCGGCGGGGTCGATCGCGGCCTTCCACTCGTCGAGCAGCTCGTCGACGGCAGGGTCGCTGAAGCGGCCGAAGTTCGAGGCCGTCGTCTCGCCGATCGGCGTCGCGAACCCGCTGTTGAGCAGCGTGTTGTAGGCCTGGTAGGTGTTGCCGTTGCCCATGCCGCCGAGCGCCATGTCGAACTCGCCGTTGGCGATGGCCGACTGGTAGCCGGCAGGCTGGGGAGCCTGGATCTGCACGTCGATGCCGATCGCGCCCAGCTGTGCCCGCACCTCCTGCACGGCCCTCAGCCAGTCGGTGTAGCCGTTGGCGGTGAGGATCGTGATGCGCAGCTGCTGGCCGTCCGGGCCGACCAGCTGGTCGCCCTGCTGCGTGTAGCCGGCCTGCGCGAACGCGGCGAGGGCGCCGTCGACGTCCTGGCCGATCACTCCCTCGTCGGGGATCGAGGGGTCGAGGTCGTCCTGCTGGTTGGGCAGGATGAGGCCGGTCTGCCCGGCCGGCTCGAGGTAGCCCTCGGTGGCCGACTCGGCGATCTGGTCGCGGTCGAGCGCCAGCGCGATGCCGTTCCGCACGTTCAGGTCGTCGAAGGGCGCCTTGGTGAGGTTCGGCATCAGGCCGATCACACCGCCCGGCGGGAACCAGTACGAGTTGGTGTCGCTCGCCGCGCCCCAGGTGCCCTCGACGTCGCTGATGAACGAGTACGCCCAGTCGTAGCCGCGCGTGACGGTGTCGAGCTGGTTGTTGGTCGCGGGCAGGATCAGGTGTCCGATGTCGATCTTCTCGGCCTGCCAGTAGGACTCGTTCTTGTCCATCGAGTACTGCATCGCCGAGTAGTTGCCGAGCGTGAACGGGCCCGTGCCGACCGGGTCGGGGTTGCGGTACGTCGCGGGGTCGTCGACCTCGCTCCACAGGTGCTCGGGGACGATCGTCGTCTGGCCGATGATCTCCATCGCCGGGACGTCGTCGGTCTGCAGG
This sequence comes from Frigoribacterium sp. PhB107, assembly GCF_003751515.1. NCBI lineage: Bacteria > Bacillati > Actinomycetota > Actinomycetes > Micrococcales > Microbacteriaceae > Frigoribacterium > Frigoribacterium sp. PhB107. Next base: position 191,274 of record NZ_RJKU01000003.1, on the reverse strand, counting down.
TGGAAGACGACGTGGTCGCCCTGCTGCTCGACCGTGTCGATGTGCTGCCAGGCGCCCTTGAGGTCGAGCGCGGGGTTCGCCTTGATCAGGTCGAACGTGTACACGACGTCCTCGGGCGTCATCGGCTCGCCGTCGGACCACTCGACGCCGTCGCGGATCGTCATGTCGACCGTGCGCGCGTCGGGCAGCGTCGTCTCGCTCGCGAGCCACGGCGTGATCTCGCCGTCGAGGGGGTTGATCTCGAGCAGGGGCTCGTAGATCCACGTGGAGGCGGTGCGCTTGTTCGTGAGGAACGGGTTGAAGTTCCGCTCGAACTGCGGGTTGCCCTTGTCGGCGTTGATCAGCATCGTGTCGGCGCCGATCGTCGGGTCGGGCTCGCTGCGGATCTGGATGCTGCAGCCGGTGGCCACGAGCACCACGGCGGTGGCGGCGGCCAGGGCCGCCACGGCGGTGCGCGCTCGGGCGCGGTGTCTGTGCGTGTGCGTCATCGCCACGGTTCTCTCATTCGTCGTCGAGGTGAGCATCGTCAGTGTAAGCGCATACATCGCTGCGGCGCAACGGTGCCGCGGCACACTCGCGGTGGGTCGGCATGAACCGCGTTCCGGACCATGAACCGCGTTTTGTCTCGGTTCATGGTCCGGAACGCGGTTCGGGGCGGGACCAGGGCTGGGCCGGGCCCGGGGGGGGTCAGCGGGCGGGGCAGCTCTCGCGCAGCAGGACCTCGACCGGCAGGGTCACCCGCTGAGGAGGCGCGGTCGGGTCGGTCAGCCGCGTCACGATGGTGCGCACCGCGACCCGGCCGAGGTCGTTCATCGGCTGGCGCACCGTCGTGAGGCGCGGGGTGGAGAAGCGGCCCGCCTCGATGCCGTCGAAGCCCGTCACGGCGACCCGGCCCGGCACGTCCACCCCGTGCGCGACGAACGCGTCGAGCACGCCGAGCGCCGACTGGTCGTTGGCGCAGACGACGGCCTGCGGGAGCGGGGCGGAGGAGGCGACCAGCGCCTCCCCGGCTCGCCTGCCGCCCTCGCGCGAGAAGTCGCCGCGCTCGACGCGTACGCGGACCGGGCCGTGTCCCTGACGCGTGGCGGCCGCCGTGGCCGCCGCGACGGCCTGGTCGAAGCCGCGGTGCCGGTCGGCCTCGTCGGGAGAGTCGCCGGGGCCGGCCACGTAGACGAGGTCGGCGACCGGGCCACGGGCGTCGCCCGGCTCGCGCGCCCCGCCCGCCGCGCGGCCGAGGACGAACTCGGTCAGGGCGCGCATGCCCGCGGCGTTGTCGACGCTGACGTGGTCGAGCTCGTCGCCCGGACGCGAGTCGGCGAGCACGACGACGGGGATGCGGCGCGACACGTGCGCGAGCAGGTCGTCGGGCACGGTCTGGGCGAGGACGGCGAGGCCGTCCACACGACCCGCGATGTCGTTGAGCATGACCTCCCGGCTGGAGCCCCGACCGGCGGCGACCATGAGGGCGAAGCCGCGCCTCCAGGACTCGACCTCCGCGCCGCGGAGCACCTCGTCGAAGTACAGGTTCGCCGGGTTGGACGCGGTGCGGGGGGCGTCGATCGCCGCATCGGTGCCGGTCCCGGTGTGGGTGCCGGTCGGCGCAGGAGGCGTCGGTCGCCCCTCGCGGTCGTCGATCAGCGGGATGCGGCTCGCGTCCGCGACGCGCTCCCAGTCGGGCTCGGGCAGGTCGATGCCGTCGTGCCCGGGGAGGAACAGGCCGAGCACGCCGTGACGACGCCCCGCGAGGCCGCGCGCGGCGCCGCTCGGCACGTAGCCGAGCGACCGCACGGAGTCGAGCACGCGGGCTCGCGTCTCGGGACGCACGTCGTCGGGACGACGGAGCACGCGGGAGACGGTGGCGATCGAGACGCCCGCGTGGGCGGCCACGTCGTAGACGGTGGGGGCCTTGGTCACGGGGTCCGTCCGGCGCAGGGCATGGCGTCCATCCTAGGCACGGGGTGCCGCTCGGGCAGAGGGGCAGGAGGGGCAGAGGGGCAGGGCGGGGCGAGGGGCGCGCGACGCGACGGAGCCGCCCGTCCGGGAAGGACGAGCGGCTCCGTCGCGAGCGAGGCTCGCAGGGCGACCCTGCGGCCTAGCCCTCTACCCGCACGTCGGCGCGACGGCGCAGGCGACGAGCCGCGACGAGCGCGCCGGCACCGGCGACGAGGAGGAGCAGAGCGGCCGACAGGGGCGCGCCCGGCTCCGAGCCGGTGTAGGCCAGGGCCCCGTCACGCGTCGCGGCGACCGGCACGACGCCGGTGCCCGCGGGCGTCGTGACGGGGGCGACGCCGGTGCCCGGCACGGTGACCGGCGGCACGACGGCCGCCGCGGCGACGCTGAACAGCACCGGGTCGGTGAACGTCGACGAGGTGCCGTCGGCGAGGACCTGCAGGGCGGTGGTGCCGTAGTCGCCGGCCGGGACCCCGGTGAAGGAGGCGGTGAACGCGCCCGTCGCGTCGGTCTGGATCGTCGACACCGAGAAGCCGAGGTCCGTGTCGAACGCGACCGGCTCCCCCGCCACGTCGAGCCTGGCGGAGGGCGACGTGGGCGTCACCATCTGCTCGAAGCCCTCGAACTGGTCGGCCGTGGCGAGGACGACCGTGACGAGGGCGCCCGGCTGGGCCGTGCCGGTGACCGTCACGGTGCCGGCTTCCACGGTGGACCCGTCGACGGGAGCGGTGATCGCAGGCCCGGCCACCGCCTCCTCGACCAGCAGGTCGAGCGTCGCGCGGCTGCCCGCGTCGCCGGTCAGCTCGAGCGTCGTCGCACCGGCCGGGAGGAAGGGGCTGAGCACCGCGGGACCGACGAGGCGGCCCTCGGCGTCGGCGGTGAACTCGCCGTCGAGGGGCTCCCCGTCGGGGCCGGTGACCGTGACGGTCTCGCCCGGGACGAAGTTCGCGCCGAGGACGCGGAAGGGACGACCCGCCTGGACCGTGCCGTCGGCGACCGCCGCGACCGGGCCGAGGGCCGGGACGAGATCCTCGGTGACCGCCGCGAAGGCGTTCACGACGCCCGCGCCGTAGAGCGACGGGTCGTCGCGCTTCGTGGCCTGCTGCTTCAGCAGCACCTGCAGCTCGGCGGGCGACGCGTCGGGGTGGGTCGCGGCGAGGAGGGCAGCGACGCCGGCGACATGCGGCGAGGCCATCGACGTGCCGTTGTAGGCCTCGTACAGGCCGCCGAAGACGGTGCTGAGGATGTTCGAGCCCGGTGCGCCGAGGTCGATGACGCCCGCGCCGAAGTTGGAGTACCGGGAGTCGAAGACGGGCTGGCCGTCGTCGCCGAGGCGGAGGGCCGACACCGTGACGACGCCGTCGATCTCGGCCGGGATGTCGGAGCAGCCCTCTGAGACGTCACGACCCTCGACGGGTGTCGTGTCGTTCGGGCTGGAGTCGTTCGTCGTCTTGTTCGCGAGGTCGTAGGACGAGTTGCCGGCGGCGGCGACGTTGAGCACGCCCTGCTGCTCGGAGAACTCGACGGCGCGGGTCACGGACTCGAGCGCCGGGGCCTGGTCGGCCTCGGTCGAGCACCAGAACTCCCACGGGTCGACGTAGTAGCTGTTGTTCGTCACGTCGAAGCCCTGGTCGGCGGCCCACATGAAGCCGCAGAGCGCGTACTCGGGGTAGATGAAGCCGTCGTAGTTGACGACCTTGACGCTCGCGAGCGTCGCGCCCGGCGCGATGCCGACGATGCCCACGCCGTTGTCCGCCGCGGCGATCGTGCCGGCGACGTGCGTGCCGTGCGACTCGGAGTCGTCCACGGGCACCCAGGCGGCCTGCGACTGGTCGGGCTGGCCGTTGACGGCACAGCCGACCGACTTCGAGGCGTCGACCTGACCGGCGAGGTCCGGGTGCGAGACGTCGATGCCGCTGTCGAGCACGCCGACGACGACGCCGTCGCCGTCCTCGATCTCCCGCGCCTCGGGGGCGCCGATCGCGGCCATGTCCCACTGCTGGGCCTCGAGCGGGTCGACCGGGGCGACCTCGGTGCCCAGGGGGCGGTCGAGGGACTGGGGGCCGGCGCCGGTCGCGCCGGCGGCGGGCGCGGTCGCGCCGGAGGTCGCGGGCACCTCTGCCGGCACCTCGACCTCGTCGTCGACGACCTCGGCCGTGCGGGTCGGCCCGGCCGACTCGACGCCGACCGTCCCGCGCATCGTGGCGAGGAAGTCGCCGTCACGGGACTGGGCCGTGACGACGCCGATCTCGGGGTACTGGGAGAGGACCACGCCGCCGGCGGCGACGACCGCGGCGGAGGCGTCCGCGACGGCGTCCGCGTTGCGCACGGTGGTGTTGACGACGTAGTTCATGACGATGCCGTCGGCCACGAGAGCCGACGCGGCGGGGACCTCGGCGGTCACGTCCTCCGTCTCGGCGGCGGGCGCCTCCGTGGCGGGGGCCTCAGCAGCGGGCGTCTCGGCCGGCGCCTCGACCGCGGGCGCCTCGACCGCGGGCGTCTCGGCCTCCGTCGGGGCGGCGGCCGCGGCAGCCGTGTCGGACGCACCCGACGCCGCGACGTCGGTGTCGGTGCCGTCGGCGCCGACCGGCGACACGGCCGGGTCGGCGGCGAACGCGGCGGTGGGTGCGAGCACGAGGGCGCTCGTGAGAGCCAGGGCGGTCGCCCAGCGCGCTCCCCGGCGTCGGGTGGATCTGATCACGTGGTGACTCCTGATGTCGGGCGCACGGCGACGGGCGCGAGCCCCGAGGAGCCTGGTCGCTCGGCCCCCTGGTCGAGCGGCCCCCGAGGCCGGATGTCCCCCAGACTAGGGGCCCCGTGTTTCCGGCGTGTGACGAGTGCGCGAAGCGGCCTGCCCGCCCGTACCCCGCGCACCGCCCCGCGGCTGCGGCCGTGCTCGCCGTCGCCGCCCGAAGCCGAGTGGTCAGGACAGGTCGTTCCTCGGCAGCAGAAAGACCGCATCTGACCACTCGGGGCCTTGGTGCGACGCGGGGCGGAGGAGGCGGCGAGCGCGGCGTTACGCGACGTGACGGGAGGCCCGGTGGGCCGGCCCGCGCCTCCGTACGCTCGGGTGATGGCCCCGCGCGACACCACCACGACCGCCCGCGACACCATCTCGAACCTGCTCGACGAGCGGCGGACGTTCCCGGCCCCGAGCGCGCTGGCCGCCGCCGCGAACGTCACGAGCACCGAGCACGCGCGTGCCGCGGCCGATCCCGTCGCCTTCTGGGAGGAGCAGGCCCGCCGCCTCGAGTGGGAGGCCCCGTGGCACACGGCGCACACGTGGGAGCCGGTCCGCGAGCTCGCCGACGGCAGCCTCACGGTGCCCGAGGCGACCTGGTTCGCGGGCGGCCGCCTCAACGTCGCCGTCAACTGCGTCGACCGCCACGTCGCGGCCGGGAACGGCGAGAAGGTCGCGCTGCACGTCGAGGGCGAGCGCGGCGACCGGCGCGACGTCACCTACGCACAGCTGCAGCGCGAGGTCGTCAAGGCCGCGAACGGCCTCCGCAGCCTGGGGGTCGGCGAGGGAGACCGAGTCGTCGTCTACCTGCCCGTGATCGCCGAGACGATCGTCGTGACGCTCGCGATCGCGCGGATCGGCGCGATCCACTCGCTCGTCTTCGGCGGGTTCTCGGGCGAGGCGCTCAAGTTCCGGGTCGAGGACACGGGCGCGAAGCTGCTCGTCACCACCGACGGACAGTTCCGGCGGGGCGCTGCGGTGCCGGTCAAGGCGAACGCCGACCACGCGGTGAGCGGCGAGAACCAGGTCGAGCACGTGCTCGTCGTGCGGCGCACCGGCGACGAGACCCCCGACGTGCCGTGGACCGAGGGCCGCGACCTCTGGTGGCACGACGTGGTCGACCCTCAGCCAGACACGGACGAGCCCGAGGCGTTCGACGCCGAGACTCCCCTCTTCATCATGTACACGAGCGGCACGACCGGGAAGCCGAAGGGCCTCGTGCACACGAGCGGCGGGTACCTCACGGCCGCGAGCTGGACCCACTGGGCCGTGTTCGACGCGAAGCCCGACGACGTGCACTGGTGCACGGCCGACCTCGCCTGGGTCACGGCACACACCTACGAGATCTACGGCCCGCTCTCGAACGGCCTGACGCAGGTGATCTACGAGGGCACGCCCGACACCCCGCACCCCGCCCGCCACCTCGAGATCATCGAGCGCTACGGCGTCACGACCTACTACACGGCGCCGACCCTGGTGCGGACGCTCGCGTCGTGGTTCCCCGACGGCCTGCCGACCGACCACGACCTGAGCTCGCTGCGCCTCCTCGGCACCGTCGGCGAGGCGATCAACCCGGAGGCGTGGGTCTGGTTCCGCGAGCAGCTCGGCCGGGGCGAGCTGCCGATCGTCGACACCTGGTGGCAGTCGGAGACGGGCGCGGCCGTGATGGCGCCGCTGCCCGGCGTCGACACGCTCAAGCCCGGGTCGTCGCTGCGCGCTCTGCCCGGCGTCTCGACCGCCGTCGTCGACGAGGTCGGCGAGCGCGTGCCGAACGGCGCGGGCGGCTACCTCGTCGTGCAGCAGACGCCGCCGTCGCTGGCCCGCACGGTGTGGGGCGACCCCGAGCGCTACCGCGACAGCTACTGGGCGAAGTACTGGCGGCAGGGCTGGTTCTTCTCCGGCGACGGCGCCAAGTACGACGACGACGGCGACATCTGGCTGCTCGGCCGGGTCGACGACGTCATCAACGTGTCGGGCCACCGCCTGTCGACGATCGAGATCGAGTCGTCGCTGGTCGCCCACCCCCTCGTCGCCGAGGCGGCAGTCGTCGGAGTCTCGGACGCGCGCACCGGGCAGGCGATCGCCGCCTTCGTCGTGCCCGCGACCCGCCCCGCAGGAGGCGCGGTGCGCGACGCCGGCGACGCCTCCGAACCGCAGGTCTGGGCCGCGCTCTCGGGGTCGGCGCCGGGCTCGCTGTCGCCCCTGCTGCGCGCCCACGTCGCCGACCAGATCGGCCCCGTGGCGAAGCCCGCGACGGTGCTCGTCGTCCCCGACCTGCCGAAGACCCGCTCGGGCAAGATCATGCGGCGGCTGCTGGGCGACGTGTCGGAGGGGCGCGAGCTCGGCGACACGACCAGCCTGCAGGACGCGTCGGTGCCGGGACGCATCGCGGCCGTCCTCGCGGAGGTGCAGGGCGCCTCTTGATGTCTGCTGTCGGCTGGCGGATTAGTCGAAGGCTTTGATCGCCGCGCCTACATGAGGACTAGCCTCTTCGGCTCTTGCCGACCTGAGAGGACGCGCTGCGAAGATTGGCAGCAGCGGGCGAGGTCGATTGAGATGTCGTGCCTGATCGGCGCCCGGCGATGCTGCTCACCGTGCCCCACCGGACCGTGTGACCGGGCTTGCGTGGCTCAGGAACTCGTGCGTCAGCTGCGGACATGTCGTTCTCCCTCGTCGCTTGCCTGTCGGTCGGTCCCAGAGTACCCCGGCCGCACAGGAGGAACACCGGACGCTCTCACTCGATTCGCGACCGTGAGGAGGAGAGCCACGACCGTGGAGACACTGGCCACGGTCCACCAGAGGACGTCGATCCACGGAGCCACGAGACCACCGACGATGCTGCCCGCCATCGCGAAGAGCCCAAGGGCGAAAGCGACGTTGACGGAACGGAGCGGGCTCAGCATCCAGGACGAGAGGGAGCTCTCCCTGCGCGCGGCTGCCAGACCGATCAACAACGCCGGCGCGGCCAGCATGAGCGCGGAGCCTCCGTTCTCGCTGTCTCGGAGGACGGACGCGGCGCCTGGCAAGGCGACGGCGAAGACCGAGATGGCCGAAGTCACCAGAGCAGCCGCCCATGTCAGTCGCCATGCCCCCCGACGTCGGACCCGGAGTTCGACCTCGGCCGTCGACGCGTGACCTGTCTCGAATCGACCGTGCGCATGTGCCACGGCTTCGCCGCCCACGTCGCGTGCCGTGGGGGAGGCACCCCCGAGAAGAGTGAGAGCCACGCAGTCGAGTTCGGGCGGCGTGCGGAACTCGAGATGGTAGGACTCAGCGTCAGAGGCGTTCATCATGGGCACGGTGAGCGTCGCCGTCGTGAGACCGAACGCGACGAGCGGGCGAGCGAGCCGCGTCAGCGGGGACGTGTCGACGGGCGGCCGGACCTCCCAGTGGAACGAGAACTTGAGGATCTGGCGTCGCCCCAGGTGCGCAGCCGGCACCAGAGCGACCAGCAGGAAGCTGCGTCCGAGGTCGCGGAGCAGGTCGCCCAGTTCGACACTCAGCTGATGACCGCGCCACAGCTGCTCGCCCGCCCAGGTGCCGTCCTCGGCAAGCGACTCGATGGCAGCCTCGAGACGCGGGCCCTCAGGGCCGACGATGGCTCGGAGTGCACGGTTGACTGCCGAGCTGGTGGCGATGCCCTCGCGACCCAGAGCCCAGGTGAGGACTGAGAAAGCGATCGCCTGCCCGTCGTTCATCGTGAGCAGGGGCAGCGCGCGCCCGTCACTGCCCGTCGCGTCGAGGTGTCGCATCGGTCCTTTCGCGACCATCGCCAGAGGCACGATCGCGTCCCCCTCTACTCTGCTGAGGCGTCGCTTTCGCTCGCGAGGCTCGTAGGCGAGCCGTGCGTCAGGTGGTGGCGTGCAGTCGATCGAGTGGCGGATGCGCCCCCGATCGCCGTCGAGGGGCTGGACACTCTCGACCCGTCGGTGCACCCATTCCCGCCATCTCATCACAGCGTCGAGGACCACCTCGCCCGTCTCGCTCCCGAACCTGTTCGCCGCGCCCGCGCCGTCCATGTCTCTCCCCTCGTGAGTCCTCATCTTGGCGGCGACCACCGACACGGGAGCACCGCGGGCCGGGAATCTTGCGTGCAGGGCAACGGTTCACCCCAGCGGCCCGACGTCGCGCCGGCCGTCCCCTCACCACCACCACGAAAGCCGGTTCACCGTGTCGATCTCCGAGACCACCTCCGCAGCCCCCTCCACCGTCCGCACCGCCGAGACCAGCGTGCCGATCGTCGACCTGCTCGACGAGCGCTGGAGCCCCCGCTCGTTCGACCCGACGGCGACGATCAGCGACGCGCAGCTCGACGCCCTGCTCGAGGCCGCCCGCTGGGCTCCCTCGGCGCAGAACCACCAGCCCCGCCGCTTCGTCGTCGCCCGCCGCGGCACGGAGACCTTCGACACGATCGTCGGCGCCCTCCTCAGCTTCAACGCGATGTGGGCCGGCAACGCCTCCGCGCTGGTCGTCGCGCTGGCCGAGACCTCGACCGTCGAGGGCGACGACCGTCCGACCGCCGAGTACGACCTGGGCCAGGCCGTCGCGCACCTCAGCGTCCAGGCGCACGCGGAGGGCTTCCACACGCACCAGATGGCCGGCGTCGAGTGGGACAAGCTCGTGGCGGCGTTCGACCTGCCCGCGAACCTGAAGCCGGTCACCGTGACCGCCGTCGGCGTCGTCGACGAGGCCGACAAGCTGATCGAGGCGCTGGCCGAGCGCGAGACCGCGCCGCGCGTCCGCCTGTCGCTCGACGAGCTCGTGCTGCGCCGCGACTAGCCCCCCGCTGCGGCCGCTGGCGCTGCCGCTGCCCGCGCACTGCCCGTCCTGACCCCTCGGACCCGCGCGCACCCCTCGGCGCGAGCGAGGGCGTGCGCGGGTCCGAGGGGTCTTTTCGTGATGCGTCCGCGCAGGTCATCCGCACGGGCGACGGCGCAGGAGGCGCGGGTCATCCTGCAGGACCGCACCCGCGCCACCGGCGACGGACGACCGAGGAGGCGCAGCTCCGTAGCGTCGAGGACGGGCCGGTGGACGCCGGTCGCGCACGCGAGGAGACAGCATGACCGACGACCGCACACCTGCCGAGGGCACCGACGACGCCGACCGACACGCGACCGAGGAGCTCGGCCGCTCCGCACCTGACGCACCCCTCGCCCCGCCGGCGCAGTCCGCCCAGCCCGCAGGGCCGGCGCAGCCCGCAGGACCGGCCCAGCCCGCAGGGCCGGCGCAGCCCGCAGGACCGGCGCAACCCGCAGAGCCGGCGCAGCCCGCAGGACCGGCGCAGCCCGCAGGACCGGGGCAGCCGCCGGCCCTCAGCGGCGCGAGCGGCTGGGCGATCGCGGCCCTCGTCGTCGGCATCGGCGCGTTCCTCGTCGGGCTCGTGCCCGTGGTCGGCCTGCTGGTCGCGCTGGTCGGCGTCGCCCTCGGGGTCGTCGCGCTGGTGCGCCGTCGTCGGGCGCAGTCGGGTCTCGGCCTCGGCGTCACCGGCCTGGCGCTGTCGGGTCTCGCCGCCGTGACGAACGTCGCCGTGGTGGCCGTGCTCGTCGTGGCCGTGCCCGTCGGGGCCCGCCTCGCGGACGAGGCCGCGAGCAGCTGGTACGGCGGGGACACCGGGCAGGGCCTCGACGGCGACCCGTACGGCCCCGGCCAGGGCGACGGGTACGACGACGGCGACGGCGCCGCCGACCCCGCCGCCGTGACGACCCCGTGCTGGTCGTTCTCGCTCCCCGACGACGCCCGGGTGTCCGGCGACGACAGCGACGCCGACGCCTGCGCCACGTCCTTCGGCGTGGCCGACGACACCGCCGTCACGCCCGTGCAGGTCGTGACCGTGCCCGCCGCCGTCGCCGCGGGCCTCGTCTCCGCGACGAGCACCGACCGCGTCGCCGACGCCGTCGCCGCCCTGCGTCCGAGCTGGCTGCCCGGCGTCGGCACGGTCGTCGGCGCGCCCGAGCAGACCACGCTCGACGGCCAGCCCGCCGCCCTCGTCCGGCTCGCGACCGGGGACGATCTCGGCACGCCCGCCGCCGTGGTCGTCGCGTGGTCCCCCGCGGACGCGACCGGCACCTCCTCGCTCACCCTCGTGACCGTCGGACCGGACACGGACACGGACACGGACACGGACCTCGGCTACGGCTCGGCCGGCGGCGCGTCCGCCGCCGCTCGCGCCGCGGCGACCGAGCGCACGCTCACGAGCCTCACCGGCACCTGGGACTGGGCCGGCCGCTGAGCCGCCCCGCCGCCGACACGAGACCGGGCCGGCCGCTGAGCCGGCCGGGGCGCGCACCGCACGCGCACCTCCTCGTCCCCTGATGGCGCAGGAGGCGCGGGTGCGGTTGGCTGGGAGCATGTCGATCTCCTCCACGGCCGCGAAGGCCGACCTGCTCCGCTCGCTGCACGTGCCCGGCGACCCGCTCGTGGTCACCAACGTGTGGGACAGCATCACCGCCCGCGTCGTCGCGGGCGCCCCGGGGGTCAGGGCCCTCGCCACCGCGTCGCACTCGATCAGCGAGGCCCACGGCGTCGAGGACGGCGAGGGGCTCGACGTCGACCAAATGCTCGACGCCGTCCGGCTCGTCATCCGCGCGGTCGACCTGCCCGTCTCCGTCGACTTCGAGAAGGCCTACGCGACCGACGCGGCCGGCACGCTCGACAACGTGTGGCGCCTGATCGAGGAGGGCGCCGCCGGCCTCAACCTCGAGGACAGCACGGGCAAGTCCAAGACGGAGCTCTACGACATCGACACCCAGGTGTCCAAAGTCGCGGCCGCCCGTCAGGCCGGCGACCGCGCCGGCGTGCCGATCGTCATCAACGCCCGCGTGGACGCCCTGGCCGGCGACCCCTCGCTCTTCGACGACGCCGTCCGTCGTGCGAACGCCTACCTCGACGCCGGTGCCGATTGCGCGTTCGTGCTCGGCCTGGGCACGGAGGACCTCGTCTCGCGCGCACTCGACGAGATCCACGGCAAGGTCAGCGTCATCTCGGGGCCGGACTCGGTGCCGCTCGCGCGCCTCGCCGAGCTCGGCGTCTCGCGCGTCAGCTTCGGCCCGATGACGATGGGCCTGACGCTGTCGCACCTGCGCGACGCCGCCGAGCAGCTGACCGCCCGCGGCGACTACCCCCGCGAGCTCGGCTTCAGCTTCTAGGGCGCACGACCCCGCGTGGACGCACGCACGGGGCCCCGACGACTGACGTCGTCGGGGCCTCGTGCGTGCGTGTGTGCCGGGTTCAGTCGCGATCCTTCGCGGCGGCCTTCGCCTCGGCCTTGTCGGCCTTGCGCTTCGCCTTGGCCTCGGCCTTCGCCGTGTCGTCGGCGGCGTCGTCCTCGGCCTTGGCCCGGTCGAGGTCGTCGGAGTCGGCGTCCGCGTGATCGTCGCCTCGACGGCCGTTCCCCTCGCGCTCCTCCTCCGCCTCCTGCCGCTCGATCGACTCGGCGGCGGCCTGGCGCAGGCGCATGCCGTCGAGCTCGTCCTGGGCGGCGACGGCCTGCTTCTTGTCGCTCTGGGCGGTGTCGCGAGGCGGCAGCAGGATGTCCTTCTCGGCCTTCATGCCGGCCTGCAGCTCGCGGCCGCGCTCGATCTCGGCGTCGAACTCGGCGCCGAAGAGCAACGCGAGGTTCGTGATCCAGAGCCAGAGCAGGAACACGATGACGGCACCGAGCGAGCCGTACGTCTTGTTGTAGTTGGAGAAGTTGGCCACGTAGAAGCCGAAGCCGACGCTCGCGATCATCCAGATGAGGATGGCGAGGAGCGAGCCCAAGCTCATCCAGCGGAACTTCGGCTGCTTCACGTTGGGCGAGAAGTAGAAGAGCACAGCGACGACCACCACCACGATGACCAGCAGCACGGGCCACTTGACGATGCCCCAGACGAAGACGGCGGTCGAACCGAGGCCGATCACGTCACCGACGGTCTCGGCGACGTCGCCGCTCAGCACGAGGATCAGCCCCGCGACGACGATCAGCACCACGGTGAAGGCCGTGATGGCGAGCATGGTCGGACGGAGCTTCCAGATCGGACGCCCCTCGTCGATGTTGTAGATCCGGTTCATGGCGCGGCCGAAGCCGCCCACGTAGCCGGACGCCGACCAGAGGGCGCCGAGCACACCGGCGACGAAGGCGAACCCCGCGGCCTGCGAGCCGATCAGCTCCTGGATGGGACCGCGCAGGGTCTGGGCGATCGAGTCGCTGCCGAGCTGCGAGAGCAGCTGCAGGACGGCGTCGGTCGTCGGCCCGGCCTGGCCGAAGATGCCGAGCAACGAGACCACGGCGAGCAGGCCGGGGAAGATCGCGAGCACGGCGTAGTACGTCAGCGAGGCGGCGAGGTCGGTGCACTGGTCGGAGCCGAACTCGCGCAGGGTCTTCTTGAGGACGTAGCCCCACGACCGCTTGTGCAGGTCGTCGGGGCTGTCGGGCTTGCGCGCGTCGTCCGGGTCGGGTGCGGTCTGCTCTCGGGCGGAGCTGCTCTGCGCCATGGTCGTGGTCTTCCTGTCCTGGTGGTGCTCGCCCGGCAGGTGGTGCCGAACAGGTCTGTCGTGAGGGCCGTCCGTCCTGGCCCCCGGGTGAACAGTGCGCCGGGACGAGGGGGGCGTGAGCCCTCGTCGCCCCGACGCTGCCGTCAGCGGCGGGTGATCTTGACGATGCCGGCGACGATGGCTGCCGCACCGGCGACGCCGGCGGCTGCGGCCGCGACCACGGGGGCCGGGTCGTCGTCGAGGCGGCGCTTGACGCTCGCCTTGAGGCGCCGGGCGTGGGCGGGCACGCTCAGCTTGTCCTCGATGGCGTCGAGGGTCTCCTTGAACTGCTCGCGGGTGCGGGCGATGTCCAGCTCGATCTCGGGGATGCTCGCGCCCTCGCGCGGGCCGGGCTTCTGGTCGCTCTTCTCGTCGCCCATCAGTCGCTCGTGCCCTTCGTGCTCGTGCTCTTCGTGCTGGTCCCCTTCAGCGCGGCCACGTCGGCCTTCACGCTGTCGACGGCCTGCTGCGGCACGGGCGGCACGCCCTTCTTGAGCGCCTTGACGCCCAGCAGCGCGAGCACGCCGGTGACCACCAGCAGCACGGCCGCCACTATCAGGGCAGCGAGCCACGGCGCCACCACGGTGGCGAGCCCCAACACGCCGGCGGTGATCAGCACGGCGAGGAGGAAGAAGCCGAAGAGCGCGGCGCCGACCAGCAGTCCTGCGCCGACCCCCGCCTCCTTCAGCTTGGTGACGAGCTCGGTCTTCGCGAGCTGGATCTCGCCCCTGATGAGACGGGAGATGAGCTCGGGCAGGCTGCCGAGCAGCGAGCCGAGCGACTTCTTGGTGCTCTGTTCCGGTGCCTTGAGGTCACTCACCGACGTTCACCCCGGGCAGCTTCGCGGCGCCCTCGCTGTCGGAGCCGGCGCTCTCGGCGCGGGTCTTGGCGGAGTCAGCGACGTCGTCGGCCTTGTCCGACGCCTTCGAGGCGACGGACTTGGCCTTCGAGGCCGCGTCGCCGGCGGCGCCCTGCAGCTTCTTGCCCACGACGGGGGCGTTCTCCTTCACGAAGTCCTCGGCCTGGTGGACCGTCTTCTGCACGGAGGGGTTCTCCCACAGGCTCTCGGCCTGCGACTTGATCTTGACGTAGGCACCGCGTCCGGCACGTGCTCCCAGCACGTAGCCCACAGCTGCTCCGGCGACGAAGAGGATCTTGCCCTTCATGAGTGCTCCATTCAGTTCGAGGTCGACCGGGCCCCAGCGGCCCAGGACACCAACGCTGGCACAGACCCCCGGGCACAGACCAGATTCCCAGTACCGAGGCGCGGCCAGGGGTACAACGACGCACCTCAGGAGGGGCGGCGAGCGCCCCGGCTGTGGACGGCTGACAGGGACGAGGCCGAGGAGGCGGAGGTCGTGTCGGCCAGGACGGCCGCGGGGACGGCGACGGCGACGGACCGCACCCGTCGCGACCACCAGCGGGGCGGGAGCTCACGGCCCCATGCGGCGAGCGCCTCCTCGACCAGGCGCAGCACGCACCAGCCGAAGAGCCCGACCAGCAGCACGTTGCGCGCACCGAGCACCGCCACGGCGACCGGGTCCAGGTCGATCAACGGCAGGTAGAGCACCGGGAACACCAGCGTCGTCAGCCCGGCTGCCCACGCCACGATCCTCGCCGGGGCGCGGAACGCGGCGGCGTCCGCCCACAGGCCCGCCGCGACGACCGGCGCGATCCACAGGACGTACTGGGGCGACCCGACCTTGTTGAAGACGATCAGCGTGATCGCCAGGGTCAGGGCCCCGAGCAGGACGAGGCGGGACTCGTGCCCGGCGAGGGCGGCCCCGTCGGCCCCCGCAGGCCCGGCCCCCGCAGGCCCGGCCCCCGCAGGCTCGGCCCCCGCAGGCCCGGCCCCCGCGCTCCCGACACCCTCAGGCGCAGCGCCCGCACGCCCGGCCCGGGCGCGCCCGGCCGCCGCGACCGCCAGCAGCCCGACGAGCACGACCATCACGACGCCCATCGCCTGCGTGCTGCCGTGCACCGCCCAGGTGTCGCCCGGCCCCATCACCTCGCGGGTTGCGAGCCCGACGTTCTCGTACACGGAGGCGCCCGGCACCCCCAGCATCGCCATCCACAGCCACGGGGTCGCGAGCGGCGCCTCGAGCTGCAGCGCCCGGTCCGACTGCATCGTGACGAAGCTGTCGACCGACGCCAGGCCCCCGCCGACGGCGACCACCGCGACGACGACGAGCGTCACCCAGAGGCACGCCCGCACGACCGTCGCGCGTCCCCGGCTCGCGACCACGACGGCCGCGATGACGGCCGCCGGCCAGACCTTGACCCACGTCGCCACGGCCAGCAGTGCGCCGGCCACCCGGGGCCGCGTGCCGAGCAGGAGGAGGGCCGCGACCACGGCAGGCGCGCTGAAGGCCTCGAGCCGGAGGAACGCCACCGGGCTCAGCAGGAACAGCACGAGCAGCCACCACCACGCCGCCGGGGCGTCGACCGTGCGGCGCCCGCGGTCGGTGAGCAGCCAGAGCGACGCGGCGTTCGCGGCCGTCACGAGGAGGAGCCAGACGAGCTGGTAGAGCGACTCCCCCAGGACGTTCGGCAGCACGACGGGCAGCAGCGCGCCGGCCGGGTAGACCCAGGCGAAGTCCATGACGGGCCAGCGGCCCTCGCTGAGGGCGCCGGTGGCCCAGGTGCGGTACAGGGGCAGGTCGCCCTCCGCGCCTCCTCGGAGCATCAGCGGCGTCAGGGCGACGAAGACGGCGGCGTGCAGGGCGACGAAGGTCCACCAGATCGCGCGGGGCTGCTGACGGAACACGCTCCAGACCCCGCGCAGGTGCCGCACGCCGTCGCGGAGACGGGCGGCGGAGCCGCCGCCCCCGTCGGGACCGGGCGTGGTCCCCGGGGAACGCCGGGACGAGGAGGCGGTGGTCCGGGGCGCGCGCGAGCTCACCCTGCGGACGCTAGGGCGCGCACCTTTCGACAAGGTGAACGTCGGGCGTACGATGCCGCGCATGGACCGACGGAGCTCCGACGACGACCCGCGCACGGCTGCGCCCGGGGCCGAGGACGACCAGCCGACGCGCGACGACGAGAGTGCCGACGACAGGCCGGTCGGCTGGTGGCTGACCCGGGTCGAGCGGCTGCTCGACCAGCGGTTCGCCGAGGCGCTGGACGAGCACGGCGTGACGCGCCGTCAGTGGCAGGTGCTCGAGGCCCTCGAGCGCGGCGTCCAGCCTGGCGCCGACGAGTCCCTCGCGGCTGCGAGCGGCTCGACCGCGTCGTCGGAGGGGCCGGCCGACGACGACCAGTCGCTGGTCGACGACCTCGGCGAGCTCGTCGAGAGCGGCTGGGTGGCGGTCGATACCGACGCCCTCGGCGCCAGCCGTCACTGGCTGACCGAGCGGGGCGCGGTGGCGCACGCGAAGCTGCGCGACGTGGTGCTCGGCATCGGCGCGGACGCCTTCGCGGGCGTCAGCCCCGACGACCGCGCGACGGCGCTCCGCGTGCTGCGGCGGGCCGTCGGCAACCTCGGCGGCTGACCCTCCGCTGGGGACCTGGGCGGCCGAGGAGGCGGCGCCGGCTACGCCAGCGCGACCCATCCGATCATCAGCATCGTCGCGACGAACCCCGACACGAAGTTGAGCCAGAGGAACCGCTTCCAGCCCTTGTTCGCGCCCTCCGCCTCGGCGTCGGTGATGTTCCACCAGGGCGCGCAGTTCAGGGCGTAGGCCACGGGGATGATCGCCGCGAACGGCCCGGGTGCGTCGGTGAAGGTGAGCAGGATGCCCGCGAGCAGGTAGGCGACGACGGCGAGCCGGACCGTGGTCCGGGCGCCGATCACGGTGGCGATCGAGGCGATGCCGCCCTCGCGGTCGGCGATGACGTCCTGCACGGCACCGAAGGCGTGGCTCGCTGCTCCCCACAGGAAGAACGCCCCCAGCAGCGCCCAGAGCGCCGGCGTGAAGGTGGCCCCCGCGAGCACGAGGCCGTAGACGGCCGGGCTGACGAAGTGCGTGCTCGACGTGACGGAGTCGACGAACGGGCGCTCCTTGAAGCGCAGCCCCTTCGCCGAGTAGGCGACGACCGCGAACAGGCTCACGGCGAGCACCAGCCAGCTGAGCGGGCTGCCCACCGCGACGAGGAACAGCACGAACGGCACGCAGGTGAGCACGGCCGCCCAGAGCGTCGTGCGGTGCATGCTCCGGTCGAGCAGGGCGCCCTCGACCCCGCCCTTGCGCGGGTTCCGCAGGTCGCTCTCGTAGTCGAAGACGTCGTTGATGCCGTACATCGCGAGGTTGTAGGGCACGAGGAAGAACAGGATGCCGACGACCGCGACGAGCCAGTCCACCTGCGAGAAGTCGAAGGCAGGGGCCGGCCCGGTGAGGACGACCACCGCGGCCGACCCGTCGGCGACGGCGTCGGCGACCGACTGCGAGACGTAGGCGCCGCCCGCGTCGGCGTCCGGGCTCGGCGTGCTGGCCGCGGTGAGGACGTACGCCGCCGCGAACGGGAACGCCGTGTTGATCCAGCTGAGGGGCCGGGAGGACCAGAACAGGGCCTTCAGGGTCGCGGTCACCGCGCCTCCTCGGCGTCCGCCGTGCTGGCGTCGGGGCCGCTCACGCTCCCGCTGCCGGCGCGACGCGACTCCCCCGCGGCCTTCGCGGCCTCCGTCTCGCTCCGCGACCCGAGCAGGGTCCACACGCTCGGCAGCAGCACGAGCGCCGCGACCGCGTAGGCGAAGTCCTCGAGCGGGGCGATGCCGACGAAGGCGCCGCTGATGCGCGACTCGTCGTAGCCGACGAGCCCGACGCCGATCATGACGTTGTCGAAGACGGCGGTCATCACCAGCAGCACCGCGGTCGAGAGCCCGGCGGCGCGCACGACGGCGGCGAGCGAGCCGTGGGTCGAGGAGGCGCGGGTCGACCGGGTGCGCGCCCAGCGCAACAGCAGTGCGGCACCCGCCGTCACGGCCACGAGCCCGAGGAAGACCGCGTTGATCGCCCAGTACGTCACGCGCGGTCACCGCCCGTCGAGAGGGCGGCCGACGCGGCCCGACGGCGCTCCACCGCGTCGAGCACGAGGCGCGAGCCGGCGAGCAGGTTCATCGTGAGCCAGCAGAGCAGCACGAGGAAGAAGACCTCCTCGAGGGGCAGCTCGGGCGCGAGCTGCACGCCCGTCATGAACGACGTCTCGCCACGGAAGAAGACGCCCGCGTCGATGCCGACGATGTCCCAGATGAGGAAGAACACGACGCCGACGAGCAGCGTGACGAACGCCCGCCAGCCGTCTCGCCAGAAGAACAGGCCGAAGCGCCGGTCGAGCATCGCCATGCCGAAGATCGAGATCAGCAGGGCGACGAGGTACGCGAAGCCCATCAGGCGTCGCCGCTCGCGCCGGGCGCGACCCCGGAGCCCGAGCCGACCCCCGAGCCCGTGACCGTAGCTGCGCCGGCGGCCGGCTCGGCCACCGGCCCCGTGCTCGTGTCGCCGCGCATGTTCTTGAGCAGGATCTCGGCGCTGATCAGGCACATCGGCAGGCCGATCCCCGGGCGCACCGAGCCGCCGGCGTAGAAGAGGCCCTGCACGTGCTCGGAGGTGTTGCCGGCACGGAACATCGCGCTCTGCGAGAGCGTGTGCGCCGGGCCGAGCATGCTGCCGCTCCACGCGTTGACGTCGTCGACGAAGTCGCGCGGGCCGCGGGTGCGGCGCAGCACGACGCGCGACGCGAGGTCGGGGATGTCGGCCCAGTCGGCGATCTGCTCGATCACCTGGTCGGCGAGCCGCTCGATCAGCGGGTCGCCGTCGCCGCCGACGTCGCCGCGGCCGAGGGACGGATCGGCGGGCAGCGGCACGAGCACGAAGAGGTTCGTGTGCCCGGCGGGCGCCGTCGAGGGGTCGACCGTGCTCGGCTTGCAGACGTAGAGCGACGGCGGGTCGGGGATCCGCTTGTCGTCGCCGAAGATGCGGTCGAAGTTCTCGTGCCAGTCGCGCGCGAAGAACAGCGTGTGGTGCTCGAGCTCGGGCACCTCGCCCTCGACGCCCAGGTACAGCAGCAGGGCGCTCGGCCCCGGGTCGCGGATGGCCCAGTAGTCGGAGTCGTAGGTGCGCAGGCCCTCGGGCAGCAGCTGCGTCTCGAGGTGCTCGAGGTCGGCCGCCCCGACGACCACGTCGGCCTCGAGCACGTGGTGCCCGCCCTCGGCGTCGCCGTGCTCGACGCCGCGCACGACGGCGGAGCGTCCGGGCCCGGGCGACGTGAGGACCCGGGTGACGGGCGCCTCCGTGACGATCCGGACACCCGCCTCCTCGGCCACCGCCGCGATGCGCTGGATGACCGTCGTCAGGCCGCCCTGCGGGTAGAGCACGCCGTCGTCGAGGTCGAGCGTGCTCATCAGGTGGTACATGCTCGGGGTCGCGAACGGCGACGACCCGAGGAACACGGCCGGGTAGCCGAGGATCTGCCGCAGGCGCGGCTCCTTGACGGCCCTCGAGGCGAACGCGTCCAGGTCCTGCAGCAGCAGGCGGCCGAGCTTCGGCAGCCGGACGACGACGTCGCCGCGCAGCAGCGGGCCGACGGTCTCGAAGCTCGTGTAGAGGAACCGCTGCTTGGCGAGCTCGTAGGTGTCGCGCGCCGACCGCAGGTAGCCGCGCATGCGGTCGCCGCTGCCGGGCTCGATGCCGTCGAACAGCGCGATGTTCTCCTCGAGGCCGCGCGGCACGACGATCGGCTCCTCGCGGGTGCCGTCGGCGCCGGGCTCGAAGAGCACGCGGTAGCCGGGGTCGAGCGGCACCAGGTCGAGCTGCTCGTCGGCGGACGTGCCCATCAGACGGAAGAAGTGGTCGAACACCTCGGGCATCAGGTACCAGCTCGGGCCGAGGTCGAAGCGGAAGCCGTCCTGCTCCCAGCTGCCGGCGCGACCGCCGACCTGCTCGTTCTTCTCGAGCACGGTGACGTCGTGGCCCTCACGGGCGAGCAGCGCCGCGCTGGCCAGGCCGGAGATGCCGCCGCCGATCACGACGACCCGGCGGCCGTGCCGCTCGACGCTCGTGTCGCCGACGGCGCGCTTCAGCCAGGGGGTCGTCACAGGGAGGCTCCAGGAGGTGGGGGTCGGTGGTCGGGGACGGAGGCGACGCGGCCGGCCGTGGCCTGCAGCGCGATCCGCACCTTGACGGGGTCGGGCACGCGGACGCGCGCCCGGACGAGCGAGGAGGCGGGGGTCGCCTCGAGACGCCGGTTCAGCTCGGCGAACAGCCCGTGGGCGAGCGCCACCGCGCGGCGCGACGAGGCGGGCAGCACGGGGATCACCTCGCCCGAGACGCGCAGGTCGTCGTCGATGTCGGCGACGAGGCGCCGCTTCGTGGCCTCGTCGAAGGTCGTCACGTCGACGCCGGGGAAGTAGCTGCGGCCGAGGTGCTCGAAGTCGGCCGCGAGGTCGCGGAGGAAGTTCACCTTCTGGAAGGCCGCCCCGAGCCGCGTGGCGCCCTCGTCGAGCAGCGCCCGCGTCGACTCCGGGTAGCTGTGGCCGGTGAGGAACGCGCGCAGGCACATCAGCCCGACGACCTCGGCCGAGCCGTGCACGTACCGGTCGAACGACTCCTGGTCGTGCTCGCTCGCGCTCAGGTCGGCGCGCATCGACTCGAAGAACGGGCGGGTCAGCTCGGGGCCGAAGCCGGTCGCCCGTGCGGTGCGGGCGAAGGCGTGGACGACGAGGTTGGCGCTGAACCCCTGGGCCATCGCCCGCTCGGTCTCGGCCTCCAGCTCATCGAGGCAGCGACGCGACTCGTCGGCCGTCAGGCCCGCCTCCGTGGCCGGCCCGTCGACGACCTCGTCGGCGACCCGCACGAGCGCGTAGACGTTCTCGACGTGCTGGCGCACGGCGGGGCCGAGCAGCCGCGAGGCGAGCCCGAACGAGGTCGAGTAGCGGCGGATGACGCCGGACGCGGTGCCGTCGGCGGTCGCGTCGTAGAGCGAGAGACCGGTCACCGCACGCGCTCCAGCACGACCTGGACGAGGGGGGCAAGCGCGTCGCGCAGGGCCTCGCCGACGTCGGGCCCGTCGAGCACCTCGAGCGCGCGTCGAGCATGGTCCTCGACGAGCTGCTCGGCGAAGCGCCGGGCGCCGCAGGCCTCGAGGCGGCCGCGCACGACCTCGGCCTCGGCCTCGGACAGGTCGGCCTTGCCGATGAAGGGGCGGATGCCGAACCAGTCGCTGGTCGTGGCCGCGTGCGCGACGAGCACCGTGCGCTTGCCCTCGCGGAGGTCGCCGAGCGTGGTCTTGCCGGTGTCGGACTGCGTGCCGAAGACGCCGAGCAGGTCGTCGACGACCTGGTACGCGACCCCGACCTCGCGGCCGAACTCGCCCAGGGCCCTGACCACCGCCTCCGGCGCCTCGGCCAGCACGGCGCCGGCCTGCAGCGGCGCCTCGAACGAGTAGACGGCGGTCTTCGCGCGCTCCATGTCGAGGATCTCGTCGACGGTCGGCAGGTCGTCCGAGAGCGAGAGCTCGACGTCGATCATCTCGCCGCCGGCGCTGACGAACACGGCCTCGTCGAGCAGGTCGAGGAGGCGCGCCTGGACCGGGCCGTCGCAGGGCACCTGCAGCAGGAGGCGGCTCGCACCCGTCAGCGCGAGGTCGCCGGCGATGACCGCGGCCGACATGCCGCGGTGCTCGGCGGTCGGCGTGGGGATGCCCGCCGTGGTCGCCTCGTCGCGGTAGCTGCCGCTGACGTTGGGGATGCCGCGGCGCGAGAAGTCGCGGTCGATCACGTCGTCGTGGACGATCAGCGCGGTGTGCAGCAGCTCGAAGGCGGCGCCGACGCGGGCCGCGGCCTCGTCGTCGCGGCCGCCGAGGGCCGTGTACGTGGTGAAGACCATGCGAGGGCGGAAGCGCTTGCCACCGCTCGTGTTGCGCTCGAGGACCTTCCAGAGGTCGACGTAGCGGTAGCCGACCGACTCGGCCCGGCGCTTGGCCAGCCGGAAGAAGTCGTCGAGGACGGCGTCGACCCGGGACTGGTCCCGCGCCTCACGATCGACGAGGTCGCCGTCGACGCGGCCCTGCCGGTCGTGCGTCCCCGCACGCTGGTGTTCACCGCTCACCAGGGCAGACTACCTCTCATGACACCCGAGACCTCCGTGCATCCCCAGGCGCTCCGCAGCCCCGTCGCGGGCGGCGGCGACGAGCTCGTGGTACTGCTCGACGAGGCTGGCGAGCCCTGCGGCACGCACCTCAAGGCCACGGTGCACACGGCGACGACGCCGCTGCACCTCGCCTTCAGCTGCCACGTGCTCGACGACCGCGGCCGCGTGCTCGTCACCCGCCGCGCCCTCTCGAAGAAGACCTGGCCCGGCGTCTGGACCAACTCCTTCTGCGGCCACCCCGCACCGGGCGAGACCCCCGAGGAGGCGGTGGCCCGGCGCGCGTCGCAGGAGCTCGGCATCGAGGTCACCGACGTGACCAGCGTGCTGCCGGACTTCCGGTACCTCGCGACCGACGCCTCCGGCGTGGTCGAGAACGAGATCTGCCCGGTGTTCACCGCCCGCGCGGTGGGCGTGCCCGACCCGTCTCCGGACGAGGTGGCCGAATGGGCCTGGACCGACCCCGCGGCGCTGCGCGACGCGGTCGCCGCGACGCCGTTCGCGTTCAGCCCGTGGCTCGGCTGGCAGCTCGAGGCCTGGCCGACGCCGCAGGGCTAGCTTCCGAGCCGGACAGCGCGACGGCGCCTGCCCCCGAGGGGACAGGCGCCGTCACTCTCAGGACCGGACGCCGCTCAGCGGGGGCGGAGCTGTGCCGCTGCCGGGCAGTCGAAGGGGTCGCCGCCCGCGGCGAGGCCGACGCGGTTCAGGTAGCGGATGACGATGCCGTACGACTTGACGGCCGTCGTCTCCTGGTAGGGGATCTCGTGCGCGGCGCAGTGCGCCTTGACCAGCTTCGACGCGGCACGCAGGTGCGGCCTCGCCATGCTCGGGAAGAGGTGGTGCTCGATCTGGTAGTTCAGGCCGCCCATGAACGCGGTCGAGAAGCGACCCGTGATGTTGCGCGAGGTGAGCACCTGCTTGCTGAGGAAGTCGACCTTGGCGCCCTCGGGGATGATCGGCATTCCCTTGTGGTTCGGCGCGAACGACGAGCCCATGTAGAGGCCGAAGACGGCCATCTGCACGCCGATGAAGGCGAAGGCCATCCCGACGGGCAGGAAGAAGAAGACGGCGCCGAAGTAGAGCACCATGCGCGTGGCGATCAGCGTGATCTCGAGCGCTCGGCCCTCGATCTTCTCCTTCGTGAGCAGCACCTTGAACGAGTGCACGTGCAGGTTGACGCCCTCGCCGAGCAGCAGCGGGAAGAAGAAGTACCCCTGACGACGCGTCAGGTGCTTCATGAGGCCGGTCTGCTTCGCCGCGTCCTCCTCGAGGAACGAGACCGTGTCGAACGCGATGTCCGGATCTTTGCCCTTGGTGTTCGGGTTGGCGTGGTGCCGGGTGTGCTTCGACATCCACCACGCGTAGCTCATGCCGACGACGCCGGCGGCGAGCACGCGGCCGACCTTGTCGTTGCGCGTGCCCGAGTCGAAGACCTGGCGGTGCGCGGCCTCGTGGGTGAGGAACGCGAACTGCGTGAGGATGACGCCGAGGGCCGCGGCGATGAGCAGCTGGAACCAGCTGGAGCCGAGCAGGACGAAGCCGGTCGCGGCGCCGCCGAGGCAGGCCACGAGGATGACGAAGACCGTGACGTAGAAGCCGGTGCGGCGGCGGAGCAGGCCCGCCTCGCGCACGCTGGCGAGCAGGGCCGAGTAGGTGCTGGTCGGCTTGCTGGCACGACCGGCGACGGTCGGCCGGAAGCCGGACGAGACCGGGCCGGAGGCGCCGGTGGGGGGTGCGATGACGGACATGGAGCTCCCGCGGGTGTGTCGACTTCCCAGCCGTGGAGGTGAGCGGTGCGCCCCAGATGCCTCTGACGCTAGGGGCACGGTCGGGGTCAGCGCCAGCGCACGCGGCGATGCACAGCGATGCCGGGCGGATGCACAGGTGGACCGGACGGTCGCGCGGGCGGGGGCGCGGACGCGCGCGCGGGCGCGCGCGCGGGCGCGCGCGGGAGGCAGCGGGCGTCGTCGCGGGCGTTCTCGCGGGCCTCGTCGCGGCCTTCGCTGTCGTTCTCGCTGACGGCCCTCGCTCGACGGCGAGCGACCCTCGCCGTCCCGCGCGGGACCTGCCAGGAGGGGGCGGTAAACTCGTCGGGTCCGCCCCGCCCAGGAAGAAGTACCGTGCCGTCTGCCTCCGTGCCCCCCGTGCCGTCCGGCGGCGACACGGCCGACCGGGGCCGCGCCTCCTCGGCTGGCTCCTCGGCGGCTTCCTCGTCGTACTGGCCCGTGCCCCTGGTGCGTGCGGTGCCCCTCCTCGTGACGGCCGCCGTCGTGACCTTCTCGCGTGACCACTCGCCGTTCGTCGGGCTCGTGTCGTTCGGCGTCGCCGCCCTGGTGGGCGGGCTGCTGCTCGCCGTCGGCGTGCTGCTGCGCCTCGACGATCGCAGCAGCCGCACGCTGCAGGTCGTCCAGGGCGTGACGACCGTCGTCGCCGGTGCGGTCGCCCTCGCCGCCTCCTCGGCCGGGCTCGCGTTCTTCGTCGCGCTCGTGTCGGGCTGGGCGCTCGTCGCCGGGGCCCTCGAGCTCGTCGCCGGCCTGCGTCGCCGCGGCCGCTCGCCGCTCGCCCGCGACTGGATCAGCGTCGGGGTGCTCACGCTGGCGCTGGGCGTCGTGTTCCTGGTGGTGCCGCTCGACTACGCCCAGCCGCTCGGTGGCGTCGAGCAGATCGAGGGCGAGCTCACCTCGTCCACGGTGCTGGTGGGGGTCCTCGGCGCCTGGGCGGCGGTCGTCGGGGTGTTCCTGGTTATCGCCGGGCTGTCGCTGCGGTGGCAGACGGACGCGGGTCACGGCGCCGCAGGACACGACGCCGCAGGACACGGCGGCGCGGGCCACAGCACCGCAGGACACGACGCCGCAGGACGGACCGACGCGGGGCCGGCCGGCCGCCGCACGAGCACGACCACTGACAGCAGCATCGACCCGACATCGGACGAGGGACAGCACGCATGACCACACCCAGCTGGCGCGAGCGCGTCCGTCCCGCCGAGTTCCTGGGCCTCAGCGGCGTGTTCGCCGTCTTCGTCGGACTCGTCGTGCTGATGACCACCCGTGAGCTCGAGCTCGCGCTCATCTTCCTCTGCATCGCCTTCATCGTCGCCCTGGTCGTGATCGCGATGCTGGCCCTCGCGGCGAAGCCCAACGAGGACGAGCGCCACGAGATCGACGAGTCGGACCGCCCCAAGGGCCACTGACCCGGGCCCGCTGCTCCGCCCGACCCGGCGCCTCGCTGCCCTCACCTCGTAATTTGAGAGGGATTCGTCTCAGGGCCGCCGGGATCCTGCGTATCCGGCTCCCGTACGCGCGGATCACTCGCGCCTTGCTCGCCCGCACGCGGCGCGGTCCGAGGCCGTTGCGGATAGTGATCCCAAAGCGCGAGCGAGCCGCGCGACGGCTCGCGGGAACGGTGGGCACGCGGCCCGCCGACTGCCGGATCACTCTCAAATTTGAGAGCGACAGGGAGCGGGCGGGTTCGCGAGGGACCATCGCGTCGCGACGGGCGGGGATCGCGGCGCTCCGCGCCCGGCCCGCCGCGTCCGGCGCTCTGCGTGCTGCCCGCGGCGCGGCGCCGCGCGACCTGCACGCATCCCGCAGCCCGCGGCGCGGCGCGACCTGCGCGCGGCCTGTCGCGCGCGCCGCGGCTAGCTCAGGCGGCCGACGAGGTCCGAGGCGAGGCCCGTGTAGGTCGCGGGGGTGAGCGCCACGAGGCGGGCCTTCGCGTCGGCGCCGATGTCGAGCCCCTCGACGAAGGCGACGAGGTCGGCCTGCGAGACGCGCTTGCCCCGGGTGAGCTCCTTGAGCATCGCGTAGGGGTCGGCGATCGACGAGCGCCCGGCGACGACCTCGGCACGGATCACCGTCTGGATCGCCTCGCCGAGCACCTCCCAGTTGCCGTCGAGGTCGGCCTCGAGGGCAGCGGTGCCGACGGCGATCTCGCCGAGCCCGCGACGCAGGTTGTCGAGCGCGAGCACCGAGTGGCCGAGGGCGACGCCGATGTTGCGCTGGGCCGACGAGTCGGTGAGGTCGCGCTGCTGGCGTGAGGTGACCAGGGTCGCCGCGAGCGAGTCGAGCAGGGCACACGAGAGCTCGAGGTTGGCCTCGGCGTTCTCGAACTTGATCGGGTTGATCTTGTGCGGCATCGTCGACGACCCGGTGGCGCCCGCCTGCGGGATCTGCGTGAAGTAGCCCATCGAGATGTACGACCAGATGTCGGTCGCGAGGTTGTGCAGCACGCGGTTGACGTGGGCGATGCGCGAGTAGAGCTCGGCCTGCCAGTCGTGCGACTCGATCTGGGTCGTGAGCGGGTTCCAGCTGAGGCCCAGGGCGTCCTCGACGAAGGACCGCGAGATCTCGGGCCAGTCGGCCGACGGGTCGGCGACGACGTGCGCCGAGAACGTGCCGGTGGCGCCGCTGAACTTGCCGAGGTACTCGGTGCCGGCCACCTGGGCACGGAGGCGCTGGAGGCGGTGCACGAAGACCGCGAACTCCTTGCCGACGGTCGTCGGGGTCGCGGGCTGGCCGTGCGTGTGCGCGAGCATCGGCACGTCGCGGGCGTCCGTGGCCCAGGTCGACAGGGCGTCGACGACGGCGTCGAGCGCCGGCAGCCAGACCTCGGCGACGGCGGCCTTGACGGTCACCGCGTACGAGAGGTTGTTGATGTCCTCGCTCGTGCAGGCGAAGTGCGTGAGCTCGGCGATCGGGTCGAGGCCCAGCTCGGACAGGCGGGCGCGGACCCAGTACTCGACCGCCTTGACGTCGTGACGGGTCGTGGCCTCGAGCCCGGCGAGCTCGTCGATCGCGGGCTGCCCGAAGTCGGTGACGACCGCTCGCAGAGCCTCCTTCTGGTCGGCCGTGAGCGCCTCGGCGCCGAACGCGCCGCGGTCGGTCTGGGCGATCAGCCACTCGACCTCGACGTGCACGCGGGCGCGGTTCAGGCCCGCCTCGCTGAGGTGGTCGCCGAGCTGCCCCACGGAGGCGCGGTAGCGGCCGTCGAGCGGGCTGAGGGGCTGAGGGGGCAACGTCATGAGGGTCCCTTGCGGAGTGCGGGTTCGATCTGGCGGAAGAGGGCGGTGCAGGCTCGCTCGACCATGGCGAGCACGTCGTCGAACATGGCCGGGTCCGAGTAGTAGGGGTCGGGCACGTCGGAGCCGCCCTGCGCCGCGCCCCGGGGGTCGAACGACATGAGCAGCTGCACCTTCGAGCGGTCCGACTCGTTCTCGGCCCACGCCCGGAGCACACGTTCGTGCCCCCGGTCGAGCGCGACCACGAGGTCGTGACGAGCGAAGTCGGCGGTCGAGAACTGGGAGGCGCGGTGCCGGGAGCCATCGTAGCCACGGGCCCGCAGCGCCTCGACGGTGCGCGGATCGGCCCCCTCGCCGACGTGCCAGTCGCCCGTACCCGACGACGACACGTCGAGCGAGTCGGCATGGCCGGCCCGGCGGGCGACCTCGCGCAGGACCACCTCGGCCATAGGCGACCGGCAGATGTTGCCGGTGCAGACGAAGACGACGCTGAGGCGGCTCACCGCCGGCGGTCGCTCGGCTCGACGATCGGGCGGATCACGATCCCGATCAGCCAGGCGACGACCGCGAGGACGAGCGCGCCGAGCACGCCCCACCAGAAGCCGTCGACGACGAGGCCGAAGCCGATCTGCCCCGAGATCCAGGCGACGATGCCGAGGAGCAGCCCGTTGACGATCAGCGAGAGCAGCCCGAGGGTCAGCACGTAGAGGGGGAACGCCACGACGCGGATGACCGTGCCGACGACCCCGTTGACGATGCCGAAGATGAGCGCGACGAGCAGGTAGGTCAGCACGGTCTCGGTCGTGCCGCCGTCGCCGTAGGCGTCCACGCGCACTCCCCCGACGACGAACGTGGTCGCCCAGAGGGCGAGGGCGTTGATCAGCAGCCGCACGAGGAATCGCATGGGTCCATCATGCCGCCCTAAGGTGGCCGGGTGAACGCTCCCGTCAGGCTCCGTCCCGAGATCGCCGCCCTGCCCGCCTACCGCCAGGGGGAGCAGGCCGCCCCCGACGCGTTCAAGCTGTCGTCGAACGAGAACCCGTTCGAGCCGCTGCCCGCCGTCGTCGACGCGCTCCGCGACGCCGTCGCGGTCAACCGCTACCCCGACGCGACGGCCGCGGGCCTGCGCGCCGCCCTCGCCGACAAGTTCGGCGTCACCACCGACGAGGTGCACGTGGGCGCCGGCAGCGTCTCGCTGCTGCAGCAGCTCGTGCTCGCCGCCGCGGCCCCGGGCGACGAGGTCGTCTACGCCTGGCGCTCGTTCGAGGCCTACCCCGGGCTGGTCACCGTCAGCGGCGCGACCAGTGTGCAGGTGCCCCTCCGCGAGGACGGCAGCCACGACCTCGCCGCGATGGCCGCGGCCGTCGGCGAGCGCACCCGCCTGGTGATCGTCTGCTCGCCCAACAACCCCACCGGCACGGTCGTCACGACGACCGAGTTCGAGCAGTTCATGTCGGCCGTCCCCGACGACCTCCTGGTCGTGCTCGACGAGGCCTACGCCGAGTTCGTCACCGACGAGCACGCCGTCGACGGCCCGTCGCTCACCGAGCGGCACCCGAACCTCGTCGTGCTGCGCACGTTCTCGAAGGCGCACGGCCTGGCGGCGCTCCGCGTCGGGTACGCGATCGGCGCCTCCTCGGTGCTCGACGCCGCGCGCTCGACGGCGATCCCGCTGGCCGTGACCGCGCAGGGCCAGGCCGCCGCGCTGGCGTCGCTGGCACACGAGGAGGAGCTGCTCGCGCGGGTGGACCGGATCGCGGTCCTGCGCGACCAGGTCTGGCGCGCCCTCGTCGACCAGGGCTGGGAGCCGCCGCTCGCCCAGGGCAACTTCGTCTGGCTGCCGACCGGCGAGCACACGGCCCACGCGGCCGAGGTGTTCGAGACCCACGGGCTGGTCGTCCGGGCGTTCGCGCCCGAGGGCCTCCGCGTCACGATCGGCGAGCCGGAGTCGGTCGAGCGGGTGCTGCGGGCGGCGCAGGAAGTGCTGGGGAACACATCCGTGTGAGGGCATGCGTGCCCTAGTAGGTTGGTGCGCATGTCCCCGAGCGAAACGAGCCGGCGCCCCGGCACGGTCCAGCTGCTGACGCCCGCCGGCGAGCTGGTCCGCACCGACGACACGGCCGAGTTCCTGCCCTGGGTCGACGCGCTGAGCGACGACCAGCTGCGCGCGATGCACCGCGACATGGTGCTGACGCGTCGCTTCGACCGCGAGGCCGCCGCCCTCGCCCGCCAGGGCCAGCTCGCCCTGTGGGTGCCGAGCCACGGCCAGGAGGGCGCCCAGGTCGGCCTGGCGCACGCCACCCGCCCGCAGGACCACCTGTTCCCGTCGTACCGCGAGCACGCGGTCGCCCTCGCCCGCGGCGTCGACCCGGTCGACATCCTGCGCCTGCTGCGCGGCCACACCCACGGCGGCTGGGTGCCCGCCGAGCACCAGAACTTCCACGTGTACACGCTCGTGATCGGCTCGCAGACGCTGCACGCCACGGGCTACGCGATGGGCCTCGGCCTCGACGGCAAGAGCGGCACGGGCGACCCCGAGGTCGACCAGGCCGTCGTCACCTTCTTCGGCGACGGCGCGACCAGCCAGGGCGACGTCAGCGAGGCGATGGTCTTCGCGACCAGCTTCCAGACGCCCGAGCTGTTCTTCCTGCAGAACAACCAGTGGGCGATCAGCGTGCCGGTCTCGCGCCAGTCGCGCACGCCGCTCGTCGACCGCGCCGCGGGCTTCGGCCTGCCCGCGACCCAGATCGACGGCAACGACGTGCTCGCGAGCTACGCCGTCAGCCGCCGCGACCTCGACGCCGCGCGCTCGGGCTCCGGCCCCCGGTTCATCGAGGCGATGACGTACCGCATCGGCGCGCACACCTCGTCCGACGACCCGAGCAAGTACCGCACCGACGACGAGCTGCAAGGCTGGATCGCCCGCGACCCGATCGACCGCTTCGCGGCGTTCCTCCGGTCGCGCGGCGAGGGCGACGCGTTCTTCGCCGGGCTCGAGGCCGAGGGCGACGACCTGGGCCACGACGTCCGCACCCGCACGACGTCGCTGCCCGCGCCCGACCCGTCGCTGATGTTCGAGCACGTCTACAGCGAGCCGCACCCCGTCATGCGCGAGCAGCACGAGTGGCTCACCCACTACGAACAGGGCCTCGGCGGCGACGCCGGCTCCGACTCCGCAGGAGGACGCGCATGAGCGACGTGACGACCACCACCGCTGCCGCCGCACCGGCCGCCGGTCCGCAGGGCAGCGCCGGCGTCGACGAGCCGACCCGCGCCTCCCTCGAGACCATGCCGCTCGGCAAGGCGATCAACGCCGGCCTCCGCCGCGCCATGGCCGACGACCCGCGCGTGCTGCTCATGGGCGAGGACATCGGCACGCTCGGCGGCGTCTTCCGCGTCACCGAGGGGCTGCAGGCCGAGTTCGGCGAGAACAGGGTCATCGACACGCCCCTCGCCGAGTCGGGCATCGTCGGCAGCGCGATCGGCCTCGCGATGGCCGGCTTCCGCCCTGTCGTCGAGATCCAGTTCGACGGGTTCATCTACCCGGGCTTCGACCAGATCGTGTCGCAGCTCGCCAAGATGACCAACCGCCACGAGGGCTCGGTCACGATGCCCGTCGTCATCCGGGTGCCCTACGGCGGGCACATCGGTGCCGTCGAGCACCACCAGGAGAGCCCCGAGGCCTACTTCGCGCACACGGCCGGCCTGCGCGTCGTCAGCCCGAGCACGCCGCACGACGCCTACTGGATGATCCAGGAGGCGATCGCGTCGAACGACCCGGTCATGTTCTTCGAGCCCAAGAGCCGCTACTGGCCCAAGGGCGAGGTCGACCTCGCCGAGCCGCACGCTCCGCTGCACGCCAGCCGCGTCGTCCGCACGGGCACCGAGGTCACCCTGCTCGGCCACGGCGCCATGGTCAGCGTGCTGTTGCAGGCCGCCGAGATCGCGGCCGCCGAGGGGATCTCGGCCGAGGTCGTCGACCTGCGGTCGCTGTCGCCGATCGACTGGGCGCCGATCCTCGAGTCGGTCCGCAAGACCGGCCGCCTCGTCGTCGCCCAGGAGGCCCCCGGCTTCGTCAGCGTCGGCTCCGAGATCGCCGCGACGGTCGCCGAGAAGGCGTTCTACTCGCTCGAGGCCCCGGTGCTGCGCGTGAGCGGGTTCGACACGCCCTTCCCGCCCGCCAAGCTCGAGACCCTCTACCTGCCCGACGCGGACCGCGTGCTCGAGGCCGTCGACCGCGCTCTCGCGTACTGAGAGGAACACCTCCGTGACCAGTGAGTTCTCCCTTCCCGACGTCGGCGAGGGCCTGACCGAGGCCGAGATCGTCGAGTGGAAGGTCGCCCCCGGCGACACCGTCCAGATCAACCAGGTGCTGGTCGAGATCGAGACCGCCAAGTCGCTCGTCGAGCTGCCCTCGCCCTACGCGGGCGTCGTCGAGAGCGTGCTCGTCGCCAGCGGCGAGACCGTCGACGTCGGCACGCCGATCATCACCATCGCCGACGGCACCGGGCCGGCCACGCCGTCCGACCGGGCCGCCGAGGCCGCGTCCGGCGAGTCGGGCGCGCTGGCCCGCACCGCCCAGATCATCGCGCAGGAGGAGGCGGCGCTCTCCGAGCAGCGCGCTCGCCAGTCCGCGCCCGCCCCTGCTGCCCCGCCCGCACCTCCTGCGCCCTCGGCCGACGAGGTGGCCGCGTCCGGCAGCACGGGCTCCGTGCAGTCCGCCGCGCCGACGGCTCCGTCGACCTCGGCGCCGTCGGTGTCGGGTTCGTCGGCCGACTCCGGCTCGGGCGCCGTGCTCGTGGGCTACGGCGCCGCGGGCGGCCACGGCCAGACCCGTCGCCGCAAGCCGTCGCAGGGCGAGGTCGACGCGCGCCAGCTGCGCGTGGCCGAGCAGGCCCGCCGCCGGCCGACGACCTCGGTGCCCGCCGCGCTCGCACTGCCGATCATCGCGAAGCCGCCGATCCGCAAGCTCGCGAAGGACCTGGAGGTCGACCTCGCGACCGTGCAGCCGACCGGCCTCGCGGGCGAGGTCACGCGCGACGACGTCATCCGCCACGCGCAGCAGGCGAGCGTGTTCCGGAACATCGAGACCCCCGAGTGGAGCGAGGAGCGCGTCGAGCGCATCCCCGTCAAGGGCGTCCGCAAGGCGATCGCCGCCGCCATGACGTCGTCCGCCTTCACCGCGCCGCACGTCAGCCTCTTCGTCGACGTCGACGCGACCCGCACGATGGAGTTCGTCAAGCGCCTCAAGGCCTCGCCGCAGTTCGCGGGCGTCAAGGTCTCGCCGCTGCTGATCATGGCCAAGGCCATCATCTGGGCCGTGCGCCGCAACCCGATGGTGAACTCGGCCTGGACCGACCGCGAGATCCTCGTGCACCACTTCGTCAACCTCGGCATCGCCGCGGCGACGCCCCGCGGCCTGATCGTGCCGAACGTCAAGGAGGCGCAGTCGATGAGCCTGCTCGAGCTCGCCCAGGCGCTCGAGCAGCTGACCCTCACCGCCCGCGACGGCAAGACGAGCCCCGCCGACATGCGCGACGGCACCATCACGATCACCAACATCGGCGTCTTCGGCATGGACACCGGCACGCCGATCCTCAACCCGGGCGAGGTGGCCATCGTCGCCCTCGGCACGATCAAGGCGAAGCCGTGGGTCGTCGACGGCGAGGTGCGGTCGCGCATGGTGACGACGATCGGCGCGAGCTTCGACCACCGCGTCGTCGACGGCGACGTGGCGAGCCGGTTCGTGGCCGACGTGGCGAGCGTGCTCGAGGAGCCGGCGCTGCTGCTCGACTGAGCGGGCGCCTCCTCGGCTCCGCCCGTCGCGGCAGCCTGTTTTGACAATCATTATCAGTAGCAATAGCGTGGCGGCATGAAGACACCGCGCACCCTGTCGCTGCTCGCCCTGCCCGCCGCCGCCGTGCTCGTGCTGAGCGGCTGCGCCTCGGGCGACGGTGGCGGCGGCTCCGGCGCCGGATCCTCCTCGGGCGACGGAGGCGCGATCGCCGTGGTCGCGTCCACGAACGTCTACGGCGACATCGCGAAGACGGTCGGCGGCGACGCGGTCGACGTCACCAGCGTCATCAGCGACCCCTCGCAGGACCCGCACTCGTACGAGGCCGACGCCCGCACGCAGCTCGCCGTCTCGCGGGCCGACGTCGTGATCCAGAACGGCGGCGGCTACGACGAGTTCATGCACACGCTGCTCGACGCCAGCGGATCGGACGCGGCCGTGATCGACGCCGTCGAGGTGAGCGGCCTCGACGCCGACGAGCACGGCGACGAGGCCCACGCCGACGAGTCGGGCGAGGCGCACGCCGACGAGACGGCCGAGGCCGACGACCACGGGCACGACCACGGCGAGTTCAACGAGCACGTCTTCTACAGCCTCCCCTCGATGGCGGCCCTCGCCACCGCGATCGCCGACGAGCTCGGCGCGGTCGACCCTGCGCAGGCCGACACGTTCACCGCGAACGCCGCCTCGTTCGGCGAGCAGATCGCCGACCTGGAGGCGCAGGCCGCAGAGATCAAGACCGCCCACGACGGCGAGTCGGTCGCCTACACCGAGCCGGTGCCCGGGTACCTCTTCGACGCGATGGGCCTCGTGAACGTGACCCCGTCCGACTTCTCCGAGGCGATCGAGGAGGGCGACGACGTGTCTCCCGCCGCCCTGAACGAGACCCTGCAGCTGTTCTCGGACGGCACGGTCGACCTGCTCGCCTACAACGAGCAGACCTCCAGCCCCGAGACCGAACAGGTCGAGAAGGCGGCCACCGACGCCGGCGTCGCGATCGTCCCGGTCACGGAGCTGCTCCCGACAGGGGATGATTACGTCTCGTGGCAGCAGAGCAACATCGACGCGATCACGGCGGCGCTCGACAAGTGACCCCCGGCACGACCGACACCTCCGTCGCCGCCGCCCACCGCGCCTCCTCGGCCGGGGGCGGCGGCGACGCCGTGCTGCGCCTGCGCGGCGCGGGCGTCTCGTTCGGCGACCGCACGCTCTGGTCGGGGCTCGACCTCGACGTGGCCCCCGGCGAGTTCCTCGCCGTGCTCGGGCCCAACGGCGCGGGCAAGACCACGCTGCTGCGCGCCGTGCTCGGCCAGCAGCAGCTCACCGAGGGCACCCTCGAGTTCCTCGGCAGGCCGGTCGGCCGCGGCCACCGCCGCATCGGGTACGTGCCGCAGCAGCGCCTCATGGAGGCGGGCACCCCGCTGCGGACCCGCGACATGATCGCCCTCGGCGTCACCGGGCACCGCTGGGGCCTGCGCCGCGAGTCGGCCGCCGAGCGCGCGACGATCGACGCCCTCGTCGACGAGGTGGGCGCCTCCTCGTTCGCCTCGGCCCCCGTGGCCAGCCTGTCGGGCGGCGAGCAGCAGCGCGCCCGCGTGGGCCAGGCCCTCGCGGCCGAGCCCGCCCTGCTGCTCTGCGACGAGCCCCTGATCTCGCTCGACCTGCGGCACCAGCGCGGGGTCACGGAGCTGATCGACCGCCAGCGACGCGCACGCGGGGCGGCCGTCGTGTTCGTGACCCACGACGTGAACCCGATCCTCGACGTCGTCGACCGGGTGCTCTACCTCGCCGGCGGGAAGTTCCGCGTCGGCACCCCCGACGAGGTGCTGCAGGCGCCCGTGCTCAGCGAGCTCTACGGCACGCCCGTCGACGTGGTGCGCACCATGGGGCGCATCGTCATCGTCGGCGGCCAGGGCCACGACGACCACCACGCCGACGAGCACGACGACGACGAAGGACTCGTGCGGTGACCGACCTCTGGACCCAGCTGTTCTCGTTCCAGGACTTCGGCGAGCTCGTCGTCCTGGTGCGCAACTCGATCATCGCGGGCGCCGTGCTCGGCCTCGTCGGCGGCCTGATCGGGCCGTTCGTCATCACCCGCAACCTGCCGTTCGCCGTGCACGGGATCAGCGAGCTCTCGTTCGCCGGGGCCTCGGCGGCCCTGCTCATCGGCGCGAACGTCGTGGGCGGCTCCGTCGTCGGCAGCGTCGTCGCCGCCCTGCTGATCGGCCTGCTCGGCTCGCGGGCGCGCGAGCGGAACTCGATCATCGCGGTGCTCATGCCCGCCGGGCTCGGCCTCGGCATCCTGTTCCTCGCCCTGTACCGCGGGCGGTCGGCGAACAAGTTCGGCCTGCTCACCGGTCAGATCGTGTCGGTCGACAACCCGCAGTTGGGCTGGCTCATCGCCATCTCGGCCGTCGTGATCGTGGTGCTGCTCGTGATCTGGCGACCGCTGACCTTCGCGAGCGTCGACCCCGACGTCGCGGCGGCGGCGGGCATCCCGGTGCGGGCGCTCGGCCTCGTCTTCATGCTCGTGCTCGGCCTCGCGGTGGCGGTCTCGGTGCAGATCGTGGGCGCCCTGCTCGTGCTCGCTCTGCTGGTCACCCCGGCGGCGGCGGCCCTGCGGCTCACCGTCGACCCGCGCCTCGTGCCCGTGCTCAGCGTCGTGTTCGCCGTCGTGTCCGTGGTGGGCGGCATCCTGCTGGCGCTCGGCGGCGGCCTGCCGATCAGCCCGTACGTCACGACCATCTCGTTCCTCATCTGGCTCGTCTGCCGCATCGTCGGCGGGCGGCGTGAGAGCCGAGGAGGCGGGCGGACAGGCCGAGGAGGCGGCACCGGTCGCCCCCAGGCCGCGCCGGTACCCTCGACGACGACGAAGGCGGCCTGACGTGGTCGGTCCTGCACGAGCGATGCACGGAGGTGCGCAGTGGTAGCCAAGCGGAACACGTGGCAGCGCGAGGCCGTGCGCGAGGCGCTGGGCCGCAGCGAGGGATTCGTCAGCGCCCAGTCGCTGCACGGGCAGCTCCGCGAGACGGGGTCGCCGATCGGGCTCGCCACCGTCTACCGCGCGCTCGCGGACCTCGCCACCGACGGCGCCGCCGACTCGCTGCAGCAAGAAGGCGAGAGCCTCTACCGGGCCTGCACCCCGGGCACGCACCACCACCACCTCATCTGCCGCACCTGCGGCACCACGGTCGAGATCGAGGCCGACGCGGTCGAGACCTGGGCCCGCCAGATCGCCGCCCAGCACGGCTTCACCGAGGCCCAGCACATCGTCGACGTGTTCGGCACCTGCGCGGCGTGCACGGCCGAGAAGGCCGCGGGACGCGACCCTGCCGTGACGCGCGGCGGCGCTGCTGGCTGAGCCGCGCCTCCTGGGCTCGGTGCGCCGCGCCTCCTGGGCTCGGTGCTCGCTGCGCCCTGGCCTCCTCTGCCCACCAGGCCCGTAGTTGACCCGGGTCGGGCGTGTCGCGTAAGCTCTTCCTTTGGTTGGGCGCTCTCTGCGCCCATGTGCACCGACCCCCGAGCACCACGGCCCGTCATGCGGACCGAGCGGGGCGACGCGCGCCGACAAGTGACCTTGGGTAGGAGTCGGTCGTCCCCGGACGGCGAGCTCCTACGGTACCTACGGAGGAAATCATGGCAGCAACCTGCCAGGTGACCGGAGCCATTCCTGGTTTCGGCCACAACATCTCGCACTCGCACCGACGCACCAAGCGCCGTTTCGACCCGAACATCCAGAAGAAGACGTACTACGTGCCGTCGCTGCGCCGGAAGGTGACCCTCCAGCTCAGCGCCAAGGGCATCAAGGTCATCGACGCTCGTGGCATCGAGTCGGTCGTCAAGGACCTGCTCGCTCGTGGGGAGAAGATCTAATGGCTCGTCAGCAGGACGTCCGTCCCATCATCAAGCTCCGCTCGACGGCGGGCACCGGTTTCACGTACGTGACCAAGAAGAACCGTCGCAACAACCCCGACCGCCTGGTTCTCAAGAAGTACGACCCGGTCATCCGCAAGCACGTCGAATTCCGCGAGGAGCGCTAAGCATGGCCAAGAAGAGCAAGATCGCCAAGAACGACCAGCGCGCCGTCATCGTCGCGCGCTACGCCGAGAAGCGCCTCGAGCTGAAGAAGGCCCTGGTCGACCCGGCCGGCACCGACGAGAGCCGCGAGGCCGCTCGTCTCGGCCTGCAGAAGCTGCCGCGCGACGCGTCGCCGGTCCGCCTCCGCAACCGCGACGCGATCGACGGTCGCCCCCGCGGCCACCTCAAGGAGTACGGCATCAGCCGCGTGCGCTTCCGCGACATGGCACACCGTGGTGAGCTTCCGGGCATCACGAAGTCTTCCTGGTAGGTTCGAGCCGTTTCCCGGGGCCTCGGCCCCGGGTCTGAGCTGGACAGTCCGGGGCCCAGGCCCCGGGGCTGAGCTACACGGGCGGAGGGCCCTCGGCCCTGCCGCCTGATCCGAACAGGCACGGTGAACGCCGTGCCATGTCTCACCGAACGAAGTCCGAGGAGGACACCACATGGCTGACAAGTCACTGAACCGCACCGAGCTCGTCGCAGCTGTCGCTTCCGAGTCCGGCCAGAGCCAGGCCGCCGTCAGCGGCGTCGTCGACGCTTTCTTCTCCGTCGTGTCGAAGTCGGTCGCCGACGGCACGAAGGTCACCATCCCCGGATGGATCGCCTTCGAGAAGACGCACCGCGCCGCTCGCACGGGTCGCAACCCGCAGACGGGCGAGGCCCTCGAGATCGCCGCGAGCGACTCGGTCAAGGTCAGCGCCGGCAGCAAGCTCAAGGCTGCGGTCAAGTAGTCCTCCGCTTCTCACGAAGCACCCGGGAGAGGGCGGCGACTTCGGTCGCCGCCCTCTCTCGCGTTCCCGGGCCCGTGCGGCCGGACCGCTGACCATCTGCACGGATCAGGAAGTTGCGAGCCGCGGTGCCTGAACTGTGCACGGATCAGGACTCCGCCTCCCCCCGTTGCGCGACTCAGGAGCGATCTTCCTGAATGAGGACGAGGTCGCTCGGCGGCGAGCGGACCGCTCCCGCTCCCAGTCGGGGCGACCTAGCATGGGACCGATGCCCAGACTCTCCCGCACGGCCGGGCCCGCACTGCTCGTGGTCGTCGCGTTCGCGGCCCTCGTCGCCGCCCTGAAGTTCGGCGGCGCCGCCGACGCGCCGCTCGTCGTCGACCCCGGGCAGGTCGTGCGCTACGGACTGCCGATGGCCAAGATGCTGGGCAACATCGGCGCTGCCGTCACGATCGGCACGCTGTTCCTCACCTGCTTCGCCCTGTCGCGCGACCGGCCCGAGTTCGAGCGAGCCATGGACATCGCCGCCGGCGCGGCCGGGTTCTGGACCGTCGCCTCTGCCGCCACCAGCTTCTTCACGTTCCTCAGCGTCGCCAACGTGCCCGTCACCCTGGACGAGCAGTTCGGCCGGACGCTCGCGTTCTTCCTCACCGACACCGAGCTGGGCCGCGCCTGGCTCATCACGACCCTGATCGCGGCGGCGGTCACCGTGCTCAGCTTCGTGCTGCGGAACATCTGGGCCCTCGTCGCCCTCACCGTGCTCGCGGGCGGCGGGCTCATCCCCCTGGCCCAGCAGGGTCACGCCGCGGGCTCGAGCGGCCACGACGCGGCCGTCACCGACCTCGCGCTGCACCTCGAGGGCGCCTCCGTCTGGCTCGGCGGGCTCGTCGCGCTCGTGCTGCTGCGGAGCACGCTCGAGAAGGGCCGCATCGGCGTCGTGCTGGCGCGGTACTCGACCCTCGCGATCATCTGCTTCGTCGTCGTGGCCGTCTCGGGCGTCGGCAGTGCGGCGCTGCGCATCGGCGACTGGGCGGCGCTGTCGACGGGCTACGGCGTGCTCGTGCTGGTGAAGACCTTCGCCCTGGTCGCGCTCGGGCTGTTCGGCGTCGTGCAGCGGCAGTACCTGGTCAGGCGCATGGAGACGCAGCCGGCCAGGACAGCCCGGTTCTTCTGGTGGTTCGTCACGGCCGAGCTGGCCTTCATGGGGCTGGCCTCCGGCGTCGCGTCCGCGCTCGCCCGCACCGCGACCCCGGTCGAGGAGGTGGCGGCCAGCGACCTCGCCGCCCCGACCCCCGCCGAGATCCTCACGGAGGAGGCGCTGCCGCGGGAGCTCACACCGATCCGCTACCTGACGGAGTGGAACGTCGACCTGCTCTGGGCCCTCGTCTGCGCCTTCGGGATCTTCTTCTACATCGCGGGCGTCGTGCGCCTTCGCCGTCGCGGCGACAGCTGGTCGCTCGGCCGCACGGCCTCGTGGGTCGCCGGGCTGCTCGTGCTCTTCTACGTGACGAGCGGCGCCCCGAACGTCTACGAGCCGTACCTCTTCAGCGCGCACATGCTGTCGCACATGGTGCTCGGCATGGTGATCCCGCTGCTGCTGGTGCCGGGTGCGCCGGCCACGCTCGCCCTGCGCGCCATCCGCAAGCGGACCGACGGCACCCGGGGACCGCGCGAGTGGATCATGATCCTCGTGCACTCGGGCTACGCGCACGTGATCAGCAACCCGATCGTCGCCGCCGTGCTCTTCGCCGGGTCGCTCTTCGTCTTCTACTACACGTCGCTCTTCAGCTGGGCGACGACGACGCACCTCGGCCATTACTGGATGATCGTGCACTTCCTGATCGTCGGGTACCTCTTCGTGCAGTCGATGATCGGCATCGACCCCGTCAAGGGGCGCCTGCCGTACCCGATGCGGCTCGTCGTGCTGCTGGCGACCATGGGGTTCCACGCGTTCTTCGGCATCGGCATCATGACGGCGACCGGGTTGTTCCTGGCCGACTGGTACGGCGCCATGGGACGCACCTGGGGGCCGACCCCGATGCAGGACCAGTACGCCGCCGGCGGCATCGCCTGGAGCGTCGGCGAGATCCCGACCGTCACGATGGCGATCATCGTCGCGATCATGTGGAGCCGCAGCGACGGCCGCGAAGCCAAGCGCAAGGACCGCCAGGCCGACCGCGACGGCGACGCCGAGCTGACCGCCTACAACGAGCAGCTCGGGGCGCTGGCGCGGAGCGACCGGGGCTGAGCCGCGGCGCGCCTGGGCTGCGCCCCGAGCGAGGGGCGCTCGCTCTGGGGGTCGTGCGGGAGGCGCGGGGCGGCTTGGATCGGACGCGGGCGTCACGAGGCGCCCCGACCGGGAGGACGCCCCATGGCCAGCACGATCGCACGCACTCAGCTCGGGGTCGTCGTGCTCGGCATCGCCGCCGCGACCCTCTTCGGGGGCACCCTGCCGCACCGCGACGCGGGCGAGTCCGCCGCGCCGCAGCCGCAGCAGCAGCAGTCGGCCTCGGACACGACTCAGGCCACCGACGCAGGCTCGCGCTAGCGCCGAAGCGAGGGGCTCCCGCACCGACCGTCCCGCCGAGCTCGACCGAGCTCGACCGAGCTCGAAGGCGAAGCCTGGGCGGTCGGGCCCGAGGCACGGGCCCCGGCACGCCGCCGAGAGCCGAGCGCCCGGGCGGTGGCAACCAGCCGATCTGCCCCGCGACCGCCTAGAACGGCGCGACGCCGCTGCGGTCGATGAACGTGCCCGTGGGCCCGTCCGCCCCCTGCGTCGCCAGCTCGACGATCGCGTCGGTGCCCTCGGTGACGGTCTGGTGGCCGCTGTTGCCGTTGAGGTCGGTCGCCGTGTAGCCGGGGTCGGCCGCGTTGACCCGGATGCCCGGCAGCGCCTTGGCGTACTGGACGGTGAGCATCGTCACGGCCGACTTCGACGCCGTGTAGAGCGGCGCCACCACGGTCGACTCGATGCGGTCGGGGTCGTGCACCGCGGTGAACGAGCCGAGCCCGCTCGTCACGTTGACGATGGCGGGCGCCGAGGACGCGCGGAGCAGGGGGAGGAACGCGTGCGTCGTGCGGACGATGCCGGCGACGTTGGTGTCGAGGACGAGCAGCGCGTCGGCGCCCGTCAGGTCGGCGGGGTCGGCGTGCGACCCCGTGATGCCCGCGTTGTTGACGAGGACGTCGAGCCCGCCCGCGGCCCCGACGAGCTCGGCGGCCGCGGCGACCGAGGCGTCGTCGGTGACGTCGAGCTGCACGAAGCGCGCGCCGAGCTCGTCGGCGGCCTGCTGCCCGCGCGACGCGTCACGCGCCGCCATCCAGACGGTGTGGCCCTCGGCCAGCAGGCGGCGGGCGGTCTCGAGCCCGAGGCCCTTGTTGGATCCGGTGATGAGTGTCGTGGTCATGGGTCGAGTCTGCGCGCCGCCGCCGACGCGCGCGTGGCCCGCCCCGGCAGGAGGACTGCCAGTACCAGGCAGCACCTCCCTGGGGAGGAGAGGATGAGCGCATGCCTGCACAGGACGACCAGCTCGGCTGGCTGCTGAAGACCTGGCGCGCCCGCCTCGCCCCCTCCGACGCCGGCCTGCCCGCCGGGGGCCCGCGTCGCGCCGTCGGCCTCCGCCGCGAGGAGCTCGCCGCCCTCGCTGGGCTCTCGGTCGACTACGTCGTCCGGCTCGAGCAGGGCCGCGCCCGGCACCCGTCCGACCAGGTCGCCACCGCTCTCGCCCGCGCCCTGCAGCTCGACGACGCCGAGCGCGACCACCTGTTCCGCAGCGCGGGCCTGCTGCCCCCGACGTCGGCCGTCGTGTCACGGCACATCCCCCCGGGCGTGCAACGGCTCGTGGCACGGCTGCGCGAGACTCCCGTCGCGGTCTTCAGCGCCTCCTGGGACCTGCTCACCTGGAGCCCGCTCTGGGGGCGCCTGCTCGGCGACCCCGAGGGCTGGCCGGCGGGCGAGCGGAACATCGTCGTCCGGGCGTTCCGCGACGCCCGTCGCGAGGCCGACCCGGCTGCCGCCGCGGCGGAGGACAGGACACGGACGAGCGCAGGAGGCGCGGACACGGCGGTGCGGACCCGTCACCTCGACGGGTCGGGCGGCGCCCGCTTCCGGGCCGCCCTCGTCTCCGACCTGCGCCGGGCGCTCGTCGACCACCCGACCGACCCCCGCCTGCGCGCGCTCGTCGACGGGCTGCTCGCCTCCGAGCCGGCGTTCGCCGAGCTCTGGGCCCGGGGCGCGGTCGGCGTGCACGAGTCCTCGCGCAAGGTGATGGACCACCCTCTGGTCGGCCCGCTCGAGCTCGACTGCGACGTGTTCACCGTGCCGGGCAGCGAGCTCGCGATCGTCGCGTACACCGCCGCCGAAGGCACGCCTGCGGCCGCGGCCCTCGACTTCCTGCGGGTCGGAGCCGTGGGCGCCGTGGGGGTCTCCGGCGACGTGTGCGAGACGCCCGACGCGACCGCCGCCTCCTCGTCGCTCTCGGCGCCCTAGGCACAGCGCGGACTGCGAATGCCGACCGGGGAGCCCGCAATAGTGGCATTTCCGGTCGTAGAACGCCATGTCGAGGCCTGACGGTCGGCATCCGCGGCCACGGGGTCGAGACCGGGCGGGCAGCAGAGCGCCCGGCCGCGTGCGAGGTGCGACGGGGCCGGGCGCAGGGTCCGAGGAGGCGCGGGTCCGCTAGGCCAGCATCTCGCGGACCAGCGGCACCACCTTCGTGCCGTACAGCTCGATGCTGCGCATCATCTCCGCGTGCGGCAGGCGGCCCATGCTGTAGCGCATGTCGAAGCGCGTGGCCCCGAGCAGCGCCATGTTCTGCGCGATCTTCGCGGCCACCGTCTCGGGCGAGCCGACGTAGAGGGCGCCCTGCGGGCCCGCGCTCTGCTCGTACTGCGCGCGCGAGTAGGGCGGCCAGCCGCGCTCGCTGCCGAGCTGGTTCGTCTGCGCCTCCTGGTACGGGAACAGCACCTCCTTCGCCTCGGCGTCGGTCTCGAGCACGAAGCCGGGCGAGTGCATCGCGATGGGCTGCGACTCCTTGCCGAACTCGCCGAGGGCACGGCGGTAGAGGTCCGCGTAGGGCGCGAACTGGGCGGGCTGGCCGCCGATGATCGCGAGGAAGAGGGGCAGGCCGTAGTGGGCTGCACGGATGACCGACTGCGGCGATCCGCCGACGCCGACCCAGGTCTTCAGCGTGCCGCTCTCGGGACGCGGGTAGACCCACTGATCGCTGAGGGAGCCGCGCTTGGTGCCCTGCCAGGTGACGGGCTCGTCCTTGAGGAGCTCGGCGAAGAGCTGGATCTTCTCCTCGAAGAGCACCTCGTAGTCCTGCAGGTCCAGGCCGAAGAGCGGGAACGACTCGGTGAACGAGCCACGCCCGAGGATGACCTCGGCACGCCCGTTCGACAGCGCGTCGACCGTCGCGAAGCGCTCGTAGACGCGGACGGGGTCGTCCGAGCTGAGGACCGTCACGGCCGAGCCCAGACGGATCCTCTCGGTGCGGGCCGCGATCGCCGCGAGGACGACCTCGGGCGCGCTCACCGCGAAGTCGACGCGGTGGTGCTCGCCGACGCCGATGAAGTCGAGGCCGACCTGGTCGGCGAGCACGGCCTGCTCGACGAGGTCGCGGATCGACTGGGCGTGCGAGACGAGCTCGCCGGCGCCGTCGACGCCGGCCGGACGCTCGGTGACGTCGCCGAAGGTGTCGAGTCCGAACTCGAGGGGGTGTGCCATGGGGTGCGCTCCGATCCGCTGCGTTTCATGCGTGTGCATGATCTTACGGGATGAACCGTGACCGGCGGCTGGGCATTCCGCGGCACGCGGGGACGGAGCCGGCCGGGCCGCCGCGACCGCGGGCGCCGCTCAGGCGCTCAGGCGCTCAGGCGCTCAGCGGACGGTCGAGCGGGTTCGCCGCGATGCGCCCGGGCATGCCGCCCCGCACCGTGCGGCCCGCCTGGCTGCTGGGCTTGCGCTCGGCCTGGTCGCCGATCGCCGCGGCGAACTCGGCGGCGAAGCCGAGCCGAGGGACGGCCCCGACCAGGGAGGCGACGAACGCCGCGTCCCAGTCCGCACCTCCTGTGCCGCTCACGTCGAGGCTGGTCGCCCGTTCGAGCAGGTGCGCCTCGGGATCGAGCGCGACGTCGACCGACGTCCACATGTGCCGCTCGACCACCTCGGCCAGGCGCCGCTGACGAGCCTCGGGCCAGCCGGCTCCGGCGGCGAAGACGCGGGCGACGGCTCCCCCGGCGTGCTCGAAGTCGACGGCGTGCGCGTCGAACGACGGTACGAGGCCGAGGTCGTGCAGCAGCGACGCGACCCAGAGCAGCTCGGCGTCGAACTGCACGGACTCGCTGCGGCCGAGCTCGGAGGCGAGCGCCCACGAGCGCACGCTGTGGCCCAGCAGGGCAGGGCTTTCGTGGGCTGCGGCGACCTCCCGGGCGCGGGCGGCGACGTCGGTGGGCGGGACGAGG
Organism: Frigoribacterium sp. PhB107; assembly: GCF_003751515.1. Taxonomy (NCBI): domain Bacteria; kingdom Bacillati; phylum Actinomycetota; class Actinomycetes; order Micrococcales; family Microbacteriaceae; genus Frigoribacterium; species Frigoribacterium sp. PhB107. The sequence goes on along the minus strand of NZ_RJKU01000003.1, from coordinate 146,906 downwards.
AGGCGCGCGACGGCAGCCGAGGAGGCGGTCGGAGACGAGGACGAGGGCGCGGGCGGGATGGACGACATGCCCCCGAACCTACGAGTGGACGCTGGCCTCGACCAGTGGCAGGATCGCCAACGAACACGTCAGCACTGCCAGATGCCGGGAGGCACCGTGGACCGCATGAAGGTCGTCACCCTCGTCGCCGACGGCGTCGCCCCTTTCGAGTTCGGCGTGCTCTGCGAGGTCTTCGGCCTCGACCGCAGCGCCGACGGCGGCCCGTCGTTCGAGCACCGCGTCGTCACCGAGCGCCCGGGCGTCGTGGCCACGAACCAGGGCTTCGGCATCACCGTCCCCGACGGCCTCGAGGCGGCGGCCGACGCCGACGTGGTCTGCGTCCCGGCGCTCGGAAGCTACGGGGCCGACGGCACGCTCTCGCCGGCGGTGCGCGACCTGCTCGTGGCCGCCGAGGCCCGCGGCGCCTGGCTGATCAGCGTCTGCAGCGGCGCCTTCGTGCTCGCCGACGCCGGGATCCTCGAGGGCCGTCGCGCCACCACCCACTGGATGTACGCCGAGCGGCTGCAGCGCGAGCACCCCGGCACGACCGTCGACCCCGACGTGCTCTTCGTCGAGGACAGGAAGGTCATCACGAGCGCCGGCACCGCCGCCGGCATCGACGCGTGCCTGCACTTCGTCCGTCGTGTCGCCGGGGCCGCCGCCGCGAACGTCGTCGCCCGCCGCATGGTCGTGCCCGCGCACCGCGTCGCCGGCCAGAGCCAGTTCATCGAGACGCCGCTGCCGAAGGAGGCCGACGCCTCGCTGACTCCCCTCACCGACTGGATGCTCGCGCACCTCGGCGAGGAGCAGACCGTCGAGGCCCTCGCCGCGCGGGCCCACATGTCGCAGCGCACCTTCGCCCGCCGGTTCAAGGCCGAGCTGGGCACGACGCCGGCCGCCTGGCTGACGAGGCAGCGCCTCCTGCGGGCCCAGCACCTGCTCGAGGTGACCGGCCTCGGGCTCGACGCCGTCGCCGGGCAGGCCGGGTTCGGGTCGGCCGCCGTGCTGCGGCACCACTTCACGCGGGTGCTCGGGACGACGCCGCGCGCGTACCGGGCGACGTTCCGCGGGGCGGACGCGGCCGACACGGCTGACACGGCCGACGCCGCCTGAGGAGCGCTGCGCTGCTGAGTGGTCAGGAAGTGTCGCTGGCACGCCCCAGGACGACAGTTCCTGACCACTCGACGGTCGGAGGACCGGGCGACCGGGCTGTCAGCGCAGGCAGCGGGCGATCGCTCGCCGCGCCTCCTCGACCTCGCGGGCGAGCCGGTCGGGCCGGCGCTCGAGGGCCCAGCGGACCAGGTCGAGGTGGTGCAGCAAGGCGAGCCGTCGCAGGGTCGGCAGGGCGTCGTCGAGGTCGACCCCGACGCCGTCCGCGAAGCGCCGCAGCTCGTCGACCGTGACGAGGTCTTCGAGGGCGCTCCAGCGGTGCACGCGGTCGAGCTCGAGCCACGGCACGGGGCCCGTCCGCGCCGTGCCCCAGTCGATCAGCACGGGGTCGTCGGCCCCACGGGGCACGAGGTTGCGGGGTGCGAGGTCGCCGTGCACGAGTCCGTGCCGCCACCCTGCGCTCTCGACCTCGAGCTGCTCGAGGGCAGCTCGCAGCGGACCGCGCTGCTGCTCCGTGTAGACACCGAGGCCGAGGAGGCGGTCGCCGGGCACCAGGGAGTCGAGGCCGTACCGCAGGTGGCGGCGCCAGGCCTCCGGCAGGTCGCGGCCGAAGCGGGTGAGGAGCGCGTCGGGCACGCGGGCGTCGCCGTCTGCGGGCCCGCCCGCCGTCGCAGGGTCGAGCGGCACCTCGGCGAGCGTCGCCGCGAGGCGGCCGAGGTCGTGCCACGGGTCGCGGTCGGAGTCGATCGAGGTGACGTGCTCGACGATCATGAGGGGCGCCTCCCCGAACTCGGGCTCGCAGGCGAGCACCCGAGGGGTCGGCACTCCGTGGCGCGCAGCGTGCTCGGCGGCCCATCGCTCGGCCGGGTAGGTGTCGGGTGCCGACCCGGTGAGATCGCGAGGCGTGCGCACGACGACGTCCACGCCGTCTCCCCAGATCCGGACGACGTGGGCGTCGACGCCGGGCAGGAGGGCGCCCTGGCGGGTGCCGCGAGCGGGAGAGACGAGCTTCTCGACCGCCAGGGCGGCGAGGGAGACCAGCGATCCCTCGTCCGGATCGGTGTCGGGAGAGGAGTCCGACTCGATGACGGCCGCGGCCTCGTGGCCGTCGTCGTGCGGGTTCTGGTTCTGGTTCTGGTTGTGGTGCTGGTGCTGGTGCTGGTGCACGGGGCCGGCCGTGCCCCGGCTCAGGCCGAGTTCCCGCCGGCGGCCGACCACGACGACCCGCCGGCCTCGCCCCTCGGGCCGGCCTGCTGCCGCTCGGCGTCGGCCTGGGCGCGGACGCCCGCCCCCGGGTCGGACTCGTCGAGCCTGGCGGCCAGCGCACGGTCCCGCCGGTCGCGGAGCACGATCGCGACGGTGGCCGCGACGATGGCGAGCACGATCAGGGCGATGACGACTGTGGCGGTGTTCATGCGGTGTCCCCTCGACGGCGTCCGCCCACGCTACCGACGACCTCCGCCGCCGTCGAGGGCCGACGCCACGCACAGCACCTGTCGGCGCCTGCTCGTCGACCGTGTCGCGCGCTGAACCGGCGGGAAGCGCTCTCACTGCCCACCGGATGAGCACTTCCTGCCGGTTCAGCGGGTCTACGGGGTGCGGACGAGGGCAGCGTGGGCGGCGGCGGGCGCCGCAGGCGTCGTAGGCGCAGCCGCAGCCGCCTGCGGCCCCGTGCGGAACGGCGTCCCGTTGAGGCGGCGGTCGCCCAGCGCCCGCTCGCGGTGGATCGCGGGGTTGTGCGACGCGATGGTGCGGGCGTTCCGCCAGTGCCGGTCGAGGGCCCGGTCGGCGTCCACGGCGGAGGCGCCTCCCACCTCGAACAGGGCGGTCGCGGCCTCGAGGACGAGCGGCAGCACGACCTGCTGGGCCTCGAAGACCGTGGCCAGCGCCTCCTGGTAGTCGTCGGCCGCGGCGGAGGCACCGTCCGGAGCAGACGCGTCGACGGAGGCCGCCGCAGACGCGGCCGCCGAGGCACGCGCGTCGGCAGCCTCCAGCGCCCGCACCGCGGACAGCGTCACCGCCTCGACCGCCGACGCGATGCTCGACAGCCGGCCGACGACGCCCTGCACGAGCGGGTCCTCGCGCGGCAGCGACACCCCCGCGACGCCGAAGGTGCGGGTGCGGGGCCGGACGAAGTCGACGGCGTCGCGCAGCACCGCCCGGGCGATCCCCGTCTCGGCCGCGAGGAGCACGAGCTGGTACAGCGCCTGCGTGTAGGCGAGCGGGCGGCGCTCGGCGTTGTCGCTCCAGGGCAGCACCTGGGCCGGGTCGACCGTGACGTCGTCGAAGATCGTCGTGCCGCTGCCGGTGAGGCGCTGGCCGAAGCCGCCCCAGTCGTCGAGGCGCGTGACGCCCGGCGCGTCGGCGCGCACGGCCAGCGCGACGGGCTCGTCGCCGCGGAGCGCCCCGACCCAGATCCAGTCGGCGTAGAGGGTGCCCGTGCTGTAGAACTTGCGTCCGTCGAGCCGGAGCCGGCCGTCGACCTCCGTCAGCCGCGTCGTCACGGCGGTCGCGTCGCCGCGCTCGGCCTGCGCGTTGCCGACGAGCACGTCGCCGGCCGCCAGCCGCTCGAGCCACTCGGTGCGCAGCGGCCCGTCCGGCTGCGCCCGCTGCGTCTCGACGAACGCGACGTGCCCGCGCAGCAGCTGCGGCAGGTTCGAGTCGGCCTCGCCGAGGCGCACGAGGAGGCGGAACTCCTGCTCGAGGGACGCTCCCCAGCCGCCGTCCTCGACCGTCACCCGCAGCGCGCCGAAGCCGGCCCGGCGCAGCAGGTCGACCTCGTCGACGGGGAGGCGGCGGCCGCGCTCCCGGGCGACCGCGCCCGCCGCGATCTCGTCGACCAAGGGGCCGAACACCGCCTCGATGCGGTCGTCGAGGTGGCGCGTGCCGGGGCCGGCCGTGGGGTCGCTCGTGCTGTCGGTCATGCGCTCCTTTGTGTCATGCCCGCGCCTCCTGCGACAGGGCCGACGACACATGAAGAAACGTCACGACACATGTCGAAAGAGAGCTCGCGGCGGCCTCCGACGCCGTGGCAGGGTCGGCAGCCATCACCCCGGCACCGGCCACAGCGTCCGGCCCGCCGTCCACAGCACACCGCCCGCCACCCCGAGGAGTCCCCGTGTCCGATCACGACGCACCGCAGTCCACGCCCGCCGCCGACCCGCCCGCCGGCGCTCCCGCCGGGCTCCGCGCCTCCCTCGACGACTCGCGCCGCAAGCGTCGCCGCGGCCTGCTCACCGGGCTCGGCGTGGTCGTCGCCGCGGCCCTCGTCGGCGGCGGCTTCTGGGCCGGCTCGGCCACCGCGGGAGCCGGCGACGGCGCCCAGGCGGCGACCGGCGGAGCCGCGGGAGGCGGCGGCGACCGGATCAGCGTGAAGATCGCCGGCAGCGGCGAGAGCGACCTGCAGGACGCCGTCAAGACGGTCGCCGCCGAGGAGGGCCTGGACGTCACCTGGGTCAACTTCGACGACTGGACCCTGCCCAACTCGGCCCTCGTGGCCGGCGAGGTCGACGCGAACGCGTTCCAGCACACGGCGTTCCTCAGCGCGTACAACGTCGCCAACGACACCGACCTGACGCCGGTCTTCTCGACCACCATCACGCAGTGGGGCGTCTTCTCCGCGACGGTCGACGACCTCGACGACCTCGACCAGGGCGCCCGCATCGCGATCCCCGACGACGCGTCGAACGGCGCCCGCGCGCTGTTCATCCTGCAGGCCGCCGGGCTGATCGAGCTCGGCCCGGACGTCGGCGTCTACCCGACCGTCGACGACGTCGTGTCGAACGACCTCGGCCTCGAGTTCGTGCCGATCGGCGCGACGACGATCCCCACGCAGTTCGACGACCCCAGCCTCGACGCGGTCGTGGTCGGCACCTCCTACTTCGACCCGTCGCAGCAGATCGACGCCGAGGACGCGCTCTACCTCGACGACTCGCTCAGCGACGAGTCGCGGCCCTACGTCAACGCGGTCGTGACCCGGGCCGACGACGCCGACGACGAGGCCTGGACGAGGCTGGCCGACGCCTACGCCGACCCGCGCGTCGCCGCTGCCCTCGAGGAGGAGTCGTTCGGCAACACGGTGCTCGTCGACGTCTCGGCGGCCGACCTGCGCAGCACCCTCGCCGACCTCGAGACCGCCGCGCGCGAGCTGACCTCGTGACCGCGGACCCGGTCGTCTCGTTCGAGCACGTCTCGAAGTCTTACACGGTGCAGGGGCGCCGGTTCGACGCCCTCCGCGACGTCAGCCTGGAGGTGGCGCGCGGCGAGGTCTTCGGCATCGTCGGCTGGTCCGGGGCAGGCAAGTCGACGCTGTTGCGCACCGTGAACGCCCTCGAGCGGCCGACGAGCGGCCGGGTCGTCGTCGACGGCCGCGAGGTCTCGGCGCTCCGCGGCAAGGAGCTCTACGCGGCCCGCCGCCGCATCGGCATGATCTTCCAGCAGTTCAACCTGCTCTCGTCGCGCACCGTCTACGGGAACGTCGCCTACCCGCTGCGCCTCTCGGGCCTCTCCCGCGACGAGACCGTCGACCGGGTCGAGGAGCTGCTCGACTTCGTCGGGCTCAGCGAGAAGGCGCTCGAGTACCCGGCGAAGCTGTCGGGCGGCCAGAAGCAGCGCGTCGGCATCGCCCGCGCGCTGGCGAACCGCCCCGACGTGCTCATCTCGGACGAGGCGACGAGCGCCCTCGACCCGCAGACCACCGGCGAGGTGCTCGACCTGCTGCGCCGCGTCAACGACGAGTACGGCCTGTCGATCCTGCTCGTCACCCACGAGATGGACGTCATCCGCGAGCTCGCCGACAGCGTCGCCGTGATGCAGGGCGGCGAGGTCGTCGAGACCGGCTCCGTCTACGACCTGTTCGCCGATCCGCAGCACCCCACGTCGCGACGGTTCGTGTCGTCCGTGCTGCACCACGAGGCGACGTCCGGCGTGCTCGAGCGCATCCGCAGGGTGCACACGGGACGCATCGTGCGCCTCCACGTCGAGGACCGCGAGTCGAACGACCCGTTCCTCTCCCGCGTCGCGCGCACCCACGGCGTCGACTTCAACGTCGTCTACGGCGGCGTCAGCGAGCTGCAGTCCCGGCTGTTCGGCGACCTCACGGTCGAGCTGCTCGGCGACGACGCGGCGATCGACGCGGCCGTGGTCGACCTGCGCCGCACCACGAGCGTGACGGAGGTGGTCGCCGGTGCGTGACATCGAGCCGGCCGTGCTCTGGCCGAAGATCTGGACCGCCCTGCTGCAGACCCTGCAGATGGTGACGGTGTCGTTCGTGCTGGCGACCGTGCTCGGCGTCGTGCTCGGCCTGGTGCTCTACTCGACCCGGCGCGGCAACCTGCTGCAGAACGCGGCGGTCTTCACGACGCTGAACGCGGTCATCAACGTGATCAGGCCGATCCCGTTCATCATCCTGATCGTCGCCATCTCGCCCCTGACCCGCGTCGTGATCGGCACGAGCATCGGCACCGGCGCCGCGATCTTCGCGCTGACCATCGTGGCGACCTTCTCGATCGCGCGCATCGCCGAGACCAACCTCGTCGCGGTCGACCGCGGATCGGTGGAGGCGGGCGCCGCGATGGGCGCGTCGCCCCTGCGGGTGCTCGTCACCATCGTCGTGCCGGAGGCGCTCGGCCCCCTCGTGCTCGGCCTCACCTACATCTTCGTCGCCCTGGTCGACGCGACCGCGGTCGCCGGCCTCGTCGGGGGCGGCGGGCTCGGAAACCTCGCCATCACCTACGGCTACCAGCGCTTCGACACGTTCGTGATGGTGACCGTGATCGTGCTGATCATCGTGCTGGTGCAGGTGGCGCAGCTGCTCGGCAACGTGGTCGCCCGGAAGGTGCTGCACGAGACCGCGACCGCCTAGCCCTGCAGGAGGCGCCGCCTCCTACCCGGGGAGGCGCCCGGCCAGCAGGGCGTACAGCAGCGGCACCGCGGACGCGACCATCAGCACGGTGCCGAGCACGTCGCCGTCGGCCCGCAGCACCGCTCCCGCGATCAGCAGGCCGCCGAACAGGACTGCGGCCAGCACCCGCCGGGCCGTGCGCTCGATGCGGCCGAGCTGCCGCTCGATGCGGGGGCTGCCGACCTCGAGCGTGCCGTCCTCGAGACGGCCGACGAGATGGTCGAGCCGACCGGGCAGTCGGGCGGCGACCCCGACCGCGTCGGCCGCTCGCCGGGCGACGTCCTGCACGGCGTTGCCGCGCTCGTCGCGCACGAGCCGTGCCGCGTAGGGCTCGACCGAGTCCCAGAGGTTGAAGACCGGGTCGAGGGCGCTGGCCACGCCGGAGGTGAGGGTCACCGCCCGCAGGACGAGCAGGAAGTCCTCGGGCAGCTGGAACGGCAGCGACCGGATCAGGTCGCCGAACTGCCCGGCGAACTCGCGGTACTCGCGCGGGTCGACCTCGCGCAGCTCGGCGAAGCCCATGCCGCCGAAGCGGGCGAACGTGGCGGTGACGGCACGCTCGAGGCCGACCGTGTCGGCGGTCGGGAGGAGCACCCCGAGGTCGCGCATCGCGTTCACCATGCCGCTGCCGTCGCGCGACGCGGCCGCGATGAGCAGCTGACGGAGGCCGTTCCGGGTGCCGGTGGGCACCTCCCCCATCATCCCGAAGTCGATGAAGGTGAGCCGCCACGGGCGCTCGCCCTCGGCGGCCTCGGCGCTGCCGCTCGGCTCGACGGGGGTGACGAAGATGTTGCCGGGGTGCGGGTCGGCGTGGAAGAAGCCGTTGCCGAAGAGCTGGTCGAACATGACCGCGGCGAAGACCGGGGCGACCTCGACCGGGTCGATGCCGGCGGCGCGGAGGCCCTCGGCGTCGGTGATCTTGATCGCCGAGACGTCCTCGAGCACGAGGACACGGCGGGTGGAGCGCTCCCAGACGACGTCGGGCACGCCGACGCGGTCGTCGTCGGCGAAGTCCGCGGCGAAGCGGGCCGAGTTCGCGGCCTCGTGGAGGTAGTCGATCTCCTCGAGGCTGGTGCGGGCGAACTCCTCGACGAGGGCAGGGGCGTCGACGCGGTCGGAGACGAGCCGGACGTGGCTCAGCCAGCCGCCGACCTTGCGGAGCGCGGCGAGGTCGACGTCGACGATGCGGTCGATGCCGGGGCGCTGCACCTTGAGCACCACGTCGCGGAGCCCGGTGTCGGCCGAGTCGACCGGGCCGAGGACGGCGCGGTGCGCCCTGCCGAGGGAGGCGGCCGCGATCGGCTCAGGGGACACGGAGGCGAAGACCCGGTCGAGCGACATGCCCAGCTCGGCCTCGGCGAGCGCCCGGATCTCGGGGAAGGGCACGGGCGTGACCTCGTCCTGCAGCCCCTCCAGCTCTTTCGTGATCTCGGGCGGGAGCACGTCGAGGCGCGACGACAGATACTGGCCGACCTTGATCATCAAGCCGCCGAGGTCGAGCGCGAGGCCGTGGAAGCCACGGGCGAAGCGCTGCATCCGTCGGGCGCGGGTGCGCTCGGCGACCCAGCGGAGCCCGAACCGGGGCAGCACGAGCTCGAACCACCACGTCACCGCGAGGTGGCGGGACGCGAACCGCAGGATGCGGCGGTACCGGGCGCGGCCGGCGCGGTCGCGCACCGCGGGGTCGCGGTCACGTGCCACGGAGCGGCGGTCGCGCTCCGCGGAGCCGCGGTCTCCTGCCGCGGAGCTGGCCTCGTCGGGACGGGGCGACGCCACCCGCGTCAGTCTCGAGCGAGGATCGAGTAGATGCGCCGACGTGCCTCGTCGAGGACCGCCACCGCCTCGTCGACCTGTGCGGAGGTGCCGGTGCGGCCGATCTGGGCGGTCGCGCGGGCGAGCTCGACGCCGGCCTTGGGCAGGGCGGTGCGACGGTCGCCGGAGGAGCGCGGGGCGGCCCACGGGTCGGAGGGGTCGACGCCGGCGGCGGCGCGGCCCGAGTCGGTGAGCGACCAGACCTTGCGGCCGTCGGTCTCCTCGGCGACGATCAGGCCCTCGTCGGCGAGCAGCTGCAGCGTCGGGTAGACGGAGCCGGCGCTGGGCTTCCAGTCGCCGCCGCTGCGCTCGTCGATCTCGTGGATGATCTGGTAGCCGTGCATCGGCCGCTCGCCGAGCAGGGCGAGGATCGCCGCGCGGACCTCGCCGCGCGGGGCACGGGCGCCGTCACGACGGTCGAAGGTGGAGCGGAGCTGGTCCATGGCCTGCCACATCCCGTCGAGGTCCATGCCGAAGGTGCCGGGTGTGCGCGAGGTGCCCATGATGATCTCCTGTCGAGGGTCGAGCGATGCCCGAACGATATACCTCGGGCCTCGGCGGGAGCGGGGCTGGCGCCCAGGGTCGGCGAGCGTGCGCGTCCGTGCCGCGTCCGCGCCGCGTCCGCGCGCCGAGTGGTCGGTTCTGGTCGGTGCCGACGCCCCGAAGCCGTCCTGGGGCTAGCCGGGCGCGTGGGGCACGTCGAGCAGACGTGTTGACAATCGAAGTGAGCGTGCTCATTATTGAGTCAAGTCGACTTCGATGATCGACGCAGCGAACCACCGAGCATCAGGAGTCAGCACCGTGCGAGCCTTCGTCTTCGACGCGTACAGGAAGCCGCTGCACGAGGCCGACGTGCCCGAGCCGACCGTGGGCGACCACGACGTGCTCGTCCAGGTCGCCGCAGCGGGCCTGAACCACCTCGACGCGAAGATCCGCGAGGGCGAGTTCAGGCTGATCCTCCCGTACGAGGCGCCCCTGACCCTCGGGCACGACCTCGCCGGCACGGTGATCGAGGTCGGCGGCTCGGTCCGCAGCCTCAAGCCCGGCGACGCCGTCTTCGCCCGCCCCCGCGACCACCGCATCGGCACCTTCGCCGAGCGCATCGCCGTCGCCGAGTCCGACGTCGCCCTCGCCCCGACCTCGATCAGCACCGTCGAGGCCGCGTCGCTGCCGCTCGTCGCGCTGACGGCCTGGCAGGCCCTCGTCGAGCGCGGGAACGTGCAGCCCGGGCAGAAGGTGCTGATCCACGCGGGCGCCGGCGGGGTCGGCACCATCGCGATCCAGCTCGCGAAGCACCTCGGCGCGCACGTCGCGACCACCGCCTCCTCGTCGAACGCCGAGTTCCTCAGCGAGCTCGGCGCCGACGTCGTCGTCGACCACCGCACCCAGGACTTCGAGGAGGAGCTGTCCGGCTACGACCTCGTGCTCGACAGCCTCGGCGGCGAGAACCTCGCGAAGTCGCTCCGCGTGCTCCGCCCCGGCGGCCTCGCGATCGGCATCCAGGGCCCGCCCACCCCCGCATTCGCGAAGGCCGCCGGCCTGAACCCGGTCGTGCGCCTCGCGATCGCCGGGCTGAGCCGGAAGGTGCGCGCCCAGGCGAAGAGGCTCGGGGTCAGCTACGAGTTCCTCTTCATGCGCGCCGACGGCGACCAGCTCCGCGAGATCGCCGCGCTCGTCGACGCGGGCGCTATCCGCCCGGTCGTCGGCGCGACCCACCCGTTCGCCGAGACGGCAGCCGCCCTCGACGACCTCGGGAAGACCCGCATCCGAGGCAAGGCCGTCGTCACCCTCCCGTAGGTCAGCGCGGCAGGACGACCTCGAGCTGGCGGCGCACCCCCGCGACGATCTCGTCGTCGGGGACGGACTCGTCGACCGCCGACGACATCGCGAGCATCATCACCGCCGACACCACGTGCGCGAGCGCGGCCGCGTCGGAGGGCGTCGCCGAGGTGAGGCGCTCCACGATCCCGGCCACCGCCTCCTCGGTCCTGGCCACGATCGCGAGCGCCTCCGCGTGGTGCGGCTCCGTCGCGTCGCCGAACGCCATCTCGCGGAGGTACGTGCGGCCGTTCTCGACCTGGGCCCGGTTGCAGTGCACGATCGGCTCGAGGACGGCGACGACAGCGTCGAGCGCCGTCGAGGCGGCCGAGGAGGCGCGGATCCCCTCGTCGAGGGACCGCGCGTACGCCGCGTTCTGCGCCAGCAGCAGCAGCTCGCCCTTCGTGCGGGCGTAGAGGAACAGCGTGCCGGCGCCGACGTCGGCCGCCTCGGCGATCTGCTGCGTCGTCACCTCGTCGACGCCGTGCCGGGAGAACAGGTCGGACGCGGCGCGCGTGATGCGCTCGAGCTTCTCCTGCTTGTTGCGCTCGCGCCGGCCGGGCGGCGGGGCTGACGGCGTCATTCGGATCTCCCGGAATAGAAACTGACTGAACTCAATTATGACATGAGTCACCTACGGCGACTCGACCACGAGCCGCCTCATCCTCGCACCACCCCCGGAAGGAACACCCATGACCGACATCACCGGCTCCGTCGTCCTCGTCACCGGAGCGAACGGGGGCATCGGCACCCGCTTCGTCGAGGCCGCCCTCGCCCGCGGCGCCGCCAAGGTCTACGCCACCGCCCGCACCCCGCGCACCTGGGAGGACGACCGCGTCGTGCCCCTCACCCTCGACGTCACCGACGCCTCCTCGATCGCGGCCGTCGTCGAGGCCGCGCCCGACGTGACGATCCTCGTCAACAACGCCGGCGCGAACGCGCCCACGCCGGGCATCCTCAGCCACACCGACGACGAGATCCGCGCGAACGTCGAGACCAACTTCCTCGGACCGCTGTTCCTCGCCCGGGCCTACGCGCCCCTCCTCTCGGCCCACGGCGGCGGCACCGCGATCATCGACATCCACTCCGCCCTCTCCTGGTACGCCGTCGCCGGCGTCTACTCCGCGACGAAGGCCGCGCTCTGGTCGGCCACCAACTCGCTGCGCCTCGAGCTGCAGCCCGCGGGCGTGCAGGTCGTCGGCGTCCACGTCGGCTACGTCGACACCGCCATGGCCGCCGGCGTCACCGACGCCAAGACCGACCCGGCCGCGCTCGTCGCCGACGTCCTCGACGCCCTCCAGGCCGGCGAGCACGAGGTGCTCGCGGACGAGACCTCTCGCCAGGTGAAGGCGGCGCTCTCGGCACCGCTCGAGGCGCTCTACCCGCAGCTCGCGAAGGCCTGATCCAGGGAGTCGGGGGGCTCGGGTCCTGACTCGTGCACGACTCAGGACTGCGGGTCCCCCCGGTGCGCGGATCAGGACAGATGTTCCTGAATGAGGAGAGCGAGGACGCCAGGAGGCGGGCGTCGAGCCGGGTGGCCTAGACTGCGGTCCGACAGTTCGTCTGGCCACGCTCTCTGTGGTCGACGCGACCACGCCAGTGGACGCAACGGACGCCTCCGCCGAAACCCACACGGGCGGCGAGGCGGATCGCCACGTGGTCGATCTCGACGGCGCTCGACAGCGAGTCGCCGACCGAGACCTGAGCCTCCTTCGCCGGTCCCGCCACAGCGGGCCGGGCAGCCCGCCGAGCGGGTCGACGCCGGCAGAACACCGACACCTCCGTGCGGGCACACCTCGCGCGACTCCCCCACAGAAAGCGGCCAGCATGCCGAACGTAGCGACCAAGCACTCCCTCGACCTCAAGAAGCCCCAGCCCCTGAAGCGCGGCGCCCTGCGCGTCACCCCGCTCGGCGGCCTCGGCGACGTCGGACGCAACATGACCCTCTTCGAGCACAAGGGCAAGCTCGTCGTCGTCGACTGCGGCGTGCTCTTCCCGGAAGAGACGCAGCCCGGCATCGACGTGATCCTGCCCGACTTCACGCCGCTGCGCGACCGCCTCAAGGACGTCGAGGCCATCGTGCTGACGCACGGCCACGAGGACCACATCGGAGGCGTGCCCTACCTCCTCAAGGAGCGCCCCGACATCCCCCTGGTCGGCTCGAAGCTCACCCTCGCCTTCATCACGGCGAAGCTGCAGGAGCACAAGATCACGCCGATCACGCACGAGGTCGCCGCGGGCGACCACCACCAGGCCGGCCCGTTCGACCTCGAGTTCGTGGCCGTGAACCACTCCATCCCCGACGGCCTCGCCGTCGCGCTCCGCACGAGCGCCGGCCTCGTGCTGCACACGGGCGACTTCAAGATGGACCAGTTCCCGATGGACAAGCGGATCACCGACCTCAACCACTTCGCCCGCCTGGGCGACGAGGGCGTCGACCTGTTCATGACCGACTCGACCAACGCCGAGGTCCCCGGCTTCACGACCGCCGAGAAGGACCTGGGCGCCGCGATCGACCGCGTCTTCCGCGAGGCGCCGAAGCGCATCGTCGTGTCGAGCTTCGCCAGCCACGTGCACCGCATCCAGCAGGTGCTCGACACCGCCCACAAGCACGGCCGCAAGGTCGCCTTCGTCGGCCGCTCGATGGTCCGCAACATGGGCATCGCCTCCGACCTCGGCTACCTCAACATCCCCAAGGGCCTGGTCGTCGACCTCAAGCAGCTCAGCAAGATGCAGGACAACAAGATCGTCCTGATCTGCACCGGCTCGCAGGGCGAGCCGATGGCGGCCCTGTCGCGCATGGCCAACCGCGAGCACATCATCAAGGTCGGCGAGGGCGACACGATCCTCCTCGCGAGCTCGCTCATCCCCGGCAACGAGAACGCGATCTACGGCGTCATCAACAGCCTGATCCGCTGGGGCGCGACCGTCGTCCACAAGGGCAACGCCAAGGTGCACGTCTCCGGCCACGCCAGCGCCGGCGAGCTGACCTACTGCTACAACATCGTCAAGCCGAAGAACGTCCTGCCCGTGCACGGCGAGTGGCGCCACCTCACGGCCAACGCCGACCTCGCGATCGCCACCGGCGTCGCGGAAGACAGGGTGCTCGTCGTCGAGGACGGCGTGGTCGTCGATCTCGACCGCGGCCGCGCCAGCATCGCCGGGCGCATCCCCGCGCCCTACGTGTTCGTCGACGGCGCCACGATCGGCGTCGCCACCGAGGACGCCCTCAAGGACCGCCTGTCGCTCGCCGAGGAGGGCCACATCACGGTGCTCGGCATCTTCGACCTCGCGACGCAGAAGCTGGTCGAGCCCGTCGAGTTCATCCCGCGCGGCTTCGTCGAGGCCGTCGGCTGGGAGGACCAGGCCGAGGACGTCGCGGCCAAGGCCCTCGAGCAGGCCACCGCACGCGGCCACGTCGACGGCGAGGCCGCCGAGCGCGCCATCGAGGACGGCCTGAGCCGCTGGTTCTTCCGTCGCCACCGTCGCACGCCCGTCATCACGACGGTCGTCATCGACGCCGACTGATCCGGCCCCGGCCCTGACGGGCCGTGAACCGACGAGAGATGCTCCCTGCACCTGTGCAGGGAGCATCTCTCGTCTGTTCGTGGACCCGAAGCGGGACGAGGAGGCGATGGTCCCTTGACAGCGGGAGCGGCGCACGCACGGCATCGGCGGCCTCACCACGGCGACGGTCGAGGGCGCCGCCGACGAGCGGGTCCGCGCCAGCCTCGCGCCCCGCGCACAGGCGCCGGAGGCGCGGGGCGCGTACTGATGGAGGACCCACGTCAGGAGCCCCCATGCCCACAGTCCTCGTCGCCGGAGCGACCGGAGACCTCGGTCGCCGCGTCGTCCGCGAGCTGCTCGCCCGGGGCGCCGACGTCCGCGTGCTCACCCGTCCCGCGAGCAGCTCGGCCGGCCGCCTGTTCGGCGGGACCGACGGCGTGGTCGTGACCCGCGCCTCCTACGGGGACCCGGCGGCGCTGCGCGACGCGGTCCGCGGCGTCGACGTCGTCGTGTCGACCGTCAGCGGGGTGCGCGACGTGATCGTCGACGCGCAGACCGCGCTGCTCGAGGCCGCGGTCGCCGAGGGCGTGCCGCGCTTCGTGCCCTCCGACTACTCGGCCGACTACCGGTCCCTGCCGCCGCGGTCGAACCGGAACCTCGAGTTCCGGCGGGAGTTCGCGGGCGTGCTCGACGCCTCCCCGATCCGCGCGACCTCGGTGCTGAACGGGGCGTTCGCCGACATGCTCACGGGGCAAGCCCCGATCGTGCTGGCCGACCGCAAGCTCGTGCTGTTCTGGTCGGACGCCGACCAGGTGCTCGACTTCACCTCGAAGGACGACACCGCCGCCGTCACGGCCGCCGTCGCCCTCGACGCCTCGGCTCCGCGGTACGTCGAGGTGGCCGGCGACCGCGTCACCGCCCGCGAGCTCGCCCGCACCATGTCGTCGCTGACGGGCGAGCCGTTCCGCGTGCAGTGGGCCGGCACCACGGGCCTGCTCTCGGCGATGAGCAAGGGCATGCGCCGGTTCTCGCGCGAGACCGACGAGGCGTTCCCCGCCTGGCAGGGCATGCAGTACCTCGTGAGCATGTACAGCGGCGACGGCCAGCTCCGCCGCGTCGACAACGACCGCTGGGGCGAGGGACGCGACTGGACGTCGACCCGCGACGTCCTCGCCGCGCACGTCGCCTCGCGCGCCTGACCGGGAGGCCGGGCCCGGCCCCGCCTCCGGCCCGGCCCGGCCCGGCCTCCGGCGGTGAACCGGCACGAACTGCTGCCCGCACACGCCTGGGGAGCACTCCGTGACGGTTCACCTGGGGGCGAGAGGCCGAGCCGAGGAGGTGCCGCCCTGCACCCGAGACCCGTCGCCTGTACCCCGGAACCAGTGGACACCCCTTGACCGGGGGCCACGGTGCCGATAGGAATGACGAGCTGACGGCGCTGTCATCGACGACAGGTGTACCCCGTCATGCACGGCCGCTCCCGAGCGGCCTCACCCAGATCACGGGATCACCCGCAGGAGCACGACGATGGCGTCAGGCCGTTCACAGACCGATCAGCGACCGCAGCACCCCGGGGCGACCTGGCGCACGCGAGCACAGCGGGCGGGGGTGATCGTGACCGCGACGGCCCTGGCGGCGACCGGTGCCCTCGTCGGCGTGGACGCGGCGAGCGCCGCAGGCCGCGGCGGCAGCGGCGGTGCAGGCGGCAGCGGCGGCGACGCGCGTGCGGCCGCAGCCGTGCTCGGCAGCGACTGGCGCACCAGCTTCGAGGCCGACGACACGCAGCCCCTCGCGAGCACGCCCGCGACGCCCGACGACCTCGGCACCGTGAAGGCCTCGAACGGTCTGCCGCCCGGCAGCTTGCTCGGCCACGTGACGGAGGCCTCGGCGAGCGCCGACAACGCCCCGGGCGAGATCGCCGTGAACCTCACGGACGGCAACCCCGCCAGCAAGTGGCTCGCGTTCCAGCGCACCGCGACGATCACGTACCTGCTCGACTCGCCGCAGACCGCGACCGAGTGGTCGCTGACGAGCGGCAACGACGCCCCCGAGCGCGACCCGCGAGCGGTCACGCTGCAGGGCTCCGTCGACGGAGGCGCGACCTGGGTCGACCTCGCCGACCAGCCCGCCGTGGCGTTCACGGGCCGGGGCGCGACGAACGAGTACGCGGTCACCGCCCCGGGCGCCTACGACGCGTACCGGCTCGACATCACGCAGAACGCGGGCGCAGGCCTCACCCAGCTCGCGGACTGGTCGCTCGGCGACGGCACGGAGGCGGCGCCCGAGTCCGGCCCGATGGTGACCGTGGTCGGCGGCGGCCCGGTCAGCGGACCGAACATGAAGCCCGGCGCGGGCTTCAGCGGCACGAAGTCGCTGCGCTACGCGGGCGAGCACACGGCCGCCGCCGGCCGTGCGACGAACGTCCTGTTCGAGGGCCTCGAGCTCGAGATCGGCGACGACACCGAGTTCTCGTACCGGATCTTCCCCGAGCTGGGCGGAGACCTGCAGTACCCCGCCACCTACGCCGCGATCGACCTCGAACTGGCCGACGGCCGCGTCGTGAGCGGCGTGCAGGGCGTCGTCGACGCCCACGGCGAGGGCACCTCGGCCGCCGACCGCGGCTCGTCGAAGATCCTCTACGCCGACCAGTGGAACTCGGTGCGGGTGCCGCTCGGCGACCTCGCCGGCGAGACCGTGACGCGCGTCCTGTTCGACTACGACAACGCCGGCGGCGCGGTCGGCACGACGTTCCAGGGCTGGGTCGACGACCTCGACCTCGACCCGGCACCCGCACGGGTCGACGGCTCGAGCCTCGTGAACTACGTCGACACCCGCCGCGGCACCAACTCGACCGGCGGCTTCAGCCGGGGCAACAACGTGCCCGCGGCGACGGTGCCGAACGGGTTCAACTTCTGGACCCCGATGACGAACGCGTCGAGCCAGACCTGGCTCTACGACTACCAGCGCGGCAACGACGACGCGAACCTGCCCCGCCTGCAGGGCATCGGCGTCTCGCACGAGCCGAGCCCGTGGATGGGCGACCGGAACCAGCTCGCGATCCTGCCCTCGACGACGGCCGTGACCGCCGCGGACGCAGCCGCAGGAGGCGGCACCGCGCCCGACGCCTCGCTCACGGCCCGGGCCCTCCAGTTCGACCACGGCGCCGAGATCGCGCGCCCTGACCTCTACAGCGTCGACACGACGAGCGGCCTCGAGGCCGCCGTCACGCCCACCGACCACGGCGCCGTGCTGCGGTTCGCCTTCCCGGAGAGCACAGCCCCCGAGGGCACGGGCACCGAGGGCGCGGCCGCGGGCGACCGCACCGGCAGCGTGCTCGTCGACCAGGTCGCCGGGAACTCCGGCCTCACCGTCTCCGCCGACGGTCGGGTCTCCGGTTGGGTCGAGGGCGGCTCGGGCCTGTCGACGGGGGCGACCCGCATGTTCGTCAGCGGTCAGTTCGACCGCACGCCCACCTCCGTCGGCGCGGCCGCGGGCGACCGGACGGGCGCTCGGTACGCCTCGTTCGACGTCTCCGCCGCGGGGGCCGGCAGCGCTGCCGGCGTCGTCGAGCTCCGCCTCGCCACGTCGTTCATCTCGTCCGAGCAGGCGGCGCACAACCGCGACCTCGAGCTCACGGGGCGCAGCTTCGACGAGGTGCGCACCGACGCCGAGCGGCAGTGGAACG
Organism: Frigoribacterium sp. PhB107; assembly: GCF_003751515.1. NCBI lineage: Bacteria > Bacillati > Actinomycetota > Actinomycetes > Micrococcales > Microbacteriaceae > Frigoribacterium > Frigoribacterium sp. PhB107. The sequence continues at coordinate 129,033 of NZ_RJKU01000003.1, read as the reverse complement.
ACCGCCTGGGCGTGATCACCGTCGAGGGCGCCCGCGACGACCAGCTCGCCACGCTCTACGGCAGCCTGTACCGCCTCAACATGTACCCGAACTCGCAGTTCGAGAACACGGGCACGGCCGCCGCGCCGACCTACCGCTACGCGAGCCCGGTCGCCCCGACCGTCGGCACCGCCACGGACACGACGACGAACGCCGTCGTGAAGGACGGCAAGGTCTACGTCAACAACGGCTTCTGGGACACCTACCGCACCGTCTGGCCCGCCTACTCGCTGCTCTACCCGGAGATCGCGGGCGAGCTGATGGACGGCTTCGTGCAGCAGTACCGCGACGCCGGCTGGATCGCCCGGTGGTCGAGCCCCGGCTACGCCGACCTGATGACCGGCACGAGCTCGGACGTCGCGTTCGCCGACGCCTACGTGAAGGGCGCCGTCGACGGCGACCTCGCGCTCGAGGCGTACGACGCGGCGCTGAAGAACGCCAGCGTGCAGCCGACCCAGAGCGGAGTGGGCCGCAAGGGCCTCGACCAGTCGCTGTTCCTCGGCTGGACGCCGTCGAGCACGGGCGAGAGCGTGTCGTGGGGGCTCGAGGGCCACATCAACGACTTCGGCCTCGGCCAGATGGCGGCCAAGCTCGCGGACGACCCGGCCACCCCGGAGGCGCGGCGTGCGCAGCTGAGGGAGGAGTCGGCCTGGCTGCTCGACCGCGCCCGCGACTACGGCACCCTGTTCGACCCGGCGACCGGGTTCTTCCAGGCGCGCGACGCCGACGGCGCCTTCGCCGAGCCCGCCGAGACCTACGACCCCGAGTCGTGGGGCGGTGCCTACACCGAGACGAACGGCTGGAACTTCGCGTTCCACGCCCCGTTCGACGTGCCCGGCCTCGCCGCGCTGTACGGCGGCTCGGAGGGCCTCGACGCGAAGCTCGCCGAGTTCTACGCGACGCCCGAGGAGGCGGACAAGCCGGGCGGCTACGGCGGCGTCATCCACGAGATGGTCGAGGCCCGCGACGTGCGGATCGGCCAGCTCGGCATGAGCAACCAGGTCTCGCACCACATCCCGTACGTGTCGGCAGCCAACGGCGACCCCGCCACGACGCAGCGGGTCGTCCGCGAGATCACCCAGCGCCTCTTCGTGGGCAGCGACATCGGGCAGGGCTACCCCGGCGACGAGGACAACGGCGAGATGTCGTCGTGGTTCCTGTTCTCGGCGCTCGGCTTCTACCCGCTCGCGATGGGCACCGACTCGTACACGATCGGCTCGCCGCTCTTCGACGAGGCGACGATCCACCTCGAGAACGGCGAGGACTTCACGGTCCGCGCCGAGGGCAACTCGACCGAGGCGGTCTACGTCCAGTCGGCCACCCTCGACGGCGAGGCGATCGACACCGCGTCGCTCAGCCAGCAGAGCATCAGCCGAGGAGGCGTGCTCGAGTTCGAGATGGGCACGCAGCCGAGCAGCTGGGCGGCCCACGCACCGGACCCCGCCGACACGGCGGCGACGCTGGTCGACGCCACCACGGCGGGCCAGGGCGTGCTCAGCGCGAGCGACGGCACCGACGTCGCCCGCCTCGCCGACGACTCGGCGAGCACCGCGGCGACGTTCGACCTGCCCGACGCCGACGTCACCTGGCGCTCGGCCTCCGGACCGGTCACCGTGTCGCGGTACACCCTGACGAACGGGCCGGACGGCTCCGCGGCCCCCACGGGCTGGACGCTCGAGGGCTCGACCGACGGCACCACCTGGCTGCCGCTCGACGAGCGCGCGGCGCAGACGTTCCCGTCCGCGCTGCAGACCCGGCCCTTCGCCGTCACCGACCCGCGGCCCTTCACCTGGTACCGGATCGCGACGACCGGCACCACCGACGGACGCGCGGCCACGCTCAGCGAGATCGAGCTCATGGCCGACCCGACGGCACCGGCCGGAGCCTTCACGGTCAGCGGCAAGCCGGGCCTGACGAGCGAGGCGGGCGCCTCGTTCGAGAGCGCGGTCGCCACCGTGACCCGCGCCTCCTCGACGGGGTCGCCCGAGGCCGGCGGCGGCGACGCCGGTGCCGTGCCCGACGGACTCGTCGCGACGGTCGACTGGCTCGACGGCGAGGGCCCGCAGCAGGCGACCCTGACCCCGACCGCCCTCGGCGGCTGGGACGTCACGGCGCCGGCGAAGGTGTTCGACGCCCCGGCGACCTACACGGCGATCGTGACCGCGACCGACGGCACCGACTCCGCGAGCACGACGACCTCGGTGGTCGTCTCGCGGACGGCTCCGGCGTTCGAGGACGCCTTCGACAGCGTCTGCCTCGGCGAGCCCGGACAGGCCGCGAACTGCGACTACCTGGGCAACGGGTTCTCGCGGCCGTCGCTGGCGGGCAAGGGCTTCGTGCAGGGGACCGAGGTGGCCGTGCCCGGCACCGAGCTGACGTTCGACCTGCCGGCGGTCCCCGCGGGCGAGCCGGACAACGCGACGGGGCAGGGCCAGGTGCTGCCGCTCGACCTCGGCGACGACGTGACGCAGCTGTCGGTGATCGGCACCGCGACCGAGAAGCCGCAGCAGACGGTCGGCACGCTGACCTTCGACGACGGCACGACGCAGGAGCTGCCCATCGAGTTCGGCGACTGGACGGGCGGCGTGACCACGCCCTCGTTCGGGAACATCGTCGTCGCGACGTCGGACGGCCGCACGAACGGGGCGAACGGATCCGACACGGCCGTCGCCGGCGTCTACTCGACAGCTCCCGTGACGCTGCCCGAGGGCACCCGTGCCGTGTCGCTCACGATGCCGACGCAGACGGGCGACCCGCGGTCGGCCGGGCGGATCCACGTGTTCGCCATCGCCACGGACGGGACGCGCCTCGCACCGCCGGAGGCGCTGGTCGCCACGGGCGCGGAGGCCGGCCTGGCCGGGACGGCCGGCGTCGAGGTCTCGGGCGCGCTCGCCACCGTGACGGGCGGCGTCGGCGCCGGTGACGGCGCTGGTGCTGGTGCTGGCGCTGGCGTCACCGCGCTCGTGAACTGGGGCGACGGCACCGCGATCACCTCGGGGACGATCGTCGACGGCGTGGTCTCGGGGGCGCACACCTACGCGCTGCCGGGGAGCTACACGGTGACGGTCACGGTCGACGACGGACGCTCGAGCTCGGCCACGACCACGACCGCGGTGATCGCGGCCGCGCCGGTCGACCCGGGCCCGGTGGACCCGGGCACCCCCGGCGACCCCGGGAACCCCGGCACCCCCGGGAACCCGGGCGACCCCGGCACGCCCGGGAACCCGGGCGAACCCGGCACCCCGGGGGCGTGGACGCCGTCGCTCCGGGTCCTGGCCGACTCGGCGACGCGGGGCACGGTCGTCCCCGTCGACGGCGACGGCTTCGCACCGGGCGAGCAGGTGTCGCTGACGCTGTTCAGCGACCCGATCGCGCTCGGCACGCTGACCGCCGACGCGGACGGCATCGTCCGCGGGTCGTTCACGGTGCCCGCGGCCGCGTCGACCGGGGCGCACGAGGTCGAGGCCCTGGGCGCGACGTCGCAGGTGTCGGTGCGGGCGGCCTTCCGGGTCGTCGACACGGCGGCCGCCGACGCCGGTCGGGCCCCGCTGCGGCCCGGCTCGAACGACGGCTCGCTCGCCTACACGGGCGGCGACCCCGAGTCCGCGGTCGACGCCGGGCTGGTCGCGGGCGTGCTGCTCGCGGCCGGCGGGCTGGTGCTCGCGCTCGAGGCGGCCCGCCGCCGACGCCGCCGACACGAGGTCGCCGCGCGGTAGGGCGACCCTGCCCGCGCGACCGGTGCAGCACCTGACGGCCCCCTCCCCCACCGGGGCGGGGGCCGCCTCCTCGTCCGCGTGGCCGCGAACCGGCAGGAACAGCTGCCTGCCGCCTCCTGGAGAGCACGTCGTGCCGGTTCAGCAGGGTCGACCGGCGGTGAGGACGGCCTACTGCTGGAAGGTCAGGACGTCGTCCGTGCCGATGCTCATCGTGTAGCTCACGGTGAAGGGGACGTCCTCGTCGATCGCGTAGCGGCGCCCGTCGAAGAGCGACTGCGCGTCGACGACGAGGTGCGCCGTGCCCGCGGCCTCGGTGACGAGCCACTGTCCCGACACCGTGCCGGGCTGCACGGCCACCTGCGGGTAGGCGACGATGCTCCACGCGGGCTCGCCCGTGACGCGGTCGTCGACCTGCCGCCCGAAGGGGCAGCCGGCGGGCAGCAGCACCGGCTGGGTCACGCAGTCGGTGTCGAGCATCGTGTCGAGCTGCTCCTGCAGCACCTGCGAGAAGGAGGCGCGGGCCACGGTCGCGACGCTGGCCGACGAGGTCGCCCCCGCGCTGATCACCGTCACGGGGACGGTCGGCGCCTCGAGGTACGCGCTCTCGTGCGACAGGACGAAGCGCGAGGGGGCCAGCACCTCGAAGCGCGTGGCGACGTCGCCGCTCTCGGTGGTGACGCGACGGCCGTCGACCGTGAAGCGCGGGTCGTTCATCGGCGTGACGTCGAGGGTCGCGGTCGGGGTCTGCGCGAAGCTCCAGGCGCGGAAGAAGCCGAAGCGCGTGCCGGCCTGCTGCACGACGAACTGCGACTGGCCGGGCGTGCCGTCGAGCGTGTACGAGAGCGTCACGGTGCGGGTGCCGTCGCCGAGGTCGAGCTCGCTCTCCTCCTGCACGTCGGCGAGGCCGCCGAGCGAGGGCACGGTGAGCAGGGCGTCCTCGAGCTCGCCCGTCGGCTCGATGCCGGCGAGGGTGAGCGCGCTGGCGGTGTCGCCGCGGTCGATGGCGTCGAGGTAGCCGCGCGCGAAGCCGCCGGCGCTGTACACGGTCGCGTTCAGCGCCACGACGGTCACGGCGAACCCGATGACCACGAAGAGCGCGGCGCCGCCCCAGATGGCGACGAAGGGCCACCACGACGACGGTCGCCTCCTCTCCCCCACGGACGAAGACATGTCCACAGCATAGGTCGGCCGAGGTCACGATCAGCCGTGCAGCCGAGGAGGCGCGGGTAGATTGGGTGTCCCGCCTCCCCCGCCCGAAAGGTCCGTGCCGCCCGTGTCCGTCGCCCTCTCCGCCGAGCAGCAGGCCGTGTTCGACGCCATCGAGGACACGAAGGAGCACATCTTCGTCACCGGCCGGGCCGGCACCGGCAAGTCGACCCTGCTGAACCACCTGTCGTGGAACACGTCGAAGCAGGTCGTCATCTGCGCGCCGACCGGCGTCGCCGCCCTCAACGTCGGCGGGCAGACGATCCACTCGCTCTTCAGGCTGTCGATCGGGCTGATCGCCGACCACGACATCGAGCAGAAGAGCGAGCTGCGCAAGCTGCTGAACACGATCGACACGCTTGTGATCGACGAGGTCTCGATGGTCAACGCCGACCTGATGGACGCGATCGACCGCTCGCTGCGCCAGGCCCGCCAGCGCCGGTCCGAGCCGTTCGGCGGCGTGCAGGTCGTCCTCTTCGGCGACCCGTACCAGCTGCCCCCGGTGCCCGGCGACGCCGAGGAGCGGGCGTACTTCCGCGACAACTACCGGTCGATGTGGTTCTTCGACGCGCACGTCTGGCACGAGGCGTCGCTGCGCATCTACGAGCTGGCGTTCATCCACCGGCAGACCGAGGGCGACTTCAAGGAGATGCTCAACGCCGTGCGCCACGGCCGCGTCACCGCCGAGATCGCCGGCGCGCTGAACGGCGCCGGGGCACGACCCGCGCCGACCGACGGCACCGCCATCACGCTCGCGACCCGCAACGACACCGTCACCCGCATCAACAAGGTCGAGCTCGAGCGGCTGCCCGGGCGCGTGCTGACGGCCAAGGCCGAGGTCAGCGGCGAGTTCGGCGGACGCACGTTCCCCGCCGACGAGGCGCTCGAGCTGAAGCGCGGGGCCCGGGTGATGTTCCTCCGCAACGACCAGGACCAGCGCTGGGTCAACGGCACCACCGGCACCGTGACGAAGGTGCGCGACACCGTCTTCGTCGAGGTCGACGGCGAGGAGCACGAGGTGCAGCCCGCCGTGTGGGAGAAGTTCGCCTACTCGTGGTCGGCCTCGACCAAGCAGCTCCGCAAGGACGTCGTGGCCGAGTTCACCCAGTTCCCGCTGCGCCTCGCCTGGGCCGTCACCATCCACAAGTCGCAGGGCAAGACGTACGACAGCGCCATCGTCGACCTGGGCACGCGCGTCTTCAGCGCCGGGCAGACCTACGTCGCGCTGAGCCGCATCACCGCCCTCGACGGGCTCTACCTGACCCGGCCGCTGCGGCCGGCCGACATCATCGTCGACCTCGACGTGCGGCGGTTCATGAGCCAGGCGACGCGGGTGCCCGCGATCCGCGCGGCGGAGGACGCGGCAGCAGCGGCGGACGGCGGCGCCTCAGCTGACGGCGTGGGGACGGAGACGGCGGACGCCACCGGGGCCGGCTCGGGTGCCGCGGCGGCGTCCTCGAGCTGAGCCGCGCCTCCTGCGGGGTGCCGCACCTCCCCCGGGGACGCTCTGGCATGATCGGGGTATGACCACGACGACTCCTGCCGCCTACGAGCCCACGATCCGCGAGTCGCCGAACCGCGCGGCTGCACTGACGATCGGCACGATCGTCCTGCTGGTCGGCGCCTGCGCCTTCCTGGCCGAGAACATGGGCTCGTTCTTCGACACCACGGGCGCGGCCTTCGGGTTCCTCAACGTCAACCCGGCGCTCGTGGTCATCTGGGTGCTCTCGGGGGCGGCCCTGCTGATCGCAGGCGCCTCCGGCCGGGGCCCTGCCCGGACCATCAACACCGCCGTCGGCCTGCTCTTCGTGGTGCTGGGCGTCGCCGGGTTCCTCGTGCGCGACACCGAGGTCAACTTCCTCGCGCTCAACCTGGGCGACGACGTCCTGCACCTGGCGGCCGGCGCCGTGCTGCTGCTCACCGCGATCGGTGCGGAGCGCCGCCGCCGCTGAGCTGCTGCTGCTGGTGCCGCGCGGCACCGCGCAGCTGCCGCGTGGTTGCGGGGTCGCCGCGCCGCATCGCACCGCGTTTCGGACACTGCACCGGGTCTAGACCCGGTGCAGTGTTCGTTTCCCGGTGCAGTGCGCTTCCGCGCACGGTGGGCCTAGATCGGCGGGGAGGAGGGACGGGGACGGTGCGGGCCCACGCCTTCCTCGTTCCATGCCTCCTACATAGCCAGGCCAGGCCGGTCGCCGGGCGGGCCGCCGGGCACAGCCGCCGGGGCGGCGCGGCGCCCGCGCTGACATGATCGGGGGATGGAACCGACTCCCCGCCGCCGCGTCGTCGTCGCGATCAACCCGTCGGCGTCGTCCGGACGCGGACGAGGCGTGGGCGACGCCGTCGTCGACGCCCTCCGCGCGGCGGGCCACGACGTCGTCCCGCTCCGCGAGCCCACGGTCGAGGCCCTCGCCGCGGCCGCGCGTGCGCAGGTGCTGACCCTCCCCCACGCCCTGGTCGTCGTGGGCGGCGACGGTGTCGTCAACCTCGGCGTGCAGCTCGTCGTCGGCGTGCCGGTCGCGCTGGGGATCGTGCCGACGGGCACCGGCAACGACATGGCCCGCACCCTCGGGATCCCGCACGACGACCCCGAGGCCGCGACGCGCCTCCTCGTCTCCCTGCTCGACCGGCCGCCGCTCGTGATCGACGCGGGCAGGGTGACGCGCGGCGACGAGTCCACCTGGTTCGGCTGCATCGTCTCGGCCGGCTTCGACGCCGTGGTGAACGAGCGGACGAACGCCCTGCGCTGGCCCGCGGGCCGGCGCCGCTACGACCTCGCCCTGCTGATCGAGCTGCTGCGCCTGCGGCCGCTCTCGTACCGGCTCGAGCTCGACGGCGACTCCCGCGAGGTGCGGGGCACGCTGGTCACCGTCGGCAACGGGCGCTCCTTCGGCGGAGGCATGACGGTGCTGCCCGACGCGCGCCTCGACGACGGCCTGCTCGACGTGCTGATCGTGGAGCGGCTCGGGCGGCTGCAGTTCCTGCGGCTGTTCCTCAAGGTCGCGAAGGGCACGCACCTCGCTGACCCGCGGGTGCACGTGCACCGCGTGCGGAAGGTCGTCATCGAGTCGGGCGACGGGATCGTCGCCTACGCCGACGGCGAGCGCGTCGGGCCGCTGCCGGTCACGGTCGAGGTCGCGCCCGGCGTGCTGCACGTCATCGCGCCGGCCGCCTCGGCCTCCGCCTGAGGGCGCGCCCGACCCCGACCTCCTCCCGCGGGGACAGACGAGAGGCCCCGGATCGACCGTCGCCCGCGAGGGGAGGTCGACTCGGGGCCTCTCGTGAGGGCCGAGGAGGCGTCAGCCGCGCAGGCGGGCCGCCCTGCGACGAGCGCGGACCAGCAGCACGGCGCCGAGGGCGACGAGTCCGCCCGCGAGGGGCAGGGCCCAGGAGACCAGCTCCGAGCCGGTGTAGGCCAGGCCGTCGCGGGTCGTGCCGGCTGCGGTCGACGTGCCCGCGCCTCCTGCGCCGTTCCCGGATCCCGGGGCGCCCGCGCCCGCGCCCGGCGTGCCGGCACCGGCGCCGGCGCCTGCGCCCGGCGCACCCGCGCCGTCGCCCGGCGCGACGACCGGCGGGTCCACCACGATCGGCGGCACGACGACGGGCGGCTCGACCGCCGCGGGCACCGTGATCGCGAAGAGCGTCGTCGTGCCCGAGACCTCGTTGCCGACGGCGAGCATGGGCTCGCCGGTCGCCGAGTCGGCGGCGGGGATGAACGCGAGCCCCTCCGGTCCGAGGTCGCCCGCGGCCGACAGCGCGGCCGGCGAGGCGTCGGCCGGCGGCGCCGTGAAGTCCCGGTTGTTGACGTAGGCCACGAAGGAGGCGGCGGTCGGCACGGTCACGTCGTAGACGGCGATCCCGCCCACGCGCTCGAAGCCGATGAAGGCATAGGTGCGTCCGTCGATCTCGCCCAGGGCGACGCCCTCCGGCTCGGGTCCCTTGTCGTCGCTGCGGCCGTCGAGGGCCGACTCCGTGTGGTTCGAGTTGAAGAACTCGGGCGCGGCGGCCGCGGTGACCTCCTCGAAGTCGGAGCCCGAGTCGAAGACCTGCTGACCGCTCGCGTCGAGGATGCTGAACGACCGCGACCCGAACGTGTAGAGGGTCTCGTAGCAGGAGCCGTCGGCGCTGAGGCCGTTCGCCGTGGTGACGTTGAGGCGGCCGAGCGCGGCGGGCGCCAGCGAGCCGGCGGCGGGCGACGTGGCGCAGACCGGCGGGACGCCGCCCCGGCCGAGGGCGCTGACCCGCGACACCTCGCTGTAGCCGTCCCAGTCGCGCGAGTCGCCCTCGTTCGCCGTGACGACGTAGGTCGAGCCGCCGACCTCGTAGCTGGCGATCGTGTCGGGCATCAGGTAGCCCTCGACGCCGGCCCAGGTGCCGATTGCGATCGCGGGGCCGCCGCCGGCACCGTCACGGTCCGACGGGTCGAAGGGCACCACCGCGCGGTCGACGGTGCCGAGCGGCACGACCTCGGTGACGGTCGCCGAGGCGACGTCGACGATCGCGAGGGCGTTCGCCTCCTGCAGCGAGACCCACGCGGTCGCGCCGTCAGCCGAGAACGTGGCGTACTCGGGCTCGAGGTTCTCGCTCACGGGGAACAGCAGGGGCGACTCGGGCGTGACGGTGCCGGCGTCCTCACGGCCGCCGAAGATCCGCACCTCGGGGTCGAGCACCGAGCTGCCGCCCGCCTCGAAGTCGTGGAAGTCGGCTGTGCTGACGGCCGACTGCGCGGGCGCGGAGACGGTCGCGGGCGCCTCGACGATGCTGATCGTGCCCTCGGGGTCGACCGAGTAGTCCTCGGCGGGCTCGCCCTCGTTCGCGACGATCACCCGGGCGCCGTCGGGGCTGAAGGCGACCATGTCGGGCAGCGAGCCGACGCGCACGGCGCCCAGGGCACCTCCGTCGCCCGCGGCGTCGAAGAAGACGACCCAGCCGAGGTCGGTCTTGTCGTCGCTCTCGACGGCGACGGCGCCGAGGCCGTCGGCCCGCACCGAGACCGAGTTGGCGACGGCGCCCGCGGGCACGACCGAGCCGTCGGCGGCCGTGACGCCCGTGGTCTGCACCGTGAAGCCGGCCGAGACGGGCGCTGAGGGCGTGCCGACGTCGAGGACCTCGACGACCGCCTCCGCCGCGTTGACGACGAGGAGGCGGTGCAGCGTCGTGCCGGAGGCGTCCCGCGCCGGGCCGGTCCAGTGCTCGACGATCTCGGCGGCGCTGGCGTCGAAGGTGCCGGTCTCGTACGAGCCGACCGGCTGCAGGTCGAAGGCCTCCTGGTCGGCGAAGACCTCGATCGGGGCCGCGACGACGGCCGCGCTCGCGGGCGCCGAGAGGCCGATCAGGCCGGCGGCGGCGAGGGCCGCGGTGCCGGTGAGGGCGACGGTGCCGAGCGGGCGCCGGACGCGGGCTGCCCGCGAAGGGGTCGAGGCAGCGGCCGGTGCGGAGGACGGTGTCGTGGGGCGGGAGGCCGGGCGGCGTGCGCGCATGCGGGAGCTCTCTCTGGTGCGGTCGGGTCGACCGGGTCGGTCGTGCGTTCGGGACGGTCGGGCGTCGGGACGCCACGACCATATGCACGACACGTGCCGCAGAGATGGCCGCCGGGTTAACGGCTGGGGCTGTCGTCCTCGTCGTCGAGGCCGAACTGCTCGGTCTCGAGGTCGACGACCTGGGTGCCCCGCGGCACCGACACGGGCGACGGACCGGCGAGCGCGGCCGTCCGGCTCGCGAGCTCGGCGACGAGGCGCTCGTCGAGGATCTCGTCGCCGCGGGCCTCGTCGACGCTGAGCGAGTCGGAGGTCAACATCTGGCTCGCCGGCCCGACGAGGATGCTGAAGACCCGGGGCGCGCCGTTCCGGTCCACGGCGGGGACGTCGATCGAGTCCGACCGCCCCTTCATCGCGAGGGCCTGCGCGTAGGCCATGACCGCGTCGGCGATGTCGTCGCCGGTGACCAGGTGGTCCTCGGCGTAGCTGATGCGCTTCATGCGGGCTCTTCCGGTTCACCCGGGGGAAGGTCCCACGGGCTGAGCGTCCCACGGTACGCGCCCGCGCCTCCTGCGACCCGGGGTGCAGGCCGGTCAGGTGCGGTTCAGCGTCTCGCGCGGGTACTCGTCGAAGCGCTGCACGTAGGAGGCGGAGAAGCGCCCCAGGTGAGCGAACGCCCACCGCTTGGCCACCTCGGCGACGGTCACCGTCTCCGGCGATCCCTCGACGAGCTCCTCCCGCACGCGGTCGAGCCGCACGGCGCGCAGGTACTCGGAGGGCGTCGTGTCGAGGTGCCGGCTGAAGGCCTGCTGCAGCCCGCGAGGGGTGAGCCCGGCGTGCTTCGCGACGCCGCTCGGGGTGATCGGCTCGTGGGCGCGCCCGTGCACGTACTCGACCGCCTGGCGGAGGGACACGTTCCGGGGGGCCAGCACCTCGTCCGGCAGGCGACGGGAGGTGTGCGGGAACGTGTCGAGCAGGACCCTCGCCGCGTAGCGCGCCGTCTCGGCCCGCACCGCGTCGTCGGACGAGTCGTCGAGGTAGGTCTGGGCGATCCGGCGCAGGGCGGAGTTGAAGCGAGCCCGGCCCTCGTCGTCGATCACGGCCGTGTGGTCGAAGCGCACGGAGCCGGGGTAGGCGTCCTCCCGCTCGGACGCGACCTCGTCGAGGACCCGGTCGGAGAGGTGCAGGAGGTTCTGCTCGACGTCGGTCACGCGGAACGAGAAGGGCCGACCCCAGGGGAACGGCATGGGCTGGCCGATCTCGGGCGTGACCTCGTCGCGGCCGATGTCCATGTGGGCCGAGCCGCGGCCGATCCACTGGACGATGCGCTCGCCACGCGGCTGGATGGTGCCGGTGACCTCGCCCGAGAAGTGCGTCGTGCGGAGGGTCAGCTCGCCGTCGCCGCGCGTCGTGTGACGCCAGTGGAACGGGTCGCGGGTCTCGACGAACCGCAGGCCGCCCACCTCGCCGTAGCCCGAGCCGAAGAACCGCTCCGCCCCGGCCAGGTCGTCGCCGTGCGCCTCGACGAGGACTCTGCGTCGGGGGTCGTCGGACATCTCCCTGATCCTTGCGGGCCCCGCGGGCCGGGGACAAGTCGCGAGGGGGGATTGACTCAGGAGGCGCGACGTGCTGTGTCGCAGGTGGCTCACCCCCCGGACGAGTAGCGTCGCGCCCATGAGCGACCTCGACGACATCGACCTGACCACCCTCCGCGGCGAGCACACCCGCTTCGGGGCCTTCACCGACAAGGTGGTGCTCGTCGTCAACGTGGCGTCGCGCTGCGGACTCGCACCGCAGTACGAGAAGCTCGAGCAGCTGCAGAAGACCTACGGCGAGCGCGGCTTCACCGTCGTCGGGTTCCCGAGCAACCAGTTCCTGCAGGAGCTCGGCTCGTCCGAGGCCATCGACGAGTACTGCTCGGCGACCTGGGGCGTGACGTTCCCCATGATGGAGAAGGTCCGCGTCAACGGCCGCTCGGAGCACCCCCTCTACACGGAGCTCAAGAAGACGGCCGACGCCGACGGCAAGGCCGGCAAGGTCAAGTGGAACTTCGAGAAGTTCGTCGTCACGCCCTCGGGCGACGTGCACCGGTTCCGGCCGACGACCGAGCCGGACGACCCCGCGATCGTCGGCGTGATCGAGGCGGCGCTGCCGCAGCAGGCCTAGGCGACGAGAAAGGGACGAGATGACGCGGGGCCCCGCGGCTCCTCGTCCCGTAGCGGCGGGGGCGCTACGCGAGCAGGTCGTTCGCGAGGTAGCCGGCGTAGCCGCCGCGGGTGCGGCCGACCTGGCGGCCCGACGTGAGCACCTCGCCGGCCTCCGACGCGACGACGACCGCCCCGGCGGCACGGGCGCGGGCGACGAGCTCGACGTCCTCGTGCAGGTCGAGCTCGCCGAAGCCGCCGGCCGCCTCGTAGACCGTCGCGCGCAGGCCGAGGTTGGCGCCGTGAACGTGCCCGTTCGGCCGCCCGGGGGTGTGCCGCGACAGCCAGGCCGCGACCTGGGCGTCCGACAGGTCGGCGAAGTCCGGGCGCACCGTGCCCACGACGACGTCCGCGCCCTCGCGGTCGGCGAGGTCGAGCTGCGAGGTCAGCCACGCGGGCGGGACGGCCGAGTCGGCGTCCGTGGCGGCCAGCCAGACGGCGTCGGCGGCGACGCCGTGCTCCGCGAGACGGGCGAAGGCGACCCGGGCTCCCTCGGAGCGGGCGGCCCCGACGGAGCGGAGGCGGGTCTCGACCACCGTCACGTCGGGCACGGCGGCCGCGATCGCGGCCGTGTCGTCCGAGCAGTCGTCGGCCACGACGACGGTGACGACCCGCACCTCCTCGTCTCGGCCCTGCCCTGCCGCCCCGGGACCACCGGCTGCGGCACGACCGGCCAGCAGGAGGCGCGCCTCGCGGATCGAGGCGAGGCACCGCGCGATCAGCTCGGCCTCGTCGCGTGCGGGGACGACGACCGCGACGCCGGAGATGCGCGGCGGGGTCGTGGGCGAGCGAGTCGCGGCCGGCGTCACGGGCTGCGCGGGCTGCGAGATGGCGGGCCGCGCGCTCATCGGAGGCCCGTCCTGCTCGCGACCGATCGGGGGTCACGCGAGAAGACGTCGAGGAGGAAGTCCTCCTCGACGTGGCCGACGACGCGCGTCAGGCCCGCGTCGCGGGCCCAGGCGGCGAGCGCTTCGTGCACCTCGTCGCCGCCCTGCGCGAAGTCGTCGGCACCGTGCCGCCAGTGGCAGGCGACGAGCGAGCCGCCCGGCGCGAGCACGCGGTCGACGTCGACGAGCAGCGCTCCGAGCGCCTCGGGAGACAGGTAGTAGCCGACCTCGCCGAGCACGACGAGGTCGAGCGCGTGGTCGCCCCGGGGCAGTCCGGCCGAGACGTCGGCGACCTCCACGCGCACGTGCGGCTGGGCGGCCAAGCGCTCGCGGGCCCGCCCGACGGCGACCGACGAGACGTCGACGGCGAGCACGGAGTCCGCACGCAGGGCGAGCTGCTCGGTGACGACGCCGATCGAGCAGCCGATCTCGAGCACCCGGCCGAGGCGCTCGTCGGGCAGGGAGGCGAGCACGAGGGCGCGCTTGCGGCGCTCGTACCAGCGCGTCGTGACTCCCCAGGGGTCGTCTCGGCGCGCGTGCGTCGCGTCGAACGACGGCGCGAGCGTGTCGGCGGGCACGGAAGCGGGCGCGGGCTCGGGCGCGGGCGCCTCGACGAAGACCTCCGCGCCGCCGACGAAGTGCTCGACGAAGTCGGGCCGCAGCACGGCCTCGTCGCCGGGCCGGTCGCTCAGCGGCAGCACCTGCGAGGAGTACCGGGCGAGCGCCCGCTGCTTCGCGAGGCCCACCTCCTCGTCGCCGTCGACGCGCACGAACGCGTCCCACGGCACGTCGGGGTGGTCGGGCCCGCCCCAGTGCCACATCCAGATCGGGTACTCGAGGAGGCGGGCGTCCGGCAGCGCGGACCCGTCGCCTCCCACGAGCTCCGCCGCGACCTCGCCGAGCACCCGGTGGTCGCGGTGGCCGTCGCCCCGCCACGGGGCGAGGACGAGGACGGGCCGGCGCTCCGCGAGCAGGTCGGCGAGCTGGCGGCGGACGACGTCGCGGGCCTCGCGGAGACCGCCGTCGGCGACGCCGAGGGCGACCAGCTCGATCGGCGCGCCCAGGCCCGCGGGGTCGACGAGCTCGTCGAGCGCGGCGCGGGCCTCGGCCAGGCGCAGTTCGCGGAGCGACCCGGCCGGTGTCGACGTCGAGCGCGGGTGCGACGCCGCCCCGTCGGTGACGACGACGACCGTCACGGCGCGTCCCTGCCGCACGAGCTGCGCGATCAGGGATCCGGCGCCCAGGGTCTCGTCGTCGGGGTGCGCGGCGAGCACGACCACCGGACCGGAGGCGTCGACCAGGTCGAACGCGCCGGGCGCGTCCGGCTCGGCGACGGCGGGCACGATCGCGGGGTCGAGCGGGCGCGGAGCCGGCAGGGTCGCCCAGCGCGGGTCGGAGCGCCAGGTCGCCACGGAGGTGCCGGGCTCGCGGGCGTCGAAGCTCACCACGGGGCGATCCCCGCGGTGCCCGTGCTGCCCGTGCGGGCGCCGACGACGGTTCCGCCGACGTCGACGGCTCGTCGAGGTGACGCTCCGAGGGCGTCCGGCGCCGCGGGACCCCCGGGGAGCGTCACATCGTCGGCCGCAGGCACGGCGGCGGCAGCAGACGCAGCCGCAGACGCAGACGCAGCCGCAGCCGCAGCCGCGACGGCAGCGTCGCGCACGGCGCCGCCGAGCGACGCGTCGTCCTTCGACGCGTGCCGCTGCCGCAGGTACAGCTCGAGGTCGGCCACGCGCTTGGCGTGCTCCGGGTCGGAGGCGAGCGGCGCCGGGCCGAGCGCTCCGCCGACGGCGGCGAGCACGTCCTCGGCCGCGTGGGCGACGGTCGCGCGCGTCCTCTTCGCCAGGAGCCGCGCCTCCTGCCCGACCGCTCGGCCGGAGTCGACGGCGACGGCCGCCTCCTCCAGTGCGCGACGTGCGTCGCCGAGGCGTTCGTCGACGACGCCGAGCGCCCGGAGCAGCCACGGGTCGGGGTCGCGGGCGACCGCGGACCTCAGCAGGGTACCGGCCACGCCGACCGCGCCGCCGTACCAGCAGGCGGCGACGGCGATGCCGCCCCACTCGAAGCCGGGGCGGCGGAGGTACCAGCCAGGCTCACCGACGGGTGTCGCCGGCACGGACGCGAACGTCACGGGCCCCGACGGGATCTCGACCAGGCCGCGCGCGTGCCAGGCGCCGGGCACGACCTCGACGCCGGGCTGGCGGAGGTCGACGGCGAACAAGCGGCGCTCGTCGCCGACCCAGGCGGTGACGAGCGCGCCGTCGAGCACGCCCGCGAGCGAGCACCACGGCTTGGTGCCGGTGAGCGTCCAGGAGGTACGGTCGTCTCCCGCACCTGCGGCGATCACCGAGCCGGCGGTCGCCGCGGGCTCGGCGGTGGCCGAGCCGGCGGTCGCTGCGGGCTCCGCCACGAGCTTCGCGCCCGGGCCCTCGGCCGCGAAGACGCCCCAGGTGAACCGGTCCGCCGAGGAGGCGCGGGTCGGCAGCACGACCGTGCCCGCCTCCCGCGCCTGGTCGAGGATCGCGGTCGCGTCGAGGTGCGGCTCGACCGCCCGCGCCGCTCCGACGTCGTGGGCCGCGAGGGTCGCGAGGGCCAGCCACAGGTCGGCGGTCGAGCCGGCCCCGGGAACGGGTGCCGCGCCTCCTCGACGGGTCAGGTCGGCGGCGAGCCCGAGGGAGCCGGCCACCGAGCGCGGCAGGCGAGCGCGGACGACAGCCGTGGCCGACCGGGGGTCGACCTCGTGGGAGAGGAACATCCGTCGAATCTACGGCGCTGCCGCCGTGCTCGTTCACGGAGGAGGGGCCCGCGGCTGCTCCGTTCGCCCTGCGACCGAGTTCCGGGCAGCGCTAGAGCGTCAGGCGGCGCTCGACGAGCTGCACGGCGACCTCGACCAGCTTGAGCCGCCGACTGCGGGCGTGCTGACGGATGAGCACGAACGCCTCGTCCGTGCTCACGCCGCGCACGTGCGCGACGACGCCCTTGGCCTGCTCGATCACGACGCGGGTGTCGAGCGCGCCCTGCAGCTGCTCCTGCACGACCGCGCTCTCGCGCAGCGTGCGTTCCTGCAGGATCCCGATCGTCGCGACGTCGGCGAGCGCCTGCCCGACCCTCACGTCGCGCTCGTTGAGGGCGCCCACGGAGGTGCGCAGCAGGTTGAGGGTGCCGATGACCGTCCCTCGGAGACGGAGCGGCACGGCGTGCACCGATCGGAAGCCCTGCTCACGGGCGACGGCGGCGAACTCCGGCCAGCGCCCCTGGTCGACGGCGACGTCGGGCAGCGAGACGGGCTCCGCCGTGGTGAAGCACGTCCAGCACGGGCCGGAGCGAGCGTCCAGCTGCATCGTCTCGACGAGGGTGCTCGCCTCGCTCGTCGACGCGACCACGTCGAGGTCGCCGTCCTCGTCGGCGAGCAGGATGCCCGCCTCCTGGACGTCCAGGACGGACCGGCAGGTCTCGACGAGCGTCTGCAGCAGCTCGATGACGTCGAACCCGGCGACGAGGCTGTCGGCCAGGGTGGCGAAGGCGTCGACGAGGACGGCCTCGCGGCCCGCCTCGCTCACCACTCCTGCTCCCGCTCGTCGGGGCAGGGGTCGTCCGGGGCGGCGGCGAAGCTCACGCGTCCCTCGAGGACGGCGTCGGCGATGTCGGTCATCGACACGCCCTCGGCGAAGGCGCGGCCCTGGAGCAGCAGCTCGGCGTCCTCCACCGAGACGTCGGCCTGGGCGAGCACCATGCCGGTCGCCTGGTGGACGCGACGGCGGGAGTACTTGTCGACCCGCACCTCCTCGGCCTGGTCGTCGGCCACGTCGCGCACGGCACGGCGCAGGAGGTGACGGCTGACGTCGTCGGCCAGCGCGGAGGCGCGGCGCGCGCTCGCGTCGGGGAGCTCGCCCGGACGGTCGCACCACAGGTCCATCGCACCGAGGGCGAGCGGGCCGAGCAGGAGCGGGAACGCGAAGAGGGCCTCGACGCCCTCGTGGTCGAGCAGGGCACGCGAGAAGGCCGGCCAGGAGCGCCGCGGGGCGAGCCGGAGGCTGCCCTCGAGCACGGGACGCCTCTCGGCGACGGCGTCCCAGCAGGGCCCCTCGCCGAGGTCGAACTGGAGCTCGTCCAGTCGCGCCGCCGTCGGGTCGCTCGCCGACACCGTCTCGGTGCGGAGCAGCTCGCCCATCGTCGACACGGAGACGCCGGTCACGGGCAGGGACGCGAGCAGGCTGCCGGCCAGGTCCGTGTCGTCCACGCGAGTGAGGTCGTCCATGGATGTGAGGTTACCCGGCCCCCTGGCGCGGGAGCGCACGTCGTGCGACGCTTGTCGGAAACGTGGGAGACCCCTGGACCTCGGGCCCGACGCGATCGTGCCGCCCTTCCCTCGGCGGCCAGCGACGAGACGAGAGAACCATGGCATCCACCTTCCTGGCCGTCGGCCGCCACGAGTACCGCCTGGCGGCGGACGCCGACGTGTCCGCCCTCAAGGGGCGGGTGCTCGACGCCGTCGTGACGGGCGCCTCGTTCGTGGACGTCCCGACGGCCGACCGGGGCGTCCTCGCGGTGCTCGTGCGCCCGGGCGACCACGTGGCCGTCGGGACGATCGACGACGTCGAGCTCGACCCCGACGCGTGGTCCGACCTCGTCATCGCGGTCGACCTGGAGGACTGGGCGCGCTAGTCGGCCTGGCGAGCCGGCCGCGAGCTGCCGGGTGCACGACCGCCCGTCGCTCAGAGCAGGACGGTGCTGCTGCGGAAAGACCCCGGCGACGTCCCGACCTGCCACACGACCGTCAGGCCGCGGGGTGCCCCGTCGGTCGAGGCCGAGCCCACGGGGATCGTGAACTCGCGGCCCGAGCCGGCCGAGACGGGCTCGTCCACGGGGGTCTCCACCCCGTCGACGAACGCGAACAGGCCGTTCGGGTACCCGACCGTCGAGGGACCGGTCGCGTCCGCCGAGGCCGGCGACGCGAACGAGAGGGAGGCGGGCGCCGAGTCGTCGAAGGGGGCGGCACCCGCGTCCGCGGTCGCGGCGACGTCCTCGGCGCCGACGGCCGGGTTCGTCCACTCGTAGACCGAGTCGCCGGTCGAGGGCACGCCGGCGTCGTCGATGCGGAGGCCCGCCGACGACTCGCGGACGATCCACGCGTCGGCCTCGGCCTCGGTCGTCGCGCTGACGACGGTGACGACGTCCTCGAAGGCCTTCGTCTCCTCGAAGGTCGCCGCGGCGAGCTGCCCGGCCGCCTCCGGAGTGACGGTTCCGTCCCGTCCGAACAGCGAGGCGAACTGCTGCTCGGACGGGTAGAAGGCCTGCGCCTCGGGCGTGAGCAGGGCCCAGGCGGCGGCCGCGTCGCCGGCCGCGGCCGCGTCGAGGTACTCGCGGACGAGCTCGACCGCGGGCGAGGCGGCAGAGGTCGCCGACGCGGAGGGGACGGGGTCGGGGGCGGAGGTGACCGTCACCGTCGGCGTCGTCCCCTCGGCCTCCGCGGAGGTGCAGCCGGCCGTGACCCCGAGCACCGCGACGGCGAGTGCGGCGCCGGTCAGGGTCGCGCGGGCCGACGGCGTACGGGACCGGCGCGTGCGGGGTGACGGCGTGCTGGATGACGGGGCGCTGGGTGACGGGGTGCTGGCGAGGGTCGCGCGGGCTGGGGTCCGGTTCGTGAGAGCTGCTCGTGTCGATCGCATGAGGCGGACGGTAGGCGAGGCGGACGGAGGCCGACCGCGACTCCCAGGGGACCGTGAGCCGCGCCTCCTCGTCCACCGCGCCCACGCCGCCTCAGCGGAAGGACGCCGCGACCCCGTTGCGGTGGTAGTCGAACACGATGCTCGTGCGGGTCGAGGCGACCGACGGCTGGGCGGAGAGGTGGTCGACCACGAAGGTGCGGATCTCGCTCGAGTCGGCCACGGCGATGTGCACGATGAAGTCGTCGTGCCCGCCGAGGAAGAACACCTGCAGCACCTGCGGCAGGCTCCGCACGGCCTCCGAGAAGGCGGTGATGGCGGCCTGCCGCGACCCCGGCCGCAGGGTCACGCCGACGATCGCCTGCAGCGGCAGCCCGAGGCTCCGCTGGTCGATGCTCGTCAGGAACCCCGTCACCACCCCGCGGTCGATCAGCGAGCGCAGCCGCACGTGCGCCGTCGAGGGCGCGACGCCCACCGCCGCGGCGAGCGCGGCGTTCGAGATGCGCGCGTCCGTCCCGAGCACGTCGAGGAGGCGCAGGTCGAGCTCGTCGAGCGGGCCGGGGGCACGAAGATCGTTCGGCCTTGCACTCACGGGGACGTCTTCTCTCGGGTCGGATGCAGCCACGGGGGCATCTTCGCAGAAGATGCTTCGGTCGAAACAGGTCCGAAACGAACGATCGCCACGATCGGGTCACACTGGATGAGCAGGGTCGCGACGAGGCGCTCCTGACGAAGATCGGAGCAACCGTGCGCGTCGGAGTCCCCACCGAGATCAAGAACAACGAGAACCGGGTGGCCCTCACGCCCGCCGGGGCCGACGCCCTGGTGCGCCGGGGCCACGAGGTGCTCGTGCAGGCGGGCGCGGGGCTCGGCTCGCGCATCCACGACGAGGACTTCGCCGCCGTCGGCGCGACGATCGTCGCGACCGCCGACGAGGTCTGGGCCGCCGCCGACCTGCTGCTCAAGGTCAAGGAGCCGATCGCGTCCGAGCACCGCCACCTGCGCGCCGACCAGGTCGTCTTCACCTACCTGCACCTCGCCGCCGACCGGCCCCTGACGGAGGCGCTGGTCGCCTCGGGCACGACCGCGATCGCCTACGAGACGGTGCAGCTGCCCGACCGCTCGCTGCCGCTGCTGCAGCCGATGAGCGAGGTGGCAGGGCGCCTGTCGATCACGGTCGGGGCGTACCACCTGATGCGCGCCTCCGGCGGTCGCGGCACCCTGCTCGGCGGCGTGCCCGGCACGCCGGCCGCGAAGGTCGTCGTGATCGGCGGCGGGGTCGCCGGCGAGCACGCGGCCGCGAACGCCCTCGGCCTGGGCGCGGACGTGACCGTGGTCGACCTGTCGCTGCCGCGCCTCCGTGCGCTCGAGTCGCGCTTCGACGGCCGGGTCGCCACGCGGCACTCGTCGCCGTTCGAGATCGCCGCACAGGTGCGCGAGGCCGACCTCGTGATCGGCTCCGTGCTGATCCCGGGGGCGGCGGCGCCGAAGCTCGTCACCGACGAGATGGTCGCGACGATGAAGCCGGGCGCCGTGCTCGTCGACATCGCGATCGACCAGGGCGGCTGCTTCGAGGGGTCGCGGCCGACCACCCACGATGACCCCACCTTCGCCGTGCACGACACGGTCTACTACTGCGTCGCGAACATGCCGGGCGCCGTGCCCGAGACGTCGACGCGCGCCCTGACCAACGCGACGCTGCCGTACGTGGTGGCGGTGGCCGACCAGGGCTGGGAGGCGGCCACGGCGGCGGACCCGGCCCTCGCCGCCGGGCTCAACGTCGTCGCCGGCGCGGTCGTCGCGCCGGGCGTCGCCGCCGCGCTCGGGATGCCGCTCGGGGCGCTGCCCGCGCGGGCCTGACTCTGCCGCCCCGAGTGTGAGCCACGCCTCGAACCGCGTTCCGAACCATGAACCGCGAAATAACTCGGTTCATGGTTCGGAACGCGGTTCTTCAGGGGCTGAGGCCGGCGTCGAGGAGGGCAGGGGCGAGCGTCCAGGAGGCGGGACCGACGACACGCCGGAGCGGTTGCGCGAGCCGATCCGGCCTGCCTACACTCGCCTCCTGTTCGAACACGTGTTCGAGAGAGAGGCGGCCCCGATGAACATCTCCACGACCCGATCGGCCGTCGCGCTCTGGTTCGTCGACGGCACGCCCGACCGGCTCGTGCACGACGGCACCCGGTGGCGCGTGACGGACACCCCGACCGAGATGTGGCACGAGCCGGCCTTCGTGCCCGCGCTCATCACGCACCCACCACAGCAGTTCGTGGGGTGGCGGTTCCAGGCCACCGACGGCGTCGGCACGACGCACATGTTCGAGGTGCTCCGCGACGGCGCGGGGCAGTGGGTGCTCGGCCGCGTGTACGACTGAGGCCCGATCACGGTCGAGCGCGTCGCCCGGTCCGGCTGCGTCGCGGATCGAGCCCCTCGCCTGATCAGGCCGCGTCGCGGGTCGACCCGCGAGTCGGGCCGCCGACTGAGCTGCGGGCAGACCGCGTCCGGGGTCACTCGAGGCGCTTGCGCTTCTCCACCTCGACCTCGAGGGCGCGCAGGCGGGCCTGCTGCTCGTGGAACTCGATCTCGCGGTCGAGGTCGGCGAGCTGCTCCTCGGTCGTCTTCTGGCGCGGGGCGGCCGGCTGCGACGACCACGAGGAGGCGCGACGCGAGCCCCCGAAGCCGACCCGCTCCGATCGGCGCGGGTCCCCGAACGAGACGTTCTCGGACGACCTCCCCCCGAACGACCCCGCCGCACGGGCGGCGCTCCAGTCGTGGCCGACGATGAACCACAGGGCGCTGCCGAGCAGCGGCACGAACACGACGAGCAGCACCCAGACGAGCTTGGGCAGCCCGCGCACCTGCGAGTCGTCGCGCGACACGATGTCGACGAGGGCGATCAGGCTGACGGCGAACATCGCCACGGTGAAGAGGACGTACACGGTCGGGAGCCTAGCGAGCGCCCCGACCTCGACGCGAGGGGCAGGTGCACCCAGCCCGGGGGTGACCGTCGGGGCGCGCCAGCCTCCCCACAGCATGTGGATAAGCGTGTGGAAAATGTGTGTCGAGAGCGACTCTTTCGGGGGATAACCGAGGAAAGCTGTGGACTACTGTGTGGAAATTACACGGCTGTAACTCAGCTACTTGCCTCTGATCAGGTCTTTAGCGACGCTGTCGCTTGTGGATAAGTGAACAGGTGCAGCGCCTCCTTCATCCACAGCAGGGCCGTGCGCGCGCAACGGGCAGGCGAGACGACCTCGCCACGGGCCGTGCACCGGGCAGCCCGCGCGAGGGACGGGACCGAGCGCGCGGGGCGGCGGCTCGTTCGGGCGGGCCTCGCTCGACGCGCACTCGGTCGTTCCTGGTGTCTCGGGTCCACCAGGCAGGACGATCCTAGCGCCTGGATACCCGTGAGTATGCAAGGAATCCCGGCCCTGCGCGCCGCAGACGACAGCCGTCGCCCGGACGTTAGGGTGACGACATGTCCACGACCGGGAGCGCCCCCACCAAGCGCCCTCCGCGCGCCGAGGTGCGCGAGCGCCTGATCGAGGCGGCGAGCCGGCTCTTCGCGCGCCACGGCGTCCACGCGACGACCCTCGACGACGTGGCCAAGGCGGCCGGGTTCAGCAAGGGCGCGGTCTACTCGAACTTCGACTCGAAGGCCGACCTCGTCGTGACCCTGCTGCGCCGCGAGACGGACGGCGCGCTCCGGGCCCTGCACGAGATGCGCGTGCCCGGCACCGACCTGCCCGACCTGCCCGCCGCGATCCGTGCAGCGTTCGCCCCCTACGGCGCGGGCACGGCCGACGACTTCAGCCTGATGTCCGAGCTCCGCTCGCAGGCGCTCGCCGAGCCGCGCGTCATGGAGGTCTTCGTCGAGCAGCGCCGGGCCGTGCTCGACACGCTGCGCGGCCTCGTCGACCAGGTGTTCCAGGGACGCACGCCCGACGCGACCGGGCTCTCCTCCGACCAGCTGGCGCGCCTCCTCATCACGATCTCGGTCGGCTCCGCCTTCGACGCGCCCGCCACCGGCGACGTCGCGCCCGGCGACCTGATGGGCGACGTCGTCGCGGCGCTGCTGCGTCCGCTGAGGGACGCTCCCCCCGCGGCCTGACCCGCGCCTCCTCCCCGAGGGGAGGTGCCGACGTGAGAGCGACGAACCTCCGCGGGACATCACGGAGGTTCGTCGCTCTCGGGTCGGTTCAGCGCCGCCCGCGCCGGGCTAGGCCCAGAGGAAGGGCACCACGAACAGCAGCAGCGTCACGACCGGCCCGATGACCACCATCGACAGTCCCCAGAACATGAGGTGGCGGTAGAGGCGCGGCCGCTCCTCCTCGACGCCCGAGGCGACGATGGTCGCGCCCGTCGTGCCGAACGGCGCACAGTCGACCAGCGACGCAGAGATGGCCAGCGCGTAGATGAAGCCGGTCATCTCGAGGCCTCCGCCGGGGATCAGCAGGGGCACGGCGAGCGGGATGAGCGCGCCGAGGATGCCGATCGTCGACGCGAAGGCCGACACGAGCCCGGCGATCACGCAGATCACGAGGGCGGCGAGCAGCGGGGAGTCGACCGAGCGGGCGGCCTCGCCGAGCTGGTCGATGGCGCCGAGGCGGGTCAGGACGCCGACGTAGGTGATGATCCCGCCGAGCAGCAGGATGGTGCCCCAGTCGATGCGGCCGAGCGCCTGGCGGCCCACGTCGGGGTTCACGAAGGCGAGCAGCACGGCGATCGTCAGCGCCACGGCGCCGAGGTTCAGGTCGACGTCGAGCAGCGTGATCGTGAAGAAGCCGACGATCAGCACCGGGATCGAGACGAGCACGAGCAGCTGGTAGCCGCTCAGCTTCTCGGCGGGGGCGTCGTCGAGCGAGACGGCACCGGTCGAGGAGGCGGCGGTCGCGGTGGCCGTCGAGGTCGCGGAGGCGGTCGTGGCCGAGGAGGCGGCGCCCGCCTGGGCGCGGTCCGCACCGGTGGCGGCGGCGCCGACGGCGCCCTCGCTCGTGGCGACGGTCGTCGCGAGGCCGGAGCCGCCGATCCCGGGGCCGCCGGCGCGGCGACGCGACGAGCCAGGACCCGAGCCCGAGCCGGAGCCGGAGCCGGAACGACCCGAGCCCGCGGCGGCGGCGGGCCCCGCGGCGCGCGTCCGGGCGATCAGCTCGCGCCCGCCGAACAGGAAGAAGGCGACGAGCACGACGAGCGTGTTGATGCCGATCGACAGCCCGAACATCAGCGCAGGGTTGTAGGGGATCCCCGCGGTGCGGGCCACGGTCATCACGGTGATGCCGTTGATGCTCGTCGGGGCGAGCGCGCCGCCGACGATGGCCGAGCTCATGACGATGCCCATCATCGTCGAGTGGATCTTGTGCTTGTGCGCGAGGCTCATCGCGATGGGGACGATCGTGAACGCGGCGTGCGAGGTGCCGAGGCAGGCGACGAGCGTGCCGATGACGAACATCGCCCACGGGATGAGCGCGACGCGATCGCCGATCAGGCGCACCGAGCGGTCGACCAGCCAGTCGATGGTGCCGGTGACCCGCGCGATGCCGAACAGGTACGTGATGCCGAGCAGGATGAGCAGGGCGTCGACGGGGAACCCGCCGAGCACGTCGTCGAGGCTCTCGCCGACGACGAGCACGCCCACCACGAGGGCGGCGACGAGCGCGAGCGCGCCCATGTGGACGTTGCGCACGGCCGAGATCGTGAAGACGGCGACCAGGACGATCAGCGCGATGATCTCGACGCTCACGAGGTCACCTCGATCGGGGCGGGGGCGGGCGGTGTCGGGCTGAGGGGCATCGTCGTCGATCTCCTGTGCGAGGGGTGGGGGTGATGAGGAAGGGAAGGAGGAGCGGGTCAGGCCCCGAGGGCCAGGCCCGTCCGGTACGCGGCCAGCGCGGCGGCGGGCACGTCGGCGAGGTCGTCGAGGCGCACGAGCTCGCCCGGGGCGACGTCGGCCACGAGCCGCGCGCCGCTGAGCAGGTAGTACGGCGCGACGCCGTGGTCGTCGGGATCGACGATGACGGGTGCGACGCCGGCGATCTCGTGGTGGTGCCCCTCGACGCGGAAAGTCGTGCCCGCGGCGAGCGCCGAGCTCGACCGTGCGGCCAGCACCGTGTGCTGCCGGGGCTCGGCGACGGACGACCCGCCGTCGACGGCTGCCGCGATGGTCAGCGGGGTCTCGACGCCCATGAAGTGGTACGGCCAGTAGATGCAGGCGTACCGGCCGTCGCGGCTGACGACGTGGCCCTTGCCGCGCAGGGTCTCCCACGTGACGGGGTCGCCCGTCCGGACGACGACGAAGACGCCGCCGGCGAAGCTGGCCTCGCCGGGCAGGCGGAGCATCGAGAACACGTCGACGCTGCCGGTGCGGCCGATCAGGCCGCCGTCCTCGCGGGTGGCATAGAGGTCGGCGAGCTCGTGCGGCCGGGCGACGGGGTAGTGCATGCCCTCGACGTCGGCGTGCGCGCCGGTGTAGAGCGACACCACGGTCATCTCGCAGTGGTCGGCCGCGGCGCTGCGCTCGAGCGAGGCGACCTGGGCGGCCCGCGCCTCCACCGTCTCGAGGGGGCGGTCGCCGAGCTCGAGCAGGTCGGTGAGCCCGGGGGCGTCGACGGTCGTGCCGGCCTGGTCGACGACGCCGGTGGCCGGGTCGAAGGCGAGGTCGTACTCGCTCGACTTGCCGAGGGCGACGATGTCGAAGCCGCAGTCGAGCACCCACGCGACGAGGCGCAGCAGGTTCGCGGGCTGGTCGCCGTCGCCGGGCAGGTAGCGGAGGCCGGCGGCGCGGGCCTTGGCGCTGAGGGCGACGCCGGCGACGGACTCGATCTCCTTGCTGACCATGACGACGTGCACGCCGTGGTCGAGGGCCGTGTCGGCGTATCCGTGGCCGGCCTCGATGCGCCCGGTGGCCTCGACGAGCACGTCGGCGGCGCTCCAGTCGACGGCGGCGCCGTCGGCGATCACGGCGACCTGGCCGGCGGCGAGCGCCGCGGTCGTCTCGGCGACGGTGGAGGGGGTCGCGACGCGGTCGGCGGGGACGCCGAGCTCGTCGAGCATCCGCGTGGTGCCGGCGACGTCGGGGTCGACGAGCTGGGTCGCGACCATGTCGTCGAGCCGGCGCAGCTGGTCGAGCAGGGTGCGGCCGTACCCGCCGTTCGCTCCGGTGAGGAGGACGCGGACCGGGGTCTCGCGGGCCTGGGTCGCGCGGCGCGACGTCGAGTGGAGGATCACCGTTGTTCCCGTTCGTTCGAGGTGGCCTGTCGTCCGAGAGGGATCGGTCGGCCGGGGCTTCGTGGGCAACCGTAGCCTGACTTCACAGATTGTCAAAGATCGCACCAAATAGTCACATATGCTGAGATGGCTCCGTCGCGTCCGACGACGGACTACTCGTCTCCACCGGAAGGTCTCCATGCTCACAGGTGCCGTCGCCGACGACTTCACAGGAGCCACCGATCTCGCCGCCGCCCTGCACTCGCGCGGGCTGCGGGCCGCCGTCGTGATCGGCGACCGGCCCGTCCCCGACGAGCAGGTGGCCGGGCTCGACGCCGTCGTCGTCGCCCTCAAGTCGCGCACCGCCCCCGTCGAGGAGGCGGTGCGCGCGTCCCTGGGGGCCGCCGACCGCCTCCTCGGCTGGGGTGCCGACCGTTTCTGGCTCAAGTACTGCTCGACCTTCGACTCGACCGACGAGGGCAACATCGGGCCGGTGCTCGACGCGCTCCGCGAGCGCCTCGGCACCGACCGCAGCGTCGTCGTGCCCGCGTTCCCGGGCACCGGCCGCACCGTGCGCGACGGCTCGCTGTGGGTCGGCGACGACCTGCTCGAGGACTCGTCCATGCGGCACCACCCGCTCACGCCCATGACGCGGTCGCGGCTGCGCGACCTGCTCTCGCCGCAGACGCCCGCCACGGTCACCGAGATCGGGCTCGACGTGGTGCGCCGCGGGGCCGACGCGCTGCGGGATGCGCTCGACGCCGCCCCCGCGGGCTACCTCGTCGTCGACGCCGTCGAGGACAGCGACCTGAGGGCCATCGCGCAGGCGACGGCCGGGCACCGGCTCGTGAGCGGCGGGGCCGGCCTCGCGCTCGGGCTCGACCCGATCACGCCGGGCGCAGCGGGCGCAGCCGACACCGCCGGCGCCCCGTTCCCCTCCTTCTCGCGTCGCCGCCTCGTCGTGTGCGGCTCGGCCTCGACCACCACGCAGGCGCAGGTCGCGGCCGCGGCCGCCGCCGGGCACCCGACCCGCAAGGTCGACATCGCGCAGGCGCTCGCCGACCCCGAGGCCGAGACCGCCTCGCTGGCCGAGTGGGTGCGCGGACTCGACGACGCCTCCGTGCCGGTCGTGTACTCGGTCGGCCAGCCGTCGGACGTCGTGCCCGCGGGGGCACTGCCCGCAGGAGGCGCGGGCGCCGTCGTCAGCGCCTCGGAGGTCGTCGAGACGGTCCTGTCGGGCCTCGTGCTCGACCTCGTCGCCGACGGCACGGTCGACCAGGTCGTCGTCGCGGGCGGCGAGACGAGCGGCGCCGTGGTCGGCTCCCTCGGCGTCGGCCTGCTCACGATCGGGCCCCTGCTCGCCCCCGGCGTCTGCTGGAGCGCGGCCACCACCGACGACGGCCGGGAGGTGGCGCTCGTCCTCAAGAGCGGCAACTTCGGCGCGGTCGACCTCTTCTCGAGCGCCTGGGAGGCGCTGGCATGAGCGGCGCCGACGCACGGACGGCGACGCGGGCTGCGGAGCCCGGGCGCCTCGAGAGCGCGGCGGAGCACGCGTCGGCAGGCCGCCTCCTCGTGGCCGCCGGTCGCGCCCTCGTCGCAGCCGGGCTGAGCCCCGGCAGCTCGGGCAACGTCAGCGTCCGCAACGGCGACCGCCTGCTGATGACCGGCACCGGCACGCAGCTCGGCGACCTCGCGCCGGACGACCTGTCGGTGCTCGACCTGGCGGGCGCGCACCTCGGCGGCCCGGCGCCGTCGAAGGAGGTGGCGCTGCACCTGGCCATGTACGCCAAGGACCCTGCCCACACCGCCGTCGTCCACGTGCACTCCCCGTCGGCGGTCGCCCTGTCGTGCCTCGAGCCGTGGTCGGCCCACAGCGCCGTCCCGCCCTTGACGCCGTACGCGCTGATGCGGGTCGGCCAGGTGCCGCTGCTGCCGTTCGTCGCCCCCGGCGACCCGGCCATGGGCGCGCTCGTCGGCGACAGCCCGCTGCCGTTCCGGGCCGCGCTGCTGTCGAACCACGGCGCCGTCGTCAGCGGCGAGGACCTCGACCGGGCCGTGCAGAGCACGATCGAGCTCGAGGAGGCGTGCCGCATCGCCCTGCTCACCCAGGGCGCCGCCCGCCGCCTGATCGCGCCGGACCAGGTCCGCGCCATCACGGCCGCGTGGGGGATGCCCTGGACCGGTCCCGCGGACGAGGGCGGCGCCTCCTCGGCTGCGGTCTCGCCCGCCTCCTCGGCCCCTGTCCCGCCCGCCGCCGGCGAGGGCCGCGACAACTAGGCTGGCGCGCGTGTCGACCCCCCTCATCCCCGAGCAGCGCCGCGAGTCGATCGTCGAGCACCTGCAGCGCGAGCGGGTGCTGAGCTACCGGCAGCTGACCGAGCTGCTCGGCGTCAGCCAGATGACGGTGCGCCGCGACGTCGCCGCCCTCGAGGACGCCGGCCGAGTCAGCGCGACCGCCGGCGGCGCGAAGCTCGCCTCGCGCCTGGTCGAGGAGCCGAGCCGAGCCGTCAAGCAGGAGGCGGACGTCGCCGAGAAGGAGGCGATCGCCCGCGAGGCGGCCGCCCTCGTGCACGACCACATGACCGTCTACCTCGACGCGGGCACCACGGTGCAGGCGATGCGCCGGCACCTCGACGACGTCTCCGACCTGACCGTCGTGACGAACGACCTCGCGACCGTGCAGGCGTTCCTCGACCACCCCACGGCCGACCTGATCTGCGTCGGCGGACGCGTCGACCGGGCCAACCAGTCGACGATGGGACGCCTCACCGGCGTCGCCCTCGCCGAGCTGTCGCTCGACCTCGCGTTCGTCTCGTCGAGCTCGTGGGACCTCAGCCACGGCGTCACCACCCCCGTCGAGGCGAAGATCGAGGCCAAGCGGGCGGCCCTCGCGGTCGCGGAGCGGACCGTGCTCGTCGCCGCCAGCTCGAAGTACGGGCGCTTCGGCCGGTACCGCGCGCTGCGGCTCGACGAGCTCGACGGCGTGATCACGGACGACGCCCTCGGCGACGAGGCCGCCGCGGCGCTGCGCGACGCCGGCGTCGACCTGCGCCTCGCCGCCCGCTGACCCTCCCCGGTCGGCATCTGCAGGCACGGGTACCATCGGGACGTGACCAGCCACCCGACCGCCCGCAGCACGCGCCGCCAGCGCGCGGCACGGCAGGCGTTCCCGAAGCGGCTCGTCCTGACGAAGCGCACGTGCGGCACCAACGGCTGGATGAGCCTCTGGGGCAGCAACGCCCACGGCGAGATCGCGGGATGTCCGCCGCCCACGGCGTGACCACGCCCGGGTCGTCAACGACCCGGGCGCACTCCCGTGCCCGCCGTTCCGCGACCCCCTCTGAGAGCAACCGTGTCCCCTGACGTCCCCGACGCCTCCTCGTCCGCCCCCGTCCCGTCGGGCCAGGCGCCGTCCACGCCGGCAGCCACGCCTGCGCCGCCCGCGCACGCCCCCGGCCCGCTCGGCCGCGGCGCCCGCCTCGCCCGCTTCGTGAGCCGCGACACGACGGGCGGCCTGCTGCTGCTCGGCGCGACCGTGCTCGCGCTGGTGCTCGCGAACACCCCCGCCGCCGACTGGTACGGCGCCGTCCGCGACACGACGATCGGCCCGGCCGCGCTGCACCTCGACCTCAGCATCGGAGCCTGGGCCGCCGACGGGCTGCTCGCGATCTTCTTCTTCGTCGTCGGCCTCGAGCTGAAGCAGGAGTTCGTGGCGGGCTCGCTCCGCGACCCACGCGCGGCGGCCCTGCCCATCGCCGCGGCGTTCGGCGGCGTCGCCCTGCCCGCCGTGATCTACACGCTCGTCAACCTCGACGCGGGCGGCGACGCCCTGCAGGGGTGGGCCATCCCCGCCGCGACGGACATCGCGTTCGCCGTCGCGGTCATCGCGGTCGTCGGCAAGCGCCTCCCGCCGGCGCTCCGCACGTTCCTGCTCACCCTCGCCGTCGTCGACGACCTGCTCGCGATCTCGATCATCGCCGTCTTCTACACGTCGGGCATCCTGTTCCTCCCGCTGCTGGCGGCGCTCGTCCCGCTCGCCCTCTTCGCGCTGCTCGTCCGCCGCGGCGTCCGCTCGTGGTGGCTGCTCATCCCGCTCGGCGTCGTCGCGTGGGCGCTGGTCCACGCGTCGGGCATCCACGCCACCATCGCGGGCGTCGTCCTCGGGCTGCTCGTCCCGGCGATCGCGACCCGCCGCGCGGGCGTCGACCACACGGGCCCGGACGGCCACGTCGAACGGCACCCGCTGACCCACCACTTCGCCGAGCGCTGGAGCCCGATCTCGTCGGGGGTCGCCGTGCCGATCTTCGCCTTCTTCTCGGCCGGGGTGACAGTCGGCGGCTTCGCCGGTCTCCGTGAGGCGCTGACCGACAGCGTCGCCCTGGGCATCATCCTCGCCCTGGTGCTCGGCAAGTCGATCGGCATCACGCTGTCGTCGCTGCTCGTGACGCGCCTCCCCGGCATCCGGCTCGACCCGAGCCTGCGCTGGCCCGACATCGTCGGCCTCTCGTTCGTCGCGGGCATCGGGTTCACGGTGTCGCTGCTCGTCGGGGAGCTCGCGTTCGGCACCGGCAGCGAGCAGGACGACGTCGTCAAGGTCGGCGTGCTCGTCGGGTCGCTGGTCTCGGCCCTGATCGGCGCCGCGGTCCTCACCGTGCGCGTCCGCCAGCGCGCCCGTACCGACGCCGAGCGCTAGCGGCCCCGCTCGCCCGTGCCCCGGCGACGAGCACCCCGCAGGAGGCGCGGGCCGGGACGATGAACGACTAGCGTCGGGCAGGTGGACGACGACGACACGACCCCCGCCTCTTCGTGGACCTGTCGACGGTCGTCGATCACCCTGCTCGCCCTCGTGGTCGGCATCTCGCCGTTCGCGACCGACATGTACGTCCCGGCGCTGCCGGCCATCGCTCGCGACCTCGGGACCACGACAGCCGTCGCGCAGCTCAGCCTGACCGCGTTCCTCGTCAGCTTCGCGCTGGGCCAGTTCGTGATCGGCCCGCTGAGCGACGGCATCGGCCGACGCCGGGTGCTGCTGATCGGCACCGCGGTCTTCACCGTCGCCTCCCTCGCCTGTGCCCTGGCGCCCGACGCGACGACGCTGATCGTCGCGCGCGTGCTGCAGGGACTCGGCGGCGCGGCGGGCAGCATCGCGGGGCGGGCGATGGTCGGCGACTCCACGACGGGCACGCGCCGCAGCCGACTCTTCGCCTCCCTGGCGGTCGTGAACTCGCTCGGACCGGTCGTCGCGCCCCTGGTCGGCGGAGTCGTGCTGACGGTCGCCGCCTGGCGCTCGCTCTTCGTGGTGCTCGCCGTCTTCGGCCTGCTGCTCACGCTGCTGTCGGCCGCGCGGTTCCCCGAGACGCTGCCCGCCGCCTCCCGATCGGGCGCCTCCCTCGGTGCCGCGGGTCGCCGGATGGGTGAGCTGCTGCAGATCCCGCGGTTCCGCTGGTACCTCGTCACGGGCTGTGCCGCGACGATCGGCTTCTTCTCGTACATCTCGACGTCGTCGTTCGTGTTCCAGGAGCAGTACGGCTTCAGCGAGCTCGGCTACACCCTCGTCTTCGCCTCGAACGCGTCGTGCATGATCCTGTCGACGCTGCTCTTCCGGCGGCTGGTGGGGCGCTTCGCCGAGGACTCCCTCTACACGGCAGGCCTCGTCACCTGCACCGCCGGGTCGGCGCTCGTGCTGGTGGGCGCGGCGACCGGCGTCGGTCCCCTGCTGGTCTGGCCGGCGCTCGCGCTCGTCACGGCGGGCTGGGGCTTCGTCATCCCCGGGTCGATCACGCTGACGCAGGCGCTCGGGCACCGCTGGCCCGGCTCGGCAGCCGCGCTGCAGGGCGGGCTGCAGTTCGGGCTCGGCGGGCTCGCGACTCCGCTCGCAGGCGCCCTCGGCGGGACCGCACTCGTGATGGGCGGGCTCATGACGGCCTTCGTCGGCGTCGGGCTCGCGGTGCAGCTCGCGGTGCGGACGCCCCGGGGCTGACCACCCCCGGGCCGAGCGCTCAGACGGCGGCGGCCCTCGCGGTCCGACCAGCGTCGAAGAAGTCCGCGTAGCAGGGCTCCGGCGGCCGGGCCGACCGCATGGGCGGCAGCACCGTGACCGGGCGACGGCGCTTGGGGTACGCGCCGATCGAGGCAGGGTGCACGCGGGGATCCGAGATGTAGAGGCTCATCGTGTCGTCCTTCCTGTGAGGCGGAGGGGGACGGGCGGCCGAGGCCGTGTCGAGCACGAGGACCGCCCTGTCTGCTCCTCTTGAATCTAGGGAGGGCGACGCGAGACCGTCAGGGGCTTGCGCCCCGAACGAGGGGTGCGCTACGGCCGCGACAGGAAGCGCGAACGGGGTACAGGCGGCTGGCGACCCACCATGCCCGAGGCGGAGTACACCGGATCCCGTGACCTCACCGCTCCTCCTCGCCGGCCTCGCCGGCCTGCTGTCCGGCCTCTCGCTCGTCGTGGGCTCGCTCGTCGCCTGGTTCGTGAAGGTGCCCCGCGAGCTGGTCGCCCTCGTGATGGCGTTCGGCGCCGGCGTCCTGATCTCGGCCCTCGCCTTCGACCTCGTCGACGAGGCGACCAGCAGCGGCGGCTTCGTGCCGACGATCTCCGGCTTCGTCGTCGGGGCGGTCGTCTACGTCGTGCTCGACCAGCTGCTCGAGCACGGCGGTCTCCGTCTGAAGCGGCACCGTCGTCGCCACGACCGGAGCGAGCCCGCGGACGACGCCGCGAGCGACAGCCGCGGAGGTCGTGGCCACGGCGGGAAGGCCGCAGCAGCGAGCGGCGGCACGGGTCTCGGCATCGCGCTCGGCGCCCTGCTCGACGGCGTGCCCGAGACTGCCGTGCAGGGCGTCAGCCTCACGGGCGGCGGATCGCTGAGCGTCGCGGTGCTCGTCGCCGTCGTCATCTCGAACTTCCCGGAGGGGATGTCGAGCACCGCCGACCTCAAGGAGTCAGGACGCGGCGCAGGGTACGTGTTCGGGCTCTGGTCGGGCATCGCTGTGGTCTGCGCGCTGTCGGCGGTCGGTGGGTACGCGCTCCTGGGCGGCGTGCCGGAGGGGGCTCAGTCGTTCGTCATGGCGTTCGCGGCAGGGGCGATCCTCGCGATGATCTGCGACACCATGATCCCGGAGGCGTTCCGGAAGGCGCAGACGCTGACCGGGCTGGTGACCGTGCTCGGCTTCGTCGCCAGCTACGCGGTGCACCAGGTCGGCTAGGCGCCCCTGGCCGTCCGCTCGTGCTGCCCGCCCGCGTGCACGGCACCACTGTCGATCGGCTCGGGCAGCATCTGCAGGCCGGTGCCGCTGTTCGCGGCGTTCGAGAGGACCGTCAGCCAGGCCTGGTTGACGACGGGAGGGCGGCTCCCCTCGAACTTGAAGCGGAGGCTGACCGTGGGGTAGATCCAGATCGTGCTGCGACCGTCTCCCGCCGAGGCGGGCTCCTTCCACGAGAAGGCGAAGCTCTCCTGGCGCCGGAGCTTGTTGATGACCACGATCTGCAGGTGCGCGAGGGTGCGGTCGTCCATGTGGATCTCTGCGGTGTTGCCGTCGTAGATCAGGTAGCCCACGGGGTGTCCTCTCGGTGGCGGTGGTTCCCTGCCGAGGCGACGTCCCAGAAGCGTCGACCATGGAGCACCAGTCGGTTCGGCCACGCAGGGATCATGACCCCCACGGCAGTCGGCTGGGGGCCATGATCCCACGACGGGACCGGTGTCGTACAGCCTCGGCCAGGGCTGGCCGGATCAGCCCTGGGCTGCTAGGCGGGGCGCCGACTCGCTCGCCGCGGGTGCGGCACGCTCGAGGATCCGCACGGCCTCGGCCGAGCTGACCACCCAGCTGAGCGTGGCCGTGACGGTCGCCGTCGACTGCTCGCTGATCTCGTTGTCCAGGAAGTTGACGGACACCTTGCTGATCGTCTCGCTCTGCACGGGCACGGTCTTGAGCGCGTCGACGATCGCGCGGTCGTCGTAGGGGAGGTTGGAGATCGCCATGATGTCGGGTCCGATCGGTCTGGTCGCTCGTGGTCGTGGTCGTGGTCGCGTCGCTGCTCGCCCTCGTCGGCGTCGTCGTGGACTTCCGCGCGACCCTGCCGAGACTACGTCGCGACGTCGCTCGGCGACCGGTGCGGTCCCGCTCGGGCCGGGGCGCGGCGCTACGCGGCCAGCGTCACAGACGTGTCGGTCACGCCGGTCGCGGCCGCCGCCTCCTGCGCGACCTGCTCGGCCTCGACGACGACGGAGGACCCGGGATCGGGCGCGGGACCGGGGTCGGACAGCTCGAGCCCCGCCGCGACGGCGCTCGCCCAGCCGCGGTGCATCGCGCTGAACGAGAAGGCCCGGCGCAGGGTCGTGCCGCCGAGGTCCCAGGAGGGGAAGCCCACGAACTCGACGCCGGCGAACTGGGCGGCGACCTGGCGCAGGGCGTCGTCGACGCGCCTCAGCTGCGAGCCGATAAGGCGGGCGGCGGCGGGGGAGAGCCCCTGGAACTGCGTCATGGGCGGCAGCCCCGCCAGCAGCACGGGCACCTCCCGGCCCGCGGCCGAGCGGACGCGTGCGACGAGACGACCGGCGGAGGCGACGATGTCCTCGCTCGCGGTGAGCTGGAGCACGTCGGGCACTCCGAGGGCGACGACCACGGCGTCCGCGTCGGCCGCAGCTGCGCCGAGCCGGGGGTGGTGCGCGGCTCGGCGGACGGTCATCAGGGGGTCGGCGATCGTCTTCCAGGAGCAGCCCCGACCGGTCCGGCCGGACCAGGCGCCCCCGAGCTGAGCCGGGAACGCCATGCCGTGCAGGAGGACTCCGTACCCCGACGCGGCCAGGTCGCCGACGACGAGGAGGCGGGCTGCGTCCGGGCCCGGCACGGATGCGACGGCCTCGTCCCGGGGGAACGGCGCCCGGCGGATCTTGACGCCGAGCACGCCGAGGTGCAGGGCGAGGTAGGGGCGGGCGAACGCGAGCAGGGTCGCTGCTGTGCGGTCTCGGAGGGTGGTCATGGGCCGTCCTGGCGGTGGTGCCGGGATCCGTCCCGGTCGGGTGGCGCGGTGGCGCTCGCCGACGGTACATGCAGCCGCATCTAGGGCGCCAGCGCCGACCGCTGCCGTTGCGCCTTGCGGACAGACCGAGCGGTCTGCCTCGGCGCGACTGCTCAGCACGGCTCCGACCCGGCCGGCCCGGCCGACCGGGCACCCCGGAGTGGACGACGGGCCCCGACATGACGGGGTGCGTCGTCCACTTCGAGGTGCACGAGGAGGAGCGGGTCAGCTGCCGGTGGCGGACTCGCCGGCGGGGGCAGACGGAGCGTCCGTCGGCGGGGCGGGCGCGTCGGTCGGCGGCGTGGGGCGGTCGCCGCTGCCCGAGCCCTCCTCGCCGGGGGTCGGAGCGTCGGCCGGCGGGGAGGGCGGCGTCGGGCGCTCGGCCCCGTCGGCACCCTTCGCGCCCGGCCCGGGTGCGTCACCCGGCGCGGGTGCGGCCGGGCCGCCCTCGACAGCGGCGCCCGGCGCGCAGCCGGGGCCGCCCGCGAGCGGGTCGGCCGGTGCGTCGCCGTCGGCCTCGTCGCCCTTCGCACCCGGCGCGGCGGGCGTCGGCGACCCCGAGGCGTCCGAGCCGGGGGCCGCGGGGCCGGTCTCGTCCGCGGAGTCCGTGCCGCCTCCTGCGTCCGAGCTCGCGCTGGGGCTCGGCGACGCGCTCGACGTCGCCGCCGTCAGCGTGCTCGCGCCGCCGCCCGACGACGCCACCGCCGCCGTGCCGCCGACGAGCGCGAGCCCGACCGCGGCGACGCCGAGGCCGATCCCGAGCCGCTTCGTCACCCGTCGGCGCGGAGCGGCGGGCACGCCCTGCTCCGACGCGACGCGGGGCGAGAGGGGCAGCTCGCGGGTCGTGTCGTCGGCGGTCGAGTCCTGCCGCGGGGCGCCGAAGGCGTCGCGCTGGTCGCGGTGACGATCGCCGTCGCCGGCGCCGCTGCCGTCGCGGCCCAGGTCGCCGTCGCGGTCGAAGGGGTTCTGCTGGTCGTTCATGTCGTCTCCTGACGAAGGGGGTGATGGTGACGCGGACCGGTCGTCCGCCGCTGTGACCAACCTCGGGAGCGCACCTGAAGCCGCGCTTAAGCCGCCGGGGCGTCCAGCGCTTCCATAGGCGACGGGCGGCGGCGGCGCATCTCGGCCCCGTACCGTCCAGCCGGTGATCTCCACCGCCCGCGTCCTCGTGATCGACGACGACCCTGCCCTGCTCTCGTCCGTCGTCGCCGCCCTCGGCGCGGAGGGCTTCGCCGTGAAGGGGCTGCCCGACGGCTCCGAGCTGGCGGAGGCGCTGCGCGCGTTCGTGCCCGACCTCGTCGTCCTCGACTGGATGCTGCCGGGGGCGAGCGGCATCCGCCTCGCGGCGACGGTCCGCAAGAGCAGCGACGCGGCCATCGTCATGCTGACCGCGCGCGACGAGCTGGACGACCGCCTCCGCGGCTTCGCCGAGGGCGTCGACGACTACGTGGTCAAGCCGTTCTCGGTCGCCGAGCTGCTCGCCCGGATCGGCGCCGTGCTGCGCCGCCGCGGCCGCATCCCCGCGGTCATCGAGGTGGCCGACCTGGTCGTCGATCCGGAGGCGGCGGTCACCACCCGCTCCGGGGTCGCGCTCGACCTCACCGCGACCGAGCAGCGCCTGCTGACGTTCCTCGCCGAGAGCCGGGGCCGCACCGTCTCGAAGACGCAGATCCTCACGCAGGTGTGGGGCTACGACGACTACGACCCGAACCTCGTCGAGGTGCACCTCAGCTCGCTGCGCAAGAAGATGGAGCGGCAGGGGCCGCGGCTCATCCACACCGTACGCGGCCTCGGCTACCGGATGAGCGCGTGATGCGGGTGCCCGCCGGGGCCGCCGCAGCTGCTGTCCCGTCGTGTTCCGAGCATCGCGTCGCGCCGTGACAGGACGGGACGCTCGTAACAGGACGGGACACGACTCCGCGCGACGAGGCTCAGCGCGTCACGAGACCGCGCGGCCCGACGGGCCGCGGCTCCGCACCGGGTCGCTGCGCGCGCGCACCGTCGTCGCCGTGCTCGTGCTGCTCGCCCTGCTGCTCGCCGGGCTGGCCGTCGCGGTCGAGGCGACGCTGGGCCAGCGGCTCCGCGCCCAGGTCGAGGACCGCCTCCGCGACCGCGCCTCGGCCGCCGCCGCGCTCGTCGGCACCGTCGACGGCGACGACCTCGCCGACCGGCTGTCGGCGCAGGGCCTGTCCGTCGTGATCCGGGACGCCGACGGCGGCGCGATCGTCGCCGGGCCCTCCCCCGACGAGCTGCGCGAGGGCCCGCCCGCGCTCGGGGACGGGGACGGCCTGCCGGCCGGACCGGGCAGGGACGCAGGAGGCGCGGGCACCGGCACGCCGACCGGCGACGCCACCGCAGGCCCCGCGGCCCCGGGAGAGGAGGCGACGGGCGCCTCCTCGGATGCGGGTGCAGCCGACGACACCGCGGCCGACGCCGTCACGGTGACCGCCTCGGACGTCACGGCCGACGACGAGGTGACGACGCTCGTCAGCGAGCTGAGCGACGGGTCGACGATCACGTTGACGGCCGACTCGAGCTCGGTCGGCCAGACGCTGACGCAGCTGCGCTGGGTGATGCTCGGGGCGTCGGGCGTGTTCCTGGTCGTGGCCGCCGCGGGGCTCGTGCTCGTGGTGCGCGCGACCCTGCGTCCGCTCGACCGGATGACCGCCGTGGCGCGCTCCATCGCCCACGGCGACCGGGGTCGGCGGCTGCGTCCCGCGAAGGAGTCCACCGAGATCGGCCGCGTCGCCACGGCGTTCGACGAGATGCTCGACGGGGTCGAGGGCGCCGAGCGGACCGCGCTCGAGGCCGAGCGGACGGCACTGGCCGCGGAGCGCACCGCGCTGGAGGCCGAGCAGAGGGTGCGCGCGTTCGTGTCCGACGCGGCGCACGAGCTGCGCACGCCCGTCGCCGGGATGCGCGCCGCCGCCGACACGCTGGTCCGCTCGTCGGCCGACGTCGGGCCCGACGAGCGCGAGCGGCTGGCCGTGCACGTCGTCCGGGAGGCCGCCAGGGCGTCGAGGCTGATCGACGACATGCTGCTCATGGCCCGCGTCGACCGCGGACTCGAGCTCGACGTCGCCCCCGTGGACGTGGAGGCGCTGGTCACCTCGGTCGTGGAGGGCCAGCGGCTGCGCCGGCCAGGTCTGGAGCTGCGGGTCGAGGTGCGGGGGGCTGGCGCCGGTGCCGGTCCTGGCGCTCTGGTCGTCCTGGGCGATGCCGGTCGGCTGGCGCAGGTGCTCGGCAACCTCGTCGACAACGCTGCGCGGGCGACGCACGGGACGGGCACGGTCGTGCTGACGGTCGAGTGCTCGTCGTCGGAGGCGGCCGCCGTGCTCATCGCCGACGACGGCCCCGGCGTGCCGGAGGCCGACCGCGAGCGCGTCTTCGACCGGCTGGTCCGGCTCGACGCGGCCCGGCGGACGGGCGACGGAGGCGCCGGCCTCGGCCTGCCCATCGCCCGCGGCATCGCACGGGCGCACGGCGGCGACCTCGTCTGCGAGCCCGGAGGCGCGGCCGCGAGCGGCGCCGTCTTCCGGCTGACGCTCCCCCTGCCTCGCTGACGCCCGCCCGCCCGCGCACACGTCACACCCCCGAACGAGCAGCACACCCCCGAATTCAGGGGTGTGCTGCTCGTCCGGGGGCGCGAGACGGCAGACGCGTCGGGCCGGGCCGGCGAGCGCTAGGGCCGGGGGCGGTCGAAGCGCGCGCCGCCCGGCTTCGGGCCGAGGATCGCGAGGACGGTGAGCGCGATGCCGCCGAGGTACGGGAACAGGTTGATCAGCAGCAGCCACCCGCTCAGGTCGACGTCGTGCAGCCGTCGGACCCCGATCGAGAGGTACGGGACGATCGTCCCGAAGAACAGGACCGTGAAGACCAAGGCGAAGGGGTAGAAGCCCGGCCCCGGGTCGGACGAGCCGTCGGCGTGGACCTCCATGCCGGGCAGCGCCGCCAGCAGCGAGAGCAGGCCGAGGCCGAACCAGACGACGACCGTGGCGAGCGCCACCCACCAGTACTCGCTCCGGCTCGCGCGGCCGCTGAAGTCGGCGTACTTGCGGAAGAACCGCTTGACCGAGTCGATGGGCCCGGCGCCGTACAGCGGCGCCCAGAGCGGCACGGAGCCGTCGGCGAGGCGCGGGGACACCCCAGGAGGCGCGCCGAACGGCTGCTGCTGGCCGTACGACTGTTGGGCGTGCGGCTGCTGGCCGTACGACTGTTGTGCGTACGGCTGCTGGGCGTAGGGCTGCGCGCCGTAGGGCCCTTGCGGCTGCCCGTAGGGCGGCTGACCCGACTGCGCCTGCCCGTAGGGCGGCTGACCAGACGGCTGCTGCCCGTAGGGCTGCTGACCAGATGGCTGCTGGCCGTACGGAGGCTGCGCCTGCCCGTAGGGCTGCGGCTGCTGCCCCTCGGCCCGGCCCTGCTCGTCGTCTCGTGCGTCGCTCATGTCGTCCCCCTCGATCCGTCGCCCCTCGCGACCTGCCCAGGCTAGCGGCAGCCGACCACCGCGAGAGCGACCCCGAGCCCTGGCGAGGGCGGGTGTCCCGGGCCGAGGGCGGGTCGTGCGCGACCCGCCCTCGAGCCAGGAGACCCGCCCTCGGCGACGCGCGCCGCGCCTCCTACAGCTCGCGGGCGAAGCAGACCGACTCGGCGCTGCCGACGTAGGCCCCGAACAGCGCGACCTCGTCGTACCCCTCGCGGGCGTAGAAGCGGATCGCGTCGGGCTGTCTGGTGCCCGTCTCGAGGACGACGCGGCGAGCGCCGAGGCCGCGCGCCTCCTCCTCGAGGGCCCTGAGCACCGCGACGGCCGCCCCCGACCCGCGGGCGGAGGGGTCGACGAACATGCGCTTCACCTCGACCGAGCCGGGCCCGGCGACGTCGTCGGGCAGCGGGCGGAGCCCTCCGCACGCGACCGCGGCACCGGAGGCGGTGCGTGCGACGACGAAGACGGGCACGTCCGAGGCGCTGGGCGGCGTGCCCGGCTCGTGGTCGTCGCTCCCGTAGCGCTCGTCGAGCTCGCGGCGCTGGGCCCGGCGCAGCTCGACGGCCTCGGGGTGGTCGTAGGGGACGACCTCGATCTGCCAGGTCATGTGCGGCTCCTCTCGCGGACGCCTTCTCGTCCGGCATCCGTAGCAAGCGTTACGGTAACAGATGCTACGGTCTGGGGGTGCCCCGCCTCCGCGACGACGACGCCCGACGCCTCCAGCTCTCCGAGGCGGTCTTCGCGACGCTCGCCGAGCTCGGACCGGGCGGCCTCACCCTGCGCGCTGTCGCCGAGCGGGCCGGCTGCACGACCGGGCTGGTGCTGCACACCTTCCGCGACAAGCAGGCGCTGCTGCTGCACGCGCGCGACGTGCTCCACGAGCGGTCGCGGCTCCGTGCCGAGCGCCTCGAGGCCGAGGCCGACGCCGACGCCGACACCGTGGCCGACCCCGACCCCGCCGCCGCCGTGCGCGCCGTGGCGAGTGCCTCCCTGCCGACCGACGCCGAGGGGCTCGCCGAGGCCCGCGTGTGGGTGGGCTTCGTCGCCGCGGCGCTGAGCGACCCCGTGCTCGCGGAACGCCACTCCGCCGCGAACCGGTCATTCGTCGCCCGGCTCTCGCGCCTCCTCGAGGCCGCCCGGGGCCCGGACGGCACCGATGTCGACGGCGACGCCGGCACCCGCGACCCCGACGGAGCCGCGGACGCAGCCACGCGGGCGTCGGCGCTGGTGGCCGCGATCGAGGGCATCGCCACCCTCACGGCCGGGGACCCGGCCGCCTGGCCGGCGGAGCGACAGCACGCGGCCCTCGCCGTCACACTGACGGCCGTGCTCACCCCCGCCTGAGCCCGGCCGCGCTCACCGGCGCACGACGTCCGTGCTCGACCGCCACGCCTCGAGGCCGCGCCCCACCCGCGAGCGCACCCGTCCGCCTCGCCCGTGCAGCACCAGGGCCACGCCGAGTAGCAGCGACAGCACCGGGGGCAGCAGGTACAGGCGGGTGACGATCACGAGCAGGCCCAGCGTCGACGACGGGACGAACGGGAGCAGCGTGAAGAACACCGCGGCGGCCACCACGGCGACGAGGGCGCGTCGCGGCCACGGCTCGAGGAGGCGCCGGCGGACCACGACGACGACGGCCGCGACCGCGAGCCCGACCGCCACGAGCCGCACCACGCTGAGCGCCGTGCCGAGCGTCAGGGCCCCTACGGACGCCGACGTCGCCAGGTCGCGCAGGAGGGACGACAGCGCCTGGTCGACCACGTCGGGCACGAACAGCAGGACTACGCCCGTCGACGCGAGGGCCGAGACCCGCCCGAGCCCGGTCTCGCCGCGGACGCCGACGACCAGCAGCACCGCGCCCGCGAGCGCGAGCAGCGGCCCCGCGGTGCTCAGCAGCGAGGGGACGGCGACCAGGTCGACGAAGGCGAGCACCGCCGCCAGCCCCACGAGCACGCCTGCCACCAGGGTCGTGCGGGTCGAGCCCGTCATGGCGCTGGACGCGCTCGGCACGCCAGGCACGTCCGGCACGCCCGAGGTGCGCTGGGCGCTCACGCGAACGCCCGCAGCTGCTCGACGACGAGGTCCGGCCGAGTCACGAAGGGGTGGTGCCCGGTGGGCAGCTCGACCGACCGGGTCGCCCGGGCGGCGTGCTCGCGCTGGAGCCCGACCGAGGTGCTGCGGTCGTCCGCGCAGACGAGGTAGGTGGAGTCGACGCCCTTCCAGCCGGCCCGGGTGGTGGGCGTCGTGAAGGAGGCGGCGTCCTGCGGCACGACCCGGCTGAAGGCCTCGCGCTGCTGCTCGGGCGTGCCGTCCTGCAGGAACCGGGCGCCGAACCACGGGGCGTCGAGTTCGCCGACCAGCCCGAGCCGCCCCGCGCCGGCGTCGCCGAGGGGCACCGGGTCCGTCTCGCCGCCCATCACGGCGCCCTGCGACAGCCCGACGTCGGGCAGGTACGACGAGACCAGCAGGAGGTGCGCCACGGCCGGGTGAGCACCGGCCTCGGCCACGACGGTGCCGCCGTACGAGTGCGCGACGACGATCACCTCGCCAGGCCCGCTCGCCTCGTCGAGGGCGCGGCGCAGGGCGGCGGCGTCGGCGACGAGGCCGGTGGTCGTGCCGTCGGCAGCGTCGGAGCCGGCCCGCACGTCGCCGCGGCCGTCGGCCGGGCGCTCCCCGCACGAGGGCAGGGCGAGGGAGCGGCTCCGGATGCCGGTCTCCGCCTCCGCCAGCTCGGCGGTCGGCCGCCACCACCACCGGCCGTCGCGTACCAGGGCGCCGTGCACGAAGAGGATGTCCATGGTGGTCCTTCCGGGGAGGCGGAGCAGCTGCGGCCGCGTCGTCCGGGGACGACGACGGCCTGGCTCGAACCTACGGGAGACCGGCGAGGCCGCGGTAGTGCCCCAGCACACCGGACACGGTGCGGCCGAGCAGCGAGGCGACGAGGCGGAAGTGGAGCGAGTGACGGGAATCGAACCCGCGCTACCAGCTTGGGAAGCTGGAGTTCTACCATTGAACTACACTCGCGCAGCCGTCAGGAGGCGGCGGGCCCGCTCAGGAGCGGGGTGTCCCCACTATAGCGAACCGCGCCTCCTCGTCTCGTGCAGCGCCTCCGCCGCGGGGCTCGTGCAGGATCGGGCCGTGTCCCCCGATGAGCAGACGGGGTACGCGGTTGTCAAGGGCCTGACGCCGGGCGTGCCCCCTGCCTAACGTGGACCGTCCCACTGCTGGCGATCAGGGCGCCGGCAGGCGACACCCCGAGGACGCACCATGGACAACTCCGCCGGCACGACGAGCTCCGACCTGTCCGACCGCACCCGTCTCCGACCCGTCGGCCGCCGCTCGCGGCCCCGGTCGTGGCGCCTCCCCTCCGCGCACGAGCAGGTCGCGGCCCGCCGGAGCCCGTGCCTCGACGACCTCGTCGGCGGCAGCCGGGTCCCGGAGGGGTCCTGACGTGGACGCACACCCCGCCTCCACGACGCAGCAGCTCGATCGCGTCCCCCTCACCGACGTCAGCGAGGTGCACCTGCACATGATCGACGACGGCCAGTGGCGCGTGCTCGACCGTCGCCTGCCCGACGACGACATCGCGGCGCTGCTCGGCTTCGTCGAGCGCGTGGGCCCCGGCTACCAGGCGACCCTGATCGGGCACCCGCTCGAGAAGCACGCGTGCGACGACCTGCTCGCCGTCTGCGCGTGCTTCGTCGCGGGCCCGTGAGCTGCCCTGCGCCCGACCAGGGCACGACCTCCTGTGAATGCGGACGCCGCGCCGCCCGTCGCCGTACGGTCGCCCCATGATCACGAAGAAGACGCTGTTCCCCCTCGCCGCCCTCCTGCTGCTGCCGCTGACGGGCTGCACCGGCGGCGCCCAGGTCGTCGACCCGGCCGGTGACGTGCCCGGCAGCGAGAAGACGGCGACCAGCCCCGCCCAGTCGAACCAGGTCGACTGCACCCGCGTGCTCGACAGCGCGCTGAACGCGCTCGGCGACGAGGTCGACGACGACGTGCTGCTCGCCTACGCCCGTGAGGACGACGGCACCTGGTACGTCGCCGCCCCCGTCGGCGAGAACAACGTGCTCAGCGAGACGGTCGGCCTCTGGACCACGACCGGGGACGTCGAGTCCGACGAGTTCGACGGCACCTTCGAGTCGGTGAACGAGGACGCGCAGTCGTCGTCGACCTGGCCCCTCTCGTCCGATGCGTCGGCCGAGCAGTCCGACGCCGGCCAGCAGGCGCTCAGCTGCATCGCGGACGCGGGCGAGACCGCGCGCTAGCAGGCGGCCACCCGACCTGCCGCACCTCTTACCGTGCACTGCACCCCGATCTCAGGGGTGCGCTGCACCGTAGGGGGTGTGGTGTGCGAGGGGCGAGCGCAGGAGGCGCGGGCCGGCCCTCGCAGGCCGGCCCGCGCCTCCTGGGTTGCACGTCGCGCACCCGCGG
This sequence comes from Frigoribacterium sp. PhB107, assembly GCF_003751515.1. Taxonomy (NCBI): domain Bacteria; kingdom Bacillati; phylum Actinomycetota; class Actinomycetes; order Micrococcales; family Microbacteriaceae; genus Frigoribacterium; species Frigoribacterium sp. PhB107. The sequence continues at coordinate 84,705 of NZ_RJKU01000003.1, read as the reverse complement.
CGCAAGCCCCTCGCGCAGAACGGCCCTCGCGCTCCGAGCAGGACGACGATCGACGGCGCACCGCCGTGACCGAGCGGGTGCACCGCTGACAGCCGGAGGACATCGATGTCGAGACCTGCCCCCACCGATGCCGCACCCGCCGCTCCCGACGGAGAACCGGGGACGGGCACCGCGCTGAAGCGTGCCATCACCGGCCCGCTGCTCTACCTCTTCATCCTCGGCGACGTGCTCGGGGCGGGCATCTACGCGCTGATGGGCACGCTGTCCGCGGAGGTGGGGGGTGCGCTCTGGGCTCCCCTGCTGCTGGCGCTGCTGCTCGCGCTGCTGACCGCCGGCTCGTACGCCGAGTTGGTGACGAAGTACCCCAAGGCCGGCGGAGCCGCCATCTTCGCCGAGCGGGCGTACAAGGCGCCGCTCGTGTCGTTCCTCGTCGGCTTCAGCATGCTGGCCGCGGGCGTCACCAGCGCGGCCGGCCTCTCGCTCGCCTTCGCGGGCGACTACCTCGGCACCTTCGTCGACCTGCCGGCGGTGCCCACGGCGATCGCGTTCCTCGCGCTCGTCGCCTGCCTCAACGCCCGGGGCATCAGCGAGTCGCTCAAGGGCAACGTCGTCATGACCGTGATCGAAGTGAGCGGCCTCGTCGTCGTGATCGCCGTGGTGGCGATCATGCTCGGCGGCGGCCGCGGCGACGTCGGCCGCGTCGGCGAGTTCCCCGTCGACGCGAACCCGGCGATCGCGACCCTCGGCGCCGCGATCATCGCCTACTACTCGTTCGTCGGGTTCGAGACGAGCGCCAACGTCGCCGAGGAGGTGCGCGACCCCAGCCGCGTCTACCCCCGCGCCCTGTTCGCCTCGCTCGCCACCGCGGGCGTGGTCTACGTGCTCGTCGGGCTCGCCAGCTCGATCGCCCTGCCCGCCGAGGAGCTCAGCGACTCGACCGGCCCCCTGCTCGCCGTCGTCTCGGCGTCCGGCGTCGGCGTGCCCGAGTGGATCTTCAGCCTGATCGCGCTCGTGGCCGTCGCCAACGGCGCGCTGCTCACGATGATCATGGCGAGCCGCGTCACCTACGGCATGGCCGACCAGGGGCTGCTGCCCCGCCCGCTCGCGGCCGTCCTGCCGCGTCGCCGCACCCCGTGGGCCGCCATCCTCGTCACGACCGCCGTGGCGATGGTCCTGACCACGGTCGGCGACATCAGCGTGCTGGCCGAGACGGTCGTGCTGCTGCTGCTCTTCGTCTTCATCAGCACGAACGTCGCCGTGCTCGTGCTGCGCCGCGACCGGGTGGAGCACTCGCACTTCAGGGTCTGGACCGCCGTGCCCGTGCTGGGCACCGCCTCCTGCGTGCTGCTGCTCACCCAGCAGAGCGCCCAGGTGTGGCTCTTCGGGGCGGTCCTGCTCGCCGTCGGCACGGTGCTGTTCTTCGTCGCCCGTGCCGGGTCGCGTCGCGGCTCGCGTGCCGACGCCGACGCCGACGCTGCGGAGTAGACGGAGACCACCGCCGGCCGGCCAGCCGCCTCGACCACCCACCGCCACCGCCGCCACCACCACCCAGGGCACCGGAGCCCCGACCAGAGGAGCAGCCATGCGAGAACTGAAGATCGTCGAGGCGCTGAGCGCCGTCGAGAACGCCGCACAGCTCGACCCCGTCATCGACGCGGTGGCCGGTGTCGTGGACGCCGTCGTCCAGCCCCGCGCCCTCAAGGACCTGCTGCACGGCGTCCCTGCAGGGCACCCCCTGCACCCGGTGCTGGTGCTCGTGCCGACCGGCGCGTGGATCAGCTCGGCGGTGCTCGACTTCATGCCCGGCCAAGAGCGGGCGTCGCGGGCCCTCGTCGGCGTCGGCGTGCTGGCCGTCGCGCCCGCCGCCCTCGCGGGCTTCGTCGACTGGGCCGCGTCGCACGAGCAGCAGAAGCGCACCGGCCTCGTGCACTCGGTCGCGAACCTCGTGGCGACGGGCCTCTACGGCGCCTCGTACCTCCAGCGGGTCCGGGGGAAGCAGGCGAGCGCCAAGCTGCTCGGCCTCGCGGGCCTCGGCGCAGTCGGCCTCGGCGGCTTCATCGGCGGACACCTCGCCTACCGCCAGGCCGTCGGCGCGAACCACGCGGAGGACGTGCCGCACCTCGTCAGCCCCGGCTGGCACGCCGTCACCCGGCTCGACGCCCTGCCCGAGGGCGAGCTCACCGGGCTCGAGCTCGACGGCCAGCCGCTCGTCGCCCTGCGGCGCGGCGACGAGGTCGAGGTGCTCTCGAGCGTCTGCAGCCACCTCTCGGGACCGCTCTCGCAGGGCGAGGTCGTGCTCGACGCGGGCCGCCCCGGCGAGGCCTGCGTGTCGTGCCCGTGGCACGACAGCGTCTTCTCGATGCGCACCGGCCAGGTCGTGCACGGTCCGGCCACGTCCCCGCAGCCCGTCTTCGAGACGCGCGTCGTCGACGGCGCCGTCGAGGTGCGGCTGCCGAACGCCGGCTGACCCGAGGAGGCGCCGCACCCGCTCCTGGGGCACCCGCAGGAGGCGCCGGCTCGGCCCACTAGGGCACCCGCAGGAGGCGCGTCAAGGGTCGGACGCGACCCCCGGCCGCTGATTCGGTGGAGCCATGAGACGACTGCACTACGCGGGCGGCTACATGCTGCTCGGCGACACCACCTGCAAGGCCGTGCTGCGGTACGCACGAGCGCTCGCCCGGTCCGGCACCTCCGACGTCGTGTCCGTCCCGGTCGTGACCGAGGGCGGCAGCCGCGCCTACGCCCACCTGCTGATCGGCCCGGCCAGCCAGATCTTCTCGACCCCCGTCGAGAACGGCACGGAGGAGCGAGAGGACGACGAGGTCATCCGCGAGCTCGAGGAGGCGACCCTGCGGCTCCAGCCCGGCCGCCCCTCCTGGCCGGAGGAGATGGCCGACATCCCCGACCTGGACTTCGACGGCTACGACTTCGACGCCGCCCACGACTCGGGCGCGGACGACGAGGACGAGCCGCAGCTGAGCGCCCACACGCACGGGTCGGAGGGGGCCTCGTAGGCTGCCCGTGCGCAGGTTGAGTCGCTTCCGCTCAACTTCGTACCGAGACGGGAATGCGACGGGGCCTCCTGCGTTGACTTGAGTCGTACGCACTCAAGTTCACCCAGGAGGTCCCGTGCCTGCACAGTTCGGCTCCGGCAGCAGCGACTCGTTCGACGAGTTCCTCGCCCGCCTCATGAACGGCGCCCGGTCGTCACAGCCCGGCCGTCCGGTCGACATCTCGCGGCTGCTCAGCAGCAGCGCCCACGGCGTCGTCACCCGCGCCGGCGAGTTCGCCACCAGCCACGGGCACGCCGAGGTCGACTCGCTGCACGTGCTCAGGGTGCTGCTCGACGAGTCGCCCGCCGCGGACGTGGTCCGCCACTCCGGCGCCGACCGCGACGCGCTGCTGCGCGCCGTCGACAGCCGCCTCCCCGGCCCCTCGTCGGACACCCCGAGCACCGCGTCGCTGACCCCGGCGGCCCAGCGCGTCCTGCTGCAGGCGGCGCAGGCCGCCCGAGCCTTCGGCTCGACCTACGTCGATCCCGAGCACCTCTTCTTCTCGCTCGTCGTCGACCAGCAGTCCGCCGCCGGCCAGCTCCTCGCCGCCGCGGGCGTCACCCCGCAGGCGCTCCAGGCGTTCGTGCGCGACGGGTCGCCGACCGGCGACGCCGCTGGCACGAGCGGCGCGAGCCACGCGGGCGGCACCCAGGCGAGCGCGCAGGCGACAGGCGAGGCAGGCGCGACCGGCGCCTCCTCGACGCCGACCCTCGACCAGTACGGCAGCGACCTCACGGCCCGCGCCCGCCGGGGCGAGATCGACCCCGTCATCGGCCGCGCGGACGAGATCGAGCAGGCCGTCGAGATCCTGCTGCGCCGCACGAAGAACAACCCCGTGCTGATCGGCGAGCCCGGCGTCGGCAAGACCGCGATCGTCGAGGGACTCGCCCAGCGCATCGTCGACGGCGACGTCCCCGAGCTGCTGCAGGGCAAGCGCGTCGTCGCCCTCGACCTGCCCGGCATGCTCAGCGGCACCCGCTACCGCGGCGACTTCGAGGAGCGCCTGACCACGGTCGTCGACGAGATCGCCGCGCACCGCGACGAGCTGATCGTGTTCCTCGACGAGATCCACACGGTCGTCGGGGCAGGAGGCGGCGGGGGCAGCGGCGACGGTGCGATGGGCGCGGGCGACATCCTCAAGCCCCGCCTCGCCCGGGGCGACCTGCACCTCGTGGGGGCGACCACGCTCAAGGAGTACCGCACCATCGAGAAGGACGCCGCCCTCGAGCGCCGCTTCCAGCCCGTGCAGGTGCCCGAGCCGGGCATCGACGACGCGGTCGCGATCCTCACCGGGCTGGCCCCGCGCTACGAAGCGCACCACGGCGTCACCTACAGCCCGGAGTCGCTGCGCGCGGCCGTCGAGCTGTCGGCACGCTACGTCAGCGACCGGTTCCTGCCCGACAAGGCGATCGACCTGATCGACCAGGCCGGCGCCCGTCGCCGGCTCCGTCTCGGCGGTGTCGCTCGCGTCGACGTCGCGGCGCTCCGGGCACAGCTCGCCGAGCTCGAGTCGTCCAAGCGCGCCGCGGTCGCCGCGGAGCGCTACGAGGAGGCCTCGCAGGTCCGCGACGAGCTCGAGGCCGTGCAGGCGCGCCTCGACGCCGCAGTCGGCGACCCCGACGTCGAGACCTCCCCGGAGGGGCCCGGCACCGAGATCACCGAGGCGGACGTCGCCGAGATGGTCTCCCGCGCCACCGGCATCCCCGCGTCGCGGCTCACCGAGGGCGACCGGGCGCGGCTCGCCCTGCTCGAGCAGGAGCTGCACGCGCGGGTCGTGGGCCAGGACGACGCGGTGACCTCGGTCGCCCGCGCCGTCCGCCGAAGCCGCACCGGCCTCGGCGACCCGCACCGCCCGACCGGGTCGTTCCTGTTCCTCGGGCCGACCGGCGTGGGCAAGACGGAGCTCGCCAAGGCGCTGGCGGAGTCCGTGTTCGGCGACGAGCAGGCCATGATCCGCTTCGACATGAGCGAGTTCGGCGAGCGGCACACCGTGAGCCGCCTGGTCGGGAGCCCTCCCGGGTACGTCGGCTACGACGAGGCCGGCCAGCTGACCGAGCGCGTCCGTCGGCACCCGTGGTCGGTGATCCTCTTCGACGAGATCGAGAAGGCGCACCCCGACGTCTTCACCCTGCTGCTGCAGGTGCTCGACGACGGGCGGCTCACCGACGGCCAGGGCCGGACCGTCGACTTCCGCAACACGGTCGTCGTGATGACGTCGAACCTCGGGTCGGAGTTCCTGGCGTCGCGCGGCGGCGCGCTCGGCTTCACGCCGGCCGGGCCGGTCGGGTCGGACGCCGCGGCCGGGAACGGCTTCGGGTCGGAGAAGGCGCTGCGCGACCGCGTCATGGGCAAGCTCCGCGAGGCGATGCGACCGGAGTTCCTCAACCGGATCGACGAGATCGTGCTGTTCCGCAAGCTCGACAGGGAGCAGCTGCGCGAGATCGTCGGGCTGCTGCTCGGCGCGACCGCCGGCCGGCTGGCTGCGCAGGGCGTCGTGCTCGACGTCGACGCGGCGGCGACGGACTGGATCGTCGACCGCGGCCACGAGCCCGAGTTCGGCGCGAGGCCGTTGCGGCGCACGATCCAGCGGGAGGTCGACGACCGCATCGCCGACCTGATGGTGACGGGCGCGGTCGCCGCAGGCGGACGCGTCGTGGTCCGCGTCGGCGACGACGGCGAGCTCGTCGCCCGGACGGACGAGCCGGCGGCGGCCGCAGCGCTCTAGGCGCTCGCGACTCGAGGAGGCGCGGTGTCGGCACGGCCGGCACCGCGCCTCCTGCGGAACAGGTCACGGATCGCGGGGCGGGCGTATCGTCGCCCCCATGAGCGACCACGACGACACCACACCGGACACCGCCCCCGACGGATCGACGAACGTCACCGACGAGCAGGCCGAGCACACCGAGCAGCTCGCCGACGGCTCGAAGGACGGCCTCGTCGACGACGACAAGGACTCGGACGCCGACAAGGCCTGAGCCCGCTCCCCGCGAGCCCCACGAGAGGCCCCGGTCCGACGTCCCGCAGCTGCGGGCGACGGGTCGGGGCCTCTCGTCACGCGCCGGCCGTCCCGGCGCCGCCCGACGCGTCCCGCGCGCCCGGCGGCTCGTCCCACCCCGTCTGCGGCGTCGTCGCGTCCTCGCGGAACACGTACTGCGAGATGCGCTTCCGCTCGTCGCTGACCCAGTCGATCGCCGGCCGCACGCGTTCCCGGGGGACGTGGCCGATCCGGTACACGGCCATCAGCTCGAGGTCGTCGGGCACCCGCAGCAGCTCGGAGACCTGCGCCCAGCGAGCGGGCGACTCCATCGGGAACGAGATGAACTGGATGCCGAGCCCGAGCGGCACGGTCGCCAGCCAGATGTTCTCGACCGCGGCCGCCATGCTGAACGTCGAGTAGAACGACGTCAGCGAGTCGGGCCGGTACGACGACCGGTCGAGCATCACGCCGAGCAGCAGCGGCGACCCGGCGACCAGGGCCCGGTTCTCCGCACCGAGCGTCTGCGGGACCCGCAGTGCGTTCATCAGCAGCTGGCCCCTCCTCGTGAAGACCTGCCCCGTGAACGGTCGCAGGGGCGCCGGCAGCTTGTCGAACAGCATCCCGTCCCGGTGCCGCGCCATCTCGGCCGCGCTGAAGCGGAAGAACGGCTTGTAGCGCTCGAAGAACGAGCCCGACGACATCGACTCGGTCATGCTCTCGCCGCTGATCCTGGCGATCTCGTCGATGGTCTCGCGCGCCTCGACCAGCACGAAGCGCCACGGTTGACTGTTCAGCTGGCTGGGCGCGCGGCCGGCGAGCTCCATCAGGAGGCGCTGGTCGGCGGCGCTCACGGGCTCGTCCGTGAAGTGGCCGTTGGTGGTGCGGCGGCGGCGGACGACCTCCGTGAAGTCCATCAGCGCACCCCACGGCTGAGCAGCCACGCGGCGACGTAGGCGGGCGCCGCGGCGAGCGCCGTCCGGGCGTGCGGCCCCGTGCGCGCCGAGATGCGCGTCAGCCGGGCGAACGGCGCCGCGACCGACAGCAGCGCCAGGGCGGCGGCGCGCTGCCGGGCAGCCGTCAGGGCGACGACCGCCGCGGACGAGGAGGCGGCGGTCAGCACGAACAGGACGTGGTGCACCCAGCGGGCCCGGTCGGTGCGCAGCACCCCGCGCCGCACGCCGAGGCCCACGCCGCAGGTCAGGAGGTAGGCGGACGCGGCGACGGCCAGGGCGGGCACGCCGGAGGGCGTCGGCGGTGAGGCGACGGACATGGCTGCCATCGAAGCAGCGGCGCCGGGGGCGTCCCCGTGCGGTCGGGGGACATCCCGGACCGGCAGGCATGAGACCGGGCGCACCGGGTAGGGGACGGCAGCACCGTCCGCACCTCCGTCCCCCACCGAAGGAGCCCCCGTGGCGAAGTCCCTCTCGCTCATGATCGCCGTCGTCGTCGGCGGACACGGCCTGATCGGCCTCTTCATCGAAGGCGAGCACATGCTCGGCATCTTCACCGTCGACATCGTGCTCGACGTGATCTACCTCGGCACGGCGCTGCTGCTCGTCGCGGTCGCCGTGCTCGACCTCTCGGCCCTGACGATCAGGATCATCGTGGGCTTCGTCGCCGTCTCGTACTTGGCGCTGCTGCTCGCGGGCCTCGCCGACCGGCAGCTCGCGGGCGCGGCGCCGACGGGACTGACGCTGATGGACGACGTGCTCTTCGCCGGCCTCGCCGCCGCCTGCGCGGTGACCGCCCTGCAGCCCCGGCCGGAGCTGCCGCTCTGGGCCGACGACGCGTCCCACGGGCACCCCCTGTCGAAGCTCTAGACCAGCCCGCGGGCGTGCCGCAGGCTGGCCGGCCCGGCTCGCGAACCTGGGAATCCGTCCCCCGACGCCGTGGAGGCCGCGCGAAAGTAGCAGCACTGCCCGGCCCGGTCCAGGGGGGTGCCGAGGTCCCCGCCCGGTGGCAGCGTCGCCCTCGTCGACGACGGCGGCCAAGCAACGAGCCGCTCCGCCTCAGCTGGGACGAGGACGACGTGAGCACCATCACGACCGCAGGACGCAGCACCACCACCGACAGCCCGACGACCACGACCGGCACGAGCACCGCGCCCGGCGCCGGCCCTGCCGCCTCGCCGCGCAGGCCCACCTCGAGCGCCCACCGCGCCTCCTCGGCACGGTCCCCTCGGGAGGAGGGACGTCGCCTCGAGACGCTCGCCGCCTACCGTCGCGCGGGCCGCGCGTCGCCGCACGAGGTCGGACCCGCCCGCCGCCGTCTGGTCGCCCAGGTCGTCGAGCAGCACCTCGACGTCGCCGACGCGGTCGCCCGGCGCTACGCCTCCGCAGGCGACGAGTGGGCCGACATCCGCCAGGTGGCCTGCCTCGGCCTGCTCAAGGCGGCGCTGCGGTTCGACCACGAGAAGGGCGACGACTTCGTCGCGTTCGCCGGGCCGACCGTGTCCGGCGAGGTCAAGCGGCACCTGCGCGACGCGACCTGGGCCGTGCGTCCGCCCCGCCGCCTGCAGGAGCTGTCGGTCGCCCTCGCCGCCGTCCGCGGCCCGCTGACGCACCACCTGGGCCACGAGCCGTCCGCCGAGGAGCTCGCCCTGCGGCTCGGCGAGCCCGTCGCCGAGGTCCGCCTCGCGCTGCGCGCCCGGCTCGACCGCACCGCCGCCTCGCTCGACCTCCCGATCGGGACCGCCGAGGGCACGAGCCTCGGCGACACGATCGCCGCCGCCGACGAGCACGAGGCGACGGAGGTGCGGTGCGAGCTGCAGAGGGCGATCGCGCAGCTTCCCGATCGAGACCGGCTGCTCGTCCGGCTGCGCTTCGTCGACGAGCTCTCGCAGGCCGAGATCGGCCGCGTGCTCGGCGTGACCCAGATGCAGGTGTCGCGGCTGCTCGCGAAGGTGCTGGGGCGCCTCCGGGGGCTGCTCTCGGTCGACGAGGTCAGGAGCCGGGCCGACTAGGCGGCGTCGTCGAGGCACGGGACCCGGTCGTCCGGCGGGCGGTGTCGTCCACCATGCGACCGGGGGGTCGTGAGCCTCGCCGAGATCCCCGCCTCCACTATCGTGACGCTTGCCGGGACCCACCGGCCCCCCTTCACCCAGACCCCGTGAGGACACCCCTTGGGAACGTTCACCTATGGCCCGACATCGATCGACGTCACGCTCGACGACCGGTTGCTCGCCCATCTCCGCAGCGTCGTCGTCACCAAGCTGCGACGCGGCGAGTGCTTCCTGTTCACCTGGACCGACGACACGGGGCCCGAGCCCGTCGAGGAGTCCCTCTGGATGCACCCGGCGGTGGCCATGCGGTTCCGGGTCGAGAAGGCCGCCGCGGAGTCCATGAACCAGGACTGGCTGGCAGTCCTGATGCACGCCGCCAACAGCGGCTTCGGACTCACCACGAGGCCCGAGCCGGTGCCGGCCCCCGGCTCCCGCCCCGGGGACGCAGCGAAGCATGGCTGACGCCGGACACGACGCCGACATCGCGTCCGTGTTCGTCGAGCTGGTCGAGGCCCTCCGCTCCGGCCGCGAGCTCGTCGACGCGCTCGACCTCCTCGTCCGGGCGTGCACGGACCACACGGGCGCCGTCGAGGCCGCCGTGATCCTCCGTGCCGACGACCGCACCTACCGTGCGGTCGCCTCGACCCACGAACGCACCCTCGACGTCGAGGAGGCCCAGCTCGGCGTCGAGGGCGGACCCTGCATCGAGAGCATCGCGCGCGGCGAGCTGCTCGCCGTCCCCGACGTCCGCACCGTCCACGACAGGTGGCCGGAGTTCACCGAGACCGCCCTCTCAGCAGGGCTCCGGGGCGCCCTGGCCCTGCCCCTCGAGGTCGACGGGACGGCGGTGGGAGGCGTCAACGTCTTCTTGGCCGAGCCCGGAGAGCTCAGCGAGTCCGAGGTGTCGCTGATCACCTCGATGGTCCGGGTCGTCGGCACCGGCCTCAGCCAGCGACGGCAGAACGACGAGCAGACCGCCCTCGCGGACCAGCTGGCCTACGCCCTCGAGAGCCGGGTCGTGATCGAGCAGGCCAAGGGATACCTTTCCTACGAGCGCAGCACGACCGTCACCTCGGCGTTCTCCCTGCTCAGGAGCCACGCACGGTCGCACCAGCTGCCGCTCCGCGACGTCGCGCAGGGCGTCGTCGACCGCCGGCTCGTCCTGTAGCTCGGACGTCGAGAGGCAGGACCCCGTTGTCAAGGGGATGCCCGCGTCGCCTCCCGTGGCGTAGGACGGTGGTCCGACGAGGAAGGACCACCATGCCGATCCCGAAGAAGTCGTGCCCGCACTGCGGCGCGGCGACCTCCATGCACGCGAGCATCGCGCCGGGCGCAGGCGGCCGTCGCGTCCGCTGGGCCTGCCTCGCGTGCGGGCACGCCTACGACACCACCCGCGACTACTGGGCGACGCGCGCCGTGTTCGGGGCGCGGGACTGATGGACCTCGGCATCACGGGCAGGAAGGCCCTCGTCACCGGCGGGCGTCACCGGCGCACAGGGCATGTTCCACGAGATCGACGACGCGGGCTGGGTCGAGACCCTCGAGACCGATCTGCTCGGACCCGTGCGCCTGGTCAGGGAGTTCCTGCCCGACCTCCGTTCCGGGGGCTGGGGACGCCTCGTGCTCACCGCGTCCGAGGACGCCGTGCAGCCCTACGACGACGAGCTCCCGTACTGCGCGGCCAAGGCGGGGGTCCTCGCGTTCGCGAAGGGGCTGTCGCGGTCCTACGCGAGCGAGGGGCTCCTCGTGAACACCGTCAGCCCGGCCTTCATCGCGACGCCCATGACGGACGCCATGATGACGACGCGGGCCGAGCAGACCGGCACCACCTTCGACGAGGCAGTCGAGTCGTTCCTCGACGAGGAACGGCCCCATCTCGAGCTGCACCGACGAGGCGAGGCCGACGAGGTCGCGAGCGTCATCGCGTTCCTCGTCTCCGACCGGGCCAGCTTCGTCAACGGGAGCAACTACCGGGTCGACGCCGGATCCGTCGCGACGATCTGAGCGCCGCCGAGCTCGCCCGCGTCGACCCGCGAGGCCGCTCTCGGGACAGCTGAGGCCGACGGCCTGCGACGACGACGGGCGCCGCCTCCTGGGGAGACGACGCCCGTGCGGCGCAGACGCGGCGACCCTCGAGGAGGTGCGGCGCGACGAGTCGGTCAGCGCCCGTCCGGTGCCTCCCGGTCCGTGGCGTCGGGTGCGACCTCGTCGAGGCGAGCGTCGACCGCCGGGTCGGGCGACACGACGTCCACCCGCAGCGGCGGCTCGGCGACGACCGCGGAGGCCGACACCGCGGACGACGCCTCGCGGCTCGCGGCCGACCCGTCGCGGGCACCCCGGACCCGTCGCTTGACGGCTTCCCACGGGCGGCCGAGGCCGCGGTTCCCCGCCTGGGTCGGCGCGTCGACCTCGAGGCCGTAGTAGGCGCCGACGTGCTCGAGCAGCACGTCGCGCTCGGCTTTGTCGTACGCGCGGCGCTCTCGCGTGAACGCGATGATCGTCGACCAACAGGTGAGCAGCAGCACGATGCTGAACGGCAGGGCAGTCGTGATGGCCGCCGTCTTCAGGGCGTCGAGGCCGCCCGTGAGGAGGAGCGCCACGGCGAGCAGCGCGGCCACGAGCGCGAAGAAGACGCGCAGCCAGTTCTTCGGCTCGATGTCGCCGCCCGAGGCGATCATCGCCATGACGAGCGACCCGGAGTCCGACGACGTGACGAAGAAGACGCCGATGAGCAGGATCGCGCCGAAGGTCAGCACGGTGCCGGCGGGCAGCCCGCCGAGGAGGGCGAACAGCGAGCCCTCGATGTCGACGCTGCCGTCCGCCCCGATCAGGCCGCCCGAGCCGTCGGTCTGCTGGTGGATGGCCGCGCCGCCGAGCACGGCGAACCAGAGGAAGGTGAGCGCGGTGGGCACGAGCAGCACGCCGAAGACGAACTGACGGACGGTGCGGCCCTTGGAGATGCGCGCGATGAAGATGCCGACGAACGGCGCCCACGACATCCACCAGCCCCAGTAGAAGGTCGTCCAGGCGCCCTGCCACTCCTCGCCGGCCGTGCCCTGCTGGGCGGTGACGTTGAACGACAGCCCGACGACGTTCTGCAGGTAGGCCCCGATGGACTGCACGAAGTCGCGCAGGAGGAACTGCGTGGGGCCGACGATGAGGACGAAGAGCAAGAGGGCCGCGGCGAGGACGAGGTTGAAGTTCGAGAGGATCTTCATGCCCTTCGTCACGCCGGTGACGAGCGAGACGATCGTGACGGCGGTGATCACCGCGATGATCGAGATCTGGCTGACGATGCTGCTGTCGGCGATGCCGGCAGCTTCGAGGCCGGCGCCGATCTGGATGACGCCGAGGCCGAGCGAGGTCGCGACGCCGAAGAGCGTGCCGACCAGGGCGATCACGTCGATCAGGTTGCCCCAGCCGCCGCGGACGCGGTCGCCCAGCAGGGGCTCGAGCGCCCACCGGATCGAGACGGGACGGCCACGGCGGTGGATCGCGTAGGCGAGGGCGAGTCCGAGCACGACGTAGATGGCCCAGGCGTGCAGTCCCCAGTGCAGGAACGTCTGGGTCAGGGCCTGCTGGGCGAGCTGGTCCTCGGTGCCCGTGACGCCGGGGCGCGGCGACGCGAAGTGGCTGAGCGGCTCGGAGACGCCGTAGAAGACGAGACCGATCCCCATGCCCGCGGCGAACAGCAGGGCGAACCACGAACCGGTCGAGAACTCGGGCTCGTCCTTGTCCTTGCCGAGCTTGATGCTGCCGAACCGGCTGAAGCCGACGAAGATGCTGAAGCCGACGAAGAACGCCGCGATCAGCACGTAGTACCAGCTGAAGTTGCGGACGATCCCGCTCTGGAGGCCGAGGAACACGGCCTCGGCCGAGGCGGGCGCGATCAGCGTCCAGGCGACGAAGCCGAGGACGACGACGGCGGCTGGCCAGAAGACCCAGCGGCGCAGCTGCGGAGTGGTCGAGACGGGCTCGGTGAGCGCCGAGGGATGGTCGGCGGTGGGCCCGGATGAGGGCGGAGTTGTCGTGGCCATGCCTCCATGGTGACGGCTCGACGACCTGCCGTCACAATCGATCCCTCGGATGAGGCCGGACGGCCACGCCGGAGCGGACGATCAGTCCTGGGTCGCCGCCCAGTCCCCCAGCGACTGGTCGTACCTCTCGAGGGGGCTCCCGCCGAGCGCCGGCTCGACGGACGCCGGATCGAGGTGCAGTGCCAACCTGGCCTCGATGTAGGCGAGCGTCTCCGCGTTGTCCGGCTCGGGCAGCCGGCTCGTCGTGGTCTCCGCCACGAGGGGGACCCCGGTCGACAGGAACAGGGTCGCCTCCACCTCGTCGCCGTCGGGCCCGACGGCGACGATGTCGATCGAGTCGGCCGAGCGCATCTCGCCGAGCACGGCGGCGTACTCGAGGATCGCGTCGGCGATGTCGTTCCCGACGAGGAAGTCCTTGTCTGCGAACCTGACGTGCTTCATGGGCAGAGCCTAGGAACGTCCTCGTCCGGCTGACCCCGGCTTGACGAAACGGCCTCGCCATGGCACGTGCCGGAGCGCACTGGGCCGTCAGCGGCCTGGACGCCCCTCCGGCAGCCGCCGTGTGCGCACGAGCTGCGCCGCGACGTCGCGGAGCTTGACGTTGCCCTGCTGCGAGTAGCGCCGCAGCACCGCGAAGGCCTGGTCGGCGTCGAGGTCGTGGCGCTCCATGAGGATGCCCTGGGCCTGTCCGACGAGCGTGCGCGCCTCACGGACGGTCTCGAGGTCCTCGGCGGCGCGCAGGTCGACCAGTGCCACCGCGACCTGCCGCACCAGCAGCTCCAGCGAGTCGTCGTCCGCCCAGCGCCTCAGCGACCCCGCCTCAGCGGCGTAGAGCGAGAGCAGGCCGAGCGACGAGCCCCGCGCGGCGAGGGGCACGGTCAGCACGCTGCCGACTCCCTCCGCGGCGAGCGCGGCGGCCCACGCGGGCCAGCTCGGATCGTGCGCGGTGTCGTCGACGAGCACGACCCCTTCGACCTCGTCGGGGACGGTCTCGTCGGCGGCGGCTGACCCGTGCTCGTCGCGCAGCCCGTCGAGCCGCTCTCCACGCGACGACGTCGCCGCAGCCCGAGGCGCCGCGGAGCCCCCGACGTGCAGTCGCACCGCCACCTCGTCGCACCGCGTCAGCGCACGGACGTAGCCGACGGCCCGCTGCACCGTCACCCTCAGGTCGGGCTCGGACTGCAGGTCTGCGGCGAGCGCCGCGAAGAAGGAGTCGTCCGTCGTCACGCGCCGATCCCGTCGAGGCTGCGCGCGACCTCCCTGGCCGCGGCGAGCACGTCGGCGGGCTGCACGGCGAGCAGGGCAGGGTCGCACTCGGTGCCGAAGGTGTCGCCGACGCGCAGGCTCGCGTCCGTGAGGACCACGTGCGGGCCACTCGCGGGCGGGCCCCACTCCTCGGGCGGAGCAGGCCCGAAGAGCACGACCGAAGGCGTGGCGTAGGCCGAGGCCAGGTGCGCCGCCCCGGTGTCGACCGAGACCACGACGGAGGCGTCGGCCACGACCGCGGCCATCTCGGCCAGGTCGACCGTGCCGGCGAGCACGTCCGCGGCGACGACCTCGTCGTCGAGTCCGGCGAGCGCCGCGACCTCGAGCGCACGCGGCCGCTCCTTCTCGCTGCCGGTGAGCACGACCCGCCGTCCCTCCTCACGGAGCTCGCGCACGACCGTCGCGAAGCGGTCGACGGGCCAGTGCCGCGAGCCGTAGAAGGCCCCCACGTGCACGACGACCGCACCGGGCGCGGCGCTCGGCAGGTCGGGGCGGGCGATGCCGACGTCCTCCTGGTCGGCGGGCATCCCGTGTGCGTCCGCGAGCCGGGCCCAGCGGTGCCGCTCGAGCACGTGGTCCTCCCACTCGGGGCCGTCCCACCCGGGGCTCGCGTGACCCAGCCGCACCCGCGGCTGCAGCTGCTCGAGCACCCCGCGGCTCTCGGGACCGTCGCCGTGCAGGTTCATCGCCGTGTCGATCCGCCCCGGCTCGATGCCGAGCGGGTGGTCGAGCCCCGGGGTCGGCCAGAGCACGTCGATCCCCCCGACGAGCTCGGCGACCGGCTCGAGCCAACCGGGCACGGCGAGCACCAGGCGGTGGTCGGGCCGCGAGCGGCGGATCGCGTGCAGCGCGGGCACGGCGACGAGCAGGTCGCCCAGCTTGAGGGCGCGCAGCGCCAGGAACTCGGGGGTGTCGTCCTTCTCGGGGAGGCGGTCCATCCCGACAGCCTGCCGTGCCGGACCGCCCGCCGCCCGAACAGGAGGGCTTCGACAGAAAGGTGATCTGTGCACGTTTCGGCGGGGGCGCCTCGGGGCACGGCGCTGGCATGACCTCGTCGACCCGCGCCTCCTCGTGGCCCCTCGCGGTGCCCTCGGCGGTGCTGTTCGACCGCGACGGCACGCTCGTCGTCGACGTGCCCCACAACGGCGACCCCGACCTCGTGCAGCTGGTGCCGGGGGCCGAGGAGGCGGTGGCCGCGGTCCGCGAGGCCGGCGTCGCCACCGGGGTGGTCACCAACCAGTCCGCAGTGGGCCGCGGCCTGATCACCCGCGACCAGGTCGACGACGTCGCCGCGCGGGTCGACGAGCTGCTCGGCGCGTTCGGCACCTGGGCCGTGTGCCCGCACGTCGCCGAGGACGGCTGCCGCTGCCGCAAGCCCGCCCCCGGTCTCGTGCTGCAGGCGGCGGAGACGCTCGGGGTCGACCCCGCGCACTGCGTCGTCATCGGAGACATCGGCGCGGACGTGGGCGCCGCACGCGCGGCGGGGGCGCTGGGGGTCCTCGTGCCCACCCCCGTCACGCTGCCCGCCGAGATCGCCGACGCCGACGTCGTCGCGGCCGACCTTCGCGAGGCGGTCGACCTGGCCCTCGCCCACCTGGCGCAGGGCGCGTCGCACGCCGGCTCGGCGACGTCGCGCGTGCTGCCGTCCCTCGAGCGCGGGGCGACCTCGTGACCCGCCGCGTCCTCGTCGCCCGCCTCGACAGCGCCGGCGACGTGCTCGTCTCGGGCCCGGCCGTGCGCGCCGTGGCCGCCGCCCCCGACACCGAGGTGACCCTGCTCTGCGGACCGCAGGGCGCTGCCGCGGGCCGCCTCCTGCCCGGCGTCGACCACGTGCTGACCTGGGCCGCGCCCTGGATCGTCGACCCTGCCCCCGCCGCGACCCCCGAGCACGTCGCCGCGCTGGCCGAGCTGCTCGCCGAGGCCCGCCCCGACGAGGCCGTGCTGCTCACGTCGTTCCACCAGTCGCCGCTGCCGCTCGCGCTGCTGCTCCGCCTCGCCGGCGTCGAGCGGATCAGCGGAGCGAGCACCGACTACGCCGGCAGCCTGCTCGACGTGCGGCTGAAGCCCGGCGAGACCCTCGACGAGGACCAGCCCGAGCCGCTGCGCGCCCTCGCGATCGCGAGAGCTGCCGGCTTCGAGCTGCCCGCCGACGACGACGGCCGCCTCGCGGTGCTGCCCGGGCCGGACGTGTCCGAGCTGGGCATCGCCGAGCTCGGCGACCGTCCCTACGTCGTCGTCCACCCCGGCGCCGCCGTCCCGGCCCGCGCCTGGTCCCCCGAGCGCAACGAGGAGGCGGTCGTCGCCCTGGCGGCGGCCGGCTGGCGGGTGCTCGTCACGGGCTCCCCCGCCGAGGCCGAGCTGACGCGCGCCGTCGCCGGCACCGCGGGCGTCGACCTCGGCGGCCGCACCGACCTCGCCGGCCTGGCGAGCATCCTCGCCGGCGCCGCCGCGACGGTCACGGGCAACACCGGCCCCGCGCACCTCAGCGCCGCCGTCGGCACTCCGGTCGTCAGCCTCTTCTCCCCCGTCGTCCCGGCCGGGCGCTGGGCGCCGTTCGGGGTCCCGGTCGCGCTGCTCGGCGACCAGCAGGCCGCCTGCCGCGGCACGCGGGCGCGCGAGTGCCCCGTGCCCGGGCACCCGTGCCTCGGGCAGGTGACGGCGCACGACGTCGTCGCCGCGCTCACGGACCTGGTGGGCGTGCCCGACGCGACCTCGTCGGGGAGCGCGACCGGCGCGACCGGCGCGACCCGCGCCTCCTCGGCGCCCGCCGCCGTCCCCGACGCCATCCCGGCCCCGACCCTCGAGGAGGCGACCCGATGAAGATCCTGCTCTGGCACGTGCACGGCGGCTGGGCCGACGCGTTCGTCCGCGGCCGTCACGAGTACCTCCTGCCGACGACGCCCGCGGGAGGCCCGTGGGGCCTCGGCCGCGCAGGTCGCGACTGGCCGGAGAACGTCCGCGAGGTGCACCCCGACGACCTGCGCGACGCCGACGTCGACCTCGTCGTGCTGCAGCGGACAGACGAGTTGGCCGAGGCGGAGCGCTTCCTCGGCCGCCGGCTCGGCACCGGCGCGGGCCGCGTGCCCGCCGTGTTCGTCGAGCACAACGCCCCCCGCGAGTCCGTGCCGAACTCGGTCCACCCGCTGTCAGGTCGCGACGACGTGCTCGTCGCGCACGTGACCGCGTTCAACTCGCTCTTCTGGGACTGCGGCGACGCACCGACCGTGACGATCGAGCACGGCGTCGTCGACCCCGGGCCCCTCTACACCGGCGAGCGCGCCCGCCTCGGCGTCGTCGTCAACGAGCCGGTGCGCCGCTGGCGGATCACCGGCAGCGACCTGCTGCCGCGCTTCGCGGAGGCCGCCCCCCTCGACGTCTTCGGCATGGGTGCCGACGGGCTGCCCGACGCCCTCGGCCTCGGCGCCGACTCGATGACGGTGGTGGGCGACCTGCCGACCGCGCGCCTCCATCGCCGCCTCTCGGAGTGCCGCGTCTACCTGCACCCGATCCGCTGGACGTCGCTCGGCCTCTCGCTGATCGAGGCGATGCAGGCCGGGATGCCCGTCGTCGCGCTGGCCACGACCGAGGCGTACCGGGCGGTGCCGGCGCGCGCGGGGGCGGTCTCGACCGACCTCGACGTCCTGGTCCGCGCGGCCCGCGAGCTCGTCGCCGACCCCGACGCGGCCCGCGCGGCCGGCGAGGTCGCCAGGGCGCACGCGCTCGAGCGGTACGGGCTCGGACGGTTCCTGGCCGAGTGGGACGCCGTGCTGGAGGCGGTGATCGCGGACGGCCCGCGTGCTGCGGCCGGCGCGGCTGGGACGAGCACGAGCACGAACGAGAGGACGAACGCATGAGGATCGCGATGGTCTCGGAGCACGCCAGCCCCCTGGCCGTGCTCGGCGGCGTCGACGCCGGCGGCCAGAACGTGCACGTCGCGGAGCTGTCCGCCGCGCTCGTCCGCCGCGGGCACGACGTCGTCGTCTACACGCGGCGCGACGACGCCGGCCTGTCCGACCGAGCCGTGATGCCGTCGGGCGTCACGGTGGTCCACGTCGCGGCGGGCCCGGCCGAGCACGTGCCCAAGGACGAGCTGCTGCCCCACATGGCGGCCCTCGCCGACGGCCTCGAGCAGGCGTGGCTCGCGGACCGGCCCGACGTCGTGCACGCCCACTTCTGGATGAGCGGCGTCGCGTCGCTCGACGCCGCCCGCCGCCCCTCGGTGCGCGACGCCGGCCAGGGCAGGACGGTCCCGGTCGTGCAGACATTCCACGCGCTCGGCCACGTCAAGCGCCGCCACCAGGGCCTCCTCGACACGAGCCCGCCCGAGCGCGCGCAGCTCGAGCCGCAGGTCGGCCGCACGGTCGACACCGTGATCGCGACCTGCTCGGACGAGGTCTTCGAGCTGCGCGGCATCGGCGTCGGCGCCGACCGCATCGACGTGGCGCCCTGCGGCGTCGACACCGCGCTCTTCACCCCCGAGGGCCCTCAGGAGGCGCGGCGCCGGCCGACGAGGATCGCCACCGTGGGCCGCCTGGTCACCCGCAAGGGCCACGGCACCGCGATCAGCGCGCTCGCCCGGCTCGTCGACGAGGGCCGCGACGTCGAGCTGCTCGTCGTCGGAGGGCCGCCGCGCGAGCGCCTCGCGGAGGACGAGACCTACCGCGCACTGGCCGCCCTGGCCGACGAGCTCGGCGTGCGCGACCGGGTCGAGTTCCGGGGCCAGGTGCCCCAGGCCGAGCTGCCGACGGTGCTCCGCTCGCTCGACGCCCTCGTCTGCGCCCCCTGGTACGAGCCGTTCGGCATCGTGCCGCTCGAGGCGATGGCCTGCGGCGTGCCCGTGGTCGCCGCCTCCGTGGGCGGGCTGATCGACACCGTCGTCGACGGGCGCACCGGGCGGCTCGTGCCGCCGCGCGACCCCGAGGCGGTGGCCGGGGCACTCGGCGTCCTGCTCGACTCGCCCGCCACCGCCGCGCAGTACGGGCGCGAGGGCCGGCGCCGTGCCCGCAGCCGCTACTCGTGGGACCGCGTCGCCGCCGGCACCGACCGCAGCTACCAGTCGACGGTCGCCCGCACGCGCGCCGCAGGCCCCGCCGGGCGCACCGACCACACCGACCGCACCGACTTCGCCTCCACGAAGGGAGCCACCCTGTGACCTCGCTCGTCCGCAGCCGGCCGATCACGATCGTGCGCACGGCCACGAGCCCGGCAGAGCACGCCGCGCCCGACGCGCCACCGATCACGGGACCCGCGGCGGTGCCGGCTGGGGCGCCTGCGACGGCGACGGCTGCGCCCGCGCCCGCGCTCGACCTCGCCGAGGTCGTCCGTGAGCACCTCGTCACCCTCGACCCCGTGCTGCGGGCGCTCCGCGACGAGGCCGAGCACCTCCGCGACTGGGGCGTGGAGCTCGCCGAGCGGCTCTGCGGGGGCGCCCGCCTGCTCGCCGCCGGCAACGGGGGCTCGGCCGCCGAGGCCCAGCACCTCACGAGCGAGTTCGTGGGCCGGTTCGCCGCGGACCGCCCCTCCTTCTCGGCCATCTCGCTGCACGCCGAGTCGAGCGCGGTGACCGCGATCGGCAACGACTACGGCTACGAGCAGGTCTTCGCCCGCCAGGTGCGCGGCCACGGACGCGAGGGCGACGTGCTCGTGCTGCTCTCGACGAGCGGCGCCAGCAGCAACCTGATCGAGGCCGCCGAGGCCGCCCGCGGGATCGGCGTGACGACCTGGGCGCTGACCGGCCCCGGCCCGAACCCGCTCTCGTCCGTCTGCGACGACGCCGTCACCCTGCCCGGCCCCTCGTCGAACGTGCAGGAGGCGCAGCTGATCGCCGTGCACGCCCTCTGCCTCGTGTTCGACGCGGAGGTGGAGCGCACCGGGTCGACCGGTCCCGACCGTGCGGGGCTGCGTCCCGCGGGGGCGCGCCCGTGAGCGGCGGCGGCGTGCGCGGAGGCGGCGGCGGCATGCGTGGCGGCGGGATCGTCGTCGTCGGGGACGCCCTGCTCGACGTAGACGTGGTCGGCACCGCGACTCGCCTCAGCCCCGACGGCCCCGTGCCCGTGCTCGACGTGTCGTCGCGCACCACGAGGGCAGGAGGCGCTGGCCTGGTGGCCGCGATGCTCGCCCTCGACGGCACGGCCGTGCGCCTGGTCACGGCCCTGTCCGACGACGCCGGCGCCGACGACCTGCGACGTGCCCTCGGCGCCGTGCCCGTCGTCGCGGGTGACCTGCGCGCGGGCACCCCCACCAAGACCCGCGTGCGCGCCGAGGGCGGGCACGCGATCGCCCGCGTCGACGACCACTGCGGCGCCGCCCCCGCGCCGCTCGTCACCGACGAGATGGTCGACGCCGTGCTCTCGGCCGACGCCGTCGTCGTCGCCGACTACGGCCGCGGCCTGACCGGTGTCCAGCGGCTGCGCGAGGCGCTGCGACAGGTCGCCGAGCGCGGCACGCCGGTCGTCTGGGACCCGCACCCGAAGGGCTCCCCTCCCGTCGTCGGCTGCACGGTCGTCACCCCCAACCAGGGCGAGGCCTCCGCGCTGCACGGCTCGGTCGTCGGCGACGTCGCCTCGGCCGGCGCCGTCGCGGGCGACCTCCGCGACCGATGGCAGGTCGGAGCCGTCGCCGTGACCCTCGGCGCACGCGGGGCGGTGCTCGCCACGGCAGGGTCCGCCGGCGTGCCCGCTCACGTGCCGGCGCCCTCCGTCGACTCGGCCGACCCGTGCGGCGCAGGCGACCGGCTGGCGTCCGCCCTCGCGGTGGCGCTGCACGGCGGCTCGTCGCTCGACGAGGCGCTGGCCACGGCGGTGCGGTCGGCGGCGTGGTTCCTCGGCGCGGGCGGGGTCGCGGTGCTCGACCTGGAGGCGCTGCGGTCCGGGACGGGCGCCGGGTCCGAGCCCGCGCCTCCTGCGCCCGTCGCCCTCCCCGGCGTCGACGCCCTGGCCGTCGCGCGACGGGTGCGCGCCGAGGGCGGCACGGTCGTCGCGACCGGCGGCTGCTTCGACCTCCTGCACGCCGGCCACGCGCGCACCCTCGCCGGCGCCCGCGCCCTCGGCGACTGCCTGATCGTGTGCCTCAACAGCGACGAGTCGGTCACGCGGCTCAAAGGGCCCGAGCGGCCGATCATGTCGCAGGGCGACCGCGTCGACCTGCTGCTCGCGCTCGAGTGCGTCGACGCCGTGGTCGTCTTCGACGAGGACACCCCGCACGCCGTGCTCGACCGCGTCCGGCCCGACCTGTGGGTGAAGGGCGGGGACTACTCCGCCGACACCCTGCCGGAGGCCTCGCTCGTGGCCGGCTGGGGAGGGCGCACCGTCACGGTGCCGTTCCACCCCGGGCGGTCGACGACGAGGCTCGCGTCGGCGCTGGAGCGCGTGGGCTGACCCGCGCCTCCTCGTCGTCGCCCGTGCACCGGGCCGCCCGCGCCGCACGACACCCCTGTCCCCTACGGAAGGAACCACCCATGACCTCGACCGACACCAGCACGACCGACACCGGCACCGGCGCCGAGGGCCGTCGCGGCCCCGGCCGCGTGATCGTGACCGGCGGTGCCAGCGGGCTCGGCGCGGCCGTCGCGCACGCCGTGCTCCGGGCCGGCGGCACGCCGATCGTGCTCGACCTCGACGTCTCCCGCGTGGCCGAGGGCGTCGAGGCGCACCAGGTCGACGTGTCCGACTCGGCAGCCGTGGAGGCGGCGGTCACGTCGGCCGCGGAGGCGCACGGCGGCCTCGACGCGGTCGTCACCGCCGCGGGCATCGACACCCCCGCCCCGCTCGACGGCATCAGCACCTCGCGCTGGGAGGCGATCGTCGGCGTCAACCTGTTCGGCACCGTCTCGACCGTGCGCGCCGCGCTGCCGCACCTCAAGCAGTCGCACGGCAAGGTCGTCACCGTGGCGTCGTCGCTCGGCATCAAGGCCGTCGGCGACGCGACCGCGTACTGCGCCTCGAAGTTCGGCGTGGTCGGCTTCACGCGCTCGCTCGCGGCCGAGCTGAAGGGCGTCGTCGGCGTAACGACCCTGATCCCCTCCGGGATGAAGACGCGCTTCTTCGACGCCCGCGACGAGCAGTACAAGCCGCAGGACGACTCCCGTCTGCAGGATCCGTCGGACGTCGCGGACGCCGTGCTCTACGTGCTCGGGATGCCCGCGACCAGCGAGATCCGCGAGCTCGTCGTGACGCACCCCGAAGAGGACAGCTGGCCCTGATCGGCCTCGTCGAGCTCGTCGTGCTCGAGTGGTCAGTTCCCGTCCTTCCGCGCGCCGGGGAGGACAGGAGCTGACCACTCGCCGTCGCCGCAGGCGGGCGTACCCCGGCGTGAACGTTCACGCCGCCGAGGCGTAGCGTCGACGGCGGTGCGCAGCGGAGCGCCCCCGACAAGGAGAACCCCATGGAATTCAGGTACCTCGGCAACTCAGGACTCAAGGTCTCCGAGCTCACGTTCGGCAACTGGCTGACCCACGGCTCGCAGGTCGAGAACGACACGGCGACCGCATGCGTGCGCGCCTCGCTCGACGTCGGGATCTCGACCTTCGACACGGCCGACGTCTACGCGAACACGCAGGCGGAGGTCGTGCTCGGCGAGGCGCTGAAGGGCGAGCGCCGCGAGTCGGTCGAGATCTTCACCAAGGTCTACGGCCCGACCGGCCCCAAGGGCCACAACGACACCGGCCTCAGCCGCAAGCACGTCACCGAGTCGATCAACGGCTCGCTGAGGCGGCTCCAGACGGACTACGTCGACCTGTACCAGGCGCACCGCTACGACGTCGAGACTCCCCTCGAGGAGACGATGGAGACGTTCGCCGACCTGGTCCGCCAGGGCAAGGTGCTGTACATCGGCGTCTCCGAGTGGAACGCCGAGCAGCTGCGCGAGGCGCACGCGCTCGCCCGTGAGCTCAAGATCCAGCTCGTCTCGAACCAGCCCGAGTACTCGCTGCTCTGGCGGGTCATCGAGGAGGAGGTCGTCCCGGCCTCGAAGGAGCTCGGCATCTCGCAGATCGTCTGGTCGCCCGTCGCCCAGGGCGTGCTCACCGGCAAGTACACCAAGGGCGGCGAGCTGCCCTCGGGCAGCCGGGCCACCGACCAGAAGGGCGGCGCCGCGATGATCGAGCGCTGGATGGGCGACGACGTGCTCGACGCCGTCGCCCAGCTGAAGCCCGTGGCCGACGACCTCGGCCTCACGCAGGCGCAGCTGTCGCTGGCCTGGGTGCTCTCGAACGAGAACGTCGCCTCGGCGATCATCGGCGCCTCGCGTCCGGAGCAGGTCGAGTCGAACGCGAAGGCGTCGGGCGTCGTGCTCGAGGCCGACGTGCTCGCGAAGATCGAGTCGATCTTCGAGGGGCTCGCCGAGACCGACCCCCGCAAGACGCAGATGCCCGCCGGCCGCGAGGTCTAGGCCGCCGCCCCGGCGCTGACCACTGGCCGACCGCCTCCTGGGAACATCCCGAGCGGCGGCCCGTGGTGGCGCTGCGGGCCTACCGTCCACGACACAGCCGGGACATCCCGGGAACTCAGCAGGAGGAGGAACCGCATGTCCATCGGAGACAAGGCCAAGGACGCAGTGCAGAAGGCAGCCGGACACGTGGAGGAGGCCGTCGGCAAGAAGACCGACGACGCCGAGCTCACTGCTCAGGGACAGAAGGACAAGTCGATGAGCGAGGACCGTCTCGCCACCGAGCGCGCCAAGGACGGCGACCAGCACTGACCCACCCGGACGCCGACACGTCGAGCGTCCACCCCGGTCCGAGCCCGGCACCTGCACAGGTGCCGGGCTCGCCTGCTGCCCGGGCCCGGCTCGGCGTGGCGCGCGGCTCCGCAGATGCCGACCGCACGCGCTGCGATACGGGGACATCCGGGTACGACGGACAGTGATCGACGCGAACGGTCGGCATCTGCGGGCCGAGCGGGTGTCGGGGGCGAGCCGTACGGTGAGGGGCATGAGCGACCACGCCGAGCCCGACGCCGCCCGCCTCCGAGGAGCACGCTGGGCCGTGACCGGCGCCGCGGGCCGCATCGGGCTGCACCTCCGCTCCGCGCTGCACGAGCTCGGCGTCGAGCTCGTCTCGACCGACGTCGTCGAGGTGCCGCCGGTCGGGGGCGACGCCGTCGTGCCCGACGCCGCCAGGTCCGACGCCGCCCCGGGCCCGGCCGCCGAGCGGCGCGAGGTCGTCGACGTCGCCGACCTCGAGGCCCTCACCGAGCTCTTCGCGGGCTGCGACGGCGTCGTCCACCTGGGCGGCATCAGCGACGAGGCGGACTTCCACGACCTGGCCACGGTGAACGTGGTGGGCACCTACCACGTGCTCGAGGCGGCCCGCCGGGCAGGGGTCGGCCGGGTGGTCTTCGCGAGCAGCAACCGCCTCACGGGCTCGTACGACACCGACACGACCGTCGACGTCGGCATGCCGCCGCGCCCCGACGGCTTCTACGGCGTCTCGAAGGTCGCGGGCGAGGCGCTCTGCCGCCTCTACTCGGACAAGTTCGGGCTGAGCACGGTCTCCGTCCGCATCGGGAGCTGGGGCGAGGCCCCGGAGGACACCCGCCACCTGCACACCTGGCTCAGCGAGCCGGACGGGGTGCGCGCGTTCGTCGCCGCCATGACGACCGACGTGCACGCGGCCGTGTTCTACGCCGTGTCGGCCAACGCCGAGGGGTGGTGGGACCTCGCGGCAGGCGAGGCCGTCGGCTTCCGGCCGCAGGACGACGCCTCGACGGTCCTCGACGGCCCCCTGCCCGAGCCCGCCGGCACCGTCCCTCCCGAGACCGGGGAGCCGGCCGAGCCCGCGGGTCCCCAGGGCGGGCCCTTCGCCTCCTCGACCTTCTCGCTGGACCGCATGACGCGCTGAGCGACGCCTTCACCGCGACCTCCCGCTCAGGACCGGGCTTCCTGGACGGGGAGAGACGTGCCGCGGCCCGCGAGCACACCGTCGAGCAGCTCCCGGGTGTTCTCCCACACCTCGTCGAGGCCCACCCCGTCGACGACGCTCGCGTCGTGCTCGCAGCGCTCCGCCGTCCAGCCGACCTGGGTGATGTCGACCCCGCAGACCGGGCACGACGTGCTGAACGCCATCGCGACACGGTGGCTCGTGCGGCCGAGGGCACCCGCGTTGATCACGTTGCCGAACCAGAAGACCGCGCTCGTCGCCGTCCCGACGGCCTCGGCGACGTGCCGGGGACCGCTGTCGTTCCCGACGAACGCGTCGACCGACGCGAGCACGCCCACCAGGCCGGAGAGGTCGAGCTGCCCCGCCAGCGACGACACGAGGGAGGCGCGGCTCGGCCGGCGCTCGTGGGCCACGGTCGTGACGCGGTCGGCCAGTGCCACGTCGTCGCCCTCGCCGACGACCACGACCCGCACGCCGTGGTGCGCGAGGCGAGCGGCGAGCTCGCCGAACCGGTCGGCCGACCACCGCCTCCTCGGGTCGCTCGCCCCGGGGTGGATCGCGACGACCGGGCGCCCGTCTCCGCCGGCCGACGTGCCGGCCGGACCACCGCCGACGAGCGCCGCCCCACGGCCCCGCTCGGCCCGGGTCGGCGAGAGCACCGGACGCCCCGACGAGGAGGCGCCGGCGAGCGCCACGACCTCGAGGGCGCGCAGCACCTCGTGCTGGTAGTAGACGTAGGGGATCGTGCGCTCGAGCGGGATCGCGTCGGGGGTCCGCGTGCCGATCGTGTGCCGGGCGCCGAGCCGGTGCAGGAACGGGTTCGAGTTGCGTCCCCCGCCGTGCACCTGCACGGCCAGGTCGTAGCGGCGCGCACGGTGGCGAGCGACGAACTCCTCGGTGGCGACGGCGTCGACCTCGGTGCCCGACGCGTCGCCGACGCCCGGGACGACGGGGAGCACGTCGACCTCGTCGACGCCGGAGGTACGTCCGGCGAGCAGGGCCCGGTGGACGGGCGAGCCGAGCAGCGTGAGGCGGGCCGCGGGGTACGCCTCGGCGAGCGCCTCGATCGCAGGCAGGGCGAAGACGAGGTCGCCGATGCCTCCGCCACGGAGGACGGCGATCTCGTGGACATCGTCGAAGCGCGGGTGCAGCTCCGGCAGGCCGGGGACGGGCTGGGACGACGCGGGACGGTCGGGGGCCGGGCGGGCGAGTGCCGGACGGGCGGGTGCGGTGGTGTCGGGCTGCACGGGGTCCTCTCTCTCGTCGGTCCCCTGCCCTGCGCGCCTCGTGGCCAAACGCCCTCCTCCTCGCCCTCCTCCTCCTGCGCCGTCCGCCCCCGGCACCCCGACCCCGACGCCGACCACGTGTGAGGCGCGCCGAGCCGGGGTAGGGCACGAGCACCGACACGAGAGGACGCCTCCATGACGACCTGGGCCCCTGGCACCCGCCCCGACGACGCCGTCGACGCGCGCCCGCACGACGACGCGCACGACCACCGGCCCGGCCCCGCCGTCGGCACGTCGGCGGCCGGCGGCGTGCTGACCGTCCTCGACCCCAGCGACGGGTCGACGGTGGGCGAGATCCGCGAGGCCGACCGCGACGAGGTCGTCGAGGCCGTGCGCCGGGCGAGGGCCGCCCAGCACGGCTGGGAGCGCACGCCCGCCGCGGACCGCGGCGCCCAGCTGCACGGCGCCGCCGCGGCCCTCCGCGAGCACGCCGCCGAGCTCGCCGCGCTCAACCAGCGCGAGACCGGCAAGCCGTTCGACGACTCCCTCGGCGGGGTGCTCGCCGGTGCCGACACCCTGCGCCAGTACGCCGAGCTCGGGCCCGTGCACCGCGGCCTCAGCCTCGTCGGGGGCCGAGAGTCCGCCGACTTCACGATCGACCAGCCCCGGGGCGTCGTCGCGGCGATCACCCCCTGGAACGACCCCGTCGCCGTCGCCTGCGGCCTGATCGGTGCCGCGCTCGTCACGGGCAGCACGGTCGTGCACAAGCCGAGCGAGCGCTGCCCGCACGTCGGCGAGCTGCTCGGCCGCGTGCTCGCCGAGACGCTGCCGCCCGACGTGCTCGTCACCGTCTCGGGAGGCGGCGGCGTGGGCGCCGCGCTCACCGAGCAGCCGGGCGTCGACGCCGTCGCCCACGTCGGCTCGACCGCGACGGGCCGGCGCATCGCGCGCATGGCCGCGCTGACCGGCGCCCACGTCGTGCTCGAGAACGGCGGCAACGACGCCCTCATCGTCGACGGCGACGTCGACCCCGTCTGGGCGGCGGAGCAGGCGGCGATCGGCTCGTTCGCCAACGCGGGCCAGATCTGCACCAGCGTGGAGCGCATCTTCGTGCACCGGGACGTCGCCGCCGCATTCGTCGAGGCGCTCGTCGCCGAGGCGGCCCGGCGCCACGACCGGCTCGAGATGGGCCCGCTCGTCGACGCCCGCCTCCGTGCCGAGGTGCAGCGCCAGGTCGACGAGGCCGTCGCCGACGGGGCGACGGTCGAGATCGGCGGCACGACCCCCGAGGGCCCGGGGTCGTGGTGGCCCGCCACGGTGCTGACGGGCTGTCGGCCGCACATGACGATCATGCAGGAGGAGACCTTCGGCCCCGTCGCCCCCGTGCAGGTCGTCGACGACTTCGACGAGGCCCTGCGCCTCGCCTGCCACGACCGCCACGGGCTCGCGGCGACCGTGCTCACGGGCTCGATCGCGCACGCGAACCGGGCTCTGGCCGACCTGCCCGTCGGCACCGTCAAGATCAACGCCGTCTTCGGCGGAGCACCGGGCGGATCAGCCCAGCCGCGCGGCGAGAGCGGCTCCGGCTACGGCTACGGCCCCGAGCTGCTCGACGAGCTGACGCTGACGAAGGTCGTGCACTACGGGGTCCCCGTGCTCGCGGCCGACGGCGGGCACCAGGAGGTGCGGGGCACCTCCTCGGCACCGCTCGCCGCGGGCGACCAGGTCGGGGGCCAGGACTCGGCCGAGGCGCCGCACGGCGCCGCCACGACCGGCACCTCTACAGGCCGCACCCGGCACCCGCAGGAGCCCGCCGAGGGCGGCGACCCCGACGACACGGCGCACACCGGCACCGGCAGGGGTGAGGACGACGCCGAGCCCCGCGTGCACCCCTCCTCCCCCGCCGAGGGCGACTGACGTGGCGGGCCCGATCGACCTCGGCCAGGTCCGGGGGCTGAGCCCCGAGGTGGTGCGCGCCCTGCGCGACGCCGCCCCGGTCGTCAGCGTCGTCGGCGACCTCGTGCTCGACGGCTGGTGGCAGGGCACGACCGAGCGCATGACGCGCGAGGCTCCCGTGCCCGTCGTCGAGGTGGCCGACCGCCGGTTCGTGCCGGGCGGCGCCGCCAACACGGCGGTCAACCTCGCCGCCCTGGGCGCGCGGGTGCGGCTCGCGGGGATCGTCGGCGACGACGAGGCCGGCCGACGGCTCACCGAGCTGCTCGCCTCGCACGGCGTCGACACCACGGGAGTGGTGCGCGTGCGCGGCCGTGCCACCGTCGCGAAGAACCGGGTGCTCGTCGACGACCAGGTGCTCATCCGGCTGGACGACGTGGAGTCGGAGCCCGCGCCGGCCGCCTCCCTCGCGATGCTCGCCGAGGCCGCGCTCGCGCAGGCCCACGGCGCCGACGCCGAGCTCGTCTGCGACTACGCCTCCGGGTGCCTCACCGGCCTCGTGCTCGACGCCCTCGTCGCCCGGCCCGCCGCCGACCGCCCGCCGCTCGTCGTGGTCGACGCGCACGACCTCGCTCCCTGGGCGCGGCTGCGGCCCGACCTCGTCACGCCGAACGCGGGCGAGAGCGGGGCCCTCGCGGGGATCGCGATCGGCGACTCGCTGCCCACCGACGTCCGCGTCGAGCGCGTCGAGGCCGCCGCCTCCTCGTTGCTCGAGCGCTCGGGGGCGGCCGCCGTCGTCGCGACGCTCGACCACGACGGGTCGATGCTGCTCGTGCACGGCGGCGCGACGGCGGGTCAGCCCGACGTCGCCCTCGACCGCGGCGACGGCAGCCCGCAGGAGGCGCGGGTGCAGCACCGGACCTGGGCGCGTCGGGCGCGCGAGCGGCAGGCCTCCGGCGCGGGCGACTCGTTCGTCGCCGCGCTGACCGTCGGACGGGCAGCCGGCCTCCCGCTGACGACGAGCGTCGACCTGGCGCAGGCGGCGGCGGACGTCGTCGTGCGGCGCTTCGGCACCTCCGTGTGCTCGACGGACGACCTCGTCGGGCACGTCGACCGCACCGGCGACCTCATGCTGGGCCTGGACGAGCTGGCGCGCCGGCTCGACGAGGAGCGGGCGGCGGGCCGACGCGTCGTCCTCACGAACGGCTGCTTCGACGTGCTGCACCGAGGCCACACCACCTACCTGACGCAGGCGAAGCAGCTCGGGGACGTGCTCGTCGTCGCGCTCAACGACGACGACTCGACCCGGCGTCTCAAGGGCCCCGGCCGACCGATCAACGCGCTGGCCGACCGGGCCGGCGTGCTGTCCGCGCTGAGCTGCGTCGACTACGTCACGTCGTTCGCCACGGACACGCCGATCCCCCTGATCCGTCGCGTCCGACCCGACCTCTACGCGAAGGGCGGCGACTACACGCCGCAGATGCTCGAGGAGACGGCCTCGGTCGTCGAGGGAGGCGGCGAGGTGCGCATCCTCGACTACGTCGCCGACCACTCGACGACGGGCATCGTCGACCGCATCCGCCAGTCGCACGGTGCCGGCGCCGACGGCGACGGCCCGGGACGGGGACGCGCGTGAGCGGCAGCCGGCGCTGGTCGGGGGCGTGGGCGTCGGCGTCGGGATCGGTCCTCGACGCGCAGGGGGCGCCTCCTGCGCTCGTCGACGTGCTCGTGCCCACCGCCGACCGCCCGGCAGAGCTGGCGGTCACGCTCGCCGGGCTCGCCGCCCAGGACGACCCGCCGTTCTCGGTCGTGGTCAGCGACCAGTCCGAGGGCGAGCCCGACTGGGCGCACCCGGCGGCGCAGGCCATGGTGCGGGTGCTGCGCGCGCAGGGACGCTCCGTCGAGACGCACGTCCACCTGCCGCGTCGGGGCCTCGCCGAGCACCGCCAGTCGCTGCTCGAGCGGGCGACGGCACCCGAGGTGCTGTTCCTCGACGACGACGTCTGGCTCGAGCCCGGCGCTCTCCACCGGATGCACGACGCCCTGGACCGGCTCGGCTGCGGCTTCGTCGGCTCGGCGGTGCAGGGCCTGTCGTACCTGGACGACGTCCGGCCGCACGAACGGGAGGCCTTCGAGCTCTGGTCCGGCGAGGTGCTGCCCGAGCGCGTCCGGCGGGACACGCCCGCGTTCTCCCGCTGGCGGCTGCACAACGCCGCGAACCTCGTCCACGAGGCGGCTCGGCTCGGCGTGCCCGAGGGCGGCTGGGAGGCCTACCGGGTGGCCTGGGTCGGGGGCTGCGCGCTGTACCGCAGGGACGTCCTGCTCGAGGCCGGCGGCTTCGGGTTCTGGGACGACCTGCCGCGCGACCACGCGGGCGAGGACGTCGCCGCCCAGTGGCGCGTCATGCAGGCACGAGGAGGCGCGGGCATCGTCCCCAGCGGTGCCGTCCACCTCGAGGCGCCCACCACCGTGGAGCGCCGCGACGTCGAGGCGACAGACCTGGTCGACCTCGACACCCCGGCCGGACCCGGCCGGGCCACCCCGAGATGAAGGAGGCGACCGTCATGGCCGACACCCCGAACCCCATCCAGATGCAGAAGTACCTCAGCGGCGTGGACTACCCGGTCTCGAAGGAGGACCTGATCGCCACGGCGAGGGAGCAGGGCGCGCCCGACGACGTCGTGTCGGCGCTCGAGGCGCTCGACGGAGACTCGTTCGACGCGCCGACCGACGTCAGCAAGGGCGTCTCGGAGGAGTAGCTCGCCGCCGTGGGACACGGCACGGGACCGCCCGTCGT
Organism: Frigoribacterium sp. PhB107; assembly: GCF_003751515.1. Taxonomy (NCBI): domain Bacteria; kingdom Bacillati; phylum Actinomycetota; class Actinomycetes; order Micrococcales; family Microbacteriaceae; genus Frigoribacterium; species Frigoribacterium sp. PhB107. The sequence goes on along the minus strand of NZ_RJKU01000003.1, from coordinate 53,579 downwards.
CGGGGACGGCGGGCGGTCCCGTGCGTTCGTCGACGCGGGTCAGACCTCGTCGGGCGAGGGCGCCTGCGTCGGGGCGTCGTCGCCGCCCCGGTCGCCGTCGGCGCGCTGCTCGACGTCGTCGTCGACCGAGCCGTCGGCGTCGAGGTCGTAGTCCTCGCCCTTCAGCACCTGGTCCCACTTCTGGGCGTCGTCGGGGTTCGAGTCGGGGTTCTGCGGGGTGATGGGGACGCTGCTCATGGTGACCTCCTCGGTCGGTCGTGGTCCCCTCGACGGTAGGCGCGCCTCCCCGCGCTGTCCGCCCCCGGCTACGACGAGGTGCCGACGATGCGGACGTCGATCGTCGGGGCCGGCAGCTGCTGCGCCTCGAGGTGCCCGAGGAGGCGAGCCGCGACCGCCCGCGCGACCGCCGGCCCCGAGGCGGCGTCGTCCACGGCGAGGTCGAGCACCACCCGCGTCTCGTCGTCGGTGACGGCGAGCGTCACGAGCGGCCTCGGCCGACCTGGGGTCCCGTCGGCCGCGCCGGCCGAGGCGGGCACGCCGGCCGCGGCGGCACCGGTCACGACCGCGCCGGCCGCACCGGTCACGCTGGCGACGGCTGCCCGGAGTCCGCCGAGCGCCTGGCGGGCGATCTCGACCGCACCAGGCCGGGCGTGCACGCGGGCGACGCCGTCCGTCTCCGCCGCCAGCGCCCCGAGCTCGAGCGCGAGGTCGTCGAGCCGGTCCTGCGGCACGGTCGCGACGCCGTCGGCACCCACGGCCGGGCCTGCGGCCGCACCCGCGGCCGGGCCTGCGCCCGTACCAGCACGGTCGTCGATCGTCGGGTCGTCCATCACAGTCCTGCCTCTCGGGCCTCGAGGTGCACGTCGCGCACGGTGACGTCGAGGGACTCGACGACGATCTCGGTCTGCCGAGCGAGCGCCTCGGACACGGCCTCGCGCACGAGCTCGGCGACTCGCCGCAGGTCGGCGCCGTAGACGACGCTCACCGCCACGTCGACCCTGATCGGCGCGTCGACGACGCCCACGTCGCCGGCCAGCCCGCACGAGATGACGACGGCACCCGGCACCGCGTCGCCGGCCTCGCGGACGAGCGAGCGCACCGCGCCCTCGGTGATGTGCAGGGTGCTGCGGACGTCGGGCGACGCGAGCGGGATGTCGCGCCCCGTGCGCGACTCGAGCCGGACGCGGTCCATGACGCTCGCGATCCACGACGGGTCGGGTGCCGGAGCCGTCGCGACGTCGCTCTCGACGAGCTCGGACGACAGCGCCCGCAGCCGCTCGAGCGCGAGGAGCTGCGCCAGGCACTCGGGGTCGTCCTCGATGAGCGGGTCGTACGGCTCACGGCCGGCGTCGAGGTAGTCGGCGAGCCGCTCGGTCGGGACCGAGTCGGCCCCCGAGCCCGAGCCGACGCCCGTCAGCGGGCCCTCGGCGGGGCCGTCGCTCGGCTGCGCGGAGGGCGAGAAGGGCGTCGGGTCGCTCATCGCCAGGCCTCCATCTCTCGGGTCAGTGACTCTCGGGCACGGGCGAGCTGGCCCCTCACGGCGGTCACGGACGAGCCGGTCCGCTCCGCGATGTCAGCGTACGACTCGCCGCCGACCTCGCGCATGGTCCACACGCGGCGCTGGGCGGCGGGCAGCCGGTCGAGCGCCTGGCGCAGCGCGACCATCGCGTCGGACGACTGTGCCCGCCGTTCGGGGTCGTCGTGGGCGCCGTCGGTCGAGGGCACCTCCAGCTCGTCGACGTCGGCGGCGGGACGGCGACGACGGATCAGGTCGAACGCCTTGCGCGACACGATCGTCATCATCCAGCCGCGGACGGCGTCGGGGGTCTGCAGGCCCGGGAGCTCACGCCAGATGGTGATCGACGCCTCCTGCACCGCGTCGGAGGCGTCGGCCCGGGACGAGGTCAGCCGCGTCGCGTAGGCGGTCATCAGCCCGAGGTGGCGCCGCAGCAGCACCTCGAAGGCCCGTTCGTCGCCCTCCGCGGCACGGGACGCGAGCGTGCCGTCGGCAGCCTCGGTGAGGTCGATCGACACGGTGCCTCCTCTGTGCGGCGAGCCCCGGCAGGGCGTTCGATGGAACGACTGGGACGGATTCCGTGACGATCAGGTCGCGTCGTGCGTCTCGTCCATGACTACACCAGCCTCTCGCAGAACGGAGCCACCATGGCCGACACCACCCCGACCACCCCCACCGCCGCCACGACGCCGACCGGCCTCGCGACGGACGGCCCCACGCCCGGCCGCACGGTCGTCGCCGACGCCGTCGTCGCCAAGGTCGCGGGCATCGCCGCCCGTGAGGTGCCCGGCGTGCACGCCCTCGGCGGCGGGGCGGCCCGCGCCTTCGGCGCCCTCCGCGACGTCGTCGGCAGCACGGACCTCGGCCAGGGAGTCCGCGTCGAGGTCGGCGAGACCCAGGTCGCGGCCGACGTCACGATCGTCGTCGAGTACCCCGTCGCCATCAGCCAGGTCGCCGACCAGGTCCGCGAGTCCGTCGCGGCCGCCATCGAGCAGCTCGTCGGCATGGACGTCGCCGAGGTCAACGTGTCCGTGGCCGACGTGCACATCCCCGGCGACGACGACGAGGACTGACATCGACCGGGCGCACGGCCCTCAGCGCACCGCGAGCACGATCTTGCCGAGGTGCTGCCCCGACTCCATGCGCTTGTGGGCGGTCGCGGCGAACTCGAGCGGGTAGACGCTGTCGAGCACCGGGCGCACCGTGCCGGCGGCGACGAGCGGCCAGACGTGCTCGCGGACCTCGGCCATGATCGCGCGCCGCTCCTCGAGGGGGCGGGCACGCAGGGTCGTGCCCCAGATGCGTGCGCGCGCGGCCATCAGCCGCCCCACGTCGATCGTCGCGGCCGTGCCGCCCTGCGTCGCGATCACCATGACGCGGCCCCCGGGGGCGACCGCCTCGACGTCGCGCGCCAGGTAGTCGCCGCCGACGAGGTCGAGCACGACGTCGACGCCGCGCCCGTCGGTGAGCTCGTGGACGACCTCGACGAAGTCCTCCTGCTTGTAGTCGATGCCGCGGGCCGCGCCGAGCTGCTCGCAGAACGCGGTCTTCTCGGCCGAGCCGGCGGTCGCGTAGACGGTGGAGCCGAGGGCCACGGCGAGCTGGATCGCGATCGACCCGACGCCGCTCGACCCGCCGTGCACCAGCAGGGTCTCGCCCGGCCGCAGCCCGGCCGACATGAACACGTTCGACCACACGGTCGCGAGCGCCTCGGGCAGCCCCGCCGCCTCGACCAGGTCGAGCCCCTTCGCGTAGGGCAGCAGCAAGCCCTCGTCGACGGCCACGCGGTCGGCGTAGCCGCCGCCGGACAGCAGCGCCAGGACGTAGTCGCCCAGGGAGGCGCCCGTCACCTCGCTGCCCACGCTCACGACGGTGCCGCTCACCTCGAGCCCCGGCCACGCGGGCGCCCCGGCCGGCGACGGGTAGTGCCCCTCGCGCTGCGAGACGTCGGCGCGGTTCACGCCCGCGGCGGCGACGTCGATCACGACCTCGTGGGGGCCGGCGACGGGCTCGGGGACTTCGCTGACGACGAGGGCGGAGGGCCCTCCGGGAACGGGGACGGTGACGGCGCGCATGCCTCCATCCTCCCCTGCGGGGCGGGACCAGGCTCGCCGGCTCCGTCCCGTGGCGCGACCGGCGCCTCCTACGGCCTGTCGGGCCAGGCGGCGACGAGCACCTTGCCGCTGACCGACGAGTCCCGGGCGACGTCGAAGGCCCGGGCCGCGTCGGCACTGTCGACGACGTGCGTGACGACCGCGCCGAGCGACGGGTCGGCGTCGAGCATCCGCACGGCCTCGTCGATCTCGTCCCGGAACCGGAAGACGCCGAGCACGGTGAGCTCCTTCGAGATCGCGGGCGCGAGGTTGACCGGGCGGGCGACGTCCGGCACCATCCCGACCTGCGCGACGACGCCGAGGCGACGGGCGGCGACGAAGGCGGCGCTGACGGCCGGCGCGGCGCCCGAGCACTCGAGCACGACGTCGAACGAGTCGGCGGGGACGGCGTCCTCCCCGAGCCGGAGGACTTGGTCGGCGCCCACGGCGAGCGCCCTGGCCAGGGGCTCGGGCAGGACGTCGACGACGGTCACGTGCGCCGCACCGCGGGCACGGGCCGCGGCGGCGGCGAGCAGGCCGATCGGGCCGGCCCCGGAGACGAGGACCCGGGCGCCCCGGACGTCGCCGACCCGGCTGACGGCGTGCAGGGCGACGGCGAGCGGCTCGGCCAGGGCCGCGCGCTCGAGCGGCAGCGTGGCGGGCAACGCCCGCAGCATGCCCGCGTCGACCACGAGGTACTCGCTGAGGGCGCCCTGCGTGTGCGGGTGCGTCGAGGCGCTGCCCAGGTAGGAGCCGCCGGGCCACAGGTGCGGCGCCTCCTCGGTGCCCTCGGTCGGGGTGCCGAACCGGGCAGGGTGCACGGTGACGGGGGTCCCGGGTGCCCACTCGCCGCTCGGGTCGAGGTCGACGCGTCCCGACAGCTCGTGGCCGGGGGCGAGGGGCTCCTCGACGACGAAGGCACCGTTGGCACCCTCGAAGTAGTAGTGCAGGTCGGAGCCGCAGATGCCGACGAAGTCGACGCGGAGGCGCACCTCGCCCTCGCCGGGCTCGGGCGTCGGGACCTCGCGCTCCGTCAGGACGGTCGCGGAGTCGATCTGGATGGTCTTCACGGTCGTTCTCCTCTGTGGGCGGGTCGGTTCTGCGTGCTCGTCGGACGACGCACGGGGACGACGCGCGTCAGACGACGCTCGTCATGCCGCCGTCGACGAAGATGTTCTGCCCCGAGACGAAGTCGCTCGCGCTCGACGCGAGGTAGATCAGCGTCCCCGTGAGCTCCTCGACGCGGCCCCAGCGACGCGCCGGCGTGCGCTGCCGCAGCCAGGAGTCGAAGGTCTCGTCCTGCCAGAGGGCCGTGTTCATCTCGGTCGCGAAGTAGCCGGGCGACAGGGTGTTCACCTGTACCCCGTGCCGGGCCACGTCGGCCGCCATGCCGCGGCTCAGCTGGGCGACCCCGCCCTTGCTCGCCGAGTACGGCGCGATGGTCTCGCGCGCCAGCATCGACTGCACGCTCGCCACGTTGACGATCTTCCCCGAGCCGCGCTCGACCATCCCGGGCGCGACGAACCGCGAGACGTAGAACACGCTCGACAGGTTGGTGGCGACGACGGCGTCCCAGTCCTCGACGGGGAACTCGGTGAACGGCGCGCGCTTCTGCACGCCGGCGTTGTTGACCAGGACGTCGGGCATGCCGTGCTCGGCCACGAGCTCCCCGACGGCCGCCTCGACGGACGCGGCCTCGGTGACGTCGAAGACCGTCGTCGCGGGCCGCGTCCCCGTGGCCGCCTCGAGGGCGTCCTGGGTCTCGCGCAGCGCACCGGCGTCGCGACCGTGCACGATCACCTCGGCCCCCGCCTCCGCCAGCGCCAGGGCGAACGAGCGACCGAGTCCGCGGGAGGAGCCGGTCACGAGGGCGAGCCGGCCGGTGAGGTCGAACAGGGACGAGGTCATGGTTCTCCTTGGTGGTTCCGGGCGGTCCGGACGGTCGGCGTGGTCGATGCGGTCGGGACGGCCCGGGCCGTCGGGACGGCCCGGGCCGTCGGGACGGCCCGGGCCGTCGGGACGGCCCGGGCGGTCGGTCAGACCAGCGAGCCGACGGCGAAGACGAGCAGCGCCGCGGCGAAGCCGAGCACGGACTCGACGCCCTGCTGCACGGTCCACACGCGCAGGGTGGTCTTCACGTCCATGCCCATCAGCCGGCCGACGAGCCAGAAGCCCGAGTCGTTGACGTGGCCGGCGAAGACCGAGCCCGCAGCCGTGGCGAGCACGACGGCGGCCAGCTGGACGGCGTTGAGGTCGGCCAGGGCGACGGCCGGGGCCACGAGGCCCGCGGCGGTGACGAGGGCCACGGTCGCCGAGCCCTGGGCGAGGCGGAGGATCGCGGCGATGATCCACGCGGCCACGATGACCGGCAGTCCGAGGTCGCCCAGCACGTCGGCGAGGGCGTCGCCGATGCCCGAGGCGCGGAGGACGCCGCCGAACATGCCGCCGGCGCCGGTGATGAGCACGACCGAGCAGATCGGGCCGAGCGCGCTGTCGAGCACCTTCTCGAGAGCACTGCCGCCGACGCCGCGGGCCCGGCCCAGGACGACGGCCGCGACGAGGACGGAGATGAGCAGCGCGATGCCGCTGGTGCCGATCAGGACGAGCGCCTGCACCCAGGTGGCGTCGGGGTCGACGACCCCCACGGAGCCGAGCGAGCTGAGCCCGGTGTTCAGCAGGATCAGGACGAGCGGGACGGCGAGGACGGCCATGACCGTGCCGGCCTTGGGCGGGTTCGCGGCGTGGACGTCGTCCTTCTCGCTGCCGAAGAGGGACAGCACGGGCAGCGGGATGCGCTTGTTGACGTACTTGGCCCACAGGTAGCCCGACACGTACCAGACGGGGAACACGATGACGAGGCCCGCGACGAGCACGATGCCGAGGTCGGCGCCGAGCAGCTCGGTCGCCGAGACCGGGCCGGGGTGCGGCGGCAGGAACACGTGCATGACCGAGAAGGCCGCGGCGGAGCTGATGCCGTAGAGCAGCAGCGACTTGCCGCCCATGCGCCGGGCCACGGCGAAGACGATCGGCAGCATGACGATCAGGCCGGCGTCGAAGAAGATCGGGAAGCCCATGATCAGCGAGGCGAGGCCGAGGGCGAACGGCGCGCGCTTCTCCCCGAAGACGTCGACCATGCGGTCGGCGAGCACCCGGGCGCCGCCCGACGACTCGACGAGCCGCCCGAGCATGGCCCCGAGGCCGACGAGCAGCGCGACGGAGCCGAGGGTGCTGCCGAAGCTCGTGACGAGCAGGTCGGCGATGGCGCCCGTGGGGATGCCCGTCGCGAGGGCCGTGAGCGCCGCGACGATGACGAGGGTGAGGAACGCGTGCAGCTTGAACTTGATGACGAGCACCAGGATCAAGGCGATCGCCCCCGCGGCGATCGCGAGCAGCGGTGCCGCCCCCAGGGTCTGTGTCCAGTCGTCCATGTCGATCTTCTCCGTTGAATACCGTGGGCTGCGCCCGTCGAGTCCGCGGTCGAGGCGCACAGGAGGTGCGCGACCGCGGTGAAGGCCAGGGTGCCACCAAAGGTAGTACTTTTCAAGTCGTGCCGAGCTCGCGGCCTACGACAGGATGACCCTCATGACATCTCGCCCCGGGCCCGAGGGGACGCACGCTCGGCTCGTGCAGGCCCTCGGCGGCCGCATCGCCTCGGGCGACCTCCCCGTGGGCAGCGTGCTCACCCTCGCCGCGCTCGAGCTCGAGTTCGGGGCCTCCCGGACCGCCGTGCGCGAGGCGGTGCGCGTCCTCGAGTCGCTCGACCTGATCCGGTCACGCCGCCGCGTGGGGATGACCGTGCAGCCGCGGGCGTCGTGGCGGGTGCTCGACGCGCAGCTCATCCGCTGGACCCTGGCCGGCCCGCTGCGGCAGCGGCACCTCGTCGAGCTGATGGAGCTGCGCGCCGCGCTCGAGCCGGCCGCCGCCCGGCTCGCGGCCCGGAACGCCACGGACGACCAGCGCGCGGGCCTCGTGCGCCTCGCCTCCGAGCTCGACGACCTCGGCCGGGCCGGGCGGGGCGACTCGTCCGAGTACCTCGCGGTCGACGTCGCGTTCCACTCGCTGCTGCTCGCCGCCAGCGGCAACCTCCTGTACGCCGAGCTCGCCGCCCCGGTCCGCGAGATCCTGGAGGGGCGCGCCGACCTCGGCCTCACGCCGGCCGTCCCCTGGCCGGGCACCCTCGACGCCCACGTCGCGGCCGCGCGCGCGGTCGCCGACGGCGACGGCGACGCGGCCGAGCACCAGGTGCGCACCCACATCGCCATCGTCAGCCACGAGGTGCAGGAGGCGCCGGGCAGCGAGGCGGACCAGGCGGCTGACTAGGCTGACCGCGTGCTGCTCTCCGACCACGACATCAAGCTCGAGCTCGACGCCGGGCGCATCGGCCTCGACCCGTACGACTCCTCGCTGATCCAGCCGTCGAGCATCGACGTGCGGCTCGACCGCCTGTTCCGGCTGTTCGACAACCACAAGTACCCGTTCATCGACCCGGCCGCCGAGCAGCCCGAGCTGACGCGCCTGGTCGAGACGCCCGCCGACGAGCCGTTCATCCTGCACCCGGGCGAGTTCGTCCTCGGCAGCACCTACGAGCGCGTCACGCTGCCCGACGACGTCGCCGCCCGCCTCGAGGGCAAGAGCTCGTTGGGCCGCCTCGGCCTGCTGACGCACTCGACGGCCGGCTTCATCGACCCCGGCTTCACCGGGCACGTCACCCTCGAGCTGTCGAACGTCGCGACGCTGCCGATCAAGCTCTGGCCGGGCATGAAGATCGGGCAGCTCTGCTTCTTCCGGCTGAGCTCGCCGGCCGACCACCCCTACGGCTCGGGCGAGTACGGCTCCCGGTACCAGGGCCAGCGCGGACCGACCGCGAGCCGCTCGGCGACGAACTTCGTCCACACGGACGTGTCCGCGCGCGACTGAGCCCCGGAGGGCTCAGCCCTGCAGGAGGCGCGGCTCGGCTGAGCAGGACGCTCGGCCGAGCTGCACCGATCAGGCCCCGGGAGGCGTGAAGGGCACCGGTCCGATCTGGGCCCGGAACGCGAGCACGTGGTCCATCACGACCAGGGCGAGCATCGCCTCCACGATCGGCGTCGCACGGATGCCCACGCAGGGGTCGTGCCGTCCGAAGGTCTCGACGCTCGTCTCGTTCCCCGCGCGGTCGATCGAGCGCTGGGGCGTCCTGATCGAGCTCGTCGGCTTGATCGCGACCGAGACCCTCAGGTCCTGCCCGGTCGAGATCCCGCCGAGCACGCCGCCCGCGTCGTTCGTCTCGAAGCCGTCGGCGGTCAGGGCGTCGCCGTGCTCGCTGCCGCGCTGCGAGACGCTGTCGAAGCCCGCCCCGATCTCGACGCCCTTGACGGCGTTGATGCCCATCATCGCGGCGGCGATGTCCGCGTCGAGCTTGGAGAACAGGGGCTCGCCGAGGCCCGCGGGCACGTTGCGGGCGACCACGTCGATGCGGGCGCCGCACGAGTCGCCGGCCCGGCGCAGCTCGTCCATGCGCTCCTCGAGCCGCGGCACGATCGCCGCGTCGGGGGCGAAGAACGGGTTCTGCGAGATCTGCGACTCGTCGGTGAAGGGGACGGCGATGTCGTCGAGCTGGCTCATCCAGCCGGTGAACGAGATGCCGCCCTGCTCCTGCAGCCACTTGCGCGCGACGGCGCCGGCGGCGACCATCGGCGCGGTGAGCCGGGCGGAGGAGCGGCCGCCGCCACGAGGATCGCGCACGCCGTACTTGCGCCAGTACGTGTAGTCGGCGTGGCCGGGGCGGAACGTGTCGAGGATGTTGCCGTAGTCCTTGCTGCGCTGGTCGACGTTGCGGATCATGAGGGCGATCGGGGTGCCCGTGGTCTGCCCCTCGTAGACGCCGGACAGGATCTCGACGGCGTCGGGCTCCCTGCGCTGCGTGACGTGGCGCGAGGTGCCCGGGCGACGGCGGTCGAGCTCCCCCTGGATGTCGGCCTCGGTCAGGGCGAGGCCCGGAGGGCACCCGTCGATGACGCAGCCGATGGCGACGCCGTGCGACTCGCCGAAGTTCGTGACGCGGAAGAGTTCACCGAAGGTGCTGCCAGACATGGGACGACCTTACGGCCCCCACGTCTCGAGCGATGGAGAGAAGGGGGTGCGAGTGGGGACCCGACGCCCTCACCCGCACCCCTCGCGGCCGCGACCGGGACCCGACGTCCCTGCGCTTGCCGCGTGTACGACTCGCGATCCTGAACCCAAATCGCGAGGCCCCCTCATTCTGCGTCGTGTCGGGCCCTCCTGGCCACCAGGTGGTCACGAAACGAAGGAGGAGGACAGGGAGCGAAGGAGGCGCCGGATCGGGTCGCCGGACGCCCTCGTCCCTGCCCTCGGCCCCGTCGACCGCTCAGGACTCGAGGGTCTCGCGCGGAGTCCGGCCGAACTGCGTCGAGTAGAGCGCGGCGAACCGCCCGGGGTTCGCGAAGCCCCAGCTCAGCGCGATCCCGGCCACGGTGTGCCCGAGCGTGGGGTCGCCGAGCACGAGGTCGGCATGCGCACCGCGCAGGCGAGCCGCGCGCAGGGCCGCCGTCGGGGTCGTGTCGAGGTGGCGACGGAACGCCAGCTGCAGCCCTCTCGGGGTCAGGCGGGCCGCCTCCGCGATCTCGACGATCCCGATGTCGTCGTGCGCGTGCTCCTCGACGAAGGCGAGCGCTCGACGGACGGTGGACGGCAGGGCACGCGCGTCGGAGGACCGGCCCGTCCCCACCACGTTCGTGTCGTAGGCCTCGACGAACGCCGTCACGAGCGAGCGGAACGCGGCCGACCGCACCAGCGGGCTCGCCATCGCGGCGTCGTTCGAGAGCACCCCGTCGAGCACGTGCCGGGTCGTGCTGCCCCAGTGCTCGCCCAGGGCCTCGGAGACGGGCTCCATCGCGAGGGTCTGCAGCCCCTCCGGCGGCGTCGTGAGCGACAGGCCGGCGAGCTCGCGCTCCACGGCGGCCCGGTCGAGCATCACCTGGCCGAGGTGCATGTCGTCCCAGCGGTGCTCCTTGACGCGGTCGCTGGGGAACACGAAGCGGTCGCCCGTCTGTGCCCGCAGGTCGGCCCTGCCGTCCGCGAGGCCGTAGCGGCCGCCCAGGACGCGGCTGATGCAGAAGAACTCGGGCAGCGGCTCGCTGACGGCGTGCAGCTGTCCCCTGTAGTGGATCTGGCCCATCGCGAACCGGTCGTCGCCGGAGACGACCCGGCCGAAGCTGAAGTCGGGGCCGGCCTCGGGAGTGAGGTCGCGGAGACGGTAGATGCGGCTGATGATGGAGTGCGCGACCGCGGGGTCTGCGGTCTCGACGCCGCGCACCCGAGGGTCGTCGAAGTCCGGGCGACGGGAGCCCGTGCGGGTCCAGGCCGTGGGCGTCGCAGGACTGGCCATGCGCCCCTCCAGGCGGTGCGGCGGAGCACGAGGTGCTCTCGTGGGCGACGAGGCCGGTGGTCGACGCACCTCGCACGCATCGGCCTGATCCACCGATGCCGCGATGCTACCTCGCAGGCTCGTCTCGGGCGACTCTCACCCGACCGCCTGGTATCGAGCGTCTCCCGGGTGCCGGGCCGACGCCTCCTCGGGCACGGCCACGAGCTCGCGGCGTAGCGTCGGGGCATGGACTACAGGACCCTCGGGAACAGCGGTGCCTCCGTGTCGGAGCTGACACTGGGCACCATGACGTTCGGCGCAGAAGCCGACGAGACCACCTCTCACCAGATCCTCGACGCGTTCGTCGCGGCCGGCGGCACGCTCGTCGACACCGCCGACGTGTACACGGCGGGGACCTCGGAGGAGATCATCGGGCGCTGGCTCGCCTCGCACCCCACGGAGGCGGCGCAGGTCGTGCTCGCGACGAAGGGGCGGTTCCCGATGGGAGACGGCCCCAACGACGTCGGCCTCTCGCGCCGGCACCTCGCGACGGCGCTCGACGCGTCGCTCAGCCGGCTCGGCGTGGAGCACGTCGACCTCTACCAGATGCACGCCTGGGACGCCTTCACCCCGATCGACGAGACGCTGCGGTTCCTCGACGACGCGATCACCGCGGGCAAGATCGGCTACTACGGCTTCTCGAACTACCTCGGCTGGCAGCTGACGAAGGCCGTCGCCCGGGCCCAGGCGCTCGGCTTCGCGCCGCCCGTCACGCTGCAGCCGCAGTACAACCTGCTCGTCCGCGACATAGAGCACGAGATCGTGCCGGCCTCGCTCGACGCCGGCATCGGCCTGCTGCCGTGGTCGCCCCTCGCCGGCGGCTGGCTGAGCGGCAAGTACCGTCGCGACGAGGCACCCACCGGCGCGACCCGCCTGGGCGAGGACCCGAAGCGGGGCATGGAGGCGTGGGAGGCGCGCAACGGCGACGAGCGGACCTGGTCGGCCATCGAGGCCGTCGCCTCCGTCGCGGACGCGCACGGCGCCTCCTCGTCGCAGGTGTCGCTCGCGTGGCTGCTGAGGCAGCCGGCCGTGACCTCGGTGATCCTGGGCGCGCGCACGGTCACGCAGCTCGACGACAACCTCGGCGCCTCCGACCTCGCGAAGCTGCTCACCGACGACGAGCTGGCCCGCCTCGACGCGTCGAGCAGCCCGCGCGTCGACGACTACCCGTACGGGACCGCCGGCGTCGCGCAGCGCGACCGCAAGCTGACCGGCGGCCGCTGAGCCGCTGAGCCGCTGAGCCGCGGCCGCTGAGCCGCGCAGAGCGAGGCTCAGGCGACGCGAGAACGACGAACCGACGTGGGAGACCACGTCGGTTCGTCGTCCTGGCGGAGGGACAGGGCCTCTAGGAGGCGCGCGTCGCCTCCCCGGGGGCGCGGGCCGAGCCGCTCCGCTCGGCGCGCACCCGCAGCACGAGCACGACGACCAGCACGACGGCGGCGGCGACCAGCGCGGTGACCCCCGCGGCGGTGTCGAGGGGCTGCCCCGAGAACCGGCCGACGGCGACCCACGCCAGGCCCCAGACCAGCGAGAGCATCGGGGCGATCCGACCCCGTCCGACGACGGCGACCGCGACGCCCGAGAGCCCGGCGACCGCGAGGACGACCGTCGACCAGAGCCCGCTCGGCAGCCCGAACCCGTCGAAGCCGGACTCGACGAGGGCCGCGGCGACGTTGGCGGCCGTCGCGACCGACACCCAGCCGAGGTAGAGGCCCATCGTCCCGTCGGTGACGACCGCGTCGACCCGGCTGCGGGTGGGCGTGCGCACGACGAGCAGGAAGATCCGGACCAGGACGGCGAGCAGCGCGACGATCACGACGACGCTGAGCCAGACCTGGCCGAGCTGCACGGCGGCGAACAGCCAGCCCGCGTTGAGCAGCATGGAGGCGGCGACCCAGTAGCCGAGGCGACGGTGCCGGTCGACGGCCCGCTGGCCGGGCAGCGCCTGGTAGACGGCGTACGCGACGAGGCCGGCGTAGATGACCGACCAGATCGAGAAGGCCGTCGTCGCCGGGGCGATCGGCGTCGCGTCGGCGCTGAGCGCGCCGCCCGAGGCTCCCGACACCGAGGTGCCGCCGAAGGCGCCCGAGCCGACCGCGGCCAGGACGATCGCGAGCACGGCGCCCACGACGACGACGACCTGACGGACGACGTCGGCGGACGCAGGAAGTGCGGTGGCGGAGGCGGGACGGGTCGCTGCTGTGCTCATGCCGCCGACGCTATCCCCGCCTGATCTCTTAGCAACTGAATCATCAGCGATCTCCCAGCCCACGCCTCCTGTGCTCGTCGCCGCCCGCGTCTGTTCTCGGCAAATGCCGACCGTGAGCGCGCAGATCGCCCGACAAAACGGGGATCTCCCACTACAAGAGCCCCGACGGTCGGCATGTGCGGGCCTGCGCTCAGGCGGCGAGGCGCCAGCGGCGGAGGAGCTGCGCGTTCAGCGCCACGATGACCGTCGACAGGCTCATGAGCACGGCTCCGGCGGCCGGCGAGAGCACGAAGCCGACCGGCGCGAGCACGCCCGCGGCCAGCGGCACCGAGAGCACGTTGTAGCCGGCGCCCCAGACCAGGTTCTGGATCATCTTGCGGTAGCCGACCCGCGACAGCGAGATCACCGAGAGCACGGCACGCGGATCGCTCGACGCGAGAACGACGCCCGCCGACTCGACCGCGACGTCGGTGCCCGCGCCGATCGCGATCCCCACGTCGGCCCGAGCCAGCGCGGGAGCGTCGTTGACGCCGTCGCCCACCATCGCCACGCGCTGGCCGCGCTGCTGCAGCTCGGCGACGCGGGCGTCCTTCTCGTCCGGGCGCACCTCCGCGAAGACCTCGTCGATGCCGAGCTCGCGCGCGACCGAGTCTGCGACCTGCCGGGCGTCGCCCGTCACCATCGCGACGCGCACCCCGGCGTCGTGCAGCCGGCGCACCGCCTCGGCCGACTCGGGCCGGACCTCGTCGCGCAGCGCGAAGGCCGCCACGACGCCGCCCGAGCGCACGAGCCACAGCACGGCCGCGCCGTCGCCGCGCCACGGCTCCGTCGCGGCCGCGAGGTCGGCGGGCGCCTCGAGCGCCAGGTCGCGGAGCAGCCCGGGACCTCCGACCGCGACGTCGACCCCGTCGACGCGGGCCGAGACGCCGCTGCCGGTCAACGAGCGGAACGACTCGACCCGCGCCTCCTGCGGGGCAGCCGCAGCCGCAGCCGCCGCGGCACGCACCAGCGCGCGGGCGACCGGGTGCTCGCTGTCGCGCTCGGCGGCCGCGGCGAGGCGCAGGGCCTCGTCGCCCGTCAGCCCCCCGGACGAGGAGGCGGTGGCCACGTCCGTCACGCCGGGCTCGCCCTTCGTGAGGGTGCCGGTCTTGTCGAACAGCACGGTGTCGACCGTGCGCATGCGCTCGAGGGCGAGGCGGTCCTTGACGAGGACGCCCGCCCGGGCGGCGCGCTCGGTCGAGATCGCGATCACCAACGGGATCGCGAGCCCGAGGGCGTGCGGGCAGGCGATGACGAGCACGGTCACGGTGCGCGTGATCGCCTGGTCGAGGTCGCCGAGGAGGAGCCACACGACGAAGGTGACCACCCCGGCACCCGAGGCGAACCAGAAGAGCAGGGCGGCGGCGCGGTCGGCGAGCGCCTGGGCGCGCGACGACGAGGCCTGGGCCTCGGCGACGAGCCGCCGGATGCCCGCGAGGGCCGTCTCGTCGCCGACCGCGGTGACCCGGACCCTCAGGGCGCCGTCGGTCGCGACGGTGCCCGCGACGACGCGGTCGCCCTCGCCGCGCGCGACGGTCCGGGACTCGCCCGTGATCATCGACTCGTCCATCTCGGCGGAGCCGTCGACCACGACGCCGTCGGCGGGCACACGGGCGCCCGAGCGCACGAGCACGACGTCGCCCGCGACGAGGTCGGCGAGCGCCACCTCGGTCGTCGCGCCGGAGCCGGTGCCGGGGCCGGTGCCGTCGCCCGAGTCCGTGCCGGAGGTGCCGTCGACACGGTCGGCCGTGTCGGGCAGCAGCGCGGCGAGGGCGTCGAGGGCACCGGAGGCGGCGCCCAGGGCCCGCATCTCGATCCAGTGCCCGAGCAGCATGATGACGACGAGGAGCGCGAGCTCCCACCAGAAGTCGAGGTCGAGGCCGCCGATGCCGAGCGTCGTCGCCCAGCTCGCGACGAACGCGACGGTGATGGCCATCGCGATGAGGAGCATCATCCCCGGCTGCTTCGCCCGTGCCTCCGCGACGCCTCCGCTGAGGAACGGCCAGCCGCCCCACGCGAAGAGGAACGTGCCGAGCACCGGCGAGATCCACTCGGAGCCGGGGAACGACGGGACGTCGTAGCCGAGCAGCCCGGCGAACATCGAGCTGAAGGCGACCACCGGCACGGCGACGACGAGGCTGACCCAGAACTTGTCGCGGAACTGCGCGGCGTGGTCGCCGTGGCCGTGGTGGCCGGCGTGCGCGTCCTGCCCGGCGTGCGCGTCGTGGCCGGCGTGCGGGTCGTGCCCCGCGTCGACGCCCGCGGCCTCCTGGCCGTGGTCGGCCGTCGCGAGTCCCGAGTGGTCGGTGCCGACCTGCTCGTCGTCGCCGGGGGCGTGGTGGTCGTGCGCAGCGCTCATCCCCATACCCTAGGGGGGTATCGTGCGCGACGTCCAGGACTCGGGACGACCGCCTCCTCGACCGTCAGCCCCTCGCTGTCAGCCCCCTCTCCGTCAGCCCCCTCTCTGTCAGCCCCCTCGACGGATCAGCCGCCGACGGGCGGGCCGACGATCAGCAGCAGGACGAAGACGACCACGACGGCCGCGAGCAGCAGCACGACCGCGAGCGCGAGGTGCCCGAGCACCCAGCGGAGGAGGCGGTCGAGTGGCCGGCGGTCGCGCGGGTCGCCGGTCGCCTCACGCCGCCAGTCGCCGTCGAGCCCGCTGCGGCGGTCGATCCAGCGCTCGACGGGCAGCGAGGCGAACGGCACGACGGCGCTCGCGAGGGCGAGCACGGTCACCCCCGGCGACCAGCGCTGGTTCACGGCGACGACGACCCCCGCGACCAGGTAGGCGAGGAACACGAACCCGTGGATCGGCCCCGCGACGCTGACGGGCCAGTCGCCCACCTTCGCGACGTACTTCAGCAGCATCCCGCCGATCAGCAGGGCCCAGGTCACGACCTCGGCGACAGCGAACGAGCGGAAGAGGGCGCGGGGCGACATGGCGGCTCCTGGTGAGGGGGTCGGTGGGCCTCCATGGTCGCAGCACCGCCCTGGACGCCGCCTCCCCCGGTGCAGCGCCTGCACCGCCGCCCGTCCCCACGACCACGAGAGGCCCCGGACCGACCTCCGAGCACCTCCGGACGTCGCTCCGAGGCCTCTCGACCCGACCCGAGGGGCGAAGGAGGCGCGGCGTACGGTGGACGGATCGACGACGACCACGAAGGGGACTCCATGAGCGACCGCGACGCCGAGCAGCACCGCCCGCACGACCGACACGAGCGCCCCGGTGCGACGCGCCCCGCCGCCGACGGTCGGTCGCGAGGCAGGCTGCGCCTGCAGTGGCCGACCTTCCGCGGGTCGCCGTTCCTCTGGGGCGTGCTCGCGTTCCCGCTGTTCCTGCACCTGGTCACGGCCGCCGTCTCGCTCGGCCGCGGCGAGGCACCCACGCCGTTCGGCATCGTGTTCCTGGTGCTGGTCGCGGTCGTGTTCGTCGTCTGCCTGGTCGGCGTCGTGCAGACGCTCCGGCACCCGCGGCCCTCGCGGCCGTCGTGGCTCGACGAGGGCGACCCGCGCGCCTGACCCGGCCCGCACCTCCTTCGGGGCGACGTCGCCCGCGAGGGAACGAGTGGTCAGCAACGGTCGTCGACGCCGCTCGGGAGGACCGGAACTGACCACTCGGTGGGCCGACCGGTCAGGGCGGGCAGGTCAGGCCGCGTCGCGGGCAGGCTCGGCGGGCTCGCGCAGGGCCGGGCAGTGCTCGGGCGTCGGGTGCCGCGCGATCTCGACCATGCGGTCGAGGGCGTCGCGCGCGGCCGAGAGGTCGGCCATCGCCGCGGTGATGCGCCGACGCTCCGCCTCGAGCACGGCGAAGACCTCGGGCGAGCTCGTGCCGGAGTCGACGCAGGGCAGCAGCTGCAGGATCGTGCGGCTCGGGAGCCCCGCCGTGAAGAACTGCTGGATCAGCTGCACCCGCTCGACCGCCGCCTCCGCGTAGCTGCGCTGGCCGCTGCTCGTGCGGTCGGACTCGAGCAGGCCCTGCTCTTCGTAGTACCGCAGCGCGCGCGTGCTGACGCCCGCTCGCTCTGCCACCTCGCCGATGCGCATCCATGCCCCTGTTCTTCTTGGAAGGCGTCTCGGCCTGGTCCGCGTGTCGGACTTGCCCTTGACGTCAACGTGAAGTCCTAGCGTAGCCGACGCCGGGCCAGCCGAGACTGCCCGGCCGACCGTCCACGACCAGGAAGACACCACGCATGAACATCGACATCACCGGCCAGACCGTCCTCGTGACCGGGGCCAACCGCGGCATCGGCCGCCAGTTCGTCCTCGAGGCGCTCGAGCGCGGCGCCGCCAAGGTCTGGGCGACGGCGCGCCGGACCGAGACCCTCGACTTCGCCGACCCTCGGGTCGTGCCGCTGCAGCTCGACCTCACCGACCACGACTCCGTGGTGGCCGCCGCCGTCGCGGCCCACGACGTGACCGTGCTCGTCGACAACGCCGGCATCGCGACCGGCGCGTCGCTGATCACCGGCGACCTCGTCGACGCCCGCCGCGAGATGGACACGCACTACTGGGGCACCCTCGACGTGATCCGCGAGTTCGCCCCCGTGCTCGCGGCCAACGGGGGCGGTGCGATCGTCAACGTCCTCTCCGCTCTCTCGTGGTTCGCCGCTCCCGGCAGCGGGGCCTACGCCGCCGCCAAGGCCGCCGAGTGGAACATGACCAACGCCGTCCGGCTCGAGCTCGCCGCCCAGGGGACGCTCGTCCAGGGCGTGATGCTCGGGGCCGCGGACACCGACATCACGGCGAACTACGACGGACCGAAGATCGACCCGCGCGACGTGCCCCGCAGCTCGTTCGACGGCCTCGCCGCCGGTGCGATCGAGGTCGTCGTCGACGACTGGAGCGCGATGGTGAAGGCGTCGCTCGCCGGCGACCCCGCCGAGTTCTACGCGAAGATGCGCGAGCTGCTCGGCTAGACGCCGCCGAAGCGCTCCGTACGGACGCGGGTCGGGTCGTGGCCGGCGTCGACCAGCCAGCCGGCGACGGTCTCGACGAACGAGTTCGTGCCGCAGACGTAGACGAGCGGGTGCACGGACGCCGGCAGCACGAGGTCGAGCAGCTCGTCACGGGTGAGCCTGCCGGAGGCGCGGGTCGCCCCTGCAGGAGCCTCCCGCGTGAAGACCCAGTCGACCTGCACCTCGCCCGCCGACTCCTCGGCGAGCGCCGCCAGCTCGTCGCCGAACCAGCGGTCGGCCGGCGTCCGGACGGAGCAGAGCAGCCGCATCGGCGGCGGCCCGGCCGAGCCGGCCGCACCGGCCGCACCGGCCGCACCGGCCGCAGCAGCGTCAGCGTCAGCAGCACCAGCCCCCGCGGCCCTGGCACGCACCATCGCGACGAGCGGGGCGATGCCCGACCCTCCCCCGATCAGCTGCACCGGCGACCGGCCCGGTGCCGGAGCCCCGTCCGGCTCGGGCAGCACGGCGTGCACCGCCGAGTCGGGGTCGAACTCGGTCGGCGGCCAGACGAACCAGCCGCCGATCGGGCCGCGCACCTCGACGGGGTCGCCGACCTCGGCCGCCGAGACGAGGTACGGCGAGACCTCGCCGTCGGGGAGCTCCTCGACGGTGAGCTCGATCTGCGGTGCCCGGCCCGCGCCTCCTGCGCTCGCCCGCACGTCCGACGACGAGTCGTCCGACGGCGAGACGTCCGACAGCGTGACGTCCGACAACGAGTACGAGCGGACGGCCTGGTAGCCGTCGTCCGCGGTGAGGCGGACGTCGACGTGCTGACCAGCCCGGGCCGGTCGCAGCCCCGGCACCTCGAGCACGATCGAGCGCCCGGTCGGCGTCTGCCCTGCCGCGGCGACGATCGTCGCCGGCATCCACCTGAAGGGGTCAGCGGGCAGCGACGCCGACGAGGAGGCAGGCGCGCCGTCGTCCGACGAGCTCACGCGTAGCGCTGTTCGCGCCAGGGGTCGCCGAGCGCGTGGTAGCCCATGCTCTCCCAGAAGCCGCGGCGGTCGGAGGCCATCGTCTGGATGCCCTGCACCCACTTCGCGCTCTTCCAGAAGTAGAGGCCGGGCACGAAGAGCCGGGCCGGGCCGCCGTGCTCGGACCCCAGGGGCTCGCCCTCGTAGGTGTCGACGACCCAGGCCTTGCCGCCCAGCAGCTCGCTCAGGGGCAGGTTCGTCGTGTAGCCGCCGTAGCTCGTCGTCATCGCGAACTCGTGCGTGGTGTCGAGGCCGTCGAAGAGGGTGTCGAGCGAGACGCCCGACCAGTGCGTGCCGAGCTTCGACCAGCTCGTGACGCAGTGGATGTCGGTCTCGATCTGCTCGTGCGGCAGCGCCTGGAAGTCGGCCCAGCTGAGCGAGCGGCTGCCCTGCTCGGTGCCGAGCTGCAGCTCCCACCGCTTGATGTTCGGGGTCGGGCCGGCCGACAGCACCGGGAACCCCTTCTCGAGGTGCTGCCCCGGCGGGAGGCGCGGGTCGGCCTCGCGACGTCGGCCGAAGCCCGTGAAACCTGCCATGGTGCGCCTCCTCGTGGTCGACGCCAGGCTAGCCGTCCCGACCGACACCTGGTCGGGCCGAACGGTCGGCGGCTCAGGCCCTACGGCAGCTCGAGGGAGACGGGCTCGGCGCCCTCCTCCGCGGGGACGACGTCGACCGTGACGGGACGACCGTCCACGCCGGCGGGGAGCTCGTGCTCGGACACGGCCGGCACGTAGTCCATCGTGCACATGCCCGGGTCGGCAGGCGCGAGCCGCACGGTCACGGCGTCGGCACCGGCCGCCTCGACCGACTCGACGGCAGGCGGGCAGGTCGAGCTGCCGAAGAGGGTCAGGGAGAACGACGTCCCCTCGTCGAGCCAGGCCACCGAGGGGCCGCCCTCGGCGGCGCCGTCGTCCGTGCCGTCGCCGTCGCCGTCGTCCGCCGGCCCCGACGGGGTCGACGACCCGGTCGGCGCCGCCCCCGCGTCGGGTGCGCCGCCCGGCCCGGCCTGCGCGCAGGCGCCCAGGAGGAAGGTCGCCGCGACCGCCACGAGGGCGATGCGGGCGGCGGCAGGTCGTCGGTGGGGTGTCGTCTCGGCCATTCAGCCATGGTGCCAGGGCCGTCCACGACCGCGCGCCTCCTCCGTGCCCGGCCGCGGTCGAGGCGAGCCCAGGAGCAGGCGAGCCTCAGGAGGTGGTGGCCTGGTCGGCCTCGGAGCCCTCGTCGACCATCTGCTGCCACCAGTCGGGGTGCAGGTCGACCAGGCGGACCCAGGCGTACCCGGCGACGACGCGGTCGACGTGCCCCGTCAGCTCGGCGAGCGCCAGCTCGCGCGCGTCGCCGACGTCGGCACCGCCGTCGAGGTCGCCGTCGCCCTGGACGTCGAGCATGCCCAGCGCGTCGACCACGGCGACGGGCACGCGCCAGGCGTCCGGCCCCTCGAGGTGCCGCGGGACGTCGTCGACGACGCCGAGCAGCACCGCCACCGCCGAGGCCGCCCCCGTCTCGCCCAGCGCCGCGACGACGTCGAGGTGCTCCTCGTGCCAGTCGCCGTCCCAGAGCTCGGCGAGCAGCGGCACGTGGTCGCCGTCGAGCCCGAAGACGACGCAGACCCGCAGCGCGGCCCACAGGTCGTCCTCGGCCCGCGACAGCACGACCTCGTGCAGCAGCTCGAGCCCGAGGTCGCGTCCGTCGCGGGCGCCGAACCAGAAGAGGAAGTCGGCGGCGGCGATCGGCTCGGGCAGGCTGCGGATCAGGTGCCGCTCCTGGTCCGTCAGGCGTCCCTCGTCGCGCGGCCTCTCGACGGGCGGGTGGTCGAGCACGGACAGCAGGGCCCGCATGCCCCGGCGACGCCGACCCGTCAGGCGGACGACGACGGCGGCGATCGACCAGAACAGCACGAGCGGGACGAGGTCCCCGAGCGCACGCGACGGCGAGGGCGTCGTCACCAGGATCCCCACGGACAGCACGACGGGCAGCACGCCGAACATCGCGAGGGTGAACCACCGCGCGAACCGCTGCGTGCCGAGCTCACGCCGCAGGGCGGAGCGCCACGGGTCGAGGGGCACGTTGATCGGCAGCTGCCGTCGACGGGCGGCCTCGAAGACCTCGACTCGGGTGATCGGCATGTGCACGGTCCAGATCGTTGCAGACTCTGCATGCTCGGCCGGACACCGGCCCACGAGGCTGCGTCCCTGCTGGGAGTTGCTCGACACAGCACCCCACGGGAGTCGTACGGTGGACGGAGGTCAACTGCGAAAGGACTCCCACATGGCTGAGTACACCCTCCCCGATCTCCCCTACGACTACAGCGCCCTCGCGCCGCACATCAGCGCGACGATCATGGAGCTGCACCACTCCAAGCACCACAACACCTACGTCACCGGCGCGAACACGGCCAACGCCGCCCTCGCCGAGGCCCGCGAGACCGGCGACCTGGCGAACGTGAACAAGCTCGAGAAGGACCTCGCGTTCAACCTCGGCGGCCACGTCAACCACTCGATCTTCTGGACGAACCTGACCCCCGAGACCGGCGAGCCCACCGGCGACCTGCTCGAGGCCATCGGCCGCGACTTCGGCGACCTCGAGAAGTTCAAGGCCCACTTCACCGCCACCGCGCTCGGCGTGCAGGGCTCCGGCTGGTCGGTGCTCGCCTACGACGTGATCGGTCAGCGCCTCAGCGTCTTCCAGCTCTTCGACCAGCAGGGCAACGTGCCGTTCGGCCTCGTCCCGCTGCTGATGCTCGACGTCTGGGAGCACGCTTACTACCTCGACTACCAGAACGTGCGCGCCGACTACGTCAAGGCCTTCTGGAACATCGTGAACTGGGACAACGTCGGCCAGCGCTACGCGGCCGCGACCAGCAAGACGCAGGGCCTGCTGACCTTCTAGCAGCAGCCTGTCCTCCGAGGAGGCGCGGTGCGGGATCTCCTGCACCGCGCCTCCTTCGTGTTCCTGTCCTCGATCTTCGTGATTCAGGAAGTCGTCGCCTCGGGCTCCTGAACCGTGCACGACTCAGGACGATGCGTCCCCTCCTCGCGAGGATCAGGACCGATCTTCCTGAATGAGGAGAGGCGACGACGCGTCCGACCTCGGGATGAAAACCCGGGGCAGGAGGCGCGCCGCACGCGGCCCTGCACCTAACCTGGCGCACATGGCGGACGCGAGGCGGTGGGGGCGGCACGTCGTCGCGCCGGCCGCCGCCCTCGTCTACTTCGTCTTCTGGGTCGCCAGCTCGTGGGGCCGCGGCGGCGTCGCCGACAACACGGTGGTCTTCGGCCTCTTCGCGATCGCGATCGCCCTCGCCTGGTGGATCCCGACCACGTCGCTCGCGCTCGTCGTGGTCGTCCCGGTGCTGCAGCTGCTCGGGCTCGCCGAGGCCCCGTCGCAGGACACCTGGACGGCCTACGTCGCCATCGCCCTGGTGATGGCCTTCGTGGCGGTGAAGCCGTCGCCCTGGCTCCGTCTCGCCGCGCTGCTCGTCGCCGGCGTCGCCGCCGGCCTCGCCGCGTGGCTGCTGGCCGTGCCGACCCTGACGCGGCCGCAGAGCTGGAGCACCTGGGTCGGCGCCGGCACGACGGGGCTCCGCATCGAGTTCTCGCTGCTCACCGCGGCCTTGTTCGGCGTCTTCGCCGGTGCGTGGGCGATCGGGGTCGCGTTCGCGAGCATCCGCCGGGTGCTCGTGATCCGGCAGGCCCTGGAGGCGACCGAGACACGGTTCGAGGCGACCGACCTCGAGCTGCGGCTCGCCCAGGACAGGGCGCGGATCTCCCGCGACGTGCACGACGCTCTGGCGCACTCCCTCGCGGTCGTGGTCTCGCAGGCCCAGGGCGGGCTCGCCCTGCAGGCGACCCGCCCCGAGGTCGCCGAGGAGTCGCTGCGCACCATCGCCGAGGTCGGCCGCACGGCCCTGCTCGACGTGCGGCGCCTCGTCGAGCGCATCACGCAGGACGACGACGTCACCGCTCCGCGCGAGACGCTCGCCGACGTCGACGCCCTCGTCGTCGCGATGCGCGAGGTCGGGATGGAGGTGGACGTCACGACCGAGGGAGCCCCCGGGCCCCAGGGGCCGGTCGGCGCCCTCGCCCCCTCGCAGGAGCTCGCCGTCTACCGCATCGTGCAGGAGAGCCTGACGAACGCGCTGAAGCACGCGGGCACCTCGAGCCGCGTCGCGGTGCAGCTCGACTGGCGCGGCCGCGGGCTCACGCTGCAGGTCACGTCGCGGGGCCGCGGAGCCCCGCTCGTCGCGGCCCGCACCGGGGCCGACCGCGGCGCCGGCGTCCGCGGCATGACCGAGCGTGCCCGACTCGCGGGCGGCTGGCTCACGGCGCAGCCCTCGGCGGACGGGACAGCCTTCGAGGTGACCGCGTTCGTGCCGACGACCGGCGCCTCCTCGGTCGTCGCGCCCGACGCCTCCTCCGCACCTGCACCTGCACCTGCATCTGCCTCTGCCTCTGCCTCTGCCTCTGCCTCTGCCCCCACCGAGAGAAGCTCCTCATGACCGACTCGCCCGCCGCCGGCACCGCCAGCCCGGCCGTCATCACCGTCGCCGTCGTCGACGACCAGCCGCTCTTCGCCTCCGGCCTGCGGATGCTGATCGAGGCGCAGCCGGACCTGCGCTGCGTCGGCACCGCCGTCGACGGGCGCGAGGCGCTGGCGCTGGTCGAGCGCGAGCACCCCGACGTGGTGCTGATGGACCTCCGCATGCCCGTGATGAACGGGCTGGAGGCGACGGCCCGAATCCTCGAGGGGGTCTCGCCCGACGACCTGCCCCGGGTGGTCGCGCTGACGACCATCCAGCGCGACGAGGCCGTGTTCGGGGCCCTCAAGGCCGGGGCCTACGCGTTCCTCACGAAGGACGCGACGCCCGACGAGGTGCTCACGACGATCCGCGCGGCGTGGGCGGGCGACCCCGTGCCGACCGCCGCGGCCGCGCTCGACGTCGTGCACGAGTTCGCCGTGCCGACGACCCCGGCTCCCCGCGTCGACCCGCTCGAGCCGCTGTCGCCGCGCGAACGCGAGATGTTCACCCTCGTCGCCCGGGGGCTCAGCAACATCGAGATCGCGGGCGAGGCGTACCTGAGTGAGGCGACGGTGAAGAGCCACGTCCGCTCGGTGCTGCAGAAGCTCGGCATGCGCAACCGCGTGCAGATCGTCGTCTTCGCCTACGAGAACGGCCTCGTGCCCGCCTCCGACGGCGGGCCGAGGCCGCGCCGGTGAGGGCCGGTCGCCGAGGGGCGGGTCGGTGAGGGGCCGGCCGGTGAGGGCCGGCGGCCGGGAGCGCGTCGCGAAGCGGGTCACCGTCGTCGCGGTGGCCGCGCTCGTCGCCGGGGTCGTGGCCGTCGGCATCCCCGCCAACGCCGCCTGGACCCTGCCCGACCTGCCCGAGAAGGACCAGGCGTCGTGGACGATGCCCCTCGACCAGTACGTCGGGGTCGGCGTCGTCCGCCTCAACTACGCGACCGAGCTGCTCATCCAGGACTGCATGGTCGACGCCGGCCACGACGACGCGGTCGTGCCCTGGCGCGACGTCGACGCGGCCACGAACGCCACCGAGCGCCAGCCGCTCCGCGCCTTCGACCTCGCCGCCGCCCGCGAGCGCGGCTACCACGTGCCTCCCACCGTCGACGCCGGTGCCGACGCCTGGCGGGCCTTCGAGTACCGGGAGACCTCGCCCGACGAGGCGGCCGACCGCGCGACCTGCCTCGAGCGCGCCTACCGCCAGCATCCCGAGCTGTTGACGGGCGCCTCCGCGTCGTCGACCACCGGCTCGGTGGGCGACGTCGCCATCCGGCTGAGCAACGCGGCGTTCCTCGAGGCCCGGCAGGACGCCTCCGTGCGCCGGGCTGCCGACGCGTGGCACGCCTGCATGATCGACCAGGGCGTGGGCGCCGGGCCCTGGGCCGACGACCTGCCGGACGACCCGGCGGACATGCCCACCACGCGGATGGCCCAGACCTTCACCTCGTACGACCCCGCGACCGCCGTCGGCGACGAGGAGCGCGACCTCGCCGAGACCGACGCCGCCTGCCGTGCCGCCTCGGGCTACCTCGACGCGCTCTACGAGGCCGAGTGGCAGCAGCAGCTGACTGTGCCGCACGACTACGGCGAGCGCCTCGCCCAGATCGACACGGGCCCCCTCGTCGCGGCGCAGCAGCTCGTCGACCGCACGATCGAGCGGCTCGGACCCGAGCGGCCGAGGGGCCTGTAGGAGGCGAGGAGGGCTCGGCCCTCCGACGGGGGGTTACGAAACAGGTCGTGGAGTATGCATGATGGGGTACAGAGGAACACTGACGGGGCGGGGGCGCCTGCCGGTCGGCTGACGCTGGTCAGTCGATCGGGGGACGGTCCGTCGGCCTGATCAGCTCGGCGAGCTCGTCGGCGAGGCCGGCGGACCGCGGCGACAGGAACGACGGCAGCACGAAGCGCATCATGTCCTGCAGCCGCTCGAAGACGTCCGCGTGGCCGGTGCTGAGGGCCGAGAAGGTCTGCACCCCGCTGAAGGCGCCGACGACGAAGCGCGCCGCACGGTCGACGTCGAGGTCGTCGCGGAACGTCCCCTCCGAGACCGCGCGCGACACGTGCCCCGCGGTCTCGTCGACCCAGGCGAGCGCCGCGGGCGCCCGGCTCGGCACCTCGCCGATCGACTCGGTCGACAGCCGCAGGCCGGCCGCGACCATCGGCTCGGTCGAGAGCTGCGTCGCAAAGGAGGCGCACGCCAGCATCAGCGCACCGGCCGCAGACGGCGCACCCGCGATCGCGAGCTCGGTCCACGCCCGCGACAGGCGCTGCTGCTCGGCGACGACCGCCCCGGCCAGGTCGGCCTTCGAGCGGAAGTGGAAGTAGAGGGCACCCTTGGTGACCCCGGCCGCGTCCGTCACCTGGTCGAGCGACGTCTCGGCGTAGCCCCGGGCGAGGAACACCGAGGAGGCGCCCTGCAAGATGGCCGCCCGCGTCTCGCGGGCCCTGCGCTGCTGCGCCACGGTCGCCTCCTGCCCTCTGCTCGTCGTGTGCGTGTTGCTCGTCACGTGCGCGCTGCGGGTCGCGCGCCCGTGGTCGGCGGGCGCCGGCGTCGGCAGCCGTGACGAGGCTGACCCTAGGGTAGGGCCCCCGGGCGGTACCGTCGGGGCATGACGACCGTGCTCCGCCTCATGCCCGACGACCGGCTCGGCCCCTGGATCGCCCGCTCGCAGGCCGAGTACGAGCGGTCGCGGCTCGCGTCGGGCGAAGCGGCCGAGATCGCGGCGGAGGCGGCGCGCGCCTCGTTCGAGCGGAACTTCCCCGGGGGCCGCCCCGCGCCGGGGCACCTCGTGCACGACGTGGTGGTGACGGCGTCCGGCACCGACGGCGACGGAACCGGAGTCGGAGACGGCGAGGACGGCGGCAGTGACGGCCGCGGCACCGTCGTGGGCGTCCTCTGGATCGGGCCGTTCGCCGGGGGCAGCGACGCGTGGTGGGTGTGGGACGTCGAGATCGACGAGCAGCACCGCGGCGCCGGCCACGGCCGTGCGGCGATGCAGCTCGCCGAGGAGGAGGCGGCCCGCCACGGCGCCGCCACCCTCGGCCTCAACGTGTTCGGCTACAACACGGCCGCCCGGGCGCTCTACGAGTCGCTCGGCTACGAGACGACGGCGGTGCAGATGCGCAAGCCGGTCGGCGCCGCTGCTGCTGCTGCTGCCGCCGCTGTGGCTGCTGCTGAGTCGGCGCAGTGACCACCGTTGCATCACGTTCCGAGCGTCGCGTCCCGTCGCGGCGAGACGTGATGCTCGGAACCTGATGTGACCGCCCCGCTCCCGGCAGCAGCAGAGGCAGCGCGTCCCCCGAGCGGCGGGCGGCTCGCGAACAGCACCCCGGCGACGACGACGACCCCGGCGCACACCTCCACGAGGTCGGGCACCTCGTCGAAGGCGACCCACGACGCCGCCACGCCGACGACGGGCACCAGCATCGAGAAGGGGGCGACGGTGCTCGACGGGTACGCCGCGAGCAGGCGGGTCCAGAGCCCGTAGCCGAGCACGGTCGCGACCAGCACCACGTACAGCAGGCCGATCACCGACGGCAGGGCCGCGACCGTGAAGGCGCCCGCGAGGCTGTCGCCGATGCGCTCGGGACCCTCGACGACGAGCGAGAGCGCGAGCATCGGCACGGGCGGCACGACAGACATCCACAGCGTCAGGCGCAGCGGGTCGGGGGCGGCCGCACGCCGGACCGCGACGTTGCCGAGGCCCCAGCCGACCGCCGCGCAGAGCGTGAGCACCACGGGCAGCAGGGCCGCGACCTGCGACCGGTGCGCGGCGATCACCGCGAGCGCCAGCACGGCGACGCCGATGCCGATCGCCTGTCGCCGCGTGATGCGCTCGCGCAGCCAGATCGCCGCGATCACGACGGTGGCGGGCGCCGACGCCTGCAGCACGAGCGACGCGAGGCCCGACGGCATGCCCGCGGCCATGCCGAGGTAGAGGAACCCGAACTGCAGGATGCCGAGCCCGAGGCCCACCATCAGCAGCCGCGACCACGGGATCGCCGGCCGTGGCACGAACAGCAGGGTCGGCACCGCGAGCAGCGCGAACCGCAGCGCCACGAGGAAGATCGGCGGGAAGTGGTCGAGCGCCAGCGCCGTCATCGGGAAGTTGACGCCCCAGCACACCACGACGACGAGGGCGAGGAGGCGGTCGCGGGGGCTCATGGGACCACCTTGCCGGAGGTGCGGATGCAGGACCAGCGCAGGTCTCGTCATCGACGATGTAGCGTCCCTTCATGGAGATCCAGCACCTCGACCTGCTCCGCGAGCTCGCGGACCGCGGGAGCGTCACCGCGGTCGCCGCGGCCGTGCACCGGTCGCCGAGCGCGGTGTCGCAGCAGCTGCGGACGTTGCAGCGCCAGCTCGGGGTCGAGCTCGTGCGACGGTCGGGACGCGGGGTGCAGCTGACCGACGCGGGGCTGGTGCTGGCACGCGCCTCCGTGGCGGTCTCGACGGCGGTCGCCGAGGCGGAGGCGGCCCTCGAGGCGCACCGCGGCGGCCGGGTCGGCGTGGTGCGGCTGGCGCTGTTCCCCTCCGCGGCGGAGCTGCTGCTGCCCGGCCTGCTCGTGCGGATGCACGAGCACACAGGGATCGAGCTCGAGATCAGCGACCGCGACGTCTCCGAGGACGAGTTCGCACAGCTCACGGCCGACGTCGACGTGGTGATCGGGCACCGCTCCGACGGCGTCGTGCCGGTCGAGCACCCCGACCTCACCGTCGTGCCCCTGCTGCGCGAGCCGCTCGAGGTCGCCCTGCCGCTCGACCACCCGCTGGCCGGACGCGAACGCGTCACCGTGGCCGACGTGATCGGCGAGCCCTGGGTCGGCGTGCCCGAGGGGTACCCCATCGATCGTGTGCTCGTCTCGATGGCGCTGCAGTCGGGGGTCGTGCCGCAGGTGGTGCACCGCACGGTGCACCTGCCCGTGATCGAGGCGATGGTCGCCGCGGGGCTCGGCGTCGCGCTCGTGCCCCGGCACACGTCGGCCGGGCGGGCGCCGGGGCGGTTCCGCCTGGCGACGCTCGACAGCGTGCAGGCCGGCCGTCACGTCGAGGCGCTGATGCGGCCGGAGCGGGCGGCCCGGCCCGTCGTGCAGACGGTGGTCGCGGAGATCGCGGCCGAGGCGCGGGCTACCGAGGCCGCCTCCGAGGAGGCGCGTCGCGCCTCCTGAGACCGGGTCGCGTCGCACTGAGGCCGGGTCGCGTCGCCCGGGACGAGGGATGGCCCCCGGCTCACGGGAAACGAGTCGGGAGCCGTGCCGCCGGACGGGGCTCCGGCGCGGCGGGCCCGGGGGCCCGTCGACGATGACGGTACGCCGCCGGTCGGCCCCGCGGAAGGGGCCTAGCGCACGCCCTTCGTGGCGAGGAAGGCGACCGGGTCGGTCGCGATGCCGCCGCGACGGATCTCGAGGTGCAGGTGGCAGCCGGTCGAGCCGCCGGCGGTGCCGACGCCGGCGATGTTCTGGCCGGCCGCGACCGTCTGGCCGTTGGCGACGTAGATGCCCGAGCGCTCCATGTGCCCGTAGGCGCTGCTGATGCCGTTGCCGTGGTCGATGATGATGAGGTTGCCGTAGCCGCCGGCCACGCCCGCGTAGGTCACGGTGCCCGCCGCGACCGAGTAGATCGGGGTGCCGCAGCTGGCGCCGAAGTCCGCTCCGGCGTGCAGCTTGTACTCACCGGTGATGGGGTGCACCCGGTAGCCGTACGCCTGGTACGAGGAGTACGAGCGGATGCCCGCGACCCAGCCCGTCCCCGGGTCGGGCACGGACGTGCCGGGCGAGCCGGGACCGACCGGGCGCGATGCGCCGCCGCCCCGGGGAGGTGCGGGCGCGGCCGCGGCGGCACGGGCAGCAGCAGCGGCTGCCGCGGCCTCGGCAGCCGCCTTGGCCTGGGCGGACGCGTAGGCCTGCTCGAGGGTGAGCCGGTCGTCCTGCAGCGCCTCGGCCTGTGCGGCCAGGGTCGCCTTCTCCTCGTCGACGGCCGCGACGTCGCGCTGCGCGGTGTCGCTCGCGGCCACCGCCGCGTCGAGGGCGTCGGAGGCCTCGTCGGCGAGCTTGTCGCGCTCGGCCAAGGCGACCGCAGCCTGGTCGGCGAGCGAGGTCGCGAGGTTCTCAGCCGAGACGGCGCGCTCGCGCAGCGTGCTCAGGTTCTCGCCGATCTTGGTCGACATGCTCAGGCCGCGCAGCACCGTCTCGGCGTCGTCACCGGACGACAGCAGGTCTCCGGTGAGCCCCCCGCTGCCCGGACGGGCGAGCAGCGCGGCGGCCTGGCCGACCACGACCTGCGCGGCGTCGGCGTCGGCCCGGGCGGCAGCCGCCTTCTGCTGCACCGTCTCGTACTCGCCGGTGGCCTCGTCGACGGCGAGCTGCGCCTCCGTCAGGGCGGCACCGGCCTCGTCGGCCGCCGTCTGGGCGTCGGCGGCCCGGGTCGACGCGGCCTCGAGGGCGACCTGGATGTCGGCGAGCGCCGCCTTCTTCGCCTGCTCGGAGCCGCGGGCGTCGAGCACCTGCTGCCAGCTCGGGCCGGCTGCCTGAGCCGGGGCGGGAGCGGCCAGCACGGGGACGGCCGCGAGGCCCACGACGAGCAGGGCGGCGATCGCCGCTCGCGACGCGACGCGGGAGGCGCCGGCGCGGAACGAGGGGGGGACGGCGGGGAGCGGGGCGGACGAGGGGGCAGGGCGGCGGAGCATGGTTCTCGGTTCGTCGTGTGGCGGCGGCAGGACCGGAGGTGGGCCGGTCGTGATCACGCGGCTCGGGCGCGGCGGTCCGTCCACCCTACCGACCGCCTCCTCGTCGCACCTCCCCCCGTGAGCGGTACACGACACCTGTGGACCATCCCGCCCCTGTGCAGGACTGAGCCCACCCGCCCCGTCGGTTCCGCAGATGCCGACCGTGGGCCCCTCGCGAGCCTCAGGACAACGG
Source organism: Frigoribacterium sp. PhB107 (assembly GCF_003751515.1). Lineage (NCBI taxonomy): Bacteria > Bacillati > Actinomycetota > Actinomycetes > Micrococcales > Microbacteriaceae > Frigoribacterium > Frigoribacterium sp. PhB107. The sequence continues at coordinate 22,928 of NZ_RJKU01000003.1, read as the reverse complement.
CATTTCCCGTCATAGCAGCTCCTCTGGTCGGCATCTGCGGAAGCAAGCCGCGCGTCGGGGACAGCCGATGTCCCCCGAAGCGCCCCCTGCGCCCGAGCGCCCGCCGTGCTGTCATGGAGGTCCACCATCGTCGGGGCCCTCCCCCACGGCGCCCGGGAACGGGATCGATGCCGCACCTGACGCCGCACCTCCTGCGCACCGCCCTCGGCACGCTCGTCGTGGCCGCGGCCCTCGGCGTGGGCGGGTGCACCTCCGCCGACCGTGACGCAGCAGGCCCGACGGCGGGCGCCACGGCGAGCCCGAGCCCGACCGACGACACGTCCGACGAGGCGACGGGCACGCCCGCCCCCACCGGGGACGCAGCCCCGCGGCCCTTCGGCGCGATCACTCCGGACACGATCCGCTCCGCCCCCAACACCCTCGTCTTCGACGGCGGCCTGGCGGTCGAGCCGAACTCCCTCGCCGCCCGGGCCGCGGACCGCCTCACGGCCGACGGCGACGCCGACGCCGCCCGGGCCGCCGAGCTGATCGCCGAGCGCCCCGTCGCCCTCTGGCTCGGCGACGGCCACGACGACGCCGCGCTCGTGGACGAGATCACCGACTACCTCGTGGCGGCCGAGATCCAGGACGCGACGCCCGTCTTCGTCACGTACGCGATCCCCGACCGCGACTGCGGCAACTACTCCGCGGGAGGCCTCGCGGCCGACGACTACCCTGCCTGGAACCAGCTCGTCGCCGACACGCTGCGCGGCCACCGCGCGGTCGTGATCGTCGAGCCCGACTCGCTGGGCATGCTCACGCGCTGCCCCGACCTCGCCGAGGAGAGGCTCCCCCTGATCCGGGAGTCGGTGACCGCGTTCTCCGACGCGGGGGTGCCCGCCTACCTCGACGGCGGCAACTCGAACTGGGTGCCCGCCCGGGAGATGGCCGAGCGCCTCGAGCAGGCCGGGATCGACCGCGCCCGCGGCTTCTACACGAACGTCGCGAGCTTCTACCCGGTCGACGACGAGCGCGCCTACGCCGAGCGGGTCAGCGAGCTCACCGACGACAGCCGCTACGTCATCGACGTCTCGCGGAACGGCCAGGGGTGGCGCGGCACCTGGTGCAACCCCGAGGGAGCCGGCCTCGGCCAGGACCCGCACGTCACCGGCGGCAGCAAGGGCCTCGACGCGTTCCTGTGGGTGAAGACGCCGGGCATCAGCGACGGCACCTGCAACGGCGGACCGCCCGCCGGCGAGTGGTGGGCGTCGTTCGCCGAGGGCCTCGTCGAGCGCCGGAGCGACTAGCCCGCAGGAGGCGCGGGCCGGGCCCGCAGGACCGCGTCAGCGGCTGCGCAGCAGCTCCAGGAACTCGTCGGCCATGGCGAGCTGCCGCTCGAGCCGGGCCCGGCGCTCGGCGGCGTCGGCGATGAAGGCGTCGAGACGGGCGCGGGTGTCGTCCACCGCGCCTCCACCGCTCTCGGCGCTGTCGGCGTCCGCCGCCCCCAGGGCGTCGACGACGCGCAGCAGCTCGGCCATCTCGTCGAGCGAGAAACCCAGCGGCTTCATGCGTCGGATCACCATCAGCCGCGAGAAGTCGGCGTCCGTGTAGAGGCGGAACCCGCCGTCGCTGCGCCCCGAGGGGGTGAGCAGCCCGACCTCGTCGTAGTGCCGGATCGTGCGCAGCGACATCTCGGCACGGTCGGCCAGCTCGCCGATCTGCATCATCGGTGCGTCGGCGTCCGTCATGCTCACTGGCCCATCTCTACCCTCACGTGAGGGTAGGGTCGATCACACGGCAGTGTCGCCGGTCCCCCGATCTTCTCACCACACCACCCGGAGCACACCGTGACCGTCGACTCCCCCCAGCCCCGCGCTGTCGCGCCCGCTCGTCCCGACGACAGCGTGCGCGCGGTGCTCCGCTCCCCGCGCCTCCTCACCCGGGAGGCGCTGGCCGGCATCGTCACCACCCTCGCCCTCGTGCCCGAGGTGATCTCGTTCTCGGTCATCGCCGGCGTCGACCCGATGGTCAGCCTGGTCGCGTCGGTCGTGCTCGCCGTGGTGATGTCGCTGCTCGGCGGCCGACCCGCGATGGTGACCGCCGCAGCGGGCTCGGTCGCCCTCGTGATCGCGCCGCTCGTGCGCACCCACGGCGTCGAGTACGTGCTGCCGACCGTGCTGCTGGCCGGCGTCGTCCAGATCGTCTTCGGCACCGCCGGCCTCGCCCGCCTCATGCGGTTCATCCCGCGCTCGGTGATGATCGGCTTCGTCAACGCGCTCGGCATCCTGATCTTCGTCGCGCAGGTGCCGCACCTGATCGACGTGCCGTGGATCGTCTACCCGCTCTTCGCCCTGACCATCGCGATCGTCGTCCTGCTGCCGCGGTTCACGACCGTCGTCCCGGCGCCGCTCGTGGCGATCGTGGTCGTGACCGTCATCGTCGTGGCCGCGGGTCTGACCGACGTGCACACCGTCGGCGACGAAGGACCGATGGGAGGCGGCCTGCCGGGACTCACCCCGTGGCTGGTGCCCTTCAGCCCGGAGACCCTCGGCATCATCCTGCCCACCGCGCTCAGCGTCGCGTTCGTCGGCCTGATGGAGACGCTCCTCACCGCGAAGCTCGTCGACGACATCACGGAGACGCCCTCGCACAAGGGCAAGGAGTCGTGGGCCCTCGGCGTCGCGAACATCGCCGCGGGCGCCTACGGCGGCATCGCGGGCTGCGCCATGATCGGCCAGACCGTCGTCAACGTGAAGATCGGCCGCGCACGGACGCGGGTCTCGACGCTCGCCGCCGGGCTGTTCCTGCTGCTGCTGGTCACCGGGCTCAGCTCGGTGATGGCGCGGATCCCGATGGTCGCCCTCGCCGCCGTGATGATGGTGGTCGCGATCACGACCGTCGACTGGCACAGCGTCCGGCCGTCGACGCTGAGGCGCATGCCCGTGCCGGAGACACTGGTCATGGTGGTCACGGTGGGGGTCGTCGTCGCGACGAACAACCTCGCGATCGGGGTCGCCGTCGGCGTGCTGCTCGCCATGGTGCTGTTCGCCCGGCGCATCGCGCACGTCATCCGGGTCGAGCGGACCGTCGAGCCCGCGACCGCCGACGGCGACAGCGACAGCGCCGGCCCGGGCGCGGACGGCTCCGCCCGCCCGCGCGCTCGCGTCCGCTACGACGTCGTGGGCCCGCTCTTCTTCGGCAGCAGCAACGACTTGGTCGAGCACTTCGCGTACGCGGACGACGCGGCCGTCGCCGGCGACTCGGCGCACTCCACGACCGTCCTCGTCGACCTGAGCCGCGCCTCCGTGTGGGACGCCTCGAGCGTCGCGGCCCTCGACTCGGTCGAGACGAAGTTCGCCGCGCACGGCCTCCCCGTCGAGTTCGTCGGCTTCGACGAGCGCAGCGGCTCGTTCCACGGACGCCTCACGGGCCAGCTCGGCGGCTGAGCGCGCGGTGGGCGGTGCGCTACGCGCCGATGCGCACGAAGTGGTGCGGCGAGTCCCAGATGGGCCGCACGCTGACGGACCCGCCGGGCTTCGGTGCGTCGAGGATCATCCCGTTGCCCGCGTAGATGCCGTCGTGGGCGAGGTTGTCGAAGACGACGAGGTCGCCCGGCACCGCGTCGGCGGCCGGGACCCGCGTGCCCTCCGTGTCCTGCGCGGGCACGTAGTGGGTCAGCGAGATGCCGAACTGCGCGTACACGAACGTGATCAGGCCCGAGCAGTCGAACTTCGTCGGATCTTCGCCGCCGTGCACGTAGGGCGTGCCGATGTACTGCATCGCGACGGCGAGCACCTGGTCGCGGTCGAGGGTGTCGTAGAGAGGGTCGGCCAGGTAGGAGGCGGTGGTCCGGCCGTCCCACTCGCTCGAGCTCGCCGCCTTCGCGTTGCGGAGCAGCTGCGTCTGAGCGTCGACCATCGACGTCGCCGAGTACCCGTCGCGCTCGACGTCGTCCAGGACGACCGCCGCGTCGACGGAGAGGTGCTGCTGCCCGCTCGCGGAGGCGCCGGCGGAGAAGCCCGAGCCGCCGGCCGCGGCCTGCGCCTCCTGGTCGGAGCCGGCGATGAGCGGGAGCGTGCCGCTGGCGGCGAAGCCCACGAGCGCCGCGACGACGGAGACCTTCTTGACGACGGCGACGAGCCGACGCGATACGGGAGCAGGCGACGCCGAGGCAGGCGAGGACGGCGCATCCGCGGACGACGACCGGCCGGCGGGCGCGTCCCGTCGGGCCAGCGCGAGCAGCCCGCGGCGCTCGGCACGGGCCGACAGGGCGGCACGGGCAGCGCGTCGGCCGCTCAGCCCGGGCACCGTCACGACGGCGGCCTCGGCGGCGGCGACGGACGCGTCGACGAGCGCCTCGGGCTGCACGAACGAGGCCCGGCAGCTCTGCGGCAGCACGGCGGCCTCGGCCCGACGGCGACCTCGGGGACGCAGCAGCGGGGCGGCCTCTCCGCCTCGTCCGTGCGCGTCGTGACCTGACGGGCTCGGGGAGGCGGTGGTCGTCACGCGGGCGGTCCTCACGGTAGGTCGGTCAGCAGGGAACGTTCGACTGTATCGCGGTTCGTCCCCCGAGCCGAGTCCGCTCCCAGGTTCATCCGGGTCAGCGGCGGCGGGTGAGCCGTCTCACCCGTCGCGCCGTCGCCTCCTCAGCTCACGACGGAGCGCGCGTCGTTCGCGCCAGGTCGGCGGGGCAGGCGGGACCGCAGCGGCGCGGGCCGCGCGACGGTCCTCGCGGCGCTCGCGCCACCTCCTCAGCTCGTCGTCGACGTCGCGGGTGGGAGTCACGACGGGAGGTCCGCCGGTCAGCTGGCGCCGCGCCTCCACGATGCGGGAGTTGAAGTCGTCGAGGTGCGCGCGCACCGCGGCTTCGGTGCCGAGGCCGTCGAGCACGTCGTCGAGCTGCTGGTGCTCGGTGCGCAGCGAGAGCGCAGGAGGCGCCAGGCCGGTGAGCCCCTCCCTCTCGATCAGGCCACGGATCCACCAGTCGGGGTCGACCGTGCCGCCGGCGAGGCCGGGCAGCGGCTTGCCTGCCAGGGGCAGGTCGTCGAACTCGCCGCGCTGCACGGCCAGGTCGATGGCGGTGCGGGCCCAGGCGCGCATCTCGGCGGCGGTGCGGGTGTCGCGCGGGGCGTCGTCGGGCGGGCGCTCGCCCTCGGCCCGGTAGCGGGCTGCGGCGACTCGCGGGTCGCTGCGGCGCGGGTCGCTGCGCGCCGAGTCGTGCCGGGCCGCCGATCCGCCCTCCTCCGCTGACATGCCGTCGAGGGTACGCCGCGCCTGCCGGGTCGTCCCAGCGGTCACGAGGCGGGCTACAGTTCGCGCACGCTCACGACCGCACGCAGCGCCGCGATCGCGTCCGGGTCGCCCGAGCCCAGCCCGTGGCGGGTCACGTTCAGCGCGCCGGCCGCGGTGCCCGTGACGACCGCCTCCTCCAGTCCGCCGCCCGCGGCGAGCACGGCGGCGACACCGGCCGTGAGCGAGTCGCCCGCGCCGCGGGTGTCGACGACCTGCATCGACGGCACGCTCACCTCGAACACGCGCGCGCCGGGCCCGTCGAGCACGAAGGTGGGCAGGTCCGAGCAGGTGACGACGACCGACGACGCCCCGCGCAGCCGCAGGTCGCGCATGGCCTCGACGATCCGCTCGGGGGTGCTCTCGGTGATCAGCTCGTCGGCGAGCAGCTCCTGGTCGCTGACCTTGAGCACGTCGACGCCGCCCTCGAGCACCGCCTCCAGCCGCTCGCCGGCGAGGTCCGCGACGACGACGCGGTCCACTGCCCGCAGGTCGGCGGCGAGACGCCGGTAGACGTCGACGGGCAGGGTGTCGTCGCCGGACGGGCCGCTGAGCACCGTGACGTCCGACTCGAGCCCGGCCCGCAGCGCGAGTCCGTACAGCTCGTCGAGGTCGTGTCGGCTGAGGGCGTCGCCGGGGGTCTCGACGAGCTCGTCCCGCTCGCCGTCGCGGCGGTCGTGCACGTAGGCCGCGCCTCGGCCCTCGCGGCGGACCGACAGCAGCGGCACGCCCTCGTCGTCGCAGAGGTGCCCGACGACCGCGCCCGTCTCGCCGACGAGCGCGGCGACCACGACGACCTCGGCCCCGAGCGTCTGCAGCATCCGCGCCTGCCAGAGCCCCTGCCCGCCCGCGTGCACGTGCACGTCGGCGCCGGAACCGTGGTCCTCGACGGTGACCGTGAGCACGGGAGAGGGGGCGAAGACGGCGACTCGGCCTGCCATGGTGGTCCGTTCTGTGGGGCCCCGCGGGTGCGACGGCTGACAGGCAGAACGAACCACGTGGTGCGGTGCGCGGCTCCCAGCGGTCTCCCGGGCGGCTCTGTGATCACGCGCGGGCCTGCATGAGGAGAGACCGAGCCGAGGAGGCGCGGTGCAGCGCCCGCAGGCCGACCAGTCCCCCGAGCGGGTGACTCCGAACCATCCTCATGACCACCACAGCGAGCGCGATCCGCGAGGGAGTGACGACGGCGTCCCTCGAGCGGGCGTGGGAGATCGGGACCCCGATGACGCCGGTCGGGTTCTACCCGCGCTCCGGCCCCCTGCCTGCCGTCGTCGCCGTCCACGGACAGACCGGCCCCTGGGACGCCCCGGGCCAAACCCGCCGACTCGAGCTCTCCGGCGGCGGCCAGCTGGTCGAGACGCTCGTGACCGTGGCCCGTCCGGCGTTGTTCGTCTACGAGCTGACCGACTTCCGCGGCCCGCTCCGCTCGCTCGTCGAGCGCGGCCGCGCCGAGTGGTGGTACGAGCCCCTCGACCGTCAGGACGAGGAGGGATCGGGCACCCGCGTCTGCTGGCAGTACTCGTTCGACGCGAAGCCCGGCCGCGGCCTGCTGGTGCGTGCCGTGGTCCGGCTGCTCTGGGGGCCGTACATGACGAAGGTGCTCGGGGGCGTGACCGCCGAGATCGACCGGGTCGCCGCCTCCCCGGACCAGGCTCCCACCGCCTGAATCCCGCCAGGCCCCTACCGCCTGAAGCTTGCAGCGACCGCAGCTTCACAGCAGTGTCGGGGCAGCTTGGGGGCACGCTGACAGCGCCGATCGACTTACCGTCGATCAGACCCCCTTCGCCGCGCGTGCGCAGGGCCCGCTGCCTCACAGCCCGACCTCTGCGGAGAGACCTCCCGTGAACATCACCCTGACCACCTGGCTCATCACCATCGGTGTGACGATCGCCTTCTTCGTCTACGAGTTCTTCACGCACGTGCGCAAGCCGCACGAGCCCACGATCGGCGAGTCCGCTCGCTGGTCGGCCTTCTACATCGGCCTCGCGTTGCTCTTCGGCGTCGGCATCGGCTTCACGAGCGGCTGGGGCTTCGGCGGCGAGTACTTCGCCGGCTACCTGACGGAGAAGGCGCTGTCGATCGACAACCTCTTCGTGTTCCTGCTGATCATGACCGGCTTCGCCATCCCGCGGATGTACCAGCAGAAGGTGCTGATGATCGGCATCGTCATCGCCCTGATCATGCGTGCCGGCTTCATCGCCGCCGGCGCCGCGCTGATCGAGAACTTCTCGTGGGTCTTCTACATCTTCGGCGCCCTGCTCTTCGTGCTGGCCTACCAGCAGCTCAAGGGCGACCACGGCGGCAACGCGGCCGACAACATGTTCGTGCGCGTCGCCCGCCGCGTCCTGCCGGTGCACGACGACTTCAACGGCGACAAGTTCACCGTCAAGGTCTCGGGCAAGCGCTTCGTCACGCCGCTGCTGCTCTGCGTCATCGCGATCGGCTTCGTCGACCTCGTCTTCGCGCTCGACTCGATCCCCGCGATCTACGGCCTCACCAACGAGGCGTACATCGTCTTCACGGCCAACGCGTTCGCGCTGATGGGCCTGCGTCAGCTGTACTTCCTGATCGGCGGGCTGCTCGAGCGCCTCGTCTACCTGTCGCAGGGCCTCGCGGTCATCCTGGCCTTCATCGGCGTCAAGCTCGTGTTCCACGCCCTGCACGTCAACGAGGTGCCCTTCATCAACGGCGGCGAGCCGCTGCTCTGGGTGCCCGAGATCCCGATCTGGCTGTCGCTGCTCTTCATCGGAGCGACGATCACCGTCGCGACCGTGGCCAGCCTCGCCAAGACCCGGGGCGATGCCGAGAAGAAGAAGCGCGACAAGATCGAGGGCGAACCGATCACGCACGCACACGACTCCTCCGCCTCGAAGAAGGACGACAGCGCGGCGCACTAGCCCGCACCGCTCGTCTCCTCCTCGCACCGCACCGCACCGCCGCAGAGCGCCGCGTCCCCGTCTCGGGGACACGGCGCTCTGCCGTTCCCGGGGCCCCGCCTCCTACGGCCGCGCCCCACGGAACACCGCGTTGTGGACCGAGCACCCCGAAACAAGGGGGTGTTTCGTCCACAACGGGGTGTTCCCGCCCCTCGGGCGCGGTGCAGACGCGTGCAGCCACAGCCACAGGCACAGGCACAGGCACAAGCACAGACGAAGGAGGCGCGGTGCCGGTCAGACCGACACCGCGCCTCCTGCGCGCACCTGCCCCGCGCACCCTGCCTCAGCAGCAGCGCGCGGGGCTCGGGCTCACGACGTGGCTGCCGCCTCCTTGGCGCGCTTCGCCGCGGCGTCCGCCTCGGCCTTCTCGGCAGCGAGGCGCTCGTCACGCTTCGCGCCGGGCACCCAGCCGCCGTCGACGAGCTTGATCTGGTAGATCGAGGCGCCGATCACGAGGGCCGCGCCGATGACGAGGCTCAGGACCACGCCCACCATCGGGCTGCCGAGGAAGCTGGCGCCGATCAGCGTGCCGAACCAGCCGAAGTCGGCGTCGCCGAACGTGCTGTTCGCGAAGCCGAGGTTGCCGAGCACGAGCAGCAGGATCGCGGGCAGGAACGTGATGATCAGGCCGTTGACGAACCCGCCGACCATCGCGCCGCGACGTCCGCCGGTCGCGTTGCCGAAGACGCCCGCTCCACCACCGGTGAAGAAGTGGGGCACCATGCCGGGCAGGATCAGCGCGAGGCCGAACACCGGGTTGAGCCACGCGGCGAGCACGCCGAGGGCGACGAGGCCTCCGGCGAACGACGAGAGGAACCCGATCAGCACGGCGTTGGCGCCGTACGGGAACACCAGCGGGATGTCGAGCGCGGGCTTGGCGCCCGGCACGACCTTCTCGGCGATGCCCTGGAACGCGGGGACGAGCTCGCCGAGCACGGTGCGCACGCCGTAGAGGATGATCGCGACGCCGACGCCGAACTGCAGCGCCTGGGCGAAGCCGGCCATGATGAACGCGCCCGCGTCCGTGACGCCGAAGATCTCGAACGCCTCGGCCTGCGGCAGGCTGATCAGGCCCCAGATCGTGAAGACCAGGTAGATCAGCACCATCGACAGGCTCGTGGCGACCATCGAGTCACGCAGGAACTTCAGGCCCTGGGGGAACTTGATCTCCTCGGTCGACTTGCTCTTCTTGCCCACCGCGATGCCGGCCGAGGCCGCCGCGACGTAGCCGAGGGTGCCGAAGTGGCCGATGGCGATCGAGTCGTCACCGGTGATCTTCTTCATGAAGGGCTGCGCGAACGCCGGCATGACGACCATGATCACGCCGAGCAGCACGGCGCCGAGCAGCACGGTGAGCCAGCTGAGGCCGTCGCCGAGGCCGACCGACAGCACGACGGTGAGCAGCACCGACATGAACACCATGTGGTGCCCGGTGAGGAAGATGTACTTCAGCGGCGTGAAGCGCGCGAGCGCGAGCATCACGAGGAAGCCCAGCACGAGCACGTAGGCGCTCTGCGCGCCGTACTGCTCCTGCGCGACGGCCGCGATGACCTCGTTGGTGGGGATGACGCCCTGGGCGCCGGTGACCGCGAGGATCAGCGTGCCCAGCGGGTCGAGCGCCCCGGTGACGACGGTGGCGCCCGCCCCCAGGATCAGGAAGCCGATGGCCGCCTTGAGCGCGCCTCCCACGACCTGTCCGGCGTTGCGACGCAGGGCGATCAGTCCGATCGCCGTGATGATGCCGATCAGGTAGGCAGGCACGTTGAGGATCTGCTTGCCGATGAAGTCGAGTACGACGACCAGCCACTCCATTGGGACTCCTTAGTTGTTGGTGTTCGGGACCGACTGACCGGGGGTCAGGCGATCGAGTCCTGGATCTTCTGCTGGATCTCGGCGACGTTCGTGAAGTTGTCGATGACGACGACCTTCGCCGGGACCTGGCCGAGCTCCTCGACGAGGTCCTCGCTCGTGAGCACGAGCTCGGCGGTGCGGGCGGCGCCGCGGGCGGTGCCGATGTCGGCGGCCTCCACGTCGGCGTCGATGTCGAGCGCGCGGAGCGCCTTCTCGGCGTTCATCTTGAGCAGCACCGAGGTGCCGATGCCCATGCCGCAGACGGTGATGATCTTCATGGTGCTGTCCCTTCCGGGGGGTCGAGTGCTGGTGTTCGTGCGTTCGGGTGTCCGTGGTGCGGAACCGGCGCCGAGGAGGCGCGGGTCGCATCGGCCTCGGGAGGCCGGTCGGCTAGACGGCCGCGGCCTGCGCGAGCTCGTGCAGGGTGGCGAGCACCTCGTCGGGCGTCTGCGCGGCACGGAGGCGGGCGAGGCCCTCGTCGTCGGCGAGCACGCCGGCGAGCGCCGACATGACCTCGATGTGGCCGTCGTGGTCGAGGGCGGCGAGGCCGATGACGAGGTCGACCGGGTCGTTCGTCTTGTGGCCGAAGGCGACGGGCTCGGCGAGGCCGACCCACGAGAGGCCGGTGCGCGCGACGGCGGGCGACGGGCGGCTGTGGGCGAGCGCCAGGCCGGGGGCGATCACGATGTAGGGGCCGAGCTCGTCGACCGCCGCGATCATCTCGTCCGTGTAGGCGTCGGTGGTGGCGCCCGAGGCGACGAGGCCGGCGCCGGCGAGGCGGATCGCCTCGCGCCAGTCGGCGGCGTGCGCCGCGGTGGTCACGGCCTCGACGGAGAGTTCTTCGGCCAGGTCGACGGTCATGGGCGGGCTCCTTCGCTCGGCGCCGCGGGGGCGCGTGCCTGCTCACGCGAGCAGGGTCGCCCGACAGGTGTCGACGGGCGCGCCCCGACTCTAGCTCGGATCGAGCCTTTTGACCACTCGTGTTCCAAAGTCGATGCCGTCTCGACAGCGCGACGCCGAGGCCGGGGCCCCGGCAGGGCCGGATCCGCCGGGAGCGCGGGAGGCGGGGGCGGGACGAGGAGGCGCGGGCTACGCGCCCGGGGCGCGTCGGCTCGTCGCGGCGCTCACGCGGGCCACGTCGAAGAGCTCGTCCTGCGCCATGAGGGAGGCGCCGCGCACCCCGGCCTTGTCGCCCAGCCGGGCCCGCTCGACCACGAGGCCGCGGCGCGAGAAGTCGTGCGTGCCCGTGAGCAGCGCCGACCGGATGCCCGCGACGAGACGCTCGCCCGTCTCGGCGAGGTTGCCCCCGACGATCACGGCCTGAGGGTTGAGCAGCCCCACGACGTCGGCGAGCGCCTCGCCGATGCGGGTGCCCACGGCGTGCAGCTGCTCGAGCACGAGCGGGTCGTGGGCCCGCGCGGCGGCGACGATGTCGGCGCTGGTGGCCACGTCGTGCCCGGCGTCGCGCAGGGCGCTGCGGATGGTCGCGCCGCTCGCCTCCAGCTCGAGGCGGTGGAGCGGCTCGTGGGAGGCGCGCGGCGCGCTCAGCTGGCCCGCGCCTCCTCGGGCCCCTCGGTACACGTGCCCGTCGAGCACGAAGGCGCAGCCGACGCCCATGCCGACCTTGACGACGGTGAGGTGCGAGTACTCGGGCCAGCTGAGGCGGGACTCGCCCACGGCGAGGATGTTGACGTCGCGGTCGACGGCGAAGACGGCGTCGAAGCCGGCGAAGTAGTCGTCGACCCGCACCTCCTCCCAGCGGGGGTCGAGCTGCGGGCTGCCGAGCCGGCCGGTGACCGCGTCGACCGGCCCGGGCACGCCGACGCCGATCGCGCGCACCTCGGCGCGGCTGCGACCGAGGTCGGCGAGCAGGAAGTCGAAGACCTGGATCGCCCAGGAGAAGATCTCGTCGGGGCCGTCGTGCAGGCCGATGTCGGCCTCGTCCTCGCTGAGCACGGTCGAGACGAGGTCGGTCACGCCGACGCGGGTGTGCGAGCCGCCGATGTCGATGGCCAGGATCACGCCCGCGTCGGCGGCGACCGCGAACTCCTCGGGCGGACGGCCGCCGCTGCTGCTGAGCTGGCCGGCGCTGACGATGAAGCCCGCCTCGAGCAGGTCGTCGAGCCGTCGGGCGAGGGTGACCCGCGACCAGCCGAGCTGCTCTATCAGGTCACTGCGAGTCGTCGCCTCGCCGCGGCGGATCAGGTCGAGCACGATGCCGGAGCCGGTGGAGGGCGTCCTGGGGGTCATCACCACGCTGCGCTCCTCTGCGATCGGTGGGCGTCGACTCGTCGGGCCGAGCTCGGTTGACTTCAGTCTAGGTGTAGACGAAAGTGGGGCCATGGCCGACGACGTCCCCTCGACTCCCCCGACAGACACTAGCCGTGAGGCCGCGACCGACGGCGCCGCTGCCTCCGCCGCACCCGCCGCCTCGCGCGGCGACGCGGCCGCCGAGGCCGACGCCCTCGAGGCCCGTGCCGTCGCCGCCGCGATCATGATCCCCGCCCAGGTGGTCCAGGCGAAGGGCCACGGCCACGCCGGCACCGCGATGGCGCTGGCTCCCCTCGCGCACACGCTGTTCCAGCACGTGCTCCGCCACGACCCCGCCGACCCCGAGTGGACCGGGCGCGACCGCCTCGTGCTCTCGGCCGGCCACGCCAGTCTGCTGCTCTACGTGCAGCTCGCCCTGACCGGCTACGGCCTGGGCCTCGACGAGCTCGCCCTCAGCCGCACCCTCGGGTCGCGCACCCCCGGCCACCCCGAGCTGCACCACACGCCCGGCGTCGAGATGAGCACCGGGCCCCTGGGCCAGGGGGTCGCCTCCGCCGTGGGCCTCGCACTCGCCGCACGCCGCGACGAGGCGCTGCACGGTGCGGGCACGGGACTCTTCCGCAGCACGACCTGGGTGATCGCGGGCGACGGCTGCCTGCAGGAGGGGGTCTCGGGCGAGGCGTCGAGCCTCGCCGGCACCCTCGGCCTCGACGAGCTCGTGCTGATCTGGGACGACAACAGGATCACGATCGACGGCAGTACCGACATCACCTTCGGCGAGGACGTCCGGGCCCGCTACCGCGCCTACGGCTGGCGGGTGCTCGAGGTCGACGACGCCGCCGACCTCGACGCGCTGCGCTCGACCCTCGAGCAGGCGCGCGAGCGCGAGGGCGGCGCCGGCCGCCCGACGCTCGTCGCCGTCCGCTCCGTGATCGGCGCCCCCTCCGCCCTGCGCGGCGGCACCTCCGCGGCGCACGCGGGTGGGTTCGGCGACGACGAGGTGGCGGCGGTGGCGACCTCCCTCGGGTTCGCGGCGGGCGCCTCCTTGGCTGACCTGCTGCCGGACGACGTGCGCGACTGGGCGCTGGGCGCCCGCGACCGCGGAGCCCGGCTGCACGCCGAGTGGGACGAGCGCGAGGCCGCCTGGCGCCGCGAGCACCCGGCGGCGGCCGACCGGCGCGACGCGGTCGCCGCGGGCGCGGACGAGGAGGCGGTGGCCGCGGCCCTCGCGACCGTCGCGGTCGACGACGGCGCCGCCACGCGCACCACCTCGGGCGCCGTGCTCAGCGCGGTGCACGAGGCCGCCCGGCTCTGGGGCGGCTCGGCCGACCTCTCGTCGTCGACGAACGTCGCGATCCCGGGCGAGGCCGTCAGCGCCGACCGGCCCGGCGGGGACTTCGTGCACTTCGGGATCCGCGAGCACGCGATGACGGCGATCCTGTCGGGAGTCGCGCTGCACGGGCTGTGGCGGCCCTACGGCTCGACCTACCTCGCATTCAGCGACTACGCGCGGCCGAGCATCCGCCTCGCGGCGCTGATGCAGCTGCCGGCGCTGTACGTGTACACGCACGACTCGGTCGCCGTCGGCGAGGACGGGCCGACGCACCAGCCGGTCGAGCAGGTCGCGTCGCTGCGGACCGTGCCGGGGCTGGACGTCGTGCGTCCCGCAGACGCGCGGGAGGTCGTGGCGGCGTGGGGGCGCCTCCTCGGCTCGGGATCGAGTTCGGGGTCGAGCTCGGGCGGCCGGCCCGCCGGCTCGGAGCGGACGGTCGCGCCGACCGCGCTCGTCCTCTCGCGCCAGGCCCTCCCCGACCTCGAGGGAGGCGACGCCACGGAGCAGGGAACGCCCCGAGGCGGTTACGTCCTCTGGCAGCAGGGAGGCGGTGGCGACCTGGCCCTGATCGCCACCGGCAGCGAGGTGCAGGTCGCGCTCCGCACCGCGCGGCTGCTCGCCGACGAGGGCGTCGACGTGCGCGTCGTGTCGCTGCCGTGCCTCGAGTGGTTCGAGCAGGAGCCCCGGGCCTACCGGGACGAGGTGCTGCCGCCGTCGCTGCGGGCCCGGGTCACGGTGGAGGCCGGCTCGCGGCAGCCGTGGGGCCGCTACGCGGGGCTCGACGGCATCAGCGTCGGCATCGACGAGTTCGGCGAGTCGGGCTCGGGCCCGGAGCTGCTGCGCCTCCGCGGTGTCGACGACGCCGCGGTGCTCGCCGCCGCCCGCGGGGTCTTCGCCCGCTAGCCCCGCCTCCTCGCCCCTCCCCCGCACATGCCGACCGTGACGCCCGGACACGCCCGGGATGCACCTCAGCACGCGGCGTGTCGGCGCCGCATGGTCGGCATTTGCGGCTGGGAACGGGTTGCCGACACCCGTCGCCCCGGATAAGGTAAGGCACACCTAACACGGCGATCACCCGTGAGAGCCCCCGCGCCGGACAGCACCGGCGAGAGGGGCTGTCCGTCGACGCGGCACGCACCCGGCGTGCCCTCCCGACACCGGGCGATCCGTCGTGCCCCCGGCACGTCCGCCACGCCTCCCGCAGCCGTGGCACTCGCCGCGGCAGGTCCGCACCGCCTCGACCGCACCTCCTCCCCTCGCCCCACCTCCGGAAGGCCCCCATGTCCCGCACCTCGCGCCTCCTCGCCCTGAGCGCCGCCTCCGTCCTCGCCCTCGGCCTGACCGCCTGCTCGACCGGAGCCGGCTCCGGCACCGACGGCGGCAGCACCGACGGCGCGGCCGGCGACTTCACGCCCGTCACGATCGAGCACGCGCTCGGCACGACGACGATCGACGAGAAGCCCGAGCGGGTCGCCACGGTGAACTGGGCCAACCAGGAGGTGCCCCTCGCGCTGGGCGTCGTCCCGGTCGGCATGGCGCGTGCGGACTTCGGCGACGACGACGGAGACGGCATCCTGCCGTGGGTCAGCGAGAAGCTCGACGAGCTCGGCGGCGAAGCCCCCGTGCTGTTCGACGAGACCGACGGCGTCGACTTCGAGGCCGTGGCCGACACCGAGCCCGACGTGATCCTGGCCGCGTACTCCGGCCTGACGCAGGAGGACTACGACACGCTCAGCGAGATCGCGCCCGTCGTCGCCTACCCCGAGACCGCGTGGGGCACCTCCTGGCGCGACATGATCGCGTTCAACAGCCAGGGCATGGGCATGGCCGCCGAGGGCGAGCAGCTCGTCGCCGACCTCGAGGGCGAGATCGCCGAGGTCGCCGACGCGCACCCCGAGCTGACCGACTCCACCGCGATGTTCCTCACGCACGTCGACACGACCGACCTCAGCGAGGTCAGCTTCTACACGACGCACGACACCCGCGTGCAGTTCTTCGACGACCTCGGGCTGGAGCAGCCCGCGAGCATCCGGGAGGCGTCCGACTCGACCGACCTGTTCTCGCTCACCCAGAGCGCCGAGACGGCCGACACGTTCGACGACGTCGACGTGATCGTCACGTACGGCGACGACGAGCTCGTCCAGACCCTCGAGGGCGACCCCGTCCTGTCGCAGATGCCGGCCGTCGCGAACGAGGCGATCGTCGCGCTGCCGAGCACCGGCCCGCTGGGCACGGCCGCGAACCCGACGCCCTTGTCGATCTCGTGGATCCTCGCCGAGTACGCCGACCTCCTCGCCGAGGCGTCGCAGAAGTAGCCCCCGGCCTAGCCTTCGAGAGCAGTCAGCAGCAGCGTGACCGTCACCACCACCTCCGGGGCCGCCTCGGACGTCGCCGCCGTGCGTCTTCCGAGGCGTCTCCGTCCCGTCTGGCTGCTCGCGCTGCTGGGCGTGCTCGTCGTGGTGATGGTGCTGTCGCTGACGATCGGCTCGAGGTCGGTGTCGATCGACGACGTGCTCGCCGCGCTGGGAGGCGCGACCGACGGCTTCGACCGCGCCTCCGCCGCGAAGCGGATCCCCCGCACCCTGCTCGCCGTCGCGGCGGGGGCGGCCCTCGCCGTCGCCGGGGCCGTGATGCAGGGGGTGACGCGCAACCCGCTGGCCGACCCGGGGATCCTCGGGGTCACGACCGGCGCCTCCCTCGCGGTCGTCACCGGCCTCGCGTTCTTCGGCCTGAGCGCCGCGACGAGCATCGTCTGGGTCGCGATCGTCGGCGCCGCCGCGACGGCCCTGTTCGTGTACACGGTCGGATCCCTGGGACGAGGAGGCGCCACCCCCCTCAAGCTGGCCCTGGCCGGGGCCGCGACCTCGGCCGCGCTCGCCTCGTTCATCACCGCCGTCGCGCTGCCCCGCGGCGACATCTCGGCGAACATCCGCTCGTGGCAGATCGGCGGCGTGGGCGGCGGCACGTTCTCGAGCCTCGGCCAGGTGCTGCCGTTCCTCGCCGTCGGGCTCGTCGTCTGCCTGCTCTCGGCCAAGGCGCTAAACTCTCTGGCACTCGGCGACGAGCTCGCGGCCGGCCTCGGCGAGCGCGTCGCGGTCGTCCGCGGGCTGTCGGCCCTCGGCGCCGTCGTGCTCTGCGGGGCGGCGACCGCCGTCACGGGCCCGATCGGCTTCGTCGGCCTCGTCGTGCCGCACGCCTGCCGGCTGCTGACCGGCGTCGACCACCGCTGGCTGCTGCCGTTCTCGGCGGTCGGGGGCGCGGTGCTGCTCACCGCCGCCGACGTCGTGGGGCGGGTCGTCGCCCGGCCCGCCGAGATCGACGTGGGGATCGTCACGGCGCTGATCGGCGCCCCCTTCTTCATCTGGATCGTCCGCCGCGCGAAGCTGAGGGCGCTGTGAGCGGCGCCGACCTGCGCTCCGCGAGGGGCGCCTCCTCGACGGCTGCCGGTGCCGCGCGCATCGCGAGCGTCGCCTCCGACGTCGCCCGCGGCCGCGCCCGCCGGGGCCGCCGCCGTCGGGCCGTGATCGGCCTGCTGGCCGCCGCCGTGCTGGTCGTCTTCGTGCTCACCCTCATGGTCGGGCGCACCTTCTACGGGCCGGGCGAGGTGCTCGGCGTGGTCCTCGGGCAGGACGTGCCCGGCGCCTCCTTCACCGTCGGCCGCCTGCGACTGCCGCGTGCCGTGCTCGCGATCGCCGCCGGCCTCTGCTTCGGCCTGGGCGGCGTGACGTTCCAGACGATGCTGCGCAACCCGCTCGCGAGCCCGGACATCATCGGCATCAGCTCGGGCGCCAGCGCCGCCGCCGCGTTCGCCATCGTGACCCTGTCGCTCGACGACGCGCAGGTCTCTGCCTTCGCCATCGCCGCGGGGCTCGCCGTCGCGGTGCTCGTCTGGCTGCTGTCGAAAAAGGGCGGCGTCGCGGGCACGCGGCTCGTGCTCGTCGGGATCGGCGTCGCGGCGATGCTCGACAGCCTGACGGCGTACGTGCTGTCGGGGGCGGCGCAGTGGGACCTGCAGGAGGCGCTGCGCTGGTTGACGGGGAGCCTCAACGGCACGAACTGGCCGCAGGTCGTCCCGGTGCTGGTCGCGCTCGTCGTGCTGACGCCCGTGCTGCTCTCGCGGTCGCGCGACCTCTCGGTCACGCAGCTCGGCGACGACACGGCCTCGGCCCTCGGGGTGCGGGTCGACCGCACGCGGCTGGTGGTCATCCTCGCGGCCGTGGGCCTCATCTCGTTCGCGACCGCGGCCTGCGGGCCGATCGCGTTCGTGGCCTTCCTGTCCGGCCCGATCGCAGCACGCATCATCGGTCCGCACGGCTCGCTGCTCGTGCCCTCGGCGCTCGTCGGGGCGCTGCTCGTGCTCGTCGCCGACGTCGTGGGGCAGTTCGCGCTCGGCACCCGGTTCCCCGTCGGGGTCGTCACCGGGGTGCTCGGCGCCCCGTACCTGATCTACCTCATCGTCCGCACCAACCGTGCCGGAGGCTCGTTGTGACCACCGACCACTCGCTCGTCGCCCGACGACTCACCCTCGGCTACGGCGACCGCGTCGTCGTCGACGACCTCGACCTCGCCGTGCCGCCCGGCCGCATCACCGCGATCGTGGGGGCGAACGCGTGCGGCAAGTCGACGCTGCTGCGCTCGATGTCGCGCCTTCTCCGGCCGCGTGCCGGGCAGGTCGTACTCGACGGCGCCGAAGTGCACCGGACGCCCGCGCGGCAGCTGGCCCGCACCCTCGGCCTGCTCCCCCAGTCGCCCGTCGCGCCCGAGGGCATCACGGTCGCCGACCTCGTCGGCCGGGGGCGGCACCCGCACCAGGGCCTGCTCTCGCGCTGGAGCTCCGCCGACGACCTCGCCGTCGCGGAGGCGCTCGAGGCGACCGAGACCACCGGCCTCGCCGACCGCTCGGTCGACGAGCTGTCGGGCGGGCAGCGACAGCGGGTGTGGATCGCCATGGCGCTGGCGCAGCAGACCGACGTCCTGCTGCTCGACGAGCCGACGACCTTCCTCGACGTGAGCCACCAGGTGGAGGTGCTCGACCTGCTCACCGACCTCAACCGCAGCCGCGGCACCACGGTCGTGATGGTGCTGCACGACCTCAACCTGGCCGCGCGCTACGCCGACCACCTCGTCGCCCTGGCCGACGGGCGGGTGCACGCCGCGGGCACGCCGCACGAGGTGCTCACCGAGGACTGCGTCCGCGCCGTCTTCGGCCTCGACAGCCGGGTCGTCGACGACCCGACGACGGGCGCGCCGATGATGCTGCCGCTCGGCCGGCACCACGTCGTGGGCGAGGGGCCCGTGCGCCGCGAGTCCTCGTCCGAGTCGACGCCGTAGGAGGCGCGGGCGCGTCCCGCGGATGCCGACGGTCGGGCGAGAACGTGGGCTGCAACACCGGGAGATCCAGTTCTCGCGAACGGCGTTGTCGGCATCTGCGGACCACACCGTGTTGCATCGATGCGTCTCGCCTGCTGGCGGCGGCGCGA
The DNA here is from genome assembly GCF_003751515.1 of Frigoribacterium sp. PhB107. Taxonomy (NCBI): domain Bacteria; kingdom Bacillati; phylum Actinomycetota; class Actinomycetes; order Micrococcales; family Microbacteriaceae; genus Frigoribacterium; species Frigoribacterium sp. PhB107. The sequence goes on along the minus strand of NZ_RJKU01000003.1, from coordinate 3,789 downwards.
ACGACGGAGGGCCGCCCGACGAACTCTCGTCAGACGGCCCTCCGGGGCGGTGCAGGTGGTGCAGGTGGTGCGGTGCTGACTAGCCGGTGAACGCGGCGTTCGCGCGCACGGGCACGGCGACCGGAGCGGTCGGGCCGGCCGGCACGGGGGTGACGACAGCGCCGTCAGCCAGGACCGTGACGGTGCCCTGCAGGGTGACGCCCGATTCGAGGCCACCGATGGTGATGAAGTACGTGCCCGCTGCGGGCACGGCGTCGGCAGGGATGACGACGGTGCCCTGGACACGGCCCTGGGCGTCGGCCGTCAGGGTCACGTCGAGCGGGCTCGCGCTGGCGGCGTTCTCGACCGCGAAGTAGACCTCGAGGGCCTCGTTCGGGAAGAAGCCGCCGCCGTCGACCGTGATGCCGGTCGTGCGGGCCTGGGTGACAGTGAGCGTGGCGGGCTGGTAGGTACCGGTCGGCGCGGGGATGAACCAGGTGCTCTCGTCGCCGAACGCGACGGCCTGCACCGACGAGGTCAGGGGCGACGGCGTGATGAAGCCGTAGGCGAGGACGGTCGCGTCGGCCGCCTGGTCGCCGTCGGCGTCGATGGCGTCGATCGAGGCCTGGAACTCGGCAAGCGTGGCCTGCGCGCCGGCGACGTAGGTGCCGAAGGCCTGCGAGGTGATCCAGGCGCTGTCGGCGGTGAAGCCGGCGTCGCCCGTGGCGACGGGACGCAGCGTCGTGAACTGGGTACCGGTGCCCGTGTCGTTGACGAACATCGGCACCTGGAAGGTCGCGTCCCCGAGCGAGACGAAGTCGGCGTCGAGCACGAGGTCGGTCAGCGTGCTGGCCGGGGCGTCGTACGCGTTGAGCACCTGGACGTTGCCGCCGGCCGAGTTGAGGCCGGCGCCGTCGAAGGTGACCGTGCCGGCGGGAGCCGCGACGTCGCCGAGGAACCAGCCGGTCGTGGGGTAGGTGTCGCCCTCGACGCCGAGCTGGTCGTTCGTGGTGACGCGGTCGGCCGTGTCGGGGTCGAACGCGGCGTTCGCCGTGCCGGAGACGGCGACGACGGAACCGAGGACCGCGGCGGACGCCACGGCCACGGAGAAGATGCGGGACTGCTTCACTGGTGATCCTTTTTCTCAGAGTGAGCCGCGCCGGGTGAGGGGCGGCAGAACGGTGATCCCCCCATCACGGCGTCTGCGCAGGGGTGCGCCGTCGCATCGAGAAAGGTTCTGAGTAAGTGTCACTGATTTGCGGCTGCTTGGGAAGCCCTGTGACGAACCAGTGCGCATCCGCGGGGCGCCCGGCTACCGGCTGATCGTCTTCCCGACGGCGACCCCGACGAGCACGGCGGCCACGACCGTGACGACGGGTCGACGCCGCGCGTTCCGGCGCACGAACGCCGCGACCCCCGTGCCCTCGTCGTCCGTGTCCAGCGATCCGACGGTGCGGTCGACGACGTCCGAGGTCGCCCGGCCGGCCTTGTCGGCGAACCGCTCGCCTCGGTCCTGGGCGCGGTCCAGCACCTCGGAGGCCGCCTCCTTCGCCTTCTGCACCAGCCGGTCGGTGCTGCTCAGCCCGCCGGTTCCGCCGCGGCCGTCGCTGTCGCGTCCGGCGGAGGTGCTGCCGTCCCGGTCGCCCGGGGCCGCGTACCGGCGCTCGGCCTCGTCGAGGGCGCGGCTGGCGGCGCGCTTGGCCTTGTCGCTGAAGGACTCGCTCATGGGGTGTCTCCTCGTCTGCCCGCCGTGCGGGCGTCGTGTCGTGGGGGGTCGTGGGGTTCGGGGCGGGTCGCGATGGTGGGGAGCCGCCGGGTGGTCAGTCGCGGCCCGTGACGGACTCGTCGCCGCGCGACGTGAGCCCGGCGATCGTGTCCGCCGGGACGGGCGGGACGCCGCGTCCCAGTGCCGAGACGCCGACCTTGAGGACGACCGCCGAGACGATCGCGAACACGGCGAAGGCGATGAGGGTCGCGGCCCAGAGCGGCAGCGCGACGGCGAGGGCCGTCACGGCGACGGCCGCGAGCAGCCCGACGGTGACGAGGGCGAGCACGGCGCCGACCCCCACGAGGACGAGTCCCGTCCGCGCGCTCCTGGCACGGTCGGCGACCTCGGCCTTCGCCTTGCCGATCTCGCCGCGCACGGCCTTCACGATCGGCTCGATCGCGCGGCTGCCCAGCTGGTCGGCCCGGCTGCTCAGCTGGTCGCGCAGGCGCGCTCCGGTACGGCCGTCGTCGGTGCGCGTCTCGGCTGCGCCGGTGTCGGTGGTGTCCTTCTCGGCCACGGGGCTCCTCCTGGTCTCGGCCCTGCTCCCCCGCATCTCCCCGGGGGAGGCGCGGTGCAGGACTCCCCATCAAGTCGTGTCCCGCTCCTCTGCCGTCACGCACCTCCGGCTGGCTCCCAGCTTCACGCAGCCCGGCACTCGTCCCCCGGCCATCGCGCGCCGATCGTCCGTCTCCCGTTCCTCTTCTCTGCGGGATCGGCGCCGCGCCTCCTCGGGGTCCAGGCTGGGACGAGCGACCGGGAGCCGGTCGGCGACGAGAGGAACGCGACATGGCCGAGACGACAGAGGTGCTGCACGTAGTGCTGGCGGAGTGGAACGACGGGGTCGACGCGACCGCCCGGGCGACGACGATGTCGGACGAGCACCTGACCACCATCGACGGCGTGCTGTCCGTGTCGAGCGGCCCCACCGTCAGCGGAGAGGGCCTCGAGGGAGGCTTCGACTGGATGCTCGTGGTCCGCTTCCGCGACCGTGCCGCCCTCGACGCGTACCTCCCGCACCCCGAGCACCTGCCGGTCGCGGGCTTCCTGCGCGACTCGGCCGCCCGGGTCGTCGTCTTCGACATCGCGGCGTAGGGCGCGGTCGCTCGCGGCCGGCCGGAGGTGCCGCTGCCCCGAGCGCGCAGCCGTCCCTAGAATCGGCGCATGCCCTACGACGAGTGGTACGACGACGACACCCGCGAGGCGGCGACGGCGCGGGTCCTCGAGCGCAGGGCCACGAAGCCGGGCGACCGCAACGTGCTCACGGTGGTCGCCGACGAGTTCGGCATCCCGCAGCAGACGCTGCGCGCCTGGGTCGAGGAGGCGGCACCCGAGCCCGAGAAGCCAGCCCGCAAGCCCCGCCCCAAGTTCTCGCAGGTCGTGACGACGCGGATCGAGCCGGCGCCGGTGCCGGCGCCCGAGGTCATGCCGGACGCGGACGTCGAGCCTGACGAAGAACACCAGTCGGAGCCGGAGCCGGAGCCGGAGGCGGAGGCGGACGCGGACGCGGAGGCGGACGCGGAGGCGGAGGCGGACCGCGAAGCCGGACCGGACGTCGAGACCCAGCCCGCACCTCCTGCCCCGACCCCCGTCGCTGCCCGCGCTCCGGTGCCGCGCACAGACGAGATCGCGGCCCTCGAGGCGGAGGTCGCCGCGCTCCGTGCCGGCAACCGCGTGCTCACCGAGGCCATGCGCGTCCTGCTCGACCCCTGACCTGACGCCCGACCGTCGCTCTCCTCACTCAGGAAGATGGGTCCTGGGTCGCGCAACTCAGGACCCATTCGTCCTGATCCGTGCACGACTCAGGACCCGTGCACGCTCGATTCCTGAACGCTGATGCCGAGACAGCGGGCCGAGGAGGCGCGGGCCCCGTCCCCTGGACGTGCCCACCACCTCCTCGGTAACGGTCAGGTAACGCACCAATCTCATCCAGCGAGGGTGGCGAACCCCTGTCAACTCCCCACCGGGAACCACAGACAAGGAGAACCATCGTGAACATCTCACGCAAGACCATCACCAAGTCCGCCTTCGGCATCGTCGCCTCC
>NZ_RJKU01000002.1:0-1129174 GCF_003751515.1 Frigoribacterium sp. PhB107 | reverse complement strand
CCCCGCCGCCCGCCCCCCCCCCCCCCGCCCCCCCCCGCCGCCCCCCCCCCGCCCCCCCCCCCCCCCCCCGCCCCCCCCCCCCCCGGGGGGGGGGGGGGGGGCGCCGCCCCCCCCCCCCCCCCCCGCCCCTCCTCGGTCAAGGGTTCAAAGGGATCAGAACCAGAGAGCGAGCTCGCGCGCGGCGCTCTCGGGGCTGTCGCTGCCGTGCACGAGGTTCTGCTGCACGGCGAGGCCCCAGTCGCGGCCGAGGTCGCCGCGGATCGTGCCGGGGGCGGCGGTGGTCGGGTCTGTCGTGCCGGCGAGCGAACGGAAGCCCGGGATCACGCCGTTGCCCGCGACGCGGATCGCGACGGTGGGGCCGCTCTGCATGAACTCGACGAGCGGCTCGTAGAACGGCTTGCCGACGTGCTCCTCGTAGTGCTGGGCGAGCAGGTCGCGGTCGGCCTGGACGAGGCGCAGGTCGACGAGCGAGTAGCCCTTCGCCTCGATGCGGCGGAGGATCTCGCCGGTGAGGCCGCGGGCGACGCCGTCGGGCTTGACGAGGACGAGGGTCTCTTGGAGGTCGGTCACTGGTGCTCCTTCGTGTGGGGCGGGTGGTGGTTCGGGTGGCTGGTGGGCTGTGGTCGCGGGGCGGCGGCGGCGCGAGCCGTCAGGGCTGCGGGCCGAAGCGCGCCGCGTTCAGGCGGTCGAGCTGGGTGCCCTTGACGAGGCAGTAGGTCCAGATCGCGACGAAGAGGGCCGCGACGACGTACATGACGGGGTCGAGGAGACCGCAGGCGACGAGCCCGAGCTGGACGACCCAGCCGAGCACGATCCCCCACCGCCAGCGCAGGGTGCGCGACACGAGGAGGATCAGGACGATGGCGCCGAGGCCGCCGCCGAAGGCAACGCCCGTGGGCAGCAGGTCGCGTCCGTTGACGACGAGCATGACGAAGAACAGCGACATGGCCTCGAGCACGAGCACGATCGACAGCAGGCTCTCGGCCGCGCCGCGTCGACGCGCCCGGCGCGTCGGGCGCGCGCGGCGCGTCGGGCGCGCGCGGCCGGTGGGGTCCGCAGGAGGCGGGGCCTCGGTCACGAGAGCCCGCCCTCGGCCTGCGAGAGCGCGAGCACGTCGCCGACCAGCGTGATCGACCCCGCCACCACGACGCCGCCGGGCTCGTCGCCCTCGGCCTCGTCCGCGAGGTCGCGGGCCGTGCGGAGCGCCGCCACGAGGTCGGTCTCGACCACGACGCGTGCGGCCCCGACGACGCCGACCGCCACGGCCGCGAGCTCGTCGGCGTCCACGGAGCGGTCGGAGCCGCTCTGCGTGACGACGAACTGGTCGACCGTGCCCGAGAGCGCGCGGACGATGCCCGCCGCGTCCTTGTCGGCGAGGACCGAGAGCACCGCGACGACGCGTCCGAACTGGAAGTAGTCGTCGATCGCCTTGGCGAGTGCTCGCGCGCCGTGCGGGTTGTGGGCCGCGTCGACGAGGATGGTCGGCTCGTTGGCCACGATCTGCAGCCGCCCGGGCGACGTCGCCGCGGCGAGCCCCTCGGCGAGCACGTCGTGGTCGAGCGCCTGGCTGCCGCTGCCGAGGAACGACTCGACCGCGGCCACCGCGACGGCCGCGTTCTGCGCCTGGTGGTCGCCGAAGAGCGGCAGGAGCAAGTCCTCGTAGCGGCCGGCCACGCCGCGGATCGTGACGACCTGGCCGCCCACCGCCACCGTCGTGGACTCGACGCCGAAGGCGACGCCCTCGACGGCCAGCGACGACTCGGTGAGCTCGGCCGCGCGCTGCAGCTCGGCCAGCGCCTCCGGCAGCTGGGCCGCGCTGACGACCGACGCGGCCGGCTTCACGATGCCGGCCTTGGTCCGGGCGATGGCCTCGACGGTCGACCCCAGCCGGGCCTGGTGGTCGAGCGCGATCGGCGTGAAGACCGCGACCTGGCCGTCGGCGACGTTCGTGCTGTCCCACTCGCCGCCCATGCCTACCTCGAGCACGACGACGTCGGCCGGGGCGTCGGCGAAGCACGCGAAGGCGAGCGCCGTGAGCGCCTCGAAGAACGTGAGCGTCGGCTCGCCCGCCGCCTCGAGCTCGGTGTCGACCATCGTCAGGTAAGGCTGGATGTCGTCCCAGTTGGCGACGAGGCGCTCGTCGCTGATCGGCTCGCCGTCGACGACGATGCGCTCGTTGAGTCGCACCAGGTGGGGGCTCGTCATGAGCCCGGTCCGGAGTCCGTGGGCGCGGAGGACGCTCTCGATCATGCGGCTCGTCGACGTCTTGCCGTTGGTGCCCGTGATGTGGATCACGGGGTAGGCACGCTGCGGGTCGCCGAGCAGCTCGACGGCCCGGCGCGTGGCCGACAGGCGCGGCTCGGGGGCGGACTCCCCCACGCGGGCCAGCAGCTCGTCGTGCACCCGGGTCGCCTCGGCGGCGAACTCGCCGTCGCCCTGGCCCGCGCCGTCGTCCTTCTTGCTCTTCTTCGGGCTCACGCTCGTCGCACCTCCACCGTCACGGCTGAGCCGGAGCCGACCGCGACCTTCCCGTCGCGTCCCGCGACGTCGTCCTGCACGTCGACGACCAGCTCGGTCGTCAGGGTCTCGGCCTGCACCATGTCGCGGTGCGTCCCGAGCGCCGCGGCCGCGACCGCGTCGGTCGCCACGGTCGTCACGACCCGGTCGGACACGTCGAGGCCCGCGGCCTTGCGTGCCTGCTGCACGGCCCGGACCACGTCGCGGGCCAGGCCCTCGGCCTCGAGTTCGGGCGTCGTGGCCGTGTCGAGCAGCACGAAGCCGCCGTCGCCGACGAAGGCGATCGCCGCCGACGGGTCGTCGACCGCCAGCTCGAGGGTGAACTCGCCCGGCAGCAACTCGACGCCGCCGACGACGACGTTCTCGCCGGCGGGGGCCCAGTCGCCCTTCTTGGCGGCCGGGATGACCTGCTGCACCTGCTTGCCGATGCGGGGCCCTGCCGCACGGGCGTTGACGGTCAGCTTGCGGGTGACGCCCCACTCGCCGAGGCTCTCCTCCGTCAGGGGCGTGAACGCCACCTCCTTGACGTTCAGCTCGTCGCGGAGTATCGAGCCGAACGGCTCGAGGCCGGCTGGGTCGGGCGCGACGACGGTGAGGCGGGCCAGCGGCAGGCGCACGCGCAGGCCGGTCGCCTTGCGGAGCGCCAGGCCCGACGACGCGATCGCGCGGACGGCGTCCATCGAGGCGACGAGGGCGTCGTCCTCGGGGAACGAGGAGGCGTCGGGCCAGTCGGTGAGGTGCACGCTGCGACCGCCGGTGAGGCCCTTCCAGATCTCCTCCGTGACGAGCGGCGCCAGGGGCGCGGCGACGCGCGTGACCGTCTCGAGGACCGTGAAGAGCGTGTCGAAGGCGTCGCGGTCGTCGCCGGCCCAGAAACGGTCGCGCGACCGGCGCACGTACCAGTTGGTGAGCACGTCGGCGAAGTCGCGCAGGGCGGCCGCCGCGAGCGGCGAGTCGAGCGCGTCGAGGTGCCGCTCGACGTCGGTCACGAGGAGGCGCGTCTTGGCCAGCAGGTACCGGTCGAGCACGTCGGTCGAGTCGGTCCGCCAGGTCGCGACCAGGCCGTCCGCGACGTGCCGGCCCTCGCCTCCCGAGCTGCCGCCGTCGGCGGCGTTCGCGTAGAGGGTGAAGAAGTAGTAGGTGCTCCAGAGCGGCAGCAGGAACTGCCGGACGCCCTCGCGGATGCCCTCCTCGGTGACGACGAGGTTGCCGCCGCGGATGACCGAGCTGGACATCAGGAACCAGCGCATCGCGTCGGCGCCGTCCCGGTCGAAGACCTCGGAGACGTCGGGGTAGTTGCGGAGGCTCTTCGACATCTTCTGTCCGTCCGAGCCGAGCACGATGCCGTGGCTGATCACGTTCGAGAACGCGGGCCGGTCGAAGAGCGCCGTCGACAGCGCGTGCATGACGTAGAACCAGCCCCGCGTCTGCCCGATGTACTCGACGATGAAGTCGGCGGGGGCGTGCGACTCGAACCACTCCTGGTTCTCGAACGGGTAGTGCACCTGCGCGAACGGCATCGAGCCCGAGTCGAACCAGACGTCGAAGACGTCCTCGATGCGGCGCATCGTGCTCTGCCCCGAGGGGTCGTCGGGGTTCGGCCGGGTCAGGTCGTCGATGTACGGACGGTGCAGGTCGGGCTCGCCCTGCTCGTTCGTCGGCAGGCGGCCGAAGTCGGCCTCGAGGTCGGCCAGCGAGCCGTAGACGTCGGTGCGCGGGAACGCCGGGTCGTCGCTGCGCCAGACGGGGATCGGCGAGCCCCAGTAGCGGTTTCGCGAGATCGACCAGTCGCGGGCGCCCGCGACCCACTTGCCGAACTGGCCGTCCTTCACGTTCTCGGGCACCCAGGTGATCTCCTGGTTGAGGTCGCCCATCCGGTCGCGCACGTCGGTGACGCGGACGAACCAGCTCGAGACCGCCTTGTAGATCAGCGGGTTGCGGCAGCGCCAGCAGTGCGGGTAGCTGTGCTCGTAGCTCGCGAGCCGTACGAGGCGGCCGTCGGCCCGGAGGCGCTGCACGAGCACCTTGTTGGCGTCGAACACCTGCAGCCCGGCGACGCCGAGCTCGTCGAACATCGGCAGGAAGCGGCCGGCCTCGTCGACCGACACGATGACGGGGATGCCCGCGGCGGCGCAGACCAGCTGGTCGTCCTCGCCGTAGGCGGGCGCCTGGTGCACGATGCCGGTGCCCTCGCCGGTCGCGACGTAGTCGGCGACGAGCAGGCGCCAGGCGTTCTCGGTGCCCCACGCCTCCGTGTCGGCGTAGACGTCCCAGATGCGGTCGTACTCGACGCCCTCGAGCTCGGCGCCGGCGAAGGTCGCCGTGACGGCGGCCTGGGCCGCCTCGGGCGACTCGTAGCCCAGGTCCCTCGCGTAGGCCGCGAGGGTGTCGGCGGCGAGCAGGAACACGCTGCCCGTGAGCAGCTGCTGGTCGCCCGTGCGCTCGCCGGGCAGCAGGGCGTGCGGCACCGTCACGTACGAGATGTCGGGCCCCACGGCGAGCGCCATGTTCGTCGGCAGCGTCCACGGGGTCGTCGTCCAGGCGAGCGCCTCGACGCCGGTCAGGCCGAGCGACTCGGCCTTGGCCCCGACGAGGGGGAACGCGACGGTGACCGTCTGGTCCTGGCGCATCTTGTAGACGTCGTCGTCCATGCGGAGCTCGTGGTTCGACAGAGGCGTCTGGTCGTGCCAGCAGTAGGGCAGCACCCGGAAGCCCTCGTACGCGAGCTGCTTGTCCCACAGCTGCTTGAAGGCCCAGAGGACGCTCTCCATGTAGCTGACGTCGAGGGTCTTGTAGTCGTCGTCGAAGTCGACCCAGCGGGCCTGGCGGGTGACGTAGCCCTGCCACTCGTCGGTGTACTGCAGCACCGAGCTGCGCGCCGCGGCGTTGAACGCGCCGATGCCCATGTCGTCGATCTGGTGCTTCTCGGTGATGCCGAGCTGGCGCATGGCCTCGAGCTCGGCGGGCAGGCCGTGGGTGTCCCAGCCGAACCGGCGGTGCACCTGCTTGCCGCGCATGGTCTGGTACCGCGGGAACACGTCCTTGGCGTAGCCGGTGAGGAGGTGCCCGTAGTGCGGCAGGCCGTTGGCGAAGGGCGGGCCGTCGTAGAAGACCCACTCGTCGCTGCCCTCGCGGGCGCGGATCGACTCCTGGAAGGTGTCGTCGCGACGCCAGAAGGCGAGCACGCCCTGCTCGACGTCGGGGAACCGGGGCGATGCGGGTACCGGCTTGTAGGCCATGGGGGCTCCAGGTGCTGCGGATGTCCGTCCACGAGGACGCCTGCCGAGGGTTCTCGGTCGGCGCGGTACCACCTCGCTTGCCGCCCCTGGCGGGACGACCTCTCTGCTGCGGCTGTGACGGGCCTGCCCCGCTCGGGTCTAGTGACGCCTCCTGCCCCGGTGTCGGGACGATCGACGCGTTCTGCCGAGTGCTCCCCGGTGATGGCCGGATCAGTGCTCGTCCATCATACGAGCCGAGGAGGCGGGACGCGATCAGGTGCAGGCAGTGCAGAATCGGCAGCATGACACCAGAGCCCTCCGCGGCGCCGTCCGCGGCGACCGAGCCGCCCACCGAGCCCGGCGCCGGGTCCGCGCCGAAGCCCGAGAGCACGACGACGGTGATCGTGGCGTTCCTCGCGAACCTGCTGATCGCCGTGGCGAAGACCGTCGCGGCGTTCCTCACGGGCTCCGCGTCGATGGTGGCCGAGTCGGCGCACTCGTGGGCCGACACGGGCAACGAGATCTTCCTCTTCATCGCCGACAAGCGGGGCGTGAAGAAGAGGGACGACGACCACCCGCTCGGCTACGGCAAGGAGACCTACGTCTGGTCGATGTTCGCGGCGTTCGGGCTGTTCACCGTCGGCGCCGTGGTGTCGATCCAACACGGCATCTCCCAGCTCGGCGCTGCCGAGGAGGCGGAGGACTACCTCGTCAACTACGTCGTGCTCGGCGTGGCCTTCCTCCTCGAGGGGACGTCGTTCCTCCAGGCCTTCCGCCAGGCCCGCGGCAGCGCCCGGGCCGGGCAGGTGCCCACCCTGCGCTACGTGCTCCGGAGCTCGAACTCGACCCTGCGCGCCGTCTTCGCCGAGGACGCCGCCGCTCTCGTCGGCCTGCTGATCGCGTTCCTCGGCATCTTCCTGCACCAGGTCACGGGCTCGGCGGTGTTCGACGCCGTCGGCTCGATCCTCGTCGGCGTGCTGCTCGGGGTCGTCGCCCTGGTGCTCGTCGACCGCAACCGCAGGTTCCTGGTCGGCGAGAGCCCGAGCGACGAGCTCGAGACCACGGTGCTCGAGCGGTTGCTCGCCCGGCCCGAGATCGCCCGCGTCACCTACCTGCACACGGAGTTCGTCGGGCCGAGCCGCCTCTACCTGGTCGCCGCCGTCGACATGACGGGTGACGACACCGAGGAGCACGTCGCCGTCGCGCTCCGCCGCGTCGAGCGCGAGCTGGAGGAGCACGACGTCGTCGAGGAGGCGGTGCTCACCCTCTCGACGCCGGACGAGCCGAGCCTGCAGCCGCGTCGCTGACGTCTGCTCCGCCACACGGGAGGGCCCGCCTCCGAGCAGGAGACGGGCCCTCCGTGGTGTCCGTGCGTCAGGCGCGCCGCGCTCGACGCCGGGCCACGCCGACTCCGCCGAGGCCCGCGAGCATCAGCCCGAGGCCGAGCGCTCCCGCCCACGGGGTCGCCTCGTCCGTGCCCGTGTGGGCCAGCGAGGACGTCGTCCGCGGGACCACGGCGGCCGGGCGGACGGCACTCGGGGCGACGACGGGCGCCAGCACGACGGGCGCCGGTGCCGAGGGCGCCAGCACGACGGGCGCCGGTTCCGGCCCGACCCGCACGTCGATGCTCGCGAACGCCGACGGCAGCGTCGTGGCGAATCCGTCCTCGTCGTAGGACTGCTGGGCGATGGAGACGCGTGCGAGGCCCACCGGGAGCCACACCGGGGTCGACCAGGTGCCGTCCGCCCCGACGGAGACGGGGTCGTGCCCGTATCCCCAGCCCGTCTCGGGGTCGAGCATCAAGAGCTCGATGTCCAGGAGCTCTCCCGGCGTCCCCGTCCCCGAGACGACGAACCTCCGCGTGTCGGTGTCCCCGAAGGGCACGACGTCCCCGTCCACCTGCGATCCGTCGACGGGCGACGTGATGACGGGAGCGTCGGAGGCCAGCTGCCCGAGCACGAGGACCTCGCGCACGATCGAGCCGAGCGGGCTCCCGTCGGCCGCGGACGCCGTGACCGTCACCTGGTAGTCGACCATGAACGGAGCGGGGTCGATGGCGATCGCCTCGCGGAAGGTCGTCCCCGTGACCGCAGCCCGGAGCGACGTCCCGTTGCTCACGACGATGCTGACGCTGCTGCCCTCCGGGACGGTCCCGGTGACGACGACGCCGCCGCGGAACGCGAGCTCGCCCTCCGCAGTCGGGGACGTGACCTCGAAGCCGGGCGCGGCTGCTGCCTCGTCGGCTGCCGCCTCGTCTTCGACGACCGGCACCTCCGCGGGCGTCAGGACGCCCCCGTCGGCGACCGGTGCCTCGGCGACAGGCGCCTCGACGACAGGAGGCGCGACCTCGCCGTCGGGCACCTCCTCGGCGTCCGGCGCCTCCACGGCGGTCCCTGCGTCGCCCTCCTCCGGGGACGGCTCGGCGGGCGTCGCGTCCCCGACGTCCGACGCGGCATCCGGCTCCGCGGCGACGCTGGGCGCGTCGACCGCGACGGGGGCGGCCGCCCCGTCGGCCTGCTCGACGGGCGCCGTCTCGGCATGTGCCGCGGGCGTCGTCATCAGGAGTCCCCCCAGGGCGATGACGATGGCAGTCGGCAGCGCCACAGCGGCCGACACAGTGTTCTTCATGATCTTCTCTCTCGTGTGAGTCGAGGTGGCCGCCGTGCCCTCGACCCACCCCCGAGCACGGCGCTCCCGGCCTCGTGAGGCCGTCCTCCGCTCACAGTAGGGGCACGTGACGAGCGATCCTCATGCCGTGACCGGACCGTTGCCGTAAGTCATCCTCCCGACCGACCCGCCTCATCTCCCCGACCGACCGGACCACTCGCCTGCGCGGAGGGGACAACGCCCGGCGCCTTCTTAGGGAGCCCCTGTAGCGTCGATCTGTGCGCACGATGATCCGGCTGGCCAAGGCCCACCCCTCCGCCCTCCGCTTCCTCGTGGTCGGCGGCATCGGCTTCGTCATCACCATGGTGATCAACTACGGGCTCAAGCTCTTCGTCATCCCCCAGCACCCCGTGACCGCGCTGTCGCTCGGCATCATCGTCGCGACCGTCGTGTCGTACTGGATGAACAAGAAGTGGTCGTTCGACGACCGCGGCGACCGCCACACCGGCCAGGAGATGCTGCTCTTCGTCGTCGTCAGCGTCATCGGGGTCGCGATCAACTCGGCCCCCTTGTACCTGTCGCGCTATGGTCTCGGCTTCGAGGTGCCCCAGGTCTCACGCACGACCCAGGAGATCGCGGACTTCGTCAGCGGCCCCGTCATCGGCACGATGCTCGCGATGGTCTTCCGCTACTGGGCGATGAACAAGTGGGTGTTCCCGAAGCGCGCCCAGCTCGACGACGTGCTGTCCCCCGTCTCGCCCTCGACCGCCTCCACCCCCACGGCCTAGCCGTCCGCGAGGCGGTCGGTGCGCGCGAGGCCGTCGGCCACGGGAGCCAGGGCCGCCGCCACCTCCTCGTCGAGTGGTCGTCGGCGCACGCCCGTCCGCGCCCACGTGACGACGGCGGTGGCCGCCGCCGCCAGCAGCGCCGACGCCGCCACCTCGGCCCCGACGTCCCCGCGCGGCGCGTCGGCGGTCTCGCAGAGGAACGACGCGACCGTCGCGCGGATCCGCACGAGGCGGACGGCCGCCGACGACACGAGGTCGTCGCCGAGGCCCATCGCCTCCGACTGGGTGAGGGCCCACGGCACACGGTCGGCAGGGTGCGCGGCGGCGAGCTGCACGAGCGCGGCCTCGACCCGCCGCACGGGCGAGGTGCCCGAGGAGGCGCGGAGGGCGTCCCCGAGGCCCGCCGCCGTCGCGTCGAGGTCGAGCCAGAACGTGTCCGCCTTCGACTCGAAGTAGTTGAAGAACGTGCCGCGGCTCACCCCTGCCCGCTGCGCGATCTGGTCCACCGTCGTGCGGGACCAGCCCTGTTCGAGGAACAGCTCGGCCGCGGCGTCGGCGAGGACGTCGGCCGACGACCGTCGCGGCCGTCCCGAGGGCCGGGCGCTGCGGGACGTCGTCTCGTCTGACATGGGGTCAATCATGCCGCTAGACTCGTCCACGGCCTTGTTGTACCCAGTTCAACAAACCAACCCACCTCGCCGCACACCTCCGGAGCCCCATGCGCACGCGCTCACTCCCCCTGCTCGCCCTCGCCTCGGCCGGCGCCCTGCTGCTCGCGGGCTGCGCCCCCGGCGGCGACTCGTCCGACGACGGGACCCCGCGGGCCGGCGGCACCCTGACCTACGCCACGGGCGACGCCGAGCCCACCTGCCTCGACCCCCACGTCGGCGGCAACTACCCTCAGGCTCTCGTCTCGACGCAGTACCTCGAGTCGCTCGTGTCGAAGGACTCGGCGGGCGAGATCGTGCCGTGGCTCGCCGACTCGTGGGAGGAGTCGGACGACGGCCTCAGCTGGACCTTCACCCTGCGCGACGGCGTCTCGTTCACCGACGGCACACCCTTCGACGCGGCAGCCGTCGCCGCGAACGTCGCGCATCTGCAAGATCCCGAGACGCTCTCGTCGACCGGCTACCTCGCCCTGCAGAAGGTCACCGGCGTCGAGGCGGTCGACGCCCGGACCGCCCGCTTCGACCTGAGCGAGCCCGACAGCGCGCTGCTCGAGTCGCTGACGCAGCCGTGGCTCGCCATGGAGTCGCCGGAGGCGCTCGAGCGCTCCCAGGAGGCGAACTGCGAGTCGCCGGTCGGCACGGGCCCCTTCGTGGTCGAGTCCTGGACCAAGCAGGACCGCGTGGTGCTGAGCCGCAACGACGACTACTCGTCGCCGCCCGCCGACGCCTCCCACGACGGCCCCGCCCACCTCGACGAGGTCGTCTGGCGCTTCGTCCCGGACTCCGCCGCCCGCTACGCGGCCCTCCAGGCCGGGCAGGTCGACGTGATCGACAACGTCCAGCCCGACACCCTCGTCGCCGCCGAGAAGGACGACTCGCTCGACGAGATCGACGCGCCCCGCCCCGGCGCCGCGAACCGCATCGAGCTGAACTCGGGCAAGGCGCCCTTCGACGACGAGCGAGTGCGTCAGGCCTTCATCACCGGGGTCGACGTGAACGACGGCATCGACTCGCTCTTCTTCGGCACGGCGGAGCGGTCGTACTCGCCCCTCTCGAGCGTCGAGCCGCTCGCGTACTCGGACGAGTCGCTGTTCGACGTCGACCCCGACGCCGCCGGCGACCTGCTCGACGAGGCCGGCTGGACGGAGCGCGACTCCGACGGCTACCGCACCAAGGGCGGCGAGCGCCTCTCCCTCGAGTTCCCCGTGAGCACGAACCAGTCGATCCCCGCCGAGCAGTCGCTCTTCGAGCAGATCCAGGCCGGCGCGAAGCAGCTGGGCATCGAGGTCGTGCTGTCTCCCCTCGACCTGTCGAGCTGGTACGGCGCCCTCGCCGAGAACGACTACGACCTGGTCAGCGCTCCGTACACGAAGGTCGGACCCGACGTGCTGCGCATCCTCTACGACACGGCCGGCATCACGCCCGCGCCGAGCGGCTACTTCGCCAACCTGGCGCAGCTGAGCGATCCTGACCTCGACCAGCTGCTGACCGACGCCGCGCAGACGAGCGACCCCGACGAGCGGGCCGACCTCTACCAGCAGGCACAGGAGATCGTCCTCGAGAGCTACACGGTGCTGCCGCTCTACGACCAGCAGAACCACTACCTCGTGCGCTCGTCCGTGACCGGCGTCCGCGCCCTGCCGCCGGTCTCGGCCGTCACCCTGTATGACGCTTCCCGTACCGACTGAGCCGGGGCGCGACGCCGCGGCGAGCCGCGCCTCCTCGACCGCTCCCCCCACCACCGACGACGCGTCCTCGCCGTCGCTCGCGGGGACGGAGCGGAGGAGGCGCGGGCGCGCGGCAGCGGCGGCCCGGTGGTTGGCCGGTCGCGTCGTCGGCGGCGTGGTCGTGCTCTGGGCGGTCGCGACCATGGTCTTCTTCGCGATCCGGCTGGTGCCCGGCGACCCCGCCGAGGCGATCCTCGGGGGTCCGGGGTCGCAGGCGTCGGCCGAGGCGCTGGCGTTGGTGCGCGAGCAGTACGGGCTGGACGACCCCCTCCTCCTGCAGTACCTGGCCCAGCTCGGCCGTCTCGCGACCGGCGACCTCGGCACCTCGTACTCGCTCCGCACGGACGTCGGCGCGCTGCTGCTCGACCAGCTGCCCGGCACGGTCGTGCTGGCGGCGTGCGCGCTCGCCGTCGCCTGGCTGATCGCGCTGGGGACCGCCTGGTGGGCCACGCTGGGCGGCCGGGTCGCCGCCGCCGTCTCGTCCGGCCTCGAGGTCGTGGCGGCCGCGGTGCCGCACTTCTGGCTCGGCAGCGTGCTCGTGCTGGTGCTCAGCACCCAGCTCGGCCTGCTGCCCCCGGTGAGCACGGGCACCCCGATCGGCCTCGTGCTGCCGGTGGTGACGCTGGCCGTGCCCGTCGCCGGGTTCCTCGGCCAGGTGACGCGCGACTCCCTGCTCGACGCGGCCTCGTCGCCGTTCGCCCTCTCCGCCCGCGCCCGGGGCGAGTCGACCTCCGGGCTCTTCGGGCGGCACCTGCTGCGGCACGCCGCCCTGCCCGGCCTGGCCCTCTCCGGCTGGGCCTTCGGCTCGCTGCTGAGCGGGGCGGTCGTCGTCGAGTCGGTCTTCGCCCGGCCCGGCCTCGGCCGCACCCTGCTCGGGGCCGTGACGCTGCGGGACATCCCGCTCGTCACCGGCGTGGCCCTCGCCTCCGCGCTCTCGTACGTGGTCGTCGTGGCCCTCGGCGACCTGGCCGAGCGGCTCGTCGACCCTCGGGCGCGGGCGTCGTGAGCGTCGTGTCGAGCACCCGGCCGGCGCGTGGCCGGCTCCGCACCCGATCGCCTCGCCCGCGCCTCCGCGTCCCCGAGGTCGTCGCCGCCGTCGCCCTCGCGCTCGTCGTCGTGGCGGCGATCGCGCCGGGGCTGCTCGCCCCCGCCGATCCCCTGGCCGTCTCGCCGACGAACGCGTTCACGGCGCCCTCGCTCGCGCACCCCCTCGGCACGGACGAGTCCGGCCGCGGCATCTGGACCCGCATCGTCCACGGAGCCGGCGCCAGCCTCGCGATCGGGGCCGCCGCGACGGTGATCGGCACGGGCCTCGGCGTCCTCCTCGGCGTGGCTGCGGGCTTCGGGGGCGGGCGCCTGCCGGGGCGCGTCGCCGACGTGGCGGTGTCACGCCTCCTCGAGGTCATGTTCGCGCTGCCGGGCCTCCTGCTCGCGCTCGTCGTCATCGCGTTCACGGGGCCGGGCGCCCTCCCCGCGACCGTCGCGGTCGGCCTCGCCACCGCGCCGGGCTACGCGCGCATCGTGCGGAGCCAGGTCGTCCGCGTCCGGCGCTCGGCCATGGTCGAGGCCGCGGTCGTGCTGGGCCGCCGCCCCGCGACCGTGCTCTGGCGGCACGTGCTGCCGAACGCCCTCGCGCCCGTCGTCGTGCTCGCGACGCTGGGCCTCGGCCAGGCCGTCGTCTGGGCGTCGTCGCTCAGCTACCTCGGCCTCGGCGCGCCGCCGCCCGCCCCGGAGTGGGGCGCCATGCTCTCGGCGGGCCGCCTGTACGTCACGAGCGCGTGGTGGATGACGGTGTTCCCCGGGCTCGCCGTGGTGCTGACCGCCGCCTCGGCGACGGTGCTCGGCCGGGGGCTCGCGCGCCGGGGCGGAGGAGCCTCGTGACCGCCTCCGTTCCCCTCCTCGTCGTCGACGACCTCCGCGTGTCGTTCGGCTCCGGCACGGTCGTCGACGGGGTCTCGTTCACGCTCGCGGCCGGCGAGTGCGTCGCGATCGTGGGCGAGTCGGGGTCGGGCAAGAGCGTGACCGCGCGCGCGCTGCTCGGGCTCACGGGCGGGACGGTCGCCTCCCGCCGGCTGACGCTCGGCGAGACCGACCTCGCGGGCCTCGGCGAGCGCGCCTGGCGTCGCGTGCGCGGCGCGCGGGTGGGCCTCGTGCTGCAGGACGCGCTCGTGTCGCTCGACCCGCTCCGCCCGATCGGCCGGGAGATCGACGACGCGCTCCGGCTGCAGACCCGCCTGACGCCCCGACAGCGGCGGGAGCGGGCCCTGGAGGCGCTGGTCGAGGTGGGCATGCCCGACCCGGAGGCGCGGCTCGGCTCCCGCTCGGGCGAGCTGTCGGGCGGGCTGCGCCAGCGGGCGCTGATCGCGGCAGCCCTCGCCGTCCGGCCCGAGCTGGTCGTGGCCGACGAGCCAACCACAGCGCTCGACGCCGAGGTGCAGCGGGTCGTCGTCGACCGGCTGCGCGCGCTGCGCGACGGGGGGACGGCCGTGCTGATGATCAGCCACGACCTCGGCGTCGTGCGCCGACTCGCCGACCGGGTCGTCGTGATGCGGGCGGGCGAGGTCGTCGAGACCGGGCCGACGGCCGAGGTGCTCGACGCGCCCGAGCACGAGTACACGCGCATGCTCGTCGCGGCCCTGCCTGCCGGGGCGCCCCGCGGCGCGCGGCTGTCCGCGCCGGCTGCCGCGAGCGCCGGCACGCCGCCGGACGCGGATCAGCCCGCGCCAGCCGCCGAGGCGCCGACTCGTGCCGTGTCGTCCTCCGTGAACCGCGTTATGGACGATGAACCGGGGCATGTCCCGGTTCATCGTCCGGAACGCAGTTCATCGCGTGCCGAAGCGCAAACGGCGGCGGCACGGGCGCTCGACACGCCGGCCGCGCCCGTCGTGCTCTCCGCAAGCGGCCTCCGCCGCGTGTTCCCGGCGCGCGGCGCGGTGCCCGACCGGGTCGCCGTCGACGGCGTCTCCCTCGAGCTGCGCGCGGGCGAGACGCTCGGCCTGGTGGGCGCCTCCGGGAGCGGCAAGACGACGACCGCGCGCCTCCTGCTCGGGCTGGACGCCCCCGACGCCGGCACGGTCGAACTGCTCGGCGAGCCGTGGACACCGCTGCACGAACGGGACCGCCGTGCCCGACGCCGGCTGCTGGGCGCCGTCTACCAGGACCCGGCGAGCTCCTTCGACCCGCGGCTGCCGGTGGGCAGGCTGCTCGCCGACGCGCTCACGGGCGGCGACCGCACGCGCGTCGGCAGCGGCGCCCTCCGTCGCGACGTGGTCGCCCTGCTCGACCGGGTCGGGCTCGCGGCCGACCTGGCCGACCGGGGCACCGCCTCCTTGTCGGGAGGTCAACGGCAGCGCGTGGCGATCGCCCGCGCCCTGGCCGCACGCCCGAGGGTCATCGTCTGCGACGAGCCGGTGTCGGCCCTCGACGTCTCGGTGCAGGCCCAGGTGCTCGACCTGCTCGACGACCTGCAGCGCGAGGAGGGCCTGGCCTACCTGCTCATCTCGCACGACCTCGACGTCGTCGGGCACATGGCCGACCGCGTCGCGGTGATGCAGCACGGGCGGGTCGTCGAGCAGGGCCGGACGGCCGAGGTGTTCGCGGCTCCCCGGCACGAGCACACGCGGGCCCTGCTCGCGGCGCGCCCCTAGCGCGGGGCCGCCCTGCCGCGCTGCGCCGCGCCGCTGCGCCGACACCCCGAGAACCACGGAGACCCCTCGCCGCGCACGCGGGTGCGCGCGCGTCCGAGGGGTCTCGACGTGAAGGGGGACGCGGGGCGCTAGGCCTTCGCGGACGCCTCGTCGTCGGCCGGCGGGCGGACGACCTGGATCGGTCCCGACTCCGCGAACGCGAGCGCCCAGTCCGACTTCGACACGTCGCTCGACTCGTCCGAGTACGCGGCGATCAGCTCCTGGGCCTCGGCGTCGGTCGCGACGGACGGGCCCGAGCCGAGCAGCGGCTCGTTGGCCGTCTCCTTGGTGAACGAGACGGCGACGAGGCCGATCACCGCGGCGGCCATCAGGTAGAACGCGGGGATGTCGTGGGCCCAGCCGAAGCCGCGGCCTTCTGCCCAGACGACCAGCGCCTCCGTGGCGAGGGGGGTGGTCCCGCCGAAGAGCGACACCGACACGTTGAACGCGATCGCGAGGGCGCCGTAGCGGATGATCGTCGGGAACAGCGCGGGCAGCGTCGAGGGCATCGTCGACGTGAAGGTGACGAGCACGAGGCCGAGCACGAGCAGGCCCGCGAACGACAGGACGCCGTTGTCGCTCTGCACCATGCGGAGCGCCGGGAACGACAGCACCAGGAACCCGATGCAGCCGGCGAAGAGCACGGGCCGGCGACCGAAGCGGTCGCTGAGCCGCCCGCCGAACGTGATGACGAGCATCATCAGCACCATCACCACGATGATGAAGAGCAGCCCGCTCGTGGCGTCGCGGCCGAGGGTGTTGGTCAGGTAGGTCGGCATGTACGACAGCAGCATGTAGTCGGTCACGTTGAAGACCAGCACGAGGCCCACGCAGACGATGAGCGCACGCCAGTTCTCACGGAAGAGCTTGAGGAACGGGACCTTCTGGTGCTCGCGCTCCGACGCCTCCGCCTGCTGCTTCTGGAACGCCGGGGTCTCCTCCAGCTTGAGGCGCAGGTAGAGGCCGATCAGGCCGAGCGGCCCGGCGACGATGAACGGGATGCGCCAGCCCCAGCCGAGCAGCGCCTCCTCGCTCAGGCCGAGCTGCAGGGCGGTCACGAGGGAGGCGCCGAGCACGTAGCCGCCGAGGGTGCCGAACTCGAGCCACGAGCCCATGAAGCCGCGGCGCTTGTCGGGCGAGTACTCGGCGATGAAGGTCGCGGCACCGCCGTACTCGCCGCCGGTCGAGAAGCCCTGCAGGAGGCGCGCCAGCAGCAGCAGGATCGGGGCCCAGATGCCGATGGTCGCGTACGACGGGATGAGGCCGATCGCCAGCGTGCCCGCGGCCATCAGGATCATGGTCATGGCGAGCACCTTCTGCCGGCCGATGCGGTCGCCGAGCGGCCCGAAGAACGCGCCGCCGATCGGGCGGACCACGAAGGCCGCGGTGAAGGTGCCGAAGGTGAAGAGGATGTTGAGGGCGTCGTTCCCGGGCGGGAAGAAGACCTGCGCGATGGTCGTGGTGATGTAGGCGTAGACGCCGAAGTCGAACCACTCCATGGCGTTGCCGAGCGCGGCGGCGCTGACGGCGCGCTTGAGCATCGACTCCTCGACGACGGTGACGTCGTCCGTGGTGAGCTCGCGGCGCGCGGCCTCCGGGCTGTTCTTGCGGGTGTCGTTCTTGCGTAAGGCCATGTGTCGGGATACCTCCGGGTGGTCGGACGGAGCGCGACCACGGTGTCGGGCAAAACCGGACGAGGCTAACAGAGACCGGCATGTCAGATCCAGTGCAGTGGTCGCAACAGTGCCCTGACCGCACTTTTCGTCGACGACGACCATGACGCCTCCTCCGCAGCCGCCCTGTCGCCGCCCCTCGTCGTCGCCCCGGCCGCCGTCCCCGCCGCGCGTACACTGGGGCAGTCCCACAACCAGGCGCCTCCCCACCGACACGGCGCCGCCCACAGAACCGGAGCAGCCCATGACGTCACCGATGCCCGAGAAGCCCGCCCTCGAGGGGCTGGAGGCCCGTTGGGGCCAGGTCTGGGAGGAGTCGGGCACCTACCGGTTCGACCGTGACCAGGCGACCCGCGCCTCCGTGTTCTCCATCGACACCCCGCCGCCGACCGCGTCGGGCAGCCTGCACATCGGCCACGTCTTCAGCTACACGCACACCGACGTCAAGGCGCGTTTCGAGCGCATGCGCGGCGCCAGCGTCTTCTACCCGATGGGCTGGGACGACAACGGCCTGCCGACCGAGCGTCGCGTGCAGAACTTCTACGGGGTGCGCTGCGACCCGTCGCTCCCCTACGACGCGTCGTTCACGCCGCCGTTCGAGGGCGGCGACGGCAAGTCGGCGAAGGCCGCCGACCAGGTGCCGATCTCGCGCCGCAACTTCGTCGAGCTCTGCGAGCGCCTCACCGTCGAGGACGAGAAGCAGTTCGAGGACGTCTGGCGCAAGCTCGGCCTCTCGGTCGACTGGACCCAGAGCTACCGCACGATCGACGACCGCTCGCAGGCGATGGCGCAGAAGGCGTTCCTCCGCAACCTGGCCCGCGGCGAGGCTTACCAGGCCGACGCGCCCACCCTGTGGGACGTCACCTTCCGCACCGCGGTCGCGCAGGCCGAGCTGGAGGACAAGGAGGTGCCGGGCGCGTACCACAAGCTCGCCTTCCACCGCACGGACGGCGAGGGCGACGTGCTGATCGACACGACGCGTCCCGAGCTGCTGCCCGCCTGCGTGGCCCTCGTCGCGCACCCCGACGACGAGCGCTACCAGGCCCTCTTCGGCACCACCGTGCGCTCGCCGCTCTTCGACGTCGAGGTCCCCGTGGTGGCGCACCACCTCGCCCAGCCCGACAAGGGCTCGGGCATCGCCATGGTCTGCACCTTCGGCGACACGAACGACGTGGTGTGGTGGCGCGAGCTGCAGCTGCCGAACCGTGCCGTGATCGGCTTCGACGGCCGCTTCGTCAGCGAGGCCCCGGCCGCGATCGAGTCGGAGGCGGGCCGCGAGGCCTACGCCCAGCTCGCCGGCAAGACGGTCTTCAGCGCCAAGGCCGCCATCGTCGAGCAGCTGACGGCCTCGGGCGAGCTGATCGGCGAGATCCGCAAGATCTCGCACCCCGTCAAGTTCTTCGAGAAGGGCGACAAGCCGCTCGAGATCGTCTCGACCCGCCAGTGGTACATCGTCAACGGCGCCCGCGACGAGGCCCTGCAGCAGTCGCTGCTCGAGCGCGGCCGCGAGGTCGGCTTCCACCCCGACTTCATGCGCGTGCGCTACGAGAACTGGGTCAACGGCCTCAACGGCGACTGGCTCATCTCGCGCCAGCGCTTCTTCGGCGTGCCGCTGCCCGTCTGGTACCCCCTCGACGCCGACGGCAACCCCGTCTTCGACGACGTGATCGTGCCCGACGAGGCGTCGCTGCCCGTCGACCCGTCGAGCGACCCGGCGCCCGGCTACGACGAGTCCCAGCGCGGCGTGCCCGGCGGGTTCCAGGGCGAGCTCGACGTGATGGACACCTGGGCGACCTCGTCGCTCACGCCCCAGCTCGCCGGCGGCTGGGAGGCCGACCCTGAGCTGTTCGAGCTCGTGTTCCCGTACTCCCTGCGCCCGCAGGGCCAGGACATCATCCGCACCTGGCTGTTCTCGACGGCGCTGCGGTCGCAGCTCGAGCACGGCACGGTGCCGTGGACGGACGCCTCGATCTCGGGCTTCATCGTCGACCCGGACCGCAAGAAGATGTCGAAGTCGAAGGGCAACGTCGTGACGCCCGCCGCGATGCTCGACGACCACGGCTCCGACGCGGTCCGCTACTGGGCCGCCTCCAGCCGGCTCGGCACCGACGCGGCCTTCGACCCGCAGAACCCGAAGCAGATCAAGATCGGCCGCCGCCTGGCGATCAAGGTGCTCAACGCGGCCAAGTTCGTGTACTCGTTCGAGCTGCCGTCGGGCGAGTTCTCGATCACCGAGCCGCTCGACCGCGACTTGCTCGCGTCGTTCGCCGCCGTCGTCTCGACCGCCACCGAGGCGCTCGAGGGCTACGACCACGCCCGTGCGCTCGAGGTCACCGAGAAGTTCTTCTGGACCTTCTGCGACGACTACCTCGAGCTCGTCAAGGAGCGCGCCTACGGGGCGACGACGCCGGCCGAGCAGGCCTCGGCCGTGCTCGCCCTGCGCACGACGATCGACGGCCTGCTGCGCCTGCTGGCGCCGTACCTGCCGTTCGCGACGGAGGAGGTGTGGTCGTGGACGCACGACGACTCCGTGCACCGCGCCTCCTGGCCGACGGCAGCCGAGCTCGGCGAGGTGGGCGTGCCCACCGGCCTGCTCGGTCTCGTCGGCGAGGCGCTGATCGGCGTCCGCCGGGCGAAGTCGGACGCCAAGGCCTCGCAGAAGACGCCGGTCGTCTCGGCGACCATCTCGGCGCCGGCCGACCAGCTCGAGGTGCTCCGCGGGGCAGCCTCCGACCTGGCCGCCGTGGGCAAGATCCAGTCGCTGGACTTCGTCGAGGGCGAGTCGCTGGCGGTGACCGCGATCGAGCTGGGCGAGCTGCCGGAGGCGGCGGTCGCGCCTGCTGCGGCGGCACCGACCCCGGCTGCGGGCGCCTGATGCAGCTCGGCACGCGGTGGAGCGTGGGAGGCGCGGCTCCGGCCAGCCTCCCCGCCCCCGTGCTCGGCGCGGTCGCCCAGGTCGAGCGCGAGCTCGCCGACGAGGGCGTCGACGCGTCGTCCTGGCGCTGGACGCTCACGTACCTCGAGCACCGACCCGTCGTCGAGCTCGACGACGGCACGGTGATCCGCGTGGACGCCGTCACGGGCGAGGCACACGTGCACGCGCCCGACGACGCCCCCGACGAGGACTAGCCCGGGCCGAGCACCCACCTCCGAGTCCTCACCCCCGTGGTCCGAGAGGGATCCGCCCCGCCGAGCCCGGTCTGCCCCTGCAGACCGTTCGCGCGGCCGCGGATCCCTCTCGCTCTCCGTGTTCCCCGCCTCTGCCCTGCTCTGCCCTGCTCTGCCCCGACACTGCTCGCACGTCGCCCCTCGCACCCGACACCCCGCACCCCGCACCCCGCAACTCGGCAAATGCCGACTGTCGAGCCCCCTCAGCCCGTCCCGTACCCGGATTTCCCGCTATCAGGGGGCTGAGGTCGGCATTTGCGGAAGGCGCTCGCCGAGACGCGGGTCAGGCTCGGGCGACGATCTCGCCGTGCGGCATGAGCAGCCACCCGTCGGGAGCGTCCCGCCACGCGCGCCACGCGTCGGCGATCCCGTGCAACTCCGCGTCGGTCGCGACCCCCTTCGCGATCGCGTCCCCGTGGAACGCGGACTCGGTGGCGCGCGCGGCCCAGCTGTCGCCCCACCAGGTGCGCTCCTCGTCAGAGGCGAAGCACCACGAGGAGGCGGTGCTGACGACCGCCTCGAGGCCGGCCTCGAGCGCCCAGCCCTTGAGGCGCCTCCCGGCGTCGGGCTCGCCGCCGTTGCCGCGGTGCACCTGCTGGTAGACGTCCATCCACCGGTCGAGGCCGGGCGACTCCGGGGCCCAGATGGTGCCGTGGTAGTCGACCTCGCGCACGGCGACGACTCCCCCGGGCCGGGCGACTCGACGCATCTCGCGGAGCGCCCCGACGGGATCCGCTACGTGCTGGAGCACCTGGTGCGCGTGCACGACGTCGACCGTGTCGTCGTCGAAGGGAAGCTCGTACAGGTCGGCCGTGACGAACTCGATGTTCTCGACCCGGCGCTCGGCTGCAAGCCCGGCGGCCTGCGCGACGATCCCGGCCGCCGCGTCGACCCCGACGACGCGCCCCGGGGCGAGCCGCTCGGCGAGGTCGACGGTGATCGTGCCCGGCCCGCACCCGACGTCGAGCAGCGACAGCCCGGGGCGCAGGTGCGGCACGAGGTAGGCGGCGCTGTTCTCGACCGTGCGCCACGCGTGGCTCCGCAGCACGCTCTCGTGGTGCCCGTGGGTGTACGTCGCGCGCGGTGCGGCGGGTCCGCCCGGTGCGGTCGGCTCGCGCGGTGCGGTCGGTTCGCTCATGTGCCCGACCCTAGCGAGCCTCCTAGTGTGGGCGGATGACGAACCCGTTCCTCGAGCCGAGCTCCCTGCCGTACGCGCTGCCGCCCTTCGCCGAGATCACCGACGACGACTGGCTGCCGGCGTTCGAGGCCGGCCTCGAGCAGCAGCGGGCCGAGCTCGAGGCGATGGCGACGGACCCGACCGAGCCGACCTTCGCGAACACCCTCGAGGCGCTCGAGCACAGCGGGCGGATCCTCGCCCGCGTCGAGCACGCGTTCTTCGACAAGGCGTCGAGCGACTCGAACGACGTCACGGACGCCCTCGAGCTCGAGCTCGCCCCACGGCTCGCCGAGCACGCCGACGCGATCCGCCTCGACCCCCGACTGTGGCGTCGCCTCGAGGCTCTCGACGCGAGGAGCGACCAGCTCGACCTCACGGCCGAGCAGCGCTACCTGCTCGAGCGCACCGTGGCCGACTTCGGCCGGGCCGGTGCCGCGTTGGGCGACGACGACAAGGAGGTGCTCCGCAGGCTGAACCAGGAGCTCTCGACCCTGACCACCCGCTTCGAGAAGGCGCTGCTGGCCGACACGAACGACCTCGCGGTCGTCGTGCACGACCCTGCCGAGCTGCGCGGCCTCACCGAGGGCCAGCTCGGGGCGGCAGCCGAGGCGGCACGGGAGCGCGGGCTCGAGGACGCCTGGGTCGTGTCGCTCGTGCTGCCCACCGGGCACCCGCTGCTGGCGTCGCTCGACGACCCGGCGCTGCGGGAGCGCGTGATGGCCGCCTCCCTGTCGCGCGGACGGCGGGGCGGCGAGCACGACACCCGGGCGCTCGTGCTCGAGATCGCCCGGCTGCGGGCCCGGCGCGCCGTCCTGCTCGGGTTCCCGGACCACGCCTCCTGGGTGACGGCGGGCGAGACGGCCGGCAGCCCGGCAGCCGTCGCCGAGCTGCTCGGCCGGCTCGCGGTGCCCGCGGCGCGGAACGCCGCCGCCGAGCTCGCCGATCTACGCCAGCTCGCCTCGAGCGAGGCGGGAAGCGGCAGCGGAAGCGACACCGACGGCGGCGAGGTCCGCGCCTCCGACTGGACCTGGTGGGCCGAGAAGGTCCGTGCCGAGCGCTTCGACGTCGACACGGCCGCGATGCGCGACTACTTCGAGGCCGACCGCGTGCTGCACGACGGTGTCTTCCACGCCGCCTCCCGCCTCTACGGCCTCGAGTTCGCCGAGCGGCGGGACCTCGTCGGCCCGCACCCGGAGGCCCGGGTCTTCGAGGTGACCGAGGACGGCGGCGCGCCCGTCGGCCTGTACGTGCTCGACCTCTACACCCGCGACTCGAAGCGCGGCGGGGCGTGGATGAACCCGCTCGTGTCGCAGTCGGACCTGCTCGGCCTGCCGCCTGTCGTCGTCAACAACCTCAACGTCTCGAAGCCCGCGGCCGGCTCGCCGACCCTGCTCACGCTCGACGAGGTGACGACGCTGTTCCACGAGTTCGGCCACGCCCTGCACGGCCTGTTGGCCCGGGTCACCTACCCGTCGTTCTCGGGCACGAACGTGTTCCGCGACTTCGTGGAGTTCCCGAGCCAGGTCAACGAGATGTGGATGCTCTGGCCGGAGGTGCTCGAGAACTACGCCGTCCACCACGTCACGGGCGAGCGGATGCCCCGCGAGCTGGTCGAGAAGCTCGTCGCCTCGCGCACCTACGGGGAGGGCTTCGCGACGAGCGAGTACCTCGCCAGCGCCCTGCTCGACCAGGCGTGGCACAGGCTGTCGCCCGAGCAGGCCGACCGGGTCGACGACGTCGAGGCGTTCGAGCAGGAGGCGCTGGCCGCGGTCGGCCTGGACCGCCCGCAGGTGCCCCCTCGCTACTCGAGCACGTACTTCGCTCACACCTTCTCGGGCGGCTACGACGCGGGCTACTACTCGTACATCTGGAGCGAGGTGCTGGACGCCGACGCCGTCGAGTGGTTCGAGGAGAACGGCGGACTGAGCAGGGAAGCGGGCGACCGGTTCCGGGCGCGTCTGCTCGGCGTCGGCGGGTCGAAGGACCCCCTCGAGGCCTACCGCGACTTCCGTGGCCGCGACGCTCGGGTCGAGCCGCTGCTGGAACGCCGCGGCCTCGCCTGACCCCGTCGACATCGTGGGGACACGCACGCGAACGCCCCGACCAGTGGGGCCGGGGCGTTCAGGAGGCGCGGGGAGGCGGCGGGACTAGGCCGACTTCTCGACGCGCTCGTCCACGAGACGGGGAACGATCGTCGGCGCCGCGTTCTCGAGCACGGAGGCGCGGGTCACGACGACCGTGCCGACGGTGTCGTCGGAAGGGACGTCGAACATGATCGGCCCGAGCACCTCTTCGAGGATCGCCCGGAGGCCGCGGGCACCGGTCTGGCGCAGGACGGCGAGGTCGGCGATCGACTCGAGGGCCTCGTGCTCGAACTGCAGCTCGACCCCGTCGATCTCGAACATGCGCTGGTACTGCCGCACGAGGGCGTTCTTCGGCTCGGTGAGGATCTGCATCAGGGCGGCCTGGTCGAGCTGCGTCACCGTCGTCACGACCGGGAGGCGCCCGATGAACTCGGGGATCAGCCCGAACTTGTGCAGGTCTTCAGGGAGGACCTCGCTGAAGAGGGCCGCCTCGTCTTCCTTGCTGTGCAGGGGGGCACCGAAGCCGATGCCGCGCTTGCCCGCACGGTTGGAGATGATGTCCTCGAGGCCGGAGAACGCCCCGGCGACGATGAAGAGCACGTTGGTCGTGTCGACCTGGATGAACTCCTGGTGAGGGTGCTTGCGACCACCCTGGGGAGGCACGGAGGCGACCGTGCCCTCGAGGATCTTGAGCAGTGCCTGCTGGACGCCCTCGCCCGACACGTCGCGGGTGATCGACGGGTTCTCGGCCTTGCGCGCGATCTTGTCGATCTCGTCGATGTAGATGATGCCCGTCTCGGCGCGCTTGACGTCGTAGTCCGCCGCCTGGACGAGCTTGAGCAGGATGTTCTCGACGTCCTCGCCGACGTAGCCCGCCTCGGTGAGGGCAGTCGCGTCCGCGACGGCGAACGGGACGTTCAGCCGCTTGGCCAGGGTCTGCGCGAGGTAGGTCTTGCCGCAGCCCGTCGGGCCGATCAGCAGGATGTTGGACTTCGAGATCTCGACCTCGTCGGCGAGGGACTCGGCCGCCGTCAGCGTCGACGCGGCGCGGATGCGCTTGTAGTGGTTGTAGACGGCCACGGAGAGGGCGCGCTTCGCGGCGTCCTGCCCGATGACGTACTCCTCGAGGAACGAGTAGATCTCGCGGGGCTTGGGGAGGTCGAACTCGCTCGTGGGCTCGTCGCCCGCCTCGGCCAGGCGCTCTTCGATGATCTCGTTGCAGAGCTCGACGCACTCGTCGCAGATGTAGACGCCGGGGCCGGCGATCAGCTGTTGGACCTGCTTCTGGCTCTTGCCGCAGAACGAGCACTTGAGCAGATCAGCGCTCTCACCGATGCGTGCCATGCCCGGCCTCCCTACGAGATCGTCGTCGCCCCCTGTCGGACGTCGTGCACCGAGCCTAACCCGATCCCCCGACACTCCGGGACCGACCTGCGGCCCGGACGCGACGGAGCCCCGGGCAGCTCGCCCGGGGCTCCGTCGTCGTGCTCGCGACGCGTGGTCGGCTAGCGCGTGAGCGCCGGCTGGTTCTTGCGCGAGGTCAGCACCTGGTCGACCAGGCCGTAGGCCAGAGCCTCGTCGGCGCCCAGGATGTTGTCGCGCTCGATGTCGCGGTTGACCTGCTCGGGCGTCTTGTTCGAGTGCTTCGACAGCGTCTCCTCGAGCCAGGTGCGCATGCGCAGCACCTCTTTCGCCTGGATCTCGATGTCCGACGCCTGGCCGCCGCTGCTCCCGCCGGTCGCGGGCTGGTGGATCAGCACGCGGGCGTTCGGCAGGGCGAGGCGCTTGCCGGGCTGGCCGGCCGCGAGCAGGACCGCGGCCGCCGAGGCAGCCTGGCCGAGGCACACCGTCTGGATCTCCGGACGGATGTACTGCATCGTGTCGTAGATCGCCGTCATGGCCGTGAACGAGCCGCCGGGCGAGTTGATGTACAGGGTGATGTCGCGATCGGGGTCCATGCTCTCGAGCACGAGGAGCTGCGCCATGATGTCGTCGGCCGAGGCGTCGTCCACCTGCACGCCGAGGAACACGATGCGGTCCTCGAAGAGCTTGGCGTAGGGGTCCTGGCGCTTGTACCCGTAGGCCGTGCGCTCTTCGAAGCTGGGGAGGATGTACCGGGAGCTGGGGGTCTGCAGTCGGCCCGCGCCGCCCATCATCGGGAGTTCCATGAGTGTGTCTCTTTCTCTGCTGACGATCGGGGAGGGAGGTCTACGACTGGTCCGTGCCGGCGCCGCCGACGACGTCGGTGGCCGAGCCGCGGATGTGGTCGACGAAGCCGTACTCCAGGGCCTCCTCGGCGGTGAACCAACGGTCGCGGTCGCCGTCCTCGTTGATCTGCTCGACCGTCTTGCCCGTCTGGGCAGCGGTGATCTCGGCCAGGCGCTGCTTCATCGAGAGGATGAGCTGGGCCTGCGTCTGGATGTCGGAGCTGGTGCCGCCGAAGCCGCCGTGCGGCTGGTGCAGCAGGACGCGCGCGTTCGGCGTGATGTAGCGCTTGCCCTTGGTGCCGGCCGTCAGGAGCAGCTGGCCCATCGAGGCCGCCATGCCGATGCCCACGGTCACGATGTCGTTCGGCACGAACTCCATGGCGTCGTAGATCGCCATGCCGGCCGTGATCGACCCGCCGGGCGAGTTGATGTAGAGGTAGATGTCCTTCTCGCTGTCCTCAGCGGCGAGGAGCAGGAGTTTCGCTGCGATCTCGTTGGCGTTCTCGTCCCGCACCTCGGAACCGAGCCAGATGATGCGGTCCTTGAGAAGTCGGTCAAAAACACTGTTGGGCAGTGTCACGTCGGCCATGGTGGAGCTCCCATTCGTTGTCGCTTGTCGTCGAATCTATCCGGTGGAACGCACGGGTTCCGGGCTGTTCGCCCACGGCAATAACTTCCGCCCCTCGCTGACCAGACCGAGCCGAGGAGGCGCGGGTGCAGTCCGGGAACGACAGAGGGCCGGGTGCACCAGCACCCGGCCCTCTCGACGTCAGCGCCTCATCGGCGCCGACGCGTCAGCTCAGCTCACGCGTGGTCGTGCCCCTCGTGGTCGTCGTCGCCGCCGACGCCCGCGGTGGCGGTGAAGGCCGACAGGTCGACCTCCTTGCCCTCGCCGTCGACGACCTTGGCCTTCGACAGCACGACCGCCAGGGCCTTGCTGCGGGCGACCTCGCCGACCATGGCCGGGATCTGGCCGTTCTGGTCGAGCACCTTGATGAACTCGCCGGGCTCCATGCCGTACTGGGCGGCGCCCTGGATCAGGTACTGGGTCAGCTCGTCCTGCTCGACCTTGACCTCTTCCTTCTCGGCGATCGCGTCGAGGAGGATCTGGTTGCGGAAGGCCTTCTCGCTGCTCTCGGTCACCTCGGTGCGGTGCTCGGCGTCCTCGAGGCGGTTCTCCTGCTCGAGGTGACGGTGCACCTCGTCCTCGACGAGCTTCTCGGGCACGGGGATCTCGACGGACTCGAGGAGCTTCTCGACGACCTGGTCGCGCGCCTGGGCACCCTGGCCGAACGTCTTCGACTTGGCCAGCTGCTCCTTCAGGTCGCCCTTGAGCTCGTCGATGGTGTCGAACTGGCTGGCGATCTGCGCGAAGTCGTCGTCGGCCTCGGGGAGCTCGCGCTCCTTGACGGCGGTGACGGTGACGGCGATCTGGGCGGTCTCGCCCTCGCGGTCGCCGCCGAGCAGCTTCGACTCGAACGTGGTGCTCTCGTCGGCGGTGAGCGACTCGAGCGCCTCGTCGATGCCCTCGATGAGCTCGCCGGAGCCGAGCTCGTACGACACGCCCTGGGCGGTGTCGACGGTGTCGTCGCCGATGGTGGCGGTGAGGTCGATCTGGACGAAGTCGCCGGTGGTGGCGGGACGGTCGACCGTGACGAGCGTGCCGAAGCGCGTGCGCAGGTTCGACAGCTCTTCTTCGACCTCGTCGTCGCTGATCTCGACCGAGTCGACGGTGAGCTCGATGCCCTCGTAGTCGGGCAGGTCGAAGTCGGGACGCACGTCGACCTCGACGGCGATGGTCAGGTCGCCCGAGAAGTCCTTCACGTCGGGCCAGGAGACGACGTCGGCCTCGGGGCGGCCCAGCACGCGGATCTCGGTCTCGGAGACGGCCTCGCGGTAGAACTTGTCGAGGCTCTCGCTGACGGCGTGGTTCAGGACCTCTTCGCGACCGACGCGCTGGTCGATGATGGGCGGCGGCACCTTGCCCTTGCGGAAGCCGGGGATGTTGATCGACTCCGCGATGTGGCCGTAGGCGTGCGTGACGCTGGGCTTGAGCTCGTCAGGGCTGACGACGATGTTGAGCTTGACGCGCGTGGGGCTGAGCTTCTCAACGGTGGTCTGGACCAATGTGGGGCTTCTCCTGTGTTGGTGGTGCTGAACTCACGTCCGAGACAGCAGGTAGACGATCGTCGGGGCGACAGGACTCGAACCTGCGATCTTCCGCCCCCAAAACGGACGCGCTAGCCACTACGCTACGCCCCGTATATCACCTGGCACGGCGAGCTCCGTTGGTCCCGTTGAGGTCGGGTGGAGACAAGCCTCGAGGGAGTCTAGCCGACCACAGGGCACGCCGTTCGAGCCCCTGGCGGAGATGCTCTATAGTTGTGGACACCCGAGCGGCCCAGGCCGCCCACGGGGATGTAGCTCAATGGTAGAGCCTCAGTTTTCCAAACTGATGGCGCGGGTTCGATTCCCGTCATCCCCTCTCGATCCTTCGACGCCTCCGGCGTCCGGTGCCGCAGGCACCGTGCATGAATCCTCCTCTCGATGTCACTCGTCGCTCGACGCCCTCGACGTTGCATCCCCGAAGAGGGGGCGCGTCCGGTGCCGTCTCGGTACTGGGCGTCTGCCGCGATGCTTCATGATCTGAGGATGGATCGCGCGAAGACCGCCCGGGCCGCGCTCGTGGGCGCGGCCCTCGCCCTGCTCGTGACGGGGTGCAGCGCCGGCGTGACCACCGCCTCCCCCGGGTCGGCCCCGACCGGGGCCCCGCAGGCCGCCGCCTCCGCCTCACCGGGCGACGTCACGGGCGGTGGCGCAGGCGAGGACGACCTGCGCCGTGAGGACGCCGTGCGCGTCGCCATCGTCGGCGACTCCCTGACGGCCGGCGGCGGGCGACTGCTCAGCGACGGCCTCGACGCGAACACCTGGATGACGTACGCGCGCGGCGACGGCGTCGAGTGGGTGGGCGGGTGGGCCAAGGGCGGCAGCACCATCCAGGAGCAGGCCGCGGCGGTGACCCCGGTCGCCGACGTCGACGTCCTCGTGCTGATGTCGGGCACGAACGACGTGCGCAAGGGGATCGGCTTCGCCGCGTCCGCCGCCTCGTACGACGCCGTCGTCGCCACCGTCGCCCCGCGCCACGTCGTCGTCGCGGCGATCCCGCCCTACGACCGGGCGCCCGCCGCCGCCGCCGTGTACCAGAGGGCCCTCGAGCGGTACGTGCTCGACAGGGGCTGGACCTGGACCGACCCCTGGGGCTTCGCCCGCGACGGCCTCGTGTTCGCGGCCGGGACGTCGCCCGACGGCATCCACCCCACGACGGTCGGGTACCAGCGCGTCGGCGAGTCGCTGCGCGAGACGATCCTCGAGGTGGGCGGCACCCGGGGCGACCTGCTCCAGGCCGGCCCTGCGGCGGACGGCACGGCCGAGGGCGACCGGTCGCGGACCAGCTAGCCGGTCGACCGCCGCCACGACCTCACCGCTGGAGGAAGGCCAGGACGGCGAGCACCCGGCGGTGGTCGCTGCCGCTGTCCTCGAGCAACAGCTTCTGGAAGATCGAGGTGACGTTCTTCTCCACCGCACCGGTGCCGATGACGAGGGCGGCGGCGATGGCCGCGTTGGTGCGACCCTCGGCCATCAGGCCGAGCACCTCGCGCTCACGGGGCGTCAGCGCGGCGAGCGGGTCGCCTCGCCGGCCGAGCAGCTGCGAGACGACCTGGGGGTCGAGCACCGTGCCGCCGTCGGCCACCCGGCCGAGCGCGTCGCCGAACTCGTCCACGGAGGCGACGCGGTCCTTGAGCAGGTAGCCCACTCCCCCGCTGCCCGCCTCGAGCAGGTCGCGGGCGTACGCCACCTCGACGTACTGCGAGAGCAGCAGGATGCCGAGCCCGGGACGGCGGCGTCGGGCCTCGATCGCGGCGCGGACCCCCTCGTCGGTGTGGGTCGGGGGCATCCGCACGTCGAGCACCGCGACGTCGGGCGCCTTCTCGTCGAGCTCGGCCAGGAGGGAGTCCGCGTCGCCGTAGGCACCGACGACGTCGGCGCCGATCTCGTCGAGGAGGCGGACGAGGCCCTCGCGGAGCAGCACCGAGTCGTCCGCGACGACGACGCGCAGGGCGGGGGTCACAGGTCGCTCGGGCACCCCGCCAGTCTAGGGAGCGGGCGGCGCGGCGGGAGCAGCCGGACCGGTCGCCTCGACCTCCGTGGGCGAGTCGTCGACGAGCGGGATGCTCACCGTCACGATGGTCGGCCCGCCCGCCGGGCTGGAGATGTCGAGGAACCCGCCCAGGCCCACGAGCCTCTCCTGCACGCCGGCGAGCCCGTGTCCGTCGCGGAGGCCCGCGCCGCCCTGGCCGTCGTCGGTGACGACGAGCTCGAGCAGGGTGCCCCGGCCGTCGGGAGCGGTCCGCGTGCGCAGCACGAGGTCGGCCGAGATCGCTGACGAGTGCTTGCCCGTGTTGGTCACGAGCTCGGAGGCGATGAAGTAGGCGTTCCGCTGGATCTCCGCGGGCAGCACGACGTGGGCGGGCACCCGGTCCAGCAGGGTCGTCGGGATGACCGCGCGGTCGACGAGCGACTCGAGCGCCGCGACCAGGCCCCGGTCGAGCAGAAGAGGAGGCGCGAAGCCGCGGGACAGGGCGCGCAGCTCCTCGAGGGCCTCGCGGGACTGGGCCCGCGCCTCCTCGATCAGGGCCTTGCCCTTCTCGGGGTCGGAGTCGACGGCCCTGGCCGCCGCGGCGAGGTCCATCTGCAGGCGCACGAGACGCTGCTGCGGCCCGTCGTGGATGTCTCGCTCGAGGCGACGGAGGGCCGTGCCCTCGGCCGACAGGGCCGCCGTGCGCGAGATCTCTCGGTCGGCGAGCTCGACGGCGAGCTGGTCGCTGCGGAAGCCGCCGAGCATGGCGGCGGCGATCGCGTGGTGCATCACGACGAAGCCGTGCACGACGAAGGGCATCAGCAGCACGACGCCCGCGAGCACGACGGCCCCGAGCAGGAGGAGCAGGAGCCCGCCGCCGCCGCCGACGACCGCGTGCAGGCCGTCGCCGCCAGGAACGCTGCCGACGACCACGCCGCCGAAGACGAACAACAGGGCGGGGCCCGCGACGAGCAGCACGACGACCGTGGTCGTGAGGGCGGCCGCAGCCGGGAACACCACGAGGCCGTAGAGCAGGTACAGCCAGTAGTGCGGGTTCGCGAAGGCCGAGAGCGCGCGGACGCCGCGGTTGTCGGAGCGGCCCCAGGTCGTGTTCGGCGTCCAGTCGACGGGACGCACGGGCCGGTCGATCGCCCAGCGCAGGCGGATCACCTCGAACGTGCCGAACCAGCGCGCCAGCCACAGGCTCGCGAAGACCACGACCGCGAGGAAGACGAACCCGACGACCGAGTTGTCGGCCTGGCCGAGCGACCGGAAGAAGAGGGTGGAGAGGCCGCCGATCACGACGACCAGCACCGCCGACAGGGCGACGTAGCCGAGCTCGCGCGGCAGCGCACGCCAGCGACGCCCGTAGCCGCCGGGCGGGGGCGGCGGCGAGAGGTAGGGGTTCGTGGGGGCGCTGATGGTGCTCTCCTGGGTCATGCCTCGAGCCTCGCGGAGGCGCGGGCACCGTCCCATGGTGCCAGCGCCCGAGAGGGCGGTGGGGTTATCCCCCGCCCGGGCAGGTGAGGCGAGGCTGGCCTCGGTGAGCCGAGCCTCAGCTTGCTTGCGGAATCCGCTCAGCCCTCTACCGTGGGGTAGATCGTCTAGGAAAGGACACCGCCATGACCGACGCCACCACCATCACCGTCCCCCAGGGTTCCGTCGACCCCGACGTCGCCGCCGGCGTCGCCCAGTTCCTCA
Source organism: Frigoribacterium sp. PhB107 (assembly GCF_003751515.1). NCBI lineage: Bacteria > Bacillati > Actinomycetota > Actinomycetes > Micrococcales > Microbacteriaceae > Frigoribacterium > Frigoribacterium sp. PhB107. The sequence continues at coordinate 1,097,815 of NZ_RJKU01000002.1, read as the reverse complement.
GCCCGATCGTCACCGACCTCACCGCACTGTCGGTCAACGGCAAGCAGGCGCACTGGCACGTGCGCGGCATCGCGTTCGTCGCCGTGCACGAGCTGATCGACGTGGTCGTCGACCACGCCCGCGAGTGGGCCGACCTCGCCGCCGAGCGCGTCGTCGCCCTCGGCCTGCCCGTCGACGCCCGCATCGAGACCGTCGCCGCCAAGACGAGCATCCCGACGACCTCGCCCGGCTTCAACCAGATCGACCGCACGATCGCCGAGCTGGTCGCCCAGATCGACGCCTCCCTCGTCGCCGTCCGCACGGCCATCGACGAGCTCGGTGAACTCGACGCGTCCAGCCAGGACGTCGCCATCGAGATCTCGCGCGGCCTCGAGAAGGACCGCTGGTTCCTCGCCGCGCACGTCGCTGGCTGAGTCCGCTCCCTCCTGACGAACGGAGGCCGTCGCCCCTCGGGGCGGCGGCCTCCGTCGTGCGCTGCCCCGTCGCGGGCACGGCAGAGCTGCGCGCCTCAGGGAGTGAGGAGCGTGAGGTGCGTGAGGTGCGTGAACCGTCCCCCGAGCAGGGTCGCCGAGACGACCATCGTGCGCAGGTCGTGGTCAGTCGCGGTCAGCGGGTCGATCTCCGTCACGACCAGGTCGGCCACGGAGCCGACCTCGACGCTCGTCCGGCCCCCGGTCGACGCGGCGAGGGCTGTCCGGGCCGCCAGACGCTGCTCCGGGTGCCACGGGTCGCGGCCGTCCCTCGCGCGCCACACGGCAGCCGCCATCGCGACCCAGGGGTCGAGCGGAGCGACCGGTGCGTCCGAGCCGAGCTGCAGGCGCACCCCGGCCTCCGCGAGGCTCCCCCACGCATAGGACCGCCCGGTGCGTCCGGCCCACAGCCGGTCGGCGACGTCGCGGTCGTCCATGGCGTGCTCGGGCTGGATGCTGGCCACGATCCCGAGCCGGGCGAAACGCTCGACGTCGACCGGGTCGAGCAGCTGCGCGTGCTCGATCGAGCCGCCGCAGCCGACCTCCTCGAGAGCGTCGAGGGCCGACGCGTTCGCCGCGTCGCCGATCGCGTGCACAGCGGGGACCAGGCCCGCCGAGGAGGCGCGTCTCAGGTGGTCGACGAGCGCCTCCCTGCCGTACGTCGCCACGCCCCGCGCCGCGGGGTCGCCCTCCATGCCCACGTAGGAGTCGTGGCACCACGCGGTCCGGGTGCCGAGCGAGCCGTCGGTGATGATCTTGGCCGGCCCCATCTCGACGAGTCCGTGCGTGTAGGGGACGACGTCTCCGGTGCGCAGTCCGCGCCCGACGACCTCGTCGAGGTCGGCCGGGTAGACGCCGGCGCGCACGCGGAGGCAGGTCGTGCCCGCCGCCACCCGCCGCGCCCAGCGGTCGACCGAGAGGGTCATCTCGAGGTCGACGATCCCGACGACGCCCCGGGCGGCGGCAGCCTCGGCGGCCTCGCCGACCCACTCGTCGAGCTGGTCCTCCGAGACGGCGCTGACCGCCGTGCTCACGGCGAAGGCGTCCGCCTCGCGCAGCAGGCCCGTCGGGTGGCCGCCGTGGCCGTGGGCCTCGAGGGCGCGGGAGTCGAGCCAGACGGAGTGCAGGTCCTTGCTGACGAGCACGACGGGGACGTCGCCGGAGACGGCGTCGAGCAGTGCCCGCGTCGGCTCGTCGGCCCAGAGCGCGTCCTGGAACCCGTAGCCGATCAGGGGCTGCCCGGGCGCCGGCGGCTGCGAGCGGAGGCGCTCCCCCACGAGCGACGCGGCCGCCGCGGCCGACCCGGCCGACGACACGTCGAGCCGGCGACGCACGAGCGCCCACTGGTCCATGTGCACGTGGGAGTCCCAGAGGCCCGGGCCGAGCCACCGGCCGTCGAGGTCGACGACCTCGGCGCCGTCGGGGACGGCGAGCCCCTGGCCGATCTCGGCGACGACGCCGTGGCGCAGGAGGACGTCGACGCGGTCGGCGTCCTCCGAGCTGTGGACGCCGGTGAGGCGGGCGTTCCTCAGGAGGACGGGAGGCGCCTCCTCGGGGGCGGTGCCGGTGCCCTGCCCAGAGGCGGTCCCGGAGCTCGGCTGGCTGTTGCTCACCGGTCGCGGACCCGGCGCATCTCGGCCGCGAGGGCAGGCTGGGCGTAGTGCTCCCCGTGCTCGAGCTCGTCGACGATGCGGTCGACGACCTCGGGCGCCTTGTTCTGGCTCAGCTTGGCGCGCGCGTCGAACCGGGTGACCCGCAGCCGGATGCCGACCGTGCCCTTGGCGACACGGCGCGAGCCCGCTTCGTCGAGCGTCAGGGTCGACGGCTCGGGCATGACGCGCTCGAAGTGGTCGACGAGCTCGCCGAGCACGCGGAAGTTCTCGTCGTCCGACAGGATCTCGGGCGTGCCCCAGAGGTGCGCCGTGACGTGGTTCCAGGTGGGGATGATCTGCTCGGCGGGGTACCAGCCTGGAGACACGTAGCCGTGCGGCCCCTGGACGATCACCATCACCTCGGCCGCGCCCAGCTCGAGCGACCGCTCGTCGGGCCTGCCCACGTGGCTGACGAGCACGATCGCAGCCGGGTCGGCAGGGTCGTCCTCGAGCACGACGGGGTAGTGCGAGGCGACGATCCCCTCCGCCGTCGAGGCGACGATCGTGGCCCACGGGTTCTCGCGGATCAGCCGCTTGACCTCGTCGACGTCGGACTGCACGAAGTGCGGAGTGTGGCGCATGGGCTCAAGTCTGGTCGACCGGGCACCAGTAGAGCTTCCGACCCGCGGCCATCTCCATCACGATGTTGGTGCCGCAGACCCGGCAGGGCAGGCCCTCGCGGTGGTAGACCCAGTGGCGGTCGGCCCGGCTGCGCAGGGCCTTCGCGTGCTGCGCCTTCGTGAGGCCGTCCATCGTCATCATCTGTCCGAGCTCGACGCCGCTCCGGAGCAGCTTCGTCCAGTCCTTGTAGATCGCCTTCAGCACGTCCTCCGGCACCTGGTTGCCGGGGGTGTGCGGATCGAGCCGCGCCCGGAAGAGCAGCTCGGCACGGTAGATGTTGCCGATGCCGCTCACGACGCTCTGGTCCATCAGCAGCAGGCCGATCGGGGTGCGCTTCTTCCGCACCGTCGTGACGAAGCGGTCGCTCCCCTTCTTCGGCGAGTCGACGAGCGGGTCGGGGCCGAGCTTGGCGATCGCCGTGTCGACCCCGGCGGCGTCGAGGACCTCGCACTTCGTGGGGCCGCGCAGGTCGCCGACGGCCGTGTCGGTGAGCAGGCGCACCCGCACCTGGCCGACGGGCTCGGGCGGGAACGACTCGATGTCGTCCTCGGCCTTCTCCTGCTCGGCCATCCGGACGCGGCTGCGACGTGGCGCGCCGATGCTCGCCATCGAGTCCTCGCCGTCGTCGTCGGGGGCCGCCTCCGCCTTGCGGGTGCGGGCCCGACGAGTCCGCGACTCGGCCATCGAGTGGCCCGTGGCGATGTCGCCCGCGAAGTCCCACGCGCCGTAGAGGCCGAGGTGCACGTGCAGCCAGAGGCCGTTGTCGAACTCGAGGAACATCTGCTTGCCGACGGCCTTGGCGTCGACCATCGTCGCGCCGTCGAGCTTCTCGGCCCCGGCGGCGAACCGCCCCTGGGGCGAGCTCACCTCGCACCGGCTCCCCACGAAGGTCTGCTCGAACTGGTTGGCGATGCGGTGGACGGAATGGCCCTCGGGCACGGCGGCACCTCACTGGCTGGGTCGACCGGCCGGAGCCGGTCCGACGGGGACGACGGAGCGGCGGGGCCCGGAGGTCCCGCCGCTCCCGACGTTACGTCGTCAGTCGACCGGGTGCCCGGCGATCGCCCCGGTGGTCTCGTACTCGCCCACCTGGGCGATGCGGCGGACGTGGCGCTCGTCGTGGCTGAAGGGCTCGGCGACGAACGCGTCGATGAAGGCCAGCGCCTCCGCCTCCGTGTGCTGACGGGCGCCGATGGCGATCACGTTCGCGTCGTTGTGCTGACGGGCGAGCTTCGCGGTCGAGTCGTTCCAGACCAGGGCGGCACGGACGCCCTCGACCTTGTTCGCGGCGATCTGCTCGCCGTTGCCCGAGCCGCCGAAGACGACGCCGAGGGCCTCGTGGCCGGCCCGCTGGTCACGGACGACGGCCCGGGCCGCCGCGATGCAGAACGACGGGTAGTCGTCGAGCGGCTCGTAGCTGGTCGGGCCGTGGTCGGTGACGTCGTGGCCGGCGTCGGAGAGGTGACGGATGACGGTCTTGCTGAAGTCGAGACCGGCGTGATCGGTCGCCACGTGGATGCGCATGCTGTCGATCCTAGGACGGCCCCGGCCACGGCCCTGCGTCAGTCGAAGATCGGGCCGACCGTGCGCGTGCGCTTGATCTCGAAGAAGCCCGGGTACGAGGCGGCGGCGACCACGCCGTCCCACAGGGTCAGGGCGATCTCGCCCCTCGGCGCCGGCGAGATGACGGGTCCGAAGAAGGCGGTGCCGTTCACGGCGATCACGGGCGTGCCGACGTCCTGCCCGACGCGGCCGATGCCGTCGAAGTGGCTGGCCCGCATCTGCTCGTCGTACATGTCCGAGTCGGCGTGGGCGGCGAACTCCGCGGGCAGGCCGACCTCGGCGAGCGCGGCGGGGATGACGACGTCGGCGTCGGTCTCGCCGCCCGGGTGGATGCGCGTGCCGAGCGCGTCGTAGAGGGGCTTCACGATCTGCTGGCCGTGCAGCTCGCCGGCGGCGGTGACGAGGCGCGTGTAGCGCAGCATCCGGGCGAAGGCCGCCCTGTACTCGTCGCTGACGTCGTTGCCCTCGTTCAGCACCGCCAGGCTCATGATGTGGAACGTCACGTCGAGGTCGCGGTGACGAGCGACCTCGTCGACCCAGCGGCTGGTCATCCAGGCCCAGGGGCAGGAGGGGTCGAACCAGAAGTCGACGGAGGTGTGGGGCGCGGGGGCGACGGTGTCGGTCATGCCCCCAGTGAACACCCCGGCGTCGGGGGGCCGGTCTAGGCTCGTCCGGGGACCACGAGTCCCGCATCGTCACCTCAAGAACGACACCTCAAGACGGATGGAGCAAGCGTGCCCGGAGAGAACCTGACCCGACTCGAGGCGCAGGAGCGCAAGAGCGTCGTCGACGTGCAGTCGTACGAGATCGAGCTCGACCTGACCCGGGGGGCCGAGGTGTTCGGCAGCTCGACGACGGTCCGGTTCACCGCGACGCCCGGCGCCTCGACCTTCATCGACGCCCTCACGCGCACCGTGCACTCGGCCACGCTGAACGGCGCCGCCCTCGACGTGGCGGCCGTCAACGACGGTGTGCGGATCCAGCTCGACGACCTCGCCGCCGAGAACGTGCTCGAGGTCGTCGCCGACGCCGAGTACACGAACACCGGCGAGGGCCTGCACCGCTTCGTCGACCCCGTCGACGACGAGGTCTACCTCTACTCGCAGTTCGAGGTGCCCGACAGCCGCCGCGTCTTCGCGGTCTTCGAGCAGCCCGACCTCAAGGCGACGTTCCAGTTCACCGTGACCGCCCCCTCCCGCTGGCAGGTCGTCTCGAACCAGCCGACGCCCGAGCCCGCGGTCGACGGCGAGGTCGCCACCTGGACGTTCTCGCCCACCCCGGTGCTGTCGAGCTACATCACGGCGATCGTCGCCGGTCCCTACGACGTCGTGCGCAGCGAGCTCACGAGCTCGGACGGCCGCACGATCCCCCTCGGCATCTTCACGCGTCGCTCGCTCACCGAGTTCCTCGACGCCGACTACATCTTCGAGAAGACGCGTCAGGGCTTCGCCTACTACGAGGAGAAGTTCCGCTACCCGTACCCGTTCGACAAGTACGACCAGCTCTTCGTGCCCGAGTTCAACGCCGGCGCGATGGAGAACGCAGGCGCCGTCACCTTCGTCGAGACCTACGTGTTCCGCAGCAAGGTGACCGACGCGATCAAGGAGCGCCGGGTCGTCACGATCCTGCACGAGCTAGCCCACATGTGGTTCGGCGACCTCGTCACCATGAAGTGGTGGAACGACCTCTGGCTGAACGAGTCGTTCGCCGAGTGGGCGTCGACCATCTCGACGGCCGAGGCCACCGAGTGGACCGAGGCCTGGACGACGTTCCAGGCGATGGAGAAGAGCTGGGCCTACCGCCAGGACCAGCTGCCCTCGACGCACCCCGTCGTCGCGACGATCAACGACCTCGAGGACGTCCAGGTCAACTTCGACGGCATCACCTACGCCAAGGGCGGCTCGGTGCTGAAGCAGCTCGTCGCCTGGGTCGGGATCGACGCGTTCTACGCCGGCGTCGCCGCGTACTTCCAGAAGCACCACCACTCGAACACCGAGCTCCGCGACCTGCTCGTCGAGCTCGAGGCCACCTCGGGGCGCGAGCTCACGAGCTGGAGCGAGAAGTGGCTCGAGACCGCGGGCGTCAACACGCTGCGTCCCGAGATCGAGACGGACGCCGACGGCGTCATCACCTCGTTCGCCCTCCTGCAGGAGGCGCCGGCCGACTACCCGACGATCCGCCCGCACCGCCTCGCGGTCGGCCTCTACGACTTCGACGGCGACGCCCTCGTGCGGACGCACCGGGTCGAGATCGACGTCGACGGCACCCGCACCGACGTGCCCGAGCTCGTCGGCCAGCGCCGCGGGGCCCTCGTGCTCACCAACGACGACGACCTCGCCTACGCGAAGATCCGCCTCGACGAGCAGTCGCTCGCCACCGCGATCGAGCACCTCGCGTCGATCTCCGACCCGCTGGCCCGCGCCCTCGTCTGGGGCTCCGTCTGGGACGCCACGCGCGACGCCGAGACCTCGCCCTCCGACTACGTCCGCCTCGTGCTGTCGAACATCGCGAGCGAGACCGAGTCGACGACGATCCGCACGACCCTGACCCAGCTGGTGCAGGCCGCGCGCAGCTACGTGGCGCCGTCCCGTCGCGCCGAGGTGCTCGCCGAGGTCGGCGACCGCCTCCTCGACCTGGCGAAGGAGGCGGAGGCCGGGTCGGACGCTCAGTTCCAGTTCGTGAAGTTCTTCGCCGCCGCTGCGTCGACCCCGGCGCACGCCGACGCGCTCCGTGCCCTGCACGACGGGTCGCTGGCGCTCGACGGGCTCGAGGTCGACACCGACCTGCGCTGGGAGCTGCTCGAGGGCCTCGTGCTCGTCGGCGTCGCCGGCGAGGCCGAGATCGACGCCGCGCTCGAGGCGGACAACACCGCCAACGGCGCCCAGGCCGCCGCCCGCGCCCGCGCGGCGATCCCGACGGCCGAGGGCAAGCTCGCCGCCTTCGCGTCGGTCGTCGACAGCGCCGAGCAGCCGAACGCCATCGTGCGCGCGACCGCCCAGGGCTTCCAGCACACGAACGACCCGGCCGTGCTGCAGCCCGTGGTCGAGCGCTACTTCTCGTCGATCACGGGAATCTGGGAGTCGCGCAGCTACCACATCGCCGACACGCTCGTCTCGGGCCTCTACCCGGCCGGGCTCGCCGACCAGCAGCTGGTCGACGCGACGCGCGCCTGGCTCGACGCGAACCCGGACGTTCCGGCGCTCCGCCGCATCGTGGTCGAGAGCCTCTCGGGCGTCGAGCGCGCCCTGCGCGTGCAGGCGGTCGACGCGCGCTAGTCAGCGGCGCGGGCGTCCCTCGGGGTCCCTGCGCGCCTCCTGCGTCACCGTCGGACGGCGGGCCCTGTTCACAGGGTCCGCCGTTCTCGCGTCCAGGCGGCTCTCGGCCGGCGTCGGCGGCTCGTGCGAAGCTTGACGGGATGATCGACTTCCTCGCTGCGGCCCCCACCGACACCCCTCCCGTCGAGTTCGACTGGGCAGCCTTCTGGGCGATGTGGGGCGTGCCCATCCGCATCCTCGCGATCATCGTCGTCGCGGTGCTGCTGCGGGTCGCGCTGCACTTCATGATCCGCCGCGTGGTCGACCAGGTCGTCAACGGCATCAAGCGCAAGCAGAACGTCGACGACACCCAGGCCCTGATCGCCTCGCCCCTGCAGGCGGTCCGCGTCGTGCAGCGCACCCGCACGCTCGGCAGCGTGCTCAACAACGTCGTCACGGTGCTGATCGCCGGCGTCGCGCTCGTCCTCGTGCTCGGCGAGCTGAACTTCGACGTCGTCGCGATCGTCGGCGCGGCCAGCGTGGTCGGCGCCGGTCTCGCCTTCGGCGCGCAGAACATCGTGAAGGACCTGCTGAACGGCATCTTCATGGTCGCAGAAGACCAGCTGGGGGTCGGCGACGTCGTCGACGTCGGGCCGGCGACCGGGGTCGTCGAGGCGGTGGGCATCCGCGTCACCCAGATCCGCGACGTCAACGGGGTGCTCTGGTTCGTCCGGAACGGCGAGATCCTCCGGGTCGGCAACATGTCGCAGGGCTGGACCCGGGTCGTCATCGACCTCGCCGTGCCCTACGAGGCCGACGTCGACACGGTCCAGGCGGCCATGCTCAAGGCGGCCACCGACATGGCGGCGCTGCCGAAGTGGGGGCGCAGCATGATCGACGCCCCCGAGGTCTGGGGCCTGCAATCGATCGCCGAGGAGCACGTCGTCATCCGCATCGTGTCCAAGACCCGGTCGTCCGAGCGCGACAACGTCGACCGCGAGCTGCGGTCGCGCCTGAAGAAGGCGACTGACGAGCTGGGCATCACGCTCCCCTCGCTCAGCAGCGTCGTCCTCACGGGCTTCGACGGCGCCTCCTCGGTGCAGGGCGCCCGCCCGCCGCAGACCGTGCCCACCCCGCACGTCCGACCCTCGAAGGGCAAGCGCTCGTGACCGACCTCCCCCTCGGCCCGCCTCCTGCGGGCGCCTCCCAGCCGATCACCCTGCGCAGCGGCGCGGGGCGTGACGACGCTCAGGGCAACTTCTGGCAGCAGATCGGCGGCCGGCCGACCTTCGAGCGGCTCGTCCGCCGCTTCTACGAGGGCGTGCAGACCGATGACGTCCTCTGGCCGATGTACCCGGAGCACGACCTCGAGGGCGCGATCCAGCGCCTCGCCGGGTTCCTCGAACAGTACTGGGGCGGCCCGACCACCTACAGCGACGAGCGTGGGCACCCGCGGCTGCGGATGCGGCACATGCCGTTCACGGTCACGCCGGAGGCGCGCGACCGGTGGCTGCACCACATGCGCACCGCGGTCGACGAGCTCGAGCTCTCGCCCCTCCACGACGCGACGCTGTGGGCCTACCTCGACCGGGCGGCCCACGCCATGGTCAACGCCCCCGGCGCTTGACCAGCACGTGCCCGCGGCTGGTCGTCAGCCGGGTCCAGGCACCCGTCTCGTAGAGCGAGACCGCCTCGCCGTCACCGAGGAACCCGAGGCTGAGCGCCGCGAACGCGGCCCCGGCCGGGACGGCCTCGACGCCGTCCACCGGGCGCGACCACACCTCGGACCGCACGCGGTGGACGATCTGCTCGCCCGCGTTCTCGGGCAGGGCGGAGGCGATCTCGTCGATGCCCGCCGTCGCCGCGGCGTCGAGCGAGGGAGCGTCGGCGGCGCCCTTCGGCACCCAGCCGCCGCGCGGCGGCGAGATCGCCGCCCAGGTGACCGTCGCGACCTCGATCGGCAGGGTGACCGTCACGGGCGCCGTCGGGTCGACGACGTCGTTCTGCAGCCGGACGAGCCGCTCCTTGAGCGAGCGGACGGGGACCACCGCGTCGAACTCGGGGGCGTCGTCGAGCTGGAAGGTGCGGAGGCCCAGCACCGTCGGGCTCGAGTCGAGCAGCCCCAGCGGGTAGAAGACGGCGGCGTACACCGCGAGGACGCCGGAGCCGGCGACGAGGCGCACGGAGCCGTCCTCGACACGGCCGGCACGGCCCAGGAAGGTCGCGAGGTCGCTGAGGGACAGGGAATCGGGGAGGGCGAATGTACGGCTCATCGGCCCCCTAAACTACATCGGATGAGCGCCGATCCCCTGCAGAACCTGCTCGCCACCCTCGACCTCGCCCCGGCCGGCATCGTCGGCGGGCAGGACGTCTTCACCGGCACGTCGCAGCCCGAGCCGCTCGGCCGGGTCTTCGGCGGGCAGGTCATGGCGCAGGCGCTCGTCGCCGCCCAGCGGACCATCGTCGGCGACCGACCCGTCCACTCGCTGCACGGGTACTTCCTCCGGCCGGGCGACCTCACGATCCCCATCACGTTCACGGTCGACCGCATCCACGACGGTCGGTCGTTCGCCACCCGCCGGACGCAGGCGTCCCAGGACGGACTGCCGATCTTCTCGATGATCGCGTCCTTCCAGACGCCGGACGACGGCCTCGAGCACCAGGTCGCCATGCCCGACGGCCTGCCCGAGCCGGAGGACGTGCCGAGCGACGCCGAGCTGCTCGGCGCCGTCGACCACCCGATCGCCCAGGCCTGGGCGGCCGATCGTGCGTTCGACATGCGTCACGTGCCGTCGCCGGTCTACTTCAGCGTCGAGGGCGCGCGGGTCGAGCACCAGGCCGTGTGGCTGCGCGCGACGGGGACGCTGCCCGACGACCCCGACCTGCACCGCGCCTCCTTGCTGTACGCCAGCGACTACACCCTGCTCGAGCCGATCTACCGGCGCCACGGCGTGCCGCTCGTGACGCCCGGGCTCAAGGTCGCGAGCCTCGACCACGCCATGTGGTGGCACCGCCCGGCCCGCGTCGACGAGTGGCTGCTCTACGTGCAGGAGTCCCCGACAGCCGTCGGTGGCCGCGGGCTGTCCCTCGGGCGCATCTACGACCGCGCCGGCACGCTCGTCGCGAGCGTCGCCCAGGAGGGGATGGTGCGGGTCCCCCGCGCCTGACCCGGTCGAGCGCGGTCGAGGGCCGCGATCGACGGCTCACGGCCCCGGTCAGCGGCGACGGAACGTCAGCGGATCCTCGACGAACGGCGTCCAGGCTGCTCGCTCGTCGTCGGTGATGCGTCGCGGCGTCCCCGACGCCGTGTCGACGAGGACGATCGAGGTGGACGCCTTCGTGTAGAGCACGACGGGCTCGACCGCCGCGGGCGACCAGACCTCGTAGCAGACCTCGAGGCTGGCGCCTCCGAGACGGCCGATCCAGATCTGCACGTCGAGGGGCGCGCGGAGGTACGGCACCGGCACCAGGTACTCGAGCTCCTGTCGCGCGATGAGGGTCATCGTTGCGGCGTCCGGCCGGCCGTCCAGCACGGCGGCGCCCGACGTCTCGCCGACCGTGCCGTCCGACACCCAGAACGCGTCGATGCGCGCCTCCTCGAGGAGGCGCAGCATCGACGCGTTGTTCACGTGCCGGTACGCGTCCAGGTCGCTCCACCGGACCCGGGTCGGCACGTGCAGGCGGGCCATCTCAGTCGCGCGTCAGCTTGCGGTACGTGGCGGAGCTGGGCTTCGCCGCGTCGGCGCCGAGACGCTCGATCTTGTTCTCTTCGTAGGACTCGAAGTTGCCCTCGAACCAGTACCAGTTGGGGGTGCCGTCGTCGTTCAGGCCCTCCCACGAGAGGATGTGCGTCGCGATCCGGTCGAGGAACCACCGGTCGTGGGTGATGACCACGGCACAGCCGGGGAACTCGAGCAGCGCGTTCTCGAGGCTGCCCAGGGTCTCGACGTCGAGGTCGTTGGTGGGCTCGTCGAGCAGGAGGAGGTTGCCGCCCTGCTTGAGGGTCAGGGCCAGGTTGAGGCGGTTGCGCTCACCGCCGGAGAGGACCCCGGCCTTCTTCTGCTGGTCCGGGCCCTTGAAGCCGAACTGCGAGACGTAGGCCCGCGAGGGGATCTCCGTCTTGCCGACCGTGATGTAGTCGTGGCCCTCGGACACGACCTCCCACAGGTTCTTGTTCGCGTCGATGCCGCCGCGGCTCTGGTCGACGTACGAGATGTCGACCGTCTCGCCGACCCGCAGGTCTCCGCCGTCGAGGGGCTCGAGGCCGACGATCGTCTTGAAGAGCGTGGTCTTGCCGACCCCGTTCGGGCCGATGACCCCGACGATGCCGTTGCGGGGCAGCGTGAAGGTGAGGTCGTCGATCAGCACCCGCTCGCCGAACTGCTTGCGCAGCTTCTTCGCGTCGATGACCTGCGAGCCGAGACGCGGCCCGACGGGGATCACGATCTCCTCGAAGTCGAGGACCCTCGTGCGCTCGGCCTCGGTCGCCATCTCCTCGTAGCGGGCGAGACGCGCCTTCGACTTGGCCTGGCGGCCCTTGGCGTTGCTGCGCACCCACTCGAGCTCGGACGAGAGGCGCTTGGCGAGCTTCGCGTCCTTCTTGCCCTGCACCTGGAGGCGCTCGCCCTTCTTCTCGAGGTAGGTCGAGTAGTTGCCCTCGTAGGGGTAGAGGCGGCCGCGGTCGACCTCGGCGATCCACTCGGCGACGTGGTCGAGGAAGTACCGGTCGTGCGTCACGGCGAGGACGGCACCGGGGTACTTGCTGAGGTGCTGCTCGAGCCAGAGCACGCTCTCGGCGTCGAGGTGGTTGGTGGGCTCGTCGAGGAGCAGCAGGTCGGGCTTCTGCAGCAGCAGCTTGCAGAGCGCGACGCGGCGCTTCTCACCGCCCGAGAGGTTCGCGACCTCGGCGTCGCCCGGAGGCGTCCGCAGGGCGGACATGGCCTGCTCGAGCTGGGAGTCGAGATCCCACGCGTCGGCCGCGTCGATCTCCTCCTGCAGGGTGCCCATCTCGGCGAGCAGCGCGTCGAAGTCGGCGTCGGGCTCGGCCATCGCGGCCGACACCTCGTTGAAGCGGTCGAGCTTCTGCTTGATCGGGCCGACGCCCTCCTGCACGTTCTCGAGGACGCTCTTCGTCTCATCGAGCTCCGGTTCTTGCATGAGGATGCCGACGGTGTAGCCGGGCGAGAGCTTGGCCTCGCCGTTGCTGGGGGTGTCGAGCCCGGCCATGATCTTGAGGATCGTGGACTTGCCGGCACCGTTGGGGCCGACGACGCCGATCTTGGCGCCGGGGATGAACGACATGGTCACGTCGTCGAGGATCAGCTTGTCGCCGACCGCCTTGCGGGCACGGACCATGGAGTAGATGTATTCGGCCATGCCCACCAGTCTATCGGTGGGGCGCCGTCACCAGTCGATCGAACGGGTGGTGCCGACCAGGCAGGACCCGGTGCCGAGGACGGGCGCGACCTCGCTGGCGAACCCGGTCGCCCCGGTCTGGCCCACGAGGCAGTCGCTGCCCCAGAGCACCGAGAACTGCACGGTGTCGGCCGCGCGCCCGATCGACGTCGAGTCCGGGGTCACCTGCATGGCCGCCTTGTCGAAGCCCGCCGCCGTGAGCGTGTCGACGATCGTGCGGCCGTCGCCGGCTCCGCCGCCGTCGAGGTGGCGCGACACCGTCATGTCGAAGAACGCCTTCGCCTCGTCGGTCGTGGAGTCGGCCGTGAGCGTCGGGTCGGGCACGGGCGTCGCGCCGTCCGTGGTCGGCGCGGGGCTCGGGGCGGTCTCGCCCGACGTGCAGCCGGCGAGCGCGACGGCGACGAGCACGACGGCGCCCGCGCGCAGGGCGACGAGTGGGAGACGGGTCACGGGGGGCCTTCCTCGGCGGGCCCGGTCAGGGCCGTGACGATCCTACGACGCGGGCCGGGGTCGGATGCCGACGCCCCCGGCCGGTCAGAAGGGCGGCACGCCCACCCGGTCGACGGCGTCGGCGGGTTCGTGGCGCGCGGCCTCTCCGGGGGTGCCGGCCGCCGAGGGGGCCTGCTCGTCGACGGCAGGGCCGCCGTCCGTGGCCCACCCGCCGGACGAGGAGGCGGGCGACTCGGCACCGGGAGAGGTCGCGGCGTCGCCCGCCGCGCCTCCTGCGGCCGCCTCGGACGAGCCCAAGGGGGCCGCCGCAGCCGACGTCGAGCGGACGAACGCCGAGCGGCCCCAGCGCAGGTCGTGGCCGATCGCGTCCGCGTCGACCTCGACGGTCGTGCCCGACTTGTCGCCGGCCTCCCACGCACGGACGCGGAGGCGGCCGAGGACGACGACCCGCTCGCCCTTGTGGAGGCTCTGCCCCGCGTTGGCGCCGAGCGCCCGGAAGGCGGTGACGGTGTACCAGTTCGTGTCGCCGTCGACCCACTCGTCCTTGACGCGGTCGAAGCGCCGGTGGGTGGAGGCGAGCCGGAAGCTGGCGATGTCGAGGCCGGCCTCGGTGGTGACGACGCGAGGGTCGGTGGCGATGATCCCGGTGAGGGTGATGGTGTCTGTCATGCGGGGAGTCTCACGGGACCGGGCCGGCGGGCGGGCGGGCACCGCGCCTCCTTGTGGAGGGAGTGCCCGGCCCGCCGCGACGGGGAGGGACGAAGGCCGCCCCCCAGGGAGATCAGTGCTCGTGGAACTCCGGGTAGTCGGCGCCCGGGCCGAGGGCGGCGAAGAGCGCGCTCTTGGCCACGGCCAGGGTCGGGTACTCGCCGCTCTGCTCCGAACGGGCGGCGAGGCGGACCACGAAGCCGCCCCCGGTGCGCCCGATCGACCCGACGGTCCCCGCGGGGCCGACGGCGACCCAGGTCTGGCCGGCGGAGTCCGCGGCGTCGTTCGTGCTGCTCGTGTCCGTCGTGCTGGTCGTGCTGGTCGTGCTGGTCTGGTCGCTCATCGTCGAGCACCGTCCTCTCTGCAGTGGATCATCGAGCGCGTCGCGCAGCTGCGCGACGCGCGCTCAGGTCGCGAGCACCCACCTCGCGAAGCTCTTGCGGACCTTCGTCACCTTGGGCAGGGCGACCGCGGTGCAGTAGCCCTGGCCCGGGTTCTTCTCGAAGAAGTCCTGGTGCTCGGGCTCGGCCTCGAACCACGGGCCGAGTCGCTCGACCGTGGTGACGACGCCTCCGCCCCACGTCTCGGCCGCACGGTCGCGGGCCGCCTCGAACAGCTCGACCTGCGCGTCGTCGGCGGCGAACATGGCCGAGCGGTACTGCGTGCCGACGTCGGCGCCCTGTCGGTCGAGCTGCCGCGGGTCGTGCAGCGTGAAGAACACGTCGAGCACGACGTCGGCCGGGAGCACCGCAGGGTCGAACGTCACCGCGACCGCCTCGGCGTGCCCGGTCGTCCCCGTGCAGACGTCGTCGTACGAGGGGTGCGCCGTCCGGCCGCCCGTGTAGCCGGACACGACCGCCGAGACCCCGTCGAGGGTTCGGAACACCGCGTCGAGGCACCAGAAGCAGCCGCCGGCGAGCACGAACGTGGTCATGTCGGCGAGGGTACTCCCGCCCTAGGCTGACGACATGAGATCACCCTTCACTCCCTACGTCGCCGACGACGAGCGGTACTCGAAGCTGGACTACGTCCGCACCGGGCGCAGCGGCCTCAAGCTGCCCCGCATCTCCCTCGGCCTCTGGAACAACTTCGGCACCGACCGCGCACTCGAGACGCAGCGCGACATCGTGCTGCGCGCCTTCGACCGCGGCGTCACCCACTTCGACCTCGCGAACAACTACGGGCCGCCCTACGGCTCGGCGGAGGAGCAGTTCGGCCGCATCCACGCGGCGAACCTCGTGCCCTACCGCGACGAGCTCGTGATCTCCACGAAGGCCGGCTACGACATGCGCCCCGGGCCGTACGGCGACGGCGGCTCGCGCAAGTACCTGCTGAACTCGCTCGAGGCCAGCCTCGAGCGCACCGGCCTCGACTACGTCGACGTCTTCTACTCGCACCGCCCCGACCCCGAGACCCCGATCGAGGAGACGATGGGCGCCCTCGCGACGGCCGTGCACCAGGGCAAGGCGCTCTACGCGGGGATCTCGAACTACGGCCCCGAGCAGACGCAGGCGGCGATCGACGCCCTCGCCGACGAGGGCGTGCCGCTGCTCATCCACCAGCCGCGCTACAACATGTTCGACCGCGCGCCCGAGCAGGGGCTCTTCGACACCCTGCTCGAGAACGGCGTCGGCTCGATCGTCTTCTCGCCGCTCGCCGGCGGCCTGCTGACGAACAGGTACCTCTCGGGCAAGGCCCCGGTCGGGTCGCGCGCCGCCGAGGGGCGCTGGTTCACCGAGGACGCCCTCGACGAGACCTACCTCGAGCGCGTGCGCGGGCTGAACGAGATCGCGGAGGCGCGCGGCCAGTCGCTCGCCCAGCTCGCCCTGACCTGGGTGCTGCGCCAGCCGGCCGTGACCAGCGCGCTCATCGGCGCGTCGTCGGTCGCGCAGCTCGACGACAGCCTCGACGCCCTGCACGGGGCGGCGCTGAGCGACGACGAGATCGCCGCGATCGAGCCGTTCGCGGTGGACGGCACCGACCGCTGAGACGCGGGGTCTTCCCGGTCCGCACCGTCACGCCGCCCGCTCCCCCGAGGGAGCGGGCGGCGTCGTCGATGTCGGTGGTCGTCCGTACCGTGAGCTCGTCCTCGACAGCATCGGCCGGATGACCCTCAGGAGCACCACGTGACCCTCACGAGCACCACGATCCTCAGTCCCGACGCCACCCGCGCCGCCACGACGACACCCGCCGTGCCGGCGACGCGCGAGGCCCTCACCGAGACCCGCGGCGGTCTCCGCCTGGTGCAGGTCCGCGACGACCTCGCTCGGGTCACCCGGGCCGGGGGCGAGGTGCTCGGCTACGTCGAGCGGCTCGACGACCCGCTCGGTGACCGCTGGCGCGCCAAGCGCTTCGTCGCCCGCGAGCGTCGGTTCGTCGAGATCGGCGAGTTCTGGAGCCGGTCCGACGCCACGGACTGCTTCCGGTTCGCCTGAGCACGGCACGCTGCGCGCGACACGCTCGGCAGCCTCCCGTCCGTGCCCGCTCGACCTTCGACCTCAGCTGTAGAGTTCGCCGCATGCAGTGGTGGAACAGCTTCGTGGAGTGGGCGTCCTCGGACGCCGGGTGGCGCATCGTCAGCGGGGCCGTCGTGCCCTTCGTGGCCATCGTCCTGGCGGGCGTGCTCGCCGCCCTGATCGGCCGCGCGGCCATGCGCCGCGTGGTCGCGATGCACGACGACGAGGCGAAGGCCACAGCGGTCGCCGGCATCGTCTCGGCCGCTCGCAAGGCGGCGATCTGGAGCTCGCTCGGGCCGGAGGAGCGCGCCTACGCCGACCACCTCGCCCAGGAGAGCGAGGTGCGGCTCCGCCTGCTGCCGGTGTCCGGAGCCGGCACCGCGGCCAGCTGGGCCGAGCACGAGATCGCGGAGCTCAAGCGCAACTCCGCCAGCTTCAGCTACGACTCGGGGCACGCCCTCGACGAGCTGCGCGACCGACTGATCGAGTGGCAGAACAAGCCCGGCCGTGCGAAGAAGCTGTTCCGGGCCGACCTCGAGCGGTGGAGTTACGAGGAGGCGGACGTCGACAAGGGCCTCGACGCACGGCAGAAGGCCTGGGACGCTGAGCAAGCAGCCGCGGCCTCCCGCGACGCACGACCGACCACGTCGGCGCAGCCCGCGCAGACCGCCGCGCCGGCCTACGAGCAGTGGCGCGCGCCGGCCTCCCCCGCGACCCGTCCCGCCGACGAGCCGGCCCCGGCTCGCGAGGCCCCGTCCGAGACCCGCACCACGGCGGTCGTGACCCAGTCGCCCGACGACGACACGGACTCCGACCCAGACACGACTTCCTACGGCCAGCAGGTCAGCGCCCAGGACGTCCGTCGTCGGACGACGCCCGACGCGTAGGTGCCCTCGGCAGGAATCGAACCTGCGACCAAGAGATTAGAAGGCTCCTGCTCTATCCGCTGAGCTACGAGGGCGTGCCTCCACGATAGCGCGTGGGTCCGGTCCGCCCGGGCGGCGACGCCGTCAGACGGCGAGGGCCAGTGCGCTCAGCACCTGGTCGAGGCGAGGTGCACCCGCCGCGCGGAACACCTCCGTGCCGTCGTCGGTCAGCACGATCATGGTCGGCGTGCTCGTGATGCCCCGCGCCTCGGCCTGGTCGGCACGCGCGGCGACGTCCGCCTCGTCGACCACGAGGGCAGGGACGAGAGCCTGAGCCTCGGCCACCACGGCGCGGGCCGCGTGGCAGGGAGCACAGAACGCGGACGTGTACAGCTCGAGCTTCATGGCCGGGACAACGAGGAGGCGCGGGGGAATGTTCCCTCGCGCCTCCTCGTGTCGTGCCGGACCGAGCTCAGACGGAGCCGGCCTGGTCGGTACGGTCGCCTCGGTTCTCGAGGTCGTCGACGGGGTCGCTGTCCTTCTCGTCGAGCTCGTAGTGGACCTGGAGCTGGTCCGCGTTCATCTTGGCCTCGCGGGCCGTGTAGACGAAGCCGGTCTCGATGCCCTCGACGAGGACGTAGTCGACGATCTCCTCGTCGTAGGACCCGTTGGTGCTGATGCGCGTGTCGGTCCGGCCGTCGCTCGGGCCGCCCTCGAAGAAGACGACGTACTCGGATCCCTCGGCCACGGTGGGCTTGCTGTCTGTCATGGAGCCGTTCTACCAGGAGGCACCGATCCCGCGTCCAGCTTGGGCGCGCCTCCCCCGGCATCCGCCCCTTCCAATCGCCGAGCCGGTTCACATTGCCAAGCTATATAGATTGGCTATACACTTGCCGGATGACTTCACAGCCGACCGACATCCTGGAGAACCTCCTGACGTCGACCCATCGCCTGACGCGGATCGCCGCGCAGGAGACCGGCCGCACGACCTCGCCCGCCGTCTGGCGCACGCTCTCGATCCTCACGACCGACGGCTCGATGCGCGTCGGCGACCTCGCCAGGACGAGCCGCGTCAGCCAGCCGACGATGACCAAGCTCATCCACGGCTTGGCCGACGACGAGCTCGTCCGCCGCATCGCCGACGTCGACGACTCCCGCGCCTGGCTCATCGCCATCACCCCCAAGGGCACGGAGGCGCTGGCCGAGTGGAAGGGCCAGCTCGCGGCCGCGCTCGGCCACCTCTTCGACGACCTGGACGACGACGAGTGGCGCGTGCTCGACCACGCCGCCCAGCTGCTGAGCACCCGCGTCGCGTCCGAGGCGGTGTCCGCATGAGCGCCGCGAGCCGCGGCCCGGCCGCGAGCACCGGCACCGGCACCGGCACCGGCACCGGCACCGCGAAGCCGAGCATCCTCAAGCAGCCCACCGCCGTCTGGGCGATCGCGTTCGCCTGCGTCGTCGCCTTCATGGGCATCGGCCTCGTCGACCCGATCCTCCCCGCCATCGCCGAGTCGCTGAAGGCGACCCCGACGCAGACCGAGCTGCTCTTCACCAGCTACCTGGCCGTCACCGGCATCGCGATGTTCTTCACCAGCTGGGTCTCGAGCCGCCTCGGCGCCAAGAAGACCCTCATGATCGGCCTCGCCCTGATCGTCGTCTTCGCCGTGCTCGCGGCCACGAGCGGCGACGTGTGGGAGGTCATCGGCTTCCGTGCCGGCTGGGGCCTCGGCAACGCCCTCTTCATCTCGACCGCGCTCGCGACTATCGTGGGCGCCGCCTCCGGGGGCACCGCCTCCGCCATCATCCTGTACGAGGCCGCCCTCGGCCTCGGCATCGCGATCGGCCCCCTCATCGGCGGCCTGCTGGGCTCGGTGAGCTGGCGTGGGCCGTTCTTCGGCGTCACCGTGCTCATGGCGATCGCGTTCATCGCCATCGCGGTGTTCCTCAAGGGCGGCGCGATCGAGAAGCCGACGCCCACGAGGCTCTCGGCGCCGTTCCGCGCCCTGGCCGTGCCGGCCCTCGGCACCCTCGCGGCGACCGCGTTCTTCTACAACATCGGCTTCTTCGTCCTGCTGGCGTACACCCCGTACCCGCTCGGCTTCGGCGCCATGGGCATCGGCCTCACCTTCTTCGGCTGGGGCGTCGGCCTCGCGATCACCTCCGTGTGGGTCGCCCCGCTGCTGACCGCCCGGATGAAGCGGACGACGGTGCTGCGCATCGCCCTCCCCCTGCTCACTCTCGACCTGCTCGCCGCGGCCCTGTTCGTCGGGACGCCCGCGGCCCTCGTCACCTGCGTCGTCGTCGGCGGCCTCGTGCTGGGCGTGCTCAACACGGTGCTCACCGAGAGCGTGATGGAGGCGACCGACCTGCCCCGCTCGGTGGCCTCGAGCGCGTACTCGGCCGTCCGGTTCATCGGCGGCGCGATCGCCCCGCCCGTGGCCACCCTGCTCGCCGACAGCATCGCGCCGAGCGCCGCCTACGTCTTCGCCGCGGCGAGCGTCGCCGTCGGCCTCGTGATCATCCTGGCGGGGCGTCGCGCGCTGCGCCGCGTCGACGACGGACCCGAGTCGACCCGCGTCGAGGCCGAGGCGATCTCGGCCGGCGAGGTCTCGTAGCCGCAGCCCGCCCGCCCTGCCCGGCCCGCGCCTCCTCGATCACCGGACGAGGAGGCGCGGGCCGGGCCGTGCCGGAGGCCCGGACTAGAGTGGCCGCATGGCTACGACGAACGACCGACTGGTGTGGATCGACTGCGAGATGACGGGCCTCGACATCGCCGTCGACGAGCTGGTCGAGGTGGCCGTCGTCGTCACCGACTTCGACCTCGTGCCCGTCCACCCCGGCTTCACGATCGTCATCAAGCCCGACCAGTCCGCCCTCGACAACATGGGCGACTTCGTCACCGAGATGCACACGACCTCCGGGCTGATCGATGAGATCCCGAACGGCGCCAGCCTCGCCGAGGCCGAGTACGAGGTGCTCGAGTACATCCTCAAGTACGTCCCCACCGAGCAGCACGCGCCCCTGGCCGGCAACACCATCGGCACCGACCGTGCGTTCCTCGCCAAGTACATGCCCCGCGTCGACGGCCACCTGCACTACCGCAGCGTCGACGTGTCCTCCATCAAGGAACTGGCACGCCGCTGGTTCCCGCGCGTCTACTTCAACGCGCCGCAGAAGCACGGCGGCCACCGTGCCCTCGCCGACATCCTCGAGTCCATCCGCGAGCTCGAGTACTACCGCCGCGCCGGCTTCGTCGCCGATCCCGGCCCCACCACCGACGACGTCCAGGCGATCTCGAAGGCCGTCGTGGACGAATGGGCGCCCCGGCTGTAGTAGAGTCTTCTCGTTGCGATCGCTCCGGCAGTCGCGCATGGTGGGTATAGCTCAGCTGGTAGAGCGCCTGGTTGTGGTCTAGGAGGCCGCGGGTTCAAGCCCCGTTACTCACCCCAATGGAAAGGCCCTGCCCTACTCGGCAGGGCCTTTTTGGGGTTCCGTGCCTTCTTGTCTTCGACGCGTTCCGCGTCGAAGACGTCGTAGGTGGCCGGGCGGGTGCACCGCTGGAGGGCAACGTCGCTTCGCTCGTTGCTGCGGCGACGCTGCTCGGAAGCGACAAGGCGACGCGATGTTCCGCGACGGTTCGTCGCTCTTGCGTGGGGACCCGGCGGCCGCCATCGGCGCCCAGGGGGCTGTGGGACGCTGGGCGGGTGGACGACGAGACAGTGGAGGGCGCGGCGGCAGCGGCGGGCATCGACCCGGCGACGCTGAGCCTCGCGCGGTTCGACGAGCTGGTGGTGGCCGAGCTCGACGAGCTGCCCGACGACATGGTCGACGGCCTAGACAACGTCGTCTTCGTGACCGACGACCGCCCCGAGGACGGCTCCCTCGACCTGCTCGGCCTCTACGACGGCGTCGCCCTCACCGAGCGAGGCACCTACGGCTTCGGCGAGCTGCCCGACCGGATCATCCTCTACCGCGAGCCGCACCTCGCCGTCGTCGACACCGAGGACGAGCTCCGCGACGAGATCCACGTCACGCTCGTCCACGAGATCGCGCACTTCTACGGCATCGACGACGACCAGCTGCACGAGCTCGGCTGGGCCTAGCACTCGACGACGGGGCCGCCCAGCCCCGCCGGGCTCAGCCCACGACGTGGAACGAGAAGCGAAGTGCGTCGCCGGGGAGGCCCGCGGGCAGGGCCGTGGCCGTCTCGAGGACGAAACCGTCGGGCGTCGTCGTCACGAAGGCACCCGACGTCGCGGCCCGCGACGTCGCCGGGGTGAGGACGACCACCGGAGGCGCGGCGTAGGGAGCAGCGAAGCGCACCCTGACCTGGCCACCCGCCCGGGGCACCGCGCCCGAGCCGAACGAGAGCGTGCCGCGCATGTCAGATCCCGAGACGGTCGCCTCCGGCGCCCCGAGGCCGTTCCTGCCCTGGACCGACGTGGTGAGGCCCGCCCCGGCGTCGGAACCCCTCAGCCGCCTGCCCACCACCACGTCGCCGGGCGCCGACCACTCGGGTCGTCCGGCCACGGTCCGGCGGTCGGCGACGGCCACGGCGGACCCGACGGCGTCGATGCGGGTGGACGGATCCACCCCGAACCGGGAACCGTAGTCGGGCCCGAGGCTGACGCCCGAGACCGTGAACCGCCCCAGGCGCGTGCCCACCAGCCAGAAGTCGTCGCCCTTCGTGAGGCGCACCGGGGTCTCGCTCGCCGTGACGCGTTCCGGGTCGGCCCCGAGCAGCGCCCCGCCGACGACACGCACGCCGCCGTCGAGCGGCACCCCGCGCCGGCGCTGCTCCCCGTGCTCGATGAGGGGTCCTGGCCCGCCGTAGATCGTCGGGGCCACGAACTCGACCTGCCGCACGTTCCCGATGCGGATCGTCGCGTCGGTGCCGGCCGCCTGCTGCAGCGTCTCGATGTGCGGTGCCACGAGGCGCACGAACTCGACGAAGAAGTCGGACGTCGGACCCCACGCGAGATCGAGGGCGACGTTGGCGCTGCCCTCGATGTGGAGGTTCACGCACGTGAACGTGTTCGTGTTCGTCCCGGGCGCCGTCGGCGACTTCACGACGACGGCCGCCTCGTCGTCCCCGCCGCAGTTGTTGACGAAGAGGTCTGTCCACAGGTTGTTGTTCACCCGGTGCACGAGGAGCGCGGTGCCGGCCACGTTGGACAGATGGACGCGATCGAACCGGGACTCGAAGCCGTTGACGACCTCGAGCAGCGGTGCGGACGACCCGTTCGCCTGCAGGGTGAGGTTCTCGAGGCTCACCCCGTTGCCGTCGACGACGATCATGGGCCGGCCGGACGTGGCGAGGTGACGCAGGTTGACGCCTCCGTCGGTGCTCGCCCCGTAGCGGCTCACGTCGGCCCCCACGCCCACGACCTTGACGAGCAGCGGGACGGTCACGGAGTCGACGACGTAGGTGCCCGCAGGGACGAGCACGCGGCCGCGCACGGCAGCCGCCGCGGCGATCGCCGCGGCGAAGGCCGCGGTGTCGTCGGAGCGGCCGTCGGCCCTCGCCCCGTGGTCGCGCACGTCGACGCCCGTGGACGGATCGGCCACGGAGACGACCGGCCCGCCGGCACCGTCCGCGTCGGCGGCGCTCCGGTCGGCGACGCCCCCGTCAGCGCTGCTGCCCTCCGCGGCGAGCGCCGACGTCGACCGGGACGAGACGGCGAGCGCGCCGGCGGCGAGCGCGCCCGCGGCGAGGAAGCCGCGTCGCGTCCGCACCGGGACGGGACGATCGCCGGGGAGCGACGGCGGGAGGGTCGGACGGTCGGGTCGAGGGCACATGACCACAATCTATACGAGACTGGGTAATATATGCCTCATCACCATCATCGGAGGACATCCTGTACGCCACCCACCGGAACACGGCCGGACCCGACCAGCACCGCAGGGGCGGACCGCCTGTCGTGCGCCCTGGCCGCCCGCCGTCTGGACGCCCCGGGCTCCGCGACGACGTCCAGGCCCTCCGCGCGGTGGCGGTGGCCGTGGTCGTCGCCGAGCACGTGACCGGACGGCCCACGGGCGGCTTCGTCGGCGTCGACGTCTTCTTCGTCCTGTCCGGGTTCCTCATCACCGGCCTCCTGCTGAAGGAGGCGGACCGCACGGGACGCGTCTCGCTGGGGGCGTTCTGGCGCCGGCGCGCGAAGAGGATCCTCCCGGCGAGCCTGGTCGTCCTCGTCGCCGGGACGGTCGCCTCCTGGGCGCTGCTCGGTCCCGGCCGGACGCCGGGCGTGCTCGTCGACGCGGCCTGGTCCGGGCTGTCGGTCGCCAACTGGCACTTCGCCGCCCAGGGCACCGACTACTTCGCCTCGCAGGGGCCCGTCTCGCCTTTCCAGCACTACTGGTCGCTCGCCGTCGAGGAGCAGTTCTACCTCGTGTGGCCGCTGGTGGTCGTCGTCCTCGTCGCGGGGGCAGGTCGCCGCCGGCGCGGCACGCCGCGCCTCGCCCTCGGTGCCGTCCTCGCGGTCGTGGGCAGCGCCTCCTTCGCGCTCGCGCTCGCCCAGACGGCCCAGGCGCCGACCCTCGCCTACTTCTCGACCGCGACCCGCGCCTGGGAACTCGCGGCGGGCGGCCTCCTCGCGACGTGCGCCGCCGGGGCGGCTCGCCTGCCGGCCTGGTGCCGACCGCTCCTCGCCGTCGTGGGCCTCGCCGGCATCGCCGTCGCCGCGCTCGGCACGGACCCCGCTGCCGGGTTCCCCGCACCCGGCGCCCTCCTGCCCGTGGTGTCGACCCTCCTCGTGCTCGCCGCCGGGACGGGCGCCGCGCGGCCCCCGCGGCTCGGCCCGCTGACGACGCGGCCCGTCCTCGCGCTCGGCGACCTCTCGTACTCCGTGTACCTCTGGCACTTCGTGGTGCTGGTGCTCGCCACGGCCCTGCTCGGCGACGAGCCCTCCACGCTGTGGCCCGTCGTGGTCGTGGCGACCCTCCTGCTGTCGGTGATCAGCTACCACCTCGTCGAGCGGCCCCTGATCGACTCGCCCCTCTTCTCCGCCGACCCGGCAGGCACGGCCTGGCGCGCCTGGCGGCGACGTCACGCCAGGGTCGGCGTCCGGGGCGGGGTCGCCGTCCTCGTGACGGCTTGTCTCGTGGCTGTCGCCCTCGCCCTCGGGTCGACCGCGCCCGTCACCGCTCCGCCGCCCCTCCTCGAGGTCGAGGAGGCCTCCGCGTCGGGACGGGAGGGAGGTGCCGCCGGCACGGGGAACGAGGCGGCCGACCCCGGGGACGAGCCCGAGGCGCCCCTCACGGCCGCGTGGCGGGAGCAGATCCGTGCCGCGCTCCAGGCGACCACGTGGCCGACCCTGCAACCGACCGTCGAGGCCGTCCTCGAGGGGGCCCGCGAGAGCGGCC
Organism: Frigoribacterium sp. PhB107; assembly: GCF_003751515.1. Lineage (NCBI taxonomy): Bacteria > Bacillati > Actinomycetota > Actinomycetes > Micrococcales > Microbacteriaceae > Frigoribacterium > Frigoribacterium sp. PhB107. The sequence continues at coordinate 1,072,998 of NZ_RJKU01000002.1, read as the reverse complement.
CCCGACTGGCGTGCGGCGACGCCGAGGCACGGGGGCTCTCGCGGTCGGACTGCACGTTCGGGGCCGCCGACGGGATGACGGTCGTGCTCGTCGGCGACTCGACGGCGATGCACTGGGTCGACGCCCTCGCCGACCTGGCCGAGGCGCCGGGCAGCGGCTGGCAGCTGGTCGTCCAGGCGAAGTTCGCCTGCCCGTTCGTCGATCTGACGATCGAGAACGACGTCGCTCGGAACGTCGAGACCTGTCGAGCGCACAAGCAGGCCGCACGCGCCGTGATCGCCGAGATGCGACCGGACGTGGTGCTCGTGACGAACTCCTACCAGGACTTCGACGAGGTGGGCGCCGGCCCGGTGACGCCGGCCCGCTGGGCAGCGGGCTTCGAGCCCGTGGTCACGGAGCTGGCCGCGTCGGCGGGGTCCGTCGCCGTGCTCGCCCCGCCGCCGGACGATGCCGACATCGCCTCGTGCTACACGCGGGTGAGCACGCCGGCCGACTGCATCAGCCGGCCGTCGTCGACGTGGCACGCCAGGGCCACGTCCGACCGGGCCACGGTCGAGGCCGTCGGCGGGCACCTCGTCGACACCCTGCCCGTGACGTGCCTCGGGCAGCTCTGCCCGGCCTTCGTCGGGACCGCCCCCGTCAAGCAGGACAGGGTGCACCTCACGAGGGTCTTCCAGCAGGCCGCGTCCCCGGTGCTCGGCGAGCTGCTCCGTGCGGAGGGCGTCATCCCGTGACCCGTCCCGTCCCGTCCCGGTCGACCACGGCCCCGACCTCGACCTGGACGACGACGTCGGCGAGCTCCCGCGGGGACTCGGCCGCGAGGTGACGTTCCTCCTGTTCGGCCCAGACGTCCCACCACGGCTCGTAGGTCGCGCCGTCGCGCCCCAGCGCACGGGCCCGCCGCGTCTCGTCATCCAGGTCGAGCCAGACACGCAGCGTCGCCAGGGCGGAGGAGGCGCGGGTCAGCGCCCCGGCGCCCTCGACGACCACCGACACAGCCGGGTCGAGCGTCCGCCGCTCCCCCGGCACGCCGTGCTCCCAGTCCCACGTCGTCCACCCCGGGTCCGCCGCCGCGAGGATCGTCGACTCGACCACCCGCGACGCCGCCTCGAGCCCGTGCCACCCCGGGTACACGTCGTCGAGGTGGACGAGCTGGACCGGCCCGAGCCGGTCGACCGGCCACGCATCGACCAGGTGACGCGCCAACGTGGTCTTGCCCGAGCCCGACCGGCCGTCGACCAGCAGCACGACGCGGTCCTGGCCGACCCGCGCCTCCTGCGCCCTCCTCAGCAGGTCGACGACGACACGACGCGCGTCGGCGTCGGGCTGGCCCACGTCGGCCGCCCCCTCCTCAGGCAAGGACGAGCTCCCACGTCCCCGCGAGCACCGCGGCCGTGACGGCAGCCGCCGCGATGAGCACGCCGATCGCGACCAGCACGGCGTCCCGCAGCCCCACGGTCGACGGCCGGGCCCAGGTGCGCGCCGTGTCCGAGCCGAAGCCCTTCGCCTCCATCGCCGTCGCGAGCTTGCTCCCGCGCCGCACCGACAGGACGAGCAGCGCGAACGCCTGCCCGGCGAGGCGACGTGCGGCGGCGACCGGGCCGCGCGCGTCGGCGACGCCGCGCGCCCGACGGGCGAGGGCCAGCTGACGCCAGTCGTCCGCGAAGAGCCCCGCCAGCCGGAGGCCCGCGAGGCCGCCGAGCACGAACCGCGCCGGCAGCCGCAGCACCTGGGCGAGGCCGTCGGCGAGGTCGGTGGGGTCGGTCGTGGCCAGGAGGACGATGCCGGGGATGCCGACCGCGAGGATGCGCAGGCCGATGGCGAAGGCCAACGAGACGGACCCCTCCGTCACGCTGATCCACCAGAACTGCAGCAGCACGGCGCCGTCGTCGCGGCCGTAGAGCACCGTGACGACGACCGACGTCGGCGCGGCGATCCAGAGCGGCGCGGTCCGCCGGAGCAGCTGTCTCGCCGAGAGCCCCGCCCAGGGCAGCAGCAGCAGCTCGAGACCGAGCGCCACCCCCGCCGACACCCAGTCGATCGAGAGCAGCAGCACGACCGACACGACGAGCGCGGCGAGCAGCTTCGCGACGGGGTTGACCCGCCCGACGACGCGGTCGGTCTCGACCGCCTCGAGCAGGCTCATCGTGACCCCTCGGCGACGACGGGCCGCTCGAGGACGACCACGTCGTCGGCCAGCGCGGCGACGAACTCGGCGTCGTGCGTGACCGCGACGACGCTGCGGCCCTCGTCGACGAGCGCCGCCAGCAGAGCCACGAGCTCGCGCCAGGTGCGGGCGTCCTGCCCGAAGGTCGGCTCGTCGAGCACGAGGAGGCGGGGCCGCGAGGCGAGGACGGTCGCCACCGACAGGCGCCGCTTCTCGCCCCCGGACAACGTGAACGGGTTCGCGCCGGCGAGGTGGTCGAGCCGGAGGCGGGCCAGCAGCTCGTCGACGCGCTCGGCGACCTGTGCGGCCGGCTCGCCGAGCGCCTCCGGCCCGACCGCCAGCTCGCGACGCACGGTGGGGGTGAGGAACTGGTGCTCCGGGTCCTGGAACACCGTGCCGATCCGGGTGAGCAGCTCGCGCGAGCGCCACCGCACTGGTGCCTCGCCCGCCCCGGCCGCGAGCTCGGGCGTGGCACGCAGCTCGCCGGAGACCGGGGCGAGCAGGCCGGCGAGCGTCAGGGCGAGCGTCGACTTGCCCGCGCCGTTGGGGCCGGTCACGGCCAGCGTGCGGGCGTCGTGGACCGTCAGGTCGATGTCGGAGGCCACGGCACGGCCGCGCGGGCCGCGGTGGCCCACCGCCAGCCCCGCAGCCTCGAGCAGCGGGGCCCGCGAGGAGACGCGACGCCGGACGGGCGGCTCCGGCACGACCCCGGGGACCCACACCCCCGCCTCCGTGAGCCGTCCGCGCTGCCGGTCGAGCACCTCCTCGGGGGCACCGTCGGCGAGGACTCCCCCGCCGGCCGCCAGCACGACGACGCGGTCGACGACGGGCAACCAGACCGAGACGCGGTGCTCGACGACGACGAGCGTCGCACCGGTCCGCTCGGCCACCCGGGCGACGGCGTCGCGCACCTCGACGACGCCCTCGGGGTCGAGGTTCGCCGTCGGCTCGTCGAGCAGCACCAGCCCCGGTCGCATCGCGAGCGCACCGGCGAGCGCGAGGCGCTGCTTCTGCCCGCCGCTCAGCTGGGCCGTCGGCCACGAGCGAGGCAGGTCGAGCCCGACGGCGTCGAGGGCGTCGTCGACGCGGCGCCACGTCTCGTCGCGCGACACGCCGATGTTCTCGCAGCCGAAGGCCACGTCGTCGCCGACGCGGGCGAGGACGACCTGCGAGTCGGGGTCCTGCAGCACCAGCCCGACGCGGCCGCGCTGCTCGGCCGGGGGCCGCCCGTCGACGAGCAGCTCGCCGCGGGCGTCGCCCTCGTCGTCGCCGCCCAGCACGCCGGCGAGCCCGGCCAGCAGCGTGGACTTGCCGGCCCCGGAGGCGCCCAGCAGGAGCACGCGCTCGCCCGGCTCGACGACCAGGTCGAGCTCGGACACGGCCGGGAGGATCCGGCCGGCGTGCCGCCACCCCCAGCCGCGGGCGTCGACCCGGGCGCCGGGGGAGGCGGTCACGTCGTCGAGGTCGCGATGCTCAGACGCGTGCCTCGGCCGAGCGGCCGGAGGCGAAGCGGCTGAGCGCGCCGGTGCGGGCGAGCCCCCGGGCGGCGAGCCAGGAGAGCAGGCCGGCCAGGACGACCCCGGAGACGACCGCGCTGATGCCGTAGACGACCTTGAACTCGACGGCGGTCGCGGCGATCGACGAGAACGAGGTGTCGAGCAGGGCGACCGCGACGCCCGCGCCGGCCCCGGCGAGGAGGGCGACGTGGAGGCGGAAGGACGAGTAGAGGAACGCCGCGAAGACGAGCTCGGCGCCGAGCCCCTCGACGACGCCCCAGATCAGGGTCGAGAAGCCCCACTGCGTGCCGATCAGCATCGAGACCACGGCCGCCATCACCTCGGTGTAGACCGCGGCGCCCGGCTTGCGGATGATCAGCCCGCCGAGCACCCCGGCGAAGAGCCAGCCGCCCGACAGCAGGCCCGAGAGGCCGGGCGTGAAGGCCAGCAGGTTGCTGAGCGGCTCCCACGCGAGGCCCCAGGCCCAGAAGACGACGCCGCAGGCGACCCCGATCACGCTGGCCACGACGATGTCGACGACGCGCCAGCGACGCGACGGCCTCGGCGACCTCTGCGGCCCCGAGGCTGTGGGGCGATCCTGGCGAGCGGGCTGAGCCTCGTTCGCGGACACGGAAACAGACATGTTCTCTCCTCCCTGCGCTGGCATGATCCAGATCAGGTTCGACGGTCGAAGCGTGGATCGCTTCCTCTCAGCCCGGATCACCGGACTCCCGTGTGTGTGCCGCCGATCATACCGCCGCCGCGGCCCGACTGCGTCAGGCGAGCGTGAGCTGGCCGTCGGCCCGCAGCCACTCGAGGCCCTCGACGATCGCCTCGACCGACGTCCACCGCGGCGCGTAGCCGAGCAGGCGCCGGGCCTTGTCGATGCTCATCGAGTGGCTGCGCGACAGGTGCTGCCACGACGCGTCCGCCGATTCGGGGCTGCGCTGCGCTCGGAAGTCCTCGAACGAGGCGAACGTGAGCTGCGCCTCCTGCCCGAAGGTCCTCGCGACCTGCTCGGCGAGGCCGCGCAGGGTGACGGCGCGCTCGCTGACGACGTGGAACGACTCCCCCACCGCCTGCGCCGGACGCTCGACGGCCCGCTGGAACGCCTGCGCGACGTCGTCGGCGTGCACGTGGTGGACGGTCTCGAGCCCGAGCCCCGGCATGACGACCTCGCGACCCGCGGCGAGCGCCTCCCACACGTCGAGGTCGAGGTTGCCGACGGCGTTGACCATCGGCCAGCCGGGCCCGGTGATGTGGCCGGGGTGCAACACGGCGCTCTGCACGCCGCCGGGTCGTCGCGACTCGGCGAGCAGCAGGCGCTCGATCTCGGCCTTCTGCGTGCCGTACTCGCCGACCGGCGTGCGCCGCGCCTCCTCGGTCACCGGCACCTCCGCCGACGGACCGTGCACCCAGATGGTGCCGCAGTGCAGCAGCACCGTGCCGCTGCCCCGCAGCGCCTCGACGAGCGACAGGGCGGAGGCGGGCGTGAAGCAGATCAGGTCGACGACGACGTCCGCGTGCAGCTCGGCGATCGCCCGGCCGAACGAGCCGTCGGCGTCGCCGGCGTCGCGGTCGAGCTGCACGCGCTCGACGCTCGCCCAGGCGGCGTGCTCGCGGTAGGGCGCCGAGGCGCCGCGCGACACGGCGACGACGTCGTGCCCCGCGAGCACGAGCCGCGGCACGAGGTAGCCGCCGACGTGCCCGGTGGCGCCGATCACGACGACCCTCACGACGAGGCCCCGACGAGGAGGCGCGGGCGGGGGTCGAGGACAGCTGCCGTCGTCGGCAGCGCTGCGGTCGTCATGGCCCCGACGCTAGGCGCGGCGGCCCCGGTGCGCCCGCTGCCCGTAGGCTGACGTGGTCCACGACCCGGAGGTCCGATTGCACACCTGGCCAGGCAACCCCTACCCGCTCGGCGCCACCTACGACGGCAGCGGCACCAACTTCGCGATCTTCAGCGAGGCGGCCAGCAAGGTCGAGCTGTGCCTCTTCGACGCCGACGGCGCCGAGACGCGCGTGCCCCTCACCGAGGTCGACGCCTACGTCTGGCACGCCTACCTGCCGACCGTGCAGCCCGGGCAGAAGTACGGCTACCGCGTGCACGGCGACTACGACCCCGCGACGGGCTCGCGGGCCAACCCCGCCAAGCTGCTGCTCGACCCGTACGCCAAGGCCACCTGCGGCGAGATCGACTGGGACGAGTCGCTCTTCGCGTACCACTTCGGCGACCCCGACTCGCGGAACGACGACGACAGCGGCCCGCACATGATGCTCGGCGTCGTCATCAACCCGTTCTTCGACTGGCAGGGCGACCGCCCCCCGAAGTACAGCTACGACGAGACCGTCATCTACGAGGCGCACGTCAAGGGGCTCACCGAGACGCACCCCGACATCCCCGAGGACGAGCGCGGCACCTACGCCGGCGTCGCCCACCCGGCGATCATCGAGCACCTCAAGAAGCTCGGCATCACGACCCTCGAGCTGATGCCCGTGCACCAGTTCGTGCAGGACAACACGCTGCTCGAGAAGGGCCTCAGCAACTACTGGGGCTACAACACCATCGGCTTCTTCGCGCCGCACGCGGCCTACTCGGCCACGGGCGACATCGGCCAGCAGGTGCAGGAGTTCAAGACGATGGTCCGCGTGCTGCACGCCGCGGGCATCGAGGTCATCATCGACGTCGTCTACAACCACACGGCCGAGGGCAACCACCTCGGGCCGACCCTGTCGTTCAAGGGCATCGACAACGCCGCCTACTACCGGCTGATGGACGGCGACGCCAAGCACTACATGGACTACACGGGCACCGGCAACAGCCTCAACGTCCGTCACCCGCACTCGCTGCAGCTGATCATGGACAGCCTGCGCTACTGGGTGACCGAGATGCACGTCGACGGCTTCCGCTTCGACCTCGCCGCCTCCCTCGCCCGCGAGTTCTACGAGGTCGACCGGCTGTCGACCTTCTTCGAGCTCGTGCAGCAGGACCCGATCGTGTCCCAGGTCAAGCTGATCGCCGAGCCGTGGGACGTCGGCCCCGGCGGCTACCAGGTCGGCAACTTCCCGCCCCAGTGGACCGAGTGGAACGGCAAGTACCGCGACACCGTCCGCGACTTCTGGCGCGGCGAGCCCTCGACGCTCGGCGAGTTCGCGAGCCGCATCACCGGCTCGGCCGACCTCTACGAGCGCGACGGACGCCGCCCGGTCGCGAGCATCAACTTCGTGACGGCGCACGACGGCTTCACCATGCGCGACCTCGTCAGCTACAACGAGAAGCAGAACGACGCGAACGGCGAGGGCGGCGCCGACGGCGAGAGCCACAACCGCTCATGGAACAGCGGCGTCGAGGGCGAGACCGACGACCCGCAGGTGCGCGCCCTCCGCGAGCAGCGCCAGCGCAGCTTCCTCGCGACCCTGCTGCTCAGCCAGGGCGTCCCGATGCTGCTGCACGGCGACGAGCTGGGCCGCACCCAGCGTGGCAACAACAACACCTACGCCCAGGACAGCCCGATCAGCTGGATCGACTGGGAGGCGGCGGACCGCGAGCTCGTCGAGTTCGTCGCCGAGGTGATCAAGCTGCGGCACGACCACCCCACGTTCCGTCGTCAGCGCTACTTCAACGGCCGTCCCGTCACCCGGGGCGAGGGCGAGCCGCTGCCCGACATCGTCTGGCTCACGCCCGAGGGCGACGCCATGCAGGAGGGCGAGTGGAACGAGTCCTACGCCAAGGCGATCGGCATGTTCCTCAACGGGGACGGCATCCGGGGGCGCGACCAGCGCGGCGGCCGCATCACCGACGTGAACTTCGTCCTGTACTTCAACGCGAGCGCGGAGACGGTCACCTTCGTCCTGCCGCCCGACGAGTACGCGGAGGGCTGGGAGGTGGTGGTCGACAGCACCGTGTCCGCGCCTCCGCCCCCTGCCCAGGCGGCACCGCGCACGCCGACGGCGACGCGGACCGCGACCACCGTCCAGCCCCCCAGCACGCCGCAGATCCCTGCGGCGCTGCTCGCCGGCGACCGGCTCCCCGTGGCGGGCCGTTCCCTCGTCGTCCTCCGAGCCACGGCCGAGGAGCCCGCGTGACCCGACACGACCACCCCCGTTCCACCTACCGGCTGCAGATCAGGGCGGGCTTCGACCTGTTCGCGGCGGCCGACCAGGTGCAGTACCTGCGCGACCTCGGCGCCGACTGGGTCTACCTGTCGCCCGTGCTCGAGGCCGAGCCCGGCAGCGACCACGGCTACGACGTCGTCGACCACAGCCGGGTCGACCCCGACCGCGGCGGCGCGGCGGGCCTCGACGCCCTGTCCGAGCGTGCCCACGGCGCCGACCTCGGCGTGCTCGTCGACATCGTGCCGAACCACGTCGGCGTCGCGACCCCGAAGGCCAGCACCTGGTGGTGGGACCTGCTCACGCACGGTCGGGACAGCACGTACGCCGACGCGTTCGACGTCGACTGGGCCGCCGGCGGCGGCAAGGTGCTGCTGCCCGTGCTCGGCGAGCCCGCGGGCACCGACGGCCGGATCGAGGGCCTCGAGGTCGTCGACGGCGAGCTGCACTACTACGAGAACGTCTACCCGATCGCACCCGGCACGCTCGGCGACGCCGCGGACGGCCCTGCCGACGCCGCCGCTGTGCACGCCCGCCAGTCGTACGAGCTCGTGCACTGGAAGCGCGCCGACACGGACCTCAACTACCGTCGCTTCTTCGCGGTGAACACCCTCGCCGGCATCCGCGTCGAGGAAGGCTGGGTGTTCGACGAGTCGCACGCCGAGATCGGACGCTGGTTCCGTGAGGGCCTCGTCGACGGTCTCCGTGTCGACCACCCGGACGGCCTGGCCGACCCGGGCGGCTACCTCGACCGGCTGGCCGCGCTGACCGGCGGCGCCCACGTGCTCGTCGAGAAGATCCTCGAGGGCGACGAGCGCCTCCCCGAGGACTGGGCGACGGACGGCACCACCGGCTACGACGCCCTCGCCGACCTCGACCGGGTCTTCGTCGACCCCCGAGGCGCCGCCGCGCTCGACGGCCTCGACTCGCGCCTCCGCGCCGACGACGACAGCGCGCACTCGCCCGCGGACGGCGACGCCCGCGCGTCGGACGAGGCGGTCGACTGGCACCGCATGATCCTCGGCACCAAGCGCGGCATCGCCGACGGCATCCTCGGCAGCGAGATCCGTCGCCTGGCCCGCCTCGTCTCGGACGACGGACGCGCGGACGACGCCGTCGTCGACGCCCTCGCCGAGCTCGCCGCCGCGTTCCCGGTCTACCGCAGCTACCTCCCGCAGGGCGCCGACCAGCTGGCCCGCGCGGCCGACGTCGCGACCGGGAGCCGCCCCGACCTCGCGGACGAGATCGCCCGCGTCGTCGCCGTCCTGGCCGACGAGTCGCACCCGGCGTCCGTGCGCTTCCAGCAGACCAGCGGCATGGTGATGGCCAAGGGCGTCGAGGACACGGCGTTCTACCGCTACAGCCGTCTCGCCACCCTCACCGAGGTCGGCGCGGACCCCGCCGAGTTCTCGCTGACGCCCGCCGAGTTCCACGCTCGCCAGCAGGCCCGCCTGGCCGAGCGACCCTTCGGCATGACGACGCTGTCGACGCACGACACGAAGCGCAGCGCCGACGTGCGCTCGCGGATCACCGTGCTCTCCGAGATCGGCGACGAGTGGACGGCGACCCTCGAGCGCCTCCGCGACCTCGCCCCGATCGGCGACGGCCCGTTCGAGAACATCCTCTGGCAGAGCGTCGTCGGCGCCTGGCCCGCGTCGCGCGAGCGACTGCACGCCTACGCCGAGAAGGCGAGCCGCGAGGCGAGCACCTCGACCACGTGGACCGACCGCACCGCCGACGCGGAGGCCTTCGAGGAGCGCATGCACGCGGCGATCGACGCGGTCGTCGACCACGAGGAGGTGCGGCACGAGATCGAGAGGATCGTCGACGTCGTCCGCGCCCCCGGCCGCAGCAACTCGCTCGGCCTCGCCCTGCTCCAGCTCACCGGCCCCGGCAGTCCCGACGTGTACCAGGGCGGCGAGCTGTGGGACCACTCGCTCGTCGACCCGGACAACCGTCGCGAGGTCGACTTCGCCCTGCGCCGCCGCCTCCTCGACCAGGTCGCGGCCGGCGAGACGCCGCCGGTCGACGAGACGGGCGCGGCGAAGCTGCTCGTCACGCACCGGGCGCTGACGCTCCGTCGCGACCGCCCGGAGCTGTTCACGCGCTACGGCGCCCTGCCGGTGTTCGGCGACCAGGCCGACTCGGCCGTGGCCGCCGACCGCGGCGGCGCGCTGACGATCGCGACGCGCCTGCCCGTCGCCCTCGAGCAGGCCGGGGGCTGGGGCGACACCGTCGTCCTCGTCCAGGGCCGCCGCTGGCGCGACGTGCTCACCGGGCGCGTGCACGAGGGCGGGCGCCTCCGCCTCGCCGACGTGCTCGACACGTACCCCGTCGCGCTGATCGTCCCTGCGGAAGAGCAGTAAGGACGCCGCAGGGCAGGAACAGCGGACCTCCGCACGACTACCGTCGACCCCCTGCGGGTCGGCGGTTCGTCGTCCTGCCCGCGGCCACCCGACCACCTGCACCTTCCCGACCACCACACCTCCCGAGGAGACCGATGAGCGTCTACGACGTCTGGGCACCCACCGCGACCACCGTGCAGCTGCACCTCGACGGCGACGTGCTGCCGCTCGAGCACGAGGCCTCCACCGGGTGGTGGCGTGCGCCGGCCGACCTCGACCGCTCCCCCGGCCACCGGTACGGGTTCCTCGTCGACGACGGCGAGACGCCGCTGCCCGATCCGCGCTCGCGGCGCCAGCCCGACGGGGTGCACGGCCTCAGCGAGACCTGGGACGGCGACTCGTTCGACTGGACCGACGCCTCCTGGACGGGTCGTCAGCTCGCCGGCGCGGTGGTCTACGAGCTGCACGTCGGCACCTTCACGCCCGACGGCACGCTCGACTCGGCGATCGAGAAGCTGCCGCACCTGGTCGAGCTCGGCGTCGACCTCGTCGAGCTGCTGCCGGTCAACGGCGTCAACGGCCGCTGGAACTGGGGCTACGACGGGGTCGACTGGTTCACGGTGACCGACAACTACGGCGGGCCCGACGCGTACCAGCGCTTCGTCGACGCCGCCCACGCCGCCGGGCTCGGCGTCGTGCAGGACGTCGTGTACAACCACCTCGGCCCCTCGGGGAACTACCTGCCCGCCTTCGGCCCGTACCTGTCGAGCAAGCACGCGAACACGTGGGGCGACAACGTCAACCTCGACGACGAGGGCTCGCACGAGGTGCGCGAGTTCATCCTCGACAACGCGCTGATGTGGTTCGAGCGGTTCCACGTCGACGCCCTGCGGCTCGACGCCGTGCACGCGCTCGTCGACGACAGCCCGGTGCACCTGCTGCAGGAGATGGGCGAGCGCACCGCCGCCCTCAGCGCCCACCTGAGCCGCCCGCTGACGCTCATCGCCGAGAGCGACCTGAACGACGCCCGCCTCGTCACGCCTCGCGACGGCGGCGGCTTCGGCCCCGACCACCGCCAGGGCTACGGCCTCGACGGGCAGTGGAGCGACGACTTCCACCACGCGCTCCACGTCGCCCTGACCGGCGAGACGAACAGCTGGTACGCCGACTTCGCGTCGCTCGACTCGCTGGCAAAGGTCGTCACGAAGGGGTTCTTCCACGACGGCACCTGGTCGTCGTTCCGCGAGGCCGACCACGGCCACCCGGTCGACGTCGAGCACATGCCCGCCTGGCGCCTCGTCGTCGCGAACCAGAACCACGACCAGATCGGCAACCGCGCCGTCGGCGACCGCCTCGCGGCGACCCTCGACGACGGGCAGCTGCAGATCGCCGCGGCGCTGACCCTCACCTCGCCGTACACGCCGATGCTCTTCATGGGCGAGGAGTGGGGCGCCTCGACCCCGTGGCAGTTCTTCACGTCGCACCCCGAGAAGGAGCTCGGCGAGGCCACCGCGAAGGGCCGCATCGCCGAGTTCGCGAAGTCGGGCTGGGACGAGTCGGTCGTGCCCGACCCCCAGGACCCGCAGACGTTCGAGGACTCGAAGCTCGACTGGTCGGAGCTCGGGCGGGGGCGCCACGCCCTGCTGCTCGACGCCTACCAGCAGCTCACGGCGCTCCGCCGGGCCGAGCCCGAGCTCACCGACCCGCGCCTCGGCCTCACCTCGGTCGAGCACGACGCCGAGGCCGGCTGGTTCGTGATGACCCGGGGCACGATCCGGGTGGCCGTCAACTTCGGGACGCAGGAGGCGCGGGTCGACGTGCCCGCCTCCTCCGTGCTCTTCGCCAGCGACGACTCGATCGCGGCCGGCGCCGAGCTGGTGCTGCCGCCGCACTCGGTCGCGGTGGTCCGCTAGCCGGGGCGCTCGACCGAGGCCGGACATGACGACGTCCGCACGGCCGGGGCTGACCACCCCTGCCGTGCGGACGGTGCCGCCTCCCTGCTAGCGCGCCTGCGCGTGGCGCACGACGGGCCCGACCCGGTGCGACGTCGCGCGGACGCTCGGCAGGCGACGGTGTCGCACGACCAGCTCGACGAGGGCACGCCCTCGCCGGCGGAGACCCCAGAGGGTCACCTTGGTCAGCGACTCCCTGACGATCGAGCCGCTCATCTTCGAGGCGCCGTGGACGCGCTCGGTGAACGTGATCGGAGTCTCGACGACCCGGAGGCCCGCCTGGAGGGCGCGCCAGAGCAGGTCGACCTGGAAGCAGTAGCCACGCGACTCGACGGCGTCGAGGTCGATGCGGCGGAGGGCCGAGGCACGGAACGCGCGGAACCCGCCCGTCGTGTCGGCCACGCGGATCCCCAGGGCGCCCCGGGTGTACCAGCTGCCGCCGCGGCTGAGCAGCTCACGCCGCAGCGGCCAGTTCTCGACCTCGCCGCCCGGCACCCAGCGCGAGCCGAGTACGAGGTCGTCGTCGGCGAGCAGCCCGAGAAGACGCGGCAGGTCCTCGGGGTGGTGCGAGCCGTCGGCGTCCATCTCGACGATCGCGTCGTAGCCGCGCTCGAGGCCCCAGGCGAAGCCAGCGAGGTAGGCGGCGCCGAGGCCCGCCTTCTCGGTGCGGTGCATCACGTGCACGCGGGGCTCGCGGGCGGCCCAGCTGTCGGCGAGGTCGCCGGTGCCGTCGGGCGAGCCGTCGTCGACGACGAGCACGTCGACGGCAGCGCCGGACGCGAGGGTCCGGCTGACGATCATGTCGAGGTTGTCCCTCTCGTCGTAGGTGGGGATGATCACGAGCGCGTCGTTCACGGTGGTGGTCCTTTCCGGTCGGGTCGGAGAGAAGGGCGGTGCGGGTCGGGTGAGGTGGTGCGGTGGTGCGGTGCGGACCGGACGTGTCGGGTGCGTCGGCCGCGGGGTCGTGTGGCGGAGGGCGTGTGGGGCGTCAGCTCGTCGACACGAGGTCGGCGAAGACGATGAGGTTGTCGACGTAGTGCCCGGTCGAGCGGTCGAACGTGCCGTCGCAGGTGATGAGGCGCAGGCTCGGCGTCGGGGTCGAGCCGTAGACGTCGCTGGTGGGGAACGTCGCCTTGGGGGTCCGCTCGCTGCCCGTGACGCGGAACGTCTCGACCGTGCCGGTCGACAGGGTCACCTGGACCTCGTCGCCGACGGCCAGCTTCGCCAGGTCGACGAACACGGCGGGTCCGCTGCCCGAGTCGACGTGGCCGGCGATGACCGCCGGGCCGACCGCGCCGGGCACGGTGCCGTCGCGGTACCAGCCGGCCGACTCCCACGCCTGCGGCGGGTCGAGCTCGCCGGCGGCGCCGAGGCCGAGGTCCTCGAGGCCGGAGTCGACCCCGATGGACGGGATCTGCACCCGCTCGGGCGTCGCGCCCGCAGGAGGCGGGGTGTACGACTGCGCCGCCGGGTCCTGGAACGAGCCCGCGGCCCCGCTGGCGGGGTCGGCGCTCGGCGAGGCGGACGTCGTCGGTGCCGCGGTCGAGGCCGGGCCCTGTGCGTCCGCGCCGGACCCGCCCGGCTGCGCCGCGACGGCGGCGACCGTGGCGCCCCCGGCGAGCAGCAGCACGGCCGCGCCGAGCGCGATCGCGGCACGTCGGTGCGACGAGACGAACTGCGACACGGTCATCGGGACACCGCCAGGGGCGAGCAGGCGCCGAGGGCCGAGCCCTCGGCGTCGAGCTGGAGGGCGGCGAGCGCGGCCCAGGCCGCGCCGTAGTAGGTCGGCGTCGACTGCGCCAGAGCGTCGGCACGACCGAGGTCGGCCGCGGCGGCGTCGGGCTCCCCCGCGCTGGCGAGCGCGGCGGCCCGGGCAGCGTAGGCAAGCGGGCTCTGGTCCTGGCCCACCTCCTGGCCGCCCAGGTCGAGCTGCATCGGCAGGTCGGGGTAGCGCTCCAGCACGGGCGCGAGCCGCGCTGCCAGCGCCACGTCGACCGGGTCGCACGACTCGGCGTACCGCAGGGCGAGCCGGCCGGCGTCGTAGCTGTACTGGACCGTGCCCGACGAGCCGTCGGCGCTCGGCAGGGGGACGACGGTGCCGTCCTGCTGCACCTGCGCCCAGTCGCTCGGCAGGGCGGTGGCGGTCAGCACGTTCGTCGTGACCGCGCGGGAGCCCTGCTCGAGCTCGGCCCAGCGGGGGTCTCCGCTGGCCTGGCCGAGCTGCGCGAAAGCGGCCGGCGCGGCGTAGGAGGGGTTGTACGACCACGGGCCGGAGCCGGCGGCCCAGGGACCGGGGAGCAGGATGCGCCCCACGTCGGTGCTCGCCGTCATCTCGTCGAGCACGTGCGTGCCGAGCTGGACTCCCTCGGTGGTCCAGGTGGGTCGGTCGAACGCCGCACCGGCGAGCACGAGAGCCCTGGCGGCGTCGACGTCGGCGTCGCTGGCGGGCATGTCGTCGACGACGACGCCGTCGGCCCAGCGCCAGGCGAGCAGTCCGTCCTGACGGACCAGCTCCTCTTTCGTCCAGTCCCAGATGGCGGCGAAACGGTCCTCGTCACCGACGGCCGCGGCGACGAGCATGCCGTAGGCCTGGCCCTCGCTGACGGTGTCGTCGCCCTGGTCTCGTCGGACGACGCGGCCGTCGTCGTCCACCCACTCGTCAAGGAAGTCCTCGCCGATCTGCGTGGCGCTGCGGGCGTCGGGAGTGCTGTCGCCGGTGCCGGGGTCGCTGCTCTCGGCAGGCCCCCCGGCGGTGCGGTCGGGGGCGCCGCCGGGTGCTCCGACGACGAGGAGGGCGATGCCGGCGGTCACGGCCACGGCCGCGACGACCACTGCGGCGAGCAGTGCCTTCGTCTTCTTCGTCATGTCGTTCCTCTGAGGGTCTCGGTGTGGCTCACGGAGCGGGGTCCGTGCGGGGTGCTGCGTGCAGGGTGCTCCGGGGGGATCTCGAGGAGGCGCGGCGACGGTGGTCGCTCACCGCGCCTCCTCGGGAACTCAGGCCCCGAACCAGCTGCGGACGGTGGCCCAGAAGCCGGCGGGCCCGTCCTTCGCCGGGTGCTCGGCCAGGTAGCCGCCGCCCGTCTGGACGCCGCCCACGGGGGCCTGCGCCGTGGCCGCGCTGTCGACCACGGGCACGACGGTGAGCCCGCCGGTCGAGTTGTCGAGCACGAACAGCGTGTTGATGCTGCCGGCCGCGAGGTCGACGTCGCTCGTGCCGGTGACCTTCTGGCCGGTCAGGTCGAGGCTCCAGGGGCCGGCGGCGACCTCGGCGTAGCCGCTCGCGCTGCCGAACGAGGCCTTCGACGCGATGGTCGTGCCCGTCGTCGTCGCGACCGAGACGGTCTTGCTGACGGTCGCGGCCTGGAACAGGCGGACCTTGGCCTGGCCGTCCGTGGGCGGGGTCAGGTCGTCCTTGACGACGCGGGTCTCGAGGTCGTCGTTCGGGCCGTAGGCGAGGGCCGTGATCGGCTGCCCGCTGTCGACGGTGACGTTCGTCGTGATGACCGGCTTCGCGTCGGCGGGTGCGTCGGCGGCGGTCATCGAGACGACGTAGGTGCCGGGCGTCAGCGCCTGGTACGGGCTGACCTGGCCGAACGTGACGTCGTCGAGGTCCATGACGACCTGGCCGCCGGCGAGCGAGGTCAGGGTCACGTCGACCGACTTGGTGTCGGGCGAGAGGTGGCCCACGCGGACCCAGCCGTCGCCGTCGGCGGCATGCGCCGGCGACGCGCCGACGAGCGACCCGGCGAGGGCGACGCCGGTCGCCGCGGTGAGCGCGAGGACGGTCACGAGACGGCGCCTCGGGGTGGTGGTCGAGGAGGCGACGGTCACGTCGGCGGTGCGTGCGGTGCTGCTGTGGAGTGAAGCCATGAGGGCGGTTCCTTTCCGGTCGGGTGCCGCGTCCGAGAAGGCGCGACGGCGGTGAGGAGGGGGCCGGGGGTCGTGTGGACGACCCCCGGCGCGGTGGTCAGTCGGACAGGACGCCCGACGGGGCGACCGCAGAGAACGTGATGCGGAGGCCGTCTCCCTGCGGCTCGATCGAGGCGGGCTCGTAGGTGTCGCCGAGGCCCCGGAGGAGCGTGTCGAGCTGCGCGACGGTCTCGGCGCCCTGCGGCGTCACGTCGAACTGACGGAACACGGACTCCTGCTCGCCCGGCAGGGCGGCCGGGTCGGCGACCGAGATCGGCGCCGCGGCCGCGAGCTGGCCGAGGACGATCAGGGCACGCGGGTCGAGGCGGCCGTCGCGCAGGGCCTGGTCGAACGTGGCCGACACCTGCAGGTCCGGGTTCTGGGCGAGCTCGGCACCGGCGGCGGACCGCGCGGCGGCGGCGGCGTCCCCGGAGCGCTGCGCCTCGGCGGCGCCGTCGCTGTCGATCCGGCGGATGTTCACCTGCTGGTCGCCGTCGCCGAAGGAGGCGACGACCGTCGAGCTCTCGAGGGCCGAGCGCACGTCGGGCGATCCTGCTCCCGAGGTCCGGACCGACTCGGTCTCGAACAGGTAGTCCGAGTCGCGCCAGCCGTTCGGCGACTGCGCCTGCACGGCGCCGTCGGTGTCGATCTTGTAGAACCAGATCACGTTGTCCCGGGCGAAGCCGGCACGGACCAGGTCGACCCACACCGCGTCGTCGACGAGGAGGCGGCTGTCCTTGGGGACGTTGGTCTCGACCCAGGTCTCGGCGTTGCGCATCGGCGCGTCGAGGTCGGAGTCGAGGAACCCGCGCAGCTGGACGGCCCAGAGGGGCACCAGCGCCACCACGGCGGCGACGGTGAGCGCGATCCACGTGACGGACCCCGTGCGGACCGCGGCCGTCGAGACGGCACCGGCCCGTCGTGCCCGCACCGACTTCACGGCGGCGTCCGTGACCGCGGCGATCAGCAGCGCCGCGAACGGCAGCAGCATGATGACGTACGGCACCGGCAGGTAGCCGCCGGGACGGAACATGAACGCGATCAGGAAGACCATCATCACGGCGATCGGGCGGACCCGCTTCATGAAGAGGCCGACGACGGAAGCGAGGGTGCCGACCACGATCAGCACCTGGTCGAGCTGCCACCACTGCGAGACCGTCGCGAAGAAGAGGCTGCCGGTGTCGAACACCGAGCCGCTCGCCTCACGGGTCGCGAGCTGGAACTGGATGCCCTCGAGGAGGCTGACCCGGCCGGCGCCCGGCAGCAGCTCTCCCTTGACGGCGGCGAGCGCGACGTAGCCGAGGCCGACGAGCACGAGCAGGCTGCCCGCGATCGAGAGCGTGTAGCGACGGGTCGACTTGTCGGCGCCGCGCCACATCATCCAGGCCAGGAACGGCAGGGCGAGCAGGTACGTCTCCTTCGAGAGCACCGCGATGCCGAACGAGACGGAGGCGGCGGCGAAGCCGGCGAGCTGGTAGCGCTTGCTGAGGGCGAAGACGAACGCTGCGAGCAGCCACGGCGTGGCCACGTTGTCGAGGTAGACCGTCCGGTGGAACTGGAGGGCCAGCGGCGACACGGCGAACACGAGGCCGGCGACGGCCGCGGCGGGGCGGCTGAGGCCCAGCTTGCGGGCGAGCAGCCAGAGCAGGGCGACCGCGACGACGGTGAAGGCGAGCATCGCCTCGCGGCCGGCCAGCACCGCGACGTCGTAGCGGTCGAAGGCTCCGGTCAGGGCCGTGTAGGCCGAGATCTGCAGCCAGCCCACCGGGGGGTGGTCGTACCAGTAGGTGTAGTGGGCGAGCTCTCCGAGGTTCTGGACGGCCCAGGCCTGGGCCGTGTACGTGCCCTCGTCGTCGATCCGCTGCGGCGAGCCGGCCATGTTGAAGGCCTGCACGACGGCGGCGATCGCCATCAGGGGCAGCAGCCAGACGAGGCTGGCGCCGTGGCGGCGGAGCCACCCCGGCGAGCGTGCGGGGGCAGGCTGCATGGGCGTGCCGGGACGACGCGGCGCCGTGGCGATGCGGTCGTCGACCGCCGTCGGGCGGTTCAGCGTGCTGGTCATCGGTCACCTCCGGTCATGGCGAGGGCGGGCTCGTGCTGGGACGCGCGGGGCGCCTCCTGAGGGGCAGGGGCCTCGGCGGGGCGGTGGGCTCCGGTGTGCTCCGTCTTCTCCCAGGCGTTCATGCCTCGGATCTGACGGAAGACGGCTCGCACGGCGGCGAGGGCGAGGAAGATCTGGTACGGGATGAGACCCCAGATCAGGCGGAAGTAGTCGCGGGCCCGGACCTTCTGGCCGTAGGTGCGGCCGAACTCCCGGAGGCCGGTGAACTCGACGGCCAGCAGCACCAGGGTCGGCGCCAGCGGGATGAACGAGACGAGCGCGATGGCCGTCGGCACCTTGATCGTGAAGATCAGGATGACGGAGATGGGGATCAGGAGGCCCGTGGCCGCCTGGATGAAGGGCATGGTCAGCAGGTAGCGGGCCATGAGGCGCTGGCGCAGACGCGGCAGCTTCTTCCACTCGCCCTTGCCGTAGACCTGCATGAAGCCCTGGTTCCAGCGGGTGCGCTGCTTCAGCAGCGAGACGAACGTGCCGGGGGTCTCCTCGCGGGTGACGACCTCGGGGCTGTAGGCGACGACGACCTTCGCGCCGGCGCTCGACAGGCGGACGCCCAGCTCGCAGTCCTCGGCGAGGCACTCGGCGTCCCAGCCCTCGGACCAGTCCAGCCAGTCCTTGCGGACGAAGACGGTGTTGCCGCCGAGCGGGATGAACTTCTCCTTGGCGTGGAAGTGCAGGCGCGAGCGGAACCAGAAGTAGTACTCGAGCACGTTGCGGAGGCTCCACCAGCTCGACTGGAAGTTCATCAGCTGCACGCCGCCCTGGACGACGTCCGCGTCGGTCTCGCTGAAGCGCGAGTCGACGAGCGTCAGGAGGCGGGGGTGCACCTCGTCCTCGGCGTCGAACACGCCGACGATCTCGCCGCGCGAGGTCTGCAGCGCGAGGTTCAGCGCCTTGGGCTTGTTCTTGGGGACGCTCGAGTCGACGACCACGCGGATCAGGTCGGGGTGGCGTGCCGCGGCCTCACGGGCGACGCGCTCGGTGCCCGGGTCGTCGTGGCCGACGATCGCGATGATCTCGAAGTCGGGGTGGTCCTGGAGCGCGAGGCGGTCGAGGGTCTGGCCCATGACCTCTTCCTCGTGCCGTCCGGGGACCAGCAGGGTGAACGAGTGGCGCGCGTCGAGGGGGTCGGAGCTGAACTGGCTGCCCTCGAGGTTGTCCTTCGAGCGCCAGGCGTGCAGCATCCACCACAGCGTCGAGACGGCCACCGCGGTCAGCAAGAGCGACACGAGGACGAGCGACGAGTAGCCGATCCACTCGAAGGGGCTCCAGTCGGGCAGCGAGAAGCCCGAGAGGGCCTCCCCCGCGCCGGACGTGGCACCGCGGTTGGGCACGAACTGGTCAGGGCTCGTGGGTGCCTGCGGCGTCAGCAGGGGCTGTGGCTCGCCGGCGGCGAGCAGGGAGTGCACGGGGTGCGTCGGGTCAGTCGACACGGTCGTTCTCCTGTCGGGTCAGGGGTGGATGGTGGTCTCCGGATCGCGACGGTCGGGTGCCGCGAGCGGGGTGTGGCGGGTGGTGCCCAGTTCAGGTGGTGCGCAGTGCGGGTGGTGCGCGGTGCAGGTGGTGCGGTCAGCGGGCGTCGGCCGTGGCCGGCGGGAAGACGAACCAGCGGTAGGCGACGTAGCGGAACGCCGTGCCGAGCACGAGCCCGACGCCGTTCGCCGCGATGTTGTCGGCGAGCTGGCTGGTGTGGCCGAGCACGTAGTGCGACACGAAGAGGCACAGGGAGGCGATGGCCAGCCCCCCGACGTTCACGAGGCCGAAGACGACGGCCTCCTTGAGCACGGCACGGCCGCGGTCGGCACGGAACGTGAGGTAGCGGTTGCCGAGCCACGCGACGGCGGTCGCGATGATCACCGAGATCACCTTCGCGCCGATCGGCTTGTCGTCGAGCAGCGTGACGCGCAGCAGGTTGTAGACGCCCACGTCGACGACGAAGGCGATGCCGCCGACGAGGCCGAAGGTCGCGAGTTCGCGGAGGCGGCTCGCCACGCGCACCGAGACGGCGGCGCGGGCGGGCACGGAGGACGTCGCCGAGGAGGCGGCGGCTGGGTCGACGCCGGGAGCGTCGGCCGGTCGGGTGGTCACCCTCTCGTCGAGGGCAGTGGCGTCGGGCATGACACCGGTTCGGGGGCCCCCCGGACGGGGGTTTGCCCGGGGTACGCCCTTGTGTGCTGGTTGCCAGGTTGACGTCACGCGCTGTTCACATCGCCGTCCCGGGTCCCGCTCGCCCCGCGCCCGGGACGCGCGTAGCGTGAGCCCATGGAATTCAGATACCTCGGACACAGCGGTCTCAAGATCTCTGAGATCACCTACGGCAACTGGCTGACGCATGCCTCCCAGGTCGAGAACGACGTCGCGACGCAGTGCGTCCGCGCCGCCCTCGACGCGGGCATCTCGACCTTCGACACTGCGGACGCCTACGCGAACACGGGCGCCGAGACGGTGCTCGGCGCGGCGCTCGCTGGCGAGCGGCGCGAGTCGCTCGAGATCTTCACGAAGGTCTACTGGCCGACCGGCCCCGCGGGCCACAACGACACCGGTCTCAGCCGCAAGCACATCCTGGAGTCGATCGACGGCTCCCTGAAGCGGCTGGGCACCGACTACGTCGACCTCTACCAGGCGCACCGCTACGACAGCGAGACCCCGCTCGAGGAGACGATGCAGGCCTTCGCCGACGTCGTCCGGCAGGGCAAGGCGCTCTACATCGGCGTCAGCGAGTGGAACGCCGAGCAGATCCGCGCCGGCCACGCCCTCGCGGAGAAGCTCGGCGTGCAGCTCATCTCGAACCAGCCGCAGTACTCGATGCTCTGGCGGGTCATCGAGCAGGAGGTCGTCCCGGCCAGCAAGCAGCACGGCCTGAGCCAGATCGTCTGGTCGCCCGTGGCGCAGGGCGTGCTGACCGGCAAGTACAAGC
Source organism: Frigoribacterium sp. PhB107 (assembly GCF_003751515.1). Lineage (NCBI taxonomy): Bacteria > Bacillati > Actinomycetota > Actinomycetes > Micrococcales > Microbacteriaceae > Frigoribacterium > Frigoribacterium sp. PhB107. The sequence goes on along the minus strand of NZ_RJKU01000002.1, from coordinate 1,051,980 downwards.
CGGGCGCCGAGCTGCCCGCCGGCAGCCGCGCGACCGACGAGAAGGGCGGCGCGAACACCATCAAGCGCTTCCTGACCGACGAGGTCCTCACGGGCGTCGCCGCCCTCGAGCCGATCGCCGCCGAACTGGGGCTCTCGATGGCCCAGCTCGCCATCGCGTGGGTGCTGCAGAACGACAACGTCGCCTCCGCGATCATCGGGGCCTCGCGCCCCGAGCAGGTCGCCGACAACGTCAAGGCGGCCGGCGTCACCCTGCCCGCCGAGGTCATGACGGGGATCGACGAGGCGCTCGGCGACCTGGCCGAGCGCGACCCCGCCAAGACGGTCTCGCCCGCGCAGCGCCCGGCCTGAGCCGCCCGCCCCGCGCGCGCGACCTCGGCGACGACGTTCCCGATCTCCTGTCGGAGATCGGGAATGTCGCGCGGGAGGATGCGCTTGCATATACTCGTACCGACCTTCGGTGACACGTCACCGATCCAGATCTCACCGCACGACTCACCACGAAGCCCACAGAACAGCAGGAGAACACCATGGCCATCACCGCAGAGAAGATCCCCGCCGGCACCTGGACCCTCGACCCCACGCACAGCGAGGTCTCGTTCAGCGTCCGCCACCTCGCCATCAGCAAGGTGAAGGGCTCGTTCGAGTCGTTCGACGCCTCGCTCGTCACCGACGAGGATCACACCGCCAGCAAGGTCACCGCGTCCATCGACGTGGCCTCGGTCAACACGAACCAGAAGGACCGCGACGGCCACCTCCAGACCGGCGACTTCTTCCTCGCCGAGGAGCACCCGAAGATGACCTTCGTCTCGACCAGCATCGAGGAGAAGGGCGACGACGCGTTCCTCGTGCACGGCGACCTGACCCTCCGCGGCGTCACCAAGCCCGTCACCCTGAAGAGCGAGCTCGGCGGCCTCGTCGTCGACGGCTACGGCCAGACCAAGCTCGGCTTCTCGGCCACCACCAAGATCGACCGCACCGAGTTCGGCGTGACCTGGAACGCGGCCCTCGAGGCCGGCGGCTTCACCCTCGGCAACGACGTCACCGTCACGCTCGAGATCCAGTTCGTCCTCGCGGCGTAATCGCACCTGACGCGGGCGCACGTCGCACGCGTCCCCGGAGGGCCCGCACCTGCAGTCGCAGGGGCGGGCCCTCCGTCGTGGGTCGCACCTCCTCGTGCCGGCGCCTCCTAGGCCAGCACCCGGCGGAGCACCGCCCGCTCCCCCAGCGTCCACGCCGCGCTCGTCACCATGTACAGGGCGGCGGCGAGCGGGACGAACGCCGCGACGACGACGGTGACGAAGGGCAGCACGCGCGCGACCGTGGCGAGGCCGGGCACCGCCTCCTGCCCGGGCGTCGCCACGAGCGGGCCGGCTGCCCGGAGATCGGCCCGTCGTCGCAGCTCGACGACGAGCGCGAGCACGACCAGCAGCAGCACGAAGGGCCAGACGGCACCCGCCGCGACGCCGCCGACGACGGGACCGACCGAGCCCACCAGCGAGGCGCCGAGCGCCGCCCCGGCCAGGACGTGCCCGAGCAGGGCGTTGGCGTGCCCGGCGATCACGGGGTGCGAGAACAGCGACCAGACCGCCGTGAGCACCGGTGCCTGGGCGAGCGTCGGCAGGCAGCCCGCCAACGGCGAGACCTTCTCCGACGTGTAGAGCGCCGCCGTCGCGCGCTGCAGCGCCTGGGGGTCGCGGATGCGCCGACGCAGGTCGGCGAGGGCGGGCGCCAGGCGGCGACGGCCGATCTCCGCCCGCACCTGCGACACCCCCACGGGCACCAGCAGGACGCGGACGAGCAGGGTCAGGAGCACGACGGCGAGCGCGGACGACGAGGCACCGGCGATCGGCTCGACGAGGTCGCTCAGCGCGACGACGACAGCGTGCAAGCCGTCGAGGACGATGGCGAGGGGCGGGAAGGCGGACAGGTCCATGGAGGTCCTCACGGCAGAAGGGAAGAGGTCGCTTCTGGCCGTCGGACGCCGCGGGCGCGGCTAGACGGCCGGGAAGAGCCGTCCCGGCGCCCGGGCGCGCACGTGTCCGTCGGAGTCGGGGTCGCGGGCGAAGACGAGGAGGCGCACGTCGGCGGCCTCGGTCAGCACCGGCCCCGGCACGGCCGCGCCCAGCCCCGCGAGCGCCAGCACCGCGCGGGCGACGACCACGATCGCCAGCACCGCGGCGGCGCCGACGAGGCCGACGACGACCCCCGCGGGCAGCGACCCGGCGTGGCCGACGGTCAGGCCGGTCGCGAGCGCGAGCTCGAGCGGCGCGACGACGCGCACCAGCAGCTCGAGCAGGGAGGTCATGCACCCGACACTAGAGGACACGCCGGGGCGCCCGGTAGGTACGCTGACGGCGGACCTCCGATGTCGCGGGCGTCCTCGGGAAGGCTCGCGCGCCTCCTGCGTTGACACCGTCACACCTGCTCCGAGGAGGACCCGCATGACGCACGACTGGATCACCCTGCAGCACCGGGCGCACGCAGAGTTCGCGCGCCGGGTCGAGGCCGTCACCGACTGGGACGCCCCGACGCCCGACACCGAGTGGGCCGTGCGCGACCTCGTGCGCCACGTGACCCGCGAGCAGCAGTGGGTGCCGGTCCTGCTCGAGGGCGGCGACCCGAGCGAGGCGCAGGCCTCGGTCGAGCCGCTCGGCGACGACCTCGTCGACGCCTGGCACCGGTCGTCGCGGGCCGCGGCCGAGGCGTGGCGCGAGGCGGACCCGGAGGCGTCCGTGCGGCTCAGCTCGGACGTCGTGCCCGTGCACGAGTACCTCGCCGAGCAGGTCGCCGACGTCACCATCCATGCATGGGACCTCGCCCGCGCCATCGGCTCGGACGAGGAGCTGGACGACGACCTCGTCGCCGCCGTCTGGTCGGTCTTCGAGCCACAGCGGGACGCCCTCGAGGCATCGGGCCTGTTCGCCTCGCCCGTGCCGGTCGACGACGACGCCCCGATGCTCGTCCGCCTGCTCGCGCTGACGGGCCGCGACGCGCGCTGACGGAGGGGGCCCGCCCGCTGACGGCGACTGCCCCGGCTCGCTGACGCGGGCTGCACCCGCTCGCTGACGCGGGGCATGCGGAGCGGGCGCCCTCGCAGGTCGCCCGGACCTCGGGATGGTTCGATGTCGGCATGACCGCCGACGCCGAGTCCGACGCCCGCCCCTGGCTGCACAGCTACGCCCCGGGCGTCCCCGCCGACATCGAGCCCGTGACGGGCACGCTCGTCGACCTGATCGACGACGCGGTGGCTGCCCACCGCGGCAAGGTCGCCCTCGAGTTCTTCGGGCGCGAGACCACGTATCGCGACCTCGGCGACGAGATCGACCGGGCCGCCGAGGGCCTCCGCAAGCTCGGCGTGACGGCAGGCGACCGCGTGGCGATCCTGCTGCCGAACAGCCCGCAGCACGTGGTGGCCTTCTACGCGACGCTCCGCCTCGGCGCGGTCGTCGTCGAGCACAACCCGCTCTACACCGACCGCGAGCTGCGCCACCTCTTCGAGGACCACGGCGCGAAGGTCGCCATCGCCTGGGACAAGCTCGTCGGGCGCCTCCGCGATCTGCCCGGCGACCTCCGCTTCGACACGGTCGTGTCGGTCGACGTGACCCGCGGCATGCCGCTCGGCACGCGGCTCGCCCTCAAGCTGCCGATCCCGGCCGCCCGCAAGTCCCGCGAGGCGCTCACCGCCCGCGCCGTCGGCGACGTCAGCTGGCCCGATCTCGTCTCGGGTCGCCCGCTGAAGAGGCGCCACCCGCGCCCAGCCCTCGACGACGTCGCCCTGCTGCAGTACACGAGCGGCACCACGGGCTCGCCGAAGGGCGCCGTGCTGACCCACCGGTCGCTCCGCAGCAACGCCGAGCAGGGACGCGCCTGGGTGCAGGGCGCCGTCGAGGGCGAGGAAACGGTGTACGGCGTGCTGCCGTTCTTCCACGCCTACGGCCTGACGCTCTGCCTCACCTTCGCGATGCGGATCGGGGCGCGGCTCGTGCTGTTCCCCAAGTTCGACGTCGACCTCGTGCTGAAGGCCGCGGCGAAGCACCCGCCGACCTTCCTGCCCGCGGTCCCGCCGATCTACCAGCGCCTCGCCGAGGCCGCCGAGCAGCGCGGCGTCGACCTCCGCAGCGCCCGCTTCGCGATCTCGGGCGCGATGAACCTCCCCCTCTCGACCGTCACCGCCTGGGAGCGGGTCACGGGCGGCATGCTCGTCGAGGGCTTCGGCCTCACCGAGACGTCGCCGGTCGCCCTCGGCAACCCGATGGGGCCGACCCGTCGCCCCGGCACCGTGGGGGTGCCGTTCCCCTCGACCGAGGCGCGCGTCGTCGACCGCGACGACCCCGACCCCGAGAGCCCCGTCACGCCGGGCGCCGCCGGTGAGCTGATCCTCCGGGGGCCGCAGGTGTTCCGCGGCTACTGGAACCGCCCCGACGAGACCGCCGAGGCGTTCCTGCCCGGCGGCTGGTTCCGCACCGGCGACATCGTCAGCATGAGCGCCGACGGCTACGTCACGATCGTCGACCGCATCAAGGAGCTGATCGTCACCGGCGGCTTCAACGTCGCCCCCTCCGAGGTCGAGGAGGCGGTGCGCGGCGTCGCGGGCGTGGCCGAGGCCGCGGTCGTCGGCCTCCCCCGCGACGGCGGCGGCGAGGACGTCGTCGCCGCGATCGTCGTCGAGCCCGGCAGCACGGTCGACCCCGAGGAGGTGCGGGACCACTGCCGCGAGCAGCTCGCCGCCTACAAGGTGCCGCGTCGCGTCGTCGTGGTGGACGAGCTGCCCCGGTCGCTGATCGGCAAGGTGCTCCGTCGCGAGGTCCGCGACGCGCTGATCGCCGGTCGCTGACGGGCTGACCCGCTGGCGCGCTGACCCGCTGGCGCCGGCTGCGGACGCTCGCCGCGCCTCCTCGGCCTACAGCACCGCCCAGCGGCCGAGCGGCCAGAAGACGACCGTCGCGCGGCCGACGACGTGGTCGAGCGGCACGAAGCCCTCGTAGGGGCCGGTCACGTGCGACCGGGAGTCCGCCGACCGCTCGCGGTTGTCGCCCATCACCCAGAGGGCGCCGTCGGGCACGGTGACGTCGAACGGCGTCAGCGACGCCGGGTCCCCCTCGGGCACGTTCAGGTACGGCTCGTCGAGCGGCTCGCCGTTCACCCGCAGGCGCCCCTCGGAGTCGCAGCACGAGACGGTGTCGCCGGGCAGCCCGATCACGCGCTTGACGAGGTCGTCGCCCTCGCCTGCCGCCAGCCAGCCGCCCGGGTCCTCGAAGACGACGACGTCGCCCCGGTGCAGGTCCATCACACCGGGCACGAGCTCGTTCACGAGGATGCGGTCGCCGATCAGCAGGGTCTGCTCCATCGACGCCGACGGGATGAAGAACGACCGGACGAGGAACGTCCGCACGCCCCACGAGACCAGCAGCGCGACGAGCACGATGACGACGAGGTCGCGAAGCCAGCGCAGTCCGCCCGCCCGCCGGGTCGCAGGAGGCGCGGCGGCGTCGGCAGGATCAGTCACGCCCCCATCCTCCCCCGAAGGACCTACCCCGCGGGCCGACGCAGCCGCTCGAGCCGCGCCAGCGAGTGCTCCTCGGCCACCGGCTTGTCGCCGAGCACGCGGCCGATCGCCCCGAGCATCACGCCCGCGGGCCGGGTGGTCGGCAGGTATACCGGCCCGACGTGCGGCGCGCGCAGGCCGAGCAGCTCGCGGAAGCGCGGCTGAAGCGTCCCCACTGCACCGTTGAACAGCACCGGGTAGCCGGCGCGCAGTACCGGGAACAGCGGCGGCCGCTTGATGAAGCCCACCACCTCCTCGGTCCGGGCGGTGCGCTCGAGGATCCCTCGACGGTCGAACTCCATGAGCTGGTCCTGCATCTCGGCGACCGAGCGCGGCGGGTCGACGACGCCCATGAGCTCGCCGGCGGTCGCCCACTCGCGCACGTACGCGTCGGGCCCGCCGGGCACCTCGCCCTCGCCCCACGCCAGGTACGCGGCGAGGAACGAGTCCGCGAAGGCCATGTGCACCCAGCTGAGCAGCTCGGGGTCGTTCGCGGCGTAGTCGTGCGGGACGCCGTTCCGGTCGTCGTAGCTGCCGACGACCTTCGTGTGCAGGCGGCTGACCCACTGGGAGGCGTGGGTCGCCGCCTCCTTGCTGCCGTAAGTCACGGTGTAGATCCAGCGGATCGTGCCGGCCAGGCGGCCGAGCGGGTCCTCGCGGAACCGCGAGTGGTCGTGCACCCCGGCGAGCGCCCCCGGGTGCAGCGCCTGCACGAGCAGGGCGCGCACCCCGGCGAGGATCGCGGTGTTCGAGCCGTGCACGGCCCAGACCGCCGACCCCGGTGCGAAGAAGCCCTCGTCGTCGCCCTTCGCGAGGTCGGTGACCCACTCGGGCGTGCCCGTGTACTGGCCGTTGAAGGTGTACTGCAGGCGGGCACGGAGCGGCTCGGTCAGGGCGGGCATCCTCCGATCATGCGCCGCGGGGGCTGGACGCCTGCCCCCGGCGAGCCCGGGAGTCTCGACGTCGAGGCAGTCGAGGCAGTCGAGGCAGTCGAGGCAGTCGAGACGGTCGAGACGGTCCGGCCGTCCTGCCCGGACGCACCGCGCCTCCTCGTCCCGGTGTCGAGACGAGGAGGCGCGGGCAGAGCAGGCAGGACGGCGTCAGTTGCCGTGCGCCTCCTCGGCGACGGGCTGCCACTCCTCCCACAGCGCGAGGCGCGACTCGTAGTCCTCCTTGGCGATGCCCAGCGGCGCCTTGCCGAAGAAGACGCGGAGCGGCGGCTCGTCGGCGTCGACGACCTTGAGGATCGCCGTACGGGTGGCCGTGGGGTCGCCGGGGTCGGCGGCCGAGGGACGCTTCGACGCGGCCTCGCGGACCTCGGCGTACGCCTCGTTCTCGTCGCTCCGCGAGGCGGACGGGCCGGACCAGTCGGTCGAGAAGCCGCCGGGCTCGACGAGCGTGACCGAGATGCCGAAGCCGGCGACCTCCTGCGAGAGCGACTGGCTGATGCCCTCGAGCGCCCACTTCGACGCGTGGTAGATGCCGACGGTCGGGAACGCGCTGATGCCGCCGATGCTCGAGACCTGGACGATGTGGCCGGAGCCCTGCTCGCGCATGATCGGCAGGGCCGCCTGCGTGACCCAGAGGGCGCCGAAGAGGTTCGTCTCGAGCTGGCCGCGCGCCTCCTCCTCGGTGATCTCCTCGACCATGCCGAAGTGGCCGTAGCCGGCGTTGTTGACGACGACGTCGAGGCGGCCGAAGTGCTCGGCGGCCTGCTGCACGGCGGCCACGTCGGCGGCGCGGTCGGTGACGTCGAGCTGGATCGGCAGGAACGTGTCGGGGTACTGCTCGACGAGCGCGTCCACCGCCTCCAGCTTCCGAGCCGTGCCGGCGACGCTGTCGCCGCGCTCGAGGGCCGCCTCCGCCCACTCACGGCCGAAGCCCTTCGATGCCCCGGTGATGAACCAGACCTTGCTCACGGTGTTCCTCTCGTCGTGTGGTGTCGCGCTGTCGGGAGCGCGGCTCCACTGAACGCCCGGCCTCCCCGACGCGCGCACAGCCCGCTCGGAGGGTGCGCATCTCGGCCTAGAGTGGAGGTCGTGACCATCGACACCGCTCGTCCCTGGCTGGCCTCCTACGCTCCCGGCGTCCCCCACGACATCGAGCCCGTCACGGGCTCCCTCCTCGACATCGTCGAGGGCACGGCCGCCGAGTACCCGAAGTCGGTGGCCCTCGAGTTCTTCGGTGCGACCACCACCTACGCCGAGCTCGTCGACCAGATCTCGCGCGCCGCCGAGGGGCTGCGCAAGCTCGGCGTCCGCCACGGCGACACCGTCGCCCTCGTGTTGCCGAACAGCCCCCAGCACGTGGTGGCGTTCTACGCGGTGCTGCGCCTCGGCGCGATCGTCGTCGAGCACAACCCGCTCTACACGCCGCGTGAGCTGCGGCACCAGTTCGAGGACCACGGCGCGAAGATCGCGATCGCGTGGGACAAGGTCGTCGAGACCCTGCAGGACTTCCCCTCCGACGTCGCCGTCGACTCGATCGTGTCGATCGACGTCACCCGAGGCATGCCCCTCGCGACGCGCACGGCCCTGCGCCTGCCGATCAAGAAGGCCCGCGAGTCCCGCGACCGCCTGACCACGACCGTCCGCGGCACCGTCCCGTGGGAGAAGGTCGTCGGCTCGTCGCGCATCAAGGCGCGTCACCCGAAGCCGGAGACCGCCGACCTCGCCGTCATCCAGTACACGAGCGGCACCACCGGCACCCCCAAGGGCGCCCAGCTGACCCACGCGAACCTGCTCTCGAACGCGGCGCAGTCCCGGGCGTGGGTGCCCACCATCACGCGGGGCGACTGCACCGTCTACGCCGTGCTGCCGATGTTCCACGCCTACGGCCTGACGCTCTGCCTCACCTTCGCGATGAGCATGGGCGCGCGCCTGGTGCTGTTCCCGGCCTTCGACCCGGCCCTCGTGCTCAAGGTGATGAAGAAGCGCCCGCCGACCTTCCTCCCGGCGGTCCCGCCCATCTACACGCGCCTCCGGAAGGCCGCCGACGACGCCGGGGTCTCGCTGAAGGGGGTCGAGGTGGCCATCTCGGGCGCCATGCCCCTCTCCGCCGACGTCGTCGAGCCCTGGGAGGAGCAGTCGGGCGGCTGGCTCGTCGAGGGCTACGGCCTCTCCGAGTGCTCGCCCGTGCTGATGGCCAACCCCGTCGGCCCGACCCGTCGCGCCGGCACCGTGGGCCTGCCCCTGTCGAGCACCGAGGTGCGCGTCGTCGACCCCGAGGACCCGACGGTCGACGTGCCCGCCGGCGAGAGCGGCGAGCTGATCGTGCGCGGCCCCCAGGTCTTCAGCGGGTATTACCGCAAGCCGCAGGAGTCGAGCGAGGTGTTCGTCGACGGCGACTGGTTCCGCACCGGCGACATCGTCACGATCGACCCGGACGGCTTCGTCCGCATCGTCGACCGCATCAAGGAGCTCATCATCACCGGCGGCTTCAACGTGAGCCCGTCCGAGGTCGAGGAGGTGCTGCTGCGTCACGAGGGAGTGGCCGAGGCCGCTGCGGTCGGCCTGCCCTCCCCCGGCGGCGAGCAGGTCGCGGCCGCGATCGTGCTGCACCCGGGTGCCGAGGTCGACGTGCAGGCGCTGCGCGCCTTCGCCCGCCAGCACCTCACGCCCTACAAGGTGCCCCGTCGCATCGTGGTCGTCGACGAGCTGCCGAAGTCGTTGATCGGCAAGGTGCTGCGCCGCAAGGTGCGGGACGAGCTCGCCGACCGCTGACCCGGGCCGACCAGCCGCCGCCGCTGCCGCCGCCGCGGCGTCGCCGACCGGCTCCGGCCGGCCGGCGCTAGCCTGGACGGCATGACCATCGACGCTCTGCCCACCAGCACGCCGTCCGCCGAGGGGATCGACGCCGCCGGCGTCGCGGCCTTCCTCGACGGGCTCGAGTCCACGCCCGGCGTCGAGCCGCACAGCGTCGTGCTGGTGCGTCACGGCTCCGTGGTGACGCAGGGCTGGTGGGCCCCGTACTCGGCCGACCGTGTCCACCTGCTCTACTCCCTGAGCAAGAGCTTCACCTCGACGGCCGTCGCCTTCGCGGTCGACGAGGGCCTCCTCGGCCTCGACGACACCGTGCTCAGCCACTTCCCCGAGCTCGACGCCGACGTGACCGACCCGCGCAGCCGGTCGATGCGCGTCCGCGACGTGCTCGCGATGTCGAGCGGACACCACGCGGAGGCCCTCGGCCGCGCGCTCGAGGCCGACGCGGCCGACCTCGTCCGCGGGTTCCTCCTCACGCCGCCGGAGGCCGACCCCGGCTCGGTCTTCGCCTACAACCAGCCCTGCACCTACGCGGTCGCGGCGATCGTGCAACGCGCCTCCGGCCTGTCGCTCACCGACTACCTGCGCCCGCGGCTGTTCGAGCCGCTCGGCGTCGGGCACGCTAGCTGGCAGCGCGACGGCAGCGGCCGCGAGATCGGCTTCAGCGGGCTGCACGCGCAGACCGAGGCCGTGGCCTTGCTCGGCCAGCTGTGGCTGCAGCGGGGCGTGTGGCAGGGCAGGCAGCTGCTCCCCGCCTCCTACGTCGACGAAGCGACCCGGGTGCAGGTCGCGAACCCCGACGAGGCGAACGCGGACTGGAGCCAGGGCTACGGCTTCCAGTTCTGGATGGCCCGGCACGGCTATCGCGGAGACGGCGCCTACGGCCAGTTCTGCGTCGTGCTGCCCGAGCACGACGTCGTGCTCGCGCTCACCGGCCAGACCGTCGACATGCAGGCCGTGCTCGACCTCGCCTGGCAGCACCTCCTGCCGGCCCTCGAGGGCCCGGGCGACGCGGCCGCCGACGACGCGCTGGCCCGCCGCACGGCCGCGCTCGGGCTGGCGACCCTGGAGGACGACTCCGGCGCTGCCGACCTGCGTGCCGCCTCCTTCGTGCCGACGTCGTCGAGCGAGCAGCCGTCGTTGACGTCGGTCGAGCTGGCGGGCGAAGGGTCGTCGTGGCGCGTGCTGCTGCACGAGAGCGACGACGTGCTCGAGGCCGAGGTCGTCCTCGGCGCCTGGACCGTCACCGACGCGCTCGCGGTCACCGCCGGCCGCCGGGGCGCGGCGCTGCAGGTCGACGTGGTGTTCGTCGAGACGCCGCACCGCCTGCACCTGGTGCTCGACGGAGGCGCCGCCGACGTCCGGTGGGAGACGACGCCGCTGCACGCACCTGCCCTGCGGCAGCTGCGAGCGCCGCGCCACGGCGAGACGTCCCCGCTCTAGCGACGAGGACGGCAGGCGGCCGGGCCCCGGGAGGCGGGGGTCAGCTCGGCGAGACCCGGTCGCGCAGTCGGCCCTCAGCCAGCCACGCCAGGCGGCGCAGCGTCTCGCGGTTGCGGACGCCGAGCGCCGGGTCGAGCACCGCGTCGGGGACGAGCGCGCCCGGCCCGGTGACCGCCTCCTCCTCCATCACGACGAGGCAGCCGCCCGCGCGCTCGTGCACGGTCAGGGCGACCTGCGCCTCGCCGAAGGGCCAGCCGCGGGCCCGGAAGACGGCCCGGTGCGGCGGGTGCCACTCGAGCACGCTCGTCGTGTCGTCGAGCACGAGCGGCCAGACGCCGAACGAGTGGTGGATCCGCGCCCCGACGGCCGGCCAGGTGAGCTCGACGTCGCGGATGCGGGAGGCGCCCACCACCCAGCTCGGGAACAGCCAGCCGTCGCTCAGCACGTCGAAGACCTCGTGCGGCGACGCCTCGAAGAACCTCTGGTCGCGACTCACGTCGTCGTCCCTCCGTCGGGCCCCAGCCGGGGCAGGTGGTCGATCCCGAACTCGTGGCGCAGGGCGCTCAGCGCCGCGTAGGCACCGCCCATGCCGTGCACCGAGGGGCCGGGCGGCACCGACGACGACGCGAGGTACGTCCCCGCGACCGGGGTGCGCCACGGGTCGGTCGACACCACGGGTCGCGCGATCAGCTGCCGCATCGTGGGGGCCCCCGACGCGATGTCGCCGCCGACGTAGTTCGGGTCGTGCTCCTCGAGGTCGGACGCCGTGTGGGCGCGGGACGCGAGGACGAGGTCGCGGAAGCCGGGCGCGAACCGCTCGATCTGCTGCGTGACCGCCTCGGTCATGTCGACGGTGCTGCCGTTCGGCACGTGCGCGTAGGTCCACAGGGCGTGCTGCCCGGCGGGCGCGCGGGTGTCGTCGACGACGCCCGCCTGCACCGCGAGCACGAACGGCTCGGCGGGGTGCACGCCGCGGGCGACGTCGTGCTCGGCCCGGGCGACGGCCGCACGGTCGCCGCCCAGGTGCACGGTCGGCGTGCGGCGCAGCTCCTCGGCCTGCCAGGGCACCGGGCCGCTGAGGGCGAAGTCCACCTTGGAGGCTCCTCCCCCGTACCGGAACCGCTCCAGCCGGCGACGGTACCCGGCGGGCATCTCGTCGCCGGCGATCGCGATCAGCTGCTTCGGGGTCACGTCGAGCAGCCGCACGGACGCGTCGAGCTGACGGAGGCTGGTCACCTCGACGCCGGTCTCGATCACCCCGCCGTGGGCGACGAGGTCGTCGGCGAGCGCGTCGGCGATGGCCTGGCTGCCCCCGCGGGGCACCGCCCACCCCACGCCGTGCCCGTGCACCGCGAGGGCGAGGCCGGCGGCCGACGCGCTGAGGCTCGGCATGGGCCGGATCGCGTGGGCCATCACGCCTGCGAGCAGTGCCCGCGCCTCCTCGGTCCTGAGCCCTGCGTCCCACCACGGACCCGCCTGGTGCAGGATCTGCAGGCCGAACTCGACCGTGGTGCCGAGGTGGCGCGGCACCTGCAGGATCGGCGACAGCGTGAACTGCGACAGCTCGGGCTCGAGGTCGACGAGGCGGGAGAACATCCGGTGCCAGGTCGGGCCGTCGACGCCCAGGCCGTCGACGGTGCGGTCGAGGTCGCGGTAGGCGACGCCCGCGGTGCCGCCGTCGAGCGGGTGCCCGTACGAGACCTCGGGCACGATCATCTCGACCCGTTGCTGGAGCCCCCACCGCCGGAAGAAGCCGGAGGCCATCGCCATGGGGTGCACCGCCGAGCAGATGTCGTGGCGGAAGCCCGGCAGGGTGAGCTCGGCGGTCCGGGTGCCGCCGCCGATCGCGTCGGCGCGCTCGAGCAGCTGGACGCGGAGCCCTGCCCTCGCGAGCACGACCGCGGCCGAGAGGCCGTTGGGCCCGGCGCCGACGACGACTGCGTCGAACGACGCCGTCACGGGCGGCGCCTGCTGCCGGCGACGGCACGCACCACGGCGGCGCCCGCGCCGAGGGCACCGGCCGCGGCGAGCGCGTAGCTGACGCCGCGGTTGCGCGTGTACCAGACCTGCGGGCTGGTCGAGCGGGCCTGGTCGTCGAAGATGCCGTGGGCGCCGTGGTCGCCGGCGACGGGGCTGTAGAGGTTGTCCGGCCACATCGGCTCGGACTTCTCGGGCGCCTGCTGCCCGCTGTAGCCGGTCTTGGCGAGGTACACGTCGAGCCAGTTGGCCACGAACCGGTTGCCGAGCACCGTCATGACGGTCGGCTCGCCGATCCACGAGCGACGACGCGGCTTGTCCGCGACGTCGGCGATCGCCCGGGCCCCCACCTCGGGCTGGAAGATCGGCGGCACCGGCTTCGGGTGCTCGGGGAGACGCGACCGGACCCAGTTGAACTGGATCGTGTTGAGGGCCGGCATGTCGACGGTCGAGATGACGACGTGGCTCCGGTTGTGGATCAGCTCGGTCGTCACCGACTCGGTGAACCCCTGCACGGCGTGCTTGGAGGCGCAGTACGCGGCCTGCAGCGGGATGCCCCGGTGCGCGAGCGCGGAGCCGACCTGGATCACGTGGCCCGCGTCGCGCGGCGTCATGCGCGACAGCGCCGCGCGGGTGCCGTTGACGAAGCCGAAGTAGTTCACCTGGGTGGCCCGCTCGAAGTCGTCGGGGTCGGTCTCGAGGAACTCGCCGAACACCCCGACCATGGCGCAGTTGACCCAGAGGCCGATGTCGCCGAGCTCGTCCTCGACGCGCGTCGCCGCCGCCTCGACCTGCTCGCGGTCGGCGACGTCGGTGGGGACGCCCAGGGCGCGGCGACCGGCCGCCCGGACGTCGGCGACGGCGCCGTCCAGCCCCTCCTGGCCGCGCGCCAGCACGGCGACGTCCCACCCGCGGTCGGCGAGCTCGCGCACCACGGCCCGGCCGAGCCCCGCGCTGCCCCCCGTCACGACGGCGATGCGAGAGATGGTGGGGTCGAGCTTGCTCATGGGTCTCCTCAGACGGTCTGCGACGGGGTCGTGGGGCGTGGGTGGTCGACGATAGTCCTGGCCAGGGGTCCCGGTCAGATGTCGAAGTCGCCGAAGCCGCCGCCCCCGCCGAGGTCGCCGCCGCCGAACCCGCCGCCGAAGTCGCCGCCCCCGAAGTCGCCTGCCGCGCCCGGGTCGCCGCCGGTGGCGTCGCCGGCGAGCTGCGGGTCGGAACCGCCGTCGGCACCGGCGTCCGCGGCGCCGTCGGCCCCTGCGTCGCCGTCCGCACCGGCGTCGCCCGCGTCGCCGCCGTCGGCCGTCGCGTCCCCGCCGTCGGGCAGGAACGAGCTGACGAGGGCCGAGCCGATCACGTACCCGGCGACCGTGCCGAGCAGCGAGCCGCCGATGATCGAGCCCATGCCCATGCCGGCGCCCTGCCGGCCCGGTGCCTGGCCGACGCCGGCCTGCGCGCCCTGCGGGCCGCCTCCCAGGGTCTGCTCGAGGGTGCCGGGACGACGCAGCTCGGAGCGGGTGGCCGCCTGGGCCAACGAGCCCGCGTCGTCACCGCGGGGCTGCTCGCCCTGGGGCGACTGACGGCTGAGCTCGTCGAAGACCGTGCGGCGCTGCTCGGGCGTCAGGGTCGCGAACGCCTCGGCGTGCACCTGCTCGATGGTCTCCGGCGGCGCGGTGCGGAGCAGGTAGCGGTAGCGCTCGACCGCGATCTCGTCGTCGGTGCGGCTGCCGGGGCGCTGACCGGTCTGCTGAGGGGCCTGCTGCTGCGCGCCCTGCGGGGTCGCGCCGTCCTGTGGGTCGTCTCGTCCGAGGAGCTTGTCGAGGAATCCCATGGTGTGCCGTTCCTTCCGGTCGCCCCGGGTGCCTCCCGGGCCTCCGACAGTACGGACGACCCGGTCCTCCCGCCTGGACGGACCGTGGGGATCCGCTCCGAGCACGCTCTCGGCACGACGGGACGGATCAGCTCCCGGTGCGCCCGGCCGCACGGCGACGGCGCACCGCCCGGACGACGAGCCAGAGGACGACCCCGGCGATCGCCGCGTAGACGGCGTAGTCGAGGTACTTCGCGTAGCGGTCGATCAGCTCGTACTGGGTGCCGAGGGCGACGCCCAGCCCGATCAGGAGCGTGTTCCAGAGGCCGCTGCCGATGATCGTGAAGAGCGAGAAGGTGACGAGCGGCATCCGGTCCGCGCCGGCGGGCAACGAGATGAGGCTCCGCACCCCGGGGATGAAGCGCCCGAAGAAGACCGCAGACCGGCCGTGGCGGTGGAACCAGCCCGCTGCGGAGTCGAAGTCCTCGCGGTCGACGAGGGGCAGCTTCGACAGCCAGCGGATGCTGCGCTCGAGGCCGAGCACGGCGCCCAGCCAGTAGAGCACCAGGGCGCCCACGTACGCGCCGAGCGTGGCCGTGGCCACGAGCAGGACGACGTTCATGTCGCCGCTGCCCGCCAGCGCACCGGCCAGGGGCAGGATCAGCTCGCTGGGGATCGGCGGGAACACCGTCTCGACGAAGGTGAGCAGGCCGACGCCCCACTCGCCGGCGGCGTCGATGACGCGGGAGGCGATGCCGACGATGCCGTCGCTCTCGGTGAGCGAGCCGGGCGAGGCGGAGGCGCTGGCGGTGGCGGTCGGGGCGAGGAGGAACGGGCTGGCGGCGGTGGAGGTCATGGGTCCCTGGGTCGGTTCGTGGCCCGCGAGGGCTCGGATCGGCTCGTCGAGCATGGCAGGGACGGCTGGGCGCAGCCCCGGACGCTGCACGCTCTGCACCGCGGCACCCTCGCCCCCACGCGCGCCCGCCCCCTCGCCCGGGACACGTCCGGACCAGGGGCGGCCCTGTCGGAGGCGCACGGTAGGTTGTCACCGACCGCTCCGCTCATCCCGAGTCGCGGTCCGGCACGGACGACAGGACTGAACGGGTACCACCATGGGATCGCTGATCTACGGCACGTCGAGCATCGAGATCGACTTCGACGACAGGACGCTCGAGCACCTGCAGATCGTCATCGCCACCAAGCTGCGACGACGTGAGTCGTTCTTCTTCTCGTGGCGCGACACCCAGAAGGTCGGCGACGGCCGCAGCAGCATCTGGCTCGATCCCGGCATTCCCCTCTACTTCAAGTACTCCGGCGGTCGCGTCCCGACGATCAGCCGCGAGTGGCTCGCCGAGCTGACCACCTCCTCCAACAGCTCGTCCGGCCTGGTGCTCACCGACGAGCCGAGCCTCGACAACTCCGCCAAGCGCAAGTAGCCGCCCCGAGCGGCGGTGGGTGCGTCAGCCCCCAGGTCGCTCAGCGGCGCGAGCTGCGGGCTCGACGGCGCCGCAGCCTCGCGAGTGCTCGCCAGCCCAGCAAGAAGACCCCGAGCACGACGACCGTGACGACCACGAAGCTCACCGCCGTGCCCTGACCGCTGATGACACGGAGCACCATCCCGACGACGACCGTGGCGGGCCACACGACGAGACCGGAGCCGAGGGCCGACAGAGCGCGCCCGCGCACCAGCACGAGGGCCCAGCCGACGACGAGCCCCGCGGCGAACGGCCACAGGGTCGTCAGCACACCGGCCAGCGCCGACCCCTCGTCGTGGCTGCGACGCCCGATCAGGACGAACGCCACCACAAGGACGAGATCCGCGACGAAGGCCCACCACGGCGACCGGCGCGCCGTCATCGTGGCTGCTCCAGGGTGCGCGACAGCTCGGCGAGGAGGTCGTCGACCTGGGGCTCGACGAGGCGCGCCAGCGCCTCCGCGATGCGCTCGCGGTGGCCGGCGACGGCGAAGCAGAGGGCCGTCCCGACCGCCTGCGCGTGCTCGTCGGCGAGCGCGAGCTCGCGACGGAGGGCCTGCTTGGCCTGCTCGGTGAACTCCGGCTCGGCCGCCGCCTCCTCGTCGGTCCCGCCTGCAGCAGGCGCGTCCTCGGCGGCGAGGCCCGCCAGGGTGAACAGGAACGGCTGGGTCGGGTCCGGCTCGGGGTCGACGTCGAGGCCGTCGAACTCGGGCGCGAGGTCGGCCTCCGGGCGGTACCCGTCGGGCTCGCCCGCCGCGGCGCGTCGCAGCTCGCGGTCGACCAGGGGCAGGTTGCGGGTCGTGTAGGTGTCGACCTCCGCGTCGACGATGTGCCGGAGGCGGTTGAGCAGCGCGTGCTGGACGGCGTGCGGCACGTCGTGGTCGAGACCGGCGGCGGTGGAGACCGGCGAGCCGAAGCAGGTGCGGCAGACCCGGGTGCGACCGCGGGCCGTACCGATCCGCCAGCGCGGCAGCCAGCGCAGCCAGGCGTCGACCGCCCCGCGCACCTGCCCCTCGATCGAATCGGCCATGCGACGAATCTAGGGCGCGGAGCCCGTCGGGGGCCGCTGCCGTCGGGCGATTCGCACCTCCGACGTCCCAGGGACCAGGAACGAGCCGTCACGCGGTCCTGATCCGTGCACGGATCAGGACGATCACGCCCCTCCCCGCGCGGATCAGGACAGATGTTCCTGGATGAGGAGGTGGCGGGCGGGTCGGGTCAGTCGACGGTGACGAAGTCGATCAGCTGCTCGACGCGGCCGAGCAGGGCGGGCTCGAGGTCGCCGAAGGTCCGTACTCGGCCGAGGATCCGCTGCCAGGCGGCGGCGATGTCGGCCTGGTCGTCGTGGGGCCAGCCGAGGTGCTCGCAGATGCCGTGCTTCCACTCGACCGAGCGCGGCACGGTGGGCCACGCCTCGAGACCCAGGCGACCCGGCTTCACGGCCTGCCAGACGTCGACGAACGGGTGGCCGACGACGAGCACGTGAGCGCCCGACGGCCCGCGGGCGATCGAGTCGGCGATGCGGCTCTCCTTCGACCCGGCCACCAGGTGGTCCACCAGCACGCCGACGCGGCGGCTCGCGGTCGGCCGGAACTCGGCGAGCACCTCGGCCAGGTGGTCGACGCCCTCGAGGTACTCGACGACGACGCCCTCGACCCGCAGGTCGGCGCCCCAGACCTTCTCGACGAGCTCGGCGTCGTGCCGGCCCTCGACGAAGATCCTGCTCTCGCGGGCGACCCGTGCCCTGGCCCCGTCGACCGCGAACGAGCCCGAGGCCGTCCGTGCGCGCCCCTGGGGCGCCGCGCGGGGCACGCGCAGCGCGACCGGGGAGCCGTCGATCAGGAACGACCCGCCGAGGGGGAAGGCGCGGACGCGGCCCTTCCAGTCCTCCAGCTCGACGGTGCCGGCCTCGACCCGCACGACGGCTCCCGTGAAGCCGCTGCGCGCCTCCTCGACGACGAGGTCGCGGACGGCGTCGGTGGGCGTCGGCGCCGGTCGCGACGAGCGCTTCCAGTCGCCGCTCAGCACGTCCTGTCCGTAGCGGTCGTCATCCACGGGGCGGTCCTCCTCGGGTGGGTCGGGTGGGTCGGGGCTGGTAGGGGCGCGGCGGGCCCTTGCCGTCGGGCTCGCCGCCGGCGGGGCGCCCCGTCGTCGGTCGACGCCCTGGCACGGTGCTCGAGGGCGGCGGGCGGGTCGCGCGGGGAGCCACAGCGGGGCCCGTGGCGGAGCCGAGCCCCGACCTGGGCCCGGGGCGGTCGGCAGGCGCGGTGGGGCGTGACGCAGGGTCGGCGCGCAGGGCCGGGGCGGCTGTGGACGACGACGCCGAGGCGGCAGCCCCCGATCGTGCCGGGGCCGTCGTCGCCGAAGCCGTCGGGCCAGCGGATCCGTCCGGTCGGAAGCCGAGCCCGAACGCCCAGGCGAAGCCGCCGAGCACGACGAGGACGTAGAGACCCGACGCGACGAGCGGCAGCCACCAGGCCGACAGCGGCCCCCCGCTCTGCCCGGCGATCGCGAGGACGACGAGGGCCGTCACGAACCAGACCGCGGCGGCGAAGGCCCGCGCGGCCCAGCGAGCCAGGCGCAGCCGCAGCTCGCGACGGCGGGGCGCCGCCTTCCAGTGCGCGGCGTACGGCACGAGCAGGTGCCGAGCCGGCGTCCACGCGAGCGCGGCGGCCGTCACCAGCCACGCCAGCACGAGGCCGACGAGCAGTGAGGAGGCGATCAGCACGAGGTCGGACCGGCTCGCCGCCAGCCCCGTGGCCCCGTCCCGGAGGTGGACCACCGCCACGCGCTCGGGCAGCAGCTGCGAGGCGGTCACCAGGACGAGCGCCGCCGCGACGAGGGCGAGGCCCATCGGCGCGGCGGCACGGAGCAGAGGCGGCACGGTCATCGTGACCGGGCCGCCTCTGCGGCGTCGAGGCGGGTGGTCAGGCCTGCGCCCTCTCGAGCACGAGCTCGCGGACGCGCGCGGCGTCCGCCTGGCCCTTCATCGCCTTCATGACGGCGCCGATGACAGCACCGGCCGCCTGGACCTTGCCGTCGCGGATCTTCGCCAGCACGTCGGGCTGCTGGGCGAGCGCCTCGTCGATGGCGGCGATGAGCGCTCCGTCGTCCGAGACGACCGCGAGGCCGCGCGAGGTGACGACCTCGGCGGGCGAGCCCTCGCCGGCGACGACGCCCTCGAGCACCTGACGGGCGAGACGGTCGGTCAGCTCGCCGGACTCGACGAGGGCGATCAGCTCGCTGACGTGCAGGGGCGACACGAGCGACGACGGCTCGACGCCGGCCGCGTTGGCGGTGCGGGCGATCTCGCCGGTCCACCACTTGCGGGCCGCCTGGGGCGACGCGCCGGCGGCGACGGTGTCGACGAGCTCCTGCAGGAGGCCCGAGTTGACGACGTCCTGGAACTCCTGGTCGGCGAAGGCCCACTCGGCCTTGAGACGGCGACGCAGGGCCACCGGCGCCTCCGGCAGGGCCAGGCGGAGCTGCTCGACGAGCTCGCGCGACGGGACGACCGGCAGCAGGTCGGGCTCGGGGAAGTACCGGTAGTCGTCGGCGTCGCTCTTCGGGCGCCCGGCGGAGGTGCGCCCGGTGTCCTCGTGCCAGTGGCGCGTCTCCTGGGTGACCGTCCCGCCCGCGGCGAGGATCGCCGCCTGGCGCTGGATCTCGTGGCGGACGGCGCGCTCGACCGAGCGGAACGAGTTGACGTTCTTCGTCTCGGTGCGCGTGCCCAGCTTCTCCTGGCCGTGCGGACGGAGCGACACGTTGGCGTCGCAGCGCAGGTTGCCGCGCTCCATCCGCGCCTCGCTGACGCCGAGGCTGCGGACGATGTCGCGGATCGTCGAGACGTACGCGGCGCCGAGCTCGGGGCCGAGGGCACCCGCGCCGATGATCGGCTTCGTGACGATCTCGACGAGCGGGATGCCCGCGCGGTTGTAGTCGACGAGCGAGTACTCGGCGCCCTGGATGCGACCGGTCGAGCCGCCGACGTGCGTGAGCTTGCCGGCGTCCTCCTCCATGTGCGCCCGCTCGATCGGCACGTGGAACACGGTGCCGTCGGGCAGCTCGACCTCGACCTCGCCCTCGAACGCGATCGGCTCGTCGAACTGGCTGACCTGGTAGTTCTTGGGGTTGTCCGGGTAGAAGTAGTTCTTCCGGGCGAAGCGCGAGCTCTCGGCGATCGAGCAGCCGAGCGCGAGGCCGAGGCTGATCGAGTAGGTCACGGCCTGCTCGTTGACCACCGGCAGCGAGCCCGGCAGCCCCAGGTCGACCGGCGTCACGTTCGTGTTCGGCTCGCCGCCGAAGAAGTTCGGCGCGTCGGAGAACATCTTGGTCTTCGTGCCGAGCTCGACGTGCACCTCGAAGCCGAGCACCACCTCGTAGCGGGCGAGCGCCTCGTCGTAGTCCATCAGGTCTGCCTTGGCCATCAGATGACTCCCTCGGTGGCGGCGGTCTGCTCGGTGCTGCTCAGGTCGGGCGCACGCGAGATGAGAGTGTGTCCCCAGCCCCGCTCGAGGAGCTGCTCGACGGCGGCGCCGTAGGTGTAGAGACGCGCGTCCTCGCGGGCGGGAGCCATGAACTGCAGGCCCGTCGGCAGGCCGTCCTCGTCGGCGAGCCCCATCGGCACCGTGATGCCGGGCACGCCGGCGAGGTTCGCGGGGATGGTCGTGAGGTCGTTCAGGTACATCGACAGCGGGTCGTCGAGCTTCTCGCCGAGCGGGAACGCCGTGGTCGGCGCCGACGGCGAGACGAGCACGTCGACCTTCTCGAACGCGGCCGCGAAGTCGCGCTGCACGAGCGTGCGCACCTTCTGGGCGCTGCCGTAGTAGGCGTCGTAGTAGCCCGCGCTCAGCGCGTAGGTGCCGAGGATGATGCGGCGCTTCACCTCCGGGCCGAAGCCGGCCTCGCGGGTGGCGGCCATGACGTCCTCGACGGTGCCGCGGCCCTCGGGCACGACGCGCATGCCGAAGCGCACGGAGTCGAACTTCGCGAGGTTGCTCGAGGCCTCCGCGGGGAGGATCAGGTAGTAGGCGCTGATCGCGTACTCGAAGCTCGGGGCGTCGATCTCGACGACCTCGGCGCCGGCGCCGGTCAGCAGGTCGAGCGCCTCGGCGAAGCGCGCCTTCACTCCTGCCTGGAAGCCCTCGCCGGCGAGCTGCCGGACGACGCCGACGCGCACGCCCTGCAGGGCACCGCCGGCCAGGCCGCGGCGGGCGGCGTCGGCGAACGACGGCCACTCGTCGCGCAGCGAGGTGGAGTCACGGCGGTCGTGGCCCTTGATGACGTCGTGCAGCAGCGCCGAGTCGAGCACGGTGCGGCTGACGGGGCCGACCTGGTCGAGCGAGCTCGCGAGCGCGATGGCGCCGTAGCGGCTGACGCCGCCGTAGGTGGGCTTGACGCCGACCGTTCCGGTGACGGCGCCCGGCTGGCGGATCGACCCGCCGGTGTCGCTGCCGAGGGCCAGGGGCGCCTCGAAGGCGGCGACGGCCGCGGCCGAGCCGCCGCCCGAGCCGCCGGGCACGCGGTCGAGCGACCACGGGTTGTGCGTCGGGCCGTAGGCGGAGAACTCGGTCGACGAGCCCATCGCGAACTCGTCCATGTTCGTCTTGCCGAGGAGCACGAGATCGGCGGCGCGCAGCTTCGCGACGACGGTCGCGTCGTACGGCGGCACCCAGCCCTCGAGGATGCGGCTGCCCGAGGTCGACGGCATGTCGATCGTGCAGAGGACGTCCTTGACGGCGATCGGCACGCCCGCGAGGGGGCCCATCGCGTCGCCCGCGGCGCGGCGGCGGTCGACGTCGGCTGCCGTCGCCAAGGCCTGGTCGCTGACGTGCAGGAACGCGTGCACGTCGCCGTCGACGGCGGCGATGCGGTCGAGGTGCGCCTGCACGACCTCGACGGACGACACGTCACGCGAGGCGAGGCGGGTGCTGAGGTCGTCCGCGCTGAGGCGGATGATCGAGGAGGCGTCGGCCACGGCTACTGCTCCTCTCCCAGGATGGCGGTCACGCGGAACCGCGAGCCGTCGTGGTCGGGCGCGCCCGAGAGCGCCTGCTCGACCGTGAGGGTCTCGCCGACGACGTCGTCGCGGAAGACGTTCGTCAACGGGATCGGGTGGCTGGTCGCCGGGACGTCGTCGGTCGCGACCTCGGACACCTTGGCGACGTTGTCGACGATCTGCCCGAGCTCCCGGGTCATGGTCTCGATCTCGTCGGGGGTGAGGGCGATGCGGGCGAGACCTGCGAGGTGCTCCACCTGTTCGCGCGTGATTTCAGACATGCTGCTCCGTCACGTGGTTCGTCTGGGGTACCGCGGCTGGGGGTACCCCACGATCTTACGGGGCCGCGCCCGGCCCGGCTGGTCCCGGCGGCTGCGGCCTCGAGGTCGCGTCCGGCGGGCGTCAGTCCCGCACGTAGAGCTCCTGGGGCCGCACGAGCGACAGGTCGGGCGCCTCGGGGGCGACCGGTCGGGGGTCGCCGGGCTCGCCGTCCACCAGGTCGCCGCGGCCGAGCCCGATGAGGGCCGTGCTGCGCAGGGTCTCGGTGCCCGGCACGAGGTAGGAGTTGTGGCCGAGGGCGGCGGCCAGGGCGCGTCCCGTGTAGCCGTCCGCGCCTCCCCCGGTGTGCAGCAGCACGGCGCCGAAGCCGGCGGTGCCGGGGTCGGCGCCGAAGTACGCGCTGCCGGCCACGGGGTCGAAGCTGCCCGCCGCGGCGTAGACGTCGTCGCCGGCGACGTCGAGCATCGACGCGGACGGGACGACGCTGCCGGGCGAGCCGAGCAGCACGAGGGAGTCGACCGAGACGGCCCCGGACGACAGGGCGAGCGTGGCAGTCGTCGACCCGTAGGAGTGGGCGACGACCGTCACCCGGGCAGGCGAGGAGGCGCGGGCCGCGTCGAGCCCCGTGATCGCGTCCCCGAGGCGGTCGGCCCCTGCCCGGGCGAGGTCGAGCCCGTAGACGTTGGTCAGGTCGGGGGTCCGGTAGCCGAGCCACGCCACGACGGCGACCTGGTCGAGCCCGTCGCCGTCGGCCCTCGCCAGGAGGTACGTCCACGACCGCTGTTCGTCGTAGAGCTCGCCGGCCGTGTCGGTCCAGTCGACGAGCTGGCTGCCGACGGTGAAGAACATGCCCGGCACGAGCACGCTGACGTCGTCGGCCGTGTCGAGGTCGCCCACCGAGACGGCGGCCCGGCCCGGCAGCACCGTGTCCAGGACGACGAGGTGCCGCTCAGCGTCGCCGGCCGCGCGGCCCCCGATCGCCGCGGCGACCTGGTCGAGCATCTCGGCGCGGGCGTCGTCGTCGCGCCGTTCGTCCCGGGTGCCCCGACGCTCGTCGATCGCCGTGCGCGCGGCCACGAGGAACAGGCGGTTGGCCTCGTCCCTGGCCGTGTAGGGCACGCCCTCGAGGTTGCCGACCAGGCCGGGAACGCGAGCGACGAGTGTCAGCTGGCGCGAGGGGTCGAGGCCGGCCCACCAGGATGCGACCTCGGAGGCGGTCCGGACGGAGGCGACCGCGTCGACGAGCGCACCGGTGTCGTCGCCGGAGGCGTCCAGGGAGGCGGCCAGGCCCTCGAGCTCGTCCTGCCTCGCCGTCGCGAGGTCGTCGAGGCAGGACGCGGGGACGGCTCCCGCGCAGACGTCGGAGAGGGCCGGGCGGGCAGGCTCGGCCAGGCTCGTGGGCGCAGGCGAAGTCCCCGGGCCGACGGACGTGGCGTGCTCGGACTCGGTTCGGTCCTGGCGAGCTGACGTCTCGGACCCCGTTCGCGTATCGGACCCCGTGCGCACCGGGGACACCGTGTGCGCCTCGGCACCCGCTGCCCCAGGCCCGGCGGCAGGCTCGACGGGACCGACGACCACCCCGGTGAGGTGGATCGATGCGGACAGGATGGCTGCGGCGAGGAACAGCACGTCGGGTCTTTCCCTCTCGTGCGCACCCGAGCCACGACCCCCTACAGCCCCGGCCGATGCGCGCCCTCATCTTAAGAGCGCGAGGTGCCGCCTGACCAGGGTTTTCGTCAGCCAGCTGAGGATTCGTCCCCCGAATCGGGGACAGCGAGCCCCGCTGGGCCCTCCTTAAGGAGGACAGCGAACTCGGCGGCGTCGATGATCCGGACGCCGAGCTGCTCCGCCTTCGTGAGCTTCGACCCGGCACCGGGGCCGGCGGCCACGAAGTCGGTCTTCTTGCTCACGCTGTTGCCAGCCTTGCCGCCGGCCGCGAGGATCGCCTCCTGCGCGCCCTCCCGGCTGAAGCCCTCGAGGCTGCCCGTGGCCACCACGGTCAGGCCCGAGAGCACTCCCCCCGCCTCGACGGCCGCGCCGGGCCCCGGGTGGTCGGGCGTCGTCAGCTGGACGCCGGCCGCGGCCCAGCGGTCGACGATCTCGACATGCCAGTCGACCTCGAACCAGTCGCGCAGGGCGTCGGCGATGATGCCGCCCACGCCGTCGACCGCGGCCAGCTCGTCGCGGGTCGCGGCTCGGATCGCGTCGAGCGAGCCGAAGTGGCCGGCCAGGGCCCGGGCGGCCACCGGCCCGACGTGGCGGATGCTGAGGCCGACGAGGATGCGCCAGAGCGGGCTCGTCTTCGCTGCCTCGAGGTTGGCGAGCATCTCGATCGCCGTCTTCGACGGCACGCTCGTCTCGTCACCGGCGAACTCCGTGGCGCCGGGGTCGAAGGGGCCGTCCTTCTTCGCACGACGCCGCCGGAACGGCGTGACGAGCTTGGGCACCCCGTCGGCCTCGAGCTTCTCCATGCCCGTCTCGGAGTCACGCACGACCACCCGCACGGGGAAGATGTCGCTCATGGTCAGGTCGAACAAGCCCGCCTCGGTGCGGAGCGGCGGCGTCGCCGGCTCGACGGGCTGCGTCAGCGCGGCCGCCGCGACCTCGCCGAGGCCCTCGACGTCGAGCGAGCCGCGCGAGGCGATGTGCTCGACGCGGCCGCGCACCTGCGCGGGGCAGCTCTCGGCGTTGGGGCAGCGGAGGTCGATGTCGCCCTCCTTCGCGGGCCGCAGCGTCGTGCCGCACTCGGGGCACTCGGTCGGCATCACGAACTCGCGCTCGCTGCCGTCGCGCAGCTCGACGACCGGGCCGAGCACCTCGGGGATCACGTCGCCGGCCTTGCGCAGCACGACGGTGTCGCCGATCAGCACGCCCTTGGCCTTGACCACCTGCTGGTTGTGCAGGGTCGCCTGGCGCACCTCGCTGCCCGCGACCTCCACCTTGCGCATCACCGCGAAGGGCGTGGCACGGCCCGTACGGCCCACGCTCACGACGATGTCGAGCAGCTCGGTGTTGACCTCTTCTGGCGGGTACTTGAACGCCGTGGCCCAGCGCGGCGCCCGGCTCGTCGCGCCGAGCTCGTCGTGCAGCGCGAGGTCGTCGACCTTGACGACGATGCCGTCGATCTGGTGCTCGACGCTGGACCGTCGTACGCCGTAGTCGTGGATGAACGCGGCGACCTCGGGCACGGTGTCGTACACGCGGTGGTGGGTCGAGATGGGCAGGCCCCACGAGGCGAGGAGGTCGTAGACCTCGCTCTGGCTGTGGACGTCGGTGTCGCGCTCGAGCTCGCGCACGGGCCAGGCGCCGATGCCGTGCACGAGCATCCGCAGGCTGCGGAGCCGGGCGTCCATCAAGGCGCGCTTCTCGGGGCTCTTGCCCTCGGCCTTCTGGCGCAGCGACCCGGCCGCGGCGTTGCGCGGGTTCGCGAAGACGCGCTCGCCCGCCTCGCGCTGGCGGGCGTTCAGCTGGTCGAACTCGGCGACCGGGAAGAAGATCTCGCCGCGCACCTCGACGATCGGAGGGTGGCCGGTGCCCTCGAGACGCTCGGGGATCGTCCCCATGGTGAGGACGTTGCCCGTGACGTCTTCGCCCACGACGCCGTCGCCGCGGGTGGCGGCCGTGATGAGCACGCCCTGCTCGTAGCGGAGGTTGATGGCGAGCCCGTCGATCTTGAGCTCGCAGAGGAAACGGACACGCTCGGCGCCGGCGTCGCGCTCGACCTTGCCGGCCCACTCGGCGAGCTCGTCGTCGCTGAAGACGTTGTCGAGGCTGAGCATGCGCTCGGCGTGCTCGACGGGGGCGAACTGCGTCGTCTCGGCCCGGCCGCCCACGGTCTGCGTCGGACTGTCCGCCTTGAGCAGCTCGGGGTGCTCGCCCTCGAGCTCGGCGAGACGCCGCACCAGGGCGTCGTAGTCGGAGTCGGACGCCGTCGAGGCGTTGCCCTCGTAGTACTGGTCGCGCAGCTCTAGCACTCGCGACGTGAGCTGCTCGACCTCGTCACGCGCGGCGGCGAGGTCGTCAGGAGTCGCCTCGGGCACGACGGCCTCGGCCGCGTCGCTCACGGCGCGGGGACCGGGACGGCGCTGACCGTCCGGTCGATCGTGCACTGGCCGAGCACGCGGGTGCCGACGTAGACGACGGCCGTCTGCCCGGGGGCGACGCCGCTGAGGGGCTCGTGGGGAGTGATCACGAGCTCCGTTCTACCCTCGACCACCGACACCCGCGCAACGGCGGGGACGGGGTCGGCGTGGGCCCTGATCTGGACGTCGCAGCCGAACGCCGTCGTGGGGTCGACCGGCGCGCGGCCGGCCCACGTGTACGAGCCGCCGGCGATCTCGGCGATGTCGAGCGCCTCCTTCGGGCCCACCACCACCGTGTTGTCGACCGGTCGCACCTCGAGCACGAAGCGGGGCTTGCCGTCGTCCGACGGGAAGCCGACGTTGAGGCCCTTGCGCTGCCCGACCGTGAACGCGTGCGCGCCCTGGTGCGTGCCGATCGTCTCGCCCGAGCGGTCGAGGATGTCGCCCTGCTCGGCGCCGACGCGCTCCGCGAGCCAGCCGCGGGTGTCGCCGTCGGGGATGAAGCAGATGTCGTGGCTGTCGGGCTTCGCCGCGACGCTGAGGCCACGGGCGGCGGCCTCGGCCCGCACCTCGGCCTTCGAGGGCGTGGCCCCGAGCGGGAACATCGAGTGCGCCAGCTGCTCGGCGGTGAGCACGCCGAGCACGTACGACTGGTCCTTGGCCCACGCGGAGGCGCGGTGCAGCTCTCGCTCGCCCTGGTCGTCGGTGACGATGGTCGCGTAGTGCCCGGTGCACACCGCGTCGAAGCCGAGCGCGAGGGCCTTCTCGAGCAGGGCGGCGAACTTGATGCGCTCGTTGCAGCGCATGCAGGGGTTCGGGGTGCGACCAGCGGTGTACTCGGCCACGAAGTCGTCGACGACGTCGAGCTTGAACCGCTCGCTGAAGTCCCACACGTAGTAGGGGATGCCGATGACGTCGGCGGCACGCTGGGCGTCCATCGAGTCCTCGATGGTGCAGCAGCCGCGGCTGCCGGTGCGGAGGGTGCCGGGCATCCGGCTGAGGGCCAGGTGCACCCCGACGACGTCGTGGCCGGCCTCGACCGCCCTGGCCGCGGCGACCGCCGAGTCGACGCCGCCGCTCATCGCTGCGAGGATCTTCATCCGTCAAGTGTAAGCAGCCGCGCCCGGGCCCGGCGGGGCCAGGGCGGTCGACCCCGGCCGAGGCAGGCATAGTGTGGCCGGTGCCATGACGTCGACGCCCTCCCCCGCCTTCTCGTTCCGGTCCGTCGCCCTGTCGGCCTTCCTCCCCGCCGCCTTGTTCGCGATCGGCGAGGGTGCGATCATCCCGATCATCCCGGTCGTCGCCAGCGACCTCGGGGCGACCCTGCCCTTCGCGGCCTTCGTCGCCGCGCTCATCCTGGTGGGCGAGCTGATCGGCGACGTCCCGAGCGGCTGGCTCGTCTCCCGCATCGGCGAGCGCACCGCGATGATCTCCGCCGCGCTCGTGAGCATCGTCGGGCTGCTGACCTGCGTGTGGGCGCCGAACGAGTGGGTCCTGGCCGGGGGCGTGCTGCTGATCGGCCTCTCGACGGCCGTGTTCGCCCTGGCCCGGCACGCGTTCATGACGAGCTTCGTGCCGGTCGAGGTCCGGGCGCGGGCGCTCTCGAGCCTCGGCGGGGTCTTCCGGCTCGGCTACTTCGTCGGCCCGTTCCTCGCGGCCGGCACCATCCACCTCACCGGCTCGACGCAGTCCGCCTTCTGGATCCACGTCGCCGGCTGCCTCGGCGCGGCCGTCGTGCTGCTCGTGCTGCGCGACCCGTCCGAGGTGCTCCGCGAGCGGCGGGCGGCGGCCGCCGTCCCCGTCGACGCCCCGACCGTCGGCGAGGAGGAGGTCGCGAAGGAGGCGGAGGGCCTGTTCCGCACGCTCGCCCGCCACCGCGGCGTCCTCGTCAAGCTGGGCAGCGGCGCCGCGCTGATCGGCGCGATGCGGGCCGGGCGCCAGGTGATCCTGCCGCTCTGGGCCGTGAGCATCGGGATCAGCGCGCCGCAGACGGCGCTGATCATCGGCATCGCGGGCGCCGTCGACTTCGCGCTCTTCTACACGAGCGGCCAGATCATGGACCGCTGGGGCCGCCTCTGGAGCGCCGTCCCCTCGATGGTCGGCCTCTCGATCTCGTACCTGGCGTTGTCGCTCACCCACGACCTCGACGCCCGGGTGGGCTGGTTCGTGGCGGTGGCGATGTTCATGTCGCTCGCGAACGGCATCGGCAGCGGCATCCTCATGACCCTCGGCGCCGACCTCGCCGACCGGGCCGACCCTGCGCCGTTCCTCGGCGCCTGGCGGTTCACGGGCGACGCGGGCAGTGCGGCCGCACCGCTGCTCATCTCGGGGCTGACCGCCGTGGTCTCGATCTCGCTGGCGAGCGGGGTGATGGGCGTGCTCGGCCTCGTCGGGGCCGTCATCCTGCTGCGCTACGTGCCGCGGTACTCGCCGCACGTGCCGCGGGAGCTGCGCTGAGCCCAGGCCGTCGCCGCCTCGTGCTCGTGCTCGTGCTCGTGCTCGTCGGTACACTCGGTCCTGCCCGCGGGAGTGGTGAAACTGGCAGACACGCAGGATTTAGGTTCCTGTGCCTTCGGGCGTGAGGGTTCAAGTCCCTTCTCCCGCACGAGTAGCCTGGGCCTCCCGGCACCTCGAGAAAGAGACCCATGCTGCCCCTGGCGACCATCTCGTGGCTCGACCCCGAGTACCTCCTGTCGGCGTTCGGCCCGTGGGCCGTGCTCGGCGTCTGCCTGCTCGTCTTCGCCGAGACCGGGCTGTTGATCGGGTTCCTGTTCCCCGGCGACACCCTGCTCATCATCACGGGCATCCTGGCGGCCACGAACCCCGGCGCCCTCGGCCTGCCGATCTGGCTCATCGCGATCTTCATCGGCATCGCCGCCTTCGCCGGCGGCGAGCTCGGCTACCTGATCGGCCACAAGATCGGGCCGCGCATCTTCGAGCGGAAGGAGAGCGGGCTGTTCAGCAAGGCGAACGTGAACCGGACGAACGCCTTCTTCGAGCGCTTCGGCCCGCTCGCGGTCATCATCGCCCGGTTCGTGCCGGTCGTCCGCACCTTCGCGCCGATCATGGCCGGCGTCGGGCACATGAGCTACCGGCGCTACTCGCTCTACAACGGCATCGGCGCGGTCCTCTGGGGCTTCGGCGTCACCATGCTCGGCTTCGGCATCGGCCACATCCCGCCCGTCGCCGACTTCGTCAGCTCGTACATCGATCTGATCCTGCTGGGCGCCGTGCTCGCGACGCTGATCCCCGTCGCGATCCACTACTTCCACGGCGTGCACACGGCCAAGAAGCACGAGGCCGACGACACGACCCCCGACGCCGAGGTCGACGCCGCGGCAGTCGAGTCGGCGCCCGTCGACTCCCCCACAGGCCAGACGCCCACGCAGGCCTGACCCCCCTCCTCATTCAGGAAGATCGGTCCTGATCCTCGCGGATCAGGTGCCGATCTTCCTGTCTGCTGCAGCGTTCACGAACCCCGTCGAGGCGCTTCCTGAGTTGCCCGCGCGGTCGGGCCCGCGAGGGCTCAGCCAGCCCGCGGGCAACAGCAGAGGCGGTCAGCCCGGGAGGGCCGCGACGTGCGGCGCGATGGCGCGGAACGCCCGCGACCGATGGCTGACCGCGTTCTTCTCGTCCGGGGTGAGCTCGGCCGCGCTGCGGGTCTCGCCCTCGGGCCGGAACACGGGGTCGTACCCGTGTCCGCCCGTGCCGACCCGCGCCTCCAGGACCTCGCCCGGCCACTCGCCCTGCTCCACCAGCTCGCGGGCGGCGACCGTGCCGTCCGCCGACGCGGGCACGACGAGCGCCGCCGCGCACGAGAAGTGCGCCGAGCGGTCGGGCACGCCGACCAGGTTCGCCAGCAGCAGGTCGATGTTGTCGTCGTCGTCACGGGTGCCGGCGTAGCGCGCCGAGTGGATGCCGGGCGCGCCCCCGAGGGCGTGGGCCGAGATGCCGCTGTCGTCGGCGAGCGCCGGCAGCCCGGTGTGGGCCGCCGCCGCGCGTGCCTTGATCAGCGCGTTCGCGGCGAACGTGTCGCCGTCCTCGACGGGCTCCGGGCCGTCGTAGGCGACCAGCTCCACACCAGGTGCGGTCTCGGCGAGCAGCAGCCGCAGTTCTCGGACCTTGCCCTGGTTGTGCGTGGCGATGACGACCTGCGTCACGCGCCCAGCACCTCCGCCTGGAGGGTGGTCAGGTCGGCGCCGCCGGCGACGGCCAGGTCGAGCAGCTCGCCGAGCTCGCGCCGGTCGAAGGGCGCTCCCTCGGCCGTGCCCTGCACCTCGACGAAGAGGCCGGAGCCCGTGACGACGACGTTCATGTCGGTCTCGGCGCGGACGTCCTCGACGTAGGCGAGGTCGAGCAGCGGGACGCCGTCGACGATGCCGACCGAGACGGCGGCGACGCTGTCGGTCAGCGGGGCCGCCTTCTGGGCGATGAACTTCTTCTCGCGGCCCCACTCGATCGCCTGGGCGAGCGCGACGTAGGCGCCCGTGATGGCGGCCGTGCGCGTGCCGCCGTCGGCCTGGAGCACGTCGCAGTCGAGCACGATGGTGTTCTCGCCGAGGGCCTTCGTGTCGACCACGGCCCGGAGGCTGCGACCGATCAGGCGGGAGATCTCGTGGGTGCGTCCGCCGATCTTGCCCTTGACGCTCTCGCGGTCGTTCCGCGAGCCGGTCGCGCGCGGCAGCATGGCGTACTCGGCCGTGACCCAGCCCTTGCCCTTGCCGGCCAGCCAGCGCGGCACGCCGTTCGTGAAGGAGGCGGTGCACAGCACCTTCGTGTCGCCGAACGACACCAGGGCGCTCCCCTCGGCCTGCGCGCTCCAGCCCTTCTCGATGGTGACGCGTCGCAGCTGGTCGGCGCGGCGGCCGTCGGCGCGGACGAGGTCGGTGGTGGTCTCGGTCATGGTGTCTCCCCTGGTCGGGTCTATCTGGTGTGGTCTGGCGTGGTCTCGTGCAGTGCGGAGCGGCGCGGGGCGGTGCGGGGCGGTGCGGAGCGGGCAGGCCGTGGCGGCGCGGTCAGGCGCGCGGACCGCCGGCGCGCAGCCCGCCCGGCAGCTCGATGGCGCCGGTCTCGAGGTGGCCGACGCGCGACACCTCGGGCCCGAGGAACCGCTTCGCCAGCCGCAGGAACGCCGCCTCGTCCGCACCGGTGGCCTCGAACTCGTAGTGCGGCACGCTGCCGGCCGGCGCCTCGAGGTCGTGGTCGACGAGGGTGCGGTAGACGTCGGCGGCCGTCTCGTCCGCGCTGGAGACGAGGCGCACCTCCGGCCCCATCACGTACTGGATGGCGGCCGACATCAGCGGGTAGTGGGTGCAGCCGAGCACGAGCGTGTCGACGCCGGCCTCGCGGAGCGGTGCGAGGTAGCCCGCGGCGACCTCGCGCAGCTCGGGGCTCGAGGTGTCGCCCGCCTCGACGAACTCGACGAACCGCGGGCACGCCTGCGTGAAGAGCTGCAGGTCGGAGGCCGCCGCGAAGGCGTCCTCGTAGGCGCGCGAGCGGACGGTGCCCTCGGTGCCGACGACCCCGATGCGCTTGTTCCGCGTCTGGCCCACGGCGGAGCGCACGGCCGGCTGGATGACCTCGACGACCGGGATGCCGGCACCCGTCGTGTAGCGCTCGCGCGCGTCGCGGAGGACCGCGGCCGAGGCGGTGTTGCAGGCGATCACGAGCAGCTTGACGCCCTGGGCGACGAGGTCGTCCATGACGGCGAGCGCGTACTCGCGCACCTCGGCGATGGGCTTCGGGCCGTAGGGCGAGTGGGCGGTGTCGCCGACGTAGAGCACGGACTCGCGCGGCAGCTGGTCGATGATCGCCCGCGAGACGGTCAGGCCGCCCACGCCGCTGTCGAAGACTCCGATGGGTGCGTGCGTCACGGTCGTCGAGCCTACCCGGACGGAGGCGCGCCGCACCCGGGCGCCCTGGTCCCGGCCCCCTCCCCCCGCCTAGGGTGGAGAGGTGACCAGTGCCCTGCTGACCGACCGCTACGAGTTCACGATGGTGGAGGCGGCCCTCAAGGCCGGCACCGCCGACCGACGATGCGTGTTCGAGCTCTTCGCCCGCCGCCTCCCCCAGGGTCGCCGCTACGGCCTCGTGGCCGGCACCGGGCGCTTCCTCGCCGAGCTGACGCAGTTCCGGTTCGGCGACGCCGAGCTCGCCTGGCTGCGCGACGGCCGCATCGTCGACGACCGCACCGTCGACTGGCTCGCCGACTACCGCTTCTCGGGCGACATCCGCGGCTACGCCGAGGGCGAGGTGTACCTGCCGGGCTCGCCCCTCCTCGTCGTCGAGTCGACCTTCGCCGAGGGCGTGCTGCTCGAGACGCTCGCCCTCAGCGTCTTCAACTACGACTCCGCCGTCGCGAGCGCCGCGGCACGGATGGTCTCGGCGGCCGACGGCCGGCCGCTGGCCGAGATGGGCTCGCGGCGCACCGGCGAGCGCAGCGCCGTGGCGGCGGCACGGGCCGCCTACGTCGCGGGCTTCGTCGCCACGAGCAACCTGGAGGCAGGACGCACCTGGGGCGTCCCGACGATGGGCACCGCCGCCCACGCCTTCACCCTCCTGCACGACACCGAGCGCGAGGCGTTCGAGGCGCAGGTCGCGAGCCTCGGGCCCGGCACGACGCTGCTCGTCGACACCTACGACATCCCGGCGGCGGTGCGCACGGCCGTCGAGGTCGCCGGCACCGGCCTCGGCGCGGTCCGCATCGACAGCGGCGACCTCCCTGCGCTCGTGTCGCAGGTGCGCGCGCAGCTCGACGACCTCGGCGCCACGGGCACGAAGATCACCGTGACGAACGACCTCGACGAGTACACGATCGCGGCGCTGCGGGCGGCGCCGGTCGACAGCTACGGCGTCGGCACGTCCGTCGTGTCGGGCTCGGGCCACCCGGCGGCCGGGATGGTCTTCAAGCTGGTCGCCCGTCAGGGCACCGACGGCGAGTGGGCGTCGGTGGCGAAGAAGTCCGCGGACAAGGCGACCATCGGCGGCCGCAAGGCACCGGTGCGCGTGCTCGTCGACGGCGTCGCGACGACCGAGCTCGTGCGCATCGGCGACGGGGGCCCGGGCGAGGGCGAGGAGCGACCGCTGCTCGTGTCGCTCGTCACCGACGGCGTGGTCGACGACCGCTGGACCGGGCCGCAGGGCGTGCAGCGCGCGCGGGACCACCGTCAGGCCGCCGTCGACGAGCTGCCGCCGAGCGCGTTCCGGCTCGGCCTGGGCGACCCCGTGCTGCCGACGGTCTACGAGTGAGCGGTGCCTGCCGGGTGACGGACGGGACCTACTCGGACTTCATCTTCTCGTAGACCTCTTTGCAGGTCGGGCAGACGGGGAACTTCTCGGGGTCGCGCCCCGGCGTCCACTTCTTGCCGCAGAGCGCCTTGACGGGCTTGCCGCTGAGCGCGGACTCCATGATCTTGTCCTTCTTCACGTAGTGCGAGAAGCGCTCGTGGTCGCCGGGGTCGACGGCGTCCTCGGTGAGGAGCTTCTCGAGCTCGCGATCCAGGACGTCGAGTCCGCCGCCGGTCTGTGTGTCGCTCATGGCGACCATCGTACGTCAGCTGCGCAGGGTGAAGGCGAGCAGCTCGGGCGCACGACGAGTGAACGTGCGCGAGCCGATCGCGACGCCGACGACGAGCACGACGACGCCGGCGGCGAGCCCCGTGACGAACGACCACATGTCGGCGTCCTGCTGCCCCTGCAGCAGGTAGCGGCCGGCGAACCAGAGCGACGGGGACGTCGCGAGGACAGCCCCTCCGATCATCGTGACCTGGGCCGTCACCGAGGCGCTGCCGTGTGCCTGGGGCTGCTGGAACGGGTCGTCGTGCGGACGCACCGCCGCGTAGGGCATCGCGGCCGAGACGATGCTCGACAGCCCCAGGCCGCTCAGCAGCAGCCCGGCGGACACCCCGATCTCGGGCAGCAGGGCGCCCCGGTCGCCGAAGAGCCACGTGGCGACGAGCGAGCCGAGCACGACGAGCGGCACCCCGATGAGCAGAGGAGGCGCGAGGCGGCCCACGCGGTCCGCGAGGCCCCGCGTGCCGGCCGCGACGTGCAGCCACAGGGCGGTGCTGTCGTACGCGACGTCGTTGTGCGGGAGGAACCCGAGGATGAGGCACATGAGCGGCACCGGCAGGAGCGCGAGCCAGTGCCAGCTGATCCCCGCGATGCCGAGCGGGACGACGAGCAGCGGCAGGATCGGGATGATGACGAGGGACATGCGGTAGCGCGCGTCCCTCATCCAGTAGGTCAGGCTCCGGCCCGCGACGGCACCGGTCGGGCTCGCCCGGACGAACTCGAACCAGCCGAGGCCGGCCGCGTCGTCCGCGACGTCGGGCTCGGGCTGGTCGACGAAGGCGCGGGCCACGAGCGCCCGCCACGCGAGCCAGAGGGCGACGAGGGTGACGACCGCCACCACGAGGTCCGCGACGACCCGGCCCGTCTCGCCGACCGCGGCGTGACCCGGGAGGGCGAGGGCGGCGCCGAACGGGGTCCAGGCGAGCACGTCGGCGACGACCCCGCTCGTCCTGCCGCCGGGGAGGGTGGCACGGACCAGGTCGATGACGAGGGGCACGAGCAGCACCGCGACCACCACGCCCCCCGCGACCAGGAACTGACGAGCCCGGCGGGTGGTGAGGACGACGCTGTTGATCGTCGCCGCCACCAGTGACGCGAGGTAGGCCGTGGCACCGGCGAGGACGACGGCGAGGACCGCGAGCGACGCGATGCCCTGGCCCTCGCCCCACGAGCGCACGTAGCCGGGAGCGACCGCGACGAGGGCGAGCACGGGCAGGCCGACCGCACCGCCGAGGGCGAGTCCGACGGCCGCCGACCCCTCGGGCACGCCCAGGACGGCCAGGCGGCGGGGGTCGCTCCACGGGGGCCGGACCCGCGCGAACGGCAGCACGCTGTAGGCGACGAGGACGAGCGCCCCGGCGCCCACGACGAGCGCACGGACGTCGCTGAGCGGATCGTCGCGCAGCGAGCCCGCGAGGGCGGACACGGCGAAGGAGGCGCCGAGGACGAGGAGGACCGACACGACCGTGACGAGCAGCCGGCGCGGCTCGTGCCGGACGGTGTTCGCGATCGTCTGGAGCCTCAGTCGGAGAAGCTCTGCAACCATTCCATGCCCTCCGTGACGGCTCGGCCGCCGGCCAGCTCGACGAACGTCTGCTCGAGGGATCGGCCGGCCCTGACCTCGTCGACCGTCCCGCTCGCGAGTACGTGGCCGTCGACGATCACCGCGACGCTGTCGCAGATGCGCTCGACGAGGTCCATGCTGTGGCTCGACAGCAGCACCGTGCCGCCGCCGGCGACGTAGCGCTGGAGCACGTCCGTCACCGTGGCCGCCGACACCGGGTCGACCGACTCGAACGGCTCGTCCAGCACGAGCACGCGGGGCGAGTGGATGACGGCCGCCGCGAGGGCGATCTTCTTCGTCATGCCGACCGAGTAGTCGGCGACGAGACGGCCGAGCGCGTCCTGCAGCCCGAAGGCGGCCGCCAGGTCCGCCGAGCGCTTGCGGGCCGTGGCCCCGTCGAGTCCCCGGAGGGTCGCGGAGTAGTAGAGGAGCTGGGCGCCCGTGAGTCGGTCGAAGAGCCGGAGGCGGTCGGGCAGCACCCCGAGGGCGCGCTTGGCGGCCGCAGGGTCGTCCCACACGTCGGAGCCGAGCACCGAGACGGTGCCCGCGTCGGGTCGCAGGAGCCCGGTGACGATCGAGAGGGTGGTCGTCTTGCCCGCGCCGTTGGGGCCGACGATGCCGTAGAACGAGCCGGCCCGCACCTCGAGGTCGACGCCCTCGACGGCGACCGTGCTGCCGTACCTCTTCGCGATCCCCTTGATCGAGAGGACCACGGGGCGCTCCGCGTCGTCGGCAGGAGGCGCGGTCGCCTCGTCGGGGCCCGTCGCGTCGTCCGTGACCACGGCCGGCAGCTCGTCGTCGTCCGTGCCCGCGTCGACCGACCCGGACTCGTCGTCCGTGCCCGCGTCGACCGACCCGGACTCGTCGTCCGTCTCGACCGCCGGCTCGTCGGGCGCGGTCGCCAGTGCGACGCCATCGTCGTCGGCCTGGACGGGCTCCGCCTCGTCGGGCGCGCCGTCGGCGTCGGCCGGCAGGGCGACGGCGACGCCCGGCACGCTCTCGTCGACGTCGTCGGACTCGACCACGGCCTGCTCCTCGGCGGCGGGCACGCCGTCGAGCTCGGCCACGGCCTCCTCGGCGACGGCCGCCTCCTGGGCGGCGGCCTCGGCGGCGGCAGCTTCCTCGGCCGCCGCGGCGGCAGCAGCCGCCGCCCGGGCGCGTGCGTTCGCGGCCCGCGTGGCCGCGGCCTTCTTGGCGGCGGCCGACCGGTCGGCAGCCGTGCGGGTCGAGGCGGGCTTGCGACCGGCCGACGTGGTCCGAGGGCTCCTCGGGGCGGGAGACGCGCCTCCTCGGGAGGGGGTCCGCTCGCGTCCCGGCTGCTCCCGCTGGCCCGTCGTGCCCTGGCCGGGCCCGTCGACCGTCGCCACCCCGTCCGGTGCGTCCGTCGGCGTCGCCTCGTCGTCCATCTGATCCCCCCGGTGAAGCACGTCCCCGCCGCTGCGCGTCGCCTCGTCGGGATGCAGGGCACCCTCCTGGTCGTCGCGCGCGGAAGCCATCGCACCACCGTACCAAGCGAGCGAGCCCGGCACGCCCGCCCTGAGGACGATCACGAAAGGGACACGACCTCGACCAGCACCTGCCGCTGAGCGACCGCTCGCTGTAGTCTGGGCGAGCACGACGACGTGTCCGCATCGAGTCCCGAGGGTGAACGCCGCCCGAACACCAGACGGAGGGGCGCCACAGACGGCGCCCGACCGCACCTCCCGGGGCACGACCCAGAAGCACGACCGACACCTGTCCAGACCCGGGGCCCGCCCCACGGATCTCCGATCCGAGGTCCAGGCGGCGCACCGTGACGGCCCTCACCACCGGCCGGCACGGAACGACAGGCAGACAGTCAGCCCCACGAGGAGACAGACGTGAGCAAGACAGACAGCACCGCCCCCCAGATCGTGATCCTGGCCGCCGGCCTCGGCAGCCGCCTCGGTCGTTCGCTCCCCAAGGCGCTCACCGAGCTGAGCGACGGCCGCACCATCATGCAGCAGCAGTTCGACAACATCCGGTCGGCGTTCGGGCCCGACGCCCGCATCACCGTCGTCGTCGGCTACAAGTTCGAGCACATCGTCGAGGCGTTCCCCACCGCCTCCTTCGTCTACAACGAGCAGTACGACCAGACGAACACCTCGAAGAGCCTGCTGCGCGCGCTGCGTGCCAGCACGTCCGGCGGCGTCCTCTGGATGAACGGCGACGTCGTGTTCGACCCCGAGGCGCTGCGCCGCGCCGCGCGTCAGGTCCGCGACGAGCAGTCGTTCGTCGCCGTCAACACCTCGAAGGTCTCCGACGAAGAGGTCAAGTACACGACCACCGCCGAGGGCTACATCGCGCAGCTGTCGAAGCAGGTCGTGGGCGGCCTGGGCGAGGCGGTCGGCATCAACTTCGTCGCCAAGGCCGACAAGGCCGTCCTCATGCGCCAGCTGGCCAAGGTCGACGCGCAGGACTACTTCGAGCGCGGCATCGAACTGGCCATCGAGCAGGACGGGCTACTCTTTGAGCCCGTGGACATCTCCGACCTCTACGCCGTCGAGGTCGACTTCGCCGAGGACCTGGAGCGCGCGAACCTCTTCGTGTGACCGGGGCCCGCCCCGTCGGCCGGGATGTCCCCCGAGACCGAGGACACCCGTGAGCACAGCCCTGGCCGATCGTCCCCGGCGCACCGGGGCCGCCCGCTACCGGCAGACGCTGTGGCTGCTGACCAGCCGCGACCTCAAGGTCCGGTACTCGACGTCGGCGCTCGGCTACGTCTGGTCGATCCTCGACCCGCTGGTGATGGCGGGGATCTACTTCTTCGTCTTCCAGGTGGTGTTCCAGCGATCGGTCGGCGAGGACCCGTACATCGTCTTCCTGCTGAGCGGGCTCCTCCCGTGGATGTGGTTCAACGGAGCAGTCTCCGACAGCACGCGCGCCTTCATCCGCGAGGCGAAGTTGGTGCGGTCCACGAAGATCCCCCGCACGATCTGGGTGTTCCGCCTCGTCGGCTCCAAGGGCATCGAGTTCGCCCTGAGCCTGCCGGTGCTCGCCCTGTTCGCGGTGCTCGGCCGAGCCGAGCTGCACTGGCAGGTGGTCTTCCTGCCACTCGCCATGGTCATGCAGACCGTGCTCGTCGCCGGCGTGGGGCTGATCGTCGCCCCCCTGGTCGTGTTCTTCCGCGACCTCGAACGCGCGACCAAGCTCGCCCTCCGGTTCCTCTTCTACGCGTCCCCGATCATCTACGGCACCCGCGACCTGCCCGAGAGCCTGCACCTCCTCGCGGCCTTCAACCCGCTGAGCGGGATCTTCGGCCTCTACCGGTCCGCGTTCTTCCCCGAGCAGCTCGACCTGCTCGAGGTCCTCGTCGGAGGCGGCATGTGCCTGCTCCTCCTCGCCGTCGGCCTCGCGGTGTTCCGGGCCAGCGAGCGCGCCGTGCTGAAGGAGATCTGATGACTCCCCCCACCGGCGACCAGCCCGTGATCCGCGTCGAGGGCGTCGGCATCCGGTTCCGCCGCAACCGTCGCGGACGCCGCTCCTTCAAGGACCTCTTCTCCGACTCGAGCCGGCGGTCGCGCCCCGGCGAGTTCTGGGCCCTCCGCGACGTCTCGTTCGACGTCCGTGCGGGCGAGGCGATCGGGGTCGTGGGCCGCAACGGGCAGGGCAAGTCGACTCTGCTCAAGCTCGTGGCTGAGGTCATCCTCCCCGACACGGGGTCCGTCTCGGTCTCGGGAGGCGTCGCCCCCCTCATCGAGATCACCGGCGGCTTCGTCGCCGACCTCACCGTGCGCGAGAACGTCTACCTCACCGCGGGGCTGCACGGCATGCGCCGGGACGAGATCGACGAGCGCTTCGACGAGATCATCGACTTCGCCGAGATCGCCGCGTTCGTCGACACCCCCTACAAGCACCTCTCGAGCGGCATGAAGGTCCGGATCGCGTTCGCCGTCATCTCCCGGCTCGAGGAGCCCGTCATCCTCGTCGACGAGGTCCTCGCGGTGGGCGACAAGGCCTTCCGCGAGAAGTGCTACGGGCGCATCGAGCAGATGCTGGCCGACGGCCGCACGCTGTTCCTCGTGTCGCACAACGAACGCGACCTCAAGCGCTTCTGCGCCCGGGGCCTCTACCTCGACAAGGGCGAGCTGGTCTTCGACGGCCCGCTCGACGAGGCCCTCGCCCGCTATGCCTCCGATCATCCTCCCCGGCCCGCGGCGTAGCATCCGGTGATGCCCGATCGCCACGTCTCGCCCCGTCCCGCCGAGGACGACATCGTCCGCATCGATCCCGCTACCGGGTCTCCCGAGCCGTACCGGGCCGCGTCGCAGGACGGCCAGGTCGTCGACTCGGCGTGGCTGCGTCGTCTCGACCGCCTCCTCGCCGTCCAGCGGCCCGTGGTCGTCAAGCACGT
Organism: Frigoribacterium sp. PhB107; assembly: GCF_003751515.1. Taxonomy (NCBI): domain Bacteria; kingdom Bacillati; phylum Actinomycetota; class Actinomycetes; order Micrococcales; family Microbacteriaceae; genus Frigoribacterium; species Frigoribacterium sp. PhB107. Next base: position 1,012,101 of record NZ_RJKU01000002.1, on the reverse strand, counting down.
CGCGGCCCTGCGGCGCCGCCACCGCAAGGCGGACCCGGCCAAGCTCATCCGCATCCTCGAGCGCGAGTACCTGACGGCCGTCACGTCCGGCGGGGCGGCCGTCGGGGCGAGCGCGGTCATCCCCGGCGTCGGCTGGGGCATCTCCCTCGCCCTCTCCGGGGTGGAGACCGCGGGGTTCCTCGAGGCGAGCGCCCTGTTCGCCCAGTCCGTCACCGAGGTGCACGGCATCGCCGTCACCGACCCGGAACGCGCCCGGGCACTCGTCATGACGATGATGATGGGCGCCCCCGGCGCGACCCTCGTCCGGCAGTTCGCCGGGGAGGCGCTGGGCACGGCCCCTGCGCGCAGTGCGTTCTGGGGCGAGCTGGTCACGCAGAAGCTCCCCAAGACCGCCATCAGCGGACTGACCGACACCGTCCGCAAGCACTTCGTCCGGCGCTTCGCCGCGTCGCAGACCGCCACGGTCCTCGGCAGGGCCGTCCCGTTCGGCATCGGCGCGGTCGTCGGCGGCACCGGCAACCACCTGCTGGGGCGCAAGGTCGTCGCGAGCGCGAGGGACGCGTTCGGACCGGCTCCCGCCTCCTTCCCGGTCGAGCTCGGGGCCTGACGCACCTGGCGGCCCGACGGACCGCCGCGGCGTCGTCGTGCGGCGCGAGGTCGTTCCTCCCCCGACAGGGCGCACTCCACAGGGCGGAGCGGGAAGGGTCGCGGGTCCGACCTACCGTCACGGCATGACCGTGACAGCTCCCACCGCCTACAGCGTCCCCTTCCGTCTCGACCGCTCGCGCGGGCCGCGGGTCGTCCGCATCGTCAACGACGGCAGCGAGACCGTGTCGTCCCTGAGGGTCACCTTGCTCGGCTCCGGCCTCCTGGTGCCCGTGAGCACCGGCACCCTGGCCCCAGGGCAGTCCCTCGCCCTGAGCGTCATCGGCCCCGAGCTCGTGGCGAGCTCGATCGCCGTCGTGCGGTGGTTCCGGCCGTCCCGGGAGGAGTACCTCTGGCGGTTCAGCTTCTGACGGCGCGGGCGCGCCGCTCCGCCACGTAGTCGGCAGCCGAGAACGCCTCGAGCACAGGCGGCAGGTGGTCGCCCGACATGCCGCCGACCAGCACGGCCGGGTCGACGCCGAGCACCGCCGCGAGTCGCACGATCGTGTGGAGGACGGGGTTGCCGACGCCGCGCTCGATCTTGCCGTAGTTCGACACGTTCATCCCCGCGAGGTGGGCGACCTCGTCCTGGCTGAGCCCGAGGCGCTGACGCTCGCCGCGGACACGTTCACCGAAGAGCAGGGCGGCGGGCGACGAGGGATCGGGCATGCCTCATGGATACGCCCCTCAGCGATGCGGTGCCAGATTCCAGACGCCTGGATGCCACGGCAACGAGCGCTGCATGCCTCTGACTACGACCAAGGACCGAGCCTAGGAGGCGGTCGTGCCGCCCGAGGACTCGGTGTCCGATGCGTCGATGTCCGCCGCATCGGCGCGTCGGGCGAAGTCGTCCCTCCTCTCGACGAGCTGCAGCACCGCCTCCTCGAACCGCCTCGTGGCGGCGCCGGGAGTCGTGTCGCCGAAATACCGGCGGACCCAGTGCTCGAGGCGTCGACGGGCCTCCGGGTCGTCACGGACGCGGTCCACCACGTCGACGACGTCGCCGGCCTCGGCGGCCTCGAGCCACTCGGCGGCCCCGAGGTAGCCTCGTTCGTCGACGTCGGCCTCGGCGGACGCCGGCCTCGTCACGAGGAGGGGCCGGCCCGTCGCGAGGCGGTCGTAGATCATCGCCGAGACGTCGGTGATCGCGACGTCCGCGGTCGTGAGCTGCCAGCCGAGCTGGGGGCTGGTGTCGTAGACGTGGCCGGCTCCGGGCGTCGCCGCGTTCGCGGCCTCGATCGCCGCGACGACCGCCTCGTGCGCGCGACGGTAGTCACGGTCGACCACCCCGCTGCGAGGGTGCGGACGGTAGACGAGCCGGTGGCGCCCCGACGCCAGCAGCGCTTCGGCCAGACGGACGCCGTGCGTCGCGATCGACCCGTAGGTGGCCGCCGGACGGTCGCCCTCCCAGGTCGGGGCGTAGAGCACGACGATGCGGTCGTCCGGCTCGAACGGGGGCGTCCCCGCAGCGTGGTCGGCCTGGGGCCGGCCGATGGGCACGGCACGGCGGTCGAGGTCGTAGTCCCAGAGGGCGGCCTCGAGCCGTGCCCGGGCGGCGTCGCCTGCGATGAAGGCGTAGTCGTACGCCTTGAACTGGTTCGTGGTCATGTACATCTTGTCGCTCTCGCCGTGGTTGACGAAGACGTGCCACATGCGCCCGTAGCGCATCATCTGGAAGTTCTTGGCGTTCTGGTTCACGTACAGGGTCATGGCCAGGGGATGCGACCCGACGAAGTCCTCGAGGTCGACGACCTGACGGGCGTAGACGACGGGGACGGGCGACTCCTCCAGCAGGGCGAGCATGGCGCCGGGCGAGCGCGCGACGATGGCGACGGGGACGGTCTCGGCGAGATGAGCCAGCGGCGCGTACCACTGCCTGATCTGGTACATGTTCACCGCCGTGTCCGCGAAGTAGACGGCGACGCGGACCGTCCCGGGCGCCGGGCGCCGGCGGTCGTCGCCGAGACGCTCGAGCTGCCGGCGCTGACGCCGCGACTTCCAGGCGCGCGAGGCCAATCCCCTGGCGAGCGAGAGATCCCGTTTCAAGGGCACGGAGGGTCCTCCTGTGGTGCTGATGTGCCCGACGACCGTCGCGCACCGGGGTGTTCCAGGCTAGATCACCGGGGGTCGACCGGACCTGGACATGCGCAGGACCGTTACCCAACCGATGGACCGACGGCCGCCGGGAGACGTGCGCCAGCCCTCGGCCCAGCCGCCGAACCAGGCCCCGAGGCGGGCCGGCGTCGAGGCCCAGCGCAGCACCTGCACCGCCGTCCAGCTGCCGACGTACACGGGGACGAGCGGCCACGGCAGGTTCCGCTTGGCGAGCCACACCCGGTTGCGGGCGTTGAGCCGGTGGTACTCGGCGTGGCGCGCGGGGTCGATCGCGGGGTGGTGCGCCACGAGTCCGCCCTCGTACCGGACCCGGAGGCCCTGCGCCCAGACCCGCCAGGCGAGCTCGATGCCCTCGTGGGCGTAGAAGTAGGGCTCGCCCCAGCCCCCGCAGGCGTCGAAGACCCGGCGAGGCATCACCGTGGCGCCCTCCCAGACCGAGAAGACGTCGCTCGGCTCCGCAGGGTCGCCCTTGCGCAGCCGCGGGATCCAGCGGCGGGGCGAGGTGGCCCCGGAGGCGTCGACGACCCGGGGCTGGACGAGCCCCACGTCGCCCTCGCGCCGCATCAGCTCGATCGCGTCGGCGAGGAACGTCGGGGAGGGGATGCTCGCGTCGTCGTCGAGGAAGAACACCCACTCGCCCGACACGCGCTCGGCGCCGCGGTTGCGACCTGCGGGGATGCCGACGTTCTCGGGGAGCGTCAGGACCGACACGCCCTCGGGCACGGGGCCGGGGCCCCCGCCGTTCCCGACGCACACGACGTCGACCTCGACGCCGACCTGCGCGAGGACGCTCTCGAGGCCGCGGCGCAGGTCGTCGGGCCGGCGGCCCTGGGTCAGGCTGACGACCCCGACCCGAGGTGTCGACCGAGCCGCCTCGCCGCTCAGGAGCGGACCCTCTTCGACGCCATGATGGCCACGAAGTGGCCCACGAGGGCGACCACGGACAACGGCAGCAGCAGCGACACGAGCACGCGGTCCGCCAGGGGCTCGCCGGCGACCAGCCCCACGAGGGCGGCGACGAAGGCGAGCATCGTCAGCTCGACGGAGTGGTAGAGCCGGTGGAACGGGACGAAGCGGGCGGCGGAGCGGAGCCGTGACAGGAGGCGCCCGCTGGGGACGGTCGCGCCGCCGCGCTTGTCCTCGAGGCGCGTCAGGCCGGCGTTGGCCCGGGCCACGTGCACCATGTCGTTGAGGGCCTTGTTGAGGACGATGACGAGCGCGAGCGCCGTGCCGAGCGTCGTCCAGAGCCAGTCGGCGGGCACGTCGAACGGCCAGCCGGCCGCCCGGACCCCGAGCGCCAGGGGGATGAGGGCCTCGGTCGAGTAGTGCCCGACCTTGTCGAGGAACACCCCGGCCGGCGAGCTCGTCCCCCGCCACCGGGCGACCTCGCCGTCGCAGCAGTCGAACAGCATCTGCAGCTGGCCGAGGACGAGGGCGAGCATCGCGCCGCCGATCCCGGGCACGAGCAGCGCTGCGGCGGTGGCCCACCCCGTGAGGATCATGAGCCCGGTGACGCCGTTCGCGGTGACGCTCGTCTTGAGCAGCCACCACGTGAGGTAGGGCGAGACGTCGCGCAGGTAGAGCGAGGCCGTCCAGTGCTCGGCGTTGGCACGGCTGCGGACCTCGGGCGGCTGAGCCACCCGTCGCAGTTCGGCGATGGACGTGGGACGCGTGGGCAGCGCGGTCATGGCGTGAGGCTATCTTCCCGTGTGCGCGGTGATGTTCCCCGTCAGGTCGAGGAACCCCGCCACGAAGCCGAGCCCCCAGCCGAAGTGGATGGAAGGCAAGACTACGAGAAACCACAGCCGCGTGCGGAGACCGTCGCCCCGGGCCACGAGGACGGCGGCCAGCACCACGAAGGCGGCGTAGAGACCGGGCACGACGAGCCCGAGCAGTGCCCAGGCCGCCGCCGTCCCCGTCAGCGCGCCGACGAGGCCCACCAGCCCGGCCAGCACGCCCAGGGCGACGCCCACCACCATCGCGGGCGGCACGAGGTAGCGGAGCGTGTTGGCCTTGGGGAACCGCCGCGCGAGCTCGCCCCGCCACAGCCCCGTGGCGACGAACTGCCGGGCGAGCTTGCGGAGGCTGGGTCGCGGACGGTACGTCACCACGAGCTCGGGCGTGAACCAGACGGTGCCCCCGGTGGCGCGGAGGCGGCGGTTGAGCTCCCAGTCCTGGCCGCGCTTGACGCCTTCGTCGAACAGCCCGACCTCGAGGAGGCGGTGGCGCAGGAACACGCCCAGGTAGGCCGTCTCGGTCGGCCCCTCCGCACCTCCGACGTGGTGGGGGGTGCCGCCGAGCCCGACCCGGCTGCCGTACGCGCGGGCCACGGCCTTCTCGAAGGGGGTGCGCCCCTCGGCCAGCATGATGCCGCCGACGTTGTCGGCGCCGCTGCGGCGCAGCGCGTCGACGGCCAGCCGCGTGTAGTCGCGCGGGAGCACCGAGTGCGCGTCGACCCGCACCGTGATCGGGTGGACGCTGGCGCGGATGGCCACGTTCAGGCCCGCCGGCGTGGAGCCGACCGGGTTGGGCAGCGTGCGGATGCGGGGGTCGGCGGCCGACATCGCCGCGACGACCTCGTTGGTGCCGTCGACGCTCGGACCGAGGGCCAGGAGGACCTCGAACGGCCCCTCGTAGTCCTGGTCGACGAGGCTCTCGACCGCGGCGCGGATCTCGCGCTCCTCGTTGAGCACGGGCATGACGTAGGACACGCCGGGCGCCGAGCTGTCGGGGAAGGTCATGGAGGGGCCTCGGGATGCGGCGCTGACGCGCTGGCGGACGAGACCGGAGCCCCGCGGAGATCCCGCCGAGCCTACCAAGGCCGCAGGGCGGGCCGGGGCAACAGGTGCCCCGGTCCGCCCTGAGGAGGAGCCGTGTCGTCCCCGAGGTCAGCTCGTGAGCGTGTCCAGGGTCACCTGGGCGGTGGCCTCCGCGCCGTCCCGCACGTACGTCAGCTCGGCCGTGGCGCCCCCGGCGAGGAACCGGACCTGGGCGGTCAGGTCGGTGCGGCTCGTGACCGCGATGCCGTTGAACTCGGTGACCACGTCGCCGGCCCGCAGGCCCGCCTCCTGGGCCGCGCCTCCCTGGCTGATCTCGACGATGAGCGCTCCGACACGGTCGGCGCCCTGCGCCGTGGCCGCGTCGTCGACGCTCGCGCCGAGGAGGCCGTGGGTGGCGCTGCCGTTCGCGATGATCTCCTTCGAGACCCGCTGCACGAGGGCGGAGGGGATGGAGAAGCCCACGCCGATGCTGCCCGAGGACGAGCCGGAGCTGGCGATCGCCACGTTGAGGCCGATCAGGTCGCCCTCGGCGTCGAGCAGCGCGCCGCCCGAGTTGCCGGGGTTGATCGACGCGTCGGTCTGGATGACCGGCAGCGAGATCACGCTGCTCGCCTGGTTCTGGGTGCTCCCGTCGCCGTTGTTGAACGAGAACGGCCCCTGGCCGTTGTTGTCGCCCTGGTCGCCCTGGTCGCTGCCGTCGCTCGGCGCGGCCGAGGACTGGACGGTGATGCTGCGGTTCAGGGTCGACACGATGCCGTCGGTCACGGTGTTCGAGAGGCCCAGGGGCGCACCGATGGCCACGGCGGTGTCGCCCACGTTGAGCTTGGACGAGTCGGCGAAGGTGATGGGCTTGAGGCCCGTGGCGTCGACCTTGAGGACGGCGAGGTCGACGGTGGGGTCGAGGCCGACGACCTCTGCGGGCAGGATGTTGCCGTCGCTGAGGGTGACGGTCACCGTGCCCGAGGCACTCGCGCCGTCGAGGGTCACGACGTGCGTGTTGGTGACGATGTAGCCGTCGTCGGACACGATGACGCCGGACCCTGTACCGCCCGACGATCCGCTCGCGACGTTGATGGTGACGACGGACGGCGTGGCCTTGGCCGCGACGGCCGTGATGGCCGTGGCGTCGTCGTAGTCGTTGACCGTGAGCTCACGCGACGGGCCGCTCGAGGCGGTCGTGCCGCCGCGTCCGTCGGCGACCACTCCTCCCACGACTCCGCCGAGCGCGCCGCCCGCGATCAGGCCGACGGCGAGGGCGGCCGCGAGGACGCCCTTGCCGCCGCGGCGCTTCGTCGTCGTCGAGGTGGGAGGCGCCCAGGAGGCGGCACCCTGGGGAGCTCCGCCCGTGGCGGGCCGCCCGAAGGCGTCCGTCTGCTGCGACGACGCCTGCGCGTACTGCGACCCCTGCGGCGCCTGCTGGTACGACGAGGACTGCTGGTACGAGGCCGGTTGCTGGTAGGAACCAGGTTGCTGGTAGGAACCAGGCTGCTGGTACGACGCAGGCTGCTGGTGGGCCGCGGGCTGCTGGTACGAGGCGGGCTGCTGGTACGACGCCGGCTGCTGCTGGGCTGCAGGCTGCTGGTACGACGCCGGCTGTTGGTAGGTCCCAGGCTGCTGCGGCGCGGCAGGGCGCCCGTCGGCCGAACCGGCGCGCGCGGCCGCCTCGTCGGCGAGGGATCCCGGCGTGCTGCCCGGCAGGGGCGGTGCGCCGAACGTCACCGGGGGCTCCTGCCCGCGCGGGGCGGTGGCGGCCGTCTCGGGAAGGCCTGCGGCGTCCGGTCGGTCGGCCCGCGCCTCCTCGGCGGGGCCCCCGGTCGTCGGCGCCTCGTTCGTCGCGTCGGCGTCGTGGTCGTGGTGGGGACCGACGTGGTCGTCCGCGCCTCGGGGGGTCTCGTTCATGAGGGTGTGCTCCTTCCAAGCCCTGACAGCCTGGTCGCGGAAGCTGTGCAGCGCATAAGACCCGCCTGGGAGCGGGCTGCGGTCAGCTTATGCGTCCGCCGGTGAGGGTCGGCCTGCCCCCGCTGAGGTGCCCGGTCGTGCGGGTACCGTGACAGCACCATGACTGCACCTGCCCCCTGGGAACGTGCCGCGCGCGGCGCGATGCTGCTCGACGGTGCCGGCCGCGCCGCGCCCACCGTCTTCGCCGAGATGTCCGCGCTGGCGGCCCGCACCGGGGCGATCAACCTCGGCCAGGGGTTCCCCGACGAGGACGGCCCCCGGGTCGTGCTCGACGCCGCCCACGCCGCCCTCGACGCCGGCCTGAACCAGTACCCGCCCGGTCGCGGCAGGCCCGAGCTGCTCGAGGCCGTCGCCGAGCACCAGCGGCGTTTCTACGGCATCGAGCTCGACCCGGGACGCGAGGTGCTCGTCACGGCCGGCGCCACCGAGGCACTGGCCGCGACGGTCCTCGCCCTCGTCGACGACGGTGACGAGGTCGTCACCCTCGAGCCGTTCTACGACGCCTACGGAGCCGTGATCGGCCTCGCCGGCGGGGTGCACCGCACCGTCACGATGCGCGGGGCCGAGTTCTCGGTGGACCACGCCGAGCTGCGCGCGGCGTTCTCCGACCGCACGGCCCTCGTGATCGTGAACGACCCGCACAACCCGACGGGGACGGTGCGCGACGCGGCGACGAGGCAGCTCGTGGTCGACCTCGCGCGCCGCCACGACGCCGTCCTCGTCACGGACGAGGTCTACGAGCACCTGCTCTTCGACGGTGCCGCGCACGTGCCGCTCTCGACCCTGCCGGGCGCCGCGGAGCGCACCCTGAGCATCTCCAGCGGCGGGAAGACCTTCAGCACGACGGGCTGGAAGATCGGCTGGCTCACCGGCCCCGAGCACCTCGTGTCGAAGGTGATGACGGTGAAGCAGTACCTCACGTTCGTGAACGGCTCGGTCTTCCAGCCCGCGATCGCCGTGGGGCTGGGCCTGCCGGACGAGTGGTTCGCGGGGCTCGCCGCCGGCCTGCAGCGCAAGAGGGACGTGCTCGCCGACGGCCTCGCCGCAGCCGGCTTCTCGGTCGCGCCGTCCCGAGGCGGCTACTTCGTCGTCGCCGACGCCGCCCCGCTCGGCTTCCCGGACGCCGCCGACCTCTGCCGGCGACTGCCCGAGCTCGCCGGCGTCGTCGGCGTCCCCGTCAGCGCCTTCTGCCACGAGGAGGCGGCGGTCGAGCACGCGTCGCGCATCCGGTTCGCGTTCTGCAAGCGCACGGAGGTGCTCGAGCAGGCGGCCCGTCAGCTGGCGGCCCTGCGCGTCTGAGGGGCGGGCAGGGCGCCTCCTCGACTCACGGGGTCTCGCCGGCCGCACCGGCCGCGTGGCGCGCGCCGGCCGTGTCGCTGCGTGCCGTGGCGCGCTCGGCGAGCACGGCGCCGGCCTCCGCGAGCCACCGCTGCGGCTCCGCCCACGAGGCGGCGGCTCCCCCGGCCAGGACGGACGTGTCGACGACGTCCACGAACCCGGCCGGGTCCGCTGCCACCTGGCCGGCCACCAAGGCGACCGGCACGTCGAGGGCACGAGCCGAGGAGGCGACCCACGAGACGAGCTTGCCGCCCGCCGTCTGCTCGTCGAACCGCCCCTCCCCGGTGACGACGAGGTCGGCCTCGGCGACCAGGCGGTCGAGCCCCACGACCTCGGCGACCGCCTCGGCGCCGGAGACGACCGTCGCGCCCCAGACGAGGAGCCCGAAGCCCGTCCCGCCCGCGGCCCCGGCGCCCGGCGTCGACGGATCGGCGTCGACCAGCACGGCGAAGCCCTCGAGCGCACGCTCGAGGGCCAGGACGTCGTCGGGCCCGGCGCCCTTCTGTGGACCGAACACGGCAGCAGCGCCGCACGGCCCCAGCAACGGCGCCGTCACGTCGGACCAGATCTCGACCCCGCCCGCGGGCAGGGGCCGGAGACCGGACAGGTCGACCCGCACGGTCGCGGCCAGCCCGTGCGACCCGTCGACGACGGGCTCGCCCAGGGAGTCGAGGAGGCGCGCGCCGAGCTCCGTGAGGAGCCCGGCTCCCCCGTCGGTCGACGCGCTGCCGCCCAGCCCGACGACGAGGCGCCGCGCACCTGCGTCGAGCGCGTCGGCGAGCACCCGGCCGAGGCCGCGCGTGTGGGCGTCGTGGGGCGCGGGCGCCGACATGAGCCCGAGGCCGCTCGACGACGCGAGCTCGGCCACGGCCGTGCCGTCGGGGAGCATCAGCCAGGACGCGGTGACAGCCCGCCCGTCGGGGCCGGGCACGACGACCTCGTGACGCGTGCAGGTCGGGAGCGCGGACTCGAGGGCATCGAGGGTGCCCTCCCCGCCGTCGGCCAGGGGCAGCTCGGTCACGTGGTCACCCGACCGCACGGAGCGCCACCCCTCGGCGACGGAGGCGGCCACGGCGGCGGCGCCCGCGGTCCCCTTGAAGGAGTCGGGCGCGACGACGACGGCGAGGCCTGGCACAGGGACATGCTGGCACACCGGGCGCCAGGCACGGGAGAGTCGGACGCCGGGAACGACAGAAGCCCTGATCGAGTGATCAGGGCTTCTGTCGTGGTGCTGCGTTGGTTGCGGGGGCAGGATTTGAACCTACGACCTCTGGGTTATGAGCCCAGCGAGCTACCGAACTGCTCCACCCCGCGGCACGAGAAGAAACTTATCACGCCATCTGACGCGCCACAAATCGAGGTCGCGCGAGGTGCTGTCGGGCGAGCCTGGTCATCCGCAGAGCGCCTGCGAAGACGGCGACGGCCGCCCCTCGACTCGTCGAGGGGCGGCCGTCGCCGTCAGGTCAGGACGTCACTGGCCGCTGGCGGCCACCGCGTCCTCGAGGGCGGTCTGGAGGCGCTGGTCGGCCTCCGCCGCCGCCACCAGGTCGTTCGACGCGTACGCCGCCGCACGGTCGTCCAGCGCGGACTGAGCGTCGGCCAGGGCCGCGTCCAGCGCCGAGTTGCCCGTGTCGGTGCCCGCGTCCGGAGCCGGCGTCGCCGTGCCCGGGTCGGTGGTCCCCGAGTCGGTGCCCGTGTCGCCGCCGGTGTCCGTCGACGTGCCGTCGTCCGTCTCGGGCACGGCGTCGTCTCCGGCGACCGCCCCGGAGTTGCCGCCGAACAGCGAGTCGAGCGCGCCGTTCAGGGTGTCCTCGAAGGCGATCTTCTCGCCGAACGAGACCAGCACCTTCTGCAGCACCGGGTACGACGTCTCGGAGTTCGACTTCACGTAGATCGGCTGGACGTAGAGCAGGCCCCCGCCGACGGGGAGCGTGAGCAGGTTGCCCCGCACGACGCTCGTGTCACCTCGGGTGAGGAGCGCCAGCTGGTTCGCGACCGCCGTGTCGGTGTTGAAGTTGTTCTGCACCTGTCCGGGGCCGGGCACCGTGTCGGTCTTCGGCAAGGTCAGCAGCGAGAGCTTCCCGTAGTTCTCCGAGATCTCCCCCGGCGTCGAGCCGGCGTCCGCGTTGGCCGCCAGGTACCCGGTCAGCACGTTCCTCGCGTTCTCGCCCGACTGCTGCGGGATGTACGTCGAGTAGATGGAGAAGGCCGGATCCTGGTCGGGCAGCTGGAGCGTCAGGTAGTACGGCGGCTGCAGCGGCGGGCTGGCCGCGTTGCTCGTCGGCTCGTTGGGCGTGACCCACGCGTCGTCGCTCGAGTAGAACGAGTCCGCGTCGGTGACGTGGTACGTGCCGAGGATGGCGCGCTGCACCTTGAACATGTCCTGCGGGTAGCGGACGTGCTGCATGAGCTCGACGCTCATGTCGCTGAGCGGGCTGACCGTCGACGGGAAGATCTTCTCCCAGGTCTTGAGGATCGGGTCCTCGGTGTCCCAGGCGTAGAGGTCGACCGACCCGTCGTAGGCGTCGACCGTCGCCTTGACCGAGTTGCGGATGTAGTTGATCTCGTTCGACGCGTAGACGGGACGCTCGGTGTAGGTGTCGGCGATCGCGTCGGACAGGGCCTGCGGCTTCGAATACGGGTACTCGCGCGTCGTCGTGTAGGCATCGACGATCCACTTGACCTTGCCGTCGACCACGGCCGGGTAGGGCGCGCTGTCGATGGTCAGGTACGGAGCCACCTTCTGCACCCGCTGCGCCGGGTCGCGGTCGTAGAGGATCTGCGAGCCGTCGTTGACGGCGTCGGACAGGAAGACCTGCTCGGACTGGAACTTGATGGCGTAGATGAGCTTCTTGAAGGCGCTGTCGAGCTTGGGCCCGCCGTCGCCGCTGAAGGTCGTCGTCTGGTTCGTGCCGTTGTCGTTGCTGCCCGAGGGGTAGTCGAGCTCGATGTCGTCGCCTCCCTCGCCGCCGACGATCGAGTAGGCGGGCGACTCCTGGCCGAAGTAGATCCGCGGCTCGTACTCGTCCGCGTCGCCGAGCGCGCCGTTGACGGGGATGCCCGACTCGAGGAACACGGGCTGGCCGTCGGCCGAGCGCTGGTTGCCGTAGGCCGCGACGACGCCGTAGCCGTGGGTGTAGACGAACGTCGTGTTGTAGGGCGTGGCCGAGCTGCCGAGCTGGTCGGTGTTGAGCTCGCGCACGGCGATCACCGTGTCCTGCGTCGCTCCGTCGATCGTGTAGCGGTCGACGGAGAGCTGCTCGGGGAAGCTGTAGTACTGGCGGTACTGCTGCAGCTGGGCGAAGGCGTCGGTCACGAGGGCCGGGTCGATGATGCGGATGTTCGCGGTCGTGACCGCGTCGCCGGCCAGGGCGCCCGCCTCGGCGTCGGACACGGCGTCGTACGGCTGCTCCTCGACGTCGGAGACGCCGTATGCGTCCCGGGTGGCCTGGATGTTGCGGTCGATGTACGTCGACTCGACGGTGCGCTCGCTGGGCTCGACCTGGAAGCGCTGGACGATCCACGGGTAGATGCCGCCGACGATGATGCTGATGATGATCAACGCGGCGGTGCCGATGACCGAGAGGCGCCAGCGGCCGATGATCGCGGTCACGACGAACAGCACGGCGACGACCGCCGCGGCGAGCGCGAGGATCTGCTTTCCGGGGATGCCGGCCGCGACGTCGGTGTAGGTGGCACCCGTGATGAGCTTGTTGGTGCCGTCGGAGAGTGTGGCGTACTGGTCGAGCCACAGGCTGACGCCCTGGAGCAGCAGGTAGACGGCGGCGGTCACGGCCAACTGGATCCGCGCGACCCGCGAGATGCGGACGTCGCGGCCCGAGAAGCGGAGCGCTCCGTACAGGTAGCTCGTGGCGACCGCGGCGATGCCGCTGATCAGCACGACCGCCGACGCGAAGCCGACGACGCCCTGGTAGAAGGGCAGCTCGAACACGTAGAAGCCCACGTCGAGGCCGAACTGCGGGTCGGTCTGGCCGAAGGGCGTGCGGTTGAGCCACTGGAGGGTCGTCTGCCAGTTGGTGGACGTGGCGATGCCGGCGAACAGGCCGAGGACCACGGGGACGCCGATGACGACGACACGGCGCAGCGGCTCGATGACCTGCTGGTAGCGGTCGAGCTGCGAGTTGAGCTTGGCGTAGACCGGCCGGAACCGGAACGCGACCTCGATGCTCACCCACACCGGCACGGCCATGGCCACGAAGCCGACGAAGAACATCGCCGCCCCGGCCAGCCACTGGGTCGTCAGCACGTTGGCGAAGCCCAGCTGGTCGTACCAGAGGTAGTCCGTCAGCAGCGACGAGAAGATGAAGAAGGCGATGACCAGGGCGGCGAGGACCGCCACCGTCACCAGGACGGGCAATCGGGGCGAGCGTCGTACGGGTCGCGACGATGCAGGTGACGTCAAGTGGTTGCTCCTGGATCAGGGGACGTGGACGGCCATCCTACGGGGGCCGCTCCTGAACAGGCTGCGAGCCCGCCCATCGTCCTCGACGCGTCCATGAGGGAGCTGGACGCGCCCCCTCGCGCCTACTGCGCCGAGCAGGTGGGCAGGGCCCCGGTGTCGCCCCCGTCGGCCACGGTCTCGAGCGCCGTGACGGCGTCGTCGAGGGTGGCGACCGAGTAGACGTCGAGCCCGTCGGGCACGTGTCCGACGACCTCGTCGCAGTTCGAGCTCGGCGCGAGGAACACGGTGGCGCCGGCGTCGCGCGCGCCGTAGAGCTTCTGGCGGATGCCGCCGATCGGGCCGACCGTGCCGGACGCGGTGATCGTGCCCGTGCCCGCGACCCGCTCGCCGCCGTTGAGCTCGCCGGGCGTCGTCTTGTCGATGATGCCGAGGGCGAACATCATGCCGGCGCTGGGGCCGCCCACCTTGTCGAGGCGCAGGGTGACGTCGAAGGGGAACGTGTAGTCGACGCTGACGCCGACCCCCAGCAAGGAGGTGCCCTGCACCTCCTGGGGCGTGATCCGCTCGGTCTCGCGCTGGCCCGACCGCTCGACCACCACCTCCGCCGGGGACGTCGCCCCGTTGTCGGCCACGATCGAGCGCAGGGCGTCGACGTCGCCGTTCGTCGTCAGGTCCTGGCCGTTGACGCTCACGAGCACGTCGCCCTCCTCGAGCACGCCCTCGGACGGGCCGCCGGGCGAGACCTGGCTCACCGAGACCGTGCTGGGGACCTGGTACCCCTCGTGCACCAGGGCGGCCGCGACGGCGGACTTCTGGGAGTTCTGCATGTCGACGGCGTTCTGCTCGTCGACCTGCTCGTTCGAGACGCCGGAGGGGTAGATCGCCTCGACCGGCACGACGGCGCGGCTCGGGGAGAACCAGGAGCCGACGACCTCGATCCAGCTCGGGCGGACGGACTCGTTGCCCTGGACGCTCACGGTGAGGAGGTCGAGGGAACCCGCAGTGGGGTAGGTCTCCGCACCGTCGACGGTGATCAGCGGGGCGTCCTCGCCCTCGTACTCGGCGGTGCCCAGGGTGTCGAAGACGGGGCCGGGCTGCTCGATCAGGTACGGCGACGGGATGAAGGTGAGGGCGAGGCCGGAGACGAGGGCGACGCCGAGGAGGGACCAGCCGAGACGGCCGGAGCGGCGACCGGCCGTGGCGGCTCGGGTCGGGGGCGTGAACAAGGCCACGGGTGTTCCTCTCGCTGTTCGCCACGGGCGCAGCGAAGGACCCTGGGGCATCGGCCGGGATCCAGGCTGTTCCTGGGGCCACGAGCTAGCGTAGCCACCATGACCGATGATCCGCAGCGCGAGCCTGAGGACGAGTTCCGCGACATGCTCCGCCAGTTCCTGTCCGGCGACTCCGAGATCGATCCGTCGCAGCTCGCGGGTGCCGCGGGGCTGCCGAACGACCCGGCCTTCGTGGCCCAGCTGATGAGCCAACTGCAGTCCGCGGTGGCCCGCAGCGGCGACGGCATCGACTGGTCGGTCGCCACCGACCAGGCCGCCTCGGTGGGCACGCAGTCCGCCGTCGCGACCAGCCCGGCCGACGAGCGGGCCCTCGAGCAGGCGTTCCACGTCGCGGCCCTCTGGCTCGACGACGTCACCTTCGTCTCCGAGCTCACGGTCGCGCCTCGCCTCCTCACGCGCGCCGAGTGGGCACGGCTCTCGATGCCGGTGTGGACCCAGCTCGCCGAGCCGGTCGCCGAGTCCATCGCCGACTCCCTCACGAACGTCCTCCGCGAGCAGGCCCCGGAAGAGATGCAGCAGCTGCTCGCCGGTGCCAGCCAGGTGATGCGGAGCGTCGGCGGCACGCTGTTCGCGATGCAGCTCGGCCGGGTCGTGGGCCAGCTCTCGACCGAGGTCGTCTCCGGCGGCGACGTCGGCATCCCCCTCCTCGACGACCAGCAGGCCGCGCTCGTGCCGCAGAACGTCGCCGCCTTCGGCGAGGGCCTCGACATCGAGACCGACCAGGTGCAGCTCTACCTCGCTGTGCGGGAGCTCGCCCACGCCCGGCTGTTCCGGCACGCTCGGTGGCTCCGCCTGCACCTCATCTCGTCCATCCGCGAGTTCGCCCAGGGCATCCGCATCGACACGGCCCGGCTCGAGGAGCTGGCGGTCGACTTCGACCCCTCCGACCCGGGCGAGCTGCGCGACGCGCTGGCGAGCGGCGCGCTGATCCCGCCGAAGACCGACGAGCAGCTCGCCGCGCTCGGCCGGCTCGAGACGACCCTCGCCCTGATCGAGGGCTGGGTCGACGTGGTCACCGCCCAGGCCACCGCGCGCCTCCCCCGCTCCGCCGCCATCGCCGAGACGGTGCGCCGTCGCCGAGCCGCGGGCGGGCCGGCCGAGTCCGCGTTCTCCACGCTCGTGGGACTCGAGCTGCGGCCCCGCCGACTGCGAGAGGCCGCGGCCATGTGGTCGGCCGTCTCGGAGGCGGTGGGCGCCGAGCAGCGCGACGCTCTCTGGTCGCACCCCGACATCGTGCCCACCAGCGCGGACGTCGACGACCCGCAGGCGCTGATCGCCCGGCTCACGTCGAGCGAGCCGGCCTTCGACGACGTCGACCAGGCCATCGAGGACCTGCTGAACGACACGAGCGACGACCGTCCCCGCGAGGCGGAGGACGGCTCGGCCGACGAGCCCGGCTCCTCCCCCGCCCTCTGAGGACCACGGCAGCCCCAGAGCTCCTGTGGACAACCCCGCGGGGCCGGACGGCGTGGTCCAGTCTCGTCAGGTGCCCCGTTCCTCGCCGCTCCGCCTCCCTGCCCGTGCTCCCGTCGTCTGGCGTGATCCGTCGTCGCTCCAGATCGGGGTGGAGCACGTGCACGCTGTCGTCTACCGCGTCACGGCGGGGCAGGCGGAGTTCCTGGCCGCCGTCTCGGCCGGCCTCGGGGCCGGCGGCATCTCGGCGGTGGTGGTCCAGGTGGGCTGCGACAGGTCCGAGGCCCTCGACCTCGTGAGGCGGCTCGGGCCCGTCCTCCTCCCCGGCCCCTCGGCACAGCTCGCCCTCACGCCCCGCCCGGTCGTCCGGCTCGCGGGGCGCGGCGCGCTGGCCGACGAGGTGGGGCGCCTGCTCGAGTCCTGCGGCCTCGGCGTGCTCCTCGAGGACGGCGAGTCGGCCGCCTCGGCCGCCTCGACGCCGGGTCGGGGTCGGGTCGACGGGGCGCGGCAGCACGTCGGCGTCGTCGTCGGCGGCCTCGCCCTCGACCCCGTCGTCGTGTCCGAGTGGCTGCGCCGGGACGTGCCGCACGTCCTCGTGCGCATCGGCGACCGCTCGGTCCGCGTCGGTCCGGTCGTGGTCCCCGGGGTCACGGCCTGTGCGCGGTGCCTGCACCTCCACGACGGCGACCGCGACCGTGCGTGGCCGGCCGTCGCGGGGCAGCTGGCCGCGCTCCCCGTCGCCGCGCCTCCCCTGCTCGTCCTGCGGGACGCCGCGGTCCGGACCGTCCGTCGCGTCCTCGCGGCGACGACGTCCCTGGCCGGAGGCGACGGCGGCGGCCGCGTCGGCGGTTCCGACCCGGCGGAGGTCGTCCGCATCGACCTCGACACCTACGAGGTCAGCTCGTCGGTCGTGCGGCCCCATCCCGACTGCGGGTGCGGAGCTCCTCCAGGAACCGGCTCGGTCGACGCTCGCCGCCCCGGCCCTGGCCGGTCGGCGCCCACGAGAGACGCAGTCGCTCCCGCGCCCGGGTGATGCCGACGTAGAGCAGGCGTCGTTCCTCGTCGATCGCCTCGAGTCCCTGGGCGTAGCTGATCGGCACCAGACCCTCGCTGAGGCCGATCAGGTAGACGCTCCGCCACTCGAGGCCCTTGGCCGAGTGCAGCGTGGCGAGGGTGACCGCGGCCATCGTCGGCTCGTGCTGCCCGGCCTGCCTCGCCAGCAGCTCCTCGACGAACTGCACCAGGGTCGTCCCCTCCGGCGAGGCCTCGGCGAGGCCCATCAGGGCGTTCAGCGACTCCCAGCGGTCGCGGAGGGCGCCTCGCTGCTCCGGCGCCTCCTGCGTCCAGCCGAGGGAGCGCAACACGTCGCTGACCGTCTTGAAGAGGGGCTCGCCGATGATGCTGACCGATGCTCCCTTGAGCATCATCACCGCCTCCTTGACCTCGCGGAGGTCGAAGAACCGAGTGGCCCCGTGGATCCGCGTCGAGACTCCCACGTCGGCCAGGGCGCGCTCGAGGGCCGCGGCCTGCACGTTGACCCGGTAGAGCACCGCGATCTCCTCCGGCGCGACCCCGCTGCGGATCTCGTCGGCGATCGTCTGCGCGACGCCGCGGGCCTCGGCCATGTCGGTCGGGTACTGGACGACGGGCGGCACCGGCCCCGTCGACTCGACCGCGGGGTGGAGGTGCAGCGCGCCGGGCCGGCCCCGCATCAGCTGGTTCGCCGTGTCGACGATCTGGCGCGACGACCGGTAGTTCTGCTCGAGCCGGACCACGGTCGCGTCGTCGTAGCGCGAGCCGAAGCCCAGGAGGTAGTCGGCCGACGCCCCGGCGAACGAGTAGATCGTCTGGCTCGCGTCGCCCACGACGCAGAGGTCGTTGCGGTCGCCGAGCCAGAGCTCGAGCAGCTCCTGCTGCAGCGGGGAGACGTCCTGGTACTCGTCGACGACGAAGAAGCGGTACTGCTCACGGACCTGCTGCGCGACGCGGGGCTCGAGCTGCATCATGCCGACGGTCGCCAGGAGGACGTCCTCGAAGTCGAGCTGCCGGCGCTCGTCCTTGATGTCCTCGTAGGCACGGTGCAGGTCGACGGCCTTCTCGACGGTGAGCGCCTGCGGCAGGTTCCGCGAGTGCGCCTTCACGGCGTACTGCTCCACCGTCAGCCGCGACACCTTGCGCCACTCGATCTCGCCCGCCGTGTCGCGCAGGGACGCCGTGTCCAGCTTCAGGCCCACGCGCTCGGCCGCGTGGGCCAGGAGCTTCCCCTTGCTGTCGATCAGCCGCGGCATCTGCCCGCCCATCGTCTGGGGCCAGAAGTACGACAGCTGCGACAGGGCCGAGGCGTGGAAGGTACGAGCCGAGACCCCGCCCGCACCGAGCTGGCGGAGGCGCCCCCGGAGCTCGGCCGCGGCACGCGACGTGAACGTGAGGGCCATCACGCGCCCAGGCGCGTAGACGCCCGTGGCGACCCCGTAGGCGATGCGGTGGGTGATCGCCCTGGTCTTGCCCGTACCGGCCCCCGCCAGCAGGCAGACGGGGCCGAGCAGTCGCCTGGCCGCCTCGCGCTGCTGCTCGTCGAGGCCCGCGATCAGCGACGCGGCGTCGCTCACTGGTCGAGCTCGGCGCCGAACCAGTCCTCGATGATGGCGCGTGCGATGGAGGTGCGGCCGGGCAGGAGGACCTCGCCGAGCGAGGCGGCCAGCTCGTCGCGGCTGAACCAGCGCAGGTCGAGGATCTCGGCGCCGTCGGGCTCGAGGGTGCCCGGGTCGTCGACGTCGACGCGCGCCGTGAAGCCGAGCATGAGGCTGGCGGGGAACGGCCAGGGCTGCGACCCCACGTACCGCGGGTCGACGACCTTGACGCCGCTCTCCTCGAAGATCTCGCGCTGGACCGCGTGCTCGAGGGACTCGCCCGGCTCGACGAAGCCCGCCAACAGCGACCAGCGGTTGGACTCCCACAGGGCGTTCGAGCCGAGCAGGAGGCGGTCCTCGGCGTCCGTGACGCCCACGATGATCGCCGGGTCGGTCCGGGGGAAGACCTCGTGGCCGTCGTCGGCGTCGCGACCGACCCACCCGGCCTTGTCGCGGACGAGGGGACGGCCGGTGCGGGGCGAGAACCGGTGCGAGTCGTGCCAGTTCGCGAGCGCCACGGCCTCCACGGCCAGGCCGGCGTCCCGGTCGCTCAGCCGGGTGCCGAACATGCGGACGCTGCCCCAGTCGTCGTCGGTCGCCGACAGCCGGGCCGAGGCCTCGTCGCCGAGCAGGGCCGCGACCAGGGGCGTGCCCACGGGCTCGGCCGCGTCGGGGTCGAGCGACCGGCCGAGGTAGAGGTAACCGGCCGCCTCGGGGACCTCGCTCGGAGGCAGGAGGGCGAGACGGTCGCCGCCCGCCATCAGCAGGCGGGTGCCCCACACGGGGAGCACGCGCGTGCTCGACTCGGCGAGGAGCTCGGGGATCGCGTCGGGTCTCTCTCGCGTGAGGTAGTCACGGTCGACCTGGTGTCGGGCGAGGGGCAGCCGGGACGTGAGCGGCGAGGACATCGGACGACCAATCATCGCGAGTTGACAGCGTGGCGAACGGCGGAGCACCGGACACTGCGGCCTACCCTGAGGGCATGGCCAGATCTCACCTCACTCTAGCCGCGTTGGCCACGGCCGCCGTCGCCGACCTCGACGTGCGCACGACCTCCCCGCACGGCTCCTCGACCGGCGACGTCGACTCCGCGCTGCTCTCGACGGGGGCCGGTGACGAGCTCATCGTGCGCGTCCCCCGGTCGCAGCGTGCCGAGGCACAGCAGTCCGCCGACCTGGTCGCCCTCCGTGCCCTCAGCGCGGGCGTCCGCGGGCGTCTGCCCTTCGCCGTCCCGTCCTACCGGGGCCAGGCCCCCGTCGGCCGTACCCGCGGGATCGTCTACGACTTCATCGCGGGCACGCACCTCCGCACGGCCCAGGTGACCGGCGGCTCCGGCCTGCCCACGGCCCTCGGCCGAGGCGTGGCCGCGATCCACGCCCTGCCGACCAGCTTCGTCACCGACGCGGGGCTCACGAGCCACACGCCGTTCGAGGCGATGCGCTCCACGGCCTCGCTCGTCGACCGCGCCGCCTCCACCCGGCTGTTGCCCGCCGCACTGCTCGAGCGGTGGGAGGCGGCGATCCAGGACCACGTGCTGTGGCAGTTCCAGCCCACCGTCGTCAACGGCTCCCTCGACGCGGCGTCCTTCCTCGTCCTGGACGGCGCCGTCACCGGGGTGCTGGGATGGCACGACCTGCAGGTCGGCGACCCTGCCCGCGATCTCGCCTGGCTGCTCGGCGCTGGCCCCGAGGCCGTCGACTCCGCCTTCTCGGCCTACAACGACGCCCGGGGCACGAGCGACCACCAGCTCCGACGCCGCGCGACCCTCTACCGCGAGCTCGACACGGCGAAGTGGCTGCTGCACGGCACCGCCACGAAGAACACCGCCGTCGTCGACGACGCCGTCGGCATGATGGCCGCCCTGGTCGACCGGCTGCAGTCTCCCGACGGGGTGTCGATCTCGTCGGACTCGACGGCCGCGCTCGACCTCGACGGCGTCGAGGAGCTGCTCTCGACCACCGAGCGCCGGCACGGCTGAGGCCCGCTCGGGCTGACGGTCGGACCGGCGGAGACCCGGTCGGGCTGACCCTCGGCTCGACCGAGCTGCCCGTGGCGCCTGTGCCTGGCGCCTGTGCCTGGGCCTGGGCCTGGGCGGCGGGCTACTCGACCTGGCCCCCTGCCTCCACCACGTCCCAGAGGGCCGTCAGCTCGTCCCTGTCCGCGATGTGCCGGGGCTCGACCACGACGTCGTCCGCCACGAAGTAGAAGGCCGCGTCGATGTCGTCCGCCGGCACGCCGCGGAACGCGGAGTATGCCTCGCGGTAGAGGGCGAGCTGCAGCTGCCGCAGCTCGAGGTCTGCGTCGTCCGTCGGGGCTCGACCGGTCTTCCAGTCGACCACCTGGAGGCGCCCCTCCCGCTCGAAGACGGCGTCGATCTTGCAGATGACCGTCCGCCGCCCGAGCGGCAGGTGGACCTCCAGCTCGACCTCGACCGGCTCGAGCCGTGCCCAGGGAGACCCCTCGAAGGTGGCCTGGAGCTCGACGAGACGGCGCGCGTCGTCGGGATCGACGAGTCCGTTCCCGCCTCGCTCCTCGTCGTCGTCGAGGTCGAGCTCGAGACCCCACGCGTCGAGCAGCTCGGCGCGGCCGGTCGGCCGGTAGCGCTGCTCGACCCACTCGTGGAACAGGGTGCCGAGGCGCGTCGCCCGGTAAGGGCGCTCCGGCAGCGGACGTCGCAGGGACGAGGCGACGCCGGAGGGGTCGCTCACGTAGTCCTTGAAGCGGGACGCCGGGATGCGCTGCGGCAGGTCGATGCTGCCGGCCCGCCGACGGACGGCCTCTCGCTCGAGCAGGAGCAGGTCGATGTCGTCGGCCCACGGCCCCACGTCCTCTCGCCGCCGGGCCGCCGCGTCGACCACCTCGCCGGTGCCGTCCTCCGCCGACTCGCGAGCTCGGAGGGTGCGCCCGACCCGCACGGCGGCGCGCTCGACCCGTGCGCGCCTCGGGCCCAGGGGGTCGACGGGCCAGACCAGCTCGCGCGACGACTGGGCGAGAGGGTCGGACTCGTCGTCGGGCTCGACCGGCACCGCCTCGGCCGGGACGAGGCCCGCCTCCACCAGCTCGGCCAGGTACCTGCTCGGCTGCCGCGGCTTCACGGTCGACGACCAGAACGACCCGCTGAGCAGCAGGGCCTCCTTCGCTCGGGTGAACGCGACGTACGCGAGGCGCCTCTCCTCAGAGAGGTGCCGACGCCGGAGGTCGTCCTTGAAGGCCGCGAGTCGCTGGTCGAACTCCTTCTGGTCGTCGACGGAGCGCCAGGCGAGGTCCGGCAGCTCGGCGGCGTCGCCGCGGAACTCGTAGGGCAGCTCGCCGAAGCCGAGCCAGCCGACGCCCTCGCGCGACGTGCCGGGCAGCTCGCCCTCGACGAGGCGGGGGACGGCGACGAGGTCCCACTCGAGGCCCTTGGAGCCGTGCACGGTGAGCAGCTGGACGGTGCCGGGCTCGCCGTCGTCCGACCTCGGCCCCATGTCGTCACGCCGCTCGGCCGCGGCCAGCCAGGAGAGGAAGCCGCCGAGGGCGGCGTTCTCGTCCGCCGCGACGTAGCCTGTCAGCTCGTCCTCGAAGGCCTGCAGCCACGCGCCGCCGTGGCCCTGCCCCGTGGCGGCCGCGACCTCGACGTCGAGCAGCATCTCCTGCTGCACCAGCGTCACGAGGTCGACCAGGTCGAGGCCCGTGCGCCCGCGCAGGAACGCCAGCTGCGAGCCCAGCCGCCGCATCCGGGCGAGGCCCTCGTCGCTCAGCCCGCGCAGTTGTCCGTGCCCGTCGGGCGCCGTGGCCACGAAGTCGAGCGCGTCGACCAGGGAGCCGTGCTCGCCCACGGCGACGGACGCGCGGAACCCCGCGGCGACCTCGTCGCCCAGCACCTGCTGCGCGTGGTCGTGGGCGAACAGCCAGGAGGCGACGGACCGGAGCGCCGCGACGTCGTGCAGGCCGATCCGCCAGCGCGCACCCGTCATGAGCCGGATGAGCTCGGACCCGGCCGAGGGGTCGTGGAGCACCCGGAGGCAGGACACCAGGTCGACGACCTCGGGACGCTGCAGGAGCCCGCCGACGCCGAGGACCCGGTAGGGCACCCCGCGCTCGGCGAGCGCCTCGACGAAGGCGGGCATCGTCTTCTTTGACCGGAACAGCAGCGCCGCCGTGCGCGGCGACGGGACGCCGTCGACGACGGGCGGGTCGGCGAGCTCGCGGGCGAACCAGGCCGCGACCTGGTCCGCCTCGGCCGGCAGGGTCTGCTCGAAGAGCGTCTCGACCCGGCCGTCGGGGGCCGTGGGCCGGGCTCGCAGCTCGCCGACCGGCACCTCGGACGCCGCCGCCAGCTCGGCCACCACCACGTTGGCGGCGTCGAGCACGCCTCGGGAGTTGCGCCAGCTCGTCGACAGGCTGTAGACGGCGTCGGACTCGGCCCCGAAGTCGACGGGGAACCGGCCGAGGTTCGCCGCGGAGGCACCCCGGAAGCCGTAGATGGACTGGTGCGGGTCGCCGACCGCCATCACGCCCGTGGTGGCGAACAGGCGCGACAGCAGGCGCGTCTGCACGACGCTCGTGTCCTGGTACTCGTCGAGGAGCACGACGCGGAAGCGCGCGCGCATCGCGTCGACGACCTCGGGGGCCGTGTCGCAGACGTCGAGGGCGAGCGCCACCTGGTCGGAGTACTCGACGAGGCCCCGACGCGCCTTCTCGTCGGCGAACTGCTCGGCGAGCGCCACGAGCGGCGGCAGCGCCGACACCGCGGCGACCGCGTCGGTGACCGACCTGTAGGCCGACCCCTTGGTCGAGGGCAGGCCCGCGAGGTCGAGGAACCGGTCGCTGAGACGGAGCACGTCGTCGCCGTCGGCCACGTTCTCGCTGAGGGCGTGGCTCAGCCGGAGCACCGCCTCGGTCAAGGAGTCGACGCTGCGTCCGAGCCCGGCGAGGCGCTCGTCGCGGCTCGCGACGACCAGCGACCGGGCCAGCTGCCAGGCCGAGGCCTCGCCGAGCACCTGCGACTCGGGCTCGCGCCCCACGCGGAGCGCGTCGTCGCGGAACACCCCGTTGGCGAAGGCGTTGTACGTCGACACGGTGGGGACGTCGAACGGGTCGGGGTCGTCGCCCAGCAGCCCCGCCTCGCCGAGCTGGCGGATGCGCTTCTCGATGCGTTCGCCCAGCTCGCCGGCGGCCTTGCGCGTGAAGGTCAGGCCGAGCACCTGCGAGACCTCGACGTGGCCGTTGGCGAGCAGCCAGACGACCCTGTTGGCCATGGTCTCGGTCTTGCCGCTGCCGGCGCCCGCGACCACGAGGGCGGGCACGAGCGGCGCCTCGATGACGGCCTGCTGCTCGGGCGTCGGCTCGGGCAGGCCGAGGCGCACCGCGACGTCGACCGCCGACAGGCTCACGAGCTGACCTCGCCGACGACGTGGATGCGGCAGGAGCCGCCGGTCCGGCCTTCGCAGTGCTCGTCGAGGCGGGCCAGGAAGACCTGCCCCGCCATCCCCTCGGCCGCGGTCTCGACGCGGCCGCGGAACTCCTGGAGCATCTCGGCGTCGAAGGCGGCCTGGGCGGGTTCCCGGTAGAGCTTGCCCCGCACGCCGGACGACACGACGACGAGCTTCGCTCCGCCCGGCGGCGTCCCCTCCGGCACGCTCTCGACCGCGCCGTCGGCGAGGGCGAGCTGGTAGCTGCCGAGCTGCGGGTGGGCGGCGATGGCCGCCGACGACGTCGGCGCGGCCCGCCCGGTCTTGAGGTCGACGATGACCGCGGCGCCGTCGCGGGTGCGCTCGACCCGGTCGATCGAGCCACGGAGGCGCGCAGGACCGGTGTCGAGGGTGAAGGTCGACTCCGCGCCGATCAGCTCGCCGCCCGACTGCGCGAAGTCACGCAGGTAGGAGGCGAGGCTCTCGGTCATCTGCCGGGCTCGGCGCTTCTCGGCCTCGGCGATCCAGGGCGACTCGAAGTCGAGCTCGTCCCAGCGCTCCTCGACCGCGTTCCACAGTGCCTCGACGTCGGTGTCGAGCGCGTGCTCCATGACCGAGTGGAGGACCGTGCCGATGCCCATCGAGGCGTTCGGCGCCGATCCGCCGAACCGGTCGACGAACCAGTGCAGCGGGCACTCCTCGAACGAGCCGAGCTGCGAGGGCGAGACCGCGACGTGGGCCTCGGGCTCGGAGAGGTCGACCAGGGGAACAGACGTGCTCGGCTCGGCGAGGCCGTACCACTCGCCCGGGTGCGCCCCGGCGACGCCGGCCGCGGCGAGACGGGCGAGGCCCGCCGTCGCCGACTCCGCGCGGCCCTGGTGGGTCGACTCGACCACCACGTGACGGAGATGCCCCACGAGGCCGCGGAGCGAGAGCGGGTGCCCTCCGGACGGCGACGGCGCGTCGGTCGGCAGCAGCCGGAAGAAGACCGACGGCCCCTCGTCGTCGTCGGAGGTGCAGGAGAGGACGACCTGGCGACGCGCTCGCGAGACCGTGAGCGCGAACATGCGCAGCTCGTCGCTGAGCACCGCGGCACGGGCGTCGACCGGGGTCGGCCCCTGGTCGGGCCCCTCGCCCGCCTGCGCCGCGTCGACCAGGTCGTCGGGGCCGAGCAGGGCACCGCGAACCCGGAGGTTCGGCCACACGCCGTCCTGCAGGCGGGCTGCGATGACGACGTCGACCTCGAGGCCCACCGCGGCGGACGGGGTGCAGACGAGCACCGACTCGGCGGACGCCTGCGGCGAGAGGGTGTCCTCGGGGACCTCGGCGCCGAGCAGGGCGTCGAGGAACCCGACGGCGGGGGCCTCCGGGGTGCGCTCGACGAACCGCTTCGCGGCCGTGAACAACGCGACCACCCCGTCGAGGTGCCGGTCGGCCTCGGCCGCCACGATCCCCCGGCCCGCGGCGCGGGCGCTCCACTCGCGCGCGAGGCCGCTGCGGTCCCAGAGCCCCCAGAGGACTTCCTCGATGCTGGCGCCGGCCGCGGCCTCGCGACGGGCGCCGTCGAGGCTGGCCGCGAAGCGGCCCGCCCGGGCCGCCGGCCTCGAGTCGATCGTCGCGAAGCGTCCCGGCCCGGCGAGCGCCTCGACGAGCAGGGCGTCGGCGGAGCGCGTGCCTCCCCCCGCGAGCTCGTCCGCCCGCAGGGCGAGCCGGAGGCGGCGGAGGGACAGCGCGTCGAAGCCCGCGAGCGGGCCGAGCAGGAGCTCGGCCGCCAGGTCGGCCGTGAGCTCGTCCCGCCCGACGGCCACCGAGGCGGCCAGCAGGAGGTGGCGCGCCCCGTGCTCGTCGCGGACCGCGCGGCCCGCCGCCGAGGTGCGCGTGGGGACGTCGGCGAGCTGGAGGCCGCGGGCGACGCCGGGCACCTGGCCGCCGCTGCGCACGACGACCATCATGCTCGACCACGGGACGCCCGAGACGAGGTGGTGCTCGCGCAGCACCCGCGCCACGGTCGAGAGCTCGTGGGCGGGGCTGTCGGCCTGGACGGAGAGCACCGGAGGGACGTCACGGCGAGGCAGCCCGTCCGGACGAGGGCCCGGCGCGCCGGGAGCGCCCGGCGCTCCCGCCGCGGGCCGCCCCGGCTCGGCGGCGTGCTGGCGCCCGGCGCCGGCCGTGCCGATGCGCGCCGTCACCCGCTGCACGAGCTCGCGGAGCGGCGCGTCGTGCCGGTGCGCGGTCGAGAGCCACAGCGTCCGCGCGTCGGGCAGGCCGAGCCGCTGGCCGAGCCGGCCGAGCACGTCGGGGCTGCCGCCGCGGAACGCGCTCGTGGCGAGGTCGGGATCGCCGAGCGCGATCACGGCGACCCCGCGGCGCGCGAGGGCTCGCAGCAGGGCGACGGTGGACTCGGTGGCCTCCTGCGCGTCGTCGACGAGCACGGCACGGAGGCCGTCGACGACCGGTGCGGTCTCGCCGCGGTCGAGCGCCGCCACGGCCCAGTCGACGAGCTCCGCCGAGTCGAGTCGGCGGCCCGGCATGGCGTCGACGACGCCGTGGTACTCGTCGACGAAGTCGGCGACGGCGGCCCACTCGGGCCGGTCGCGCGCCGCGGAGAGCCGACGCAGGTCGTCGGGCGAGAGGCCCTGCTCGGTCGCGCGCATCATCACCTCGCGCAGCTCGGTGCGGAACCCCCGCAGCACGCGGACGCGGGGGCCGAGGACGTCGGGCCACCGAGGGCCCGTGCCGTCGGCCTCGTGGCCCTCGAGCATCGAGCGCACGACCGAGTCGTGGTCCCCGCCGGTCAGGAGCGCGGGCGGCTCGGCGCCAGCGAGACGGGCGGCGTGGCCGACCACGTCGAAGGCGAGGGACGAGACGGTGCGCGCAAGGGGGCCGGGGGTGGGCACGTCGAGCCGGGCGGCCAGGACGTCGCGGAGGCGCGTGGCCGTCGTGCGGGACGGCGTCAGCGCCGTCACGGAGCCGGGCGCCCAGCCGCGGGTCTCGAGCCGGTCGGCGACGAACTCGACGAGGGCGGTCGTCTTGCCGGTGCCCGGGGCCCCGATCACCGCGGCGGAGACGCCGTCGGGCAGGTCGAGCACCGCCCGCTGGGACGCGTCGAGCTCGACCGCCGACCGCGTGTCGGTGCCCGAGACCGGGCGGAAGGAAGTCGTCACCATGCGCTCGACGCTAGCGGCTGCCGCCGACACCGAGGAGCGACGCGGGCTGCTGCCGCGACGCCGCTTGCGCTCTCGGTGAACGCGTCAGGCCGCACGGGGCCCGGTCGGATATCGTGACGTCGTGGACATTCGCATCGGCATCACCAACAGCCCCCGTGAGATCAGCTTCGAGACGTCGCAGACCGCGGCCGAGGTCGAGGCGATCGTCGCCGACGCCCTCGACGGCAGCAAGACGTACGTCACCCTCGCCGGCTCGAAGGGCAAGACCTACCTCGTGCCGACCGCCTCCCTCGCCTACGTCGAGGTCGGCTCCGACGAGAACCGCCGCGTCGGCTTCGTCAGCTGACATGGAGCTCCTCTTCGTCGTGCTCGGCGGCGCTCTGCTGGGCTTCGTCGCCCACTTCGCGCTGCCGGCCGCCGACACCCGCGGGGTGCTCCTGGCGCCCGCGGCCGCGGCGTCCGTCGCCGCCGTCGCCTGGCAGGTCCTCCTCCTGGCGGGCCTGACGGCCGACGGCGGCTGGATCTGGGTCGTCTCGCTCGTGCTGTCGGGCGTCGTCGCGATCGTGGTCTGCCGCGTCGCGGCGACGGCGAGGAGGCGCCGCGACGGCGACCTGCTCGCCCGCCTCCTGCGGGGCTGACGCCGCGCGCTGCCCCCGCAGCGGGGTGCCGTCAGGCCGTGAGGCCGAGGGCGTCCATCCGGCGTGTGTGCGCCGCCACGAGCTCGGTGAAGACCGGCTCCAGCCGCTCGTCGTCGGCCGACTCGTGCGACGCGGAGATCGCCGCGCGGGCCACGAGCAGCGTGTCGCCGACGAGTCGGCGGCCCCACAGGGCCAGGCGCGAGGCGAGCTGCGGGTCGTCCTCGATGGCCGCCGAGAGCTCGGCCACGATGGCGGACTCGTCGTCGCCCGCCTCCAGCACCCGCACGATGCGCTCGCGGTGATCGGCGGTCAGGCCCGCCGCCAGTCGGACGAACACGTCGTTCAGCAGACCTGCGGCGACGTAGGAGGCGAGGATCGCCTCGTGCCAGTCGGCGCCCTCGGTGCGTCGTCGGAACTCGTCCACGGCGTGGCGGTGAGGCTCCATCGAGACCGTCGGGTCGCCTCCCGTGCGCTCGATCTCGGCGAGCAGGCCCCGGTGCCGGTCGAGGGTACTGCCGGCCACGCGGGCGGTCATCCGCTGCGCGCGCACGTGCGGGGCGGACTCTGCGGCACGGCCGAGGCCCTCGAAGAGCGACAGCTCGAGGTAGGCGGCCTGACCGAGGTAGACGTCGAGGTCGGGGGTGAAGTCGCCGAGCTCGACCCGGTTCACGGGCACGGCCTTGGAGGCGGGCCGCGGCCACTGGATGGACGGGACGCCGCGCTGAGACCTCCGGCCCTTCCATGACACCACGCCGCAAGCTTACGGGGTCCGGGGGTCGCGGCCGCACGACGGGCTAAACTGTCCGCGATCCGCCTACACATGAGACAGGGCAACTACGTGACTTTCACCGATCTTCAGATCGACCAGGACATGGTCGACGCACTGGCTGCGAAGGGGATCCTCGAACCGTTCCCCATCCAGACCCAGACCATCCCGCTCGCGCTCTCCGGCCAGGACATCATCGGCCAGGCCAAGACGGGCACCGGCAAGACCCTCGGCTTCGGTCTCCCCATCGTCCAGCGCATCGGCCTCTCGCCCGAGCCCGGCGTCAAGGTGCTGGTCGTCGTCCCGACCCGCGAGCTCTGCGTCCAGGTCGCCGAGGACCTCGAGGTGGCCACGTCGAACCGCGATACCAAGGTCGTCAGCATCTACGGCGGCAAGGCCTACGAGGGCCAGGTCGAGCAGCTCAAGGCCGGCGCGCAGATCGTGGTGGGCACCCCCGGGCGCCTCCTCGACCTGGCCGGCCAGCGCCTCCTCGACCTCAAGGGCGTGAAGGAGGTCGTGCTCGACGAGGCCGACAAGATGCTCGACCTGGGCTTCCTCAGCGACATCGAGAAGATCTTCCAGCAGGTGCCGGCGACGCGCCACACCATGTTGTTCTCCGCGACGATGCCCGGGCCGATCGTGGCGCTGGCCCGCCGCTTCATGACGAAACCGATCCACATCCGCGCCACCGACCCCGACGAGGGCCTGACGCAGGCGAACATCAAGCACGTCGTCTACCGCGCCCACTCGCTCGACAAGGACGAGGTCATCGCGCGCATCCTGCAGGCCGAAGGCCGCGGCAAGACCGTCGTCTTCACCCGCACCAAGCGCGCCGCCGCGAAGCTGGTCGAAGAGCTGAACGACCGCGGCTTCAACGCCGCCGCCGTGCACGGCGACCTGAACCAGGAGCAGCGCGAGCGCGCGATGGCGGCCTTCAAGGCCGGCAAGAAGGACATCCTGATCGCGACCGACGTCGCGGCACGCGGCATCGACGTCAACGACGTGACGCACGTGATCAACCACACGGTCCCCGACGACCACGACACGTACCTGCACCGCGCCGGCCGGACGGGCCGCGCGGGCAAGACCGGCATCGCGGTCACGTTCGTCGACTGGGACGACCTGCACAAGTGGGCCCTCATCGACCGTGCCCTCGACATGGGCCAGCCCGAGCCCGTCGAGACGTACTCGTCGAGCCCCCACCTCTTCGAGGACCTCGACATCCCCGTCGGCACGAAGGGCCGCCTCAAGTCGGCTCCGAAGGCCGCCGTCGAGGGCGGCGCCGCCACGGCCCGCGAGCGCAACCCCGGCTCGCGCAGCCGGTCGCGCAGTGCCGAGGGCCTGTCCGGTCGTCGCGGAGGCGAGGGCGACTCCGGTCGCCGTGGAGGCGAGCAGTCGTCGCGACGCGAGCAGGCGCCCCGCCGCGACCAGGCGCCCGCCGAGGCCCCGACGGCAGCGCCCGCCGGCGACGGCGAGGCCCCTCGCCGACGCAGCCGCACGCGTCGTCGGCGCCCGGCCGGCGACGCCCCCGCGTCGTAGACCGAGCCCGGTCGACCCGAGAGGCCTCGTACCGTCACGGTGCGGGGCCTCCGTCGTCGCCCGCCCCGCTCGTCGGCCGGGCCGACCGCGCCCGCCGGCGCACCTCGGGACGATCAGCCCTCGACGGGCCGCCAACCGGTCGCGGCGTCGACGATGCGCGCCAGCTGCTCGGGGTCGGTGCTGTTCTCGCCCAGCCGGTTGGGCTTGCCCGTCCCGTGGTAGTCGCTCGAGCCGGTCGTGATGAGGTCGTGCCGGGACGCGAGCTCGCGCAGGCGCTCGGCGCCCGCCTCCGTGTTCTCGCGGTGCCGCACCTCGACGCCCAGCAGGCCCGCCTCGACGAGCTGCTCGAACGACCGCGCCGAGATGTTCGTGTCGCGTCCGCGCGTCGCCGGGTGGGCGATCACGGGGACGCCGCCGGCTGCACGGATGAGCCGGATCGCGTCGATCGGGCTCGGCGCCTCGTGCGGCTCGTAGTAGCCGGAGCGCCAGTGCAGGATGCCGGCGAACGCCGCGCTGCGGTCGGGCGCGAGGCCCTTGGCGACGAGTGCGTCCGCGATGTGGGGCCGTCCCAGGGTCGCGCCCGGCGTCGACTGGGCCAGGACGTCGGCCCAGCTCACGTCGTAGTCCGCCGCGATCCGCTCGACGATGCGCTCGGCGCGGTGCAGCCGGCTGTCGCGCAGGCGTGCCGTCTCGGCGACGAGGGCGGCGTCCTCGGGGTCGAACAGGTAGGCCAGCATGTGCACGCTGTTCATGCCGAGCCTCGTGCTCATCTCCATGCCCGGGACGAGCGTCAGGCCGCTGCCCGCGACGGCCCGGGTGGCCTCGGACCAGCCGGCCGTCGAGTCGTGGTCCGTGAGGGCCACGACGGCGAGGTCCGCGGAGACGGCCGCGGCCACGAGCTCGGCGGGGGTCTCCGTGCCGTCCGAGACGCTGCTGTGGGTGTGCAGGTCGATCGGACGGTGGGGCATCCTCTCATCGTAGGCCGACCCCGCTCCGGCCCGCCCGAGCGTCCTCCCTGCACAGGACGGGCGGTCGCCTATGCTCGGTCCCGCCATGATCCGTCGTCTCGTCGCCTTCGTCATCGTCCTCGCGGTCGCCGCCGCCCTGTTCGTCCTGCTCTGGCCGCAGCAGCTCGACCTCCAGCGGACGTGGCCCGTCGCCCAGCTGGTCTCGTTCCGCGGGGCAGCGGCGGCCGTCGCCGGTGCGCTGGCCGTGGTCCTCTTCGTCGTCGGGATCGCCGCCCGTCCGCTCCGGTCGATCGCCGCCTCCCTCGGGGTGCTGCTGCTCGTCTTCGGGGCCGTGTCCATCGGCGTGGCCGCCGCCAGGGGCCTCGGCCGCGACGACTTCGTCGAGGCGCTGCCGACCGACCTGACGGTCGTCGTCTGGAACACCGAGGGAGGCGCGCCCGGCGCCGAGGCGATCGCCGCGTTGGCCGTCGAGGAGGGCGCGGAGATCGTCAGCCTCCCCGAGACGAGCGCCGAGACCGCGACCGCAGTGGCCGACGCCATGGCGGTGGCCGGGTTGCCGATGACCGTCAAGACCGTCGAGTACCCCGCCCGGGGCGGCTCGGAGCCGACGTCGTTGCTCATCGCGGCGGCCCTCGGCGAGTACACGGTCGCCCTGGCCGAGGACGGCACCGCCGTCGAGACGACGCCGCTCATGCCCTCGGTCGTCGCCACCCCGGTCTCGGGGACAGGGCCGACCATCGTCGCCGCCCACCCCGTCGCACCGACGACCGCGCAGATGGACCCGTGGGAGGCGGGCCTCCGGTACCTCGCGGACGCCTGCACGGACGGGAACGTCATCATGGCGGGCGACTTCAACGCGACCCTCGACCACATGGCCGGCCTCGGGACCGCGGGCGGCGCCCTCGGCCGGTGCCGGGACGTCGGGGTGACGACCGCGAACGCCGGCCTGGGCACCTGGCCCACCGATCTCCCGCCGCTGCTCGGCACCCCCATCGACCACGTCCTCGCGACGCGTTCCTGGATGCCGACCGGCTACAAGGTCGTCACCGACCAGGACGAGGCCGGCAGCGACCACCGCCCCGTCGTCGCCCAGCTCACCATGACGGGCGCCTGACGCCGTACCGGGTTGGCCGGCCCGCGACTTCGCGGGAGAATGGCGGCATGGACGCACAGAAGGCACCCCGTGCCACCACGAACCGATCGACCACCCCCCGCTCGGACTCGTTCAAGGACTACATCTCGTCCCAGTGGGCCGATCGCGACGAGGTGATGCCCGCGGCCCGCGAGGAAGCCGCGTTCGCCGCCGCGCGGCGGGCTCGCCTCTCGGAGCTGCACCGGGGCGAGCGCCTCGTCGTCCCGGCCGGGCGCGCGAAGGTCCGCTCGAACGACTGCGACTACCCGTTCCGGGCGCACTCCGCCTTCGCGCACCTGACCGGCTGGGGCTCCGCCACCGTGCCCGGCTCGGTGCTCGTCCTGGAGCCCGCCGGCGACGGACACGACGCCACGCTGTACTTCCGCGCCAGTGCCGGTCGCGAATCGGACGAGTTCTACGCCGACCCCGAGATCGGGGAGTTCTGGACGGGACCTCGCCCCTCGCTCGCGCAGGTCGGCGCCGACCTCGACCTCGCCACCCGTGAGCTCGCCGAGCTGGACGCCGTCGTCGCCTCGTCGACCGGCACCACCCTGGTGCTCCGCGAGGCCGACCCCGAGCTGACCGCGCGCGTCGACGCCGTCGTCGCGGCCGCCGTCGACTCCGCCGGCCCGGACGAGACGGGCGTCGACGAGACGGGCACGGACGAGACGGGCGCGGACGCGACCGACGCCGACCCGACGTCCGCCGCGGCCGTCGACGTCCTGGCCCGCGACGCGAGCGAGCTGCGCCTCGTCAAGGACGCGTGGGAGGTGGCGCAGATGCGGCAGGCGGTCGCCGTCACCGGCCGCGGCTTCTCGGACGTCATCGCGGACTTCGACGACATCGTCGCCCACCCCCGTGGCGAGCGCCTCGTCGAGGGCACCTTCAACCGTCGCGCCCGGGCCGACGGCAACACGGTGGGCTACGACACCATCGCGGCCTCCGGCGACCACGCCTGCGTGCTGCACTGGACCCGCAACGACGGCCCGGTCGCCGACGGCGACCTGATCCTGATCGACGCCGGCATCGAGCTCGACAGCCTCTACACCGCCGACATCACCCGGACGCTGCCGGTGTCGGGCCGCTTCAGCGACGTGCAGCGACTCGTCTACGAGGCCGTGCTCGAGGCCGCCGACGCGGCGTTCGCCATCGTGCGCCCCGGCATCGCGTTCCGCGAGATCCACGCCGCCGCGATGCAGGTCATCGCCGAGCGCACCGCCGAGTGGGGCTTCCTGCCCGTCAGCGCCGCGGAGAGCCTCGAGCCCGACCACCAGTACCACCGCCGCTACATGGTGCACGGCACGAGCCACCACCTCGGCATGGACGTGCACGACTGCGCAGCCGCGCGTCGCGACCTCTACCTCGACGGCGTCCTCGAGCCCGGCATGGTGTTCACCATCGAGCCCGGGCTGTACTTCCAGCCCGACGACCTCACCGTGCCCGAGGAGTTCCGAGGCGTCGGCGTCCGGATCGAGGACGACATCCTGGTGACGGCCGACGGTGCCGAGAACCTCTCGGTCGGCATCCCGCGCACGGTCGCGGACGTCGAGGCCTGGATCGCTCGCCCGTAGCACCGTGTCCGCGGGGAGAGCCCCGGCCCCCACGAGAAGAGCCCCGGTCCCCTCAGGGGGCCGGGGCTCTCGTGTGCCCGGAGCACGGGCCCCGCAGGAGGCGCGTGCCGGGCAGCTGCGTCAGTCGCGTCCGGCGCCGGGCCCCGACTCCGTGCCGTCCACCCCGTCCACGCCGTCAGCGCGTCCTGCGCCGTCCACCCCGTCCGTCCGGTCCACCTCGCCCGCGGGACCGGCGACGTCGTCGCCGCGTCGCCGGCTCGTCACGAGCACGACGACCACGGCCACGAGGGCCAGCACGACGATGCCGATCCCGATGCCCACGACGAGGCCGAGGTTCGACTCGTCCGGGTCGGCGCTCTGGACGAGGGCCTCGCCGGTGGCGGCGTCGGTCGGGTCGGCCGAGGCCGACGAGACGACTGCGCCCGTCGACTCCGCGCCTCCCGGCTCCTCCGAGGCAGTGGGCTGCCCCGCACCGTCCCCGCCCGCGCCCTCGTCCGAGGTGTCGCAGGCGGGCCGGGTGGCGGCTCCCTCCGCGACGCTCGCCCCCGCGGGCGGCGCCCAGGTGAAGGGCAGCGACGCCGACACGGTGTGGCCGTCGGCCGAGACGGCCTGGTACGTCATCGTGTAGTCGCCCGCCGCGCCGAGCGCGACCCCGGTGCTGAGGGTGGCCCCGCTGGTGGCCGAGCAGCCGTCCTCGAAGTGCCGCCCGGAGGCGTCGGTCACCTCGAGCACGTTCGACGAGCCGGTTCCCGACAGGTCGAGGATCACGTCGTTGAAGGTGATCGACGCCTCGGTCAGCTCGGCGGACTGCGTGCTGCCCTCGGCGGGCGTGCTGCTCACGACGTAGTCGTGCGCCGAGGCGGACGAGACCGGTGCGAGCGCGAGCAGGCCCGCCGCCCCGACGCCCACGACACCGGCGACGAGAGCGGCACGGGACGGTCGCCGGCCGGCCGGCGCGCGACCGGGCAGGGTCGAGGAGGCGCGGATCACCGGCGCTCCCCCGCCGCGTCCGTGCCGGGTCGGGTCGCACCCGCGGCGCGAGGCCGTCGGGTCAGCGCCACGACGCTCACGACGAGCGCGACGGCGCCGAGCGCGAGACCGCCGATGCCGAGGCCCACGGCGACCGAGTCCGAGGCGGAGCCGGCGTCGCCGGACGACGAGTCGTCGCCCGCCGCGACGGCCGCGCCGTCCGCCTCGTCCGACATGTCGTGGCCGCCGTGCTCGTCGGCGGGCGGGGCGTCCTCGACGTACAGCACCGGGGCCGGGAACTCCGGCTCCTCGCCCGAGGCGGGAGTCTCGTCCGCCCAGTCGACGACCGAGCCGTCCGAGTAGGTCTGGTGAGCGGGCAGCGTGATCGAGCCGGTCTCCGGCACCGCGCCCGCGGAGATGACGAACTGCTGGAACTCCCCCGGGCCGACCTGCGTGCCGGGGTCGGCCGTCCAGGTGACCTCGGTGGGCGCCTCCGTCACGGTCGCGCCGTCGAGCTCGACGGGCTCGGGCAGGGTGCTCGTGGTGACGACCGTCGTCCAGCCCGGCAGCGGCTGGTAGGTGACCGACGTGAAGGGCGTGTCGGTCGGCAGGTCGACGGTGAGCCCGACGGTGCCGGCCGTGGCCGACTCGGTCGGCACCTTGAAGGTGAGGGTGGCGTACGAGCCGGCGTCGACCTGGGCGGGGTTCACGCGCACGTGCGCCGACGCCGCAAGGGGCGCGGCGAGCGTGAGAAGTGCCGCCGCGCCGAGGGCTGCGGCGACGCGCGCGGCTGCGGCCGGACGCGAGGAGGAGCGGGTGGTGGTCATGGTGGTGGTCCTGTCTGGCCGCGCGGCGGCGGCCGGTGTCGTCTGGTCTCGGGCCTCGTCGTCGAGCGGACGGCGGGCCGGGCACCGGCGTCGGGAGTCGACGCCGGTGCGGTGGTCAGACGGGCAGGGGCGGACCGCGGAGGGGCCTCGCGCTGATCGCCCGGAGGGGCGGCGCGCGCCGACCGGGCAGGGCGAGGACGGGACGGAGGCGCGGGCCCGTGCTCACGGGCGGCACGGCCCCGGAGAGCGCGCGGCGCACGCGGGCGAGACCGTGGGCGGCCACGACGGCCAGGCGCTCGAGGCAGTGGGCGCCCCAGCGCAGCCCGACCACGGTGACGAGCGCGGCGGCCGCGTGGGCGGCCCACATCAGCCCGCCGGCCATGGCCATGTGGTGCCCGTCGGGCGCGGCGAGCACGTCGGACGCACCGACCGTGACGACCAGGGGCGAGTGGTGCCCGCCCACGGACGAGGCGCCGGAGCCGGCGGCGGAGCCCAGCGAGAACAGGAGGTGGAACGCGAGCTGGCTGGCGGCGACCGAGACGGCGAGACGGAGCAGCGAGGCCCGGCGGCCGGTCAACGCGATGCAGAGGGGCACCGAGAAGGCGAGCGCGAGCACCACCCCGAGCGTGCCGGGCTCGGCACCGCCGCCCGCGACGTGCGAGAAGGCGGCGACGACGACGGAGAAGCCGGCGGTCAGCCAGCCGCGGACGAACCGCGTCCATCTCGGGGCCATGGCGCTCTCTCGGGGTCGGGGACGGTGGCGCCAGTTTACCGGGGGCCGGGGTCGGCCACGGGCCGGGACGAGGCAGGTCCGTCGACGCCGAACGACCTCGCCTGCCTGTCGCGGCGGGGAGGCCGGCGAGGGCGGCACCTGCCTTTGCCGTTGCCGTTGCCGCTGCCGCTGCGGGACAGCGGGGTCACGGGACGGCAACGATCCCGCACGACAGGTCGGGCGCCTCCTACGCTCGGCCCATGGGGCGGCTGAGCACGACCACGACGACCGGGGCGGTGCTCGCCGTGCTGCTGGCCACGGCGGGCTGCGCCTTCGACACCACGGCCCCGCCGAGGCCCGTGGCCGAGGTCGTCGACGGGGCGCCCGACTGTGCGCTGAGCGCCGACGCGTGGATCGTGCCCGAGCCGGGCACCGCGCCGTCGGCCCCTCCGCCTCCCCTGGCCGGGTCGGTGCCGGAGGGCTTCACGCCGGACTCCGCCGTGCGGTGCGCGGGGACGACGGACAGCGTCGACGACGCGGACGGGCGCTGGTCCGCCCGGCTCGAGACGACCTGGACGGACGACCTCGACCGGCTGCTGTCCGCCCTCGCCGTGCCCGACGAGACCGGCGGGTCGGGCATGTGCACCGCCGACATGGAGATCGTGCCCGACCTCTGGCTGACCTCCGCCGACGGGCGGTCGATGCGTGCGGCGTGGCCGTTGACCGCGTGCGGCAAGACGCTGCCCGGCACGCACGACGTCCTCGACGCGCTCCCCGTCGAGGAGGAGCGGCTCGTCCGCGTCTCGCTGGTCCAGAGCCGGGCTGCGCTGGACGCCGGCTGCAGCATGCAGGCCTCACTGCCGTGGATGCTCGGCGGCTCGGGGATCGCGACCGAGCTGCCCGACCCTTCCGACCTCGATCGCGCGTGCGTGTACGCGGTCGCCCCGCCGCTCCCGGACCCGACCGTGCCTGCCGACAGCCCGTTCGGCGCCGGTTCTGGTTCAGCCGCCGCGCCGGGGATGCCCACGAAGTCGGTCACGAGCGGGACGTTCACGCGGGTCGTGCCGCTCGCTGACGGCGTCGGGCCGCGGCTGGTGCTCGCCGCCGGGCAGCCGTCGACGCCCGGACTCGAGCGGTGCGACGCGACCGCGACGTCGTTCGTGACGTTCCCCGACCACGCGCCGGGCAGCTCCCTGCCGACGGATCCGCGGCTCACCGCGGAGCTGGACGGGTGCGGGCGGCTGCTGACGAGCGACGGAGGCGCCAGGTCCCTCCCCGAGGACCTCGCGGGCCTGCTGCGCGGCTGACCGGGCCCGCCGACCGCCTGGTCGCCTCAGCGCCCGGTCTGCGGCCCGGCCAGGATCTGCTGCGCGCGGTGGGTGAGCTCCGGGTCGACGACGATCTGGTAGCTGCGGGCGAGCACCTGGTGGGTCGAGGTGAAGTCGCGGCGGCGCCGGCTGATCGCGAAGCTGGCGAGGCCGTAGAGCATGCCGAAGCCGGCGCCGATCAGCGAGGCCGCGAGGATCGTCGTGACGGAGGCGGTGTCGGGCGAGAAGAGGAGCATGACGGCCCCGAAGAAGACGCCGATCCAGAGGCCCGTGACGGCGCCGGCCAGCGCCGCACGGCCGTAGGTCAGCCGGCCGGTGACCCGCTCGACCGTGGTGAGCTCGTTCCCGATGATCGCGAGCTGCTTGATGGGGAAGTCGGCGTGCGACAGGCGCTCGACGACGGCCTGGGCCTCGGGGTAGCTGGCGTACGTCCCGAGGACGTCGCCGCGGGGAAGGGTCGGGATGCTCGGCGCTCGGCGGCCCCACGGGCTCGGGTTCGTCATGAGAGCAGTGAAACACGTCGGCATGGACGGCAGCACGCGGCGCGGTCGGGCTGAGCGACTAACTTGGAGGCGTGAGCGCCACCAGAGTCTTCGTCGCCCGTCTCGCCGGGTGCTCCGTCTTCGACCCCGCCGGCGACAAGGTCGGCAAGGTGAGGGACGTCCTCGTCGTCTACCGCCGTGAGGACCCGCCTCGGGTCGTCGGCCTGATCGTCGAGGTGCCCGGCAAGCGCCGCGTCTTCGTCAGCATCGGCCGCGTCACGAGCATCGGCTCGGGGCAGATCATCACGAGCGGCACGATCACCCTGCGTCGCTTCGAGCAGCGCGGCGGCGAGACCCGCGTCATCGCCGAGATGCTCGGCCGACGGGTCTCCCTGCGCCGTGACGGCGGCCGCGCCGTGGTCGAGGACGTCGCGATCGACGAGGTCAGCGAGGGCGACTGGGAGATCGGCCAGCTGTTCCTGCGCCGCCCGAAGACCACGCCGTCGCCCTTCGGCAAGGGCCCCACCGCGTTCGCCACGTGG
Organism: Frigoribacterium sp. PhB107; assembly: GCF_003751515.1. Classification (NCBI taxonomy): domain Bacteria; kingdom Bacillati; phylum Actinomycetota; class Actinomycetes; order Micrococcales; family Microbacteriaceae; genus Frigoribacterium; species Frigoribacterium sp. PhB107. Next base: position 973,472 of record NZ_RJKU01000002.1, on the reverse strand, counting down.
GAGGAGGTCGTCGAGGAGAACGAGCCCGGCGAGGCCCAGAGCGCCGAGCACCTCATCGCCGCCTACTCCGACCTCGTGCCCGCCGACCTCGCGAACACGCTGCTCGACCTCACCCCCGAGCGCCGCCTCGAGGTGGCCTCCGAGCTGTCCGACGACCGCCTGGCCGACGTGCTCGAGGAGCTGCCGGAGGACGAGCAGGTCGAGATCTTCTCCCAGCTCGACGACCAGCGCGCCGCGGGCGTGCTCGACCAGATGCAGCCCGACGACGCCGCCGACCTCATGTCCCAGCTCGGCGACGAGCGCAAGGAGCAGCTGCTCCAGCTGATGGAGCCCGAGGAGGCGGACGACGTCCGCATGCTGCTCAGCTACGACGCCGACACCGCCGGCGGCCTGATGACCACCGAGCCGGTGATCGTCTCGGCCGACGCCACGGTGGCCGAGGGCCTCGCGCTCATCCGCCGCCACGAGCTCGCGCCGGCGCTCGGCGCCGCGGTCTGCGTCACGCTGCCGCCGTACGAGCCGCCCACCGGCCGGTTCCTCGGCATGGTGCACTTCCAGCGGATGCTCCGCTACCCGCCCAACGAGCGCCTCGGCACCCTGCTCGACCAGCAGCTCGAACCGGTCCGCGTCGACGCGACGGCCCTCGAGGTGACGCGGGTCATGGCGACGTACAACCTCGTCAGCGTGCCCGTCGTCGACGCCGCCCACCGCCTCGTCGGGGTGGTGACCATCGACGACGTCCTGGACCACGTGCTGCCCGACGACTGGCGCAGCAACGACCAGGACAGACCGCTCAGCCGGTCCCGGGCGCGTGCCCGCCGCGCCCCCCTGACCACGACCCCGACGACGACCCCGAGGAGGACCACCGGTGGCACGCGATAACCGGAGCACGGTCCGACTCGACTCCCCCAAGGGCCTCCGCACGCGGGTGCTGCCGGGACGGCGCCGTGCGGGCCGCGATCGCTTCGGCCGCGCCACGGAGGCCATCGCCCGGGCCATGGGCACGCCGCAGTTCCTGCTCGCGCTCACGGGCTTCTGCGTCCTCTGGATGGTCTACAACACCACGGCGCCCGAGAGCATCCGCTTCGACAGCGCCGCGATCGGCTTCACGGCGCTGACCCTGATCCTGTCGCTGCAGGCGTCGTACGCCGCGCCCCTGATCCTCCTCGCGCAGAACCGGCAGGACGACCGCGACCGCGTGCAGTTCGAGCAGGACCGCCAGCGCGCCGAGCGCAACCTCGCCGACACCGAGTACCTCGCCCGCGAGGTCGTGGCCCTGCGGATCGCGATCCGCGACATGGCCAGCAAGGACTTCATCCGCGCCGAGCTGCGCAGCCTGCTCGACGAGATCGACCGCCGCGAGGACGAGTCGGCGGCGGCGACCACGACGGACGACGCGTCCCGTGGCTGACACCGGCACCGGGCTCGCAGGAGGCGCCTCCTCGGCTGCCGGCACGAGCTCCGCCGCCGATCGCGTGCGGACCGCGCTCGGGTCGGTGCTCGACCCGGAGATCCGCCGACCGGTCACCGAGCTGGACATGATCGGCGACGTGTCGGTCGACGCGGCGGGCGCGGCGACGGTCTCGGTGAAGCTGACCATCGTGGGCTGCCCCGCGGCCGACACGATCGAGCGCGACGTGCGGGCCGCGACGGCCTCGGTCGACGGCGTCACGGACGTGACGGTCGCCGTCACCGTCATGACGAAGGAGGAGCGGCACGCACTCACCGAGAAGCTCCGAGCCGGCCGGGGCGCCCGTGTGCAGCAGTTCGGGCCGGACTCGCTCACCCGCGTCATCGCGGTCACGAGCGGCAAGGGAGGGGTGGGCAAGTCGACCGTGACCGCCAACCTCGCCGTCTCGCTCGCGGCCCGCGGCCTCTCGGTCGGCATCGTCGACGCCGACGTCTACGGCTTCAGCATCCCGGGCCTGCTCGGCCTGGTCGGCCCGGACGGCGCCGCCGTCAAGCCCACGCAGGTCGACGACATGATCCTGCCCCCCGTGGCCCACGGGGTGAAGGTGATCTCGATCGGCATGTTCGTCGACGACTCGTCCGTCGCGGTGGCCTGGCGCGGCCCGATGCTGCACCGCACCATCCAGCAGTTCCTCACGGACGTGTTCTTCGGCGACCTCGACGTGCTGCTGCTCGACCTGCCGCCCGGCACGGGCGACGTCGCGATCTCGGTCGGGCAGCTGCTGCCCCACGCCGAGGTGCTTGTCGTGACGACGCCGCAGCCGGCGGCGGCCGACGTCGCCGAGCGCAGCGGCGTGGTGGCCCGCCAGACCGGCCAGCGCCTCCTCGGCGTGGTCGAGAACATGGCCGGGCTGGCTCAGCCCGACGGCTCCGTGCTCGAGCTGTTCGGCACGGGCGGCGGCGCCGAGACGGCACGCCGGCTCTCGGCCGGACAGGAGGCGGACGTGCCGCTGCTCGCCAGCGTGCCGCTGAGCCTCGGGCTGCGCGAGGGCGGCGACCAGGGCGCGCCCGTCGTCGTCGCGGCGCCCGACGACCCCGCGGCGCGGGTCATCGACGCGCTCGCGGGCACGCTCGCGGTGCGCCCGCGCAGCCTCGTCGGTCGCCGGCTGGGCCTCAGCGTCAGCTGACGGCGTCGGCGGACGGCATCCGGGTGCACGAGAGGCCCCCGTGCAGGTGCACGGGGGCCTCTCGGGTGTCTCGATCGCTCGCCTCTCGCGGGCTGGCGCGCTCAGGAGGAGACGCGGCCTGCCCGCCGGCTCGTCATCGGTTCCAGCACGGACCGACGGCGAGGGGAGGCGGCGACGAGCCGACTAGGACCAGCGGGTGAAGGTGCGGGTCGGGATGGCGCGGTAGCCGTCGCGGGCGACCGCGACGACGGATCCGACGATGCCGATGCTCGCAGCGACGGCCAGGACGATGATTCCGGTGAACATGTTCTTCTCTTTGTCTGCGCTGTCGCGCGGTGTGGGCAGGACGATCGACCGCATCCTGGACCAGGTCGTGCTGGGCACGACGACGGGTCTCGTAGGCGGTCGGTCAGCCTCGTTGCGGATGCTCGGGACCAGGTCGACCGAGCGGAGAGGGCATGGGGTCCCTCTGATGACAAGGTCAAGTCTGCGCCCTCACAAAGGGAAGTACAACCATGCTTTTCTACCGTGACACCGTAGAATCACTACATGGACGTCAAGAGGCTGGAACTGCTCCGGGAACTCGCCGAGCGGGGCAGCATCGCCGCGGTCGCCAAGGCGACGCACCGTACCCCCTCGGCCGTCTCGCAGCAGCTGAAGGTCCTCGAGAAGGAGGCCGGGGTCGCCCTGACCGAGCGGGTGGGCCGCGGCGTCGTCCTGACGGGCTCGGGCCGCGTCCTCGCCCAGACCGCCACCGACGTGGCCGTGGCCCTCGAGCGCGCCCAGGCCGTCTGGGCCGACTTCGTCGCGACGCCCCAGGGCGAGGTCACCCTCGCGACCTTCCCCACCGGCGGGCAGATGCTGCTGCCTGGCCTGCTCCGGACCATCGCCGAGACGCCGGGCCTCACGGTCGTGGCGACCGACCACGACCCGTCCATCCTCGAGTTCGCCGACCTCGCCGCCGACCACGACGTCGTCGTCGCGCACTCCCCCGATGGGCGCGCCTGGCGCGGGCGCGGACTCGTGACGGTCCCGCTGCTCACGGAGCCCCTCGACGTGGCGCTGCCGGCCGACCACCGACTCGCGGGACGAGCCTCGCTCTCGCCGGGCGACCTCGAGGGCGAGACGTGGATCGGGGTCCCGACCGACTTCCCGTTCGAGTGGGTCTACCGCGAGATCGAGCGCGTCACGGGCAGCCCCGTGCGCGTCGCCCAGCGCTTCAGCGACACCAAGGTGACCGAGTCGCTGGTGGGCGCCGGCCTCGGCATCGCCGTGCTGCCGCGGTTCACCGCGAAGGAGGCGCGGGACGACATGGTCCTGCTGCCACTCGAGAGCATCCGCGCCGTCCGCTACGTCTCGGTGCTGATGCGTCGCGACCGGGCGGAGCGCCCGTCCGTCCGCCGCGTCGTCGACGCCCTGCGCGCGGAGGCCTCGCGGGTCGCCGCACTGCACGGCGGGGTCTGACGCGGTGCTGCAGGACCCGAGCTGCGCGACCGGGGGCGGGGCAGGGCTAGGTCGCCTCGGCGTCCCACGGGGGGACCTCGCCGACGGCGAGCGGCTCGGGCGCCGGCCGCGGGCCGCCGCCCGGGAGCCCGACCGACACGGCAGCCGCCGTCGCCGGGGCCATCGCGCCCGACACGGGCTTGGTGGCGGCCTCGGGGGCGTCGAGGAGGGCGTCGCGGATGATGCGCCGCGGGTCGTACTGCCGCGGGTCGAGCTTCTGCCACTCGACCTCGTCGAACTCGGGCCCCATCTCGTCGCGCATGCGGGCCTTGGCACCGTTGGCCATGTCGCGCAGGCTGCGGACGAGCTGGGCCAGCTTCGAGGCGTAGCCGGGCAGCCGCTCGGGGCCGAGGAGGAAGACGGCGAGCACGCCGATCACCAAGAGCTTGTCGAACGTCAGACCGAACAGGGACACGCATGCAGACTAACGTCTGCCCCCGACAGCCAGCCCCTAGGCTTGGGCACCGAGGAGTGAGTGTGTCGCAGATCGAATCGAGCTGGAAGTTCGCGGAAGAACTCGTGACGGAGAGCGGACCGCTGGCCGAGGCTCGGCAGCACTCGCTCGAGGTCGGGGTCGAGGCCGTCTCCCCCGCCGTCGGCGCGCAGCTGGCCGTCGCCACCGCCTCGTCGCGGGCCCGCAGCATCATCGAGATCGGCACCGGGGTCGGCGTCAGCGGCCTCTGGCTGCTCGCCGGCGCGCCCGACGCGACGCTCACCTCCATCGACCGCGAGATCGAGCACCAGCAGGCGGCGCGCGACGCCTACCTGCGCGGCGGCGTGCCCGCCGCCCGGGTGCGCCTGATCACCGGCCGCGCCGCCGAGGTGCTGCCGCGCATGAACGAGAACAGCTACGACGTCGTCTTCGTCGACGCCGACCCCGGCTCGGTCATCGAGTACGTCGAGCACGGCCTCCGGATGGCCCGCCCCGGCGGCCTCGTGCTCGTCGCGCACGCGCTGTGGCACGGCGCGGTCGCCAACCCGGCGAGGCGCGATGCGACGACGACCGGGTTCCGCACCCTGCTCACCGAGGTCTCGACCTCGCCCGCCGTCATCAGCTCGTTGTCGACGGCCGGCGACGGCCTCCTCCAGCTCGTCAAGCGCTGACGGCCCCGAGCCCGTCGCTGGGCGCACGGCGTCCGCACGCACGCCGACGCCGTCCGCACGCACGCCGACGCCCCGCCGGCCTGGGCCGACGGGGCGTCGAGGGTGATGCGGGAGGTCGTGCCTAGTCGCCGACGACGTTCGCCAGCGCGTCGTGGAGCTCTCGTGCTTCGTCGTCGTTGACCGACACCACGAGGCGGCCGCCACCTTCGAGCGGAACGCGCACGATGATGAGACGGCCCTCCTTCACGGCCTCCATAGGCCCGTCGCCGGTCCTCGGCTTCATGGCTGCCATCAGATAGTCCCCTTTCGCGAAGATTCAGATCCCATTATCCGTGATTCTGCGGCTGACACCTAAACAAGAGGAGGCGTCACCCGGCTCACGGGGGCGTCCAGTCGTACCCGTCCACCCACCAGCACCAGTCGATCCAGAGCCACTGGCCCGCCACGGCGAGCAGCACGATCGCGACTCGCCAGACCCTCGAGCGCGGCAGCGCGAGCACGCCGAGCAGCGGGAACAGCGGCATCAGCAGGCGCCAGGTGCTCGACTGCGGGAAGAACACGGCGAGCAGGTAGAGCGCGTAGGCGAGGCTCCAGAGCCGCAGGTCGACACCGAGTCGGCGTCCCCACGGACTGAGCAGGAGCACTCCGAGGGCGATCACCGAGATCACCAGCAGAGCCACCCCCAGACCACCCGGGAACCACCAGTTCGCACCCTCGATCCAGGGCGTGAACGGCACCAGCGGGCCGTAGCCGATGTACGCCGAGCGCCAGGCGAGCTCCGTCTCGGTGTACGCGTCGAGCCTGCCGGTGACGAGTCCGGCGACGAGCAGCCAGCCGACCCCGAAGACCGCCGTCGCCACCGTGGCCGTCCCTGCGGCGAGCATCTCGCGGCCGGGGAACGGGTCGTCGCGTCGGCGCCACCAGCGCCAGATCGTGTGCAGGCCGAGCGCGAGGGCCAGCGGCAGGGCGCCCGGCCGCGTGAACGACATGACCAGCACCACCGGCAGCATCGCCACGTATCGCCGCTGCAGGAGCAGCAGCAGGGCCGCACAGAGCAGGAACAGGAACATCGACTCGGCGTACGCGACCTGCAGCAGCGGCGACAGCGGCGAGGCGCAGAACAGCACCACGCCGAAGAGCGCGGTGCCCTCGGGCAGCACACGTCGGAGGAGCTTGTAGAACAGGAGGGCCGTGCCGCCCGCGAAGACGGTCGACACGACGACGGCGAGGGTCGCGAAGGAGGCGCCGGTCAGCTCCATCAGACCGCGCACGAGGAACGGGTAGGCCGGCATGAACGCCCACGCGTTCTCGGCGACGTGGCCCGTCTCGGTGAGCGGCAGGGCCGACGGGTACCCCACGGCCGCGATGATGTAGTACCAGTGGCCGTCCCAGATGCTGGCGAAGCTCGCGTAGTCCGGGCTCGCGAGCGTCCAGGCGTTGGCGCCTTGCCGCTGCGCGAAGCTGACCAGCAGCGCCGTGCTGACGACGCGCGACAGCACGAACACGCCGAGCACGCGGGCCCACCACGGCAGCAGCCGCCAGCGGACGGTCAGCCAGCGGCGCGCGTCGGAGGCACGCGACGCCGGACGGCCCGACGACGCCGGACGGGTCGACGACGCCGGGGACGGCCGCGTGGTCAGGCCGTCAGCCACGCCCGCAGTCCGCGCTCGTTGTCGAGGATCTGCTGCACGGGCACGCGCTCGTCGTCGTGGTGGGCCAGCAGCGGGTCGCCGGGGCCGTAGTTGACCGCGGGCACGCCGAGGGCGGAGAAGCGGGCGACGTCGGTCCAGCCGTACTTCGGCTTCGCCTCGCCGCCGACGGCCTCGAGGAACTGCCGGGCCAGCGGGGCGTCGAGGCCGGGGCGGGCGCCCGGGGCGAGGTCGACGATCGTCACGTCGAAGTCGGCGAAGAGCTCGCGGACGTGCGCGACGGCCTCGTCCGCGCTGCGGCTCGGCGCGAAGCGGTAGTTGACGTGCACCATGCACTCGTCGGGGATGACGTTGCCGGCCACGCCGCCCGTGATCCCGACGGCGTTCAGCCCCTCGCGGTAGACGAGGCCGTCGACCTCGACCTCGCGCGCCTCGTACGCGGCCAGGCGGTCGAGGATCGGGGCGGCCGCGTGGATGGCGTTCGAGCCCACCCACGAGCGCGCGCTGTGCGACCGGGCGCCGAAGGTGCGGATCTCTGCCCGCAGGTTGCCGTTGCAGCCGCCCTCGACCTCGCTGCGGGTCGGCTCGCCGAGGATGGCGAAGTCGGCCTCGAGGAGGTGCGGGTGCAGCCGTGCGAGCCGCCCCAGCCCGTTGAGGGCGTCCGACACCTCTTCGTGGTCGTACCAGACCCACGTGACGTCGACCACGGGCTCCGTGAGCTCGACCGCGAGGCGGAGGTGGACGGCGCTGCCCGCCTTCATGTCGACGGTGCCGCGGCCCCACAGGTACTCGACCCCGTCGTCGTCGGTCTCGAACCGGGTGGGCAGGTTGTCGTTCAGCGGCACGGTGTCGATGTGTCCGGCGATGACCACGCGACTGTCGCGGCCGAGCTCCGTCCGGGCGACGATCGCGTCGCCGTCGCGGAACAGCGTGAGGTGCTCGTGCCCCTCGAGGGTCTGCCAGATCGAGTCGGCCACCGCCTGCTCGTTCCCGGAGACGGACTCGACGTCGCAGAGCTGGCGGGTGACGTCGACGGCGGACACGCTCAGGTCGAAGGGCGGCATGGACCCGAGTGTAGGGCCGGTGCCCGGCAGGTCGCCGGGCGGCGCCTCCCCGCCGCCCTACGATCGAGGGCATGACCACGGACACCCCCGCCGCCACCCACGCCCACGGGTACGGGCTCGCCACCGTCGCCAGCGACGGCAGCACGCTCGACACCTGGTTCCCCGCGCCGTCGCTCGGCCGGCTGCCCGCCGACCGCGACCCGGCCCTCGTGCCCGCCGAGATCGCGGACGCCGCCGGGCCCGACGCCCGTCGAGGCGTCGACCTCGTCCCGGTGACCGTCGAGATCGAGCTCGCCACGCCTCCGGCGTCCACCCCCGACGCCTACCTGCGGCTGCACCTCCTGAGCCACCTGCTCGTCGCGCCGAACACCATCGACCTCGACGGCGTCTTCGGCCACCTGCCCATCGTCGTCTGGACCAACGCCGGACCGGTGCACCCCGACGACTTCACGCGCCTCCGCCCGTCGCTGCAGCGCGCCGGGATCGCGACCACGGGCATCGACAAGTTCCCGCGGATGCTCGACTACGTCACCCCCGACCGCGTGCGCATCGCCGACGCCTCGCGGGTGCGCCTCGGCGCCCACCTCTCGCCCGGCACCACCGTGATGCACGAGGGCTTCGTCAACTTCAACGCGGGCACGCTCGGCGCGTCGATGGTCGAGGGCCGCATCTCGCAGGGCGTCGTCGTCGGCGACGGGTCGGACATCGGAGGCGGCGCCTCCATCATGGGGACCCTGTCGGGAGGCGGCACCCAGCGCATCACCATCGGCGAGCGCGCGCTGCTCGGCGCCAACGCCGGCATCGGCATCGCGATCGGCGACGACACCGTCGTCGAGGCCGGCCTCTACGTCACGGCGGGCACCAAGGTCGTCGTCGTGGGCGGCACGCCGACGAACGACGGCAAGCAGCAGACGGTCAAGGCCGTCGAGCTCTCGGGCCGCCCGGGGCTGCTGTTCCGCCGCAACTCGGTGACCGGCGCCGTCGAGGTGCTGCCGCGCAAGGGCCACGGCATCACGCTCAACTCGCAGCTGCACGCGTAGCCGCGAGGACAGGACGGGCGGGTCCGTCGTCCCCGGGTCGTCGTCGACGCCCGGTCACGACGGACCCGCCCGTCTGCGCTGCTGGTGCCGCTGCTAGCGCTGCGGCCAGTCGCGCTGGGTCTCGCCCAGGTACAGCTGCTGCGGGCGGCCGATCTTGGTCGCGGGATCCTGGTTCATCTCGCGCCAGTGGGCGATCCAGCCCGGCAGGCGGCCGATGGCGAACAGCACCGTGAACATGCGCGGAGGGAAGCCCATCGCCTTGTAGATCACGCCGGTGTAGAAGTCGACGTTGGGGTAGAGCTTGCGCTCGACGAAGTAGTCGTCGGCGAGGGCGATGTCCTCGAGCTCCATGGCGATGTCGAGCAGGTCGTCCTTGACGCCGAGGGCGGCCAGCACCTCGGTCGCGCTCTCCTTCACGAGGCGGGCGCGGGGGTCGAAGTTCTTGTACACCCGGTGGCCGAAGCCCATGAGCTTGACGCCGTCTTCCTTGTTCTTGACCCGCTCGACGAAGCGCTCGACGCCCTGGCCGCTGTCGCGGATCTCGGCGAGCATCGTGAGCACGGCCTCGTTCGCGCCGCCGTGAAGCGGGCCGTAGAGCGCGCTGATGCCGGCCGAGATGGACGAGAACATGTTCGCCTGCGTCGAGCCGACGAGGCGGACGGTCGACGTCGACGCGTTCTGCTCGTGGTCCTCGTGCAGGATGAGGAGGCGCTCCAGCGCCTTCGAGAGGACGGGGTTGACCTCGTACGGCTCGGCCATCGTGCCGAAGTTCAGCTTGAGGAAGTTGTCGACGAAGCTCAGCGAGTTGTCGGGGTAGAGGAACGCCTGGCCGAGGCTCTTCTTGTGCGCGTACGCGGCGATGACCGGCAACTTCGCGAGCAGGCGGATGGTCTGCAGCTCGACCTGGGCAGGGTCGCTGACGCTCATCGACCCCTCGTAGAAGGTGCCGAGCGCGCCCACGGCGCTCGAGAGCACGGACATGGGGTGCGCGTTGTGCGGCAGCGCGTCGAAGAAGCGGCGGAGGTCTTCGTGCAGCAGGGTGTGGCGGCGGATGCGGGCGTCGAAGTCGGCGAGCTCGTCGGCGGTGGGCAGCTCGCCGTAGATGAGCAGCCACGCGGTCTCGAGGTAGGTCGAGTTCTCGGCCACCTGCTCGATCGGGTAGCCGCGATAGCGCAGGATCCCCTCGTCACCGTCGATGTAGGTGATCTTCGAGCGGGTCGCGGACGTGTTCACGAACCCCGTGTCGAGGGTCGTGTAGCCGGTCTGCTTGGTGAAGCTCGAGATGTCGATCGACGAGGCACCCTGGGTGCTCGGCACGATCGGGAACTCGGCCGTCCCCCCCGGGAACTGCAGCGTGGCCTTCTGGGCGTCGTTGGCAGGATCAGTCACCCTGTCACCCTAGCGGTCAGCCCTGGAGGCGCTCCACGGCCGCGGCGATCTGCTCGTCCGTCGTCGTGAGGGCGACCCGCACGTGGCGCCCGCCGTCCACGCCGTAGAAGCTTCCCGGGGCGACGAGCACGCCGCGCTCGGCGAACCAGTCGACGCTCGTCCAGCAGTCCTCGTCGCGGGTGGCCCACAGGTAGAGCCCGGCCTCGCTGTGGTCGATGCGGAACCCCGCGGCCTCGAGCGCCGGTGCCAGGGCCGCGCGACGGGCCCGGTAGCGCTCCTTCTGCTCACGCACGTGCGCCTCGTCGCCGAGGGCTGCACGCATGGCCTCCTGCACCGGGGCGGGCGGCATGAGGCCGGCGTGCTTGCGCACGGCCAGGAGCTGGCCGATCACGTGGTCGCAGCCGGCCACGAAGCCGGCCCGGTAGCCCGCGAGGTTCGACTGCTTGCTGAGGGAGTAGACGCTGACGACGCCGCGCAGGTCGTCGCCGACGACCCTCGGGTCGAGGATGCAGGGCGTCGGGCTGTCGGCCCACTCGCCCTCCCAGCCGAGCTCCGCGTAGCACTCGTCGCCGGCGACGACGGCGCCGAGCTCGCGGCCGCGCGCCACGACGGCACGCAGGTGCTCGTGGTCGAGGACGGCTCCGTCGGGGTTGCCGGGGCTGTTCACCCAGATCAGCCGGGTCGACCCAGGCCACTCGGCGGGGTCGTCGCTGGCCAGCACGTCGGCGCCGACGAGCGCCGCGCCGAGCGCGTAGGTCGGGTAGGCGGCGACGGGGTGCACGACGGTGTCGCCGGGGCCGAGGCCGAGCCAGAGGGCCATGCCCGCGATGAGCTCCTTGGAGCCGATCGTGGGCAGGACGTTCGCGTCCTGCAGGCCGGACACGCCCCTCCTGCGCTCGTACCACTCGGCGACGGCCGCCCGCAGCGCGGGGGTGCCGGCGACCTGGGGGTAGGCGTGGGCGTCGGTCGCGGCCGAGAGGGCCCTGGCGACGACCTCGGGGGTCGGGTCGACGGGCGAGCCGACCGAGAGGTCGACGATGCCGCCCTCGTGCCGACGGGCGACGGCGGCCGCCGCCGCGAGCGAGTCCCAGGGGAAGTCGGGCAGCGACAGCGCCACGATCGACCGGGGCCTAGGCCTGCGCGCCCTGCGGGGGCAGGGCGGAGATCACGGGGTGGTCGCCCGCGATGACGCCGACCTTCGCCGCACCGCCGGGCGAGCCGATCTCGTCGAAGAACTCGACGTTGGCCTTGTAGTACTCGGCCCACTTGTCGGGCAGGTCGTCCTCGTAGTAGATCGCCTCGACGGGGCACACGGGCTCGCAGGCGCCGCAGTCGACGCATTCGTCGGGGTGGATGTAGAGCGAGCGTTCGCCCTCGTAGATGCAGTCGACGGGGCACTCGTCGATGCAGGCACGGTCTTTGACATCCACACAGGGCAGTGCGATCACATACGTCACGTTCGGGGGGTTCCCTTCACCTCGGGCAGAGGGTCCAGCCTAGCGCGCCGTCGGCTGGGTGCCGGCGGAGGAGGCGGTGGGCGCGGAGTCGGACGCGGTCGACGACGCGGCGGTCGACCCGGCGTCGGGCCCGGCGCCCCGCTGCGGCAGGGTCGGCCAGGCGATCACGACCATCGCGATGAGCAGGGGGCCGAAGGTCCACGCGTAGCCGGGGCCGTTCGCCGGCACGAGCGCCGAGCCGCCCGCACCCGGCTGGGACAGCAGCGCGGCGGCGCCGAGCAGGCCGAGCGCGACCGCGACCGCGACGACGCGGGAGCCGAAGAGGAGGCGCATGCCGGCCAGCAGCGCCGCGGCCATCACCAGCGACAGGACGAGGCCGGACCAGATCGGCGCGCCGGCGACGGTGACGGTGCCCTGGTGGGCGACCGTGCCGAGGGCCCCGAAGACGGCCCCCGCCGCGAGGGCGAGCACCGTGGTCGCCACGCGGCCGCCGGTGCTCATGTCGGCGAACTCGGAGGCGCCGGCAGGGCCGGACGCCCGGGAGTCGGGCTCCGGCACGAAGCGGAACGACTCGCTCGTGCCCACGGGCTGGACCGCGCCGTGGGGGAAGAGGATGCCCGCCGCGCCCCGGGGCAGGTCGACGACCTCGACCTGCGTCCGGTAGCGGCGCAGGGCGGCCAGACGACGCGCGGTCGAGGCGCGGACGTCGACCGTGCGGACCGAGTCGTCGGCGGCGAGCGCCTCGGCCTCGGCCCCCGTGGCCTGTTCGGCGCCGGCGACGACGGCGAAGAAGGGCACCTCGGCCAGGCGCGCGACGCGCACGGCGGCCCGGTTGGCCCGGACGTGGTCGGGGTGGTGGTAGCCGCCGTCCTCGTCGTAGCTGACGATCGCCGTCGGCCGCACGGACTCGACCACGGCCTGCAGGTCGGACACGATCTCGCCGAACTCGGCCGCGCAGAAGGCGGCGCCGTGCAGGTCGGGGGTAGGGCCGGCCACGCCGTCCGACCGCCAGACCATGCCGCTGTCGCGGTAGACCCTCGCCGGCAGCCCGTGGGTGCGCGCCTCCGGGTCGCCGAGGAACCGGTGGTCGCGGACGCCGAGGTCGCGCATCGCCTCCGCGATCTCGCCCTCGCGGTGCGCGGCGAGGGCGGCTTCGTCACCGCGGAGCCGAGCCAGGTCGTCGGGCATGACCTCGCCGAGCTCGCCGCGGGTGCAGGTGACGATCGTCACCTCGGCGCCGGCGTCGACGAGGGCGGCGATCGTGCCGCCCGTCGCGATCGTCTCGTCGTCCGGGTGCGCGTGCACGAAGAGGACCCGCTCGGCCCGCAGGGCGGAGGGCTGGCCGGGGCGGGCATCGCCCTGGCGGGCATCGGAGGCGGAGCCGAAGTACGTCATCACTGGACAGGATATGCCGCCCCGCACTATGGTCGGTCCGGCCCGGGAAGCTGGTGAGGTTAGCCTAACCAAACTACCCGGACCGGTCGCGGTCACCCCACCGCCGCACGCCCTCCTCTCGAAAGCCGTCGCCCGTGCTCGCCAACTACCTCATCGGACTCCGCGAGGGCCTCGAGGCCGCCCTCGTCGTGGGCATCCTCATCGCCGCCGTCGTCGTGCTCGGCCGCCGGGACGTCCTCCCCCGCCTCTGGCTGGGCGTGGCCGCCGCCGTCGTCCTCTCGCTCGGCCTCGGGGCCGTGCTCACCTTCGGCGCGTACGGCCTGACGTTCCAGGCCCAGGAGATCATCGGCGGCGGCCTCTCGGTCGTCGCCGTCGGGTTCGTCACCTGGATGGTCTTCTGGATGGCCCGGACGGCGCGCAGCATGCGCGGCGAGCTCGAGTCGAGCCTCGACCGCGCGATCGCCGGCGGAGCCTGGGCGGTCGTCGCGCTCGCCTTCCTGTCGGTCGGGCGCGAGGGCATCGAGACGGCCCTGTTCGTCTGGGCGACGGTGCAGTCGACCGGAGGCGGCGAGGCACCGGTCGTGGGCGCCCTGCTCGGCATCCTCACGGCCGTCGCGATCGAGGTCGCGATCTACCGCGGGGTCGTCCGCCTCGACCTCCGTCGGTTCTTCACGGTCACCGGGTACCTGCTCGTGCTCGTCGCGGCCGGGGTGCTCGCCTACGGGGTGGGAGACCTGCAGGAGGCGGGCGTGCTGCCGGGCCGCACCTCCCTCGCCTTCGACGTCAGCGCCGCCGTGCCCCCGACGAGCTGGTGGGGCACCCTGCTGCAGGGCCTCGTCAACTTCACCCCGACGCCGAGCTGGCTGCAGGCCGGCGTCTGGCTCTCCTACCTCGCCGTCGTCGTCCCGCTCTTCGCGCGCGCCACCCGTGGCCGCGCGCCCCGTCCGGCGGAGGCGACCCCCGCCTCGCCGAGCGGCTCCCCCACCGACCGTCCCACCACCCGCACGACCGCAGGAGCACCACGATGACCCCTCGCCCCCTCGCCCTCGTCTCCGGCGCGGCGCTCGTCGCGCTCGCCCTGACCGGCTGCGTCGCGAACTCCCCCGGCGGTGCCGCCACCGCCGGCGCGACCGTCGTCACGGTCGACGGGAACGCCGACGCGTGCGCGCTCTCGGCCACGACGGCGCCGAGCGGCCCCGTCACGTTCACCGTGACGAACACGGGCGACGACAACACCGAGTTCGAGCTGCTCGCCTCCGACGGCCTGCGCATCATCAGCGAGAAGGAGAACATCGGGCCGGGCACCAGCGCCTCGATGACCGTCGCCGTGCAGCCCGGCGACTACGTCACGGCGTGCATCCCCGGCCTCGTCGGCGAGGGCGTCCGCGCCCCGTTCACGGTGACCGACTCGGGCGCCGACGTGACCCCCGTGGGGACCGAGAAGGAGCAGGTCGACGCCGCGGCCGCCGCGTACCTCGGCTACGTGAAGGACCAGGTCGGCCAGCTCGTCCCCGCGACCCAGGCCTTCCTCGACGCGTACACGACCGGCGACGACGACCTCGCGCGGAGCCTCTACCCCACCGCCCGCGCGTACTACGAGCGCATCGAGCCCGTCGCCGAGTCGTTCGGCGACCTCGACCCGAAGATCGACTTCCGCGAGGCCGACGTCGAACCCGGCACCGAGTGGACCGGCTGGCACCGGATCGAGAAGGACCTCTGGCAGCCGACCGCCGACGAGAACGGCGGTGAGGCGTACACGCCCCTGACCCCGGACGAGCGCACCCGCTTCGCCGGCCTGCTCACGTCGGACACGGCCGAGCTGCAGTCGGCCGTCACGGCGAGCGGTTTCTCGATCAGCATCGACACGATCAGCAACGGCGCCGTCGGCCTGATGGACGAGGTCGCCACCGGCAAGATCACCGGCGAGGAGGAGATCTGGTCGCACACCGACCTCTGGGACTTCCAGGGCAACCTCGAGGGCGCCCGCGTCGCCTACGAGGGCGTGCGCGACATCGTCGCCGACAAGGACCCGGAGCTCGTGGACCGCATCGACTCGCGCCTCACGGCCCTCGAGGACCTGCTCTCGTCGTACGGCAGCCTCGAGGCCGGCTACCCCTCGTACACGGAGCTGACCGACGCCGACAAGAAGGCGCTCAGCGACGCCGTCAACGCCCTGAGCGAGCCCCTCAGCGAGCTCACCTCGACCCTGGTCGGCTGACGGGTGCGCGAGGGCGGACGATGACGGACGAGGAGGCGCGGGGAGCGACGAGCGAGGGGGCTGCGGCCGACGAGGCCGCCGGCGGAGGCGCCCCGGCACGCGGGCTCTCGCGCCGCGGCCTGCTGGGCCTGATCGGCACCGGCGTCGGCGCGGGCGCCCTGGGCGTCGGGGTCGGGGTCGGCAGCGACCGGGCCCTGCAGGCGCACGCGCAGGGCACCTCGGGCGCCGCGGCACGCTACCCCTTCGCCGGCCGCCACCAATCGGGCATCACGACCGCGGCCCAGGACCGGCTGCACTTCGCCTCGTTCGACATGGCCGCAGGCACCACCCGGCGCGACCTCGTCGAGTTGCTGCAGGACTGGAGCGCGGCCGCCGCCCGCCTCGCCCAGGGCCTCGACGTCAGCGAGGCGGGGGCGACCGGAGGATCGCCCCTCGCGCCGCCCGACGACACCGGGGAGGCGACGGGACTGCCGGCCGCCGGGCTCACGATCACGATCGGGTTCGGCCCGACCCTGTTCACGGACGCGACCGGCACCGACCGCTACGGCATCGCCTCGCAGCGGCCCGCCGCCCTCGTCGACCTGCCCCACTTCTCGGGCGACCAGCTCGAGGAGGCGCTGACCGGCGGGGACCTGTGCGTCCAGGCCTGCAGCGACGACCCCCAGGTCGCCGTGCACGCCGTGCGGAACCTGTCGCGGATCGCCTTCGGCCGGGCCTCACTGCGCTGGTCGCAGCTCGGCTTCGGCCGCACCTCGTCGACGACCCGGGGCCAGTCGACGCCGCGCAACCTGTTCGGGTTCAAGGACGGCACGGCGAACCTGCGCGCCGAGGACGGCGGCGCCGTCGAGGAGGGCGTCTGGGCTGCCGGCAGCGACGGCGCCGACTGGATGGACGGCGGCTCCTACCTCGTCGCGCGCAAGATCCGCATGACGATCGAGACCTGGGACCACGCCTCGCTCGCCGAGCAGCAGACGGTCGTCGGGCGCGACAAGGGCGAGGGTGCACCGCTCTC
The DNA here is from genome assembly GCF_003751515.1 of Frigoribacterium sp. PhB107. Classification (NCBI taxonomy): domain Bacteria; kingdom Bacillati; phylum Actinomycetota; class Actinomycetes; order Micrococcales; family Microbacteriaceae; genus Frigoribacterium; species Frigoribacterium sp. PhB107. Next base: position 957,044 of record NZ_RJKU01000002.1, on the reverse strand, counting down.
GGGCGGCTCGGAGTTCACGGCCCCCGACTTCGCGGCCGTGTCCGCCGACGGCTCGGGACCGGCCATCGCCGTGGACTCGCACGTGGCGCTCGCCCACCCCGACCAGAACGGCGGGGCGACCCTGCTGCGCCGCGGCTACAACTTCGTCGACGGCAACGACTCGCTCGGGCGGCTCGACGCCGGGCTCTTCTTCATCGCGTTCCAGCGGGACCCCCGACGCCAGTTCGTGCCGATCCAGACGGCGCTCGCGCGGAACGACCGGATGAACGAGTACCTGAAGCACGTCGGCTCGGGCATCTTCGCCGTGCCGCCGGGGGCGAGCCAGGGCGGCTGGGTCGGCGAGACCCTGCTGGGCTGAGGCGCGCCTCCTGCGGGAGGGCTCGGAGGGGCCCTTGGCAGGGCCTGGTCGACGCCTCGACCGGACAGGCGCGACGGGCTAGACGGGCGTGACGACGTAGGTCGCGACGACCGCGCTGTCGGAGGCCTGCGTCGTGAGCGTCAGCAGCACGCGGTAGGTGGCTCCGGTGAACGTGCCGAGCGCGGTGTCGCCGTCGACGTTCACCCCGCTGGCCGTGTAGCCGGCGCCCTCGAGCTGGGTCTGAGCCGTGGCGAAGTCGTCGAGGCTGCCGACGGTGAGCTGGGCGACCCAGCCGGTGCCCTCGGGGCCCGCTCCCCCGCCGCGGACCGTGCCGTCGAGCAGGGGCACGTCGGCCGGGAACGACTCGGGCAGGGTGCCGTCGGTCGACACGCTCGCGCCGCCGAGCACGTCGCCCACCGCGTCCTCGACGGTGCCGCGCACGCTCTCGACGCCCTGGTCGACGGCGCTGCCCACGATGTTGTCGACCATCGAGCCGTCGCCGCAGGCGGCCAGGCCGACGACGACCCCGCCGGCCAGGAGCAGGGCGGAGGCGGAGCGGACGAGGCGGGTGCGGGGAGTGCGGGTCAGCGTGGTCACGGCGACGACCGTAGCGCCCGCCGCTGTGCGGAGCCGTGGAACGTGCGGCCCCTGCAGCCGCCCCCGTTCATGTCGGGGGCGGGTCATCTGCGCCGAGGGCGGGTCGCCGGCTACCCGCCCCCGGTGACGATGACCCGCCCCCGACGTACTCGGCGCTCCGTGCAAGGCGGGGCGGGCGATCGTGCTGCGTGGGCAGACAGCGAAGGAGGCGCCCCGCACTGCTGCGGGGCGCCTCCTTCGTGACCTGGCCGGGTCGGCCCGATCGGGTGCTGGTTACGCGTTCTGCTTCTTGAGGCGAGCCGTGCTGCGCTGGCGGGCGCTGGCGTCGAGCTCGACCTTGCGGATGCGGATGGCGTCGGGGGTGACCTCGACGCACTCGTCGTCACCGGCGAACTCGAGCGCCTCCTCGAGCGACAGCACCTTGGAGGGGGTCATCGACTCGAAGTTGTCGGCAGTCGACTGACGCATGTTGGTCAGCTTCTTCTCCTTGGTGATGTTGACGTCCATGTCGTCGGCGCGCGAGTTCTCGCCCACGACCATGCCCTCGTAGACCTCTTCGGTCGGCTGCACGAAGAACGTCATGCGCTCCTGCAGGTTGATGATCGCGAAGGGCGTGACGACGCCGGAGCGGTCGGCGATGATCGAGCCGTTGGTGCGGGTCGAGATCTCGCCGGCCCAGGGGCCGTAGCCGTGGCTGATGCCGTTGGCGATGCCCGTGCCGCGGGTGTCGGTGAGGAACTGCGTGCGGAAGCCGATCAGGCCGCGCGACGGGACGATGAACTCCATGCGGACCCAGCCCGAGCCGTGGTTCGCCATGTTCTCCATGCGGCCCTTGCGGGCGGCCATCAGCTGCGTGATCGCGCCGAGCCACTCGTCGGGCACGTCGATCGTCATGTGCTCGAACGGCTCCTGGAGCTTGCCGTTCTCGTCACGACGGGTGACGACCTGGGGCTTGCCGACGGTGAGCTCGAAGCCCTCGCGACGCATCTGCTCGACGAGGATGGCCAGCGCGAGCTCGCCGCGGCCCTGGACCTCCCACGCGTCGGGGCGTCCGATGTCGACGACCTTGAGCGAGACGTTGCCGATCAGCTCGCGGTCGAGGCGGTCCTTGACCATGCGCGCGGTCAGCTTGTGCCCCTTGACCTTGCCGATGATGGGCGACGTGTTGGTGCCGATCGTCATCGAGATGGCGGGGTCGTCGACCGTGATGGTCGGCAGCGGCCGCACGTCGTCGGGGTCGGAGAGGGTCTCGCCGATGGTGATCGTGTCGAAGCCGGCGACCGCGACGATGTCGCCGGGGCCAGCGCTCTCGGCCGGGTAGCGACTGAGGGCCTTCGTGATGAGCAGCTCGGTGATGCGGGCGTTCGCGACGGTGCCGTCGGCCTTGACCCAGGCGACGGTCTGGCCCTTCTTCAGGGTGCCGTGGAAGACGCGGAGGAGCGCGAGGCGACCGAGGAACGGCGAGGCGTCGAGGTTGGTGACGTGCGCCTGCAGAGGGTGCTCGTCGTCGTAGGTCGGCGCAGGCACGTGCGTGAGGATCGCGTCGAACAGCGGCTCGAGGTCGTCGTTGTCGGGCAGCGAGCCGTCGGCGGGCTTGTTGACGGACGCGGCGCCGTTGCGGCCGGACGCGTAGACGACGGGCACGTTGAGGATGGCGTCGAGGTCGAGGTCGTCGACCTCTTCGCTCAGGTCGCTGGCGAGGCCGAGGAGCAGGTCCTGGCTCTCGGCGACGACCTCGTCGATGCGCGCGTCGGGACGGTCGGTCTTGTTGACCAGCAGGATGACGGGGAGCTTGGCCGCGAGGGCCTTGCGGAGCACGAAGCGCGTCTGGGGCAGGGGGCCCTCGGACGCGTCGACCAGCAGGACGACGCCGTCGACCATGGACAGGCCGCGCTCGACCTCGCCGCCGAAGTCGGCGTGGCCGGGGGTGTCGATCACGTTGATGGTGATCGGGCCGTCGGTCGCGTGGGCACCGTTGTAGAGCACCGCGGTGTTCTTCGCGAGGATCGTGATGCCCTTCTCGCGCTCGAGCTCGTTCGAGTCCATCATGCGGTCTTCGGTGTCGAAGTGCGCGTCGAACGAGTTCGTCTGCTTGAGCATGGCGTCGACGAGGGTCGTCTTGCCGTGGTCGACGTGGGCCACGATCGCCACGTTGCGCAGGTCGCTGCGGATGGCAGTCGCCATGGATGAATTCCTTACGAGAAGAGTCAGGGGGAAGTGGTCGGGACGAAGCCCGGCGGGAACAGTCTACGGCACGTGGTAAAGGGGCCCTCCCCCGTGCTCTCGGCACGGTCGGAAGGCCCCTCCACAGGCGGGCTGATCGATGCGTCAGCCGCTCAGGGCGTCAGCCGCTCAGCGGCCGAACTCGAACTGCGCACCCGGGATGGCCTCGAGCAGCTCGCGGGTGTACTGCTGCGACGGGTTCGCGAAGATCTCGTCGGTGGTGCCCGACTCGACGATGCGGCCCTTCTGCATGACGCAGACGTTGTCGGCGATGAGCCGGACGACCGCGAGGTCGTGCGTGATGAAGAGGTACGTCAGGCCCAGCTCGGTCTGCAGGTCGGTGAGCAGGTCGAGCACCTGCCCCTGCACGAGCACGTCGAGGGCCGAGACGGCCTCGTCGAGCACGATCACGTCGGGCTTGAGCGCGAGCGCGCGCGCCACCGCGATGCGCTGACGCTGACCGCCCGAGAGCTCGCCCGGGTAGCGGTTGATCATCGACACCGGCAGCGAGACCTGGTTCAGCAGCTCGTGCACCCGGGCCTGGCGGCTCTTGTGGTCGCCGATGCCGTGCGTGACGAGCGGCTCGGCGATCGTGTTGCCGACGCTGTACATCGGGTCGAGCGAGCCGTACGGGTCCTGGAAGACCGGCTGCACGCGGCGACGGAACCCGAAGAGCTCCGAGCCCTTCAGCGCCCCCACGCTCTGGCCGTCGATCGCCACGGTGCCCGAGGTGATGCCCTCGAGCTGCAGCACCAGCTTGGCCACGGTCGACTTGCCCGAGCCCGACTCGCCGACGAGAGCCGTCGTCGTGCCGCGCGGGATCGAGAACGAGACGTCGTCGACGGCCCGCAGCTCGGTGGTCTTGAAGCCGCCCTGGCGGATCGCGTAGACCTTCGAGAGGTTCTCGACCTTGATGAACTCGGCGTTCGTGCGGCCGAGCTCCTCGCGCTGACGGGCACGGGCGATCAGGTCCGCGTCGTCGGCGCCCTCGTCGCTGACCTCGCCCGCGTGGCTGTGGGTGGGCTCGATCGTCGACTGGATCCGACGGCTGGCGAGGCTCGGCGCCGCCGCCACGAGGCGCTTCGTGTAGGGGTGCTGGGGGTTGGCCAGGATCTCCTTCGAGGGACCGGACTCGACCACGCGGCCCTTGTACATGACCACGAGCTTCTCGGCACGCTCGGCCGCGAGGCCGAGGTCGTGCGTGATGAAGAGCACCGAGGTGCCGTAGTCGCGCGTCAGCGTCTCGAGGTGGTCGAGGATGCGCCGCTGCACGGTCACGTCGAGGGCCGAGGTCGGCTCGTCGGCGATGAGCAGCTTCGGGTGCGACGAGAGGCCGATCCCGATCAGCACGCGCTGGCGCATGCCGCCCGAGAACTGGTGGGGGAACTGCTTGAGGCGCTGGTCGGCGTCGCCGAGCCCTGCCTCCTGCAGCACCTCGATCGCTCGCTGCCGCACCGCCTGCTTGCCGGTGGCGACGCCGTTCGCACGGATCGCCTCCTCGACCTGGAAGCCGATGCTCCACACGGGGTTGAGGTTCGACATCGGGTCCTGCGGGACGTAGCCGATGTCGCGCCCGCGGATCGCCTGCATCTCGGCGGCGGAGGCCTTCGTGAGGTCCTTGCCCTCGAAGAGGATCTGACCGCCCGTGACCTCTCCGGTGCCGGGCAGCAGGTCGATGATCGAGGTCGCGGTGGTCGACTTGCCCGAGCCGGACTCGCCCACGATGGCGAGGCGCTCGCCCGGCATCATGGTGAAGTCCACGCCGCGGACGGCGTCGACATAGCCCGACTGGGTGCGGAACCCGATCTTCAGGCCCTTGATCTCGAGCAGGGGGGTCGCGCCGGAGGCGGTGGCCGCCTGGGCGGGTCGGGTGGAGGTGTCGCTCATCGACGGGCCCTCGCCTTCGGGTCGAGGGCGTCGCGCACGACGTCGCCCATCATCAGGAACGACAACACGGTCAGGCTCAGCGCGGCGGCCGGCCAGATCAGCGGCATGGGCGCGACGCGCAGGGACGACCGGGCGGCGTTGATGTCGTTGCCCCAGGACATGACGCCACGAGGCAGGCCGATGCCGAGGAACGACAGCGTCGCCTCCGCCACGATGAACGTGCCGAGCGACACGGTCGCGACGACGATCACCGGGGTGATCGCGTTCGGCACGACGTGGCGCACGAGGATGCGGAAACGTGACACGCCGAGAGCCGTCGAGGCCATCACGTAGTCGCTGCTCTTCGCGCCGAGCACCGAGCCGCGCATGATGCGCGCGATCTGCGGCCAGGCGAAGAGCGACAGCACGAGAGCGACGGTCAGCGGCGTGCGCGAGGGCAGCACGGACATGAGCACGATGGCGCCGAGCACGGTGGGGATGGCGAAGAAGATGTCGCCGATCCGCGAGACGATCGCGTCGAGCCAGCCTCCGTAGTAGCCGGCGAGGGAGCCGATCACGATGCCGACGATCGTCACGATGACCGTGGCGAGGAGGCCGACGGTCAGGGAGGCGCGGGTGCCGTAGATCACCCGGGCGAAGACGTCGAGGCCCTGCAGGGTGAAGCCCATGGGGTGACCGGCCTCGGGCCCGCCGTTGCTGGACTGGAGGTTCGCGCCGCTGGTCGGCGACGTCGACGTGAACAGCTGCGGGAAGACCGCGACGACGATGACGAGCAGGATCAGCACCGCGGAGATCCAGAACAGCGGGCGCGTCTTCATCGCGTCCCACGCGTCGTTCCAGCTCGAACGGGGCTTCTCGGACTCGTCGACGGCGTCGACCGCCTTGAGCGGGGTCTCCTCGAGGGGGGCGACGTAGTGGTCGGGCGAGAGACCGGGGGTCGGGTTACTTGGCATAGCGGATCCTCGGGTCGAGAACGGCGTAGAGCAGGTCGACGAGCAGGTTGGCCAGCATGAAGATGATGACCATCACGGCCACGAACGAGACGACGGTGGGACCCTCGCCGAGGGTGATGGCACGGTAGACGGTGCCTCCCACGCCCTGGATGTTGAAGATGCCCTCGGTGACGATCGCGCCGACCATGAGCGAGCCGATGTCGACGCCCAGGTAGGTGACGACAGGGACGAGCGAGTTGCGCAGGATGTGCACGCCGACGACGCGTCGTCGAGTCAGGCCCTTGGCCGTCGCCGTGCGGACGAAGTCGGCGCTCATGTTCTCGGACACGGAGGCGCGGGTGAGCCTCACGATGTAGGCGAACGACACCGACGCCAGCACGATCGCGGGCAGGACGAGCTCGTTCCACGGAGCCTGCGAGCTGACCGTGGTGCGGAACAGGCCGAGCTGGATGCCGAAGACGTACTGCAGCACGAAGCCGATGACGAACGTGGGCACCGAGATGAGGAGCAGCGACACGACCAGCGCGCTGTTGTCGAAGATCTTGCCCTTGCGGAGGCCGGCGACGAGGCCGACCAGGATGCCGGCGACGGACTCGAACAGGAGGGCGAGCATCGCGAGGCGGAACGTGATCGGGAAGGCACGGATCAGCTCGTCGATGACGGGTCGGCCGGAGAACGTGGTGCCGAGGTCACCGGTGAAGAGTCCGCCCACGTAGAGCAAATACTGCACGATGAACGGCTTGTCGAGGTTGTACTGGGCGCGGATGGCCTCGATGACCGCCGGGCTCGGCTGCTTCTCGCCGAAGAGCGCCGCGACGGGGTCGCCCGGCAGGGCGAAGACCATGAAGTAGATGAGGAACGTCGCCCCGAAGAAGACGGGGATCAGCTGGAGGAGGCGCCGGCCGGTGTACCAGAGCATCAGGCCGCCTCGGATTTCTGCGCGTGCATGGATGTCGCAATCGTGTGGAGGAAGAGGTGGACGCCCTTCGGGGGGCCCGGGACAGGATGACCTGCCCGGACCCCCCGGGGACGAGGAGAGAGGCTACGCCGCTCTCGGTGCGACTAGTTCTTGGTGACCTCGTAGAAGAGGGGCACCGAGTTCCAGCCGAACTCCACGTTGCTGACCGTGTCGGCCCAGACGCCCGTGACGTTCGAGTACCACAGCGGGACGACGGGCAGGTCCTGGAAGAGGACCTCCTGTGCCTTCTGGAAGTCGGCGGTCGCGTCGTCCGCCGACGAGGCGGCGGAGCCCTCGGCGAGGAGACCGTCGAACTCGGTGCTGGTGTAGCGGCCGTAGTTCGAGCCGGCACCGGTCTGGTACAGCGGCGAGAGGAAGTTGTACAGCGACGGGTAGTCGGCCTGCCATCCGGAACGGAAGGCGCCGGTCATGGCGTCGTTGTCCTCGTCGTCGAGCAGCTCGGCGAAGGTCGGGTAGGACTGACCCTCGGCCTTGATGCCGAGAGTGTCGGAGATGCTGTTCGTCGCGGCGTCGACCCAGTTCTGGTGGCCGCCGTCGGCGTTGTAGGCGAGGGTGAACGTCGTGTCGCCGTAGGGCGAGATGGCGTCGGCCTCGGCCCACAGCTCCTTGGCCTTGTCCGCGTCGTACGAGAGCACGTCAGAGCCCTCGAGGTCGTCCGAGTAACCGTCGATGACCGGCGACGTGAAGTCCTTGGCCGGCGTGCGGGTGCCCTGGAAGATGACGTCGGTGATGTCGTCACGGTTGATCGAGAGCGAGATCGCCTGGCGGCGGAGCTTGCCCTCCTCCGTCGTGCCGTCGAAGTGCTCGAGGTACTGCGGGATGGTGAACGACTGGAAGATCGCCGCGGGCTGGTTGGCGAAGCGGTCCGGGAAGTCGCTCTGGTACGACGCGAACTGCGCGTCGGGAACGGCGTCGAGGATGTCGAGGTTGCCCGACAGCGCGTCGGCGTAGGCCGCGTCCTGCGTGGTGTAGAACGTGATCGTCAGGCCGCCGTTGACGGGCTTGCGCGGTCCGTCGTAGTCGGGGTTGGTGACGAGCTTGATGTCCTGGTTGTGGGTCCAGGCGCCTTCGCTCTCGAGCTTGTAGGGGCCGTTGCCGACGGGGTTCTCGCCGAACGCGTCGACGTCGTCGTAGAACGACTCGGGCAGCGGCGAGAAGGCCGAGTAGCCGAGACGGAGGGGCCAGTCGGCGGCGGGCGCGGACAGCTCGACCGTGAACTCGGTGTCGCTGACGACCTCGAGCTGGAGGTCGCTGTCGGCCTCGGCGTCGTAGCCGGCGATGTTGTCGAAGAAGTACGAGGCGCTCTGGGCGTTGGAGACCTGAGCGGCCCAGTTCCAGGCCTTCGTGAACGACTCGGACGTGACCGGGGTGCCGTCGGTGAAGGTCTGGCCGTCCTTGAGCGTGATGGTCCAGAGCTGGTTGTCGTCCGACTCGATCGACTCGGCCGCGTCCATCTCGGACTCGCCGTCGGCGTTGTACGAGACGAGGCCCGCGAACACGGAGTCGATGATCTTGCCGCCGCCGACCTCGGTGGTGTTCGAGGGGACGAGCGGGTTCTGAGGCTCGTTGCCGTTGGTGGTGATGATGGCGCTGGAGTCGCCCGAGCCACTGTCGCCCGAGTCCCCACCGCTGGCGCAGCCCGTGAGGACGAGTGCTGCCGTCCCCACGACGGCGATGGCCCCGAGGCCCATGCGCGTCTTCTTCAATGTTCCTCCTGATGCGGGAAAGGACGCAGCGGGGCCCCCATGAGCCTCGCCGCGTTGGATGCAGTCACCCTAAGCACCGGGCTCAGCCATCTCCAAACCCCTGGGGGAACGGTTACACGACGGAAACCAACTTGCCGGATAGTTGCGTCCGTGGGCGATCTGTTGCGCCACGGCTGCGAAGAGCGCAAGGATCCGCTGCGAGAAATCAGACACCTGCCGGGTATCATCCGCTGCCGGCGGGAGCGTCCCGTACGATCAGCGCGTGAGCGACAGAGACGACACGCTACCGGCAACGCCGGGGCCGAGGCCACGCGACGGGATGGCAGGGCCTCTCGAGACGGGGCCGGGTCGACCTGGCAGGGCGCGCCTCCGGGTCGAGATCGCGATCGTGCTCGGGCTGTCGCTGGGCGCCTCGGCCGTGTACTCGGTGCTGTCGATCGCCAACCGGCTGACCCGCGACGAGTCGCTGTCGCAGCAGACGGCGACGCTCAACTCCTCGCTCAGCGACCGGCCGGTCTTCGACCTGATCTACCAGCTGGTGGGCATCGCCGTCGACCTCGTCCCTGTGGCACTCGTCGCCTACCTGCTGTGGAACGAGGCCCGCCCGCACCTCGGCCGCCTCGGGGTCGACTTCTCCCGCGCCGGCCGCGACGTGCTCGGCGGTGCCGGGCTCGCCCTCGCCATCGGCATCCCGGGCATCGGGCTCTACCTCGTCGGCAAGGCCCTCGACCTGACCGTGACCGTCATCCCGACCGACCTCGCCGCCGAGTGGTGGACGGTGCCCGTGCTGCTGCTCTCGGCGCTCAGGGCCGGCGTGACGGAGGAGGTCATCGTCGTCGCGTACCTCTTCGCCCGGCTGCGCGACCTCGGCTGGCGCACCTGGCCGATCATCGTCGCCGCCGCCCTGCTGCGCGGCAGCTACCACCTGTACCAGGGCTTCGGGGCCTTCGTCGGCAACGTCGTGATGGGGCTCGTCTTCGGCTGGCTCTACACGCGGACCGGCCGGGTGCTCCCGCTGGTCGTCGCGCACCTCCTGATGGACGCGGCCGTGTTCGTCGGCTACCCGTGGGCGGCCACGACGTTCCCGGCCGCCTTCGGCCTGCCGAGCTGACCCGAGGAGGCGGCGGGCCGGACGAGAGGCATGGCCTCCCCCGGCCACGCCGACGCCGATCTGCGCCGACTTGCCTCGTCGGCTCCCGGCACCCCTTGACACCCGTTCGGGGGGAGCGTGTCATGGTCTCGAGGGTCGAACGGACTCGACAACTCCACACGCACCTCCTCGACCGTCCCCCGGGTGTCATCCGGGACGGCCCCCGTCACGCCGGCGCCGTCCGCGCCGCTCAGGGGCCGGCACCCGCGGGGACCAGGAGGGAGCCGCCCGGGTCGCCGACGGGATCAGCGACCGGGCGGCTCCCTGCGTCACGGCTCGACGTGCGGAGCGGGCCAGCTCAGGCGAAGGCCTCGACCGGCGGGCACGCGCAGAACAGGTTGCGGTCGCCCCAGGCCTGGTCGATGCGGCGGACCGGCGGCCAGTACTTGCCGCGCACCAGGGTGCGGACCGGGTACACGGCCTCGTCGCGGCTGTACTCGCGGGTCCACTCCCCCGAGATGACCGACTCGGCCGTGTGGGGCGCGCCCCGCAGGGGGCTCGACTCGGCGGTGAAGCGGCCCGACGCCACGTCGGCGGCCTCGCCGGCGATGGCGATCATCGCGTCGACGAAGCGGTCGATCTCGGCGAGGTCCTCGCTCTCGGTCGGCTCGACCATCAGCGTGCCGGCGACCGGGAACGACATCGTCGGCGAGTGGAAGCCGTAGTCGATGAGGCGCTTGGCCACGTCGTCGACGGTCACGCCCGTGGCGTCGCGGAGCGGTCGCAGGTCGAGGATGCACTCGTGTGCGACGAGCCCGTTCTCTCCCGCGTACAGCACCGGGAAGTGGTCGCGCAGCCGCGCCGCCACGTAGTTCGCCGAGAGGACCGCGGCGCCCGTCGCCGCGGCGAGCCCCTCGGTGCCCATCATGCGGACGTACGCCCAGCTGATCGGCAGGATGCTCGGCGACCCGTAGGGGGCGCTCGACACGGGGACGCCCGCGTGGGCGAGCCGCTCGCCGGCCCCGGCGGGCTCGGCACCCGTGCGACGGTCGGCCTGCTGCGCCAGGGGGTGGCCGGGCAGGTACGGGGCGAGGTGGGCCTTGGCCGCCACGGGCCCGACACCGGGACCGCCGCCTCCGTGCGGGATGCAGAACGTCTTGTGCAGGTTCAGGTGCGAGACGTCTCCGCCGAAGTCGCCGAACCGGGCGAAGCCGAGCAGCGCGTTGAGGTTCGCGCCGTCGACGTACACCTGGCCGCCGGCCGCGTGCACCGCGTCGGTGACCTCGCGGATGTCGTGCTCGTAGACGCCGTGCGTCGACGGGTACGTGATCATCAGCGCCGCGAGCTCGTCACGGTGCTGCTCGACCTTGGCACGCAGGTCGCCGAGGTCGACGTCGCCCTGCTCGTTGCACGCCACGACGACCACGCGGAGCCCTGCGAGCACGGCGCTGGCCGCGTTCGTGCCGTGCGCGCTCTGCGGGATGAGGCACACGGTGCGGGCCGTGTCGCCGGCGGCGAGGTGGAAGCCGCGGATCGCGAGCAGGCCGGCGAGCTCGCCCTGGCTGCCGGCGTTGGGCTGCAGCGAGACCGTGTCGTAGCCCGTGACCTCGGCCAGCCAGCCCTCGAGCTGGCCGATCATCTCGAGGTAGCCCTCGACGTCGGAGGCCGGCGCGAACGGGTGCACGGCCGCGAACTCGGGCCACGTCACGGCCGCCATCTCGGTCGCGGCGTTGAGCTTCATCGTGCAGCTGCCGAGCGGGATCATGCCGCGGTCGAGCGCGTAGTCCTTGTCGGCGAGGTGCTTGAGGTAGCGCATCATGCTGGTCTCGCTGCGGTGCGTGCGGAAGACCGGGTGCGTCAGGAAGTCGGAGGTGCGGCGGAGGCCCTCCGGCAGCACCGCGTCGCGCTCGTCGCGCGCCTCGCCGCCGCCTGCGGGCGACGCCGCGGGCAGGGCGACCCCGAGCACGTCAGCGACGACCTCGAGGTCGTCGCGCGTCGTGGTCTCGTCGAGCGACAGCCGGACGCAGTCGGCGTCGACGGCCCAGAGCAGGTAGCCGCGAGCGTGCGCGGCGGCGACGATCTCGTCCGCCCGGCCGGGCACGAAGACCTGGAGGGTGTCGAAGAACACGTCGCTCTCGAGCTCGAGGTCGCTCGCGCGCACGGCGGCCGCGAGGTCGGCGGCGTGCGCGTGGACGCGCGAGGCGATGTGCCGGAGCCCCCACGGGCCGTGGTACACGGCGTACATCGAGGCCATCACGGCGAGCAGCACCTGAGCGGTGCAGATGTTCGACGTCGCCTTCTCACGACGGATGTGCTGCTCGCGGGTCTGCAGGCTGAGCCGGTAGGCCGGGTGGCCTTCGACGTCTTGCGAGACACCGACGAGACGGCCGGGCAGCTGGCGCTCGAGCCCCGTGCGGACGGCCATGTAGCCGGCGTGCGGCCCGCCGAAGCCCATCGGCACGCCGAAGCGCTGGCTCGTGCCGACGGCGACGTCGGCCCCGAACTCGCCGGGCGGACGGAGCAGCGTCATCGCGAGCAGGTCGGCGGCGACGACCGCGAGGCCGCCGGCGGCGTGGACGGCGGCGACGACCGCCTCCGGGTCCCAGACGCAGCCGGAGGCACCGGGGTACTGCACGAACACGCCGAAGGCGTCGGGGATCTCGGCCGGGTCGACGCTGGAGAGCTCGAGCTCGACGAGCTCGATGCCCACGGCCTCGGCACGCCCGGCGAGCAGGGCCTTCGTCTGCGGCAGCGCGTCGGAGTCGACGACGAAGACGTCGGTGCGCGCCTTCGAGGCACGACGGGCGAGCAGCATGCCCTCGACGACGGCGGTGCCCTCGTCGAGCATCGACGCGTTGGCCGTGGTGAGGCCGGTCAGCTCGGAGACCATCGTCTGGAAGTTGATGAGCGCCTCGAGCCGGCCCTGCGAGATCTCGGGCTGGTACGGCGTGTAGGCCGTGTACCAGCTCGGGTTCTCGAGCACGTTGCGCTGGATCACGGCAGGCGTGACGGTGTCGTAGTAGCCGAGGCCGATCATGCTGCGCGAGGGGCGGCCGCGGTCGGCGAGCGCGCGGAGCTCGGCCAGCGCCTCCTTCTCGCCGATCGGCGCCGGCAGCACCGAGGCGTCGACGGGCTCGGCGTGGATGCTGTCCGGCACGGCGGCACGGACGAGGGACTCGACGCTGTCGTGGCCGAGCAGCTCGAGCATGGCCGCCTGGTCGGCGGCGGTGGTGCCGACGTGGCGGTCGACGAAGCCGGTGGCGGCCCGGTCGGACCAGTCGCCGAAGACGGACCCCTGCGCGTCGCTCATTCGGCGGTGAGGGCGACGTACTCGTCGCGCGAGAGGAGGGACAGGCCGTCGGTGCTCGACAGGGTGATCTTGATCAGCCAGCCCTCGCCGAACGGGTCGCTGTTGACGAGGTCGGGGCTGTCGACGACGGCCTGGTTGGCCTCGAGCACGGTGCCGAGGGCGGGGGCGTAGAGCTCGCCGACCGACTTGGTCGACTCGATCTCGCCGACGACCTTGCCGGTCTCGACCTCCGTGCCCTCGGCGGGCAGGTCGACGTAGACGACGTCGCCGAGCTTCTCGGCGGCGTAGTCGGTGATGCCGACCGTCGCGGTGTCGCCGTCGATGAGCAGCCACTCGTGCTCGGAGGTGTACTGCAGGGCGGTGAGATCGGTCATGGCCGGTCCTTTCGAGGAGGCAGGGGCGCCGAGGAGGCGAGGGCTGAGGCTGGGCGGGGCTGAGGAAGGAACGAGGAGGCGGGCCTGCGGGAGCAGGTCAGGCGCGCTTGTAGAACGGCAGCGACACGACGGCAGCGGGGATCGCGGTGCCGCGGACGTCGACGGCCAGCGCGGGGCCGCGGTCGACGACGTCGGGGTCGACGAACGCCATGGCGACGGGGTGGCCGAGCGTGGGCGAGAGGGCGCCGCTCGTGACCTCGCCGACGACGGTGCCGTCGTCGGTGACGACCGCGTAGCCGGCCCGCGCGGCACGTCGGCCCTCGAGCGTCAGGCCGACGAGCACGCGGGCCGCAGGGGCAGGCTCGACGCCCGCCTTGCCCACGAACTCCTTCGAGGTGTCGACGACGCGGCCGAGGCCGGCCTGCGCGGGGCGCACGTCGAGGCCCAGCTCGTGGCCGTAGAGCGGCATGCCCGCCTCGAGGCGGAGCGTGTCGCGGCTGGCGAGCCCGGCGGGGACGAGGCCGCGCGGGGCGCCTGCCTCGGCGAGGGCACGCCACAGGTCGGGGGCGAGCTCGGGCGCGAGGTAGAGCTCGAAACCGTCCTCTCCGGTGTAGCCGGTGCGGGCGATCAGCACGGGGGCGTCGTCGAAGGTGCCCTGGAGGACGCGGTAGTAGCGCAGGGTCGACAGGGGCGCGTCGGGCTGCAGCCGGTCGGCGGTGACCAGCTCGTCGAGGACGCCCTCGGCCTCGGGGCCCTGGATCGCGATGAGCGCGGTGTCGTCGCTCTCGTCGTCGACCGTGACGTCGAAGCCGTGCGCACGGCTCGCGAGGGCGCCGAAGGCGGCGTCGCGGTTCGAGGCGTTGGCGACGACGAGGTAGTCGTGCTCGTCGAGGCGGTAGACGACGAGGTCGTCGACGATGCCGCCCTCGGGGCTGAGCAGCAACGAGTACTTGGCCCGGCCGACCGCGATGGTCGAGAGGGTGCCCGCGAGCGCCGCGTCGAGGAACGCCCCGGCGTCGGGACCGACGACGGCGATCTCGGCCATGTGCGACAGGTCGAACAGCCCGGCGGCGGTGCGCACCGCGTGGTGCTCGGCCAGGTCGGAGCTGTAGCGGACGGGCATCTGCCAGCCGGCGAAGTCCGTGAAGCTGGCACCGGCGGCGACGTGGACCTCGTGCAGGGGGCTGAGGCGCTCCTCATGCTCGTCGGCGACGGCCTCGGCGTCGACCGCGTCGACGAGGTCGAGGGGCGCGCCGTCGGCGGTCGCGACGCCCCCGGTGCCGTCGTCGGCGAGGGGCAGGTCGCCGGTCGTCCCGGCGGGGCCGTCGCGCAGGTCGGCGTCGTCGCGCAGGTCGGCGTCGTCGCGGAGGTCGGCGTCGTCGGGGCCGGGGGCGGCGGGCAGGTTCGAGGATGCGTCGGACATCTGCGGACTCCTGGGGGAACGGCCCGGCGCCAGGTGACTCGGCCGGGATCGGCGTCGTGCAGCACCTGCACGACGGGGACGCGCACGGCACGGCAGAGCCGCGGTCGTGCACCCCCTCTGTCATGGGCCTGAGAGCTTCGCCGGCCACGAGGGCCGACTTTCACCGTGGGCGAGGAGGCGGTGCCGGCGACGCTCGCGCGCCTCCGGCAGGTGCCCCCTGCTTTTCAGAGTGGCCAGTCCGTCGCGGTACGCGGTACCTGAGAGATTGGCGGGGAGCTTGCTCCTTCGGTGCCCGGCGGCGCATCGGCGTGCGCTCCGGGGCTCTCCCGCGACGTGTTCGTGGCCCGGTGTTCTGTTGTGCCGCTCACCCTACAGCGGGCATGTGACAGCGGTGTTTCGGGAGGCGACGACGGACGCCCCGACCGTGAGGCACGATCGGGGCGTCCTGGAGGGGGGCTCGGGCTAGGAGGCGGGCTGTGCGGGCTGGCCCGGCTCGGGCGACCCGGCGGCCTGGTGCGCGGCGACGAGCTCGCGGACGTCGTTCGCCAGCTGCGCGACGCCCTCGGGCAGCATCTCGAAGCCCTCGCGGTTGCCGGGGTTCACGACGAGACCGGTCTGCGCGGGGATCGCCTGCACGAGCTCGGCGGCGGGGATCGTGGCCTGGTACTCGGCGACGCCCTTGACCTGCTCGCCGATCATGTCGGGGTGCGTGAAGGCCGCCAGCATCGGCGTGCCCTCGCGGTCGAACAACACCGGCTGCAGATCGGTCAGGCTGTCCTGGGCGTCCACGGCGGTGGCCACGACGACCTGCGCGTTGACGAACTCGGCCAGGACGGCGTTCATGTCGCCCTCTCCTGCCTGTCCCTTGCTGATGGCCTGCTCGAGGGCGGTCGGTTCGCGGTTCTCTGTAGCGGTCATCGAACCAGCTTGCACCCTCGACCTCCGTGGTGCCTCCGTGCGGTTAGTCTGAGCCTCCTCGACCTCCGTCGGCGCCCGCCGACGCCCGTCCCGTCACCTGGAGCGCGCCGTGCCCACCAAGACCGTCTCACTGGTCACCGCCGCCTTCGCCGTCACGCTGCTGCTGGCGGGCTGCGCCGGGACCGACGCCGAGCCCGGCGCCGCGGCCACGCCCGGTATCGTGACGACGACCGGGCCCGACGCGACCGCGACGCCGCTGCCGACCACGACTCCCCCGGCGCCGTCGACGGCCGAGGCGCACGAGGCGCCGCCCGCCTGGGACGCCTGCGTCGCCGCGGTCAGGGCCGAGTACCCGGACCTGCCCCCGCTCGATGACGTCTGGGCCTACGAGGAGGCGGACGTCCGCGACTCGGACTCGGGCGCGGTCGCCGAGGTGCGCTTCGGGCACCTCGCCGACGGCCGGGTCGAGGCGGCGTTCACCTGCCAGATCTCGGGGACGCCCGAGTCGCCCGTGGTCGACCTCGTCTCGCCGGTCGACGTCTAGGCCCGATCGGCGAGGTCAGGCGGGCGGCCAGGTCGCACTCACGGCCGTGGCGTCGAGGTCGTCGTCCCGCTCGACCGACACGTCGAGGCCCGCGGCCGCGAACAGGGCGGCCGTGGCCTCGGCCTGGCGCTCGCTCGTCTCGATCAGCAGCGTGCCCGTCGGCGAGAGCCACTCCGCGGCCCCGGCGGCGATCCGCCGGTGCAGGTCGAGGCCGTCCGCCCCGCCGTCGAGGGCGAGGACGGACTCGTGGAGGCGGGCTTCGGAGGGCATCGTCGCGATGGCGGCCGTCGGCACGTACGGCGCGTTCGCGATCAGCACGTCCACCCGGCCGCGCAGCCGTGCGGGGAGCTCGGCGAAGAGGTCGCCCCCGACGACCGTCGCCCGCTCGCCGAGGTTGCGGCGGGCGCAGCGCACGGCGACGGGATCGAGGTCGGCGGCGACCACGTCGAGCAGGGGGCGGCGGCGGAGCAGCGCGACCGCGACCGCACCGACCCCGCAGCACAGCTCGACGAGGACAGGTGCCGCGTCGGCGGGCACGGCGCCGGCGAGCGCCGCGTCGGCCAGCCGCACGAGCAGCTCGGTGCGGCGTCTCGGCACGAAGACGCGCGGCTCGACGACGAGGCGGAGCCCGTCGAAGGCCGCCCAGCCGAGCACCTGCTCGAGCGGCTCGCCCGCCGTCCGCCGGAGGACGAGCGACTCGAGGCTCGGACCGGCCGCCGCCGCCTCGAGCAGGAGGCGCGCCTCGTCCTCCGCGAAGACGCAGCCGGCCGCCCTCAGGCGCGCGACCACCGCCTCCTCGTCCAGGCCCCGTGCCCCGTTCCCCGCCGCCGTGTCGACCACGGGGCCAGCGTAGGGGCCGCACGCCGGGGTGAGACGGTCACGACGCGCTGTCGGCGGCGACGCGTAGGCTCGGCTCGATCATGAAGCCGCTGACCGAGACCGACATCCGTGAGTCGTTCGTGAACGCCCTGCCGGGCGACCTCGACCGGCTCCCCATCCCCGGCCTGCACGAGATGCTGTGGGGCGAGCGCGAGTTCCTGGGCTGGCGCGATCCTCAGGCCCACCAGCGCGGCTACATCGTGCACTGGATGGACGACCAGCCGGTCGGGCTCGTCGTCCGGTCGTCGGGTTCGTCGCTGCGGCCCGGCATCGCCGCCATGTGCTCGCTCTGCCACTCGCCGCAGCCCGCGACCCAGGTGCGCCTCTTCACCGCGCCCAAGGCCGGCGACGCCGGTGCCAACGGCGACACGATCGGCACGTACATCTGCGAGGACCTGGCGTGCTCCCTGCTCATCAGGGTCGCGCCTCCTCACCTCAACCCTCCCGAGCAGATCGAACGGCGCGCCTCCGGCCTGGCCGAGCGCGTGCAGGGCTTCACGGCGACCGTGATGAAGACCGCCTAGCCCCGAACCCTTTCCGTCACCCCTCGCCGGGCATCCCGCCGGGCCGAACGAGAGCGAGCCGCACCATGTCCGTCGTCAAGATCAACGCCATCCACGTGCCCGAGGGCTCGGGCTCCGAGCTCGAGTCCCGCTTCGCCGCCCGCAAGCACTCGGTCGACGGCGCTCCCGGCTTCGAGGGCTTCCAGCTGCTCCGCCCGGTGTCGGGCGACACCCGGTACTTCGTCGTGACGACCTGGGCCGACGAGCAGTCGTTCCAGGCCTGGCAGGCGGACGGCGCCGCGGCGGCGCACGCCGGTCCTCCCGCGGGCCAGGGTGGCCCGGCCGGCCACGGCGCACCGGCCGACCAGGGCAGCGAGGGCGCCGAGGCACCTCGCCGTCCGGTCGCCACCGGTGCCGACCTGCTCGAGTTCGAGGTCGTCGAGCTCTAGCCGCAGCGCTCGTCAGGCACCCCGGAGTGGAGGACGGCCACCTCGCTCGACGTCGAGTGACGTCCCCCCGAGTTCCCAGTGGTCTCCAGGGTCGGCGCGTAGCCTGCCGACCAGTCGCGACCCGCCCCGAGCCGCCACGAGAGGCACAGGACAGCATGAAGAAGCAGAGCCGTTGGATCCCCGCCGTCGTCGTCCCGGCCGCGGTCGTGGCCGCCGGGATCGTCGTGCCGTCGATGGCCGCGAACGCCGAGGTCGTGCTGCCCGAGAAGACTCCCCAGCAGGTGCTCGAGCTCGCCGCGTCGAGTTCCGGCGCCTCGTTCTCGGGTACGGTCGAGCAGACGAGCGACCTGGGCCTGCCCGACGTGTCGAGCTTCCAGGGCCAGGGCGGAGCCGGCGACGCGACGAGCGACGCCCTCGAGCTCCTGACCGGTAGCCACACCGCGGAGGTCTTCGTCGACGGGACGGACAAGCAGCGCGTGCAGGTCGTGGAGGACCTGGCCGAGCGCGACGTCGTCCGCGACGGCGACAGCGTCTGGACCTGGGACTCCGAGTCGAAGGAGGCGTCGCACCTGACGCTGCCCGACACGAGCGTCACCGAGGTGCCCACCGCCCTGCCCGACGGCACCGCCGTGCCCCAGACGCCGGCCGAGCTCGCCTCGGCCCTGCTCTCTGCCGTCGAGCCCACGACGACCGTCACCGCGACCGACAACGTGAAGGTCGCCGGCCGCACCGCGTACCAGGTCGTCCTCACGCCTGACGACCCCGCGACGCTCGTCGGCAGCGCGACGCTGACCGTCGACTCCGAGACGGGCGTGCCCCTCAAGGTCGTCGTCGCCGCGAAGGGCCAGGCCGACCCGGCCGTCTCGGTCGGCTTCACGTCCGTCGACTTCAGCGCCCCCTCCTCCGACGTCTTCGACTTCACGCCGCCCGCGGGGGCTGCCGTGACCGAGGTCCCCGCACCCGGCACCGACGACGCTCGCGCCCACCACGCCGACGGCCAGGCACCGGAGAAGACCGTGCTCGGCTCCGGCTGGAGCACGATCGTCGGTCTCGCCCCGTCGGCGACCAGCGAGTCCGCGCCGACGAGCGCGTCCTCTGACGACGGCTCCGCGCTGCTCGACCAGGTGCTCACCCCGGTCGACGGCGGCAAGGTGCTGCAGACCTCGCTCGTCTCGGTGTTCGTCGGCGACGACGGCCGCGTGTGGGCGGGCGCCGTCGACGCGGACGCCCTCCAGGCAGCCGTCGCCGCGCAGTGATCGACAGGCGACGTGGGCGGCAGACGCCGTGAGTGACAGCAGGTGCCGTGAGCGACGGGGCTGACGCGAGGCCGGACATCGGCCTCGCCGTCCAGACCGTAGGCCTCGGCAAGACCTTCGGTCGCCAGCAGGCCGTCGCCGACCTCGACCTCGCGGTGCCGCGGGGCAGCGTCTACGGGTTCCTCGGCCCCAACGGCTCGGGGAAGACCACGACCATCCGCATGCTGCTGGGCCTCACCAGTTCGACGAGCGGCTCGATCCGGGTGCTCGGCGGCGCCATGCCCGACCGCGCCCGTGACGTGCTGCCCCGAGTCGGCGCACTCGTCGAGGGGCCCGCGTTCTACCCGTTCCTCTCGGGGCGAGCCAACTTGACGCGCCTCGACTCCGGCGACCGTCGGGCTCCAGGCGGCACCCGCAAGGCCCGGGTCGCGGCCGCGCTCGACCGCGTCGGCCTCGGCCACGCCGCCGACAAGAAGGCGCACGCCTACTCCCTCGGCATGAAGCAGCGCCTCGGCATCGCGAACGCGCTCCTCATGCCGCGCGACCTGCTCGTGCTGGACGAGCCGAGCAACGGCCTCGACCCGCAGGGTACCCGGGAGGTGCGCGCCCTGATCCGCTCCCTCGCCGACGACGGGACGACCGTCCTGGTGTCGAGCCACCTGCTGGCCGAGGTCGAGCAGATGTGCACGCACATCGGCGTGATGAGCGCGGGACGGCTGCTCACGCAGGGCACCCTCGGCGACCTCCGCGCGCTCGGCACGCACCGCGTGCGCCTGCTCACGCCCGATCCCGACCTCGCCCGTGACGTGCTCGTCCGGCTGGGCCTCGCGCCCGACGACCCGGGCTCGGCCGGTCCTGCCCCGTCCGAGGGAGCGCACGTCGAGGCCGACCTCACGGTCGAGGGGCTGGCCCCCGAGGCGATCGTCGCGGCACTCGTCGCCGCCGACGTGCGGGTGCGCGGCTTCGAGGTCTCGGGCGCGAGCCTCGAGGACCGCTTCGTCGACCTGACCGGGGAGGGCTTCGATGTCGCCGGCTGACCCGATCCCGTCCGACGGGGGCGCCGCCTCCTCACCCGCCGACGGAGCCGCGGCCGGCTCGCCCGCCGTCCTGCCCGAGGCGGTGGCCCGCCGAGGTTCCGGGCTCGCGCTGCTCGGCAGCGAGGTCGTCGTCCTGTTCCGCCGTGTCCGCACGATCGCCCTGCTGGCGGCGCTCGCGCTGATCCCGATCCTGCTCGCCGTCGCGGTCCGCGTGACGACCGACGACGCCGGCTCGGGAGGACGTGGTCCCGCGTTCCTCGGCGACATCACGCAGAACGGCCTGTTCGTCTCGCTCACCGCGCTCACGGTGGCCATCCCCTTGTTCCTGCCCCTGACGGTGGGCGTCGTCGCGGGCGACACGATCGCGGGCGAGGCGAGCCTCGGCACCCTGCGTTACCTGCTCGTCACCCCGGTGGGCCGGGTGCGCCTCCTGCTCGTGAAGTACGCCGGCGCCGCCCTGTTCTGCCTCGTCGGCACGCTCGTCGTGGTCGTCGTGGGGGCGATCGCGGGCGCGGCCCTGTTCCCCGTCGGGCCGGTCACGTTGCTCTCGGGACAGACGATCGGCCTGGGCGACTACGCGGGCCGCATGCTGCTGATGGCCCTCTACGTCACCATCTCGCTGCTGGGGCTCAGCGCGATCGGCCTCTTCGCCTCGACCCTCACGAGCGTGCCCGTCGGCGCGATGGCGGCGACGATCGTCCTCTCGACCGTCGCGCAGATCGTCGACGCGCTGCCGCAGCTCGACTTCCTCGACCCGTGGCTGTTCACCCACTACTGGCTCGGCTTCGCGGATCTGCTGCGCGATCCGATCTCGTGGAGCAACTTCGCGGACAACGCGTTGCTCCAGGCGGGATACATCGCCGTCTTCGGCGCCCTGGCGCTGGGACGCTTCACGACGAAGGACGTCCTGAGCTGAGCAGGGCTCCGCACCGGTCTACCGTGGATCGGTGACTTCCCGACACCGCCTCCTCCCCGCCGCAGCGGTGGCCGCCGCTGCCCTGCTGACCGTCACGGCGTGCACGACGTCGACCCCCGAGCCCGAGACCGTCGAGTTGACGGTGGCCACGCCGGAGGCGGCGGTCACCGCCGCCGCGTCGGGCACCCCCGCCGAGCGGGCCGTCGAGACCAGCCGCGCGCTGTGGGGCAGCTCGCCGGTCGTGGTGCTCGCCACGGCCGACGCCCCGAACGCCGTCGCCGAGGCGGCGGAGCAGGGCGAGCGGATCGGCGCGCCCGTGCTGATCGCCGCGGCGGGCGTCGACGTCGCGACGGAGGTCGACCGCCTGGGTGCGGCGACGGTGGCGACGGTGGGCGAGGGCCCGTCGGCGGACGACCTCGAGCTCGGCGACGTGGACGCCGTGCCGGCCGCCGAGGTCACGGCTCCCCCGGCCCGGGACGCCGACTCCTCGACGCTCGTCGTCGTGTCGGGACCGGACGACGCCGCGGCGTCGGCCACCGCCCGAGCTGCGGGAGCCGAGCTGCTCGCGCTGCCCGAGGGCGTGACCGACCTGCAGCAGGACGCCTCCGTCGTCGGCGCGATGGGCGCCTCCGAGGCGGACTCCACCCTCGTCGTCGGCTCCGCGTTCGCCGACCGGCCCCATCTCGAGTGGTCGGTCGCCGCGGCGCGCTCGGGCGCCGAGCTGCCGGGCGGCGGCCAGCGGTTCTTCCCCGACCGACGGTTCGTCGCCCTCTACGGCGCCCCGGGCACCTCGGCTCTCGGCGTCCTCGGTGAACAGGACGTCGCGGCGACCGTGCGGCGCGCCGCCGACACGGCGGCCAGCTACCAGGCCTCGTCCGACCGGCCCGTCGTGCCGATGCTCGAGCTGATCGCGACCGTGGCGGCGGGCGACGCCGGCCCCGACGGCGACTACTCGAACGAGCTCGACCCCGAGCGGCTGCGCCCGTACGTCGAGGCCGCGGCCGCCGCCGGGCAGTACGTCGTGCTCGACCTGCAGCCGGGGCGCACCGATTTCCTGACCCAGGCCCGCCGGTACGAGTCGCTGCTCACCGAGCCGAACGTCGGCCTCGCCCTCGACCCCGAGTGGCGCCTCGCGCCGGACCAGGTGCCGCTGCGGCAGATCGGCGGCGTGGACGCCGCCGAGGTGGACGGGGTCTCCACCTGGCTGGCCGACCTCGTCGACGCGAACTCGCTGCCGCCCAAGTTGTTCGTGCTGCACCAGTTCCGGTCGAGCATGCTGCGCGACCGGGCGGCGATCGACCTGAGCCGCCCCGAGCTCACGACCCTCGTGCACGTCGACGGGCAGGGCTCCCAGCCCGACAAGCAGGCCACCTGGCGCGCCCTGCACGACGGCGCCCCCGAGGTCGCGTGGGGCTGGAAGAACTTCTTCGACGAGGACGAGCCCATGCTCACGCCCGAGCAGACGATGACCGAGGTGTCTCCCGTGCCGGACCTCGTGACGTACCAGTAGGCGGCGGTCGGTCCCTCCCGGCGGGAGGCGGCGGCCGGCCTCTGAGACCGAGCGCGCCGGTCGGTCTCAGAGGCCGAGCGCGCCCGTCGGCAGCAGGGCGTGCACTCCCCACGTCTGGTTCGCCACCTGCGTCACGCGCAGGTCGACGACGGCGCTGGCGAAGGCGAGGGCGGTCGCGCGGTCGACGTCGAGCAGGGCCGCCAGCCACGTCACCATCGCGTCGAGGGCGTCGCCCGTCGCGACGTCGAGGTCGGCGTCGAAGCCGAAGGTGATCCGCCCCGCGGGGGTCTCGGCGTGCACGCTCGGGAGCGGGCGCCGGTCGACCAGGTCGATCCGCACCTCCGTCGTCATCGGGCACTCGATCGCCGTGCCGCCGACCTCGCCGTCGCCCTGGGCCGCGTGGCCGTCGCCGAGGTACAGGAGCGCGTCGTCGACCTGCACCGGCAGCCACAGGGTCGACCCCGCCACGAGCTCGCGGCAGTCGACGTTGCCGCCCGCCGTCGTGCGCGGCGGCGTCGTGGAGTGCTCGCCCGGCTCGGCCGGCGCCACGCCCGTCAGCCCGAGGAACGGCGCGGTCGGCACGCTGAGCCCCCGGCTCTCGGTGGCGACGCCGGCGTCGACGTCGATCTCCCAGAGCAGCCAGGCGGGCGGGACGTCGGCCAGGCCGAGCCGCGTCGTGACCGGCGTCTCGCGGCCGCCCGCGACCGTCCATCCCCACTCCCCCGGCCGCAGGTCGACGAAGGTGACGCCGAGCATCTGCCCGGGACGCGCGCCCCGGACGGCGACGGGACCGGTGAGCGCGTGGCCCCGCGCCTGCGGGAACAGGCGCGGCCGCACCTCGCCGGGCGTCCGCTGGCGCTCGAGGTGCCCGGAGGCGTCGAGCGACCCGACGACGACCTCGTCGCCGGCCTCGACGGTGAGGACGGGGGCGTGGTCGCGGGAGTAGACGTCGTTCGTCGTCGCGGGTGTCGGATCGAGCCGGTGTCGGGTCACGGGGCGCGTCACGCGACGCCGCCCGCGACGGGGACGGGTGCCGCGCGCAGCTGCTCGACGACCTCGGCGGGCGCTGTCCGGCCGAGGTACCCGACGCGGGACTCGCGCACGTGCCGTCCCATCAGCTCCGCTGCCCGGTCGGCGTCGCCCGCGTCGATGGCGGCGAGGATCACCCTGTGGTCGGGCCAGAGCCGCTTGCCGCGGGAGAACTCGTCGAGGGCGTAGAGCCACTCGATCTTGCGGGACAGCTGGCGCAGCAGCGTCGCGAGCGTGCTGCTGCGGCTGAGCTCGGCGATGCCGATGTGGAACCGCTCGTTCAGGTCGACCAGGCGATCGAGGTCGCCCCGGGCGACGGCGGCGTCGCCCTCGTCGAGCAGCTGCTCCAGCGACCGCCGCACGCGCCGCCAGTCGTCGTCGGCGTCGCTGCTGCCGCCTCCGGCTGCGTGGTCGTCCCCGCCGCTGAACCGCGCCCGCGCCCTGCCCGCGGCGCGCCGCGCGGTCGAGATCTCGAGCGCCTCCCGGACCGCGAAGAGGTCGTCGGCCTCGTCGAACGGGATCTCGGCCACGCGCGACCCGACGTTCGGCCGGGACTCGACGAAGCCCTCCGCCTCCAGCCCGCGGAGCGCCTCGCGCACCGGCACCCGGGAGACGCCGTAGCGCTCGGCGAGCGCCGCCTCCGTGATGCGCGTGCCCGGCTGCAGCACCCCCTGCACGATGTCCGCCCGCACGGCGTCGACGACGCTCAGCACGGTCGCGCTCCGCAGTGCACGCCGGGACGGGACGCGACGCGACCCGCCCGTCGGGCTCGGTCAGACAGCGAGGCTGGCACCGGGGATCGCTCCTAGGAGGTGGTGGGTGTACTCGTCCGTCGGGGCGAGGAACACGTCGTCGACGCTGCCCCGCTCGACGATGCGACCGCGTCGCATCACCACCACACTATGGGCGATCTGGCGCACCACGGCGAGGTCGTGCGTGATGAACAGGTAGCTGAGCCCGAGGCGGCCCTGCAGCTCGGCGAGCAGCTCGAGGATCTGCTCCTGCACGAGCACGTCGAGGGCCGAGACGGCCTCGTCGCAGATCAGCAGCTCAGGCTCGAGCGAGAGGGCCCGGGCGATCGCTACGCGCTGTCGCTGGCCGCCCGACAGCTCGTTCGGCCGGCTCTGCGCGACCGACCGGGGCAGGGCCACCTGGTCGAGCAGCTCGGCGACCCGGGCTCGTCGGCCGGCACGGTCTCCGACCCCGAAGATGCGCAGCGGCTCGTCGACCAGCCGCTCGACGCTGTAGGTGGGGTCGAGCGAGCCGTACGGGTCCTGGAACACGGGCTGCACGCGACGACGCAGGGCCCGGCGCGCGGCGCCGCGACTGGCCGTGATGCCCTCGCCGTCGATCAGGGCGGAGCCCGACGTGGCCGGCTCGATCCCCAGCACGATGCGCGACAGCGTCGTCTTTCCCGAGCCCGACTCGCCGACGACCGCGGTGGTCGTGCCGCGCGGGACCTCGAACGAGATGCCGTCGACGGCCCGCACGGTCTCGCCCCGGCGGCCCCGGAGGCGGTACTCCTTGACGAGGTCCGTCACGACCAGGATCGGGTCGGCCCGCGCCTCCTCGGCCCCCTGCTGCCCGTCGCCGACGGGCTCCTCGGCCCGGAGCGCCGCGGCGGCGGCCACCGTCGGCGCCGCGGCCACCAGGCGCTTGGTGTACTCGTGCTGCGGGTCGAGCAGGATCTGCCGGGGTGTGCCCTGCTCGACGACGCGGCCGTCGAGCATGACGACGATGCGGTCGGTCCGGTCGGCCGCGACGCCGAGGTCGTGCGTGATGAAGAGCAGCGACGTGCCGTGAGCGTCGACCAGCGTCTGCAGGTGGTCGAGGATCTGCCGCTGCACCGTCACGTCGAGCGCGCTCGTCGGCTCGTCGGCGATGAGCAGCTCGGGGTCGCGGGCGAGGGCCACGGCGATCAGCACGCGCTGGCGCATGCCGCCGGAGAACTCGTGCGGGTACTGGCCCGCCCGCCGGTCGGCCTCGGGGATGCCGGCCTCGGTCATCAGCTCGACGACGCGTCGGCCGACGGCGGCCCGGCCGCGCGCACCGCCCGCGCGCAGGGCGTCCGCGATCTGAGCCCCGACGGTCATCGAGGGGTTGAGGTTCGTCGACGGGTCCTGCGGCACGAGGCCGATGCGGGCGCCGCGCACCGACCGCATCCGCGCCTCGCCCGCCCCGGTCAGCTCGTCGCCGCCGAGGTGGACCGTGCCGCCCGTGACGTGCCCGGCACCGGGGAGCAGCTGCAGCACGGCCGCCACGACGGTCGACTTGCCCGAGCCGGACTGGCCGACGATCGCGACGCGCTCGCCACGCGCCACGTCGAGGTCGACCCCGTGCACGACGTCGCGGTCGCCGAACGCGACCCGCAGGCCGCGGACGGCGAGCAGGGGCGCGGCGGCAGGGCCCGAGCTGGTGCTGGTGCTGGTGCTGGTGCTCACGTCTGTCGTCGTGTTCCTGGTCGGCGTCTCAGCGTCCTGCGGCATAGGCCTGTGCTCCTCGGGGGTTGGCGGCGGCGCCCAGCACGCCGGTCTCGGGGTCTCGGGTGACGCTCGACAGCCGGCCGAGCGACCAGTCTCCCGAGCGGGTGACGACGTGGCCACGGGCCTCGAGGCCGGCGATCAGCTCGTCGCCGAGGCGGTCCTCGACGACGACGCCGCCCGGCGTCCAGGTGCGCGGCCAGAACGAGCCGGGGAACGAAGTCGTGTGCAGGGCCGGGGCGTCGATCGCCTGCTGCGGGGTCCAGCCGCCGACGATCGTGCGCAGCAGGTACAGCAGCTGCCACTGGTCCTGCTGGTCGCCGCCAGGCGAGCCGAGGGCGACCCGCGGCTGGCCGTCGCGCAGCACGAGCGTCGGCGTCAGCGTGGTGCGGGGGCGACGACCGGGCTCGAGGGTCGAGGCGGTGCCCTCCTCGAGCCAGCTCATCTGGAGGCGGCTGCCGAGGCAGAAGCCGAGCTCGGGGATCGTCGGGGACGACTGCAGCCAGCCGCCGGACGGCGTCGCCGAGACGACGTTGCCCCAGCGGTCGACCACGTCGATGTGGCAGGTGTCGCCACGGGTCTCGCCGGTCGGCGCGACGTCGGGCTCGGCACCCGGCTGACGGGCGTCGTCGGCGGGCACGGCGGTCGGGCCGGCGTCGGGGGCGGCCGGGGAGAACGAGCCGACGGTGGGCTCCCCCACGCCGGCGCCGGGGCCGGCCACCTCGTCGTCGGTGCGGAGCGTCGGGAGGCGGCCCGCGCCTCCTGCGCCCCCGGCGTCGCCCGGACGCAGCTCGTGCGACGCGGTCCGCCCGATGAGGGCACGACGCTCGGCGGCGTACTCCGCCGACAGCAGGCGGCCGAGCGGCACGTCGCGGTCGCCGTACCAGGCCTCGCGGTCGGCCATCGCGAGCTTGAGCGCCTCGACGATCGTGTGCGCACCCTCGACGGTCGAGGGGTCGAGCAGCTCGTCGGGCAGCGGATCGAGCATCGCCAGCACCTGCAGCAGGGCCGGGCCCTGCCCCCAGGCGCCGGTCTTCGCGACGACGTGGCCGCGGAACTCGACGGCCGTCGCCTCCTCGGTCGAGGCGCGGAAGGCCGCCAGGTCGGAGGCGCGCATCACCCCCGCGTGGTCGCCTCCCGTCGAGTGCCGGTGCGGCGTGCGCACGAAGGCGTCGATCGAGGTCGCGACGAGCCCCTCGGCCCACTCGGTGCGCGCGGCGTCGACACGGGCACGGCGGGCGGCCTCGGCGCGCGAGGAGCCGGGGCCGTCGGTGCCGTCGGGGCCGTCGGTGCCGGGCGTCCGCGGCGCGGGACCGGCCTCGGCGGCCGGCAGCGCGCCTCCTGCGGCCACGAGCCCGTCGAGCACCCGGGCGTACGCCTCGTTCACGACCATCTCGCCCGGCGCCGGCGGGGCGCCGTCGACGAGCCAGCGGTCGGCCGAGGTGGGCCAGTGCTCGGCGAACAGCGCGGCGACGGCGCCGATCGTCTCGGTCACCCGTGCGGTGATCGGGTGCCCGTCGCGGGCGTAGCCGATCGCGTAGGCGAGCACGTCGGCGAGCTCCCACGTGCCGTGGTCGCGGAGCAGGAGCAGCCACGCGTCGACCGCGCCGGGCACGGCCGCGGCGAGGGCGCCCGACCCCGGGACGAGGTCGAGTCCCTCGGCGCGGTAGTGCTCGACCGTCGCGCCGGCGGGCGCCGGCCCCTGCCCCATCAGGACGACGGGCCGGCCCGGCTCGTCGGCCGTCGCGAAGACCGCCGTCATGTCGCCGCCCGGCCCGTTGAGGTGCGGCTCGACGACGTGCAGCACGAACGCGCCGGCGACCGCCGCGTCGAACGCGTTGCCGCCGCGCTCGAGCACCGACTGGGCCGAGGCCGTCGCGAGCCAGTGCGTCGAGGCGGTCATGCCGAAGGTGCCTCGGAGGTCGGGCCGGGTGGTGAACGCGGGAGGTGCGGTGTAGGTCACGAAGATCAGGTCCGTTCGCGGGAGGTCGGGTCGAGGGCGTCGCGGAGCGCGTCGCCGACGAGGTTGAAGCCGAGGCAGATGACGGCGATGGCGAGGCCCGGGACGACGGCCGCGAACGGTGCGTTCGACAGGTACTGCTGCGCGTCGGAGAGCATGATGCCCAGACTGGCCGTCGGCGGCTGGATGCCGAGCCCCAGGAACGACAGCAGCGCCTCCCCGATGACCGCGACCGGCATGATGACCGTCGCCTGGACGATGATCGCCGAGACGCAGTTCGGCAGGACGTGGGCGAAGATCACCCGCAGGCCGGTCGCGTCCATGGTGCGGGCGCTCAGCACGAAGTCGGTCGAGCGGATGCGCATCGTCTCGCCGCGCACCACCCGGATCATGGTGGGGATCTGCGCGATGCCGAGGGCGACCACCGCGTTGCCGAGGCTCGGTCCGCTGATGGCGGCGAGCGCGACGGCGATGATGAGGAACGGGAACGCGAGCATCACGTCGGTCAGGCGCGACACGATCGCGTCCAGCCAGCGCCAGTAGCCCGCGATCAGCCCGAGCGGGGTGCCGACGACGACGGCCAGCACGACGCTGAGCACGCCGACGACGAGCGAGACGCGGATGCCGTAGACCGTGCGCGAGAGGATGTCGCGGCCGAGGTCGTCGGTGCCGAGCAGGTACCCGATCGTGCCGGGCAGCTGGAACGGGGCGTCGAAGTGCACCTCGGCCGGGCCGTACGGCGCGATGAGCGGGGCGGCGATCCCCGCGACGAGGACGACGAGCAGCATCACGCCGCCGGTCACGCCGAGCTTGTTGCGGCGCAGCTGGCCCCAGACGCGGCCCCGGTCGGAGCCGAGCTCGTGGGAGGTGGGCACGAGGACGGTCATCAGGAGGCTCCTCCGACTCGGATGCGCGGGTTGAGGACGCTGTAGAGCACGTCGACGACGAGGTTGATCAGGATGTAGCCGAGCGTGATGACGAGCACGACGGCCTGCACGACCGGGTAGTCGCGCGTGAAGACCGCGTCGAGGGTGAGCTTGCCGAAGCCCGGCAGGGCGAAGATGCGCTCGGTCACGACGGCGCCCGAGATCAGCCCGCCGAGCTGCAGGCCGACGATCGTCACGACGACGATCATCGAGTTGCGGAGCCCGTAGCGGAGCAGCACCCGGCCCCGTCCGAGGCCCTTGGCGCGGGCCGTGCGGACGTAGTCCGTCGTCATCGTCTCGATCATCGAGGCCCGCGTCTGCCGCATGATCACGGCGGCGAGGGAGGTGCCGAGGATGAGCGCCGGCAGGGTCAGGTGCACGAGCGCCTGCCACGGGTCCTCGGTGACGGGGACGTACCCGGAGGCGGGGAAGATGCCCAGCCCGACGGCCAGCCACAGGATGGCCAGGATGCCGAGCCAGAAGTTCGGCACGCTCAGGCCGACGAGGGCGGCGGCGTTGGCCATCCACTCGGGCCAGCGGCCGCGCCAGCGCTCGGCGACGACGCCCAGGGCGACGCCGACGAGCACGGCCACGACGATGGCGTACAGCGCGAGCCACAGGGTGACCGGCAGCGTCGCGCCGATCAGGTCGGCGACGGGGGTGCCGGTCCGGGTGGACTGGCCGAGGTCGCCCCGGAGGAACGCCCCGACGAAGCGGAGGTACTGCACGACGAGCGGGTCGTCGAGCCCGAGGTCGGCGCGGATGGCCGCGACCTGCTGCGGGCTGGCCTCCTCACCCGCCAGGGCGAGGGCAGGGTCGCCCGGCAGCTGCCGGACGCCGACGAAGACCACGACGGAGGCGAGCACGAGCGTCACCGCCGACTGCCACAGGCGGGTGAGGAGGTAGCGTGCCATGGCTCAGTCGGCCTCGACGAAGGCGGCGGTGCTGAGGCGCACGACGCCGTCGGCGAAGGTGGAGACGCCGGCGATGTCGTTCGACAGCGCGGTGAGGCTGCGCACGCGGTACAGCCAGATGATCGGCGAGTCCTCCTGCACCTTCTCGACGACCTGGCCGTAGAGCTCGGCCCGCTCGTCGACGTCGGTCGTCGACGCGGCGTCGCTGAGCAGCTCGTCCACCTCGTCGTCGCTGTAGCCGCTGTAGTTGTTGCCGGCGCCGGTCGACAGGAAGTTGAACATGTTGCCGTTCGGGTCGATTCGGCCCGACCAGCCGAGCTGCAGCGCCTCGAAGTCGCCCTCGGTCTGCACGTCGAGCAGCGTCGAGTACTCGACGGGGGTGATGGTCAGCTCGAAGCCGCCCTCGGCGACCTGGGCCTGCAGCGCCTGGGCGAAGCGCACGGTGTCCGGGTTGTTGCTCACCTGCATGTCGATCGCGAGGGGGGTCTCCACGCCCTCGTCCTCGAGCATCTGCACCGCCGCCTCCGGGTCGTAGTCGGGGCAGGCGTCGCTCGCGTCGGTGGCGAACGGGCTGCTCGGCGAGATCGGGGAGCAGGCAGGGTCGTAGAGGCCGCCGAAGACGGTCTTCACGAGCGCCTCACGGTCGATCGACATCGAGAGCGCCTGGCGCACCGCGGCGTTGCTCGCGAGCGGGCCGTCGAGCTGCACGGGCTCGGTGCCGATGCCGTCCTGGTTGCCGATGTTGACCGTCAGGCCCTGGTAGCCGAGGGAGCCGACCTCGAGCACGGTGAGGGAGTCGTCCTCCTTCAGCGTGCCGACGTCCTGCGTCGACATCGAGTCGGCGACCTGCACGTCGCCCGACTGCAGGTTCGCCGCACGGATGCTCGCGTCGGTGATGATGCGGTACGTGATCGTGTCGAAGTGGGCCGACTCGGCGTCGTAGTAGAGCGGGTCGCGCTCGACGGTGATCGAGGTCTGCGGCACGCGCTCGACGAACTTGTACGGGCCGACGCAGACGGGGGCGTCGCCGAACGCGTCGCCGGCCGAGGCGAGCGCCGTGGGCGACATCACCATGCCCGCACGGTCGGCGAGGGCCGCCGTCAGCGGGGCGAACGGCTCGGAGTAGGTGACCTCGACGGTCGCGTCGTCGACCGCCGAGATGCCGGTGATCGGGCCGAGCTCGCTGCGGCGTGACGAGTCGTCCTTGTCGAGGCCGCGCTGCAGGGTGCCGACGACCGCCTCCGCGTCGAGCGGGGTGCCGTCGGCGAAGACGGCGTCCGTGCGCACGGGGAACGTGACGGTGAGGCCGTCGTCGCTGACCTCGGGCAGCTCGGTGGCGAGCATCGGCACGATGGCGCCCTCGGCGTCGATGTCGTACAGCTTCTGGCACATCGTCTCCATCACGTAGCGCGTGTAGAGGGACGAGGAGGTGGTCGGGTCGAGCCGGTCGGGCTCGGCCGAGAGCGCCATGACGAGGTCGCCGCCCTCGACGATCGTCGCGTCGCCGATCGGCGCGGTCGAGATGTCCTCCCGGCTGCTCGTGGCGGCGGTGTCGGCCGTCTGGACCTGCTGGCACCCGGTCGCCACGAGGACGATGCCGAGGGCTGCGGCCGGCAGCGTGAGCGCGCGACGCCGGGCGGCAGATCGCGAGGAGAGCGAGGTCAGAGGCATGTGTGGTCCGATGCTCGGGTGCGGGAAGGAGTGGATTGAATGCAATCAGTCCCGATGACGCGATCTTGTATACAACTTGTTACGGACGTGTAAAACGTGCCCCGGACGAGGGTGGGCGACGCGGGTCGAGCGGGAGCTCACGAGGCAGGCCGCGCACGCCGCGAGGGCGCGCGCGGGGCGGCGTCGAGGCGACCCGCACCTTCGAGGGGCATGATCGGGTGTGCCCCCCGCCCGAGAGGACTGCTGCGTGAACACCAACGACGAGGTCGACCTGATCATCGACGCCTGGGCGCGCGTGCGGCCCGACATCGACTTCGCAGCGCTCGACGTCTTCTCGCGGCTGCGCCGCATCTCCCGACGACTCGACCGGGTGCGCGCCGAGGCGTTCCGACGCTCGGGCCTCGAGATCTGGGAGTTCGACGTGCTGTCGACCCTGCGCCGGGCCGGCGACCCCTTCGAGCTCAGCCCCAAGGACCTCGTCACGGCCACCATGGTCACGAGCGGCACGATGACGAACCGGCTCGACCGGCTCGTCGAGCGCAGCCTCGTCGAGCGCCGCGCCGACCCGCGCGACGGCCGCGCCGCCCTCATCCGCATCACCGAGGAGGGCGTCGACCTCGTCGACCGGGCCATGCTCGACCTGCTCGAGGCCGAGCACTCGCCGCTCGGGTCGCTGACACGTCAGCAGCGCGACCAGCTGGCCGACCTGCTGCGCGAGCTGGGCACCGGCTTCGCCTGATCCCTCGGACCGATGGCCGCGGCTGCACTGCACCGCTCTCCGGGGCCAGAGGCCGCAAACGGAGACAGATCCAAGCCTGACACGCCGTGCGGAAGGGGCTGCGTGGAGCCGTGCGGACGGATCACGCGCCAATTACGGGCCGGGCGCATGGGCAGGTGCGGTCAGAAACTGGTGCTGGGCAGGTCTTTCTCGCCGTCGACGATCGCCCGGACGATGCGGGCCGCGACCACGTCGGGGTCGAGCCCCGTCGGGAAGCTCGGCGCCTCGCCGGTGATCGGCCGCGTCGCGAGTCCGGTCTCCGTGTGCCCGGGTCGCGCGTCCACGAGGCGGACGCCGCGCCTCCTGAACTCGCGGGAGGCGGCGCTCACCCACGCGGCCAGGCCCGCCTTGGCAGCGGAGTACGCGGCCATGCCCGCGGTCGGCGACTCGGCCACGACTCCGCTGATCGTGACGGCGAACGGCTCACGCCCCGCGGCTGCGGACGCGGCGAGCGCCTCCGACGCGTCGCGCAGCAGGCGGACGGGTGCCAGCAGGTTCGTCTGGACCAGCTCGTCGAGAGCCTCGTCGCTGACGGCGTCGGCAGGTCCGAACCCGACGACGCCCGCTGCGACGACGACACCGTCGAGACGCCCGTGGGCCTGGAGCGCCGCGGCGACGAGCGACGCGCCGCCGCCCGGCTCGCGGAGGTCGGCGACGTAGGCGTCGGGCCCGGTGAGCTCTCCCCCGGCGCGTCCGGCCCGCACGACGACGGCCCCCTGGTCGGACAGCTGCGCGGCGATCCGGCTGCCGAGGCCGCCCGACGCCCCGGCGACGAGCACGACGGCTCCCTGCAGATCGGTCATGCCCGGAGCGTACGCGCGGCACCCGAGCACCCGCCCGGCCACGCCGCTGGGCCGTGCCCGAAGCCGCGATACGACGCAGAAGGGACAAACCGACGCGGGGCCCCGCGGCAGGTCGTCCCGTTCGCGGCGCTTCTCGACCCGCAGCGGCGCGGCCCGTCGCCGGGTCAGCGCCGCCGGCGCGGCACGACCAGGGGCGTCCCCGTCACGGGATCGGGCACCACGAGGCACGGCAGGTCGAAGACGTCCTCGACGAGCTCGGCCGTGAGCACGTCGGCCGGGGCACCGGTCGCGACCACCTCGCCGTCGCTCATGACGATCAGGTCCGTCGCGTAGCGCGCGGCCTGCGCGAGGTCGTGCAGCACGGCGACGACGGTCGTGCCCTGCTCGTGCAGCCGCGCGAAGAGGTCGAGCAGGTCGTACTGGTGAGCCATGTCGAGGTACGTGGTGGGCTCGTCGAGCAGCAGCACCGAGGTCTGCTGCGCGAGCGCCATCGCGACCCAGACGCGCTGCCGCTGTCCGCCCGAGAGCTCGTCGACCGGCACCTCGGCCAGGTCGACGAGGTCGGTCTCGGCGAGCGCGGTCGCGACGGCGGCCCGGTCGGCGTCCGACCACTGCCGGAACATGCCCTGGTGCGGGTACCGGCCCCGGGACACGAGCTCGCCCACGGTGATGCCCTCGGGTGCGGTCGACGACTGGGGCAGCAGGCCGACCGTGCGCGCCGCCTCCTTCGCGGGCACCCTGGCGAGGTCGCGTCCGTCGAGCAGCACGGCTCCGGAACGGGGGGCGAGGAGGCGCGAGAACGCCCGCAGGAGGGTCGACTTGCCGCAGGCGTTCGGCCCGACGATCACCGTGAACGAGCCGTCGCGGACCTCGGCGTCGATCGACGCCGAGACGGTGCGGCGGTCGTACGCCAGGTGCGCGGCTCGGGCGGCGAGCCGCGGCGTGGCGTCGGCGCGCGTGGCGCCGCCGGGTCTGGCGCCGGCAGGCGTGGCGCCGCCGCGCGGGACGGGGCCGGGCACGAGCGGGTCGGGCGTGACGGGGTCGGTCACCGGGTCCTCCGGGATTCTGCGACGAGCAGGCTGATCAGGTAGGCGCCGCCGATCACGAGCGTGACGAGGCCGACGGGCACGGGCGTGGTGGTGACGTGCTGGGCGACGACGTCGGCGACGAGCAGCAGCAGCCCGCCGACCAGCGCGGCGCCGAGCAGGGGGACCCCGGCCGAGCGCACGACCCGACGGGCGAGCTGGGGCGCGGCGAGCGCGACGAAGATGATCGGCCCCGTGCTGGCGGTGACGACCGCGGTCAGCGCGACGGCGAGCACCACGAGGGCGAGGCGCGTGCCCTCGGCGCGCAGGCCGTGGGCGCGGGCCGCGTCGTCGCCGAGCTCGAGCTGACGGAGGGGCCGTGCCAGGCCCGCGACGAGCACCGCCAGCACTGCGATCAGCGCAGCGCCCGGCAGCAGCTCCGACCAGCCGACGAGGGCCAGCGACCCGGCGCCCCAGAACGACGCGGACAGGGCCACCTCGGCCTGGGCCCGCAGCAGCAGCCAGCTGTTGACGGAGTGCAGCAGGGCCGTGACGGCGATGCCGACGATGATCAGCCGCAGCCCGTGCACCCCCTTGCGCCACGCGAGCAGGTACACGACGAGTGCCGTCGCGAGACCGCCGACGAGCGCGCCGAGAGCCGTGCCCACGGCGGAGGCAGCACCCGAGACGATCACGACGATGGCACCCGTGTAGGCCCCTGTCGAGAAGCCGATCACGTCGGGCGAGCCGAGGGGGTTGCGGGTCAGCGACTGGAACACCGCCCCGGAGGCGCCCAGCGCGGCCCCGAACACGAGTGCGGCGAGGACGCGCGGCAGCCGCCACTGCAGCACGATCGTCGACGCGAACCCGTCGCCGCCGAGCAGGGCGTGCAGCACCTCGGGCGGGCTGAGCGGGTAGTCGCCGAGGCCGAGCGCGAGCACCGCGACCACGAGGGCGACGATCGCGAGGGAGGCGGTGGCCACGGCACGACGACCGCGGGGCCGGAGGCGGCCGGGACCGAGGCCTGAGCCGGGACCGGGGTCGGAGCCTGAGCGGAGACGGCTCCGCAGGTCGAGGCCGCTCACCGAGCGCCGCCCGTGAGGCGGCGGGCGACGACGATCAGCACGGGTGCGCCGATCGCCGCGGTCACGAGGCCTGCGGCGAGTTCGCCCGGAGGCGCGACGACCCGACCCAGCACGTCGGCGATCAGCAGCAGCACGGGCCCCAGCAGGGCGCTCAGCCCGATCGTCCACGGCTGGCTGGCCCCGACGACGCCGCGGGCGGCGTGCGCGACCATGAGCCCCAGGAACGCGATCGGCCCGACCACGGCCGTCGCACCTCCTGCCAGGAGGGTCACGACGACGAGGGCGGCCACGCGCACGAGGGGCACCGAGACGCCCACGGACGAGGCGTGGTCGTCGCCGAGCGCCACCGCGTCGAGCGGGCGCGAGACCAGCAGCGCGAGCACGATGCCCGCCAGGACGAAGGGGGCGACGGTCGCGACCGGGCCCCAGCCGCGGTCGGCCAGCGAGCCCACCTCCCAGGCGCGGACGGCGTCGAAGCGACGCGGGTCGGCGAGCACGATGGAGGAGGTGATCCCGCTCAGCACGGCCCCCAGGGCGATGCCCGAGAGCGTCAGCCGAGCGGGGCTGCCGCCGGACCTGCCGGCTCCTCCGACGAGTGAGACCGTGACTGCGGCGAGGGCCGCACCGACGAACGAGAACCAGATCCAGCCGCTCGCGGCGGTGACCCCGGCGAAGCCGACGGCGATCGACACCGCGAACGCGCTGCCCGCCGTGACGCCGAGGATCCCGGGGTCGGCGAGGGGGTTCCGCGTGACCGCCTGCACCACGGCGCCCGCGACCCCGAGGCCCGCCCCGGCCACGAGGGCCGCCGCGGTGCGCGGCAGGCGCAGGTCGAGGACGGCGGCGACGTCGGCGGGCGCGACGCCGGCCGGGGCGGCGCCGCCCGGCAGCAGCCCGCCCAGCACCCGCACCACGTCGGCGAGCGCGACGGGACGGGCGCCGACGGCGAGGCTGAGGAGGAGCGCGACCGCCAGCAGGACAGCGGCGACGACGAGGCCCGCGACCCTCCGGCGGGTCCGGGCGGCGGCCCGCGGGGCCCGGACTGCTCCGGGCGGGGTGGTGGTCGCCATGCAGATGAGCTTAGGCTACCCTCACCTGGGACTCGCCCCGACGCGAGCCAGCACCCCGCCCCCGAGTCCCGAGGACACCCCCATGCGCTCCCGCGTCACCTTCGTCGCCGTCCTGGCCGCCACCTCCCTCGCCCTCGTCGGCTGCTCCGCCGGCGCCTCCGACGACACCGCCACCAGCGGCCCGAGCGTCGCGGCCGGCACGTTCCCCGCGAGCGTCGACACCAAGTTCGGCGAGGTCACGATCGACCAGCAGCCGAAGCGCGTCGTCGCCCTCGGCTGGGGCGACGCCGAGACCGCGCTCGCCCTCGGCGTGCAGCCGGTCGGCGCCTCCGACTGGCTGGCCTTCGGCGACGAGGCCGACGGCGTCGGCCCCTGGGCCCAGGGCCTCTACGACCAGTCGCCCGAGATCATCGGCACGCTCGAGCCCTCCTACGAGGCCATCGCGGCGCTCGAGCCCGACCTCATCCTCGACACCAAGGGCTCCGGCGACCAGGACCGGTACGACCGCCTCTCGAGCATCGCCCCGACCGTGGGCGTGCCCGAGGGCGGCGACAACTACCTCACCGACTTCGAGGACCAGCTCGACCTCGTCTCGACCGCCCTCGGCCTCGAGGACGAGGGCGACCGCCTCGTCGACGAGAGCGAGTCGGCCGTCGAGGCCGTCGCCCAGGCGCACCCCGAGTGGGACGGCCTCACCGTGACCGCCGCCACGAAGACCAGCGAGGGCTGGGGCGCCTACGTCGAGGGCAGCGAGCGCGTCGACCTGCTCGAGGAGCTCGGCTTCGAGCAGAACCCCGCCATCGCGGCCCTCACGCCGAACTCGGGCGGGTTCTCGGTGACGATCTCGTCCGAGCAGCTCGACGTGATCGACGCGGACGTGATCGTCGCGTTCCCGATCTACATCGCCACGACCGAGATCACCGACGACCCGCAGTGGAAGGCCGTGCCGGCCGTGCAGGCCGGTCACGACCTCGTCATCGACGGCGACGTCTCGGCCGCGTACTCGCTGAGCAGCGCGCTCTCGCGTCAGTACGCCCTCGACCAGCTCGTGCCGCTGCTCGAGACGGCGACCCAGAACTGACCGGGGAGTCCCGCGTGACCGACGCCGCCGCCTCCTCGGCACCCGCCCCCGCCGCGCCTGCTGCCCGGGCCGCCCGGCCGGTGCGTGCCCAGCACGTCTTCGTGGTCGAGCGGACCGAGCGCCTGTCACCGCACCTCGTGCGGGTCCATCTCGGCGGCGAAGCGTTCGACGGGTTCGTCGAGGCCGGGGCCGAGCGGCTGGCGGCCACCGACCGCTACGTCAAGCTGCTGCTGCCCCCGCGACCCGACCGGGGGCTGCAGCCGCCGTTCGACCTCGACGAGCTGCGCGGCCGCCTCGAGCCGGACGAGCTGCCGGTGCGGCGGACGTACACGATCCGCTCGGTGGACACCGCCGCGCGGACGATCGCCGTCGACTTCGTCGTGCACGGCGACGAGGGCGTCGCGGGGCCGTGGGCGCTCGCGGCCCGGCCCGGCGACCGGCTGCAGATGTCGAGCCCGGGCGGGCTCTGGTCGCCGTCCGACGACCCCGCCGTGTCCGACCTGCTGCTCGGCGACGACTCGGCGGTGCCCGCGATCGCCTCCGCGCTCGAGTCGATGGCGCCCGACGCCCGCGGGCTGGCGCTGATCGAGGTCGAGGGGCCCGACGACGAGCTCGTGCTCGCCCGACCCGACGGGGTCGAGCTCCGCTGGCTGCACCGTGCCAGCGCGCGTCCGGGCAGCGCACTGCTGG
The DNA here is from genome assembly GCF_003751515.1 of Frigoribacterium sp. PhB107. Lineage (NCBI taxonomy): Bacteria > Bacillati > Actinomycetota > Actinomycetes > Micrococcales > Microbacteriaceae > Frigoribacterium > Frigoribacterium sp. PhB107. The sequence goes on along the minus strand of NZ_RJKU01000002.1, from coordinate 918,620 downwards.
CGGCGCTCCGCGGCCTCGAGCCGCCCACGTCGCCGCTCCGCGTCTTCGCCCACGGCGAGCGAGGCGCCATGAAGGAGGCGCGGGTCGTCCTGCACGACACCTGGGGCCTCGAGCGATCGTCGCTGTCGCTCAGCGCCTACTGGGCGCTCGGCCGCGTCGAGGACGCGTTCCAGGCCGAGAAGCGCGAGCCCGTCGGCGCGCTCTTCGCCGACTGACGTCGGCGTCGACGCCCTGCGGGACCGCCGAGACCCTCCTGCGCACAGGAGGGCCTCGGCGGTTCTCGGGGGTCTCGACGTGACGCGACCGTCCGCGGGGCAGGGCCCTAGCGCGCGGTGGGCTCGCGCAGCACGCGACGGACGAGGTCGACGAGCGCCTCGGGCGGCAGGGCGGCCAGCTCGGCGGCGGTCACGCGGCGTCCTGGGCGGAGATCAGCGAGATGACGTCGATGGCCTCGGTCGCGACGGACAGGTGGTCGACGGCGGGGACGGGGGTGAACGATGACGGGGTCACGGTGGTGCCTCTCGGGTGAGGGGAGCTGAGGGGGCCGCCCTGCACCGGGGTGCGGGACAGGGCGAGTGCGTCGGGGTGCCGACTGCCGGACGGTGCCGGACGAGGAGGCGTCGCGGAGGGCGACGCCGCGGCGCTAGGTGCCGGGCGTGGCGAAGAAGTCGCCGTAGGTCAGCTCGGCCGTGACGACCGGGGCTGCGGGGCGTGACGCACGAGCGCCGCGCCGGTAGGAACCGATGCGCACGGGCACGGCGCCGGGAGCGGTGGTGTAGCTGCTCGCGCCGCGGGGGGCGAGCAGAGGGCGGGTGGCCGGCGCGGGCACCTCACGGACGTGGAGGAGCGGGCGGTCGGCGGTTCGGACAGGATCGATGATCGTCATGGGACACGGCCGTGATCTGAGGCGTAGCTGGCCTCGCGTCAACCGGGTGCACAGCGCCCCGCGAAGGACCACCAGGATGTTGGCGGCGTATCGGCGGAGGGCGCCGGAGGGGAAGATCCGGTACCCCGAAGCTATGCCCCGGCGAGGGCCCTACCTAATGCACGAAGCTAATCGCGCGAGGGACTTCGCAAAGCGGATAGGTCGCCACCGGGCCCTCCCCCGACCGGCCCTAGGAGGCGGCAGGCCCGGCGTCGAGGATCTCGGCGACGGCGTCGAGCAGCGTCGTCAACCGTGTCCGCTCCCTGGTCGAGAGGGTCGCGGCCAGCTCGGCGAGCGCCCGGTCCGCCTCCCGGGTGGCGTTCTCGAGGAGCTCGCAGGTGCTCGGCGTGAGGCTGAGGATGCGCTGCCGCCCGTCGGCCGGGTCGTCGGTGCGCAGCACGTGGCCCAGGGCGACGAGCCGGTCGACGATGATCGTGGCCGCCGCGCTCGTCACGCCGAGCTGATGCGCGATGTCCTTGGCGTGAGCGTTGGTGCCCTTCGCCTCGCAGTGCTGGATCAGCGTCACGGCGGCCAGGTCGTTGCCGCTCAGGTCGAGCTGCTGACGGAGCTGCAGGGCGAAGGCGATGTCGGCGTCGCGGACCCGGCGCATCCGGGCCAGGATCTCGCTTGCGGCGTCGGTCGGCGCTCGCTCCTCGAGCAGCGGCATGCCGGTGCCGACCACCTGGGCGTTCCGCAGGGCAGGTCGGGAGTCGGCCGGCCCCTCCTGCGAGGCGGGGTCCTCGAGCGGGAGGGTGTCGGGTGTGCGCGGTGCGGGGGTGGCCATGACGGCCTCGCTTCTGGGTGTCGGTGCTCGCGGGAGAGGAGTCTCCACGACAGACCTGACTGGCGCAGCGTCCTCAGTCAACACCCCCTGGGCTGCGGGCGCGGACAGGCGGAGGCCTGGCTAGGCCGCGCCGACCTCCAGCTCGCCGACGGCGGCGCCCTCCGCCCCGAACACGACCCGGCGGTTGCCGACCTTCTCGCTGAAGAACCGGTCGTGGCTGACCACGACGACCGCGCCCGGGAAGTGCACGAGCGCGCGCTCCATGACCTGCGTGCTCGCGAGGTCGAGGTGGTTCGTCGGCTCGTCGAGCAACAGCACGGAGGCGCCCGACAGCAGGCACTGCGCCATGGCCACGCGGGCCCGCTGGCCGCCGCTGAGCGCGCCGATCCGCTGCTTCACGTCGGCCTCCGAGAACTGGAACATCGTGAGGAACCGGCCGACCGACTTGCGCGTGGCCGTGAGCGCCAGGCTGTCCGGCATGGCGTTCACCGCGTGGGTCACCGTGTCCTGGTCGTCGAGGTCGGCGAGCACCTGGTCGTACGAGACGACCCGCGCACCGCCGGCCCAGTCGACACGCCCCCGGTCGGCCCGCTCCTCCCCCGCCAGCACGCGGAGCAGCGTGCTCTTGCCGCTGCCGTTCGAGCCCGAGACGACCATCCGGTCGCGGCGACGGAGCTCGAACGAGACGTCGTCGAAGAGCACGCGGTCGCCGTACGACTTGCCGAGCCCCTCGACGCGGCAGAGCACGTCCTTGACGTGCAGCCCGCCGTAGATCTCGGTGATGATCTGGTCGACCGGGCGCGGGGCGCGCTGCTTCTTGATCTTCGCGAGCTCCTTCGTGAGGCCTCCCGCGCCTCCTGCCTTCGCGGCCTTGGCGACCTTGACTGCCTCTCGCCGATCGGCGATGCCCTCGGACTCGAAGGCGAGCAGCTCGGACTCGTGCGCGAACTGGTGCTCGATCGTCTTCAGCCGGAACTGCTTCTGCACGACGTACTCGCCGAAGTCGCCGGGGTACTCGTGCAGGTGGAACGCCTCGACCTCGACGATGCGCGTGACGACCGCGTCGAGGAACTGCCGGTCGTGCGACACGACGACGGCGGCGCCCCGGAAGTCGCGGAACCACTGCTCGAGCCACTCGACGCCGGCCACGTCGAGGAAGTTCGTGGGCTCGTCGAGCAGGAGGACGTCGGGCTGCTCGAGCAGGATCTTCGCGAGCGCCGCCCGGTTGCGCCAGCCGCCGGACAGGTCGTCGATGGGCAGCGAGCGGTGCTCCTCGGTGAAGCCGAGCGTCGTGAGGGCCGTGTCGATGTGGCGCGGGTAGTCCCAGCCGTCCTGGCGGTCCATCTCGGCGAAGAGCTCGGCCTGGCGGTCGATCAGCCGGGTCAGCTCGTCGCCCTGGTCGGGGTCCACGGCCGCGACCGCGATGGCGGAGTCGATCTCGCCCAGCTCGGCCTCCATGGCGCGCACGCCCTCGAAGAGGCCCTGCAGCACCTCCGTGACCGTCGACGTCCCGTCGAGCTCGCTGAACTGCGAGAAGTAGCCGATGCGGGTGCCCGGCTCGACAGTGACGGTGCCCGTGTCGGGCTGCACCTGCTCGAGCACGAGCTTGAGCAGGGTCGACTTGCCCGAGCCGTTGCGTCCGATCAGGCCGACCCGGTCGCCCTGCTCGAGACGGAAGAAGGCCTCGCGCAACACGGGGGCGTTCTCGAAGCGGACGGACACGTCGTGCAGTCGGATGAGGCTCATCCGACGATCATCCCAGGGCGGGACGGGGCCGACGAGCCGAGGAGGCGCCCGTCGCGTCGACGAGGACGACTCACGACTGCGCGAAACGGACAGAGCCTGGCCCGGGCGTGTCGGGAGGAAATGCCTGGTCGCGCCGCATCGCTAGGGCGTCTAGGGATTTTCACGCCTCTGACCAGGGATTTTGCGATTGGTGATCTCGCTGGGGCCGTCGTACCGTGATCTCAGGCCGGGACGTCGTGAACCCCCGGTCAGGTGCCTCGCGGAGCGTCGATGAGCTTCACGGCAGGGCTGCGCTCCCGAGGCACCACTCCCGCGGGCGACCCGGTCGCTCTCCGCGGCGTCGGGCACGCGCGCGGCCGCGCCGCCCTCAGCGGCGGGGCGGGCGAGGCGTGCGGTACGGCGACTCGGCCGCGAGGCGGCCCTTCGACGCGGCGCGGCGCTCGAGTGCGGCCGACAGCACGGGCGTGACCAGGGCGATGAGGATCCCCACGATCACCACGACGGCGCCGAGGACGATCAGGGCGATGATGAAGGTCTCCATGCGTCGATCCTCGCGGGGCGGCCACGGAGGCGCAACCTCCGGGGCACAAGGTGCGCGGTGCGCACAGCCGGCTCTCGGCCCGGCCACACGGTGCTGTCGGACGTCGGGCGTAGATTCTCCACCATGAACGACATCGCACCCGACGCCTCCCCTGCCACCGGCACCACCACCGAGCGAGCGGTCCTCGCCGGCGGCTGCTTCTGGGGCGCGCAGCAGCTGCTCCGTCGTCGACCCGGCATCGTCTCGAGCCGTGTCGGCTACTCGGGCGGCCACACCCCGAACGCCACCTACCGCAACCACGCCGGACACGCCGAGGCCGTCGAGATCGTCTTCGACCCCTCGGTGATCAGCTACCGCGAGCTGCTCGAGTTCTTCTTCCAGATCCACGACCCGTCCACGAAGGACCGCCAGGGCAACGACATCGGCGACAGCTACCGTTCGGCGATCTTCTTCACGTCCGACGAGCAGCGCGCGACCGCGCTCGACACCATCTCCGACGTCGACGCCTCCGGCCTGTGGCCCGGCAAGGTCGTCACCGAGGTCGAGGCCGTGGGCGACTTCTGGGAGGCGGAGGAGGAGCACCAGGACTACCTGGAGAAGCTCCCCAACGGCTACACCTGCCACTTCGTGCGCCCGGGCTGGGTCCTGCCGAAGCGCGAGCAGGAGTCCGTCGCGAGCTAGCCGCCGCAGCCCCGAACGGGGTGCATACCCAGTGGTATCCAGCGATCTATCGTGAGGGTGCCCGCCGCCTCCCTGGGCGGCGGGCACCCTCACGACGGAGACCGACGGATGAACGATCTGCCCACGCCTGCCCCTCTGAGCACCTCGAGTCACGGTCGCCGACGCGGCGGACTGCACCGTCTGGCCCTCGCGCTCGTTGCTCTGACGGTCTTCAGCGGTCTCGTGGTGCCGAGCGTGGCCCTCGGCATCTCCGATCCGAGTTGCGCTTGCGGCGGCGGCGGTGGTGGCGGCGGCAGCAACTACGGCTACCTGACGGCCGCGCCCGGCACGGTGGGACAGCCCTACGATCACCAGATCCCGGCCTCGGCCAGCAGCCCGAACTCCACCTGGGCCACGGTGGACGCTCCGCCGCCTGGCCTGACCCTCTCGTCGACGGGCCGCATCACGGGCGTCCCGCAGAACGTGGGCTACGCGCAGTTCTCCGCCACCGCCTCGGACCCGACCTACGGCCAGGTCATCCAGTACCTCATCTCGTTCGACTTCGCCGCTCGCCCCGCGAGCGCCCCCCGGTCCGTCGTCGCGACGGCCACCGGCGCCGGGAGCATCGGCGTCACGTGGTCGCCGCCGGCCGACCTCGGCGGCCCGGCGCTCACGTCCTACCGGGTCACCTGGGACGGCGGCAGCGCCGACGTCGCCGCACCGGGCACCCAGCTCGACGTGACGGGCCTGACCACGGGCCGCAGCTACGTCGTCAGCGTCGCTGCCCTCAGCGCGGCCGGCACCGGCCCGTCGGCCTCGTCCGCGCCGACGACGCCCGCCGCTCCCCCGGCCGCCCCGACGGGCCTCACGGCCTCGGCCGGCGCGTCGTCCGCCTCGCTCTCGTGGGCGCCGTCGACCACGAACGGAACGCCGGTCACCGGCTACCTCGTCGAGCAGCAGCCCGCAGGAGGCGCGTGGGGCCCCTCGGCGCCCGCCCGCGTCACGGGCACGACGGCAGCCGTGACGGGGCTGACCGACGGCACGACGTACGCGTTCCGCGTCTCGGCGACCTCCGCGGCCGGTACGAGCCCGGCGAGCGGCACCGCCGACGCCCGGCCCGTCTCAGTGCCCCGTGCCCCGACGGTGACGGCGACCCCTCGGCCCACGTCGGACGTCGTCGTCCAGTGGACGGCCCCCGCCTCCGACGGCGGCTCGCCCGTGGTCTCGTGGCAGCTCGTGGTGTCCGAGACCGCATCCGGCGCGGTCGTCCAGCGCCAGGAGACCGTCCAGGGCACGACGAGCACCGTCGCCGGGCTCCGGCCGGGCACCTCGTACTCGTTCCTGGTCCAGGCGCGCAACGCACTCGGCCTGAGCGCGCCGGGCACCGCCACGGCGGTCCCGTACACGCTCCCCTCGGCTCCCGGCTCGCCCGTGGTCGTCCCCGGCGACGGCTCCCTCTCCCTCTCCTGGGCCCCGGCGGCGGACAACGGCTCTGCCGTGACCCGCTACGTCGTGGCGTGGTCCGACGGCGGACAGGAGCGGACGGTCGTCGTGACCGGCGCCTCCGTCGTGCTCGACGGGCTGCACAACGGCAGTCCGTACCGGGTCGTCGTCTCCGCTGAGAACCTGGCCGGCGAGGGCCCGCGGTCCTCGACGACCGGGACTCCCCGACGCGTCCCGGACGCGCCGCGATCGGTCGTCGCGGCGGCCGGCGACCGCACGGCGACGGTCTCGTGGACGGCCCCGGACTCCGACGGCGGCTCGCCGCTGACCGGCTGGCTGCTCGAGCACAGCACCGACGGCGGCACGAGCTGGACGCAGCAGCAGCTCGGTGCCTCCGTCACGACGTCGGTCCTCGCCGGACTCGACAACGGCGAGGAGACCCTCGTGCGCGTCACGGCCCGCAACGCCGCGGGCGACGGGGCCACGAGCCCGACCGTGGCCGTCGTGCCGTTCGGCGTGCCCGCGACGCCCGACGACGTGGTCGCCGTGCCCCTCGACCGGAGCGTCGCCCTCCGCTGGAGCGCGCCGGCCGACGGCGGGTCGGCCCTGCTCGCGTACGAGGTCGTCGTGACCGGTGCCGACGGGACCCGCTCGGTCTTCCCGGCGTCGTCGACCCGGACGACCGTCACGGGCCTGTCCAACGGCACGACCTACGACGTGACGGTCACCGCGCTGAACGAGCGCGGTCGGTCGGCCGCGTCCGCCGGCATCTCGACGACGCCGCGCACCGTCCCGTCGGCACCCGCCGACCTGACGGCGCAGCCCGGCCCGCGCTCGGTCGCCCTCACGTGGACCGTCCCCTCCGACGGCGGCTCCCCCGTCCAGGAATGGGTGGTCGAGGCGTCCACCGACCAGGGCTGGGCCCGCGTCGGCACGTCGCTGGTGCCCGGCACCGTCGTCCACGACCTCGTCGACGGCGTACGCGCCTCCTTCCGCGTGACCGCGGTGAACGCCGCCGGCGACTCCGAGGTCAGCGAGACCGTCGTGGCCACACCGCGGTCGGCGCCCTCCGCCCCGCTGGCCCTGACGGCGCTCCCGCAGGATCGCGGTGCGCTGCTGAGCTGGGCCGCCCCGGTCGACGACGGCGGCTCGCCCGTCACGTCGTGGCTCGTCGAGACCTCGACGGGCGACAGCGACTGGGCCCCGGCGGAGGTCTCGGGGACGGGTACCAGGCGGACGGTCTCAGGTCTCGTCAACGGCACGGCCGCCTCCTTCAGGGTCACCGCGGTCACCGAGGCTGGACCGGGCAGCGCCTCGGACGTCGTGTCGGCCACTCCCCGGACGACGCCCGGCGCACCTGCGAGCGCGGCGGCGACCGCCGGCGACCAGGTCGTCACGCTGACGTGGAGCGCCCCGGTCGACGACGGCGGCGACGCCGTCACGGGCTACCTCGTCGAACAGCGCGTCGACGGCGGCTGGGCGACCGTTCGCGGCACGGACGCGGAGACGACGGCGACGACCCTCACGGGGCTGCGCAACGGCACCGAGCAGGAGCTCCGCGTGCGGGCCGTGAACGCGGCGGGCCCGGGAGCCGCGTCGACCGTCGCTGCAGCGACGCCCCGGACAGTGCCGGAGGCCCCCGCCGGCCTCGCGCTCTCGCCCGGGGACGGCACGGTCGGCGCGACCTGGTCCGCCCCGGCGTGGGACGGCGGCGCGGCCGTCGCTCGGTACGAGGTCGAGGCCGCGGCGCCGGACGGCACCCTCGTGGCGGCCGGCGCGACGCGCCTCGCCGCCGTGCTGGAGGGTCTCGCGAACGGCACGCCCGTCGACGTCCGCGTCCGCGCCGTCAACGCGGCCGGCGCCGGCGCCTGGAGCACCGTCGCCACCTCCACGCCCTTCGTCTTCGCCCCGACCATCTCGCGGCCCGACGGCACCAGCCTCGAGGGGCGCACCGTCTCGGCCGGCGACCCGATCGTGTTCACGGCCGACCACCTCCCGGTCGGTGCCGCGGTCTCGCTCGAGCTGCACTCGGTGGTCCGCGTGCTCGCCGCCGGCGTCGTCGGGGCCGACGGCACGATCCGTCTCGAGGGGCGCATCCCCCAGGAGGCGGAGGCCGGCGAGCACCACCTGGTGGCGCTGCTCGACGGGGCAGGCACGACCATCGCGCCGGTGAGCGTCTCCGTCCGCATCGACCGCGTCGTGGACCCTGGCGCAGGTCGGCCCGGCCTCGGCGGGCTGCCTGCCGCCGGCGGACTCCCCGTGACGGTCGCCGGCCCCACGGCCGTCGTCCCGGCTCGTGCCGGGCTCGCACCCGTGCCGACCGCGTCGCGTCGATCCCTCGCGACGACCGGCGACGACGGCGCGCTGGCCGCCGTGGCCGGCGGGGTGCTGCTCGGCGCGCTGGGCACGCTGCTGCGTGTCCGCTCGTCGAGGCGGGGCCGCCCGCGAGGCTAGGCCGCGGCGCCGCGCGGGAGGGCGGCGACGGCGAGGGCACCGGCACCTGGTAAGCAGGGTGCATGCCCCTCGACGTCGCCGCCCTCCGCTCTGCCTACCCGTCCCTCTCCTCGGGCATCGCCCACTTCGACGGACCGGGCGGCACCCAGACGCCGCGTGTCGTCGGCGAGGCGATCCTCGCCGCGATGACGGGCCCCACGTCGATCCGCGGCACCAGCACCGCCTCCGAGCGCAACAGCGAGGCGACGGTCCAGGCCTTCCGCGCCGCCTACGCCGACTTCCTCGGGGTCCCGCCCGAGGGCGTCGTCCACGGCCGGAGCGCCACCCAGCTCACGTACGACTTCGCGCGCCACCTGTCGGCGTCCTGGGGTCCCGGCGACGAGGTCGTCGTCAGCCGGCTCGACCACGACGCGAACATCCGGCCGTGGGTCCAGGCGGCCGAGGCCGTCGGCGCGACCGTGAACTGGATCGAGCTCGACCCCGCGACGGGCGAGCTCGACCTCGAGTCGGCCGCCGCGGCGATCACCGACCGCACTCGCCTCGTCGCCGTGACCGCCGCCTCCAACCTGCTGGGCACGCAGCCGCCCGTCGCAGCGATCGCCGACCGGGCGCACGCCGTCGGCGCCCTGGTCTGGGTCGACGCGGTCCACTTCGCCGCGCACGAGCTCGTCGACCGGGTCGCGCTCGGCGCCGACTTCGTCGTCTGCTCGCCCTACAAGTTCGCCGGACCGCACTGCGGCGTGCTGGGTGCCGACCCCGAGCTGCTCGAGAGCATCCGGCCGGCGAAGCTGCTGCCGTCGACCGACGTGGTGCCCGAGCGCTTCGAGTTCGGCACGCTCCCCTACGAGCAGCTCGCCGGGGCGACGGCCGCCGTCGACTTCCTCGCCGCGATCGCTCCCGGCGACGCAACGGCGCGCAGGGAGGCGCTGGTCGCCTCCTTCGCGGCGGTGCACGAGCACGAGACGGCGCTGCGCGTCGCGCTGGAGGAGCGCCTCGCGCGGATGCCCGGCCTCACGGTCCGCTCGCGGGCGGCCCGACGGACGCCGACGCTCTACGTGACGATCGAGGGTCGCTCGATGCGCGAGCTCGCCGCACACCTCGCGACGCGGGACGTGCTCGCGCCGGCCGGGCACTTCTACGCGATCGAGGCGTGGCGGGCGATGGGCCTCGACGACGACACGACCGGGCTCCGCATCGGCCTCGCGCCGTACACGGACCAGACCGACGTCGACCGGCTCGTCGCCGGCGTCGAGGAGTTCATCGCCGCCTGAGCCGTGCCGACGACGGCGAGCCGGCATGAACTGCCCTGCGGGCCGAGCCCGTCAGCAGTTCGCGCGGGTTCAGCGCCCGTCGGCCGGACGGCGGGCTCGGGAGCTAGGCCTGGAGCTTCTCGATCAGCTGGGCCTTCGTGAGGCGCGAGACGCCGGTGACGCCCTTGTCGGTGGCGAGCTGACGCAGCGAGACGAGAGTCTGGGCGTGCAGGTCGACGTGCGCCTCGGAGCCGTCGTGCGCCGTGACCGTGGTCTCGTCGGCGTGCGGCAGCGGGGGCGTGTAGGCAGCGCCCGGGCCCTTCGGCGCGCTCGTCGTGGGGACGACGGACTTCTGCGCGACCTCGGCCTCGACCTGCTCGTGCGACTTCGTGGGCTTCGGGGCAGGGGTGGCGGTGGTCTCCGAGGAGGCGGTCGGCGCCTCCTTCGAGGAGCCCTGCGACGCGCTCTTCGTCGCGCTCTTGACGGCCTTCTTCGTCGCCTTCTCGGCGTCCTTGATCTTCTTCGCCGCGGTGTCGAGGGCGTCCTCGGCCGAGCCGCGCGCCTTCTTCGCCTTCTTGGCGCCGTCGGCCTTGGCGAGCGTCTTCACGCCCTTGCGCGCGTCGGCGACGGCGTCGAGAGCGGAGTCGAGCGCCGCGGTCGCGGCCTTCTGGAGCTTCTTCGTGCTGGCCACGGGGCCTCCTCGGTTCGGGTGCGGGATCGACCTCAGCCTGGCACTGGTCCAGCCGGGCTGCAGCCCGCTCGGAGGCGTCTCCCAGTCAGCACGAAGCACCCCGGAGTGGACCGAACACCCCCGAACGACGGGGTGCATGGTCCGCTGCGGGGTGCGTGGCGGCCGGCTCCGGCCCGCTCAGGCGCCGGTGGCGGAGCCGGCCCAGAACTCGCGGACCGCCTCGACGACGCCCTCGGCCTGACGGCGCCCGGCCTCGGCGGCGGGGCCGCGGTTCGCGCTCGACAGCGAGTTGGCGCCGAACGCGGCGAGGCTCTCAGCGTCCGCCTCGATGACGAACACCGGCCGGTCGGCGCCCATCCGGGTCGAGACGACGCCGGGCAGGGTCGGTCCGAGCGGGGACTGCGCGAGCTCTGGCCCGCACGAGAGGACGAGCACGCGCTCGGCCGCGTCGGCCACGTCGGCGTTGGTGCCCGAGCGGATGCCGCCGTCCATGGTCGGCCGTCCGTCGACCTCGACGGTCGGCCAGACGAGCGGGACCGAGCAGCTGGCTGCGACGGCCACGTGCAGGGGCACGCCGGAGGCGGCGGTCAGCACCCGGAACTCGCCGTCGGTCGCGTCCACGGTGCAGATCGCGAGCTGCCCCTCCGGCCAGGCGGCATCCGCGCCGAAGCGTTCGCGCATCGTCGTGACGAGTTCGGGCTCATCGCCGGTGACGGGCACCTGCCGGGCCAGTGCGCCCAGCCGGGCCCGCGCCTCCTCGGCGTTCGTCGCGCCCTGGATCGCCTGGCCGATGCGCTGCATGAAGTCCTCGCCGTCGAGCGCGACCTCGGGGGTCGCGCCGGCGGGCACGAGCTGCTCGGCGTACGCATCGGCGATGCCGCTCCCGCCGAGGCGGAGGGTCGTCCCGACGACCGAGCCCGCGGAGGTGCCGACGACGAGGTCCGCGTCGCCCAGCGGGATGCCTGCCTCGAGCAGGCGGGCGAGCACGCCGAGCTCCCACGCGATGCCGGTGATGCCGCCGCCGCCGAGGACGACGGCGGTGCGGGGTCCGGCCGGGGCCGGGGAGGTGGTGGGGGCAGTGTCGGTCATGGGACCTCCTGGTGAGCGTGGTGGGAACCGGCCCACGCTACGACCGTTGCCTGTCCGGTCCTCTCAGGTGCGGCCCGGTCAGTCGACCTCGCTCTGCCACGCACCGTCGAGGGCCTCGGTCGCCCACAGCCGCTGTTCGGCGGGGACGTCGTCCCCGACGAACCGGGCCACGAGCCAGTCCGAGCGGTAGGCCTCGGGCCCGAGCCTACGGGCGGCGCGCGCTGCGGCGTCCTTCGTCGCGAAGTGCATCAGCACGAGGTCGTCCGTCCCGACGGCGGATGTGCACGAGGAGGCGACGGGCCCGCAGGCTTCTGCCGTCACGTCGACGGCGCCCTCGAGCAGGGAGATGCCGCCGCTCGTGGCTCCCGCGCGCGGCACGAAGTCGTCCGGTCGCAGGTCGACGCGCGAGTCACGCAGCACGAGCCACGCGGCGAAGGAGACCAGGACGATCAGGCCGCAGAGGCCGACGAGACCCGTGACCATCGCCGCTCGGCCGATGTGGACCGACCACGAGCCCGGGACGGTGACAGGACGTGCAGGAGGCGCGGGGGCGGTGTCGGAGTGGCTCACCTCCCGAGCCTGGCTGAGGGAGGGAACGGCGGGCATCCGTCCGGAGGATGACCGCTCGCGGCTCTCCGCGCAGAGCAGACAGGCATCGCCAGCCACTCCTCCCCAGCAGAGGTCTCGGCCGTCCCCTGCCCCAGCGGAACCACGGCTGCCTGCGGGCTGCGCTCGTCGACTGACATCGTCGCGACCATGGGAATCAGATACAGCGCGTGCTCAGTCCGCGCCTCCGATGACGAACTCGTCCGACGCGATCCACTCGCCTACATGAACGACACGTTCTCGACCTCAGCCTCAGCCTCGGAGGAGTGCGACCCCGAGGATCGATGGCTCGATCTCGACAAGTCCTGGCGCGAGTTCCAGCGGCTCCTCACCTGGTCGCATCGCGTGCCGGCAGACACCGGCTTCGACCTCGTGCGGGGAGACGTCACGTACCCGGAAGGCTACGAGAACGGGTACCTGTGCCACTACGGCATCCTGACCCCAGAGGAGGCCGAGGTCGTGGCACGGGAGCTGGCCCACATCGACAAGGTCGACGTGCTGGCGATGTACGTCGAGAATGGTCGAGTCGGAGACCGGCTGCGGGAGGACGTCAGCTACGTGGGCTACCACCTGGAGCGAGCGAAGGAGTTCGTGTCCCGACGAGCCGCAGCAGGAGAGGGCATCGTCTACCGCATCGGCTGACAGGGGCGGAAGACGCCTCACGGCGGCTCGGTGCCGACTAGTTGTTGAAGCGGAACTCCACCACGTCGCCGTCCTGCATGACGTACTCCTTGCCCTCGATGCGGGCCTTGCCGGCCGAGCGCGCCTCCGCGATGGAGCCGGTCTCGACGAGGTCGGCGTAGGAGATGACCTCGGCCTTGATGAAGCCCTTCTCGAAGTCGGTGTGGATGACGCCCGCGGCCTGGGGAGCCTTCCAGCCCTTGCCGATGGTCCAGGCACGGGTCTCCTTCGGGCCTGCCGTGAGGTAGGTCTGCAGGCCGAGGGTCTCGAAGCCGATGCGGGCGAGCTGGTCGAGGCCGGACTCGTCCTGGCCGGTCGACGACAGCAGCTCGGCGGCGTCCTCCGGGTCGAGGTCGATCAGCTCGGACTCGATCTTCGCGTCGAGGAACACGGCCTCGGCCGGGGCGACGAGGGCCGACAGCTCAGCCTTCTTCGCGTCGTCCGTGAGGATCGACTCGTCGACGTTGAAGACGTAGATGAAGGGCTTGGCGGTGAGCAGGCCGAGCTCACGGATGGGCTCGAGGTCGATGCCGGAGGCCGAGAGGGCCTCGCCGCGCTGCAGCGCCTCCTTGGCGGCCACGGCCGTCTCGTGCGTGAGCGGCTCGACGCGCTTGAGGCGGAGTTCCTTTTCGTAGCGCACGAGGGCTTTCTCGACGGTCTCGAGGTCGGCGAGGATCAGCTCGGTGTTGATCGTGCCCATGTCGCCCTCGGGGTCGACCTTCCCGTCGACGTGCACCACGTCGGGGTCGACGAAGCCGCGGACGACCTCGGCGATGGCGTCGGCCTCGCGGATGTTCGCGAGGAACTTGTTGCCGAGCCCCTCGCCCTCGCTCGCGCCCTTGACGATGCCGGCGATGTCGACGAACGACACGGGCGCCGACAGGATCTTCTCCGAGCCGAACAGGCCCGCGAGCACGGGGAGGCGCGGGTCGGGCAGGTTGACGATGCCGACGTTCGGCTCGATGGTCGCGAACGGGTAGTTCGCCGCCAGCACCTGGTTCTTGGTCAGGGCGTTGAACAGGGTGGACTTGCCGACGTTGGGCAGTCCGACGATCGCGATAGTGAGAGCCACGGTCAGCCATCGTACCGGCGCGCGGCCCGACACACCTCCGGGGTGCACCCGACCGCAGGAGGCGCGGGTCGACCCGGCAGTGTCCGAGGCCCGTGACACCATGGTGCGATGCCCATCGACTTCACCGCGATCGACTTCGAGACCGCGAACTCGAGCAGCGCCTCCGCCTGCTCCGTCGGCCTCGTCAAGGTCCGTGACGGCGTCGTCGTCGACAAGGTCGGCTGGCTGATCAAGCCCCCGGCGGGGCACGACACGTTCCTCGAGTGGAACACCCGCATCCACGGCATCCGGGCCGACGACGTCGTCGACGCCTTCGAGTGGCACGAGCAGTTCGACCTCATCGCCGACTTCGCCGGCATCGACGTCTTCGTCGCCCACAACGCAGGTTTCGACATGGGCGTCATCAAGGGCGCGTGCGCCGCGACCGGGGTCACTCCCCCGTCGTGGGCGTACCTATGCAGCCTCCAGGTCGCCCGCAAGACCTATGCCCTCGACTCGTATCGTCTGCCGCTCGCCGCGGCCGCCGCGGGGTTCACCGGCTTCTCGCACCACGACGCCCTCGCCGACGCCGAGGCCTGCGCGGCGATCGTCGTCCACGCGGCTCAGTTCCACGGGGCGGACGACCTGCGGCAGCTCGCCGAGACGGCACGCGTCGGCATGAAGCGGCTCACGCCCGCCGCGCCCCCCGCCGACGCGGGAGCCCCGGCCCCGCGCCGCCGCGTCGTCTTCCGCTAGCGGGCGCGGCACGCGCGGCGCACGCTCTCGGCCGGTGTCGGCGGCGGCTGCGACACTCCCTGCATGACCTCACCGCTCCTCCTCGTGGCCCTCGTCGTCATCGCGCTCGGGGTCGGCACGGCCCTCGGCATGCTGCTGTCCCGGTCCCGGGCAGCCGAGGCCACGGCCCGGCTCTCCGCCGACGCCGCCGCGGCCCGCGCGACCGTCGAGGGCTACCGCGAGCGGCTGATCGACCTCGACGAGCAGCACCGGCGCGAGGCCGCCGGCCAGGAGGAGCGGCTGCGCGAGTTCCAGGACAGGCTGCGCGACTCCCGCATCGCCGAGGCCGAGCGGGTCCGCTCCGAGGGCCAGGTCATGACGGCCCTCAGCCCGGTGGCGCAGAGCCTAGCGGCGGTCCAGGCCAAGGTCGCCGAGCTGGAGGAACAGCGCGCGCACCAGTACGGGACGCTCAGCGAGCAGCTGCGCAGCGCCGTCGCCTCAGAAGAACGGCTGCGCAGCACGGCCGAGTCACTGGCGTCGGCCCTCCGCTCGAACAGCACCCGCGGGGTCTGGGGCGAGACGCAGCTGCGCAACGTCGTCCAGGCCGCGGGGCTCGTCGAGCGGGTCGACTTCGACCTGCAGAGCAGCATCTCGAGCGACGCGGGCGCCGGCCGCCCCGACATGGTGGTCCACCTGCCCGGCGGCAAGAACATCGCCGTCGACGCCAAGGTGCCGTTCGCGGCCTTCCTCGAGGCGAGCGCCATCCCGGCCACGGCCGTCGGAGAAGAGGCAGCCCGTCGCGACGTGCTCGTGCGGCAGCACGTCAAGGCGCTGCGGGCCCACGTCGACGCCCTCTCGGCCAAGACCTACTGGGCCGGGCTCGAGTCGTCGCCCGAGCTCGTCATCGCGTTCATCCCCAGCGAGTCGCTCGTGTCGAGCGCTCTCGAGGCCGACCCCTCGCTGATGGACTACGCGTTCCAGAAGCGCGTCGCCCTCGCCTCCCCGGTCACGCTCTGGTCGGTGCTCAAGACCGTCGCCTTCAGCTGGCAGCAAGACGTGGTCACGAACGAGGCGAAGGTCCTCTTCGACCTCAGCCGCGAGCTCTACGGCCGGCTCGCGACCATGGCCGGCCACGTCGACAAGCTGGGCCGGTCGCTGCGCGGCTCGGTGAACGACTACAACCGCTTCGTCGGCTCGCTCGAGCGCACGGTGCTGCCGTCGGCACGTCGCCTGAGCATGCTCGACGAGACGAAGACGCTCACCTCGCCGACGGTCGTGGAAGAGCTGCCCCGAGGCCTCACCGCAGCAGAGCTGACGACCGCCCTCGACGCCGACCGCGAGGTCGAGGCGTCGAGGTCGGCGCCCGACGAGCGTGAGGCGAGCCAGGCGAGCCAGGCGAGCTGGACCGACCGGGCTAGCTAGCGCGAGCTACGCGGTCTCGCCGTACCACTTCGAGACGAGGTGGTCGGCCTCGACGCGACGGATCGTGCCGGAGTGCGAGCGCAGCACGATGCTCGAGGTGCGGATCATGCCCTGCTTGCGCTTGACGCCCGCGACGAGCGCGCCGTCGGTGACGCCGGTGGCGACGAAGTAGGCGTTGTCGCCCTTGACGAGGTCGTCCTGGTCGAGAACGCGGTCGAGGTCGTGGCCGGCATCGATCGCCTTCTGGCGCTCCGCGTCGTCCTTCGGGGCGAGCCGGGTGAGGATGAGGCCGCCGAGCGCCTTGACGGCGCAGGCCGTGATGATGCCCTCGGGAGTGCCGCCGATGCCGACGCACATGTCGATGCGCGAGTCGGGGCGGGCCGCGTTGATGCCGCCGGCGACGTCGCCGTCGAGCAGCAGGCGGGTGCCCGCGCCGGCGGCGTGGATCTGCTGGATCAGGTCGGCGTGGCGCGGACGGTCGAGCACGGCCACCTGGATGTCCTCGACGGCGAGCCCCTTGGCGTCGGCGAGGGCGCGGATGTTGTCGCCGACCGGCTTGTCGAGGTCGATCACGCCGATGCCCTCGGGGCCGGTGACGATCTTGTCCATGTAGAAGACGGCGCTGGGGTCGAACATGCTGCCGCGGTCGC
This sequence comes from Frigoribacterium sp. PhB107, assembly GCF_003751515.1. Lineage (NCBI taxonomy): Bacteria > Bacillati > Actinomycetota > Actinomycetes > Micrococcales > Microbacteriaceae > Frigoribacterium > Frigoribacterium sp. PhB107. The sequence continues at coordinate 901,892 of NZ_RJKU01000002.1, read as the reverse complement.
TGACCGCGATCACCGAGAGGGCGTTCATGCGGCCCGCGGCGGTGAGGCTCGTGCCGTCGATCGGGTCGACGGCGATGTCGCAGGCGGGACCGAAGCCGTTGCCCACGTGCTCGCCGTTGAAGAGCATCGGCGCCTCGTCCTTCTCGCCCTCGCCGATCACGACGACGCCGTCGAAGGCGACCGTGCCGAGGAACTTGCGCATCGCGTCGACCGCCGCGCCGTCGGCGGCGTTCTTGTCGCCCTTGCCGATGAACGGGGCGCTGCGGATCGCGGCGGCCTCGGTCGCCCTCACCAGCTCCATGCCCAGGTTGCGGTCGGGGTGCGAGTAGAGGGTTCCGGAGTCAGCCATGCTCCGGAGCCTACCCGGGAGGCGCCTCCCCGACGGTCGTTGCACAGACGTGCACGCCCGTCCACAGCCCCTCCACGCCCGTCGCTGCCCGGTCCGCTCCGGGGGCCCCTGACTAGGGTGGAGGAGCACCCCACACGCCATCATCGAAGGAGATCCGATGCCCGTCGCAACCCCCGAGCAGTACGCCGAGATGCTGGACAAGGCGAAGAACAAGGGGTTCGCCTACCCCGCGGTCAACGTGTCGTCCTCGCAGACGATCAACGCCGTGCTCCAGGGCCTCACCGAGGCCGGCAGCGACGGCATCATCCAGGTCACGACGGGCGGCGCCGACTACTTCGCCGGCCAGACGGTCAAGAACCGTGCCGCGGGCGCGATCGCCTTCGCGAAGTTCGCGACCGAGGTCGCCAAGAACTACCCGATCACCGTCGCGCTGCACACCGACCACTGCCCCAAGGACGCCCTCGACGGCTTCGTCCTGCCCCTCATCGCCGCCAGCGAGGACGAGGTCAAGGCCGGTCGCAACCCGCTCTTCCAGTCGCACATGTGGGACGGCTCGGCCATCCCCCTGGACGAGAACCTCGAGATCGCGCAACAGATGCTCAAGCGCACCGCCGCGATCAACGCCATCCTCGAGGTCGAGATCGGCGTCGTCGGCGGCGAAGAGGACGGCATCCAGCACGAGGGCTCCAACGAGGCGCTCTACACGACCGTCGGCGACGTGACCCGCGCCGTCGAGACGCTCGGCCTCGGCGACAACGGCCGCTACATCGCCGCCCTCACCTTCGGCAACGTCCACGGCGTCTACAAGCCCGGCAACGTCAAGCTCCGCCCGGAGCTGCTCGGCGAGATCCAGCAGGGCATCCAGGAGCGCTTCGGCACGGCCGAGAAGCCCCTCGAGCTCGTGTTCCACGGCGGGTCGGGCTCGTCCGACGCCGAGATCCGCGAGGCCGTCTCGAACGGCGTCGTGAAGATGAACCTCGACACCGACACGCAGTACGCCTTCAGCCGCTCGATCGCCGACACGGTGCTGAAGAACTACGACGGCTTCATCAAGGCCGACGGCGAGGTCGGCAACAAGAAGCAGTACGACCCCCGCGCCTGGGGCAAGGTCGCCGAGTCGGCGATGGCCGCCCGCGTGGTCGAGGCGACCAAGCAGCTCGGCTCGTTCGGCCAGTCGGGCAGCTAGTCCGAACCTCCTGGTCCGACGCGAGAGGCCCCGCAGCGACGAGCTGCGGGGCCTCTCGCCACGACGACGGGCAGAGGGCCTAGGAGGCGGTGCCCGACATGTCGAGGACGGACTGGACGAACGCCGGGTCGCCCAGGAACACGGGCAGCACGATCAGCATCTGCACGATCGTCACGACGATCCCGGCCGTGAGGGGCACCCAGAAGGTGATCGTGCCCGCCCGGAGGCGCCGGACGGTCCACACGAGCATCGGCACGAAGACGACGAGCGACACGATGGCGATCGCCCCGCCCGCCTGCTGCAGCTCGGCCCGACGCGAGAAGTCGTCGACCGGGTACCCCGCGGCGGCGAGCGTCGCGAGCGCGGACCGCGAGAAGCTCGACACGAGGACGAGGTTCGAGATGACGTTGTAGCCCGCGAGGCCGAGCAGGACGAACGTGGCGACACGGTCGACACGGCGTCCGGTGCTCAGCGCGGCTGGCGTCGCAGGTGGTCCCGGGTACGGCTGCGCACCTCCTTCGCCCTCCCCCTGGCCCCGCTGCGACCACGACGTGGGCTGCTGCCCGGGCTGCTGCCCGACCGGCGGCGCCTCGCCCTGGCCCGCAGGAGGCGCGGCCTCGGCGGGCGGGACGGGACTGACCCAGCCCTCGGGCGCGTACTCGCCGTACCGGGGACGAGGGCGCGGATCGCGTCCTGCCGACGCGTCGCCGTCGCGGCCGTCGTGCTGGTCGCGGTCGTCGCTCATCGGGCGGTGCGTCCGCCGAGCGCGCGGGTGTCCGTCTGGCCCTGGGCGTCCTTGCGGAGCTCCTTGGGGAGGGAGAACATCAGATCCTCCTCGGCCGTGACGACCTCGGACACGTCGCCGTAGCCGGCGTCGGCCAGGTCGTCGAGGACCTCCTTCACGAGGACCTCGGGCACGGAGGCGCCGGACGTGACGCCGACGGTCTCGACGCCGTCGAGCCACTCCTGCTTGATCTCGCTCGAGTAGTCGACGCGGTAGGCGGCCTTGGCGCCGTGCTCGAGGGCGACCTCGACGAGGCGCACGCTGTTCGAGCTGTTCGCCGAGCCCACGACGATGACGAGGTCGGAGTCGACCGCGACCTTCTTGATGGCGACCTGACGGTTCTGCGTGGCGTAGCAGATGTCGTCGCTCGGGGGGTTCTGGATCGTGGGGAAGCGCTCGCGGAGCCGGCGGACCGTCTCCATCGTCTCGTCGACGCTCAGCGTCGTCTGCGACAGCCAGACGAGGTTGTCGGGGTCGTCGATGACGAGGTCGTCGACCTCGGCCGGGTTCTGCACGAGGGTGGTGCGGTCGGCGGCGTGGCCCATCGTCCCCTCGACCTCTTCGTGGCCGGCGTGGCCGATGAGGATGATGTGGCGGCCCTGCGACCCGAAGCGGACGGCCTCGCGGTGCACCTTCGTGACGAGGGGGCACGTCGCGTCGATCGCCTGGAGGCCGCGGTCGGCGGCGCCCTGCACGACGGCCGGCGAGACACCGTGGGCGCTGAAGACGACGTGCGAGCCCTCGGGGACCTCCTCGACCTCGTCGACGAAGATCGCGCCCTGACGCTCGAGCGTCGAGACGACGTGGACGTTGTGGACGATCTGCTTGCGGACGTAGACGGGCGAGCCGTAGTGCTCGAGGGCCTTCTCGACGGCTATGACCGCCCGGTCGACGCCGGCGCAGTAGCCGCGGGGAGCAGCGAGCAGCACCCGCTTCGTCCCGTTGACGGGGGTGTCCCGTAGCCTGTTGCGCAGCGCAGGGACGCGCGGGGTCGGGAGGTCGACGGCGATGGCGCCGTTCGTGATGTGTGCCACCCGTCGATGATAGGCGTGACGACTGGTCGCGTTCTGGGAGGCCCTGCCCTCCGTGCCCCGCCCTCGTCCCTGCCACGCCTCCCGCCCTGACCGCTCCCCCGTCCGCTCCGACCAGAGGACACGCCTGCATGACGATCGTCACCCCGCCGCCCACCGCCGATGCGCCCTGGCCGGTCGGCCTGCTCGCGGGCAAGGTGCGCGACTGGATCGACCGGCTCGGCACGGCCTGGGTCGAGGGGCAGATCACCCAGTGGAACGTCTCGGGCGGCAACGTCTACGGCAAGCTGCGCGACCTCGAGCAGGACGTCACGGTCTCGTTCTCGATCTGGTCGAGCGTCCGGTCGAGGGTCCCCGCCGACCTGAAGCAGGGCGACCGCGTGATCGCGGCGGTCAAGCCGAACTACTGGGTCAAGGGCGGCTCGCTCACCATGCAGGTCTTCGAGATGCGGCACGTCGGGCTGGGCGACCTGCTCGAGCGCCTCGAGCGCCTGCGGGCCCAGCTCGCCGCCGAGGGCCTCTTCTCCCCCGACCGCAAGAAGCGCCCGCCGTTCCTGCCGCAGTGCATCGGCCTCGTGACGGGCCGCGACAGCGACGCCGAGAAAGACGTGCTGCGCAATGCACAGCTGCGGTGGCCGTCGGTCACGTTCCGCGTCGTGCACGCGGCGGTGCAGGGCGACCGCTCGGTGGGCGAGGTCACCGCCGCCGTGCAGCAGCTCGACGCCGACCCCGAGGTCGACGTCATCATCGTGGCCCGGGGCGGGGGCGACTTCCAGAACCTGCTCGGCTTCAGCGACGAGTCTCTCGTTCGTGCGGTGGCCGCGTGCACCACGCCCGTCGTCAGCGCCATCGGGCACGAGGCCGACCGCCCCCTGCTCGACGACGTCGCCGATCTGCGGGCCTCGACCCCGACCGACGCCGCGAAGCGCGTGGTGCCCGACGTCAACGAAGAGCTCTCGCGGGTGCAGCAGGCCCGGTCGCGCATCGGGGTGCGGCTGAACCAGATCGTCTCGACCGAGATCGACCGGCTCGAGCAGGTGCGCAGCCGCCCCGTCCTGGCCTCGCCGCAGACGCTCGTCGACGTGCGCGCCGACGAGGTCGTGCGCGCCGTCGCCCGCGGCGAAGAACTCGTGGCCCGAGCCGTCGAGCGGGCGCACACCCGGGTCTCCGAGCTGACCGCCCAGCTGCGCGCGCTGTCGCCCCAGGGCACCCTGCGGCGCGGCTACTCGATCGTGCAGCTGCCGGGCGGCGGGGTGCTCCGCGACCCGGCCGACGCCCCCGAGTCCACGCCGCTCGTCCTCACCGTCGAAGGAGGCGCGCTGCAGGCCGTCAGCACCGGCGCCTCCTCCCCAGGTCCCGCCTCCTCCGCGTCCTCCTCGTCGTCGAGCGACGCCGCCTCCCCTGCCAGCACCTCTCGTTAGGATCGGCCCGTGGCACAGTCCTCCTCCCCCGCACCCTCCGCGTCCGCCCCGGCCGACGTGGCGTCGCTCAGCTACGAAGAGGCACGAGACGAGCTCGTGACGGTCGTGTCCGAGCTCGAGCAGGGGGCGTCGACTCTCGAGCGGTCCCTCGCCCTGTGGGAGCGGGGCGAGGCCCTCGCCCGCCGTTGCGAAGAGTGGCTGCTCGGCGCGCGCGAGCGCCTCGAGGCCGCTCGTCGACAGGTTCCCGCCGAATGACCGACCCCGGCCCCCGCGAGAACGGCCGCGGCCCCCGCCAGAAGCAGCCGCGCATCGTCGCCGAGCTCGGCCGGCCCGAGACGCCGGACGAGACAGCGCGCCGCAAGGCGGAGAACACCCGCAAGCACTACGCCAACCAGACGGCCGTCAACCTGACTCTGTCGATCGTGGCGTCGCTCGCTGTCGTGCTGTTCCTGGTGCTGGTCGTCGTCCGCCCGGGCGGGACGGTCAACCGCCAGGAGATCGACTACCGGTCGGTGGCGCAGAGCGCCGAGAGCAACGTCGACGTGGCGCTCGCCGCCCCCGTCCTGCCCGACGGCTGGACCTCGAACCGCGCCGACATCTCGACGGGCACCGCCGACGGCGTCGCCACCTGGTACGTCGGGCTCATCACGCCGACCGAGCAGTTCATCGCGCTCGAGCAGGGCGTCGACGCCAACGCGACCTGGGTCGCCAACGCGGTGCAGGCGCGACCGGCCACGGGCGCGACGACGATCGCCGGCCTCGACTGGCAGGTCTACGACCGCCGGGACGGCGAGAGCCCGGGCAACTACGCCTACTCGATGACGACCACGGTCGACCGCAGCTCGTACGTGCTGCACGGCACGGCCGACGACGTGCAGTTCGAGCAGCTCGCGACCGCGCTGGCCGAGCAGCTGGCCGACCAGACAGGAGACCCGTCGTGACCGACCCTCATACCGACACCGACACCGGAACCGGCACCGCGTCCGAGGGCGGCGTCCCCGGCACGACCGCTGTGCCCGTCGCCGACCTGGCGGTGCCGTCGCCTCCTGCCGACCCGCTGACCCCGGGCCGCGCGTGGGAGCGCATGAAGGCCGGCAACGAGCGCTTCGTGACCGGGGCGCCTCAGCACCCCCACCAGGACAGCGGCCGGCGCGCCCTGCTGGCCGGCGGGCAGGAGCCCGTGGCGGCCCTGTTCGGCTGCGCCGACTCCCGGCTCGCCGCCGAGATCATCTTCGACGTCGGCCTCGGCGACCTCTTCGTCGTCCGGAACGCCGGCCAGGTCGTCGGCGACACCGTCATCGCCTCGCTCGAGTACGCGGTCTCGGTGCTCGGCGTGCCGCTCATCGTCGTGCTCGGCCACGACAGCTGCGGCGCGGTCGCCACCGCGATCGACTCGCTCACGAGCGACGCGCCTCCCGGGTCGCGGTTCCTCGGCGACCTCGTCGACATGATCGTGCCCAGCGTCCGACGGGCGACGATCGCCCTCGAACCGGGTGCCGTGCTCGACCCGCGCGCGGTCGGGGCGCTGCACATCCAGGCCTCCGTCGAGGCCCTGGTGGGCCGGAGCGCGCTCATCTCGGCCGCCGTGGCCGAGGGTAGGTTGACCGTGGTCGGGGCGAACTACGCGCTCGCCGACGGCCGCGTCGACCCGTCGATCATCATCGGTCGACTCTGACGCCGCGGGGGCGACCGGCCCCCGTGACACCGCCCCACGAGGGCCGAAGGAAGGACGATGACGTCGTGACCACTACCGAGTACCGCATCGAGCACGACACGATGGGCGAGGTGCGGGTCCCCGCGTCGGCCCTGTGGCGGGCACAGACCCAGCGGGCCGTCGAGAACTTCCCCATCTCGGGAGCCGGCCTCGAGGCCGCCCAGATCGTGGCCCTGGCGCGCATCAAGCGGGCGGCCGCCGTCGTGAACGGCCGACGGGGCATCGTCCCCGCGGGCGTGGCCGACGCGATCGTCGCCGCGGCCGACACGATCATCGGCGGCCAGCACCACGACCAGTTCCCCGTTGACGTCTACCAGACCGGCAGCGGGACCTCGTCGAACATGAACATGAACGAGGTGCTGGCCAGCCTGGCCGGCACCGTCGACGGCGTCGACGTGCACCCCAACGACCACGTCAATGCGTCGCAGTCCTCGAACGACGTGTTCCCGACCTCCGTGCACGTCGCCGTGACCGGAGCCCTGCTCCACGACCTCGTGCCGGCCCTCGAGCACCTCGCCGAGTCGCTCGAGCGCAAGGCCGCCGAGTGGGCCGGCGTCGTCAAGGCGGGCCGCACCCACCTCATGGACGCGACCCCGGTGACCCTCGGCCAGGAGTTCGGCGGCTACGCCCGACAGATCCGTCTCGGTGTCGAGCGGGTCCAGGCGACCCTCCCCCGCGTGGCCGAGGTGCCGCTCGGAGGCACCGCGACGGGAACGGGCATCAACACGCCCGTCGGCTTCCCGCAGGAGGTCATCTCCGTGCTCGCCGACGACAGCGGCCTGCCCGTGACCGAGGCGCTCGACCACTTCGAGGCGCAGGGAGCCCGCGACGGTCTCGTCGAGGCGTCGGGCGCGCTCCGCGTGCTCGCGGTCAGCCTGACGAAGATCAACAACGACATCCGCTGGATGGGCTCGGGCCCGAACGCCGGCCTCGGCGAGCTGCACGTCCCCGACCTGCAGCCCGGGTCGTCCATCATGCCCGGCAAGGTCAACCCCGTCGTGCCCGAGGCCGTGCTGATGGTCTCGGCACGGGTGATCGGCAACGACGCCACGATCGCCTGGGCGGGAGCCTCCGGCTCGTTCGAGCTCAACGTCGCCATCCCGGTGATGGGCACCGCGCTGCTCGAGTCGATCCGCCTCCTCTCGAACGCGACCCGGGTGCTCGCCGACAAGACCGTCGACGGCCTCGAGGCCGATGTCGAGCGCGCCCGCGCCATGGCCGAGTCGTCGCCGTCCATCGTCACGCCGCTGAACCGCGTGATCGGCTACGAGGCGGCGGCGAAGGTCGCGAAGCACGCCGTCGCACAGAAGATCACCGTGCGCGAGGCCGTCGTCGATCTCGGCTTCGTCGAGCGCGGAGAGGTCACCGAGGAGCAGCTCGACTCGGCACTCGACGTCCTGAGCATGACCCGCCCCGGCTGAGCGGCGCTTCCCGCACCGTCGGCCGCCGCCGACCCCGACGACGCCCCGTCCGCATCCACCGCGGACGGGGCGTCGCGGCGTCGTGCGGGCTACGACGCGTCGAGGACCGTCGACGCTGCGACGACCGCGAGCCACCAGCCGGCGAGCAGCACCGGCCCGAGCGGGATGGTGACCCCGGCCGGTGACGTGCCACGTCGTCGGACGACGACAGCCGTGATCCCGTGCACTCCCCCGAGCAGCGCCACCGCCAGGAGCCAGGCGAGCGGCGCCGACGGCGATGCCAACGACGCCGCTACGACGCCGACGCTCGCGAGCTTGGCGTCGCCGGCACCGAGCCCCCCGCCGTGCACGAGCGGGACGCACGCGACGAGCACGACCAGGCCGAGGGAGCACGCCCACGCCGCCGGGACCCCGTCACCGGTCCCCACGGCGACCGCCACGCCCGCAGCTGTGCCGACCAGCACCACGAGGACCAGCACGTTCGGGAGCCGCCGCTGCGCGATGTCGACCCGGACGAGGGCACCGGTCACGACGGCGAGCGCCGACGCCGCGACCGTCGCGGGCGAGGACAGGTCCAGCACGGCCACGAGGCCCACCAGCGCGAGACCCGCGACCACGTCGATCCATGTCGGCCTGCGGCTCCAGGACGAGCGCGACACGGGCTGTCCTCCCCCGCGGTCGTCACCCTCCCGGGCGCGGACGTCTCCGTCCGGGCCGCGATCGTCGCCGTCCCGGACTCGGTCGTCGCCGTCCCGGGCCCGGTCGTCGCCGTCCCAGGCGCTGTCGTCGCCGTCCCGGGCCCGGTCGTCGCCGTCCCGGGCCCGGTCGTCGCCGTCCCGGGCTCGGTCGTCGCCGTCTCGGCCACGTTCGTCGCAGCGGTGCGCATCCGCGCCGAGTCCGTCCGCGCCGAGTCCGTCCCGGCCGCGCTCGTCCAGGCCGGGCTCGTCCGGGCCGGGCTCATCCCCGCTGCGCTCGTCCCCGCTGCGCTCGGCTCGGTCGCGCCCGTGTTCCGTCGTCGTCATGCACCGACCATGACGCCCCCGTCGGCACCGCCTCGTCGGGGTGGGCCGCCCCTGTGAGCGATCTCGCCCGGTCCGCACCCGTGCAGGAGGGACCCGACGTCGGTCGCCGTCGCGATCGCGATCGCTGTGACGCGCACGAGGGGTGACCCGTCGTCGCATGCCCCGCGAGCGTCACATCGTCAGAGCAGGCGTCGGACCGGCGATGGGTTGCCCGGGATGTCGCCTCAGCGATGCCGAGGGGACCTTCCGGGGTAACTCGTCCGCCGGGCGCGTCCGGGCGCGGGCGCCCGCGCCCGGACGCGGCCGAGCGCGGCCAGCCCGGACGCGGCCGGACGCGGCGAGCCCTAGGCGAGCTCGTTCGACTCGAGCAGCTCGGTCACGAGCGCCGCGATGGCCGAGCGCTCCGAGCGTGTCAGGGTCACGTGCCCGAACAGCGGGTGCCCCTTGAGCGTCTCGATCACCGACGCGACGCCGTCGTGGCGCCCGACCCGCAGGTTGTCGCGCTGGGCCACGTCGTGGGTGAGGACGACCCGGCTGTTCTGCCCGATGCGGCTGAGCACCGTGAGCAGCACGTTGCGCTCGAGGGACTGCGCCTCGTCGACGATCACGAACGCGTCGTGCAGCGACCGGCCGCGGATGTGCGTCAGCGGCAGGACCTCGAGCAGACCGCGCTCGACCACCTCGTCGAGCACGTTCTGCGACACGATGGCGCCCAGGGTGTCGAAGACCGCCTGCCCCCAGGGGTTCATCTTCTCGGCGGCGTCGCCGGGCAGGAAGCCCAGATCTTGCCCGCCGACCGCGTAGAGCGGCCGGAACACCATGATCTTCTTGTGCTGCTGCTTCTCGAGCACCGCCTCGAGACCCGCGCAGAGGGCGAGCGCCGACTTGCCCGTGCCTGCGCTGCCGCCGAGCGAGACGATGCCGACCTCGGGGTCGAGCAGCAGGTCGATGGCGAGCCGCTGCTCCGCCGAGCGGCCGTGCAGTCCGAACACGTCGCGGTCGCCGCGCACCAGCCGGGCCTCGCCCCGTGCGGTGACGCGGCCGAGGGCCGATCCACGGTCGGAGTGCACGACGAGCCCGGTGTTCACGGGGACGTCGGCGAGGGCTCGGGAGCTGATCGTCTCCTTCTCCCAGAACGACGCCATCTGGTCGCTCGAGACGTCGAGCTCGCTCAGGCCGGTGTAGCCGCTGTCGACGACCTGCTCGGCGCGGTACTCCTCCGCTGCGAGTCCGATGGAGGCAGCCTTGACGCGCAGCGGCAGGTCTTTCGAGACGACCGTCACCGCCAGCCCGTCGTTCGCGAGGTTCGACGCCACCGCGAGGATGCGCGAGTCGTTGTCGCCGAGCTGGAGGCCCGACGGCAGCACCGACATGTTCGAGTGGTTGAGCTCGACCCGGAACGAGCCGCCCGAACCGACCTCGACCGGGAAGTCGAGGCGGTCGTGCGCCACGCGCAGACCGTCGAGGAGGCGCAGTGCCTGTCGTGCGAAGTAGCCCAGCTCAGGATCGTGGCGCTTGCCCTCGAGCTCGCTGACGACGACGACGGGCAGGACCACGTCGTGCTCGGCGAACCGGAAGATCGCCTGCGGATCGCTCAGCAGGACGGACGTGTCGAGGACGTAGGTGCGCTGGTCGACCGCGGTGCGCGGCGTGCCGGCACGACGGTCTGCTGAGGTGCTCTGCTGGTCGGCCCGGGTGTTGACGGTCACGACGACTCCATCTCCGAGCGACGAGGCACTCGGTACCTTCGGCAGGACGGCCGCGGAGCAGTCGCGAGGCGAACTTTCGTGGCCGTCTCGACCGGGCTACTTGCCCGATGAGCCGAACCTACGTCGTGCCGCCGACACGGGTCCAGCACGGCACGCCGTGTCGTGTGACGATCAGGTGAACGACCCTCAGGTGCTGGTCGAGGGTCGAGGGTCGAGGGTCATGGCCCGGGTCAGGCCGAGTCCGATCCTCAGTACGAGATCGCGCTCCCGTACGACATCAGCGCCTCGCGCAGCAGCCCGAACGAGTCGTCGCCGTTCGACACGTGCGTGCTGAGGCGCACGCTCGTGCTCCGCACGGTCGCGCTGACCCCGTGGTTCAGCAGCGAGGCGGTCAGCGCCGTCAGGTGCTGCGGCTCCGGCTCGAGCACGACGATGCCGGCCCGCTCCGACTCGACGCGCGACGAGGCCACCGGCACGGCGAACTCGTCGGCGAGGTCGATGAGCCGGGTCGCCCGCTCGGCGACGGCCCCGGCGACGGGACGGATGCCGACGGCCGCGATCTCCTCCAGCGAGGTCGCGAGCCGCGCCTCCGCGATGGGGTCGGGGCGGGAGAGCTGGAACGCGGCGGCGCCCGGGGCCGGCTCGGCGCCGCGCTCGTACGAGCCGCCGAGCGTGATCTCCGAGCCGTGCACGCCGCTGAACACGGGCGTGAGATCGGTCAGCGCGCGGTCGCTGAGCGCCATGAAGCCGGTTCCCCAACCTGCGCGCAGCCACTTCTGCCCGCCGGTGACGAGCACGTCCGCGACGGCCCAGGGCGCGTCGACGACGCCGAAGCCCTGGATGCCGTCGACGATCAGCAGCCGGTCGCCGATCACCTGGCGGATGCCCTCGAGGTCGGCGAGGTAGCCCGTGCGGTAGTCGACGACGCTGACGGCGACGGCGGTCACCGACGGCGTCAGGTGCTCGCGGAGCACCGCGGGCGTCACCGCGTCGTCCGGCACGTCGAGCCAGACGGTGTCGAGCACGCGCAGGGCCGAGGAGGCGCGGGTCGCGGTGAGCGGGGTGGTCGGGTACTCCCGCGGCGACAGCGCGAGGGCCCCCGTCAGTCCGAACAGCGTGTGCAGCATGCCCTGGCTCGTGCTCGGCTGGAACACGACGTGGTCGGTCGGGAACCCGGTGAGCGCGGCCACGGCCCGCCGGGCGCGCCCTGCCTGCTCGTCGAGGGCGACGACCGAGCCGTGCCGGGAGCGCGACTGGAGCTCGGTCAGGGCCCGCGCCTCCTGCACGACGCCCGTGCCCATCGGGCCGAAGGAGGCGAAGTCGAACCAGCCCGCCTCGTCGGCGAAGCCGGCGGCGAAGTCGTCGATGGTGGTCACGGTGGTGCTCCTCGGATCAGGGTCCTCCACCGTACCCGGCCCCGGGCGTCGAGGGACCGAGCGGCCGACGGCCGCCGGGGTCAGCTGCCGAAGCGGCGGTGCCGCAGCGCGAAGTCGCGGACGGCACGGAGGAAGTCGACCTCGCGGAGGTCGGGGTAGAGCGCCTCGACGAAGTAGAACTCGCTGTGGGCGCTCTGCCACAGCATGAAGTCGCTGAGCCGCTGCTCGCCCGACGTGCGGATGACGAGGTCGGGGTCGGGCTGGCCGCCGGTGTAGAGGTGCTCGGCGATCAGCTCGGGCGTGAGGACCTCGGCGAGCGCGTCGAGCGTGCCGCCCGCCGCGTCGTGGGCCCGGACGATGCTGCGCATGGCGTCCGCGATCTCGCGCCGGCCGCCGTACCCGACGGCGAGGTTGACGTGCAGGCCGGCGTGGTCGCGCGTGCGCTCCTCGGCGGCGGTGAGCGAGGCGCAGAGCCCGGCGGGCAGGTCGTCGGTCGCGCCGACGTGCTGCACCTTCCAGTCGCGCTGGTGCGAGAGCTCGTCGGCGACGTCGCCGATGATGCCGAACAGCTCGGTCAGCTCGTCGGAGGCCCGGTTGCCGAGGTTGTCGGCCGACAGCAGGTAGAGGGTGACGACGCGGATGCCGAGGTCGTCGCACCAGGTGAGGAACTCGCTGATCTTCGCGGCGCCGGCGCGGTGCCCGTGCGCGGCGGTCTCGAGCATGCGGGCCTTGGCCCAGCGGCGGTTGCCGTCGACGATCATGGCGACGTGGTGGGGCAGCTCGGCCCCGTCGAGCTCGCGGCGCAGACGGCGCTGGTACAGGCCGTACAGCAGGCCGCCGGCCACGGGAGGCCGTCCGGGACTCTTCACGTGCCCAGGTTAACCCACCCGCGCGGTCACAGCGGTCCCAGCGGTCGCCGGGCCGCCTCCCCTACGCTCGCCCCCATGAGCACCTCCTCGCCCTCTCCGGTCGCCGACGACGGCGGTGCGGAGCTGCCGAACATCCCGCTGCTCGACGACGCCCTCGCCTACTCGTCGATCGAGCGCAAGCCCACCTGGCGCGGCTGGATCCACGCGGGGACGTTCCCGGTCGCGATCGCGACGGGCATCGTGCTGGTCGCTCTCGCCGACGGCGCCGCCGCGACCTGGGCCTGCGCGGTGTTCATGACGACCTCGCTGCTGCTCTTCGGCATCTCGGCGACGTACCACCGGTTCCCGTGGAGCCCGCGGGCGAAGATGTTCCTCAAGCGGCTGGACCACTCGAACATCTTCCTGCTGATCGCCGGCACGTACACGCCCATCGCGGCGATCGCCCTGCCGCCCGGCAAGTCGGCCCTGCTGCTGACGCTCGTCTGGACGGCGGCGGCCTTCGGCATCGCGTTCCGCGTGTTCTTCATCCACGCGCCTCGCTGGCTCTACGTGCCGCTCTACATCCTCATGGGGGTCGGCGCGCTCGGGTTCCTGCCCGACCTGTTCGCCGCGTCCATGCCGATGACGGTCCTCGTGCTCGTCGGCGGGCTGCTCTACATCGTCGGCGCCGTCTTCTACGCGCTGAAGCGCCCGAACCCGGCACCCGGCCGGTTCGGCTTCCACGAGCTGTTCCACGCCTGCACCGTGCTCGCCTACCTCTGCCACTGGACGGGCATCCTGGTCCTGGCGCTGAACGCCCCGACGTTCCGCTAGGCGCCGCCGCGTCGCTCCCGCCGGTCCCGTCGCGTCGATACGATCGACGGCAGACCACCGCGCCGACGACGCCGCGATCGCCCGCCCCGCCCCGCCCGGTCACCTCCGGCGCGACGCCCCGGAGGACACCCGTGAAGCGATTCCGCCGCAACCAGGCCCGCATGCACCTCGTGATGATGCTGACCCTCACGTTCACGACGGGCATCATCGACGCCGTCGGCTACCTCGGCCTCGACCGCGTCTTCACGGCCAACATGACCGGCAACGTCGTGATCCTCGGGATGGCGATCGCGCAGGCCGACGGCCTGCCGATCGTCGGGCCGATCGTCGCCCTCGCCGCCTTCCTGCTCGGTGCCGCGATCGGCGGCCGGGTGCTGCGCGGCGGCCGGGCCGGCTGGTCGGGCCGCAGCACCGTCTCGTTCGGCGTGACGGGCGGCGTGCTGCTCGGGCTCGGCATCTCGACCTTCGCCGTCGTGCCCGAGGAGAACACCCCGTGGGCGTTCACGATCACCGGCCTGCTCGGCGCCGCGATGGGCCTCCAGGCCGCGGCCGCCCGCAAGATCGCCGTGGCCGACGTCACGACCGTGGTCGTCACCTCGACGATCGTCGGGCTGGCGTCCGAGTCGAAGCTCGCGGGCGGCACGGGCAAGAACTTCCCGCGCCGCGTGCTCGCCGTCCTGCTGATCCTGGCCGGTGCGGGCATCGGGGCTCTGCTGCTGCAGGTGCACATCGGCGTCGGCATGGGCGTCGCGGGCGGGCTGACGCTGCTCGTCGCGCTGGCCGGCCACCTGCTGCGCGAGCGCCGTCACGAGCTCGAGGCCCGCGAGGCCGCCGCGACTGCCGCGTCCGGCACCACGGCAGGCGCAGCCGCCTAGGGACGCCCGGGACGATCGCGGCCGTCGTCGTCGAGACCGCCACGCGGTCCGTCGCCGAGCTGCGGACGCGGCTCGTCGTCGAGCCCCGCCGCCGCGGCGTCCGCCTCGGCGCGCTCGGCCTCGATCTGCTCGCGGACCTCGCCGCGGTACCGGGTGCGGCGCACGCGCCTGGTCATGTCGACGATGATCAGCACCGTCGCGATCGCGACGAACGCGATGGCGACGAAGCCCCACACGCCGGGCGTGACGTCGACGTCGGGCACCGTCGACGGCGGCAGCGTCGCGTCGGGGGTCGACGGCTGCGCGAGGAGGCGCACGGCCGCCGTCAGCACGAGGTCACCTGCGGCGCTCATCGGGCCTGCACCCCCACGAGGCCGGTGTCCGGGTCGGCGACGCCGGCGAAGAGGTCGGTCTCGGGCACGGGCGAGTCGACGCGGGACTCGACCAGCTGGAAGTCCTCGGTGGGCCAGGCGGCGACCTGGAGGTCGTGCGGCCAGAAGAAGAAGGCGCTGTCGAGCGGCACCTGGCTGGCGTGCGCGCGCAGGGCCGCGTCGCGGACGGGGAAGAACTCCGACACCGGCACGTGCGTCGTGGCGAGGTCGGGCCGGTCGCTGAAGCGCTCGAGCATCTCGGTGAGGCGCTCGATCAGCGGCGACTCGGGGTCCTCGGCCTTCAGGTGCGTGATCATCGCACCGACGCGGCCGGCGCTGAACATGCGGTCGTAGTAGACCTTGTCGATCTGCCAGGGCTCGCCCGCGGCCGGGTAGCGCGAGGCGTCGGAGGCGGCCCGGAACGCCTCCATCGAGATCTCGTGGGTGCGGATGTGGTCCGGGTGCGGGTAGCCGCCGATCTCGTCGTACGTCACGAGCACCTGGGGCCGGAACCGGCGGATCACCGCGACGAGGGGCTCGGCGCTGATCTCGAGCGGGATGGTCGCGAACGAGTTGACCGCGACGGGCTCGCCCTCGGCGGGCAGCCCGGAGTCGGCGTAGCCGAGCCAGACGTGGTCGATGCCCATCGCCTCCTGGGCAGCTCGCATCTCGTGCACCCGCAGGCCCGCGATGTCGCGTTCGGCGTGCGCCCGCGCCTCGAGCTGCTCGTTGAGGATCGAGCCCTGCTCGCCCCCGGTGCAGCTGACCACGAGCACCTCGGCGCCGAGGCTGCGGTAGTAGGCGTAGGTCGCCGAGCCCTTGCTGGACTCGTCGTCGGGATGGGCGTGGACGGCCAAGAGGCGCAGGGTCACGGGTTCCTCACAATTCGTGCAGGGCAGACGTTGCTACCCTCGGGACAAGGATAATCGGACGGAGTTCCCGTGGCGTCCAAGCCCCCCGCACCATCGCCGGCCGCTGCGCCCGAGCAGCCCGTCGGCGGCGCCTCCGACGGCCGACCCGACGGCGAGACGGCCAGGCTCGACGCCCGCTACGGGCGCAGCAGCGGCACCCGTCGTCGCGGGCGCTGGATCGCGGTCGCGGTCGCCGCCTCCTTCGTCGTGGTCTTCGCCGCGTGGGTCGTCTTCGCCGCCTTCGACGGCGACGGCGCGAAGCTCGAGAGCACCGACGTGGGCTACACCGTGCTCGACGACCGAGCGGTCGACGTGCAGTACACGATCAGCACGCCGCCGGGCGCCGAGGTCAGCTGCGCCGTCCAGGCACAGAACCAGAAGTTCAGCATCGTGGGCTGGAAGGTCGTGCACCTGCCGGCCTCGAGCACGTACTCCACGACCTACACGACCTCCCTCGCGACCAGCGAACGCGCCGTGACAGGCTTGATCTACGAGTGCTGGCTTCCGTAGACTGCGCGGACACCCACGAGACCGGCCACTCGGCCGGTCTCCTTTTTTCGGTGGGCGTGCCCTGACCGGGCGCGCGGCTCCCGCTCCCGCGGACAGGGCCGCCGCACGAGCAGGCCGCCGCACGGACGGAGACACCATGAGCCAAGACAACGACGCCACCACCTGGCTGACGCCCGACGCCCGCGACCGCCTCCAGGCCGAGCTCGAGACGCTGAGCGGCGAGGGCCGAGCCGAGATCGTGGGCCGCATCGAGGCAGCCCGCGAGGAGGGCGACCTCAAGGAGAACGGCGGCTACCACGCCGCGAAGGACGAGCAGGGCAAGATCGAGGCACGCATCCGCACCCTCATCAACCTGCTCAAGCACGCGACGGTCGGCGAGTCCACCGCCGCCGACGGCATCGTCGGCCCCGGCACCGTCGTGACCGCGACGATCGCCGGCGACCCCAGCACGTTCCTGCTCGGCAACCGCGAGATCATCGCGCCCGGCAGCGACCTCTCGGTCTACAGCGAGACGAGCCCGCTCGGCCAGGCCATCAACGGGGTCAAGGTCGGCACGACGACCAGCTACACCGCTCCGAACGGCAAGGAGATCATGGTCGCGGTCACCGCGGTCGAGACGTACGTCCCCTGATCGACGCCGTCCCCGAGCGACACGGTCCCTGACCTCGGGGCCGACCACGACGGAGGCCCCTGCTCGGCCGAGCAGGGGCCTCCGTCGTGCCCCGGGGCGGCGTGCGGCCGCCTAGAAGTCGACGTTCGGCGTGAAGCCGGCCTCGCGGAGGCGGCGCAGGACGTCCTCGACGTGGTCCGGTCCCCGCGTCTCGACGCTGAGCTCGAGCTCGACCTCGCTGATCTGCAGGCCTCGCTGGTGGCGCGTGTGCAGCACCTCGACGACGTTCGCGTTGGCGTCGGACAGGATCTGCGAGACCCGGGTCAGCTGCCCGGGCCGGTCGGGCAGCCCGACGCGCAGCTTGAGGTAGCGCTCGGCGGCGGCGAGCCCGCGGCTGATGACCCTCTCCATCATGAGCGGGTCGATGTTGCCCCCGCTGAGGACGATGACGGTCGTGCCGAGGTCGCGCACCTGCTCGGTCATCACCGCGGCGACGCCCACGGCGCCGGCCGCCTCGACGACGAGCTTGGCCCGCTCGAGCAGCACCAGCATCGCCCGGGCCGTGTCGTCGTCGCCGACCGTGACGACCTGGTCGACGGTCTGGCGCACGATCTCGAAGTTGAGCACGCCGGGACGGGCGACCGCGATGCCGTCGGCGATGGTCGGCAGGGCCGTGATGTCGGTGCGGACGCCGCTCGCCATCGACACGGCGTAGGGGGCGGCGTTGGCCGCCTGCACGCCGATGACGCGGACCGAGCGCCCGGTCCGCGCGGTCTGCTGCGCCACCGCGCTCGCCACGCCGGCGATCAGGCCGCCGCCGCCGATGGGCACGATGATCGTGTCCACGTCCGGCACCTGCTCGAGGATCTCGAGGCCGAGGGTGCCCTGGCCCGCGACGACGTCGGGGTGGTCGAACGGCGGGATGAGGGCCGCGCCGGTGCTCGCGGCGAACTCGGCGGCCGCGCGCAGCGCCTGCTCGACGTCGTGGCCGCTGAGCACGACGTCGGCGCCGTACTCTCTCGTCGCCTGCAGCTTGGGCAGGGCGACCCCGACGGGCATGAAGATCGTCGCGGCGATGCCCAGCTCGCGGGCGGCGAAGGCGACGCCCTGGGCGTGGTTGCCGGCCGACGCCGCGACGACGCCCCGCGACTTCTCCTCGTCGGTCAGCTGCGTCAGGCGGTTGTAGGCGCCCCGGATCTTGTACGAGCCGGTGCGCTGCAGGTTCTCGCACTTGAGGTGCACCGGCGACCCGAGCAGCTCGGCGAGGAACCGCGAGCTCTCCATCGGCGTGACGCGGGCGACGCGCGACACGCGCTCGCGCGCCTCCTCGATCTCGAGCAGGGTGGGACCGGCGATCGTGAGGTCAGACATCCGTGGCCTTTCCGGGCGAGGTGACGTCGGCGGACGTCGGCCGGGGGGTCGTGCGCCACGAGCCCCTCGCGACGTAGCCGATCATGACGTTGAGGACGGCGATGACGGGCACCGCGAAGAGCGCTCCGGGGATGCCGGCGAGGAGGGCGCCGGCCGCCACGGCGAAGACGACGGCGAGGGGGTGCACCTTGACGGCGCTGCCCATGACGAAGGGCTGCAGGAGGTGCCCCTCGATCTGCTGGACGAGGATCACGACCGCGAGCATCAGCAGCGCGACGACCCAGCCGTTGTAGACGAGCGCGATCACGACCGCGATCGCCCCGGTGGCGACGGCGCCGACGACGGGCACGAACGACCCGAGGAACACGGCGATCGCGATGGGCGCGACGAGAGGCAAGCCGAGCAGCAGGGCGCCGAGCCCGATGCCGACGGCGTCGACGAAGGCCACGAAGATCTGCACCTTGACGAAGTTCGTCAGCGTCAGCCAGCCGGCCCGGCCCGCGCCGTCGACGGCCTCGCGCGCGGCACGCGGGAACAGCCTGACCACCCAGCGCCAGATCTCGCCGCCGCCGACGAGCAGGAAGATCGTCGTGAAGAGCATCAGCACGAGCCCCGCGCCGACGTGGCCCGCCGTCGAGCCGATCGACAGCGCGCCCCGCAGCAGGGGCTGGCTGTCCTGCTGCAGCGCGGCGACCGCGTCGCTCACGTAGCCGTTCAGCTGCCCCTCGGTGAGGTGGAGGGGCGACGCGAGCAGGAAGTCCTTGAGCTCGCCGTAGGAGGCGACGGACCGGTCGCGCAGCATCGGCCAGCCGTCCACGATCTGGAGCACGACGAGGGTGAAGAGCCCCGCGACGACGACCAGGAAGCCGACGAGGCTCACGACGACCGCGACCCACTTCGGCCAACGGTGCCGCTGCAGCCACCCCGAGAAAGGGACGAGCAGGGCCGAGACGAGCAGGGCGACCAGGAACGGGATGACGATGATGCGGAGCTGGATCACCAGCCAGACGAAGACGGCGACGACCGCCACCACGAGCAGGACACGCCAGGACCACGCGCCGGCGATCACCATGCCGCGCGGCACCGACGGGTCGGGCGCCCCCCCTGGAGGGGCGCTCGGGTGGGTCACCTTCTCGGCCGCTCCCCGCGGGAGCCTGCTGCGGCGCATCATGCGCTCAGTGTAGGGCGGGCCCGGTGGTGATCCGCCCCGTCGTCCATGCCCCGCTCGGCATGCATCGAGGAGGCGCGGACCGGCCCGACGTCGGAGGTCACGGCTAGCCTCGCACCGTGCCCCGTGACCGCCTCTCCCCTGCCCTCGCCCGCCGTGTCGCCCTGGCGGCGCAGGGCCTCGGCCGGCCGACGGCGGCCCCGGGTTCGACGACCGTGGGCACCCGCCAGCTCACCGGTCTCGTCGACCGGCTCGGTCTGCTGCAGATCGACTCGGTGAACGTCTTCGAGCGCAGCCACCACCTCCCCGTCTTCGCCCGGCTGGGCCAGTACGACCGCGACGCGCTCGACCGGCTGGTGTTCGCGCCTCGCGGCCGGTTCGTCGAGTACTGGGCGCACGAGGCGGCGATCCTGCCGGTCGCGACCTGGCCGCTCATGCGGTGGCGGATGCGCCACTACGACGGCCGCTGGCGGGCCGACGAGGGCTCCTGGCTCTCGACGAAGCCGGAGATGGCCCGCTGGCTGCTCGACGAGATCCGCGAGAAGGGCCCGCTGCCCGCGAGCCTGGTCGAGCACGACGCCGACCTGTTCCCGTCGCCGACCCGCACCGGCCCGTGGTGGGGCTGGGGCGACGTCAAGCGCGGACTCGAGGCGCTCTTCCGCGTGGGCTCGCTCGTGAGCGCCGGCCGTCGCCGCTTCGAGCGCGTCTACGCGCTGCCCGACCAGGTCCTGCCCGACGCGGTCCTCGGCGTCGAGGTCGACCGGGCCGACGCGCACCGTCAGCTGGTCGCCCGCGCAGCCCGCGCCTCCGGCGTCGCGACCGCCTCCGACCTCGCCGACTACTGGCGGCTGAAGGCGGTCGACGTGGTGCCGGCCCTCCGCGAGCTGCACGACGCCGACGTCGTCCGGCCGGTGACGGTCGACGGGTGGACGTCCCCGGCGTGGCTGCACGCCGAAGCACGGCTGCCCCGCCGGCTCGACGCCGACGCCCTGCTGTCGCCGTTCGACCCCGTCGTGTGGCACCGCCCCCGGGCCGAGCGCCTCTTCGGGTTCCGCTACCGCATCGAGATCTACACGCCCCAGGCGAAGCGGGTGCACGGCTACTACGTGCTGCCCGTGCTGCAGGACGACCAGCTCGTCGCCCGCGTCGACCTCAAGAGCGACCGGCAGGCGGGCGTCCTGCGCGTGCAGGCGTCGTGGCACGAGCGTGACCTGCCCGTCGACGTCGAGCGCCTCGCGGCGCTGCTCGGCCGGGCCGCCGCCTGGCAAGGGCTCGACGGGGTCGAGGTCGTCCCTCGAGGCGACCTCGCCGACGAGCTCGGGCCCGCCGTCCAGGCCTCGGGCTCCGGCGTGACCTCGGGCTCCGGCGCGGGTCCCGTCCCCGACTAGAAGCGCGTCGCGTTCTCGCGCAGTCGCGCCACCCGGTCGGCGAGCGGAGGGTGCGTGCTGAACAGGCGGTCCATGACGCCCGGCTTCATCGGGTCGCTGATCCACAGGTGCGACATCGAGGTGCTCTGCTGCTGCATGGGGCGACCGTAGGCGCCGAGCTTCTCGAGCGCGCTGGCCAGCCCCTCGGGGTGGCGGGTCGTGAGCGCCCCGGTCGCGTCGGCGAGGTACTCGCGCTGACGGGACACCGCCGCCTGGACGCCCGCGGCGGCGAGGGGAGCGATGATCATCGCGACGAGCCCGAGCACGAGGAACACGGGGTTCGAGCCGCCGCCGCCCCCGTTCCCGTTGTTGTTGTTCCGGCCCCCGGTGAGCGCGCTGAGGAACGACATGCGCATCAGGACGTCGGCCAGGAACCCGACGGCCACGACCAGGCCGAAGACCATGGTCGAGACGCGGATGTCGTAGTTCTTCACGTGGCCCATCTCGTGCGCCATGACGCCCTGCAGCTCGGCGTCGTCCATCAGGGCGAGCAGGCCCGTCGTCGCCGCGACGACCGCGTGCTCGGGGTCACGCCCGGTCGCGAAGGCGTTGGGGGCAGGGTCGACGACGACGTACACCTTCGGCATCGGCATGCCCATGGTGATCGACAGGTTCTCGACCGTGCGCCAGAGGCGCGGTGCCGTCGTCGCGTCGACCTCCTGCGCGCCGCTCATCGAGAGCGCCTGGCGACCGGCCGCGAAGTACTGGATCAGCGCGTAGACCGCGGCGCCGACGAGGACGACGAACCCGATGGAGGGGCTGTTCCAGAGGGCAGAGGCGGCGAAGCCCAGCGCGCCCACGATGAGCAGGAAGATCAGGACGATGAAGACCGTGTTGCGCTTGTTCCGCGCGATGGCCGAGTACATGGCAGGAGCCCTGGCGGAGGCGCGTCGCTAGAACTGGACGCGCGGCGGCTCGGCGATGGCAGAGGGCTCGGCCACCTCGAAGAAGTCGCGCTCGGTGAAGCCGAGGCGCTTCACGAAGAGCGTGTTCGGGAACGTGCGCGTCTTGGTGTTGAACTCGCGGACGCCGCCGTTGTAGAAGCGACGTGCGGCCTGGATCTTGTCCTCGGTGTCGACGAGCTCGGACTGCAGCTGCAGGAAGTTCTGGCTCGCCTGGAGCTGCGGGTAGGCCTCCGACACGGCGAAGATGCTCTTCAGCGCCGTCTGCATGTGCCCCTCGGCGGCGGACGCCTCTGCGGGCGTCTGCGCCCCCAGGGTCTCGGCCCGCGCCTCCGTGACGTTCTGGAACACCTTGGCCTCGTGCGACGCGTAGCCCTTGACCGACTCGATGATGTTCGGGATCAGGTCGGCCCTGCGCTTCAGCTGGATGGTGATGTCGCTCCACGCCTCATCGACGCGGACCTTGAGCGTGACCAGGCTGTTGTAGGTCGACCAGAGGTAGATGCCGGCGATCACGACGAGCAGGACGATGATCCCGATGGCGACCAGGGTGGCGATGAGGGCCGGTTGCATGGGTGGTGACTCCTTGGGGATACGGCTCGGGTGGACGCGTCGCGGTCGTCCTCGGGATGCCGGTCGAGGGTCACGTCGATGCGTGGGCCACTATAAATGCGCCGGATGGGGGCTCCCCGTGGACAGGGCGTCTTCGGGGGTAACTCTCGACATCACCTGTCGGATGCCGGACCGTCGTCGCGAACTGGTCCGCGCGACCGATTGACAGGTGCTCACGCACCGTGCTGAATGGGGAGCAGTGCTCGACACCACGACCTCTCCCTCGCCGCGTCCCGCCTCCGTCGCCGGACGCGCTGTCGGCGTGCGCCGACGCACCCGTCGGGCTCGGCTCGCGTGGCTGCTCGTCCTGGGGACCGTGCTGGCCGGGCTCGCCGTGACGGGCGGGCCGGCCGGTCCCGTGGAGGCGGCGGGGGCCCCCACGCAGACGCCGTCGCCCCAGCTCGGGTCGCCGACCCCGACGCCCGGCCCGACGCCCGTCGCCCCGACGGTCGGGCCGGTGGCCGACAGCCCGACGGGCTCCGTCACGGCCTCCGGCGACGCGACCCCCGGGGCCCGGGTCAAGGTCGCGCTCACGAGCAACGGCACCTACCGCGACCTGTGTGCGTCCGTGGCGACGACCTCGGATGGCTCCTGGACCTGCACGGCGACCGTCCCGAGCGGCGCGGGCTGGACCGTCGTCGTCACCGACCTGGACCACACCGACGTCGATCCCGCGACCTCCGCCTCCTTCTCGGTCCTCGCCGCACCGACGGTCGGCTCGGGTCTGCTCGTCGGCGCCAAGCTCGGCGGCACCGCCTTCCCCGGCGCCGTGGTCACCGTGACCTCGGGCTCGGGGGCCACCGCCACGGCGACCGCCTCGGCCGACGGCGGCTGGCTCGCCGTGCTGCCCGCGGCGAGCTTCCCCTCCGGCCGCCACGACGTGCGTGCCGTGCAGTCGTCCTCCGCCGTGCCCGCCGTCCCCGTCTCCGCCTCCTCGCGGCCGTCGAGCGTCACCGTCGACCGCGACGCCCCCGCGGTGCCGGTCGTGACGAGCCCGACGTCCGGCCAGCGCGTCGCCGCCCTGCCCCTCGCCGTCTCCGGCACGGGCGAGGCCGGGGCCCTCGCGACCGTCTACGTCGACAGCACGCCGGTCTGTCAGGCCACCGTCTCGGGCGGAGGGACCTGGTCGTGCACCGCCGGGGGCAGCGAGCTCGCCGACGGCGACCGGCTGGTCCAGGCCGCCCTCGTCGACCCGGCCGGGAACTTCGGGCCGCCGAGCGCGGCCGTGCGGGTCACGGTGGGCGCTGCGGCCGCCGCCCCGGCCGCGCCGGGAGCCACGGCGACGCCGCGACCCGGTGCGACGGCGACGCCCTCCCCCGGTGCGGTGCCGCCCTCGACCGCTCCCCCCGGACCGTCCGACGGAGGATCGACGACCACGCCTCCTCCGACCGGACCCGGCGGTGAAGGAGGCGCCGGCACGCCCCCCGGCGTCGGCCAGGGAACGCAGACCGGCACCTGGGCGACCGCGACGACGTTCGGCGCCGGCTTGCCCACGCTCGCCCAGACGCTCGGCGGCCCGGTCTGGCCGCTGGGCGCAGCGGTGGCGCTGCTGTTCCTCGTCCTCGTCGCGGGGCCTTCCCGGCTCGCGGCGGCCGCAGCCCGCGGCCGGCTCCGCCCCCGCGCAGCCCGTCTGACCGGTCGCAACCGGTCGTCCGAGCTGCCCACCTCGTTCAACCGGGGCACCATCGACCCCCGCGTCGCCGCCGGCCTCGCCCTGGCAGGAGGCGCCGCCGCCATCGCCGTGGCCGCGGGCGTCGACGGACAGGTGCAGTACGCGCGTCTCCTCGCGGGGATCGTGCTGGGGCTCGTCGTGCTGAACGGCCTCGTGGTCGTCCTCCCCGCGGTGCTCGTCGCCCGACGCCTCGGCCTCGCCGTCCGTGTCCGGATGTCGCCCGGCCTGCTGCTGGCCGCGGTGGTCGCCTGCGGAGCCACCCGGGTCTTCTCCCTCGATCCCGCGCTCGTGCTCGGCGTGCTGCTCGTCGGGACCCTGGGCGCCGTGCGTCACAGCGGCGGCCACGCCGTCGGCGCGGGACGGAGCCCGGGTCGGCGCGACCGCGGCATCGCCGCGGCGGTCCAGCTCGCTGCGACCGTCGTCGTCCCCGCTGCGGCCTGGGTGCTGCACGGCCTCGTCGACGCACCGGGCGCCTGGCCGCAGCTCGGCCGGGAGGCCCTCGCCACGGTCTGCCTCGCCGGCCTCGGCTCCCTGGTCGTCCAGCTGCTGCCGCTCGGCTCGATGCCGGGACGGCACGTGTGGGCGTGGTCGCCGGGCGTCTACACGGTCCTGGCCGTGGTGGGGGTGTCCGTCGCGGCCGCCGTGTTCGTGGGCGCCCCCTCCTCGTCGTTCCCGCTGCCGGCGCTGCTGCTGGCGAGCCTCGTCGCGGCCCTGCTCGCGGTCGCGGCCTGGCTGTGGGCGACCTACGTGGAGCCGGCCCGCCGCGCGCTCTAGCCGCTCTTCCTTCCCTCCCCCGCCCGAGGCGCGGACGCGAACCGTCAGGACGTGCTGCCTCAGTGGCGCGTCGCAGGCATTCGTGACGGCTCACGCCGAGGGGAAGGGGAGGAGGAGCTGGAGTGCCCCCGCACGGGGACGACGCGGCAGCGTCGTCGGGCCGCGTCAGGGTTCGGATCCCGGCGGGGGCCGGAGCGGAGCGGAGTGCCCCCGCAGGGATTCGAACCCTGACTGAAGCGATTTTAAGTCGCCTGCCTCTGACCGTTGGGCTACGAGGGCGTGCCCCCAGCCTACGATCCAGGTGACGACACGACGACGCCCGCCGCGCTGGGATCAGCGGGCGGGCGTCGTGAGTGCTGGTCGAGTCAGTCGCTGGTCGACAGCGAGCCGCGCCCGGCGTCGGCAGGCACCGCAGCGTCGGCGTCGGCCTTCGCGGCCGGCTTCTTGGCCGCCGGCTTGCGGGCGGGAGCCTTGCGGACCGGCTTCTCGGCTTCGCCCTCGGCGGGCGCGCCCTTCTCGTCGGCCGGGTTGGCGTAGGCCGGGCCGGGCTCGCCGGCGACCTTGCCGAGCTCGGGCGTCGCAGGGGCGGCCGGGGCGGCGACCTCGGTCTTCGGGCGCGACGCGAACTCCTCGAAGGCGGCGCGGGGACGCTCGCGGTTGTCGAGCGAGACGATGTCGCGACCGAGCCAGAAGTTGTTCCACCAGCCGGTGGCGACGCGGAACTTGCGCTCGAACGAGGGCATCGCGAGGCCGTGGTAGCCACGGTGCGCAGCCCAGGCCGGCAGGCCCTTGAGCACGAACTTGCCGCTCTGGAACACGCCCACGCCGACGCCGAGGCCGGCGACCGCGCCGAGGTTGTCGTGACGGTAGTCGGCGACGCCCTCGCCGCGCAGCGACGCGGTGATGTTCTTGGCGAGGTGCTTGCCCATGCGGACGGCGTGCTGCGCGTTGGGCACGCAGAAGCCGCCGACGCCCTTGCCCGTCAGGTCGGGCGTGGCCGCGACGTCGCCGCAGGCCCAGGCGTCGGGGACGATCGTCTCGCCGTCGACGACACGGAGGTCGGCCTTGACGGTGATCCGCCCCCTCTCCTCGAGGGGCAGGTCGGTGCTGCGCACCATCGGGTTGGCCATGACGCCGGCCGTCCAGACGATCAGGTCGGACTCGAACGACTCGCCCGTCGAGAGCTCGATGACGCCGCCCACGGCGGACTTCAGCTGCGTGTCGAGGTGCACCGTGGCGGCGCGCTCGGCGAGGTTCTTGAGCACCCAGTGGCTGGTCTCGAGCGACACCTCGGGCATGATCCGGCCCATGGCCTCGACGAGGTGGAAGTGCGTGTCGTCGATGGTGAGCTGCGGGTACTTCTTGAGCAGGTCGCTGGCGAAGCTGCGCAGCTCGGCGAACACCTCGATGCCGGCGAAGCCGCCACCGACGACCGTGACGGTCAGCAGACGGTCGCGTGCGGCACCGGCGGGCAGGTTCGCGGCCGCCGCGAAGTTGGTGAGGAGCTTGTCGCGGATCGCCGCCGCCTCCTCGATGGTCTTGAGGCCGATCGCCTCGTCGGCGACGCCCGGGATCGGGAACGTGCGCGACACGGCGCCGGCGGTCATGACGACCTGGTCGTAGTCGACCGTCCACGGGTCGCCGACCTCGGGCGTGATCGTCGCCGTCTTCGTGGCGTGGTCGACCTTGGTGACCTTGGCCGTGACGACGTTCGTGTTCTTCAGGTGACGACGCAGCGAGACGACCGCGTGACGCGGCTCGATGGAGCCGGCTGCCACCTCCGGGAGGAACGGCTGGTACGTCATGTACGGCAGCGGGTCGACGATCGTGACCTCCGCCTCCCCGGCGCGCAGCCACTTCTCGAGCTTCCAGGCTGTGTAGAAACCGGCGTAGCCGCCGCCGACGATCAGGATCTTGGGCACAGGGGTGAACTCCTCGAGGTGGTGGGGTGGCACGACGACTTTACTCCTGCTCGTGTCGTCGCCTGAACTGGCGGACCGCGCCCGCCCCGACGGCGACGAGCGCCGCGCCGAAGACCGCGAAGACGATCAGCGGCAGGCCGGTCGAGCGCATCGACTCGACCGTCGGGAGCAGCGCACGGAGGGGATGGTCGCCGTCGCTCTGCGGCGTCGGCACCGGCGCGGGCTCGACCGGGGCCACCGCACCGGCGCTCGGCGCGGGGGCGTCGGCCCGTCGGTGCACCCGGATCCACTCGGCGAGGTCGCCCATCGGGTTCGCCGTGACGGGCGCGACGGTGCGCTGGACGGCGGCGGCCGCGTCGACGAGGCCGTACCCGTAGAGCGGGTCGGGCTGCGAGGCGCCCCTCGGGTCGGCCGTCGAGACGACCCTGTTGATCACGTCGGCCGCGCCGAGCTCGGGGTGCGCGCTCCGCACGAGGGCGACCATGCCGGCGACGAGGGGCGTCGCGCCGCTGGTGCCGCTCCAGCTGTAGTGCACGTCGCCCGGGCCGACGCCGACGAGCTTCTCGCTGGGGGCCGAGACGCCGATGGTGATGCCCTGGCTGGAGGCGTCGAAGCTCGCCGCGCCCGACCGGTCGACGCCGGCGACGGTGAGGACGCCCGGCATCGTGGCGGGCGCGCCGACCTCGGTCGTGCCGCTGCCGCGGTTGCCCGCCGCCGCGACCACGACGACGTCCTCCTCCTGCGCGTGCAGGAACGCCTCGTCCCAGCTCGTGGGCCAGTCGAGGGTGTTGCGGGTCAGGGACATGTTGATCACGTCGGCGCCGTGGTCGACGGCCCAGGTGACGGCGTCGGCGATCTGCTGGTCGGAGTCGACCGCGCCGGCGCCGAAGCCCACCGAGATCGACAGGAGGTCGGCCTCGGGCGCGACGCCGATCACGCCGTCGCCGGTCGCCGTGCCTCGTCCCGCGAGCAGGGAGCCGACGAGGGTCCCGTGGGCTGGGTCGTCGGAGCCGACCGGGCGCTGACCGTCGGCGGAGCCCTGCCCGGACATGTCCGTGCCCCCGACGACGGCACCCTGCAGCTCGCGGACGGAGCCGTCGACGCCCGTGTCGATCACGGCGACCGTGACGCCCGCGCCGCGCGTCGTCTGCCACGCCTGCTGCACCCCGTAGTCGGACAGCCAGTACTGCGCGTCGCGGATGCTGTCGGCGGACGCCGCCGCGGCGGGCGCGAGCGTGAGACCCGCGGCCGTCGCCACCACGAGCACGCTCGTCGCCAGCGCCCTGGTCGCCGCGCGCCCCCCGGTGCGGCGCACCTGCGTCAGCCTGCCTCGGGCGGAGCGGAGGAGGCGGCGGTCACGCCGCCCGCACCGGTCGCCGCGCTCGGAGCGGTCCCGTCGGCCGCCGCCGCCTCGTCGCCCGCCTCGCCCAGGTAGTCGCCACAGCGGCACACGTCGGGGCTCCAGCTCGAGCGCTCGACGGCGAGGTCGCCGAGCGGGTTGACGCCCGGCCCCGCCGAGAGGGCGTGCCCGGCGAGGGCGTGCAGGCACTTGACGCGCTCGGGCATGCCCCCGGCGGTCACGTGCGCGATCTCGGCCACGTGCTCGATGCCCTCGCGGTCGGCGAGGTAGGCGTCGTGGGCGTCGTGGTAGCGCCTCCTGAGGTCGTCGTCCGCGGCGAGCAGCTCGGTCAGCTCGGCCATGACGCCGTTCGCCTCGAGGGTCGAGATCGCGGCGGTGGCCCCCGGGTGGCACAGGTAGTAGAGCGTCGGGAACGGAGTGCCGTCGCCGAGGCGCGGCTTCGTCGCGACGACGGTCGGGTTGCCGCAGACGCAGCGTGCGGGGATGCCGATCACGTCGCGGGCGGGGCGACCGAGCATCGCGGTGACGAGCTGGACGTCGCGCTCGCTGACGGGCTCGAAGGGAGGGGTCGTCACGGCGTGCCGCCTGTCGTGGAGGACGGCAGGGGCGCGCCGCCGATGTCGGGCGCGACCAGCTCGGTCGCGGGTTCGTCGCTGAGGCCGGCGTCGATCACGGACGACATCATCGCGGCGACCCAGTCGACCTGCGGGGTCTGGAGCGTGTCGCTGATGGGCGCCTGCGACGGCGACGACGCGTCGGCGTCCGCACCCATCACGAGGTAGCTGTACTCGCCGGGGTACACGTAGAGCAGCCGGTCCCGGGCCTGGGCCTCGATGTACGCGGGGTCGCTCCACCGCGCGACGTCGCCCTGGAGGTCGTCGACGTCGTCGCGCTGGTCGCGCACGTCCTGCTGGAGGGACGCGATCTGCTGCTGCTGCTGGACCAGGGTGCGGAGCGACGGCGCGAGCACGACCACGAACAGCACGAGGATGACGAGCATCAGCAGGCTGAAGCCGGAGAAGCGGATGCTGCGGAGCCAGCCGCCCGCGGCGGTCTCGCGCGACGCGAAGGCGACGGGCACGCGTCGGGTCGGGGACTCACGGGGCATGCTCCCGAGGGTAGACGACCCGCGAGGGGGCAGGGTCACGGAACGCCGAGAGGCCCGCTCCCCAGGGGGAACGGGCCTCGGTGCGGGGACCACGTCGAGGACGTGGGCCCCGTCGGGCACGGCTCTGTGGCGCTACGCCGAGAAGCGCGGGAACGCCGAGTAGCCGGCGTAGCTTGCTGCGTCGCCCAACTCCTCCTCGATGCGGAGCAGCTGGTTGTACTTCGCGACGCGCTCGCTGCGGGCGGGGGCGCCCGTCTTGATCTGGCCCGCGTCGGTCGCGACGGCGAGGTCGGCGATCGTCGTGTCCTCGGTCTCGCCGGAGCGGTGCGACAGCACGGTCGTGTAGCCGCTGCGCTGCGCGAGCGAGACGGCGTCGAGCGACTCGGTCAGCGTGCCGATCTGGTTGACCTTGACGAGGATCGAGTTCGCGGCGCCGGCGGCGATGCCGCGGGCGAGGCGCTCGGGGTTCGTCACGAACAGGTCGTCGCCCACGATCTGCGTCTTCGAGCCGATCTCGCTCGTCAGGTGGGCCCAGCCCTCCCAGTCGTCCTCGTCGAGGGGGTCCTCGATGGTGACGAGCGGGTAGGCCGACACGAGGTCGGCGTAGTAGCCGGCGAGGAACGCGGAGTCGCGCTTCTCGCCCTCGAACGTGTACGAGCCGTCGGCGTAGAACTCGCTGGAGGCGACGTCGAGGCCGAGCGCGATGTCCTTGCCGGGGGTGAAGCCGGCCTTGGTGATCGCCTCGACCAGCAGGTCGAGCGCGGCACGGTTGCTCTCGAGGTTCGGCGCGAAGCCGCCCTCGTCGCCGAGGCCCGTCGACAGGCCCTTCGACTTCAGCTCGCTCTTGAGCGCGTGGTAGGTCTCGGCACCCCAGCGGAGGGCGTCCGCGAACGACGTCGCGCCGATCGGCAGGATCATGAACTCCTGGATGTCGACGTTGCTGTCAGCGTGCGAGCCGCCGTTGATGACGTTGAGCATCGGCACGGGCAGGGTGTGCGCGTTCGGGCCGCCGAGGTAGCGGAACAGCGGCAGGTCGGCCGAGTCGGCCGCGGCGCGGGCGACGGCGAGCGAGACGCCGAGGATGGCGTTCGCGCCGAGGCGCGACTTGTTCTCGGTGCCGTCGAGCTCGATCATGGCGGCGTCGACGAGGCGCTGGTCGGTCGCGTCCATGCCCTCGACCTCGGGGCCGATCTCGTCGATCACGGCGGCGACGGCCTTGAGGACGCCCTTGCCGAGGTAGCGGCTCTCGTCGCCGTCGCGCAGCTCGTAGGCCTCGAAGGCCCCGGTCGATGCGCCCGAGGGGACGGCCGCGCGCGACACGGTCCCGTCGTCGAGCAGGACCTCGACCTCGACCGTCGGGTTGCCCCGCGAGTCGAGGATCTCGCGTGCGCCTACTGCGTCGATTTCTGCCACGGATGAACTCCTTAGTCGTCGGTGTGCGTGCGGGGCACGCGGTCGTGTCGATCCTAGCCGCGCGGACCGGCGCCGAGCAGGGCGGGGTCAGCCCAGGGACCGCACCTCGAGGTCGTCCGGGGCTTCTCCCCCGCGCACCGCGACGAAGCGCCGGAACCCGGCCGCCGCGAGGGCGTCGAGCTGGCCCCCGACGTTCTTGGCGCGCTTCTGCAACCGGACCCGCGCCTCCCCGCGGGACACCAGCGCCTTCTGCAGGGCGAGCAGCTCGACCGGGGCGACCGCCTTGTCGTAGAGGACGACGAGGCCGTCGTCGTCGGCGTCGTCGAGCTCGACGAGGTCGACGATCCGCTCGAAGCCGAGCGAGAAGCCCGCGGCCGGCACGTCCGTGCCGAGGAACCGCCCGATCATGCCGTCGTAGCGACCGCCCCCGCCGAGGGAGTACGAGAAGTCGGGGTGCGCCACCTCGAAGATCGTGCCCGTGTAGTAGCCCATGCCCCGCACCAGTGTCGGGTCGAAGACGAGCCTCGCCTCGGGCAGTGCCGCCCGGAGCGCCAGCAGGTCGCCGAACGCCCCCTGGTCGAGCCACGCAGGAGGCGGGGAGGCGGTCGCCGAGTCCCAGGTCGCGTCGCCGAGCTGGGCCAGCTGGTCGGCGATGCCCGGCGCCTCGACGCCGATCGACACGAGCTGGGCCGCGACGCCCTCGACGCCGATCTTGTCGAGCTTGTCGATCTCGAGGAGCGCACGGTCGTGCAGCTCGGCGGGAACGCCCCAGTGCGACAGCACCCCGAGGAGCACGCGACGGTCGTTGACCCTGATCGTGGTGCCGTCGAGGCCGAGGGCGGCCAGGACGGCGGTGGTGGCCGAGATCAGCTCGATCTCGGCGAGCTGGCCGGCCTCGCCCAGGATGTCGATGTCGCACTGGACGAACTGGCGGTAGCGCCCCTTCTGCGGCTTCTCGGCCCGCCAGACCGGCGCGATCTGCACGCTGCGGAAGACGGTGGGCAGCTCGGCTCGGTGCGAGGCGTAGAAGCGGGCCAGCGGCACCGTGAGGTCGAAGCGCAGGCCGAGGTCGGCGAGCTCGAGGGCGGACGAGGCCGCCCGCAGCGCCTCGTCGTCGAGACCACGTCGGAGCACCGCGAAGACCTGCTTCTCGTTGTCGCCCCCGAGGCCCGAGAAGAGGTACTCGCTCGACTCGACGACGGGAGTCTCGATCTCGTCGAAGCCGTGCGCCCGGTAGACGTCGCGGACCACGGAGAGGACCCGCTCGCGGCGGCGCTTGTCGGCGGGCAGGAAGTCTCTCATCCCGCGCGGCGGGGTCACGTTTGACGGCATCCGACCATCATCCCAGAGCCGACGGGAGGACGATGGCGGGCACCCCTTGCCCGTATGTGACATTGCATGTACTGTCGAGGCGTCGGCGGAGCGAATCGGGTTGCGCACCGCCGACCTGGCGCCCGCCTTCCCTGCGGTGGGGCGTCGCGACGGACCGGGCGTGCCGCCCGGTCCGTCATCCCATCCCCAGCCCCCGAGGGCTGTCGTCAGCCCCGCGAGGGCCGTCGTCAGCGCCGTGCGAGGGCGACGAAATCGGCACGGGCCGTCGCCGCGACGGCGGACGCGCGCTCGACGTCGCCCGAGAGGACGGAGTCGAGCTGCGCCGCCCAGAGCACGGCCGCCAGCCGCTGCGCAGCCCGCTCGGCGTCCGCGACGGGGACGCCGCGGGCGGTGAGCCACGGGGCGAGGTGCGCGGGCCAGCGCTCGGGGGCCCGGCGAGCAGCACCCTGCTCGTCGCCGGCGACGACCTCGAGGAGGGCCGCCTCCGTCTCGAGGCGTCGGAGGTCACGACCCCGATCGTCGACGGCCGCCGCCCAGGCGCGCGCCAGGTGCGCCTCGAACGCGGCCTCGTCGAGCGGCTCCACCTCGACGGCCAGGACGTCGTCCTCCCGCGCCACGATCGCGCGGACGATCTCGGCGACGAGCTCTGCCCGGTTGCCGAAGTGGTAGACGAAGACGTACGTGCTGACCCCGAGGGACTCGGCGAGGGTGCGGAACGACACCGTCGCGAGCGACCGCCCCCGGAGGTGCTCGACGATCTGGCCGAGGAGCTCGGGCTTGCGCGTGGGATCCGGCTTGCGGGGCATCGACGGCGCTCCTCCAGGAGCCGGTCGACTCCGCCCTGCGCGGCCCGACCAGGCGTACCGGACAGTAACAGACCCGATCTGCCCGCCTAGGTGGCCCGACCACGGGGATGCCTCGCCCCCCCGATTGACATGTCACCCGACAGGGGCTACATTCGGGGAATCGTCACGGTGCTCGCCCTGGACTGATCCCCAGGAGGAACGAGCGTCATGACGATGGTGTGCTCTGTCGTCGATTCGTCGCGAGACGCCCGTGTCTTCCCAGGCGCGTGGGTCTCCCGTCCCGACCGGACCACGCGCGGGCGCCTCCCTGTTCGGGTCAGGGAGGCGCCCCTCCCCGACGGGTCCGACGGGTCCGATCGGTCCGACCGCTGCGACGGGTCCGACCGCTGCGACGGGTCCGACCGGTCAGTCGTCGTCGCGGCGTGGTTCCGCGGCCCGCAACAGGGTCTCGCGCTCCCGCACGGCTCGGCGCAGTGCCCGCTCGGCGTCGAGGCCGTCCCGGCCAGCCCTGTCCACGACGTCGAGCAGGTCACGCCCCCAGGCGAGCTCGGCATCGGCGGCGTCCGCGTCAGCACCGGCTTCGTCGTCGGCCCCGGCGTCGGCACCCGCAGCTCGCCTGACCGCCGGAGGGGCCCCGGCGGCTACGCGTCTGCCCTCCAGCTTCTGAGCGCGGGAGAGCGCCGGCAGCCCACGTGGCACGCCGTCGTAGACGCTCGACCGGCTCGCCTTCTCGACGGCCTTCGCGGCGCTCCAGAGGCGGACGATGTCGTCCACGTCGGCCGCGTCCTCTCCGCCGAACACGTGCGGGTGCCGACGCACGGTCTTGAGCCGGACGTCGCGCACGACGTCGGCCAGGTCGAAGGCACCGTCGGAGGCGCGGGCCGCGATCGCCGCGTGCAGGACCACTTGGTAGAGCACGTCGCCGAGCTCCTCGCGACGATCGTCGACCGTGCCGTCCTCGATCGCCTCGACCAGCTCCGCGCACTCCTCCACCAGGTAGGTGACGAGCGACTCGTGCGTCTGCGCGCGGTTCCACTCGCAGCCGCCCTGGTCGGCGAGCAGGGCCTCGACCACGTCGGAGAGCTCTCTGACCTCGGCCTCGAGTCCTGTGTCGCCGTGCACCGCTCCTCCTCGTCTGACCGCCGGGGTCGTCGTGGACGGGCGGCCGAGAGGGCCGCCCGTCGGGTCAGGCCGTGGGGGCGACGCCGTCGACGGCGGGCCGCGGCACGTCCGCGCCGTAGATCGAGGTCATCAGCTGCTCGACCCAGAGGATGAGCTCGGCGTCGACCAGCCCCTCCCCGTGCCGCACCGGCAGGGGGACGCTGACCGAGTTCGTCTGGCCGAACCACCGAGCCCCCGGGTAGAGGCGCTGCAGGCGCACCTGCATGCTGTCCGCCAGGTCGGCGCCGGCGACGCGCAGGTTGCTGCCCATGACGACGACCTCGCTGAGCCCGGCCTTCTGCGCCGCTCGCCGGAGGCGGGAGACCTCGATCAGCGCGAGCACCGAGGCCGGCGGCGTCCCGTAGCGGTCGGTGAGCTCGTCGAGCACCGAGTCGATCTGGTCGTCGCTCGAGGTCGGAGCGCTGGCCGTCGAGAGCTTCTGGTACGCCTCGAGCCGGAGGCGCTCGCTCTCGACGTACTCGTCGGGGATGTGGGCGTCGACGGGCAGCTCGAGCCGCAGCTCGGTCTGCCCCTCGGCCACGTCGCCGCGGAACGCGCCGACCGCCTCGCCGATCATCCGGAGGTAGAGGTCGAAGCCGACGCCCGCGATGTGGCCGGACTGCTCACCGCCGAGCAGATTGCCCGCCCCGCGGATCTCCAGGTCCTTCAGGGCCACCTGCATGCCGGCGCCGAGCTCGTTGTTGGCGGCGATCGTCTCCAGCCTGTCCTGCGCGGTCTCGCTCAGCGGCTTGTCCGGGTCGTAGAGGAAGTAGGCGTAGCCGCGCTCGCGGCCGCGACCGACCCGGCCGCGGAGCTGGTGCAGCTGGCTGAGGCCGTACTTGTCGGCACGGTCGATGATCAGGGTGTTCGCGTTGGCGATGTCGAGGCCCGTCTCGATGATCGTCGTCGAGACGAGCACGTCGAACTTGCGCTCCCAGAAGTCGACCATGACCTGCTCGAGGGTGGACTCGGCCATCTGGCCGTGCGCCACCGCGACCCGCGCCTCCGGCACGAGCTCGGCGATCTCGGCAGCGACCCGGTTGATGCTCGAGACGCGGTTGTGCACGTAGAAGACCTGGCCCTCGCGCAGCAGCTCTCGTCGGATCGCCGCGGCCTTCTGCCGTTCGCCCTCGGGCCCCACGAAGGTGAGGATCGGGTGCCGGTCCTCCGGAGGCGTCGCGAGGGTCGACATCTCGCGGATGCCGGTCACGGCCATCTCGAGCGACCGGGGGATGGGCGTCGCGGACATGGCGAGGATGTCGACGTTGGTCTTGAGCTTCTTCAGGGCGTCCTTGTGCTCGACGCCGAACCGCTGTTCCTCGTCGATGATCACCAGCCCCACGTCTTTGTAGGCGATGCCCTCGCTCAGGAGGCGGTGGGTGCCGATGACCATGTCGACCGTGCCGTCGCCGAGCCCCTTGATGGTCTCCTTGCTCTCCTTCGCGGACTGGAAGCGGCTGAGGCTCCGCAGGTGCACGGGGAACCCGGCGAAGCGCTCGCTGAACGTGTCGAAGTGCTGCTTGACGAGCAGCGTCGTCGGCACGAGCATCACGACCTGCTTGCCGTCCTGGATCGCCTTGAACGCGGCCCGCACGGCCACCTCGGTCTTGCCGTAGCCCACGTCGCCCGAGAGCAGGCGGTCCATCGGGATCGGCCGTTCCATGTCGGCCTTGATCTCGTCGATCGTCGTGAGCTGGTCGGGCGTCTCGGCGAACGGGAAGGCCTCCTCGAGCTCGCGCTGCCACGGGGTGTCGGGCGGGAACGCGTGCCCCTTCGACGCCATCCGCGCCGAGTACAGCTTGACGAGCTCGACCGCGATGTCGCGGACGGCCCGGCGGGCCTTGCTCTTCGCCGAGGCCCAGTCGCTGCCGCCCATCTTGCTGAGCGAGGGCGCCTCGCCGCCGACGTAGCGGCTGAGCAGGTCGAGCTGGTCGGTGGGCACGTAGAGCTTGTCGCCGGGGTAGCCGCGCTTGGAGGGCGCGTACTCGAGCACGAGGTACTCGCGGCTGTTCTTGACGGCGTTGCGGCCGCCGGAGGAGACCTCGCGACTGGTCAGCTCGAGGAACTTGCCGATGCCGTGGGTCTGGTGCACCACCACGTCGCCCGGCTTGAGCTGCAGCGGGTCGACGACGTTCTTGCGGCGGCTCGCGAGCTTCTTGACCTGGCGGGAGTCGTAGTTCGCCGACCGGCCGTAGAAGTCGCTCTCGCCGAGGACGGCGATCTTGGCGGACGGCAGCTCGAAGCCGGCCTCGACTCCCCCGGCGACGAGGTGCACGACGCCCTGCTCGAGCTCGTCGGGCAGCGCGTCGACGAGGCGCGCGGCGACGCCCTGCTCGGACAGCACGTCGCGGGCACGCTCGACGAGCCCGGTGCCCCGTGCGGTGACCACGACGCTCCAGCCGTCCTGCACGCGGCCGACGACGTGGTCGAGCGCGCCCTCGGCGTGCCCGCTGAAGCTCGGCACGGGTGCGGCCTCGACACGGACGTAGTCGCCTGCCGCCTGGACCGCCTCGTCGTCGGTGAGCACCTCGCCCGAGTCGAAGCCGCTGAACGTGAACCACGCGCGGTCGCCGGCCGCCGCGCGCAGGTCGCGGAGCGCGAGGAAGTCGCCGGCGTCGAGGTCGATCGGGGCGGCGGCCCCGGCGGTCGCGGCGTTCCACGCCGCGGACAGGAACTCGCGGTTCGTCTCGGCGAGGCTCTTGGCCCGCGACTGCACGCGCTCGGGCGAGAGCACGGCGACGGAGGCGCCCGCCGGCAGGTAGTGGGTGAGCGGGACGAGACGGTCGACCAGGGCCGGCGCCAGCGACTCCATCCCCTCTACCGGGATGCCCTCGGCGATCTTGGCGAGCATCTGGGCGAGGCCCGGGAACTCGTGCTGCATCTCGCGGGCACGCTGGCGCACGGGCGCGGTGAGCAGCATCTCGCGGCTCGGCGGCAGCTCGACCGTGCTCACGACGCCCTCGAGGCTGCGCTGGTCGGCCACCGAGAAGGTGCGGAGCTGATCGACCTCGTCGCCGAAGAAGTCGACGCGCACCGGGTGCTCGGCCGTCGGCGGGAACACGTCGAGGATGCCGCCGCGCACCGCGAACTCGCCGCGCCGGGTGACCATGTCGACGCGCGCATACGCGAGGTCGACGAGCCGCAGGGCGATCGCGGAGAGGTCGTGGCCGCGGTCGCCGACGGTCAGCACGACCGGGTCGATGTCGGCGAGGTTGTCGGAGACGGGCTGCAGGGCCGCGCGGACGCCCGCGACGACGACGAGCGGACGCACGCCGGGAGCCGCGTCGCCGGTCGAGCCCGCGGCGGCGGCCGCAGTCGCGGCCTCGGCCGACCAGGCGGCGAGGCGACGGAGCGCGTGGATGCGCTTGCCCACGGTCTCGGCGCTCGGGCTGAGGCGCTCGTGCGGCAGGGTCTCCCACGCGGGGAACTCGATGACCTCGGCGCCCGGCACGTAGCTGGCGAGGGACAGGCGGACGGCCTCGGACTCGCGACCGGTGGCGGTGACCACGAGCATGGCCTGGGGCCCGGCGCGCCTGGCGAGCAGCCCCGCGAGGAGCGGCACGCGCAGGCCGTCGACCACCGAGAAGTCAGTGCTGCGATCAGCCCGGTCGAGGGCGGAGGAGTACGTGGAGGCGCGCGACAGCGCCTTGATCAAGCCCGCGAGTATCACCCGACAAGGCTACTCGGCACAGCCGACAGTGCGCCGGTCAGCGGTGCCCTGCCCGGGTGGGGCTGAGCAGCAGGTCGCGGGCGAGCAGGGCCCGGCTCAGGCCTTCGCGGTGTGGAACTTGAGCTGCGCCGCGGTGAGGCCGTCGGCGACGATCATCTCGACCGCGTCGGCGGCGTCGCCGAGCAGCAGCGGGAGCTCCTTGCGCTCGGTCGACGAGAAGGCCTTGAGCACGTAGTCGGCGGCGGGCTGCCGGCCAGGCGGACGACCGATGCCGACGCGCACGCGCAGGAACTCGTTCGAGCCGGTGGCGGCGATGATGTCGCGCAGCCCGTTGTGGCCGCCGTGTCCGCCGCCCTGCTTGAGCTTGATGGAGTCGAAGTCGATGTCGAGCTCGTCGTGCACGACGATCAGCCGCGACACGTCGAGGTCGTAGTACTTCAGCAGCGCGGCGACGGGGCCGCCCGACAGGTTCATGAAGCTGCGGGGAGCGGCGAGGACGAAGCGGGGGCCGCCCGGCTGGGGGCGGCCCTCCGCGACGCTCGCGTTGGTGCGGTGGTTCTTGAAGCTCGTCGACAGGCGGTGCGCCAGCTCGGCGAGCACCATCTGTCCGACGTTGTGCCGGGTGCCGGCGTAGTCGGGCCCGGGGTTGCCGAGCCCGACCACGAGCCACTGCGAGTCGTCCACGGGATGGTCCTCCTCGGGAGACACGCGGGGCTGTCAGGCGGTCGGCGTCGCGGACGACGCCGTGGTGCGGTGGTGCTGGTGGTGCGGGTGCTCGGACCGGTCGTTACTCGGAGCGCTCTTCGTCCTCGATCGAGGGCACGTCGCCCTCGGCCTCGGCGGCCTCGCCCGACTCGTCGTCGACGGCGTCGGTGGTGAGGTCGAGCTGCGGGACGGAGACGCTCGTGACGAGCACCTCGGCGTCGGTGACGAGCGAGGCGCCCTCGGGGAGGACGACGTCGGAGGCGTGCACCTGCGCGCCGTCCTCGAGGCCCTCGATCGAGACGACGACCGACTGCGGGATCGCGGTGGCCGAGACCTCGAGCGTGATGGCGTTGAGCTCGACGACGTGGATCGTGCCGGGAGCGGACTCGCCCTCGATGTGCACGGGGACGTCGACCTCGACCTTCTCGCCCTGGCGGACGACGATGAGGTCGATGTGCTCGATGACCTGCTTGACCGGGTCGCGCTGGATGTCCTTGACGAGGGCGAGCTGCTGGGCGCCCTCGATGTCGAGGGTGATGAGCGCGTTCGAGCGACGCGTGATGAGCATCGTCTCGTGGCCGGGCAGCGTGACGTGCTGGGGGTCGGTGCCGTGGCCGTAGATGACCGCGGGGATCTGGTCGTTCGCGCGGATCTTGCGGGCCGCGCCCTTGCCGAAGCTGGTGCGGACGAGAGCGGACAGGGTGTTGTCGTCAGCCATGGATGTCTCCGTTTCTGCGGGCCTGGCGGCCCGGGATGTGTGGGTCGATGTCAACTCGAACGCAGATCGCGTGAGGAGGGACCTCGCAGCCGTGGGGACGATGTCACGAGACCGAGTGCCTGCCTACCGCGTCGATAACGGGTGCCGGAGCACCCCTCGCCGAAGTCGACACCCAGGCTACAGGCCACCCGGGCGTGTCGCCAACCCCGGCGCCGTCACGGGTCGTCAGCGTCCCGTGCCGACGGACGTCAGCGTCCGTCGAGACGAGCCAGCGCCTCCGCGACGATCTCGTCGGGACCCGCGGACACGTCGACGCCGAAGCCCGGCTCGTCGTCGCCGAGCGGCTCGAGGGTCGCGAACTGCGACTCCATCAGCCCGGGCGGCATGAAGTGCCCCTTGCGTGCCTTCTGCCGCTCGGCGACGAGCTCGCGCACGCCGGTGAGGTGCACGAACCGGAGGCGCGGGTCGCCGCCGCGGAGCACGTCCCGGTAGCGGCGCTTCAGTGCCGAGCAGGCGACGACCACGCCGTCCTCCCCGGCGTCGCGGATGCGCTGCGCGACGATCTCGAGCCAGGGCGCACGGTCGTCGTCGTCGAGCGCGTGGCCGGCGGCCATCTTGTCGCGGTTGGCCTGCGGGTGGAGGTCGTCGGCGTCGACGAAGGGGACGCCGGCCGTCCGCGCGAGGAGCTCGCCGACGGTGGACTTGCCGGAGCCGGACACCCCCATCACGACGACGGGCGGGATCGGGGCGGGCAGCTGGGTCTCAGGCACGGGGACCTCTCGGTGTCGGGGACGGCGGCGTCCGGACCAGCGTAGACGCGCCTCCTCGTGTCGTCCGCGCCCCGGAGGGCACCGACGGTGCCTGTCGGGGGCGCAGGACGGAGGAATAGTGTGCGGGGGTCATCGACCGCAAGGAGGCACCGTGACCGACCACGGAGAACAGTCCACCCCCACCGCCCAGGCGAACATCGGAGTCGTCGGCCTGGCCGTCATGGGATCGAACCTGGCCCGCAACCTCGCCAGCCGCGAGGGCAACACCGTCGCCGTCTACAACCGCTCCCCCGGGCGCACGGACACCCTGATGGACGAGCACGGCGACGCCGGCTTCGTCGCCTCGAAGTCGATCGAGGACTTCGCCGCGTCGCTGCAGAAGCCGCGCACCGCGATCATCATGGTCCAGGCCGGCAAGGGCACCGACGCCGTCATCGACCAGCTCGCCGACCTCTTCGAGGAGGGCGACATCATCGTCGACGGCGGCAACGCGAACTTCCAGGACACGAGGAGGCGCGAGGCAGCCCTGAAGGAGCGCGGGCTGAACTTCGTCGGCGCCGGCATCTCCGGGGGCGAGGAGGGCGCCCTCAAGGGCCCGTCGATCATGCCCGGCGGCTCGAAGGAGGCGTACGAGACCCTCGGCCCGATCCTCGCGTCGATCGCCGCTGTCGCCGAGGGCGAGCCGTGCGTCACGCACATCGGCTCCGACGGCGCGGGCCACTTCGTCAAGATGATCCACAACGGCATCGAGTACGCCGACATGCAGCTCATCGCCGAGTCGTACGACCTGCTCCGCCGCGTCGGCGGGCACGAGCCGGCCGACATCGCCGCCGTGTTCGAGGAGTGGAACAAGGGCGAGCTGGAGTCGTACCTGATCGAGATCACCGCCGAGGTGCTGCGCCAGGTCGACTCCAAGACCGGCGGACCGCTGGTCGACTCGATCGTCGACGCAGCCGGCTCGAAGGGGACCGGCGTCTGGACCGTGCAGAACAGCGTCGGCCTGGGCGTGCCCGTCGGCGGCATCGCCGAGGCCGTCTTCGCCCGGGCCGTCTCGTCGAAGCCCGACCAGCGCGCCGCGGTGCAGGCGACCCTGCAGGGCCGGCCCGAGGTGCAGGAGGCAGGCGACGGCTTCGAGGACGACGTGCAGAAGGCGCTCTACGCCTCGAAGATCGTGGCCTACGCGCAGGGCTTCGACGCGATCATCGCGGGCGCGCTCGAGTACGACTGGGACATCGACAAGGGCGCCGTGGCGAAGATCTGGCGCGGCGGCTGCATCATCCGCGCGCAGTTCCTCAACCGCATCGTCGAGGCGTACGAGAAGGACAGCACCATCGCGACGCTGCTCGAGGACGACTACTTCGCCGCCGCCGTCCGCGACGGCGAGCAGGCCTGGCGCCGCATCGTCGCCAAGGCGGCCCTGTCGGGCATCCCCGTGCCCGGGTTCGCGTCGGCGCTGTCGTACTACGACTCGCTCGCGTCGGAGCGCCTCCCCGCCGCCCTCATCCAGGGCCAGCGCGACTTCTTCGGCGCGCACACCTACGAGCGGGTCGGCGAGGACGGCGTGTTCCACACGCTGTGGTCGGGCGACCGCTCGGAGATCGAGACGGAGCCGTCGACGCACTGACGCGGTGACGTCGAGGCGCCTAGGCGTCTAGGCGTCTAGGCGTCTAGGCGTCGACAGCCAGAACGGCCGTGGTCGGGATCAACCCGGTCACGGCCGTTCTGTTCGCGCAGGCGCGATGGTGCTCGTGGGCCCCGTCGGCTGTGCCTTTCGGTTCGACGGCTCCGCTACGCTGCGCCGTCAAACATCGACGTGACGCTCCCGTTGTCGAAGACCTCGTGGATCGCACGGGCGATCAGCGGGGCGATCGGCAGGATCTCGAGCTTGTCGAATTTCTGGTGGTCGGTCAGCGGCAGGGTGTCCGTGACGACGACCGAGTCGATGAAGTCGCTGCTGAGGATCTCGGGCGCCGGGTCGCTGAAGACCGCGTGGGTGGCCGCGACGACGACGCCGACGGCGCCGGCCGCCTTGAGCGCCTCGGCGGCCTTGACGATGGTGCGGCCCGTGTCGATCAGGTCGTCGACCAGCAGGCAGACGCGGCCCTCGACCTCGCCGACGATCTCGTGCACGGTGACCTGGTTCGGCACCAGCGGGTCGCGGCGCTTGTGGATGATGGCGAGGGGCGCGTCGAGCTTCTCGCTCCAGATGTCGGCGACGCGGACGCGGCCCATGTCGGGCGAGACCACGGTCAGGGTGCTGTTGTCGAGCTTGGTGCGGAAGTGCTCGAGCAGCACCGGCATGGCGAAGAGGTGGTCGACCGGGCCGTCGAAGAAGCCCTGGATCTGCGGGGCGTGCAGGTCGACGCTCATGATGCGGTGGGCGCCCGCGGCCTTGAACAGGTCGGCGACGAGACGGGCCGAGATCGGCTCGCGGCCGCGCCCCTTCTTGTCCTGACGGGCGTACGGGTAGAACGGCGCGACGACCGTGATGCGCTTCGCCGAGGCGCGCTTGAGGGCGTCGACCATGATGAGCTGCTCCATGAGCCACTCGTTGATCGGGGCCGAGTGCGACTGGATGACGAACGCGTCGGCGCCGCGGACGCTCTCGTCGTAACGCGCGTAGAGCTCGCCGTTGGCGAAGGTGCGGGCGTCGGTCGGGATCAGCTCGGAGCCGAGCTCCGACGCGATCTGGTTCGCCAGCTCGGGGTGCGCACGCCCCGAGACCAGAACGAGTCGGTTCTCGCCGGTGATCTTGATTCCGGACACGTCACTCGCTCTCCGGCCCCGGGGGGCCAACCCGACAGGGGTCAGTCGGTCGTTCGTTCGGCGCGGGCGGCGGCCTCGGCCGCCGCGGAGCCGGGGCGGTTCGCCTCGACCCATCCGCTCGCATTGCGCTGTGGGGCGATGCTCAACGCCAGCGCGCCGGCCGGCACGTCCTTGCGGACGACCGTCCCTGCGCCTGAGTACGCTCCGTCGCCAATCCTAACGGGGGCGACGAACACGTTGTGCGACCCGGTGCG
Source organism: Frigoribacterium sp. PhB107 (assembly GCF_003751515.1). Lineage (NCBI taxonomy): Bacteria > Bacillati > Actinomycetota > Actinomycetes > Micrococcales > Microbacteriaceae > Frigoribacterium > Frigoribacterium sp. PhB107. Next base: position 859,009 of record NZ_RJKU01000002.1, on the reverse strand, counting down.
CACGTTCGACCCGACCTCGGTGCGGTGCTTGTGCACGCCGTCGTAGTTGGCCGTGATGGTGCCGGCGCCGATGTTGCTGTCGGTGCCGACCTCGGTGTCGCCGATGTAGCTGAGGTGCGGCACCTTCGAGCCCGCGCCGATCTCGGCGTTCTTGGTCTCGACGAACGTGCCGATCTTGCCGCCCTCGCCGAGCACGGTGCCGGGACGCAGGTACGAGAAGGGCCCCACGGAGGCGCGGGCCCCGATCACGGCGAGGGTCGCGTCGGTGCGCTTCACGACCGCCCCTTCGCCGACCTCGGTGTCGACGAGCGTCGTGTCGGGACCGACCACGGCACCCGCCGCGATGTAGGTAGCGCCCTTGAGCTGCGTGCCGGGCAGCAGCTCGACGTCGGCGCTGAGCGCGACGTCGCGGTCGATCCAGGTGGTCTGCGGGTCGACGATGCTGACGCCCTCGCGCTGCCAGTGCTCGACGATGCGGTCGTTCAGGCGGCGGGCCGCGGCTGCCAGCTGGACGCGGTCGTTGATGCCCTCGAGGCGCCAGGTCTCGTCGACCGCGCGCGCCGAGACGCGCTCGCCGGCCGCCGTCAGCAGCCCGACCACGTCGGTCACGTACTTCTCGTTCTGCGCGTTGGCCGAGCCGACGCGGGGCAGGTGCGTGCGCAGGGCCGCGACGGTGAAGGCGTAGGTGCCGGAGTTGATCTCGCGCAGCTGCCGCTCCTCCTCGCTGGCGTCCTTGTGCTCGACGATGCGGTCGACGTCTCCCGACGAGCGCCGGACCACGCGGCCGTAGCCGTGGGCGTCGGGGAGGACGGCCGACAGCAACGTCGCAGCCGCCGCCTCCTCGCGGTGCTGCTCGAGGAGCGCGCCCAGGGTGGCGTGGTCGAGGAACGGCACGTCGGCGCTGACGACGACGACGTCGCCCTCGAAGTCGGCGGGCAGCGCCTCGACGGCCTGCTCGACGGCGCGGCCGGTGCCGGGCACGTCGTCCTGGTCGACGATCACGGCGCCGGGCGTCGTCTCGACGATGCTCGTGACGACGAGGTCACGCTCGTGCCGCACGACGGCGACGAGGTGCTCGGGCTGCAGCGCCCCGGCGGTCTCGAGCACGTGCTGGATCAGCGGCAGGCCGGCCAGCCGGTGCAGCACTTTCGGCGTCGAGGACTTCATGCGCGTGCCCTGTCCTGCGGCGAGGACGACGACGGCGAGGCTGCGTTCGGGCATGGGGCTCCTAGGGGTGGGGGCGTGCGGCGATCATCGGCGATCCTCCCACGGGCGCCGGAGGAGGCGCGGGTCGAGCACGCGTGTCCGGTGCGGCGGGCGGGTCGGCCGGGCCCTGTGGAGGGCAGACGTCAGCTGCGGGCGGCGCGCACGACGGCGGCGGTGCCGCCGACCGCGACGGCGTCCTCGAGCAGGGCGACGACGAGGTCGGGGAGCCCGGTCTTCTCGACGAGCGCCTTGCGGCCCAGGTAGCCCGCGAAGCTGCCGACGACGGCCCCCGCGGCGCCGATCAGCGCGCCTTGCACGCCGCGGTCGGCGCGGAGGTCGGTGGTGCCCATCGCGAAGCCGACGACGGCACCGGCGGCGACGCGTCCGAAGATCGCGCCGCCCGAGATGCGGCTGGGCGTCGAGGGCAGCTTGTCCCCGACGAGCTCGCCCGCGCCGGCGGCGACGAACACGGCACGGCCGATCGACGAGCGGACCACCGCCCACTCCTGCCAGCTGCCGGTGAGGGTGCGACTGTCGCGGCTGAGGGCCAGGGCCGCGAGGGGCGTCGCCGAGCGGGAGCCGGTGAGGACGCCGAGCAGGGCGGCACGGGCGAGCGGGGAGAGCGTGGTGGTCGACATGGCCGCAGGCTATCGAGAGCCGCGGCCGCCGGTCCGGATCGGGCGCCGGACGGACGCCTCCGTCGGCTCTCAGCTCGTCAGCTCCGCCACCAGGACGGGCGGACGCGCCCCGGAGTGTCTTTGCTCGCGGAATCGTCGCCTTTCGTCACTCCAGGAGAGCGGCGGTCCGTTCCTGAAGCCGGACGGAGACCAGATGGCGCTGACACAAGTCGAGGCTGTTCGCGACACCCGTCGCTGGCTCATCACACGGTGCCCCTAGGGTGCCTGGCCCGTAGCAGCCGAGTGAACCGCGGACAGCCAGCTGCTTGGCGACATCCCGACCGGCCGCCCTGCGATCTTTCGTCCGCCTCTTGGGTGTCTTGCTGGATCCGGGGCTCGTACGGGCACGATTCTTCGGGTGCCAGAGACCCCACAACGGAGAGCGGTCATCGCTGCCCCAAGTCGAGAGCTGAGTACCGACGATGGCTTCGATCTCCTCGCGGGCTCGAAAGCCGTTCGCCCAACCGTAGGCGATCCTGATCTGCGGCCCGCCGTCCTGTCGGGACGCGATGACGTATCCCGTGGTCTGCTCGTAATGGTCGATGCCGATCGCGGCCGTGTACGCCTCCACCGTTCGCCTGTTCTCCACAGGCATGCGCAGGACACGGAAGACTTCTGCCAGCGACTCGAGCCGCTGGAACCGACCCTGCCCCTGGGGCGTCATCGGAGGCCGCCCTCGACAGCGTCCCGAGCTCGACCGAGGACTTCGGCGTAGGTCACATCTTCGATCCCGTACACGGGACGACCCGTCTGAGGATCCGATCTGAATCGCCACGACGCCACGAACCCGACCTTCCGTCCCTTTCGCGATGACCATGACAACGCGCCGGGGATCTCACGGGCATTGGCGAGACTCAGCTCGCTCACGATCTCGTCCGCGGCGACCATCCGAGGGGCGGCGACAATCCACATGTTCCAGATCTCACGCTCCTTGGGACGGAGGAGCTTCCAGAACTCGACGGCAGCGAGGAAGACGTCCTTCTCGCTGTCCTGAGAGACCTCGCCTTGCCCAGGACCCGAAGCGCCCCTCTCGCTCAGGCGTCCATCGCTCCAATCTGCGAACCATCGGTAGAAATCCGTCAACCGATCCGGTGAAACCAGCACTTTCACTTCTTCCATCAACTGTCGTCCCGTCGCTCGTCGTCCTCGCATTACTATAGATAGCTAAACGCTACCTATAACGATTTCTGCCGAGATGGCTCAGGTCGATGCCTGATCGCCGACGATGCACCAGGGACGGGCCGGCCAAGTCAGGTGGCGGCGAAGGCGCCGCCCCCGGCACACCTCACCCTGGCGTGATGAACCGGTGAGCGAGGGCCAGCGCTGCGATATCGACCCGGGCCCGAACGTGAGCGCAGGCGAAGCCAGATCGTGCCAGGAACCGGCCACTGAGCTGTCGCGCAACGGCATCGTTGAGGAAGTCGGCTCCGCCACCAGGATTCGAACCTGGACCTAACAGCTCCAAAGGCTGTCGTGCTGCCGTTACACCATGGCGGACCGCGCCCGAGGCGCAGGGTCGATTCTGTCAGACGCCACCTCGGCCGTGGCTGCCGCTCCCGCCGTTGCTGGCCCTGCCGCCGTCGCCGTCGCCCGTGGCCGCGCCTCTTCAGGTCGAGGGCGGGTCAGCGTCGTCCAGGGCGGGTCGACGCGGACCCGCCCTCGACCACGCTGACCCGCCCTCGGCCGACGGGGAGGAGGTGCGCTGCCATGATGAGCAGATGCCCGAGGCCGATCAGGACGACGAGCGCGACCAGCGCGACTCCGGCGAGCGCAAGCTCGAGCGAGGGCCGCAGGGCGGGACCGAGCCGCGCGACGAGGTCGACCGGATCGTCGCGGCCTGGTCGCACGAGCGTCCCGACCTCGACTTCGCCCCTCTGCACGTGCTCTCGCGCGTCGGCCGCCTCGCGAAGCACCTCGACCGCGCCCGACGCGATGCCTTCGTCGCCAGCGATCTCGAGCAGTGGGAGTTCGACGTCCTCTCCGCGCTCCGCCGGGCGGGCGGGCCCTACGAGCTGAGCCCGAAGGCCCTGCTGCAGCAGACGCTCGTCTCGAGCGGCGCCATGACCAACCGCATCGATCGGCTCGTCGCGCGCGGGCTCGTCGAGCGGCGCACCGACCCGAACGACGGTCGTGGCGTGCGGGCACGGCTGACCCAAGCAGGGGGCGACGCCGTCGACGTCGCGATCGAGCGCCTCCTCGCTGCCGAGCGCCGCCTCCTCGCGGACCTCGGCCCGGTCGATGAGCAGCGGCTCGGCGACCTGCTGCGCCGTCTCAGCCTGACGCTCGGCGACTGATGGGAGCTGATCGCTTGCCCACGAAGGGGCCGACCTCGTCGTTCGAGAGGCTGGCCGATTCCTGGCGACTCGAGCCGCTGCCATCGGGACGGCTTGGGGTCAATGAGGCCCTCAGAGCTCCAGTGGTGTGGATGTCGGGGCTCCTCGTCATCTTTGCAGTGGCGGGTGCATGCGTTTCCAGCATCACTACTGACAGGTTCGGGTTCATAACGGGAGCCCTGATCGCCGTCGCCGCGGGAGCTGCACTCGTTCTGACCGCCAACATGAGACGGCGGACTTTCGCGAGGACGTTCAGAGCGATGACGGCGGTTACGAAAGGAGCGTTCATCACCTTTGTCCTCACCTCCATTGCTTCGACTAGCGCACTAACCGTCATCGGCGTGGCTGCGAGCTCATGGAATCTCGACGGGCAACAAGCCAACCTTCTGGTCCTCAGCCTGAGTGTTCTGTCAGTCACGCTCACTGCCGGGTACGTGACAGCCATGCCGCCGGCTGTCTCCTTGGATTGGCGGGGTAGCCGCCTTCCACGGCTCATCGCTGTGTCAGCCGGCGTCGTTCAAGCCTCAGCCATTCTGGTCCTCGTCACCTCTTATGCGAGCGCTTCGCCCGTAGCCGCCGTCGCCGGGCTTCCCGTGGCGCTCGGCCTAGCAGGCCTCACAGCAGCGTTCGGCCTGGCCAGTCGTTCGCGGAGGCAGCGCGCAGAACTTGCCGATCTGCTGCAGGACCCACAGCGGCTGCTGGCGCGTGCGCCGACTGAGGACGGTTCGAGATCGTGGGCAGAGGTCGAGACGTCCCTGCTCGTCAGCGCCTTCTCATTCCATCCCGTATCGGTGGATGTTTTCCTCCGCGACGCACTCTTCGCGCTCCACGATGTCCTGAGCGACACCGACAGGACCTTCGTCTCGCCGGGTGCGGAACGCCACTTCGCGCGAATGCTCGAGGACTTGGACGAGTCCGAAATTCTGGCCTTGTTTGAGGACGGCTGCGCGTACATCCGTGGACGCCTCCTGCGTGCCATGCCCCGTGTCCGCGACCAGATGCTTCAACGTTCTCCGCCGAGTACTCAGGACTGAGATCACGACGGTAGGGCGAAATACGAGTCGAGCCTCACGACCAGAGCTGCATGACTGCGCGGCGCAGGGCTCTGCGCGACTGCACCGGGTTTCGAACACTGCACCGGGTCTAGACGCGGTGCAGTGTACGAAAGCCGATGCAGTGAACGCGGCGGGCCGCAGGCCGGCGACCCCGCGGCGCCCTACGCCAGCAGCTCGCTGAGCTCGAGCCAGCGCACCTCGAGCTCGGCCGTCTTGTGGTCGAGCGCGGTGAGCTTCGCCTGCAGCGCCGCGAGGCCGTCGAAGTCGGACTGGTCGAAGCCCGCGAACTGCTCGAGCAGGCCGCTGCGCTCGGTCGCCGACTTCGCGAGCTTGCGGTCGATCGACCCCAGCTCCTTCTCGGCGTTGCGCTTCTCGGCGCCCGAGAGGCCCGACGCGGCCGCCGCGGCGGCGACCGACGACTGGGCGCCCTGCACCGCGGTCGGGCGGTCGGTGGCGCCGCCCTGAGTGTCGGTGGCCTGCTTGCGCAGGGCGAGGTACTGGTCGACGCCGCCGGGCAGGTGACGGAACTGCCCGTCGAGCACCGCGTACTGCTGGTCGGTGACGCGCTCGAGCAGGTACCGGTCGTGCGAGACGACGAGCAGCGTGCCGGGCCAGCCGTCGAGCAGGTCCTCCATGGCGGCGAGCATGTCGGTGTCGAGGTCGTTCGTGGGCTCGTCGAGGATGAGGACGTTCGGCTCGTTGAGCAGGATCAGCAGGAACTGCAGGCGGCGCTTCTGCCCGCCCGACAGGTCTTTGATGGGCGTCTGCAGCTGCGCGCTGGTGAAGCCCAGGCGCTCGAGCAGCTGCCCGGGCGTCATCTCCTTGCCGGCCGTGACGTAGGAGGTGCGCTGCCGGCCGATGAGGTCGTTCACCTTCTCGTTCGCCACCTCGTGCAGGTCGGCGAGCTGCTGGTCCAGGATCGCGAACTTGACCGTCTTGCCCTGCTTGACCCGCCCCTCCGTCGGCTGCACCTCGCCCGTGACGACCTTGAGCAGCGTCGACTTGCCGGCCCCGTTGACGCCCAGCACGCCGGTGCGCTCGCCGGGGGCGATGCGCCACTCGACGCCGTGCAGCACCCGCTTGTCGCCGAACGAGACGCCGACCTCGACGAGGTCGACCACGTCCTTGCCGAGCCGGGCCGTCGCCATCTGCGACAGCTCGACGGCGTTGCGGGCGGGCGGCTCGTCGGCGATCAGCTCGTTCGCCGCGTCGATGCGGAACTTGGGCTTGGTCGAACGGGCGGGCGCACCACGACGGAGCCACGCCAGCTCTTTCCGCATCAGGTTCTGGCGCTTCGACTCAGACGCCGCGGCCGAGCGGTCGCGCTCGACGCGCTGCAGCACGTAGGCCGCGTACCCGCCCTCGAAGGGCTCGACGATGCCGTCGTGCACCTCCCACGTGTCGGTCGAGACCTCGTCGAGGAACCACCGGTCGTGGGTCACGACTACGAGCGCGCCCGACGAGGGCGACCAGCGGCGACGGAGGTGCTCGGCCAGCCAGGCCACGCCCTCGACGTCGAGGTGGTTGGTGGGCTCGTCGAGGAACAGCACGTCCCAGTCGCCGACGAGGAGGCGCGCGAGGGCCACCCGACGACGCTGGCCGCCCGAGAGGTCGCCGAGCCGCGCCTCCCACGGGATGTCGGTCGCGAGGCCCGAGATGACGTCGCGGATGCGGGCGTCGCCCGCCCACTCGTGCTCGTCGCGGTCGCCGACGATCATGCGGCCGACCGTGTCGTCGTCGGGCAGCACATCGCGCTGGTCGAGCATGCCGATCGTGAGGCCGCGGCGGGTCGTGACCCGGCCGTCGTCGGGCTCGAGGCGGCCGGCGAGCACGGACATCAGGGTCGACTTGCCGTCGCCGTTGCGGCCGACGACGCCGATGCGGGAGCCCTCGTCGATGCCGAGCGTCACCCCGTCGAGGACGACCTTGGTCGGGAATTCGAGCTTGAGGTTCTCTGCGCCTAGTAGGTGTGCCACCCGACGAGCGTAGGCGACGGCGGCTAGGACTCCGGCCGCGCGCTGTGGCGGCGACTGGCGTCCAACGCTAAAGGCTCACATCGCAACTGGCATCCATCCGGCATTGAGTCATCGAACGCGATGCCCTCTTTGACACGTTAGAAAATTTTTGTCGCAGACAGGCAGGCTTCGGCCTTTCTCCCCCTCGTTCACTCAGCTACGTTGATCGAATGGACGCCTCGCCTCAAGAAACTGTCTCGGATCCAGACCTTCAATCTGCACTTCAGGAGAGTCGCCAGCGTGTCGATACCGACTTCTTCGATCTAAGTCTCAGAGAACTCGTTCGCATGGTCGACGAGGATGAGCTGCAGGCACGGCCCGAGTATCAGAGGAAGTTTCGTTGGGCGGAAAAGACCCAATGCGAGTTGATCGAGTCACTTCTTATGGGATTGCCGATTCCCGCCATCTTTGTGGCCACTAACGCCAACGGCTCATGGGACGTCGTGGATGGGCTGCAGCGTGTTAGCACCATAGTTCGTTTCATGGGCTCCGCTAACAGCAGAGAAAAGCTCGGCATGGATGATGCTTTGACGCTTCGAGACCTGCCTCAGCTGTCCGTTTTTGAGGGAAGAAGGTTCGAAAGCCTGCCGAGACAGATTAAGTTTCTGCTTGAGAAGCGCTACGTGCGTGTGCAGGTTCTGAATGACCAGTCCGTACACGAAGTGCGCTTTGAACTGTTCAGGAGATTGAACGCCGGAGCTATTGCACTGACGCCTCAAGAGGTTCGAGGCGTTCTCTATCGGGGCGCCTTCAATACCATGCTCGAAAGCATCTCTGAGAATCAGAATTTCAAAAGCTTGGTCAAACTCAAGAAATCCGATAAAGACAACGGAACCCATGGTGAGCTAGCTCTCAAGTTCTTTGCCTACCTGGACTGGCAAGACAAGTTCTCGGGTTCGGTGACTGACTTTCTTAATGATTACATGGAGAGTCGCAAAAACGATACGGATCTAACCAGAGAGAATGACCTCTTTGACAGCGTGACGAGTGAACTCGCGAGAGTCGTGGGTGGCCCTGTAAAGCGGCCTGGCGTGGGATGGACGCCGCAAAATCAGTTTGAAGCCATCATGGTCGGCGCTGGGCGTCTTATCGAAAGCGGAACAACGGTCTTTACTCCGCAAGCAGGCTGGCTTGCCGACAAGACACTTGTGAGCAGTTCCACGAAGGGAACCAACACAACACGCGCTCTAGCTACAAGAATTGATCGGGCTGTCGAGTTGCTCTCGGGCTCGGCTCCTCTGGTCTAGTCGCCATGACTAAATGGCAAGTGGAGCAAGTTTTCCTAGATTGCCAGGAGCGCCTCGGCTGGCAGTTGCGCCACCTGCAAGCGCGAAACCGAGAGTGGGAAAAAGCGAAACAGCCCCAGAAGACCGCCCAGGCCAATCAGTCCCGCTCCGAACGAGCATTCACGTACGTATTCTTAGCTGGCGTGCTAGAGGATCTTTTTAGAAGCCTGGACACGGACCTCCCGCAAGATCTCAATCAAGTTACCGTTATGCGTCACAACCTGCGACCTCAGGCCATGGCCCTCTTGGTTCCACAAGCATGGGATTCCATCAGTTCGGATCGCGTTATTCGCTTAGCCAAGCGTTCTGCTTTAATCGAAACGGCAAATAACTTCTATCAGCCCCAGACGCCAATAGACTTCTCGCAGATGCAACATCTTGGCATCACCGACGGCCGAACAGTCAATACACAGCACTTCGAGGCGTTGTGGGATGGGTTGTGTTTGGACATTAGCGGGGGTTCTATTTGGGAAAGCCCTCTGCATCGGCAGGCAATTCAGACCTTGGCTAGCAAAAGAAACACCATCGCGCATTTTGAGACGGATCCTAGGGTCGAGGCTTTTCGCTCTTCCTACGGAGAATTGGCGATTCTTACTGAAAGAATTACTGCCGTTGCGACTCGACTCCAGGAACACCTGGTGCTCTGGCTAGACAAACACAAGATTTGATCGGGTACTCGCAGTAGCCCCAAGATGCGCAGCCTCCAACGTTACAGGCGCCTCGGCGACTGCTGACTCCAAGCGGTGAGGGTGCCCCGTGTCAGCCCAGCGACGCCGTCCACTCGTCGGGGCCGTCCGTGAACGCCTGGCGCTTCCAGATCGGCAGGCGCTCCTTGACCAGGTCGACGAGCGCCGCGCAGGCGGCGAAGGCCTCGGCCCGGTGGGGCGAGGCGACGGCGCAGGCGAGCGCGACGTCGCCGATCTCGAGGTCGCCGACGCGGTGCTGCACCGCGATCGTGACCGCGGGGTGCTCCGCCGCGATCTGCTCGGCGACGGCGCCCATGACCTCGCCGGCCGACGGGTGCTGCTCGTAGTGCAGCGCGGCCACCTCGCGGCCGCCGTCGTGGTCTCGGACGACGCCCTCGAACGTCACGACCGCCCCGGAGGCGCGGCTCTCGACGATCACGGAGCACTCGGCTGCCGACAGCACCGTCTCGACCACCTCGGCGAGCAGCACGCGCCCGCTGGGGCCGGTCGGGGTCGCCACCGCGTCGGGGTCGCCTCCCTCGGCCTCGACGAGGGCGTCGGCAGCCGCCTCCTCGCCGGCGGCCTCGCTGGCGGGTGCCGGCGCGGGCGAGGGCGGCGTGCCGGGCACGGGCGGCGTGCGGGGCCTCAGCGAGGTCGTGGGCTCGGCGCCTGGCTCGGCGTCGGGTCGATCGGCCTGGTCAGTCATGAGCGCCTCCGGAGAGCTGGTCGAGCAGGTGGTCGATCAGGGGGTCGAGGACGGCGAGGCCGTCGCGCACTCCCCCGCGGGAGCCGGGCAGGTTGACGACGACGGTGCGGCCGGCGACGCCCGCGAGCCCCCTCGAGAGCAGGGCCGTGGGGGTGGCGGCCGTGCCGCGCCTCCTCAGCTCCTCGGCGATGCCGGGGATCTCGCGGTCGAGCAGCGGAGCGGTCTGCTCGGGGGTGCGGTCGGTGGGCGTGAGGCCGGTGCCGCCGGTGGTGAGCACGACGTCGACGCCCTGCGCCAGGGCCGCGGCGAGCGCCTCGCCCACGGGGGCGCCGTCGGCGACCACGACGGGCTCGTCGGCGAGCCAGCCGCGCGCGGCGAACCAGTCGCGGATCACCGGGCCGGTGAGGTCGGGCGACGTCCCGGCGGCGGCCCGGGTCGAGGCGACGACCACGACGGCGCGACGCGCGACGTCGGCGGGCGCATCGGCGGGGGCGTCCGCGGCGGACGGCTCGGGGGCCGGCGACGACGTCATCGCGCCCAGGCCCCGCTCTTGCCGCCCGACTTCTCGAGCACCTTGACGTCGCCGATGACGGCGAGGTGGTCGACGGCCTTGATCATGTCGAAGAGGGTGAGGGCCGCGACGGTCGCCGCGGTCAGCGCCTCCATCTCGACACCCGTGACGCCTCGGGTGCGGACGCGGGCGACGACCGTCACCGACGCCTCCTCGGCCCCGGTGTCGGTCTCGAAGTCCACCGTGATCGCGCCGAGCGGCAGGGGGTGGCAGAGCGGGATGAGGGCGGGTGTCTGCTTGGCGGCCATGATGCCGGCGATGCGCGCGGTGCCGAGCGCCTCGCCCTTCGGCAGGGTGCCGTCGACGAGCCTCGCGACCACGTCGGGGCGGGTCGTGAGCACGGCCTGCGCGGCGGCCTCGCGGCTGGTCTCGGCCTTGCCCGTGACGTCGACCATGTGGGCCGACCCGTCAGGGCGGACGTGGGTGAGGTCGCCGACCGGCTGCTGCCCGGTCGACGCGGGCGGGGCGCCGTGCGCGTCGTCACTCATCGAGCGTCCAGACTACGACCTCGTCGCCCTCGTCGAGGCGGTCGACGCCGACCGGCACGTGCACGAGCACCGTCGCCTCGGCGTGCGCGGCCAGGAGGTGCGAGCTCGGCCCGCCGACGAGCACGACCCGGCCGTCGACGTCGAGGCGCCCCCGCCGCAGCTGGTGCTTGCCGACGGGCGAGTCGGCCGCCTCGCCCATCGGCGCCGTGCGGTGCAGCCGTGCCGCGCCGACCCCCGTCGCGTCGTGCAGCACCGGCCGCAGGAACGCCTCGAACGAGACGAGCGCGCTGACCGGGTTCCCCGGGAAGCAGACGGCGGGCAGGTCGTGGTCGCGGAGGGCGAGCGTGCCCCAGCCCTGCGGGCCGCCGGGCTGCATCGCCACGTGCCCGAAGACGACGCCGGCCGGCTCGAAGGCGTCGCGGACCACCTCGTAGGCGCCTGCGCTGACGCCTCCGGTCGTGAGCACGAGGTCGACGGACCCACCGTGCCGGGCCACCACGGCGAGCAGGGCGTCCGCGTCGTCGGAGACGCGCTCGACGACGACGTCGGCGCCGACGTCGACGAGGGCCGCGGCGAGGCCCGCGCCGTTGGCGTCGTGGATCGTGCCGGGGGCGAGCGCGGCACCGGGCGCGCTCAGCTCTTCGCCGGTCGAGACCAGCAGGACGCGCGGGCGGCGGACGACCTCGACGGTCACCAGCCCGGAGGCGGCCAGCACCCCCCAGCGCGCCGGGGTCAGCACCGTGCCGGCGCGCAGCAGGACGCTGCCGACGGAGACGTCGCTGCCGGCGGCGCGGACGAAGGTCCCCTCGGCCACGGGGCCCTGGAGGCCGACGCGGGCCGTGCTCCCGGCGGCGGGGAACGCGGGCGGGTCGGCCCGCTCGATCGGGACCACCGCGACGGCGCCCTCGGGGACGGCGGCGCCGGTCATGATCGGCGCGGCGGTGCCGGGGCGGAGCGCCGGACCGGTGCGGCCGGCCGGGATCGGGTCGACCACCACCAGGTCGAGGTCGCCGGAGCGGGCGGCGTCGGGGGCGGCGAGGGCGTAGCCGTCCACCTGCGAGTTGGCGAAGGGGGGCAGGTCGAGCGGGGCGACGACGTCGGCCGTGAGCACCCGGCGGCGGTGCCGGTCGGGCTCGGCCGCGATGCGGACCGGGTCGACGAGGAGGGCCTCCCCAGGACGCCGCGCCAACGCCTCCTCCACCAGCGCCCGGACGGCGATCTGGTGCTGCTCGACTGTGCGCACGGGTTCCTCTCACGGCGGTCGTCGATAGCGTAGCGAGCGTGACCGACACCTCCTCCTCCTCCTCGTCCCCCGGCCTCCCCCGCGTCGACGTCGCCGTCATCGGCGGCTCCGGCCTGTACTCGCTCTTCGCGCCCGGCACGGCGACGAGCCACGTCGTCGAGACGCCCTACGGGCCGACGTCGAGCGAGGTGACGATCGGCGAGATGGGCGGCAAGACCGTCGCGTTCCTCACCCGGCACGGCAAGGGCCACTCCGTGCCGCCGCACCGCATCGACTTCCGCGCGAACGTCTGGGCCCTCGCCTCGCTCGGCGCGAAGGCGGTCGTCTCGTCGTCCGCGGTGGGCGGGGTCAGCCCCGAGTACCCGCCGGGCACCATGGTCGTCACCGACCAGTTCATCGACCGCACGTGGGGGCGTCCCGACACCTTCTTCGACGTCGAGGGCGGGGTGCAGCACCTCGTCGCCGCCGACCCGTTCGACCCGGTGCTGCGGGCCGCCGCCGTCTCGGCCCTCGAAGCACAGGGCGAGCCGTTCGCCCCGACCGGTACCTGCGTCGTCATCCAGGGCCCGCGCTTCTCGACCCGGGCCGAGTCGCTCTGGTTCCGCGCGGCCGGGGCGCACACGATCAACATGACGATGTACCCGGAGGTGCCCCTCACGCTCGAGCTCGGCATGGGCGCCGTCAACATCTCGTTCGTCACCGACAGTGACGCCGGCCTCGCGCCCGAGGAGGGCGAGGAGGGCACCGACGACGACGCGGTCAGCCACCAGCTCGTGATGGACCGCCTCGCCGCGGCCCAGCCGCGAATCGTCGCCGCCATCGAGGCGATCGTCGCGGGGCTGCCGGCCGACTACGCGCCGCGCGAGCTCGTCCCGGCGGCCGCGACCGCGGCGGTGCTCGCGCGCCCCGTGCGGTCGGCGACGTCGTGAGCGACGCGACGGGCGCCTCCGGGGCGACGATTCCCTCCGAGCCGACGAGCGCCTCCTCGTCGCCCGGGCTGCTGCTCGTGACGGGCGGCGCCGGCTTCATCGGCTCGGCCGTCGTCGAGCAGGCGCTGGGCCGCGGCTGGTCCGTGCGGGTGCTCGACTCGCTGCGGCCCGACGTGCACGGTGGTCCCCCGACGCTCGACCCCCGGGTCGACTTCGTCCACGGCGACGTGCGCGACGCGGCGGTCGTCGACGCGGCGCTCGTGGGCGTCGACGCGGTCTGCCACCAGGCGGCCAAGGTCGGCCTCGGCGTCGACTTCCAGGACGCGCCGGACTACGTCGACAGCAACGAGCACGGCACGGCCGTGCTGCTCGCCGCGATGGACCGGGCGGGCGTCGACCGGCTCGTCGTCGCCTCGTCGATGGTCGTCTACGGCGAGGGCAGCTACCGCACGGGCGCGGGCGAGACCGAGCGACCGGCCCCCCGTCGCGTCGCCGACCTCGACGCCGGCGTCTTCGACCCGCGCGACGCCGAGGGCGAACTGCTCGAGCCGCAGCTCATCGCGGAGGACGCCCCGCTCGACCCGCGCAACGTCTACGCGATCACGAAGCTGACGCAGGAGCACCTGTCGACCTCGTGGGCCCGCAGCACCGGTGGTCGCGCCGCCGCCCTGCGCTACCACAACGTCTACGGGCCGGGCATGCCGCAGAACACCCCCTACGCCGGGGTGGCGTCGTTGTTCCGCTCGGCGCTCGAGCGCGGCGAGGCGCCCCGCGTCTACGAGGACGGTGCCCAGCGGCGCGACTTCGTGCACGTGCGCGACATCGCCTCGGCCAACCTCGCGGCCCTCGACTGGACGGGCACGCAGCAGCCCGACTCGTTCCGGGCGTTCAACGTCGGCAGCGGCACCGTGCACACGATCGGCGAGATGGCGGAGGCGCTGGCCCGTGAGGCCGGCGGGCCCGCCCCCGTGGTCACCGGCCAGTACCGCGCGGGCGACGTGCGGCACGTCACCGCGTCGTCAGCCCGCCTCCGGGACGAGCTCGGCTGGAGCCCGGGGGTCTCGTTCGAGGAGGGCATGCGCGAGTTCGCCACGGCGCCGCTGCGGGCGGCCGTCGGCGGCTGACGCCGCACCGCACCGCGCCTTCACGTCCAGAGGCAGCACGGGCGAGTTCGTCACCGACGGTCCGTCGACACGGACCGAGCCCGACGGACCCGCCCGTGTTCCCGGGCCGGTCGGGCGGACCGAGCAGGGCCGGCGACCCCCCGTCCGGGGCGGGCACGGCCCCTCCCAAGGCGGTGTCCGTATCGTCGACAGGATGAGCAGTCCCCAGGTCGACGTCGTGCTCCCCTGTCTCGACGAGGCGGGGGCTCTGCCGTGGGTGCTCGGACGCCTGCCCGAGGGCTGGCGCGCGATCGTCGTCGACAACGGCTCGACCGACGGCTCGGCCGACGTCGCGCGCGAGCACGGCGCCCTCGTCGTCGAGGAGGCGCGTCGCGGCTTCGGCGCGGCCGCCCACGCCGGTCTCGAGGCCGCCACGGCCCCGTTCGTGGCCTTCTGCGACGCGGACGCGTCGATGGACCCCGCCGACCTGCCGACGCTCGCCGCCCCGGTGCTGGCGGGCGAGGCCGAGCTCGTGCTCGGCCGACGCCGTCCGACCACCCGCGGCGCCTGGCCGTTCCACGCCCGCGTCGCGAACCGGGTGCTGGCCCACCTGATGCGCCGCGCCTCCGGCGTCGCCCTGCACGACCTCGGCCCGATGCGCGTCGCCAGCCGCGAGGGGCTGCTCGGCCTCGGGCTGCTCGACCGCCGGAGCGGCTACCCGCTCGAGATGGTGCTGCGCGCCTCCGAGGCGGGCTGGCGCATCCACGAGCTCGACGTGCCGTACTCGCCGCGCGTCGGCCGCAGCAAGGTGACCGGCACCATCCGCGGCACCGCACGGGCCGTCGAGGACATGTCGCGGCTCCTGAGGGAGGCAGGCCGATGACGACCGTCGTGGTGATCTGCAAGGAGACCCTGCCGGGCAAGGTCAAGACGCGCCTGCACCCTCCCCTGACCCTCGAGCAGGCCGCCGAGGTGGCGGCCGCGGCGATCCAGGACACCCTCGCGGTGGTGCGCCGGCTGCCCGCGAGCCGACGCGTCCTGCTCTTCGACGGCAACCGAACGCCCCCCGGCTCCGAAGACTTCGATGTGATCCACCAGATCGGCGGCGGCCTCGACGCACGGCTCGGAGCCCTCTTCGACGAGGTCGACGGCCGTACCGTGCTCGTCGGCATGGACACCCCGCAGCTCACGGTGGCGGATCTCGCCCCTGCCTTCGACGAGCCAGCCGACGACGTCGACGCCTGGTTCGGCCCGGCGAACGACGGCGGCTTCTGGGCGCTCGGCCTCGAGCGGCCCACCGGCGACCTGCTCCGCGGCGTCCCGATGTCGCAGGACGACACCGGAGCCCACCAGCTGCGCCGCCTAGCCGAGGCCGGGCTGCGTGTCCGCACCCTGACCGAGCTCGTCGACGTCGACACGATCGACGACGCGCGCCTCGCCGCGGCCGCCGGCCCCGACACCCTCTTCGCGCAGGCCCTGCGCCGACTCGACCCCATCACCGCAGGCGGCCCCGACGCCTCCCGGCCCACCCCCGAGGAGACCCTCTCGTGACCATGACCGCCGACCCCCAGCCCACCTTCGGCTCCGGAGGCGCGGAGCCGTACGCCCGCGCCCTCCGCCGCGAGGGGCGGCTCCAGCTCGTCCGCTCGGACGCCCCCGACGTCGCCGATCTCGCCGCAGCGGATCTCGACGCGTTCGACGTCGCCCGGTGGAGCCGCGGCGCGGACGTCGCCGACCTCAGCACCATCATCGACGCGTCCTCCGTGCTCGACATCGGCTGCGGCCCCGCCCGGATGGTGCGCGCCGCCGTCGACCGCGGGCTCGGCGCCCTCGGCGTCGACGTCTCCGTCACCGCGGTCGCCATGGCGGTCGACGCCGGGCTCCCCGTCGTGGCCGGCTCGGTCTTCGACGCGCTGCCCGGCGAGGGGACGTGGGACGTCGCCCTCCTGCTCGACGGCAACATCGGGATCGGCGGCGACCCGACCGCGCTCGTAGCCCGCGCCTCCTCGGTGGTCGCCCCCTCGGGGTCCGTGGTCGTCGAGACCGCGACCGACCCGGCTGTCGACGTCGCCTACGACGCCCAGGTCATCGACGAGCAGGGCCGCGCGAGCGCGACGTTCCCGTGGGCCGAGGTCGGCCGCGAGGCGCTCGGCCGGCACGCGGCCGCCGCGGGGCTGCGCGTGTCGCAGACCTGGTCGGTCGGCCGCCGCACGTTCTGCCGGCTCGTCCGCGCCTCCTAGGCCAGGAACCGACCCGGGAGCGACGAACCTACGCGCGAGATCACGTCGGTTCGTCGCTTCGGCGTCACCTGAGCGAAGCGCAGGCGGAGGCGGAGGCCGCAGTCGCGGGCCGGGTCAGGCCGCGCGGCGCGCCTCGCGTCGGCGCGCGAGCACGGTCCACGCGACCACGGCGAGCGCCGTGAGCACGACGACGACCAGCCAGGCCACTCCGAGCCGCGCGCCGTAGTCGAACGGCAGCACGGTGTCGTTCTTCGGCCCGCGTGCCTTCGCGATGATCTCGGGCACGACGACCAGCGTCAGCACGACCCCGACGACGATCCCGACCTGCACGATCGCGAGCACCGCTGGGCTGATGCGCCGCCCCGTCCGCCCGACGAGCAGGGCGATCCCGGCGACGACCGGGGCGATGATCGCGTCGTGCGCGATCACGGCGCCGATCAGCCAGACGAGCAGCCCGCCGTAGCGGGTGGGCGAGACGGTCTCGGTGAGCACCCAGCCGCCGAGGCCGATCAGGGCGACGCCGAGGACGACCAGCACGGCCCGGGCGACGCGGACGCCGCGCCCGGAGGCGCCGGACCCGGAGGCGGCGGAGGAAGGGACGGCGGGGACGGCCGACGAGCGCGTCATCAGATCACCTCGATCAGGCTGAGCCACTTGGTCTGCAGGACGCCGGGACGCCCGGGGGCGATCATCCGGGCAGGGTAGCCGTGCTCGATGTCGAGCCGGCCGCCGTTCACCTCGAGGGCAACGAGCGTGGTGGGGTCGTTCGCGTACTCGGGGCCCATGAGCATGACGCGGTAGCCGCCCTTCTCCTCGAGGCTCGTGACGCGCAGCGATCGGTCGGACGGCGCCCCCACGAGCGCCATGAGCTCGACGAGCCGAGGGCCGCGCCAGTGCGCGGTCTGGCTCCAGCCCTCGACGCACGAGATCGGGAGGCGCTCGTCGCCCTGGGCCATCGCCTCCAGGTCCGAGGCCGTGAAGGCCATCGTCCGCTCGCCGTGGGCGATCGTGAGGGTCCAGTCGGGGTCCATCGCGGTCTCGAGCACCTTGGCGGCCGAGGCCGTCCGGTTAACCGGCAGGTCGTTCGGCCCGATGCCGCGCTGCCGGGGGCCGAAGGCGTTGAGCGGCTCGAGCGGCGTGAAGGACTGGCCGGCGGTGA
This sequence comes from Frigoribacterium sp. PhB107, assembly GCF_003751515.1. Lineage (NCBI taxonomy): Bacteria > Bacillati > Actinomycetota > Actinomycetes > Micrococcales > Microbacteriaceae > Frigoribacterium > Frigoribacterium sp. PhB107. The sequence goes on along the minus strand of NZ_RJKU01000002.1, from coordinate 841,312 downwards.
GCGCGACGACGCCGACGGTCGAGGCGCCGACCGCGCCGAAGAAGCCTCGGCGCGACACGCGGCTGCGGGCCGGGTCGCGCTCGGGCTCGCGGGCGTCGTCGATCCAGCGCGTGACGCGGCCGACCAGCCCGCGGGGCTGCGAGGCCGAGGGCACGGCCGCGGCGGGCTGCGAGGTCGAGGTCGGAGCGTCGTCGCGGCGCATGCGGGCGAGCTCGCGCACGGCCTCGTGCTCGGCCCGCGCGGGGTCGAGCTCGCCGGACGGCTCGACGAACCGGCCGTCGGCGTCGTAGCTGTCGCGGGCCCGCCAGTACCGGGTGATCAGCGGGAGCTTCACCGCGATGTGGACGGCGAGCGAGCCGATGATCACGAACGACAGGGCGAAGTGCACCTGCTTGAACGGGAACGGCCACGGGTACCACTGGTACGTGTTGAGCAGGCCCGTGACGAGCTGCAGCACCGACGTCGAGATGAACAAGGCGATGGAGGCGCGCTCGAGCACCTGCACCGGGTGCCGCACCGGGGGGTGCTGGAACAGCTGCGGGAACACGGCGTGCAGCTTGCCGAGCAGCAGCGGGATCGAGGCGATGCCGGCCGTGATGTGGATGCCCTGCGTCACCTGGTAGAGCCAGACGGGCGAGGTGGGGAACCGCATCCACGATGCGGGCTCCTGCAGGAAGTGGCTGTAGAGGCCGGTCAGCAGGCAGACCAGGAACGCGGCGGCGAGCAGCCGGCCGAGGACGGTCGCCGAGCGCGCGTTCCGCACCGGCGACGACGCCGCGGTGCGGAGGGTGAGGAGCAGGCGTCTCATGGGCTTCATCTCGGCTCGGCCGTGCGTGGTCGCGGACTCCCAGGCCGGTGTCGACCAGACTGGACAGGTGCGTACTCTATTCGCGGCCGTCGCCGTCACCGGATTGGCGGCGTCCGTGGCGTGGGGCGTTCTCGAGCTGGGATTCCTGCGGGAGGAGCTCCGCGCCTCCTACGTCGTGTGGACGGCGGTGTGCTGGGCCTTCTTCGTCGTGGCCCTGCTGCTGCTGCGCCGGGTGCCCGCCCGGGCGGTCACGGCCCTCGTGCTCGCGGGCACGGCCCTCGTCGGCGGCGCGGCCCTGACGGGCGACCCGAACACGAGCACGGACCCCGCCCGGTACGCCTGGGACGGCATCGTGCAGGTGAACGGCATCTCGCCCTACGCGCACACCCCGGACTCTGGCGAGCTGCGTGACCTGCGCCCCGACTGGATCTTCCCGGAGGCGGCGCCCTTCACCCGAGACGACGGCACGATCGGCGAGCGGTGCAGCCAGCCCGACCGGCAGATCCACCGCGCCTACGACACCGAGACCGGCGACGTCGTCTGCACGGCGATCAACCGGCCGGAGGTCCCGACGATCTACCCGCCCGCCGCCGAGCTGTACTTCGCGGGCGTACGGGCCCTCGTCGGCCCCGAGGTCGGGTTCTTCCCCCTGCAGCTCACCGGGGCGCTGCTCGTGTTCGGAACGACCGTCGCGCTCGTCGTCACCCTCCGCCGCCGCGGCCTCGACCCGCGCTGGGCGGCCCTCTGGGGCTGGTGCCCGCTCGTCGTCGGCGAGGGGATCACCAACTCGCACGTCGACCTGCTGGGGGCCGTGCTCGTCGTCGCCGCCACCCTGCTCATCGCGACCGGCCGGCGCTGGCGGGGCGGCATCGCGCTCGGCGCCGCCGTCGCGACGAAGCTCATCCCGGCGATCGCCGCCCCTGCCCTGCTGCGCCGCCAGCCGGCGAAGGTCGTCGTCGCCTCGATCGTCACCTTCGCCCTGCTCTACGTGCCGTACGTCGCCACGACCGGCTGGCAGGTGCTCGGCTACCTGCCCGGCTACCTCACGGAGGAGGGCTACGAGGACGGCTCTCGGTTCGTCTTCATGTCGGCGTTCCTGCCCGAGGCGTGGACGACGCCCGTCGTCGCCCTGCTGCTGGCCGTGACGGCCGCCCTCGTCTGGGTGAAGACCCCGGTCGACAGCCCCTGGCTCGGCCAGCTCGTGATGATCGGCGTCGTGCTCGTGGCCGTCAGCCCGCGCTACCCCTGGTACGCGCTGCTGCTCGTGCCGTTCGTCGCGCTGACCGGGCGATGGGAGTGGCTCGCGATCCCGCTCGCCCTGCTCGTGCGGCAGCTCGAGCCGTACATGGCCCTGCAGCGGGCGTCGCTGGCGACGGCGGTGCTCGTCATCCTGCTCGTGTCGATCTGGCGGGCCGGGCCGGGCTGGTCCGAGCGGCTGGGGGACGTCGTCGTCTCCGACGCCCGTCGACTGCGACGCCTCGTCAGCCGTGAACCCGCACGTGCGGCGGCAACTGCCGACTGAGGCCGCACGTGCGGTACGGGGACGCTAGGCTCGACGCATGCCAGAGACCCTGTACCGCGTCAGCGAGGCCGCCGCGCTGGTCGGCGTCTCGGACGACACCGTCCGCCGCTGGGCCGAGGCCGGACGCCTCGTGCTCGTCCCCGGCCCCGGCGGACGCCTCGCGGTCGTCGGCTCGGAGCTGGCCCGCGTCGCGAGCGAGCAGGCGGCGCACGCCGCGCCTCCTCGCGGCGGTTCCGGGAGCGACGCCTCGGGCGTGGTCGTCAGCGAGCGCAACCGGTTCACGGGCATCGTCACGGCGATCGTCCGGGACACGGTCATGGCGCAGGTCGACGTCCAGGCCGGACCGTTCCGGGTCGTGTCGCTGATCAGCAGGGAGGCGGCCGACGAGCTGGGGCTGGAGGTCGGCAGCCCCGTGGTCGCGAGCGCGAAGGCGACGAACGTGAGCGTGACGCTCGGGCGGCTGGGCGAGACGGCGCCCGCGCCCGCCGAGACCGAGGGCGAGACCGCTCGATGAGGAGTGCATGCCGCACCCGCGCCTCCTCCGCAGGCACGCCCTCTGCCCGCACGCCCTCCGCCCGCGTGCCCCTCGCCCTCGCCGCCGGCGCTGCCGCTCTGCTCCTGCTGAGCGCGTGCTCCTCCGGGAGCGCGGCCGACGACCCGACCGCCTCGGGCACCCCCGTCGCGAGCCCCGCCGCCGCGCCGACCGGCGAGATCACGGTGCTCGCCGCCGCCTCCCTGACGGAGACCTTCGACGCCCTCGCCGCCGACTTCGAGGCCGCGAACCCCGGCACCACCGTCACGATCAGCTACGGCGGCAGCTCGGCACTCGCCCAGCAGATCGTCGCCGGGTCGCCCGTCGACGACTTCTTCAGCGCCAGCGCCGCGACCATGCAGACCGTGACCGACGCGGGCCTCGCCGAGGGCGAGCCCGCCACGTTCGCGCGCAACGCCCTGCAGATCGCCGTCCCCGTGGGCAACCCCGGCGACGTGACGTCGCTGGCCGACCTCGCCTCGCCCGACGTGAAGGTCGCCCTGTGCGCCGCCGAGGTGCCCTGCGGCGCGCTGGCCACGACGGTGCTCGAGGCCGAGGGCGTCAGCGTGACCCCGGCGACGCTCGAGCCCGACGTGAAGAGCACCCTCACGAAGGTCGAGCTCGGCGAGGTCGACGCGGCGCTCGTCTACGAGACCGACGTCGCGGCAGCCGGCGACTCGGTCGAGGGGATCGCGGTGGGCGACGCGTCGACCCCGACCACCTCGTACCTCGCCGCTCGCCTCGCCGACGCCCCGGACCCCGACCTCGCGGAGGCGTTCCTCGCCTTCGTGCTGTCGTCGACCGGTCAGGACGCGCTCGCCGACGCCGGCTTCCGGGTCGGCTGACCCGGTCGCCGTGCAGCTGCTCCCCGACCGGCGCGACCGTACCGGTCGACGCGACCGCCGCCTCCCCCGTGATCCGCGCCCGCCCCGCGGTGCGCGTCGACCGCAGGGCCGCGACGCGCTGCGCGACCGGCGCCTGCCCGTCGCCGTGCTCGTGCCGGCGCTCGTCGGGCTGGCGCTTCTCGTGCTGCCGGCCGTGGCGCTGCTCGTGCGTGCCCCGTGGTCGACCCTCGGTCAGCGGCTCGCGAGCGAGACCGTGCTCGACGCCCTGCGGGTGTCGGTCACGAGCGCGCTGCTCGCGACCGCGATCAGCCTGCTGCTGGGCGTCCCGCTGGCGTGGCTGCTCACGGCCAGCGACACCTGGCCGGTCGTCTGGCGGCGGCTCCTGCGAGCGGTCGTCACGGTGCCGCTCGTGCTGCCGCCGGTCGTCGGCGGCATCGCGCTGCTCTACCTGCTCGGGCGCAACGGCCTGCTCGGCCGCCCGCTCGACGCGGCCCTCGGCATCACGATCCCGTTCACGCTCGCCGCCGTCGTGATCGCGCAGACGTTCGTCGCGATGCCGTTCCTCGTGCTCAGCGTCGAGGGGGCGCTGCGCGGCGTCGACCGCGGGCTCGACGACGCGGCCGCCTCGCTCGGGGCGTCGCGCTGGTACGCGTTCCGGCGGGTGACGGTGCCCCTGGTCGCCCCCGGCGTCACCGCGGGAGCCGTGCTCTGCTTCGCCCGGGCCCTCGGCGAGTTCGGCGCGACCATCACCTTCGCGGGGACGTTCCCCGGACGCACCCAGACCCTCCCGACGAGCGTCTACCTGGCCCAGCAGAGCGATCCCGAGACGGCGGTCGCGATCTCGCTGCTGCTGCTGGCGGTCGGGGTCGGGGTCCTGTTGCTGCTGCGCGACCGGTGGCTGACGACGGGGGCGCGGTGAGCGAGGGCGGGCTGAGCGCTCGGCTGCGGGTGGCCCGCGGCTCGTTCGCGCTCGAGCTCGACCTCGACGTGGCCCCCGGCGAGGTCGTCGCCCTGCTCGGCCCGAACGGCGCGGGCAAGTCGTCCGCGCTCGGGGCGCTCGCGGGCCTGCTGCCCGCCGACGGGTCGCGGGTGGTCGTCGACGGACACGTCCTGGACGGGTACGGCCGCGACGGGTACGGCCTCGACGGGCCCGGCCTGGACGGGCCCGGTGCCGACGACGGGCCGGCCGCCCGGGTCCCTGCCCGCGACCGCCGCGTCGGCACCGTCTTCCAGGACCACCGCCTGTTCCCGCATCTCACCGCCCTCGAGAACGTCGCCTTCGGTCCCCGCAGCCGCGGCGTCCCCGCCCGTGCGGCCCGCGAGCTGGCCCAGGTCGAGCTCCGCAGGGTCGGCCTCGCGTCGCTCGCCGGTCGCCGGCCCTCGGAGCTCTCCGGCGGCCAGTCGCAGCGCGTGGCGGTGGCGCGGGCGCTGGCGGCCGACCCGCGCCTCCTGCTGCTCGACGAGCCGCTCGCGGCCCTCGACGCCGAGCAGCGCCCGGCCGTGCGCACGGCGCTCGCCGACGTGCTGCAGGAGGTGCGGGTCGCGACGCTGCTCGTCACGCACGACCCCGTGGACGCCGTCGCGCTCGCCGACCGCGTCGTCGTGCTCGAGGGAGGGGTCGTCGTCCAGCGCGGGACCCCGACCGAGGTGCTCACCGACCCGCACACCTCGTACGTCGCCTCGCTGACCGGGGCCACCGTGTGGACGCCGACGGAGTCGTCGGCGACGAGCCTCGGAGCTCGCGCCCTGCTGCCGGGCGGGCTCACCGTGTCGTCGACACGGCCGCCGGCGGACGGGCCCGCGCGGGTGTCGGTGCCGGTCGAGGCCGTGACGCTGGTGGGGCTCGGCGGGCCCGGCGATGAGGCAGGGGACGCCGGGCGGGCCGGGCAGTCCGGCCAGGCCTGGGACGACGGACCTGGCGAGCCGGCAGGAGGCGCCCTGCACGTCCCGATCCCGGCACGCGTCGTGAGCGTCGAGCAACGCCTCTCGCGGCTGGCGGTGACCGTCGTCACCGACCAGGGGTCGCTCTCGGCCGTCGCCGAGCTGCCCCTCGCGACCGCCGACGGGGCCCGGCTCCGGCGCGGCGACCGGGTCGGGCTGCTGCTCGAACCGGAGCGCGTCACGATCGCGTGAGTGCGTGAGTGCGTGAGTGCTGGTGGCGCTGGGGCGGACTCCGTGATGAACCGCGGACCGCACCATGAACCGCGTACTTTCTCAGTTCATCGTTCGGTTCGCGGTTCATGCCGACCGACAGCGCGTCGGGGCGCGACGCGCGGCGGCGGGGCGCGATGCGCGGCGCCGACCTGCGGCGCACGGCGGCGTCGCCTACTCTCAGGGGATGACGGTCTCGCTCGGTCTGCCCACGATCCCCCGCCGTCTCGCGGCGGGCGAGACGGGCGCCGCGTTGCCGTCGCGTCCCGGGCCGGACTCGGCCCCCGGCCTGCTCGACCGCTTCGGCCGGACGGCGACCGACCTGCGCGTGTCGCTCACCGACCGCTGCAACCTCCGCTGCACCTACTGCATGCCGGCCGACGGCCTGCCCTGGCTGCCCAAGGACCAGGCCCTCAGCGCCGACGAGATCGTCCGCCTGGTGAGCATCGGCGTCCGTGACCTCGGCGTCCGCCAGGTGCGGTTCACCGGCGGAGAGCCGCTGCTGCGCGCCGATCTCGTCGACATCGTGCGGCGGGTCGCCGCCCTCGAGCCGCGACCCGACATCTCGCTGACGACCAACGCCATCGGCCTCGCGCAGCGTGCGCGCGCACTCGCCGACGCCGGCCTCGACCGCATCAACGTGTCGCTCGACTCGCTGCACGCCGAGACGTTCGAGACGCTCACCCGCCGCCCGTTCCTCGACAAGGTGCTGGCCGGAGTCGACGCCGCGGCGGCCGCGGGGCTCACCCCGATCAAGATCAACGCGGTGCTGCTGCCCGGGGTCAACGACCACGAGGCGGCCGACCTGCTGGCCTGGTCCCTCGACCGGGGGCACGAGCTGCGCTTCATCGAGCAGATGCCGCTCGACGCGGACCGGACCTGGCACCGCGCCTCCTTCGTGACGGCCGACGACATCCGGGGCCGACTCGCCGAGCGCTTCGTGCTGAGCCCGCATGCGGCTCCCCGCGACGGTGCGCCCGCCGAGAGGTTCGACGCGGTCGGCCTCGGCGCGGAGGCCCACCTCGTCGGCACCGTCGGCATCATCGCGTCGGTCAGCGAGCCCTTCTGCGGCGACTGCCGTCGCACCCGCCTCACCGCCGAGGGAGGCGTGCGCAGCTGCCTGTTCGGCGACGCCGAGACCGGCCTGCGCGACCCGCTGCGGGCCGGGGCGAGCGACGCCGAGCTCGCCGACCTGTGGCGCGGCGCGATGTGGGCGAAGCCGGCCTCGCACGGCATCGACCGCGACGACTTCGTCCAGCCCGTCCGCACCATGAGCGCCATCGGAGGCTGACCGTGACCCGCACGACCCTGAGGTTCTTCGCCGCCGCGCGCGCCGCCGTCGGCCGGGACGAGCAGGTCGTCGACGTGCCGGACGGCGAGAGCGCGACGATCGGGCGGCTGCTCACCGAGGTGCGGCCCGTCGAGGGCACGTCGGCGGCCGACTGGCGCGACGTGCTGCTGCGCTGCTCGTTCCTCGTCGACGGGCTGACGACGCGCGACCGCGAGCAGGTCGTGGGCGACGGCGACGTGGTCGACGTCATGCCGCCCTTCGCCGGCGGCTGAACCCGCAGTCCGAGACAGATCCACGATCATGGCGCCGCTCTGCCGCGCCTCGGCACTCGTGTGAGGCGGATCACTCTCAAATTACGGGCCTCACCCGGCGAAACGGCGCGGTCAGGGGCGGGCGGTCGAGGAGGCGCGCAGCTGCCAGCCGAGCATGCCCCCGTCGAGCACGGCCACGTCGAACCCGTCGGCGACGAGCAGCTCCGCGGCCGCCCGGGCGCGCGGGCCGCGGGCGCAGTACGCGATGACGGGGCGCTCCGGGTCGAGCTCGGGCCTCTGACGGGTGCGGACCCCGAGGCCCGCCGCGAGCACGTCGCCCGGCAGGTGCGCGAAGTCGTGCTCGTCGGGCTCGCGCACGTCGAGCAGGGTGAACGCCGCCTCGCCGACGTCCCGCGCGGCGAGCAGCTCGGCGAGCTCGTCGGCGGACACGTCGGGGCTGCGGGTGCCGCGGGGCTGGTCGGCGACCGGTGTCGGCGAGCCGGCCCGCGCCTCCTCGAGTCCGCCGTGCGATGCCCCGGCGACCCCGGCCGTCCGCACCTCGTTCGCCGCCGCCCGCTCCCGGGCCCGGTGCGGAGCGCGCCGGAGGCGGCTCTCGCGCCACGAGGCGGAGCCCGCGTCGATCGTCACGACGCGGCCGAGCAGGGGCTCGCCGACGCCCGTGACGAGCTTGACGACCTCGCTGGCCATGACCGCGCCGACGGTGCCGCAGAGCGGTCCGAGCACCCCGACGTCGGCGCAGGACTCGTCCCAGCCGCCCGACGGCGGCGACGGGTGCAGGTCGCGGTAGTCGACGTCGCGACCGTCGGGCGCGGCGTCCCAGAAGACGCTGACCTGGCCGTCGAGCCGGGCGACGCTGCCCCAGACGACGGGCAGCCCCCGGGCCGCGGCCTCGTCTGCCACGACGTAGCAGGTGTCGAACGAGTCGCTGCCGTCGACGACGACGTCGTACCCGTCCAAGATCGAAGCGGTGTCGGCCGAGAGTCGGACGGGGTGCACGACGACGTGCGTGTCGGGGGCGGTCGCCCGCACGCGCTCGGCGGCGATCCGCGCCTTCGGCAGGCCCACGTCCCCAGGTCCGAAGAGCACCTGACGCTGTAGGTTCGACCGGTCGACGACGTCGTCGTCGACCACTCCCAGCGTCCCCACACCCGAGGCTGCGAGATATTGGACAGCCGGAGATCCCAGACCGCCGGCGCCGACGACCAGCACGCGAGCCGCGCGCAGTCGGGCCTGGGCCTCGAGGCCGAAGCCCGGCAGCCGCACGGTGCGCGACCAGCGCTCGTCGGTCTCGTCCCCGGCCACCGGCCCCGACGAGCCCGACGCGACCGAGACGAGAGGGGGCAGTGACGACATGGCAGACCTCCGGATAACGGCCGCGGACGACACGACCCCGCCCACAGTAACCCGCGGCGCGGAGCCCGAGCAGCCGCCGACGCGCTCGTCGCCCGCGCGCCTCCTGGGCCGTCGCCACACCGACGCGGTGCTGATCGGCGTGCTCGCGACGCTGGTCTCCGGCGCCTTCCTGTGGGTCCCGTCGGTCTGGTACGACGAGGCCGCGACGGTCGTCTCGGCCACCCGCACCTGGGGCCAGCTCTGGGCCATGATCCACACCGTCGATCTCGTGCACGCCGCCTACTACGCGTTCATGCACCTGTGGTTCGACGTGTTCCCGTACTCGCCCACGTCGCTCCGGGTGCCGAGCGCCCTCGCCACCGGCGTCGCGGCCGGCCTCACGGTGTCGTTGACCCGCATCCTCGTCAACCGGCGCACCGCCGTCGTCGCGGGCCTGCTCTTCGTCCTGCTGCCGCGCGTGACCTGGATGGGCGGCGAAGGTCGCTCGTACGCCCTCTCGGCGCTCTTCGCCGTCGCGCTCACGCTCGTGCTCGTCGTGGCCGCCCGGCGCACCGCCGAGGACGGCCACGCCCGCACCCGCCGGTCGATCACGCTCTGGTGGGTCGGCTACGCCCTGCTCGCCGTCGTCGCCTGCGCCTTCTTCCTCTACATCGCGCTGCTCGTCGTGGGGCACGCCCTGACCATGCTCGTCCGCGTGCTGCGCGACCGGCGCGACCACGCCGCCGAGCGCTCGGCCGTCGACGAGTGGGCACGCACGGGCGCCGTCGCCGTCGTGCCCGCCTCGGGCGCCACCTCCGTACGGTCCTCGCGCCGGGCGCTGCTCGGCTGGTTCGCCGGGGCGGGGGTCGCCGGCCTGGCGAGCCTGCCGCTCGCCTGGTTCATCGCCTCGCAGAACAGCCAGGTCAGCTGGATCGAACGGCCGAGCTTCAGCACGCTCCGCGGCGTGCTCGTGACGCAGTGGTTCCAGGGCAACGAGAACTTCGCGGTCTTCGCCCTCGTCTGCGCCGGCGCGACCCTCGTCGTGCTGTCGCTCCGCCTCGTGCCCGCCGCCCGCGGCTTCGCCGAGGTGGTGCTGCCGTGGATGGTCGTGCCGACCGTCGGCCTCGTGGGCGTCTCCCTCGTCGTCGACCCGCTCTACTCGCCGCGCTACCTGACCTTCGGCACGCCCGCCATCGCGATGACGATGGCCGTCGCGATCGCGGCGATCCCGTGGCGTCGCGTGATCGCGCTGGTGCTGCTCGTCGCCGTCGTGCTGACCTCGCCCACGTACGTCGAGCAGCGACAGCCCGAGGCGAAGGACTCGTCCGCGTGGGACCAGGTCGCCGACCTCGTCGCCGGCGAGCGGGCGGCCGAGGCCCCCGGCACCCGCGAGGGAGTCGTCTTCGGGCCCGTGCGACGCCACCCCAAGGCGACGTCGCGCATCATCCAGGACACCTACCCCGAGGCCTTCCGCGGGATGTCCGACTTCACGCTCGAGACTCCCGGCTACGAGACCGACGGCCTCTGGGAGACCCAGTACCCGCTCGGCGACGTGCTCGACCGCACCGACGACCTCGACGTCGTCTGGCTGATCACGAGCGACAAGCAGGACTGGCGGCCGCGCGTCACCGAGCAGCTCGGCTCGGTCGGCTTCACGCTCGACGAGGAATGGGGCCTCACCCGCACCAACGTGCTCAAGTTCACGCGCTGAGCCGACGCGAGCCGAGGAGGCGCGGGTCGGCCTTCCGGACCAGGCCGGCCCTCCGAGGGCGCGAGCGTCGTGCGGTGCCCCGCCCGCGCCTCCTAGTCGGTGATGACGCGGGCGCCGTGCACGGGCCCCGTCGCCCGCACGACGGTGAGGCGGGCGGCGCTGAGCGCGATCTGCAGCTCGAGGGCGCCGTCGAGGTCGGGTGCGAGGAAGGCGACGGTCGGCCCGGAGCCCGAGACGATCCCGGCGAGGGCGCCGTTGCCCTCGCCGAGCTCGAGCACGCGGCCGAGCCCTGGCTCGAGGTGCAGGGCGGGCGCCTGGAGGTCGTTGTGCATCACGTCGGCGAGCAGCTCGGCGTCGCCGGCCCGCAGCGCCTGCAGCACGCCGGTGTCGACGACGGGCTGGCGCACGGGCGAGATGTCGCTCGAGTGGCGCAGCCGGTGCTCGTCCAGCTCGCGGTAGACGGTCGGCGTCGACAGCCCGAAGTCGGCCAGTGCCAGCACCCACTGGAACTGCCCCTTCGCGAGCGCGGGGCTGAGCTCGTCGCCGCGGCCGGTGCCGACGGCGGTGCCGCCCGCGAAGGCGAAGGGCACGTCGGCCCCCAGCTCGGCCGACAGCTTGAGCAGGTCGTCCCGGCCGAGGCCCGTGCCCCAGAGGGCGTCGCAGGCCAGCAGCGTCGCGGCCGCGTCGGCCGAGCCGCCGCCCATGCCGCCCGCGACGGGCACGGCCTTCTCGATGCTGAGGTCGACGCCGCCCCGGTAGCCGGTGGTCGTCGCGAGGAGGCGGGCGGCACGGACCGCGAGGTTGCTCTCGTCGGTGGGCACCCCCGAGACGTCGACGCCGGGGCCCGCGGTCACCCGGACGGTGAAGTCGTCCGCCTTGCGTGCCCGCACGTCCTCGTAGAGGGACACCGCCTGGTAGGCCGTCGCGAGCTCGTGGTAGCCGTCGTCCTGCAGGTCGCCGACGGCGAGGAACACGTTGATCTTGCCCGGGGCACGGGTGTGGACCACGGTCGGGCCGGCCACGGAGCTCATGGTCCCAACCTAGTCAGTTCTGTCGGTCCCCCATGACCCGGAATGCACGGGTCATGGCTTCGCGAGCGGGCTCGACCCGCTCGGGCAGCCGGAGACGGCTCTGGGTGAGGCTGACGCTGCACTTGCCGCCCGCGCCGGGCGAGACCATCAACTGCAGGCGTACGTCGCCGTCGAGGCGCCACCGGGCGGTCGGGTGCGCCGCGGCACGACTGGTCGAGTGGGGTGCTCCCCCCGCGAACTCTGCGAACCGTTCGACGCTGAGGTCGAGCAGCTCGAGGGGCTCGCCGCGGAGGCTGCGGCTCACGGCCACCGTGAAGGTGCCGTCGGGCTGTTGCCCGGGCAGTCGCATGCCCCGTGCCTGCTCGTAACGGACGGTGATCGACTGAGCCCACCACCCGGGCACCTCGTGCTCGTCGACGAGGAGGCGCGCGATCTGTGCATGGGACAGGCGCGTCGCGCCCGCCCCGTCGAGCAACGCGAACCACTGCTCGCTGCTGCGTCCGGTCCCCGACGCCAACCGGGCGTCGCTGATGACAGGACGTCGCCGTCGGTCGTCGCCGCCCTGCCCGTCCATCCGCCTCCCCTGTCCGGTCAGCGCGTCGCCCGTGCCAGCGCCAAGAAGTCGTCGACGGTCAGCTGCTCGCCGCGCTCGGTCGGCGGCAGGCCGGCGGCGACGAGGGCGTCGGAGGCGGCGGCCGACGAGCCGTAGACGCCCGACAACGACTGCCGCAGCATCTTGCGGCGCTGCTGGAACGCGGCGTCGACCAGCTCGAAGACGGCGAGGCGTTCTTCTTCGGTGCCCCGCGCCTCCTTGCGGTCGAAGGCGACGAGGATGCTGTCGACGTTCGGCACGGGCCAGAAGACCTGGCGGCTGACCTGGCCTGCCGTGGAGAACTCGCCGTACCAGGCCGCCTTGATGCTCGGCGAGCCGTAGATCTTGGAGCCGGGCTCGGCGGCGAGCCGCAGGCCGACCTCGGCCTGGACCATGACGAGGCCGCGCGTCAGCGTCGGGAAGTGCTCGAGGAAGTGCAGCAGCACCGGCACGCTGATGTTGTAGGGCAGGTTGGCGACGAGGTGCGTCGGCGCCGAGGGGAGCTCGACGACGCGCATGGCGTCGTCGACGACCACGGAGAGGTCGGCCGCGGGCTGCAACAGCGACACGGTCGTCGGCAGCTGCGCGGCGAGGCGCTTGTCGATCTCGACGGCGACGACGTCCGCGCCCGCCTCGAGCAGGCCGAGCGTGAGCGAGCCGAGGCCGGGCCCGATCTCGACGACGGAGGTGCCGGCCGACACGCCAGACGCGGCGACGATGCGCCGCACCGTGTTGGCGTCGTGGACGAAGTTCTGGCCGAGCTTCTTCGTCGGCTGGATGCCCAGCAGGTCGGCGAGGTCGCGGATCTCGGCGGGGCCGAGCAGGGTCGAGCGCGACATCAGCCCTCGACCGTCACGGGCTCGTCGGTCCACGAGCCGTAGACCAGCTCGGTGTTCGACGAGATCTGCGCCGCGAGCATCGAGACGTCGGTGCCGATGGTCTCGGCCATCGACCGGAGCGTGTGCGGGATGAGGTACGGCGCGTTCGGCCGGCCGCGGAACGGCGTCGGCGTGAGGTAGGGCGCATCCGTCTCGACCATGACCAGGTGGCGGGGCAGCTGCACGAGCGCCTCGCGCAGCGGCGCGGCGTTCTTGAAGGTGACGGTGCCGGCGAAGGAGGCGTACCAGCCGTTCTCGGCCAGGATGCTCGCCAGCTCGGGACCGCCGCTGAAGCAGTGGAAGACCGTGCGCGCCGGGGCGCCGACCTCGAGCAGCAGGTCGACGACCTCGTCGTGCGCATCGCGGTCGTGGATCTGCAGGGCCAGGTCGTGCTTCTTCGCGATCTCGACGTGCCGGGCGAACGACTCGAGCTGCGCGTCGCGGCCCTCGGCCCCCGTGCGGAAGAAGTCGAGGCCCGTCTCGCCGACGGCGCGGACGCGGGAGCGGGCGGCCAGCTCGTCGATCTCGTCGAGGGCGTCGGCCAGCTCGCCGCGGGCCGCCAGCAGCGGTGCCTCGTTCGGGTGGATCGCGACGGCGGCGAGCACACGCGGCTCGCGGGCGGCGATGTCGGCCGACCAGCGCGACGTCTCGAGGTCGGTGCCGACCTGCACGACGCCGCGGACGCCGACGCTCGACGCGCGGTCGAGGTGGTCTCGGTAGTCGAGGCTGGGATGTTGGTCGGTACCGTGCCCGTCGGCGATCTCGAGGTGCGTGTGGTTGTCGTACACGGGCACGACGAGCGCCTGCGGGCTCGGCGGGTAGGTCAGGTCGCGGGCCTGCCCGCCCGACTCGGTGGACGAGCGGTGCCGGACGTGCGTCGGCGTCGCGTCGCCGCTGCGCCCGTCGCCGCTGGTGCTGCGCTCGTCGCTGCTGCGCTCGTCGGTGCTGCGCTCGTCGGTCATGCGGCCGGCTCGGGCTGCTCGATGCGGGGGAAGAGCCCGGCCGCGAGCGGCTGGACCGTCGGGGCGCTCGACCACTCGGCGGCACGGTCGACGGGCTGGCTGGTGAGCTCGCCCTGGCCGATCGCATCCCACAGGGTGCGGGTCGCCGTGGGCATGAACGGCGACAGCAGCACGGTGAGCGTGCCGAGGCCGCGGAGGGCGGTGGCGAGCACGGCCGCGAGGCGCTCGCGCTGGTCGTCCTTCTTGGCGAGGGCCCAGGGCTCCTGCTCGGTGATGTAGCCGTTGAGGACGTCGACGAGCTCCCAGATCGACGAGAGCGCCTCGTTGATGGCGAAGCGGTCCATCGCGCCGTCGGCGGCGGCCGTGACGCGCAGCTCGGTCTCGCGGACGGCGAGGTCGGCAGAGGTCAGCTCGCCCGCGACGGGGACGGTGCCGTCGAAGTAGCGGGTGATCATGGCGATGACGCGCGAGGCCAGGTTGCCGAAGCCGTTCGCGAGCTCGGCCTGATAGCGGGCCGAGATGTCCTCCCACGAGAAGTTGCCGTCCTGGCCGAAGGTGATGGCGCGCATGAAGTAGTAGCGGAACGCGTCGGCGCCGAAGACGTCGGTGATCTGCTGCGGCGCGATGCCGGTCAGCTTCGACTTCGACATCTTCTCGCCGCCGACGAGCAGCCAGCCGTGTCCGAAGACGGCCTTCGGGACGGGCAGGCCGGCGGCCATCAGCATGGCGGGCCAGATGACGGCGTGGAACCGCGCGATGTCCTTGCCGACGAGCTGCACGGCCGGCCAGCGACGGTCGAACTGCTCGTCGTCGACGCCGTAGCCGATGGCCGTGACGTAGTTGAGCAGCGCGTCGAACCAGACGTAGACGACGTGCTTCTCGTCCCACGGGACCTTGACGCCCCAGTCGAACGTCTGACGCGAGATCGACAGGTCGCGGAGGCCCTGCTTGACGAACTGCACGATCTCGTTGCGGACGTTCTCGGGCTGGACGAAGTCGGGCTGCGACTCGTACAGGTCGAGCAGACGCTGCTCGAAGTCGCTCATGCGGAAGAAGTAGTTGCTCTCCTTCAGCAGCTCGACGGGCTTCGAGTGGATCGCGCAGACCTGCTCGCCCTCGAACGCCCCGGTGCCGTCGACGAGATCGCCCGGCTGCTTGTATTCTTCGCAGCCGACGCAGTAGTAGCCCTCGAACTCGCCCTGGTAGATGTAGCCGTCGTCGTGGAGCTTCTGCAGGAACCGCTGCACGCCCTTCTCATGGCGCTCGTCGGTGGTGCGGATGAAGTCGTCGTTGCTGATGTCGACGGTCTCGAGCAGCGGCTTCCAGGACTCGGTGACCAGCTTGTCGGCCCACGCCTGCGGCGTCACGTCGTGGCTGGTCGCGGTGCGGAGGATCTTCTGGCCGTGCTCGTCCGTGCCGGTGAGCAGCCACGTGTCGTCGCCGCGCTGGCGGTGCCAGCGGGCGAGCACGTCGGCCGCGACCTCGGTGTAGGCGTGGCCGATGTGCGGCACGTCGTTGACGTAGAAGATGGGCGTTGCGATGAAGAAGGAGTCGCCGGCGGGCATGGGGACCATCTTAGGTGCGGCCGCCGACGCCGTGACGCGGCCCGCGCCTCCTCGGCTGACGCCCGTCTGCCGGGCTCAGGGCCCCGTCGCTCCCTGCTCTGGGTTCGGCGGGTTCCTGTCGCCCGCGGCGGGTCCGCGGCCACCCGCCTAGGGCGACGGCGACCCACCGAACCTCTGTCCTCGTCGCTCCACCCCACGTCCGTTCGCGCACGGATCCTCCACAGCTGCGCCGCCGACGGCCCACGTCGCACCTGAGGGCCGCGACGATCGCTCCGTGGACCCTTCCGAACTCCTCGTCTCGACCTCGCGCCAGCTCGCCCGGCGCGGGGTCGACCGTTCCGCACTCTCACGGCTGGCCGCTCGCGGCGACGTGGTCCGCGTGTATCCCGGTGCCTACGCCGAACGCCGCGCCTGGGACGAACTGGACGACAGGCAGCGGTTCGTCGCCGCAGCGCGGGGCATCGTCGCGACGAGGCCGGGCGAGCTGCTCATCAGCCACCGGTCGGCGGCCGTGCTGCACGGACTCCCCGTCGTCGGCGGCCTGCCCAGGCGGCTCGACTCGCTGCGGTCGGACGTCGGCGGCGGCCGGTCGGAGGCAAGCATCAGCGCGCACCGCTCGACTGTGCCGTGCGAGCCCGTCGAGCTCGGCGACTTCTACCTCACCTCGCTCGAGCGGACCCTCGCCGACGTCGCGCTCGCGCACCCGCTCGTTGTCTCGGTCCCCATGCTCGACCACGCGTTGTTCCGCAGGACGACGACGCTCGATGCGGTCGAGGCCGAGCTCGAGCCGAGGAGGCGGCACCCGGGCTCGAAGAGGGCCCTCGCCGCGCTCGGTCTCGCCACCGCCGCGTCGCAGTCTCCGCTGGAGTCGCTGGTGCAGGTGCGGTGCTTCGAGGGCGGGTGGGAACGACCCGAGCAGCAGGCCCGTCTCCCGCTCCTCAGCGGGAGGCGAGCGTTCGTGGACTGCTTGCGGCGCTGGCGGGCGCGGAGAGCAGGGCCCGGCCTCATCGTCGAGGCAGACGGCCGGTACAAGTACGGGCCCGTCGCTCAGCTCATGACCGGTGAGGAGCACTGGAAGGAGAAGGTCCGCGAGGACGACCTCCGCGAGCAGGGTTTCGAGTTCCGCCGTCCCACGTGGGACCGGGCCTGGAGCCGCACACAGTTCGAGGCCATGATGCGCGGAACCGGAGTGCGCCGCACGTGCTGATCAGGAGCCGCCCCGGGCCGGTCCCGGGAGCGGTGCGTGCACGCAGGTAGTCGGCGGGTTCCCGTCGCGTGCTGCGGATCCCAGTCCGAGCCGGCGGGTTCCCGTGGTCGGCGGCGGGTCACAGTCGGGGTCGGCGGGTTCCTGTCACCGGCGGCGGGTGGGCGGTGACCCGCCGCGAACTGCAGCAACCCGCCGACTTCGATCCATGCGGTAGGGCTTGCCGGGCTCGAAGCGGGGCGGGTTCGCGTGGCTGGCGGCGGGTCACAGTCGGGGTCGGCGGGTTCCTGTCGCCGGCGGCGGGTGGGCGCTGACCTGCCGCGGGCTACGAGAACCTGCCGACATGGCAGCAGGGGCACCAAGCAGCAAGGGCAGCGGGGGCCGGGGGCTCAGGAGGGGCGGGGCGCCTTGGCCGCGAGGGCCGCCTGGTAGAGGTCGCGGCGGGAGAGGCCGGTGGCGGCGGCCACGTCGGTCGAGGCCTCCTTCAGCCGGGCCCCGTCGGCGACGAGGGCCTGGACCTGCGCGAGGCCCGCCGCGAGGTCGAACTCGCGCTCGGGGGCGCCCTCGACCACGACGCAGATCTCGCCGCGCACGCCCTCGGCCGCCCAGGAGGCGAGCTCGGAGGCGGAGCCGCGCCGCACCTCCTCGTGCAGCTTGGTCAGCTCGCGGCACACGACGACGCGACGGTCTGCGCCGAGCGCCGTGACCACGTCGCCGAGCGAGTCGCCGAGACGGTGCGGCGACTCGAAGAAGACCATCGTGCGGCGCTCGTCGGCGAGGGCCCCGAGCACCCGGAGGCGGTCGCCCTGCTTGCGCGGCAGGAACCCCTCGAAGCTGAACCGGTCGGTGGGCAGGCCGGAGACGGCGAGCGCGGTGAGCACGGCGGACGGACCGGGGATCGCCGTGACGGTGACGCCCGCGGCCGCGGCCGCCTCGACGAGGGGGAACCCCGGGTCGCTGATCGCGGGCATGCCCGCGTCCGTGAGGACGATCAGGTCGGCCGTCCGGGCCAGCTCGACGAGCTCCGCCGCCTTCTCGCGCTCGTTGTGCTCGTGCAGGGCGATCAGGCGGGGACGGTTCTCGACCCCCAGGGCGCGCATGAGGTGGATGGCGGTGCGGGTGTCCTCCGCTGCGACGACCTCGGCGTTCGTCAGGGCCTCGACCAGCCGCCGGGAGGCGTCGCCGAGGTTTCCGATGGGGGTGGCGGCGAGGACGATCACCCGCCCATTGTCCCCTGACCGGGCCGCCGCCGCCGACGAGCCCGATGCGGGCCGAATACGATGGCCGGATGAGCAGCCAGGGCGATCGGGAGTTCGACGCCCTGCTCGACACCGGGACGGCCGCAGGGCGCGTCGCCCCGGATGAGCCCGACGAGCGGGTCGACCTCGATGCTGCCACCGGAGGCGCGACGAGCGACGCGGCCGCAGCTCCGGTCGCCCCCCGCCCGCTGCTCCGGATCGACGCGTGGTGGGGCCGCCTCCTCTCGACGCCGGCCCGACGCCGGGCCTGGGCCTGGGGCGGGCCGCTGGTCGTCACCCTGCTCGCCGCCGCGCTGCGCCTCTGGGACCTCGGCCGGCCCGGCACCCTCGTGTTCGACGAGACCTACTACGTCAAGGACGCCTGGAGCCTCTGGAACCTGGGCTATGAGGGCTCGTGGCCGAGCGACTACGACGCCGCCTTCGCGGCCGGCGGGGCGGACGGCTACCTGGCCGCCCCCTCCTTCGTGGCCCACCCTCCCCTCGGCAAGTGGCTGATCGGCCTCGGCATGTGGGCCTTCGGGCCCGACGACCCGGCCGGCTGGCGGATCAGCACGGCGGTCGCGGGCATCGTCGCCGTGGCGCTCGTCGCCGTGATCGGCACGTACCTGTCGCGCTCGACGCTGGTCGGCACGCTGGCCGGCTTCTTCATGGCGATCGACGGGCACGCGATAGTCATGTCGCGGGTGGCGCTGCTCGACAACTTCGTGATGCTGTTCGGCCTGCTCGCCTTCGGTGCCGTGCTGCTCGACCGGAGGCAGAGCGCGAGGGCGCTCGACGCCTGGCTCGCGAGGAGGCGGGCCGCCGGTCGCGACACCGCCTGGGGCCCGTCGCTCTGGGGCCGCCCCTGGCTGGTGTCGGCCGGGCTGCTGTGCGGCCTGGCGACGGGCGTGAAGTGGAACGGCCTCTACTTCCTGGCCGTGTTCGCCGTCTACACGGTCGTCGTCGACGTGCTCGCGCGTCGCCGGGCGGGCGTCGAGTTCTGGCTCTCGGGCACGCTGTTCCGCCAGGCGCCGGTGAGCTTCCTGCTGACGGTGCCGATCGCCGTCGTCGCCTACGTCGCGAGCTGGACGGGCTGGTTCGTCACCGGCGGCGGCTACTACCGCGCCTGGGTCTCCGAAGGAGGCGAGCGCTGGTCGGGGGTGCTCGCCTGGGTCCCCGACACGGTGCAGAACTGGTGGCACTACGAGGCCGGCGTCTACGCGTTCAACGTGGGGCTGCACACACCGCACTCGTACGCGGCGAACCCGTTCGGCTGGCTGCTCATGCTGCGGCCCACGAGCATGTACTACCAGGGTCTCGACCAGGGCCAGGGGGCCTGCGAGGTCGCCCGCTGCGGCATGGCGATCACCTCGATCGCGAACCCGTTCATCTGGTACGCGGCCGTCGCGGCCTGCGCGTACCTCGTGTACCGCCTCGTGCGCCGCCGCGAGTGGCAGGTCGGGGCCGTGCTGGTCGGCATCGCCGCGGGCTACCTGCCCTGGCTGGCGTTCTCGGGCCGGACGGTCTTCCAGTTCTACACGATCGCCTTCGAGCCCTACCTGCTGCTCGGGCTGGCCGGGGTGCTCGGCATCGTCCTCGGCCGACGGACGGACCACCCCGACCGACGGCTGAGCGGGATCGTCGTGACGGGCATCGTGGTCGTCGTCTCGATCGCCGTCACCGTGTTCTTCTACCCGCTCTGGACGGCGCAGCTCGAGGACTGGGAGTTCATCCGGCTGCACTACTGGATCCCCAGCTGGAAGTAGCGTCGCCCTCGGTCGTCCCTCCCCGCCGAGGAGGCGCGGCTCGTTCTGTGTAGCTGCGTTACGCACCGAGGCGTCCTGTGACGCCCAGCGGCTAGCGTGGCCCGCATGGCAGATCGTGACTACGGCTTCCGCACGCGTGCGATCCACGCGGGCAACGTCCCCGACTCGGCGACCGGGGCGCGTGCGCTCCCGATCTACCAGTCGAGCGCCTTCGTGTTCGACGACACGGAAGACGCGGCGGCGCGGTTCGCGTTGCACAAGTACGGGAACATCTACAGCCGCCTGGCCAACCCGACCACCGCCTCCTTCGAGGAACGCGTGGCGAGCCTCGAGGGCGGCCTCGGCGCGGTCGCGACGTCGAGCGGGCTGAGCGCGCAGTTCATCACCTTCGCCTCGCTGGCCGGCGCGGGCGACCACATCGTCGCGAGCGCCGCCCTCTACGGCGGGTCGGTCACGCAGCTCGACGTGACCCTGCGGCGCTTCGGCGTCGAGACGACCTTCGTGCAGTCGAGCGATCCCGCCGACTACGCCGCGGCGATCACCCCCGCGACCAAGCTGCTCTTCGTCGAGACCGTCGCGAACCCCTCCGGCGAGATCGCCGACCTCGAGGGCCTGGCCGAGGTCGCGCACGCCGCCGGCATCCCCTTGATCGTCGACTCGACCATCGCGACCCCGTACCTGAACCGGCCGATCGAGTGGGGCGCCGACGTCGTGATCCACTCGGCGACGAAGTTCCTCGGCGGGCACGGCACGACCCTCGGCGGCGTGGTCGTCGAGTCGGGCCGCTTCGGCTGGGACAGCGAGCGCTTCCCGCTCTTCGACCAGCCCGTGCCGAGCTACGGCGGGCTCAACTGGTCGGGCAACTTCGGCGAGTACGCGTTCCTCACCCGCCTGCGGGCCGAGCAGCTGCGCGACATCGGGCCCGCGCTGGCGCCGCACTCGGCGTTCCTGCTCGCGCAGGGCGTCGAGACCCTGCCGTTCCGGATGCGCGCGCACGTCGAGAACGCGCGCGAGGTCGCCGAGTGGCTCGACGCCGACCCGCGGATCGACCGTGTGCGCTGGGCCGGGCTGCCCGGCCACCCGCACCACGAGCGCGCACAGAAGTACCTGCCGGAGGGCCCCGGGTCGGTCTTCACCTTCGAGCTGGCCGGCGGCCGCGCCGCAGGCAAGACGTTCATCGAGTCGGTCGAGCTCGCGAGCCACCTGGCCAACATCGGCGACGCGAAGACGCTCGTCATCCACCCGGGCTCGACGACGCACGCCCAGCTCAGCGAGCAGCAGCTCGTCGACGCCGGAGTGCTGCCGGGCTCGGTCCGCATCAGCGTCGGCATCGAGGACGCCGCCGACATCATCGACGACCTCGACCAGGCGCTCCGCGCCGCGACGAAGGAGGCGTGACGTGAGCACCAGCGACACGGTCACCACCCAGCTGGCCAACGGGCGCACCTGCGAGCTGCCGTCGAGCTCGCCTCTCGCCAAGCTGCTGAAGTCGCAGCGCACCTGGGTCGGGCCGGACGCCCGCGCGCGGCAGGCCATCCTCCGTTCCGCGAAGAGCGTCGCGATCGTGGGTGCCTCGCCGAACTCGACCCGCTCCTCCTATTTCGTCGGCACCTACCTGCAGCAGTCGAGCGACCTGCGCGTGTACTTCGTGAACCCGCGGGCCGACGTGATCCTCGGCGAGAAGGCCTACCCCGACCTGGCCTCGCTGCCCGAGGTGCCCGACATCGTCGACGTGTTCCGCAAGGCGAGCGACATCCCGTCGGTCGTCGACGACGTGCTCGCGAGCGGGGCCCGCACCATCTGGGTCCAGCTCGGCATCTGGAACGAGGAGGCGGCACGCCACGCCGAGGAGAAGGGCCTGACCGTAGTCATGGACCGCTGCATCAAGGTCGAGCACGCTCGGTTCAACGGAGGCCTCAACCTGATGGGCTTCGACACCGGCGTCATCTCGTCGCGGCGATCAGGGCGCTGAGCCCGGAGCGACCCTGGCCAGACGCGGCCTGACGCACGGCCGCGTGACGGATGCTCATGACGCGGTGTGAACGTGTCGCAGGCTCGATGACGGGGGCGGGCGCTACGGTGGCCCGCATGTCCCCCGTCATCACCTCCCCGCTCGTCTCCAGCCAGTGGGTGGCCGACCACCTCGGCGCCGACGACATGGTCGTGGTCGACGTGTCGGTGCTGCCCGTCCGCGACCGCGACGGGGCGGCGACCGGGCGGTTCACGACGGGCCGCGGCGACTACCTCGAGCAGGGGCACGTGCCCGGGGCCGTCTTCGGCGACCTGATCCGCGACCTCAGCGACGACCGCGCGGCGCTCCCGTTCACCCGGCCCGACGTCGAGCGCTTCGCCGAGGCCGCCGGCGCGCTGGGCATCACGACCGGCACCACCGTCGTCGCGTACGACTCGGCGGGCGGCCCCTGGGCTGCACGGCTCTGGTGGCTGCTGCGCGCGGCCGGCCACGACGACGCGGCCGTCCTCGACGGCGGCTTCACCGCCTGGGCCGCCGAGGGCCGCCCCGTCGACGTCGGCGGTGTCGAGCCCGAGCCGTCGGTGTTCGTCGCGCACGAGCGTCCCGGGGTGTGGGTCGACAAGCCCTTCGTCGAGGCCGTGGTCCGGGGCGACGAGCGCGCGGCGCTCGTCTGCGGCTCGCCCCGCGCCGAGTTCGACGGCGTCGCGGGCGCGCGTCCCCGGCTGGGCCACATCCCCGGCAGCGTTAACGTGCCCTCGACCGAGCTCGTCGACGACGCCCTGCACTTCGCCGAGGTCGACCAGCTCGAGGCGGCGTTCGCTCCGGTGCTCGAGGCCGAGAAGGTCGTCGTCTACTGCGGCCAGGGCATCGCGGCCAGCGCCGACGCCCTCGCGCTGGTGCTCGTGGGGCACGACGACGTCGCGCTCTACGACGGCTCGCTCGACGAGTGGACGGGCGACGACGACGCCCCGCTCGAGGCGCTCGCGGCCTGACCCTGACGCCGCCGCCGACGCCGCCGGTCGAGGGCGGGTCTTCCGGGGCGAGGGCGGGTCGCGCGGAACCCGCCCTCGAGCCAGGCGACCCGCCCTCGACGAGATCAGCCGCCCAGGGCCTGCGAACGGGCCTGCTCGGCGAGGGCGCGGTCGAGTTCCTCGACGCCCGTGACGGGAAGTCGGCAGACGAAGTCGTGGCAGAGGTACGCGGTCGCGTGGCCCCGCACGGCGGTGCGACCTGCGAAGAGCTCGAACCCGGCGTCCGCCAGCGCCACGGCGGAGTCCTCGTCGACGACCCCCACCAGGACACCGGGGCCCAGGGTGCGACGAGCTCGAGCTCCCAGGTCGACGACGGCCGCAGGGACGGCCGGAGCAACGGGCGCAGACGCAGACAGAGCCGAGAGCTCACCCTCGACCTGGGCCGCGACGGCCGGCGTGACCACCGACGGCTCGACGACGAGCAGCTGCGTGGACGGCGCGGCGAGCTCCGCGAGCAGCGAGAACGTCGCCCCGTACGCGACGGGCGAGTCGAGCGCCGCGTCGGCGGCCGGGCCGAGGGCCCGCTCGGCGGCCCGACGCCACCGCGCGTCTCCCGTGAGCCGGTGCAGCGTGAGCGCGGCGGCGGCCGCCGCCGCGACCCCTGACGGGTAGGCGCCCTCTGACGGGTCGGCGGAGAGCGCCGTCCCCTGAGCCCGCAGCACGGGATCCGGCCCCGCCGGCGCCGCGAAGGGCGCGGACGTCTCGTCGTCGGTCAGGCACGCCTCCATCAGCGACCGTGCGGCGACGGCGTACCGGGGCAGCCCGGTCGCCAGCGTCAGCTGCAGCAGGCCCTCGGCGAACATGCCGTGGTCCTCGAGCGTGGCCACCGCCTCCGACACCCCGGTCGACGAGGAGGCGCGCAGCAGCCGCCCGTCGGAGGTCACGTGCTCGTCGAGCAGCACGTCCGCGGCCCCACGTGCGGCCGCCACCCAGTCCGGGCGGTCGTGTCGAGCCCCGGCCTCGGCGAGCGCCGCGATCGCCAGGCCGTTCCAGCCCGTCAGCACCTTGTCGTCGACGGGCGGCGCCTCGTGCCGAGCGCGCTCGGCGGCGTCCAGTGCGTAGAACCCGCCCTCCACACAACGTCCGTCGATCGTGCTCTCCGAGTCCTGCGCCGAGCCGAAGGCGCCGCGCGGCGTCCGGAGGCGCGTGAGCAAGAACCCCGCGATGCCCGCCGCGACCTCGAGCGGTGCGAGCCCGGTCACCGGGACGGGGGCACCGCCTCCTTCGCCCTCGCCCGAACGGGGACGCGCAGGCTCAGCGCGCTCGTCCGGCTCGAGCAGGGCCAGCCGCGAGTACGCGGTGAGCAGCAGCGCGTTGTCGTAGAGCATCCGCTCGAAGTGCGGGTCACCCCAGTCGCGCCGTGTCGAGTAGCGGAAGAAGCCGCCCTCGACCGGGTCGCGCAGCGGGGACGACGCCATGCGCCGCAGCGTCCGGGAGGCGAGGGCGAGCGCGGCGCGGTCTCCCCCGGCCCCGAGCCCGAGCAGTGCCAGCTGGGCCGGCGCGACGGGGAACTTGGGCGCACCTCCGAAGCCGCCGTGCTCGACGTCCTCGGCGGCGGCGACGCGGGCGGCCGCGTGCGACAGTGCCGAGGCCGCGGGCAGCTCGACCGAGCCGGTCGCAGGAGGCGTGGGCTGGGCCGCGAGCGCCGCCGCCACTCCGCGGGCGGTCGCGTCCACCTCGCCGCGTCGGCTCGTCCACGCCTCGGTGACGGCGTCGAGCACCTGCCGGAACGCCGGGTGGTCCTGGACCGGCTGCGGCGGGAAGTACGTGCCGGCGAAGAACGCCTGGCCGGCAGGCGTCGTGAAGACGGTGAGCGGCCAGCCGAGCTGGGGGGTGAAGGCCGAGGCGGCGGCCAGGTAGCTGGAGTCGACGTCGGGGTGCTCCTCGCGGTCGACCTTGATCGCGACGAACCGCTCGTTCAGGTGCGCCGCGAGCTCGGGGGCGCTGAAGCTCTCACGGGCCATGACGTGGCACCAGTGACAGGTCGAGTAGCCGATCGAGACGAGCACGGGGACGTCGCGCCGGGCTGCCTCGGCGAAGGCCTCCGGGCCCCACGGCCACCAGTCGACGGGGTTGTCGGCGTGCGAGCGCAGGTAGGGGCTGACGGCGTCGGCGAGTCGGTTCGTCATGCCTCCACGCTAGGCGCGTGCCGGCCGTGCGGCGCGGGCCCGTCTTCCTCCACGATGAACCGTGTTCCGAACCATGAACCGCGATAAAACGCGGTTCATGGTTCGGAACGCGGTTCGCCGGAGCAGCCGCAGCCGCAGCAGCAGCAGCGTGCGGCGGTAGCAGCAGCGTGCGGCGGTAGCAGCAGCGTGCGGCGGTAGCGGCAGCGGCCGCGTGCGGCGGCAGCGGCCGCGTGCGGCTATCGGCGTGCTGCTACGCGCGCGACGGCACGTCGCGCAGCGCCGGACCGTCGTAGTGCGACAGCGGCCGGATCAGCGAGTTCGCCTCGCGCTGCTCGATCACGTGGGCGCTCCAGCCGAGCACCCGCGACGCGACGAAGAGCGGCGTGAACACCGCCGTGTCGAAGCCCATCAGGTGGTACGCGAAGCCCGACGGCCAGTCGACGTTCGGTTTCAGCCCCTTGCGCTCGAGAACGTCCACGGCCAGCGCGTCGTAGACGGCGGCGAGCTGGTCGACCCGGGAGTCGCCGGAGGCGCGGGCCCGGTCGACGAGGCCGGCCAGCGCCTCCTCCATGGTCGGCACGCGGCTGTCGCCGTTCTTGTAGACGCGGTGCCCGAAGCCCATGATCTTCTCGCGACGCGCGAATGCGCCGTCGAGCCAGGCGGCGGCGCCCTCGGCACCGCCGTCGTCGGCCACCCGGACGAGCAGCTCGAGCGCGGCCTCGTTGGCGCCGCCGTGCAGGGGGCCCTTGAGGGCGCCGACCGCGGCCACGATCGACGAGTGCAGGTCGCTCAGCGTCGACGCGACGACCCGCGCCGTGAAGGTCGACGCGTTGAACGAGTGCTCGGCGTACAGCACCATCGACGTGTCGAACGCCCGCACGTCGAGGTCGTCGGCCTCGCGCCCGAACACCTGCCGGAGGAAGTCGGCGCTGTAGCCCAGGTCGTCGCGGGGCGCCACGGGAGGCAGGTCGCGCCTCCTGCGCTGGTCGTAGGCGATGACCGCGGGCAGGGCGCCGAAGAGCCGCGTCGCGAGGCGCCGGGTGTCGGCGGGGTCGTGCTCGCCCGGGGCGCTGCTCGGCTCGGGCTCCGCGGCGCCGAGGGCGCTGATGGCCGTGCGGACGACGTCCATCGGGTGCGCCGACGTGGGGATCAGGTCGATGACGTGCTGCAGCCCCGGCGCGAGCGGACGCGCCGCCCGCAGCTCGGCGTCGAACACGGACCGCTGCTCGGGCGTCGGCAGCTCGCCGTGCAGCAGGAGGTACGCGACGTCCTCGATCTCGCACGAGGCGGCGAGCTGCTGCACCGGGTAGCCGCGGTAGAGCAGGGAGTTGCTGGCCGCGTCGACCGACGAGACCGCGGTCCGGTCGACGACGACGCCGGCCAGCCCCTTGTGCAGCTCGGGCGCGGGAGGTGCGGTGAGGGTGTCGCTCATGGTCACTCCTTCGTGAGGTGAGGCGAGGTGCGCCGGCGGCGGTGCCGGCAGGTGGTGCGGGTCGTGCTGCGGCTCAGCGCTCGACCGTGAAGTCGAAAACGCCGCCGTCGAAGGCAGAGTAGCCCTCGTAGTCGACGAGGTCGTAGAGGTCGGCGCGGTGCTGCATGCGGTCGAGGAGGCGCACCTGGGTGCCGGTCGCGGTGAGCTCGTCGAGCCCGCGCCCGGCCTCGCCCATCGCGAGGCGCAGCAGCGTCACCGGCCAGATGACCATCCGCACCCCCGCGCTCCGCAGCTGCTCGGTCGTGTGCAGCTCGCCCTTGCCGAACTCGGTCATGTTCGCGAGGACCGGCACGTCGACCGCCTCGGCCACGGCCTCGAACTCGGCCAGGCCGGTCAGCGCCTCCGGGAAGATCGCGTCGGCGCCCGCGTCCACGAGCGCCTTCGCCCGGTCGACCGCGACGTCGAAGCCCTCGACCGCGCGGACGTCGGTGCGGGCCATCACGAGGAAGTCGGGGTCGCGGCGGCCCTCGACGGCGGCGCGGACCCGCTTGACGGCCGTGTCGAGGCCGACGACCTGCTTGCCGTCGAGGTGGCCGCAGCGCTTGGGGTTCACCTGGTCCTCGACGTGCAGGCCGGCGAGCCCGGCGTCCTCCATCGTCTGCACGGTGCGGGCGACGTTCATCGGCTCGCCGAAGCCCGTGTCGGCGTCGACGAGCGTCGGCAGGTCGGTCATCCGCGCGATCTGGCCGGCCCGGGTCGCGACCTCGGTCAGCGTCGTGAGGCCGATGTCGGGCAGCCCCAGGTCGGCCGCGACGACCGCGCCCGAGACGTAGACGCCCTCGAAGCCCTTCCGCTCGATCAGCCGCGCGCTGAGCGGGTTGAACGCGCCGGGCAGGCGCACCAGCCGGTCACCGGCGAGCGCCTCGCGGAGCCGGCGCCGCTTCTCGGCCGGCGTCGTCGTCGAGTACAGCATCAGAACAGCCCGTCGGGCGAGGCCGCGTCGGCCTGGTCGAGCGAGCCCGCCGGGGGCGTGAGCGTCAGCCCGGCGAGCTCGTGCGGCTCGAGCGTGCGGAGGCGCGTCGCCAGCCCCAGGAACCGCTCCACCTCCTCCTGCGCCAGCACCCCCTCGGCCAGCGTGCGGAACTTCCGCACGTAGTCCTCGCGGGCGAACGGCCGCGCACCGAGCGGGTGCGCGTCGGCCACGGCGATCTCGTCGACGAGACGCGAGCCGTCGGTGAACTCGACCTCGATGCGCCCGCCGAACGCCTTCTCGGCCGGGTCGGCGGAGTGGTAGCGCCGGGTCCACTCGGCGTCCTCGGCGGTCGTGATCCGCCTCCAGAGCTCGACCGTGTCGGAGCGCTGCGCGCGCTCGGGCGCGTAGCTGCGCTCGTGGTGCCACTCGCCGTCCTGCAGGGCGACGGCGACGATGTACGGGATCGAGTGGTCGAGCGTCTCGCGGCTGGCGGTCGGGTCGTACTTCTGGGGGTCGCCGGCGCCCGAGCCGATCACCACGTGCGTGTGGTGGCTGGTGTGCAGGACGATGCTCCGCACCGCGGCCGGGTCGCGCAGCTCGGGTCGTTCGCGGCCGAGACGGCGGGCGAGGTCGATCCAGGCCTGGGCCTGGTACTCGGCGCTGTGCTCCTTCGTGTAGCTGTCGAGGATCGCCCGCTTCGCCTCGCCGGGGCCGGGCAGCGGCACAGAGTAGCGCGCGTCGGGGCCGTCGAGCAGGCGGGCGACCACGCCGTCCTCCCCCTCCCAGATCGGGCTCGGGCTGGTCTGGCCGCGCAGCGCCCGGTCGATCGCCTCGATCGCCTGCTTGCCGGCGAAGGCGGGCGCGTAGGCCTTCCAGGTCGAGATGAGGCCCTTGCGCGACTGCCGCGTGGCCGTGGTCGTGTGCAGCGCCTGGGCGATCGCCTGTGCGGTGCGCTCGACGTCGAGGCCGAGCAGCGCCGCGATGCCGCCAGCCGCGCTCGGGCCGAGGTGCGCCACGTGGTCGATCTTGTGCGCGTGCAGGCTGATCGCGCGGGCGAGGTCGATCTGCAGCTCGTAGCCGGCCGCGATGCCGCGGACCAGCTGCTCGCCGTCGGCGCCGACGTGCTGCGCGACGGCGAGCACGGGCGGGATGTTGTCGCCGGGGTGCGAGTACTCGGCGGCGAGGAACGTGTCGTGGTAGTCGAGCTCGCGGACGGCCACGCCGTTCGCCCAGGCGGCCCACTCGGGCTGCACCCGCAGCTCGGGGTCGAGGCCGAAGACGGTCGAGCCGGCACGGGGGCTGCGGGCGTCCGAGCTGGCGATGCCAGCCGGGCCCGCGGCACGCAGGGTGCTCTCCGGGCGGTCGGCCGTGTCGGCGGGGCTGTCGCCGTGTCCGCTGCCGCCGTGTCCGCTGTCTCCCCGTCCGGCCCCGGCGTGCCGGGCGCGGTGCTGCAGCCGCGCGGCGGCCTGCGCCCGGGCCGCGACGACGGGCGCCCGGCCGAGGCTCGCGACGGCGACGGCCGCGTTGTCGATGACACGGTTGACCACCATCTCGGCCACGTCGTCGTCGACCGCCACGGGATCGACCGCGACCGAGGCCAGCCGGTGGGCCAGCTCGTCGTGCCGCGCGAGCGGGTCGTCGGAACGGTGGACGTGCACGTCGATGAGCATCACCCGACCCACCCTAGGCGTCGGAGCCGACCGACCGTCGAGGGGCATCGGGCTCCGGCGGCGTCGGCGGCATCGGCGGCGCCGGCGGCGTCGGCCGTGACGTCACGACGGCCGCGACGCCGGCGAGGACGAGCGCGAGGCCGAGCCACCCCGGCGGGGCCAGCCGCTCCCCCACGACGAGCACCGCGAGCAGCGTCGCGACGACGGGCTCGAGCAGCGTGACCGTCGTCGCCCGCGAGCTGGACACGGTGCGGAGCCCCGCCCCGAACAGCAGGTACGCGACGAACATCGGCCCGAGCGCGAGATAGAGGTGCACGCCGACCGAGCTGCCCGTCTCGACGATCGGCGCGCCCGTCAGCAGCAGCACCGGCAGCAGGACGACGGCCCCGGCGCCGAACTGCGCGGCCATCGAGCCGCGCGAGCTGTGCCCGAGATCGAGGAGGCGGCCCGCCGTGTACGTGTAGGTCGCGTACGCGAGACCGGCGAGCAGGCCGAGCGCGACCCCAGCCAGGAACGTCGACGTCGGCTGCAGGCCGGCGGCCGCAGCCTGACCGGGACCGGCGACGAAGCCGAAGTCGACGTCGCGGGGCTGCTCGTCGTGCCCGAACGCCGCGAGCAGTGCGACCCCGACGACGGCCGCGCCGGCCGAGGCCGCCCAGCGCCGGTCGAGCCGTCGCCGACGCACGGCCGGGTCGAGCAGCCGCTCGAGCAGCGCCGCGAAGAGAGGTGCCGTCCCGAGCGAGACCACGTTGCCGACGGCGACCCCGGCCAGCGACATCGACGAGTAGAACGCGAGCGGGTACGCGACGACCGCGAGCGCTCCCGGGACGATCCAGCGCCAGGAGACACCGCCTCCTCGGAACACCGCCGCGGCCTGCTTCGGTGCGGTCAGCGCGAGGAGCAGGCCGCCGACGCACATCGTCGCCGCACCCGTCGCGAGCGGACTGACCGACGCCGGGAGCAGGCTCGCCGCCGTGCCCGTGGTGCCCCAGAGCAGTGCCGCGAGCACGATGCCGATCACACGCCGATCGTACCGACCCCGCCGAGGGCCTCGGACGGGACGTGCCGGGGGCGCGAGCAGTCAGGACGGCGTGACGGCCGCCTCCTGCGCCCCGAACCGCGCGACGAGGTCGCGCTTCAGCACCTTGCCGCTCGGGCCGAGGGGCAGGGCGTCGACGACGTGCACCACGCGGGGGAACTTGTACGCGGCGATCTCGTCCGAGACGAAGGCGACCAGCTCCTCGGGCGCGACGGTCGCGCCCGCGCGCAGCACGACGGCCGCCTCGATCTCCTGCCCGTGCGTCTCGTGCGGCACGCCGAAGACGGCGGCCATGGTCACGTCGGGGTGCTGGGCGAGCACCTCCTCGACCTGGCGCGGGTACACGTTGTAGCCGTTGCGGATGATCATGTCCTTGGTCCGGTCGACGACGGTGAGGTAGTCGTCGTCGTCCTTGGTGCCGAGGTCGCCGGTGCGGAACCAGCCGTCGACGATCGCCTTCGCGGTGTCCTCGGGCCGGTCGAGGTAGCCGTTCATCAGGTTGTGGCCGCGGACGACGATCTCGCCGATCTCGCCGTGCGGCAGCAGGACGATCCTGTCCTCGACGGACGAGTCGGCGACCTCGACGTCGACGCCCCAGATCGGGGTGCCGATGGTGCCGGGCCGCGGGGGCCGTCCCACGTGGTTGAACGTCGCCACCGGCGACGTCTCGGTCAGCCCGTAGCCCTCGTGCACCGGGGCGCCGAAGACCTGCTCGAACTTCGCCAGGACCGCGAGCGGCAGGGAGGCGCCGCCCGAGATCGCGTACCGGAACGGCGGTCGCGCTTCCGACCGCGTCGCGGCGTCGAGCAGGGCCATGTACATCGTCGGCACGCCCATGAACACCTCGCAGCCGTGCTCGACCATGGCCGCGAGCGCCGCGTCGCCGTCGAACTTCGGCAGCATGACGATCGTCGCGCCGGCCCGGAACCCGGTGTTCATCGTGCAGGTCTGCCCGAAGGTGTGGAACAGGGGCAGGGCGCCGAGCAGCACGTCGCCCCGGCGCATGTCGAAAGTGCTCATCAGGTTCGTGTCGACCTGCTGCAGCAGCGCGAAGTGCGAGCCCTCGGCGCCCTTCGGCTGGCCGGTGGTGCCGCTCGTGTAGAGGATCGTCGCCGTGTCGAACGGCTGCCGCGGCACGTAGGTCGTCAGCGGCTCGGCCTCGGCGGCGAGCGACTCGAGGCGGTCGGGCGCCGGGGGCACGACGGCCGTGCCGGCGTCGGTCGCCGGAGGCGCGAGCACCGTCACGACGTCCACTCCCGCCAGCTGGGCCCCGGCCGCGCCCTCGACGAGGAGCGGGGCAGCGCAGACGAGCAGCGACGACCCGCTGTCGCCCAGCACGTACTCGATCTCGTGGCGCTTGAGCAACGCGTGCACGGGCACGACCACGGCACCGAGCGCGAGGGTCGCGTAGTAGACGCGGGCGAAGTCGGCGACGTTCGGGACGAGCATCGCGACGCGGTCGCCCTCGCCCACGCCGCGGGCCCGGAGGGCGCCGGCGTAGGCGAGCGACTGCTGCCAGAGCTCGCGGTAGGTGGTGCGCTGCGGGCCGACGACGACGGCGACGTCGTCGGGGTACCGGGCGGCCGCCTCGCTGAGGATGGCAGCGACCGAGGCCGTCGCGTGGCCGGTGGGGGTGGAAGGGCTGGTGGCTGGTTCGTTCGTGACTGTGGTCTTCGAGGTCATGCCGGGTGTGCTCCGTCTCCGTTGACGAGTGGTGATCCTGGTCGGATCATACGGCGCACCGCCGGGAGCCAGGCCGGGACCCCGGTCGGGAGCCCGGCCCGCCCCTGCACCTCGCCGCTACCGCACCCCGCTGCGCACGAAGCCCTGCACGAAGAACCGCTGGAACGCCAGGAAGAGCGCCACCATCGGCAGCACCGAGATGACGGCGAGCGCCATGATGCCGTTGTAGTCCGGGTTGGTCTGGCCCTTCAGGTAGAGCAGCCCGACGGGCAGCGTGTAGAGGTCAGGGTCCTTGAGGGCGATCAACGGCCAGGCGAAGTCGTTCCAGCTGCCCAGCAGGGTGAGCAGCACGAGCACGGCGACCAACGGACCGCTCAACGGCAGGACGATGAGGGTGAAGACCCTGATCGGTCCGGCGCCGTCGAGGCGGGCGGCCTCGATCAGCTCCTGCGGGATGCCGAGCATGAACTGTCGCGCGAGGAACACCCCGAACGCCGTGGCTGCCGACGGGAGGATCACCGCCCAGTAGGTGCCGTAGATCTCGAGCCCGTTCACCAGCCGGAACTGGGCCACCATGATCGCCTGCACCGGGATCATCAGGGTCGCCAGGAACACGAGGAACACCGCCGTGCGGCCGACGAAGCGGAGCTGCGCGAAGGCGTACCCGGCGAGCAGGCTCACGACGACCGTCAGCACGGTGACGAAGACCCCGATGACGATCGAGTTGCCGAACCACGCACCCACGGGGTACCGCTCGAGCACGCGGTCGAAGTTCTCGAGGGTCAGGGCGCTGGGCAGGAGGCGGAGGCCGCGTCCGAAGACCTCGCCCCGCGGCGAGAACGCCACGACGAGCATCCACACCAGCGGGAACGCGACGACGACGGACGCCACGACGGCGACGACGGTGCGGAGGGCGACGAAGCCGCCGCGGCGACGTGGTCGCCTGCGTGGGGCACGGACGCCGGCGACGCGATCGGCGCCGCGGACGGTGCTGCGGGGTGCGCCGGCCGCGGGGGCGTCGGCGAGGGACTGGGGCGTGGTCACGATCGGGTCCTCGTCATTCCGTGAGGTCGCGGGTGCGGTTGGTGCGCCACTGCACGACCGTGAAGGCCAGCGTCACGACGAGGATCACGACGCCGAGCGCGGCGCCGTAGCCCTGCTCGCGGATCTGGAAGCCGTTGCGGTAGGCGTAGGTGCCGAGCACCGACGTGGAGTAGCCGGGGCCGCCGCCCGTGAGCACGAAGACGAGGTCGAAGACCTGGAACGACGCGATCACGTTGAGCACCAGCAGGAAGAACGTCGACGGCCCGACGAGCGGCACGGTGATCGAGCGGAACCGCTGCCAAGCACCGGCGCCGTCGAGCTCCGCGGCCTCGTAGAGCTCGGGCGAGACGGACTGGAGGCCCGCGAGGTAGATGATCATGTTGAGGCCGACGCGAAGCCAGATCATCGTGACGATGACCGAGACCATCGCGAACGCGCCGTCCGACTGCCACGGCACCGACCCGAGTCCGAGGGCGCGCAGCACCTTGTTGACGAGGCCGTTCGCCTCGGTGAACAGGATGACGGCGATCATGGCGCTGGCGACACCCGAGACGACCATCGGCAGCACGAGCATCGTCCGCCAGGTGCGTCGCCCGGGCAGTACGCCGTCGAGCAGGACCGCCAGCCCCAGTCCCAACGCCATCTCGACCGGCACGGTGACCACGGTGAAGAGCACCGTGTTGCCGAGCGTCTGCCAGAAGACGGGGTCCGCGACCATGCGGGCGTAGTTCGCCCCGCCCACCCACTCGGGGTCGCCGAAGCCGCGGGTCTCCTGGAACGACAGCTGCACGGCCCAGAGGATGGGCACGAGCAGGAACACCGACAACAGCACCAGGTTGGGCCCGATGAAGGCCCAGCCGACCAGGTTCTCCCGGAGGCGGGCGGCGCGTCGTCCGGGACGGCGCGCACCCGGCAGCACCGTCATCAGTCGGTAGCCTGGCCGACGGCCTCGTCCAGGGCGCTCAGGGTGTCGTCGACCGACTGCCCCTGGGTGAACGCCGCCTCGAGCTGGTCCTGCGTGGCGACGGTGATCTCGGCCAGGTACGGCGAGGTCAGCTGCTTGACGTCGCTCGGCTCGATCGTCGTGGCCTGGTCGACGAAGACCGGCATCACGTCGGGCCGCACGGCGAAGTCGATGGACGAGGCGTCGATGTCCGTCCGGGTGGGCAGCTCGTTGGTCGCGGCGCAGAACTCGGTCATCGCGTCGGCGGAGGCCATGAAGTTCAGGAACTCCGTGGCGAGCTCGCCCTGGTCGGTGTCGGCCGTCGCGACGAGGGCGTTGCCGCCGAGGTCGGTCGCCCCGCGCTCGTCGACCGGCATCGGCACGGCCGTCCAGTCGAAGTCGGTCGAGGCCAGCTCGGGCACGAGGAACGAGCCCACGAACGCCATCGCCGTCGTCTGCTCGCTGAACTCCGTGTCGGCGTACGTCGTCGACTTCACGCTGCTGCTCGGCGCCACCCACCCCTGCTCGAAGAACGACTGGGTGAAGCCGAGAGCCTCTGCCGCCTCGGGCGAGTCGATCTCGCTCGTCGTCCCGTCGTCGGCGAGCAGGGCGCCACCGGCCTGGAACAACCAGCTGAGCCAGCGCGGCGTGCCGCCCTGCTGCCAGTTGACCCCGAACGGGTACTGGTCGGCGGGGAGGGTCGCGCGGAGCTTCGTCGCCACCTCGCCGAACTCGTCCCACGTCCAGGCGTCCGCCTGGCTCGTCGGCAGGTCGGTGATGCCGGCTGCGGCGAGCAGCTCGGTGTTGACGAGCAGCGCGGAGACGTCGGTCTGGTGCGGGACGCCGTAGGGCGCGCCGTCGTACGAGACGGCCTCGAGCATCGCGGGCTGGAACGAGTCCTCGTCGTCGATCTGGCCAGTGAGGTCGAGCAGCTGGCCCTGGCTCGAGTAGACGCCGAGGTTGCCGTAGTCGACGCGGAACACGTCGGGAGCGTCGCCCGTCGACAGCTGCGCGTCGATGTTGGAGAACATCTGGTCGTAGGGCACGACGTTGAGGTCGACGGTCGCGCCGTCGTGCTCGCTCTCGAACTGGGCCACCAGCTTCTCGAAGCTGTCCTGCTCGGACTCGCTGGCCCAGGTCGTGAAGGTCAGGGCGCCGTCGGCGTCGTCGTCGCCGCCGCCCGTGAAGCCGCTGCAGCCGGAGAGCCCGGCGGCGAGGGCGAGGGTGGCCGCGGCCGCGGCGGTCGTGCGTCGGGTGGTGCGTCGGGTCGTCATGTCGTTTCTCCTGGCGTCGGTGCTGTC
Organism: Frigoribacterium sp. PhB107; assembly: GCF_003751515.1. Taxonomy (NCBI): domain Bacteria; kingdom Bacillati; phylum Actinomycetota; class Actinomycetes; order Micrococcales; family Microbacteriaceae; genus Frigoribacterium; species Frigoribacterium sp. PhB107. The sequence continues at coordinate 806,395 of NZ_RJKU01000002.1, read as the reverse complement.
GAGATCGGTGCTGCGGTGATCGGTGCTGCGGTGGTCGGTGCCGTGAGTCAGGTGTCGCGTCTCGGCCGGCCGGTCGGGGGCGACGAGCGGGACAGGCGTTCCTCGACCAGCGACACGAGCCCGCTCGGGCCGAGCAGGGCGTCCAGACCAGCGCGTACCCCGACCAGGTCGCCGGAGTGCTGCGGAGAGTGTGCTCCCTCCAGCGCCGCGAAGACCGCCGTGACGTCCTCCAGGGCGCGGACGCAGCCGAATCGCGTGACGCGGTCGTCGTCGAGCCGCACGTCGTCGCCGTAGCCCCGGCGGAAAGCCGAGCGGTGACCTGGCTCGACGGGCAGCCCGGGCAGCACGCCGAGCTCGACGAGCACGAGGTCGACCTCGCGCGGAGCGACGGTGGCCTCGTCGAGGTCGATGAGCCAGGGGCGGCCGGCGGGGTCGACCACGACGTTGCCGAGGTGCGGGTCGCCGTGGCAGGACACCCGTGCGGTCGCGCCCCGCGCCTCCTTCAGCTGCAGCGCCGTGGTCTCGAGACGACGCAGCCGGTCGCGGTGGACGTGCCACAGCTCGGCCAGCTCGGGGTCGACGCCGGGGGCCTGGCCCGCGCCGACGAAGCGGGCGTCGAGGTCGCGCAGGCGCACGCGAGCCCGACGGCCGGTCCGCTTGACGCCGTGCCGCAGCGGGGCGACGGACGAGGGAGGCGGCTGGTCGTGCACCCGACGGACGACGGCGCCCAGCTCGGCCCACTGGTCGAGGTCGAGGCCCCGGCCGTCCTCCGCGGCGTCGTCGCCGAGGACCCAGGGAGAGACCGAGACGAGCACCCCGTCGTGCTCGGACCAGTGGTCGCCCGTCCGGGTGGGCAGCGGGGCGACGACGCCGGAGTCGGGGCCGAGGGCGGCGGCGAGCGCGAGGCCGAACCGGCAGTCGCGCCGTGTCGCCTTCACGGCCCAGTCGTCGCCGGAGCGGTCGCGGACCTGCCAGACGGCGGCGTCCGGGTCGAGCCCGCCGATGATCAGCAGCTCGTCGACGACGTCGAGCCCCCACGCGCCGAGGGACGGCGGCGCCACGGGAGGCAGGGGGGACGGCTGCGACGACGGTGACGGGAGCGTCGGGTGAACGGCTGACACCGGCTCATCATCGTCCCGACCGCGGACATCGGCCCGGACACCGCGAGGAGGACTCAGCTCTCGGCCTGCGACAGGCCCCGACGCGGCTGCACGCCGACGACGAGCGCGCCCGGCCTCACCCGGCGGCGAAGGGCGAGCCCGGCTGGCCGAGCGTCCCCTCGGCGACTCGACGCGCGTGGCGGCGTCCTGCCTCGGACGCGCCGAACTCGTCGACGCCCCGGAGGCCCGAACGTCGGCCGTCGCGGGCGGCCCACGCGGTCTCGAGAGCATCGACGAGGTCCTGTTCCTGCTGCACGTCCCCGGCCTCGCGGACCTCGGCCACCGCCTCCGCCAGGGCGTCGAGCAGCTCGCACGACCGCCGCTCGGCGACGGACAGGTCGGTCTCGGCCCCGGCGGCCGAGCCGGGCGGCGGCTCGCTGGCCTCCACGAAGCCCGACGCGACCAACAGCGCGACGCGAGAGGCGACGAACGCGGGGCCGCCCGCCGAGGGCCCGAGCCGTCGCGACGCCTCGGCGACGAGCTGCGAGGCCGCCCGCGCGCCGTGCTCGAGCACGTCGAGCACGCAGACGCAGAGCGGGTCGGTCATGACGGCGAGCGGGGAGGCCTGGCCGAGGGAGGCGGCGGACGAGGAGGCGGCGGAGGGCGAGGCCGCGAGCAGACGGTTCGTGGGGGGCATGGGAGCGAGGTTGCCCTGCCTGCCGACCCGCGCCTCCTCGTCCCGCCCGGGGACGGGGACGGCCGTGGGCACCGGCGCCCCTGGGGAGGGACCACTGCGGGGAGCGCTCCCCCGCCGGTGCGGCTTACGATGGAGGGCTCATGTCGCCCACCATCACCTATCCCCCCGAGCTGCCGGTCAGCCAGAGACGCGACGACATCGCCGCCGCGATCCGCGACAACCAGGTCGTCATCGTCGCGGGCTCCACGGGCTCGGGCAAGACGACGCAGCTGCCGAAGATCTGCCTCGAGCTCGGCCGCACGAGCATCGGGCACACCCAGCCGCGCCGCATCGCCGCACGGACGATCAGCGAGCGCATCGCGGAGGAGCTCGGCGAGGAGGTCGGCGGGCTCGTCGGCTACCAGGTGCGGTTCACCGACAAGGTCGGCGCCGACACGCAGATCAAGCTGATGACCGACGGCATCCTGCTGAACGAGATCCACTTCGACCGCGAGCTGAAGCGGTACGACACGATCATCATCGACGAGGCGCACGAGCGCAGCCTCACCATCGACTTCCTGCTCGGCTACCTCAAGCAGCTGCTGCCGCGCCGGCCCGACCTCAAGCTGATCATCACGAGCGCCACCATCGACCCCGAGTCGTTCTCGCAGCACTTCGACGGCGCCCCCATCGTCGAGGTCTCGGGCCGCACCTACCCGGTCGAGATCCGCTACCGGCCCCTCGTCGCCGACGACACCACGGCCGACGACGACCGCGACGTCGACGACCTGGACGAGCTCGACGAGGCACCCGCGCTCTCGCGGCCGAACGCACGACGCGACGACTCCCGACGTGACGACGGGCGCCGCCGCGGCGAGCCCGGCCGCCCCGGCGCCGCCGCCCGGCGAGCCAAGGAGGCGCGGGCCGGCGACCCGAGGCAGCGCACCGACGACAAGGACTACCTGCAGGGCATCAACGAGGCCCTCGACGAGCTGGCCCGGGAGAGCTCGGGCGACGTGCTCGTGTTCCTCAGCGGCGAGAACGAGATCCGCGACGCCGAGGACGCGATCCGGGCCCGGAACCTGCCGCAGACCGAGGTGCTGCCGCTCTACGGCCGCCTGAGCGCGGCCGACCAGCACCGCGTCTTCCAGCCCAGCAGCACGGCAGGGACCAGGCGCCGCATCGTCCTCGCGACGAACGTCGCCGAGACGAGCCTGACCGTGCCCGGCATCAAGTACGTGATCGACGCCGGCACGGCACGGATCAGCCGCTACTCGACCCGCGCCAAGGTGCAGCGCCTGCCCATCGAGGCGATCTCGCAGGCGAGCGCGAACCAGCGCTCCGGCCGCTCGGGCCGCACGAGCGACGGCATCGCGATCCGGCTCTACAGCGAGACCGACTTCGAGAAGCGCGACGAGTTCACCGAGCCCGAGATCCTCCGCACGAACCTCGCCGCCGTCATCCTGCAGATGATCTCGCTGGGCCTCGGCGACATCGCGGCGTTCCCGTTCCTCCAGCCGCCCGACGGCCGCGGCATCAAGGACGGCCTCGACCTGCTTCGCGAGCTCGGCGCCGTCACCCAGGGCGGCCAGATCACCCGCGTCGGCAAACAGCTGACGCGCCTGCCGATCGACCCCCGCCTGGCCCGTATGGCCGTCGAGTCGAAGGTGCACGGCACCACCCGCGAGGTGCTCGCGATCGTCGCGGCGCTCAGCATCCAAGATCCGCGCGAGCGCCCCCTCGAGCGGCGCGCCCAGGCCGACGAGGCGCACGCGCGCTTCAAGGACCCGCAGGGCGACTTCATGACGCTCCTCAACCTCTGGAACCACCTGGAGGACAAGAAGGAGGAGCTCACCGGCAACGCGTTCAAGCGCCTCTGCCGTGAGGAGTACCTCAACTACCTGCGCGTGCGCGAGTGGCAGGACGTCTACCGGCAGCTGCTGCGGGCGGCGAAGCCCCTCGGGCTGCACGTCGGCGAGCGCAGCACGAACCCCGACGGGGTGCACCGCAGCCTGCTCGCCGGCCTGCTCAGCCAGATCGGGCTGCTCGACCCGCAGAAGAAGGACTACGTCGGCGCCCGCCAGACGCGGTTCCTCGTGTTCCCCGGCAGCTCGCTCGCCAAGAAGCAGCCCGCCGCGATCATGAGCGCCGAGCTCGTCGAGACGAGCCGCCTCTTCGCGCGCGTCAACGGCGCCATCGACCCGGCCTGGGCCGAGCCGCTCGCCCCCGACCTCGTGAAGCGCAGCTACGGCGAGCCGCACTGGGAGAAGAAGCAGGGCTCCGTGGTCGCCTACGAGCGCGTGACGCTCTACGGCGTCCCGATCGTGCCGCGGAGGCGCATCCAGTTCTCGCGGATCGACCCCGGCTACGCCCGCGAGCTCTTCATCCGGCACGCCCTCGTCGAGGGCGACTGGGAGAGCCGGCAGTCGTTCGAGAAGGCCAACCAGCAGCTGATCCGCGAGCTCACCGAGGTGGAGGAGCGCACCCGTCGCCGCGACATCCTCGTCGACGGCGACGCCGCGTTCGAGTTCTTCCAGCGCCGCGTGCCGGCCGAGGTCACGAGCACCCGCGACTTCGAGGGCTGGTGGCGCAAGGCGAAGCAGGAGACCCCCGACCTCCTGACGATGACCGCCGCCGACCTGCTCGGCGACGATGAGCCCGACGTCGACGAGGCCGGGTTCCCGAGCACGTGGCGGCAGGGCGACCAGACGCTCACCCTGCGCTACAAGTTCGAGCCGGGAGCCGACGACGACGGCGTGACGGTGGTCGTGCCCCTGCCGCTGCTGGCGCGCCTCCGGCCGGCCGGGTTCGACTGGCAGGTGCCGGGCCTCCGCGACGAGCTCGTGACGTCGCTGATCAAGTCGCTGCCGAAGCAGATCCGCAAGAACGTCGTGCCCGCCGCCGACTGGGCGTCGAAGATCACCGCCGAGCTGCCGGCCGAGCCGCCGCACGACGTCGCCGAGTCGTTCACCGCGACCCTCGCCTCCGTGATCAAGAAGCTGACGTACACGCCCGTCGACGCCGCCGACTTCGACCTGGAGCGCGTGCCCGCGCACCTGCGCGTGACGTGGGCGGTCGTCGACGAGCGCGGCCGCACGGTCGGCGCGGGCAAGTCGCTCGACGAGCTGCAGCACCGGCTCAGCGACGACATGCGCGAGAGCGTCGCGCGGGTCACCCAGGGGCAGGGCGCAGGAGGCGCGGGTCGCGGACGACGAGGACGCGGCGGCCCCGAGGGCGGTCGCCCCGACGCCGCGACCGCCGCCCCCGCGAACGCCATCGAGCGCGGCGGCCTCACCTCGTGGGACTTCGACGAGCTGCCGACCGTCGTCGACACGCGGCACGGCGACACCGTGATCCGGGCGTACCCGGCGCTGGTCGACGAGGGCGCCTCCGTGGCGATCCGCCTCATGGCGACGCCTGCCGACCAGGCGCGCGAGACGCCCCGGGGGGTGCGCCGCCTCCTCATGCTCGCCGTGCCGAGCCCGGTCGCCTACGTGCAGCAGCACCTCACCGCGCCCGAGAAGCTGATCCTCGCGACGAGCCCGTACCAGAACACGTCCGCCCTCTTCGCGGACTGCCTCGTCGCGGTCGTCGACGACGTGCTGCACCGGGTGAAGCCCGACGGGCAGCTGTACACGAAGAAGGAGTTCCTCACCGTGCGCGACCGGGTGTCGGGCGCCGTGATGGACCAGATGTTCCAGACGGTGTCGCTCGTGGCCCGCACGTTGACTGCCGCCCGCGATGCGGACAAGGCGATGAAGGCGGCGACGAACATGTCGCTGCTCACGGCGCTCACCGACATGCGGCAGCAGCGCGACCGGCTGGTGTACCCGGGCTTCGTCTCGGCCACCGGCCTGCAGCAGCTGCAGCGCGTGCCCGTCTACCTCGTCGGCATCACCCGCCGCACGGCGAAGCTGCTCGAGGCGCCGTCGCGCGACCGGGCGTGGCTGACCGAGGTGCAGCAGGCGACGGAGCGGTACGAGGCGGCGGGCGGGGCGTTCCCGCCGGCCGAGGGGGCGCCTCCCCCGCTCGTGCGTGCCCGCTGGATGCTCGAGGAGTTCCGCCTCAGCCTGTTCGCACAGGACCTGCGGCCCAGCGAGAGCGTGTCGCTGCAGCGCATCGCGAAGGTGCTCGCCTCGGCGTAGCCGCCGGCCGCCGCGACCGGTCGCGTCCGACGTGCGGCGCGGCGCTAGCCTGGACGGATGCGAGCGACGGTCAAGGACGTGGCCGCCCGGGCGGGCGTCTCTCCGAAGACGGTCTCGAACGTCGTGACGGGGGCGGTCCGGGTCAGCGCCGAGACGAGGGCGCGCGTCGAGGAGGCGGTGGCCGCCCTGGCCTACGTGCCCAACCTGAGCGCCCGCGGGCTCCGCACCGGCCGCACGGGCTCCATCGCGCTCGCCTTCCCCGACCTCACGACGCCCTACAGCGCCGAGATGTCGCACTGGTTCGTCGAGGTCGCGCACGAACGCGGCTGGTCGGTGCAGCTCGAGCAGACCGGAATGCGCCCCGAGCGCGAGCGCGAGCTGCTGCTGAGGGGCAAGGAGCACCTCGTCGACGGTCTCGTTCTCAACCCGGTGAGCCTCGACGAGAGCGCCATCGTCGGCGCGGAGTCGCTGCCGCCGGTCGTCGTCATCGGAGAGGTCGAGCAGAGCCTCGTCGACCAGGTCAGGGTCGACAGCGTCGCGGCCGCCCGCGACATGACCCGGCACCTGATCGAGCTCGGACACCGGCGCATCGCCGTGCTCGGCAGCTCGGGCGACGGCTTCGACACCGCGACGGCCCGCGCGCGCACGCTCGGCTGGCAGCAGGCGCACGAGGCGGCCGGGCTGCCCGTCGACCCCGCGCTCCGGTGGTCGTGTCGATCGTGGTCGCCCGAGGCGGGCGCCGCTGCCGTGCGCGAGCGCCTCGCCGCCGACGGCCCGCCGGACGCGCTCTTCTGCTTCACCGACTCGCTCGCCATCGGCGCCGTGCACGCCCTCTGGGCGGCGGGCCTGCGGGTGCCGGACGACGTCTCGGTCGCGGGCTTCGACGACATCGCCGACGGACGGTTCACGCTGCCGCCGCTCACGACCGTGCGCCTCGACAAGCGGCTCTTCGCCGAGCGCACGCTCGAGCTGCTGGCGGCGCGCATCGCCGATCGCGACCGGCCGCCCGAGCTCGCGATCATCCCGCACGAGATCGTGCGGCGCGAGAGCACGGCCGCCGCGCGCTCGAGCTGACGCTCGGACTGCCCTAGTCACACCCCCTCCAAGGCACCGCACCCCCGAATTCGGGGGTGCGGTGCACCATCCGGGGTGTGTCACGCGACCGAAGTGTCCGCGGACGGCAGGCGCGTCACTCGACGATCAGGGCCGCAGTGCCGCTGACCGTGATGCCGCCGACCACGGGGACGTCGACCGCGAGCAGGCTCGGACGTCCGACGTGCCGGCCCTGCCGCACCGCGAACCGCGCAGGAGGCGCGAGCAGGCCGCCAGCCCGCAGGTACGCCCCGAGGGCGGCGGCCGCCGATCCCGTGGCCGGGTCCTCGGTGATGTCGCCGACGGGGAACAGGTTGCGAGCCTCGATCGCGGGCAGCCCGGCGTCGGCTCCGCGGGTCGCGACGGCAGCGGCGAGGTCGAGGTCGAGGTCGACACCCTCCGTGCAGACGACCGTGACGGTGCCCGACCAGCCCTGCTGGTCCATCAGCTCGCGCACCGCACCGGGGTCGAACCCGAACGAGTCGAACACCGCGAGCGACCGCACCGCGACGACCGGGTGCCAGTTGCCGGCGAACGCCTCGGCGAGCGGCCACGCCGGGTCGAGGTCGTCGCGGTCGAGCGCGATCAGGCCGCGCAGCTCGTCGCCGACGGCGTCGCCCAGGGGACGCGTGCGCGGCTCGACGCTCGTGAAGGAGGCGCGCAGCTCGCTCTCTCCCCCGGACACCGCCACCTGCGTGGTCTCGATGACGACCGGCCCGACGGCTGTCTCGAAGCGGAACAGGCCGGGGCCGCGCTCGTCGGCGAGCGCCACGGCGGTCGCGATGGTCGCGTGCCCGCAGAACGGCACCTCGGCGATCGGTGAGAAGTAGCGGGTGCGCACGACTCGGTCGTCGCCGCCGACGGCTCCGTCGACGACGAACGCGGTCTCGGCGTAGCCGACCTCGGCGGCGATCACCTGCATCTGCAGGTCGTCGAGCCTGGACGCGTCGAGCACCACACCGGCAGGGTTGCCCCCGCCCGGCCCGTCGGCGAACGCAGTCAGCCGCAGCACGTCGGTCGAGGAGGCGGTCGTCGGCACGCGGGGAACGGTCACCGCACCACTGTCCCGGCGGACGCCTCCTCCGGGCAAGGTCCACCCGGCAGTCGCTGGCCGTGCCGGGCCGATGCGCGACGACCTGCCGGCTGCCTCTTGCGCCTGGATTACAACGATGGAATAGTGCGAGCAGTCACACGTCACGAAGGAGTGAAGATGACCCTGCCCGACCACCCCGCTCGCAGCCGTCCAGGCGCCGAGGCCGGCCCGCCCGCCACCCGCCGCCACGGCGCCCGCGACAGCCGCACCCGCGCCGACACCGCCGACACCGCCGGCACTGCCGGCACTGCCGGCATCGGCTCAGGCCTGAGCCGCCGCGGCGTCCTCGTCGGCGGCGCGGCCCTGCTCGGCACCGCGTTCGCGGCCACCGCCCTCTCGGGCTGCGCGACCGGCGCGACCACCGCCTCCGGCGCGACGGTCGAGCAGCTCAAGTTCTGGCACCTGCTGAGCGGGGGCGACGGCGTGAAGATGTCCGCCCTCGTCGACCAGGCCAACGAGCAGAACCCCGAGTTCCACGCGACGCAGACCGTGCTCGCCTGGGGCACGCCGTACTACACGAAGCTCGCCATGGCGTCGGCCGGCGGCCGCGCCCCGGACGTCGCGATCATGCACGCGTCGCGCGTGCCCGGCTACGCGCCCGGCGGTCTGCTCGACGCGTGGGACGTCGAGAAGCTCGCCTCGTACGGCCTCCGAGAAGAGGACTTCGCACCGGCGGTCTGGAAGGCCGGCTTCAGCGGCGACCAGCTGTACTCGGTCGCGCTCGACTCGCACCCGTTCATCCTGCTGTACAACACCGACATCGCCGCCCAGGCCGGCGTCCTCGGCCCCGACGGGCAGCTCGCCGAGATCACGAGCCCCGCGCAGTTCCTCGAGGTCGCGACCGCGATGCAGGCCGTCACCGGCAAGCACGGCGCCTCGTGGGGGTACCTCAACGACGGCGCCCAGCTCTGGCGCATGTTCTACACGTTCTACAAGCAGCAGGGCGCCGACATGGAGCTCCGCGAGGGCGGGACCGTCGAGTACGACGAGGAAGCGGCCGTCACCGCCCTCGAGTTCATGCAGCAGATGACGGACGGCACCGTGATGGCCGAGGCGAGCGACATCCAGTCGGGCATCGCCGAGTTCGTCTCGGGCGAGAGCGGCATGCTCTTCACCGGCGTGTGGGAGGTGCCGAGCGCCGCCGCGTCGGGCATCCCCTACGACGCGAGCATCATCCCCACTCTGTTCGGCACCCCCGCCGTCTACGCCGACTCGCACGCGTTCGTGCTGCCCCGGCAGAGCACCGTGGACGAGACCAAGCGCGAGGACGTCTACAAGATGGTCTCGACGATCCTCAAGGACTCGATCTCGTGGGCCGAGGCCGGGCACATCCCCGCGTACGGGCCCGTGGTCGACAGCAGCGAGTACGCCGACCTGATCCCCCAGGCGCACTACGCCGAGGCGGCCGAGTACCTGAACTACGACCCGCCGGCCTGGTTCACCGGCTCGGGGTCGGACTTCCAGACGTACTTCCTCGACAGCATCCAGTCGGTCATCCTCGCGAAGGACGACGCCGCGACGGGCATGAAGCGGTTCGTCGACCGGGTGAACACGCAGCTCGGCCGCCCCGCCCCGGTGTGAGCCGAGCAGCTCCTCCTCCCCCTCCCTGACGACCCAGCCCTGCACGACGACGAAGGAGTCGATCTGTGACGACCACGACGGTCACGACCCCGGCGGCCCCCGCCGACCGGAGCCCTGCCACCGCCGGCAGGCGCGCCCGCGCCGGCGGCACCGGCGGCGGGACGACCACCCGCCTGCGCCCCGGCGCCCACAAGGAGAACCGCATCGGCTGGGGCTTCGCCGCCCCGTTCACGATCCTGTTCGCCCTCTTCCTCGTGTGGCCCCTCCTGCACGGCCTGTACCTGAGCTTCACCGGGCAGAGCCTCACGGGCCAGGGCGGCGAGCTGATCGGCGTCGCCAACTACGCCGAGGCCTTCGCCGACGGCGCCATGTGGCGCTCGATGCTCAACACGTTCTGGTTCACGATCCTCAGCACGATCCCGCTCGTCGCGGTGGCGCTCGTGCTCGCGCTGCTGGTCAACACGGGCCTGCCGGGCCAGTGGCTCTGGCGGCTCAGCTTCTTCCTGCCGTACCTGCTGGCGTCGACCGTCGTGTCGCTGTTCTGGATCCAGCTGTACAGCCCGACGCTCGGCCCGATCAACAACGTGCTGGCCACCCTCGGGCTGCCGCAGCCCGCCTGGCTGCAGGACCCGGACACGGCCATGATCGCCGTCGTCGCCACGACGGTCTGGTGGACGGTCGGCTTCAACTTCCTGCTGTACCTCGCGGCCCTGCAGAACATCCCCGACCAGCAGTACGAGGCGGCCTCGCTCGACGGCGCCGGCCGCTGGCGCTCGCTCTGGTCGATCACGATCCCGCAGCTCGGCCCGACCACCGGCCTGATCGTCATCCTGCAGGTGCTCGCGTCGCTCAAGGTCTTCGACCAGATCTACCAGATGACCAACGGCGGGCCGGCGGGCACCACGCGCTCCACCGTCCAGTACATCTTCGAGTCGGGCTTCACCGGCTACCGCTTCGGCTACTCCAGCGCCATCTCGTACATCTTCTTCGCCGTGATCGTGGTCATCTCGGTCGCCCAGTTCTCGATCACGGCCCGCAACCGCAAGGGAGCCCAGCGATGACCGCACCTGCCGTCGCCCCCGCCGCAGCGCCCGGCGGCGACCTCCGAGCCCCCACCGCCGAGCGCGGCCGAGGCGCGAGCCGAGGAGGCGGCAGCCACGGCCACGCACCCGGCAAGCAGCGCTTCGGCGTCATGGGCGTCCTCAGCATCGTCGTCCTCGTCGTGCTGGCCGTGCTGTGGCTGCTGCCGTTCCTCTGGTCGCTGGCCACGTCGTTCAAGAGCGAGGCCGACGCCGCGGCGACGCCCCAGACCTGGCTGCCCGCGGGCGGCTTCACGCTGCAGGCCTACCGGGCGATCCTCGAGCAGGGGAACATCCCCACCTGGCTCTTCAACAGCCTGCTCACGTCGATCGCCATCACGCTGATCGTCGTGGCGACGTCGGCCCTCGTGGCCTACGCGTTCTCGCGGCTCGACTTCCGCGGCAAGAAGTGGCTCTACGTGGCGACGATCGCGTCGATCATCGTCCCGCCGCAGGTTCTGATCGTGCCGCTGTTCTACCAGATGCTCGCCTTCGACATGGTCGACACGTACTGGGGCATCATCCTTCCGCAGGCCATCGCGCCCGCCATGGTGTTCGTGCTCAAGAAGTTCTTCGACCAGGTGCCGATCGAGCTCGAGGACGCGGCCCGCGTCGACGGCGCCGGGCGCATCCGGGTCTTCTTCACGATCCTGCTGCCCCTGTCGCGGCCCATCCTCGGCGCGGTGTCGATCTTCGTGTTCATCGGAGCCTGGAACAACTTCCTCTGGCCCTTCATCGTGACGAACGACGCGTCGCTGCTCACGCTGCCCGTCGGGCTGCAGACCATCAAGAGCGCGTACGGCATCCAGTACGCGCAGAACATGGCCGCGGCGATCTTGGCGGCGCTCCCGCTCATCCTGGTGTTCCTGTTCTTCCAGCGGCAGATCATCAAGGGCATCTCGACCACCGGCTTCGGGGGGCAGTAGCGACCAGCGCCTCCTCTGCTCGGCCGGCGCCTCCTCGGGGCGCACGCGGCGCCTCCTCGGGGCGCACGCCGCGCCTCCTCGATCCGCACCTCCTGACCGACCGACCACCCGCCAGCACGCCGCTCCCCCTCTACCTAGGAGAACCATGACCACCGCCCGCATCACCGTCGACCGCGAGTTCACGATCGGCACCGTGCCGCGCCGCCTGTTCGGCTCGTTCGTCGAGCACATGGGCCGGTGCGTGTACACCGGCATCTACGAGCCCGGCCACGAGACCGCCGACGAGAAGGGCTTCCGTCGCGACGTCCTCGCCCTCACCAAGGAGCTCGGCGCGACCGTCGTCCGCTACCCCGGCGGCAACTTCGTCTCCGGCTACAACTGGGAGGACGGCGTCGGGCCGGTCGACCAGCGCCCCCGCCGCCTCGACGGCGCGTGGCACACCGTCGAGTCGAACGCGTTCGGCCTGCACGAGTTCGTCGAGTGGTCGAAGCTCGCCGAGGTCGAGGTGATGGAGGCCGTCAACCTCGGCACCCGCGGCGTCGACGCGGCCCGCGAGCTCGTCGAGTACGCCAACCACCCCGGCGGCACGGCCCTCAGCGACCGCCGCATCGCCAACGGCGCGGCCGACCCGTTCGACATCAAGCTCTGGTGCCTCGGCAACGAGCTCGACGGCCCCTGGCAGATCGGGCACAAGACGGCCACCGAGTACGGCCGCCTCGCCCAGGAGGCCGCCAAGGCGATGAAGTTCGTCGACCCGAGCATCGAGCTCGTCGCGGTCGGCAGCTCGGGCCGCGGCATGCCGACCTTCGGCACGTGGGAGCACGAGGTGCTCACCCACGCCTACGACGAGGTCGACTACGTCTCGATGCACGCCTACTACCAGGAGCACGACGGCGACGCGACGAGCTTCCTCGCGACGGCGGTCGACATGGACGCCTTCATCGAGGAGGTCGTCTCGACGATCGACGGCGTCAAGGCCGCGGGCAAGCACGACAAGCAGGTGCACATCTCGTTCGACGAGTGGAACGTCTGGTACCAGACGGGCCTCGACACCGACGACCAGCCGCACAACGTCTCGAAGGGCTGGGTCGAGCACCCGCGCCTCATCGAGGACCAGTACAACGTCACCGACGCGGTCGTCGTCGGCACGTTCCTCAACTCGCTGCTGCGCCACGGCGACAGGGTCAAGATCGCCAACCAGGCCCAGCTCGTCAACGTGATCGCCCCGATCCGCAGCGAGCAGGGCGGGCCGGCCTGGCGCCAGACGATCTTCTGGCCGTTCGCCCGCATGGCGGCGCTGGCCCAGGGCGAGATCCTCCGCACGCAGGTCACCAGCGACAAGATCGACACCCCGAAGTACGGCGACGCCGACCTCGTCGACGTCAGCTCGACGTGGGACGAGGAGACGGGACGCATCGCGTTCTTCCTCGCCAACCGCGGACTCGAAGAGGCGGCGGACGTCGAGCTCGTCCTCCGCGGCTTCGCGGACGCCCGGGTCGTCCGCTCCGAGGTGCTGGCGGTGCCGGAGGGCGGCGACCGCTTCACCGCCAACACCGAGCAGGCGCAGGACGCGGTCGGCCTCGTGCCCCTCGACGGCGTCACGGTCGACGGCGGCAGCGTCCGCCTGACCCTGCCGGCCCTGTCGTGGGCCGTCGTCGAGCTCGAGGTCGCGAAGGCCTGAGCCGTGCAGCACGGGGGTCCGGGCGCGACGTGCGCCCGGGCCCTCGTCGCGCGCGGGCCCCGGTCGTCGTCGGCTCAGCCGCCCACAGGGCGGAGGTCGAGTGTGTCGCTGCACCACGCGACCACGCGGTCGTCGTGGGTGGCGACGACGAGGGCCGATCCTGCCAGGCGGAGGTCGTCGAGCACCCCGAGCACCACGCCCACGTTGTCGGGATCGAGTGCTGCGGAGGGCTCGTCGGCGATCACGACTCGGGGAGAGCGGACGATCAAGCGGGCCAGGGCGACCCGCTGCTGCTCCCCGCCGCTGAGAGAGTGGGCACGACGGCGGTCGTAGCCGCCCAGCCCGACCCGTTCCAGGGCCGCCTCACGACGCTCGACGCGGGCACCGTGCGTCGTCCGGGTGCCGATGAAGGCGACGTCGACGTTGGCAGCCACGGTCCAGCCCTCGACGAGGGCGTAGTTCTGGAACAGGTGGCCGACGGTGCCGCGGAAGAGCGATCGTCGTGTCGCGTGCGAGATGCGCGTGACGTCGACGCCCGCGAGCTCGAGCGTGCCGGCTTCGACCCGCTCGAGCAGGCCGAGGCACGACAGGAGGCTCGTCTTGCCGGATCCGCTCGGGCCCGTGACCGCGACGGAGGTGCCGGGTGCCACGTCGAAGGTCAGGTCGTCCCAGAGCGTCCGGGGACCACGTCGGCGGGTGAGGCCTCGCGCCCTCACGAGCGGGGTCGCGTCCACGAGGCTGCTCGTGTCGGGACCGTCGGTGACGGAGGTGTCGAGAACGGGGAGCATGTGGTTCCTCTCGGGGCCGCCGGCCGATGTGCCGGCGCCGTCAGGGTCGATTGAGGGTGTCGGCACGGATGCGCGAGCGGTGGACTCCGAGGACGGCGGAGATGACGACGACGTCGGCGACCACGACGACCGCGGCTGCGGCGACGGCGCCCGGGCCCTCGACGAGGCCGAGGGTCTGCGCCGCGGCGATGACGACGACCCCGACGGCGCCCATCGACGCTGCCGGCAGGAGGGCCGTCCGCAACGGACCTGCGCCGGCGGTCAGCAGGACCACGTCCCGACGACGGCCGAGCTCGGCGAGTGCGGCGCCGGTCATCGTGGCGGAGAGAAGGGCAGCGACGAGGGCCAGGGCGGCGACGGCCAGAACGTCACGGAGCTCGCGCGACTGCTCGGCGATCCGGACCATCGCGACGTCGCGCGCGCGGTCGATGGACCCGATCTGCTGGTCGAGTCCGGCGGCGTCGAGCTGCCGCTGCACCGACGAGGGGTCGGAGAACAGGACGCCGCCTGACGTCATGTTGCTCGCGAGCCAACCGTCGGACACGACGTCGACGGCCGTCGGGAGCACCGCCACGACCGCGTCCCGCTGGTGACTGGACTCGTCACCCCAGTCCGTCCCGTACGTGAAGACGGACTGACGGTCGGCGATGTACCTCACGGCGACGTCGACGCGTTCCGTGTAGGCCGGATCCACCCCGTGGTCCGACAGCTCCTCATCCAGCCACTGGACCCATTCGCGCTCGATCGAAGCGACGTCGTCCCCGAGCGAATCAGGAACGAGGAGGAGCAACGACGTGAGCTCGGCGTCGCTCGCCGTCAGCTCTCGTCCCGCCGCATCTCGGATGGATCGCTCCTCGAGGTAACGGGCATCGACGGTGAGCGAATCGCCGTGATACGGACCGTAGCCTTCAGAGGGTCCGGCGGGTCGCACAGCGACCATCGCCGCCTGCCGCGCGAACTCGTGACGTGCGAGTTCAGCGAAGGGCCCGTCCGACTGGAGGCTCTCGTCGAGGCCGGAGTGGAACTGCAGGCGGAACCAGTCGTCCGCGGTCGACCACGCCTCCTGGTCGGCACGGTTGTCGAGGACCTTCCCCGACGCGGCGACACCGGTCGCGGTGACGGAGATGACCGACGCGATGACGAGCACGTGCCCCACCCCCAGGACCACGGACGGCAGACGAGGATGCCGGGCACGGTCCACGGACGACAGGACCGGCCCGTGCGCGCGCAGCACGGCGACCGCCGTCACGACGACCGCCGAGACCACGGCCACGCCCGACACGCCCAGGAGCGAGAGAACGGCGAAGCGTGGCCACTGAGCCAGTCCGTTGTACCAGGCCAGGAGAGGCAGGGACACGACCAGGCCCGCGACCAGGGCACCTGACGAGAGCACCAGGCTCTCGCGCACGTCGTGTACCGCGACTGCGCGCCGCGACGAGCCGTTGACGACGAGGACGACGTCTCGCCGGCGACGGAGCGACGCCGCGTGGACCACACCCGTGGCCACGGCCAGCAGTGACACCCCGACCAGCGCAGGCAGGGGCACCACGTAGAGCGCCCACCCCATCATCGAGAGGGGCCCGCCCGACAACGTCGAGACCTCCATGCCGAGTGAGCGGAGATCTGCCGCGACCAGGTCGAGATCCTCCTGCGGGGCGTCGCTGTCGTACATGCCGTTGGTCTGCGCGAGCGGGAGGGACGAGACGTCTGCCCACCGCGTCTCGACGTCTCGGCCGAAGTCCGGATAGAGGCCCCACGCGTCGGGCCAGGCGCGCCCCCCTGACTGGTGGACGACGTAGAGAGTACGAGCGGCCCCCGACGAGGTCGCCCCGAGCGAGTCCTTGACCAGGCTGACGTCGTGGTCCGCCGCGGCACGGGTCAGGGTCGCGATCGTCTCCTCCTTCTCGACCTCGCCGTGGTCCCAGATGACGAGCGCAGACCGGACTCCTGCCGGAAGTGCTTCGTCGCTCGTCCGGACGAACAGGAACGAGCCCGTGAGGACGATCAGGACCGCTAGGGCGATGCTGCCTCGGAGTGCCATGTCCCACCTCTCATCTGCGTCGACGGGGAGGGGTGCCCTCCTGCGTGCTGCAGGAGGGCACCCCTCGGATCAGTTGAGGTGCCAGTAGGCCGAGTTCCCCGCCATCGTCTTGCCGATGCGCGCGTACGACCAGCTCCCGCTCGGGATGCCCGTCACCTTGTGCGAGAGACCCCGCCCGTTCATGGCCGTCGAGCCATGGCGCTTGCTGGGGTGGTAGTAGTTCGAGTAGACCCCGTCGTTGGTCCCGTGGGACCAGGTACCGCCCTCGGGGTAGGACACGTACTGGGGCGTGTTCTCACCCGCAGGCATGAGCCCTCCTCCTCCGGTCAGGTACCCCTCGACCTGGTGGACGACGGGATCGCCGGGAGCCTCCGACGCGGTCGCGCTCGTCGGCACGAGCAGTGCTCCGGCGAGCGCCAGCGCGGCGGCCGCGGACGCGGCAGTTGTCATGGCCTTCTTCATCGATGTGCTCCTTTGCACGATCCGTCGAGCGATGTCGCTCGAACGCCCACGACACTATGAATGACAATGCGAAATGTCAATTGTGGCTTCCTCAGGGCGCACGGACGAGCATCGCCCGGGGCGACGATCGGGGGAGGTCGCCCGAGCGGCCCCCGGGCCTACTTCTTGCGTCGCGGGAACAGCCGCGAGATCGAGTCGCGCACCGACTCCTCGATCGTGTCGCTGAACGAGTTCGAGAACGACAGCGCGTCGCCCGCCGCCGACGACGCGGTCATCGACGCGATCACGCTCTGGCCGTGGTGCGCGCGGGCCTCGCGCGTGGTCGGGAAGCCGAGGCCCTGGGCGGCGGCGAGGCGCTCCAGGAGGCCGACCCGCTCCTCCTCGGTGCGCCCGGTCGCGGCGGCGAGCTCACGTGCCGCGTCGTCGTCGATCCCGTCGGCGACCCACTGGGCGGCCCGGCTCGGCAGCTCGCCGGCAGCGAGCATGCCGATGACGCGCTTGGCCTCGTCGTCGCGGATCTCGGCGAGGGCGACGGCGACGTCGCGGGGCGTGGTCTCGGGAGTCGGGGTCTCGTCAGGCACGCTCCACCCTAAGCACACGATGCCGAGGGCCACCTCCCCCAGAGCGGGCCGTCAGCTGTAGAGCCGGACCGGCGCCGCGTCGTGAGCGGTCGGCGTCGGCAGTGCGTCGAGCCCGTCGACCACGCCGCTGACCGCACGCTCGAGGCGTCGCTTCTCGTCGACGCTCGACCGGATCAGGGGCAGGCCCCGGGCGATGGCGGCCCGGATGCGCTCCTGCAGCAGCGGCGCCGTCACGCGGCGATCGGTGAAGTCGCTGGCGTGCGCGTAGACGCCGAGGGGCAGCGTCAGCGCCTGGAAGAAGCCGAACAGCGGCCGCAGCGAGTGCTCGAGGATCAGCGCGTGCCGCTCGCTTCCGCCCGTCGCCGCGAGCAGCACCGGGACGTCGACCAGCGCGTACTGCTCGACGAAGTCGAAGAAGTGCTTGAAGAGCCCCGTGAAGGAGGCGCGGTAGACCGGCGAGGCCGCGATCAGCAGGTCGGCGCCCTCGACGGCACGGAGCTCGCGCTCGACCCGTTCGTCGAGCTGGTCCCGGGTCAGCGCGCCGGCGAAGAGCGGCCCGAGCTCGCTCACCCGGATCACGTGCCGCTCGATCGGCAGCACGAGGGCGAGCTCGTCGAGGACGGCGTCGACGAGCGCGTCCGTCTTCGAGGGCGAGCTCAGCGTGCCCGACACGGCGACGACACGGAGCGGCTGCGGAGGTGTCTGCGTCATGCAGCCATGGTGCTCCGGAGGCGGCGCGTAACGAAGCCGTGTGACGCCGTGAGTCATGCGACAGTGGTCGCGTGAACCCGACCACGCACGCGCACGGCCCCGATCCGGCCGACCCCCTCAGCACCCTCGCCTCCTCGTTCGGCCAGGCGGCGGACGTCTACGAACGCGGCCGCCCCTCCTACCCCGCCGACGCCGTCGAGTGGCTGCTGCCGCAGGGCGCACGGCACGTCGTCGACCTCGGCGCGGGCACCGGCAAGCTCACCCGCGTCCTCGTGCCGCGTGCCGAGCAGGTCACCGCCGTCGAGCCCAGCGAGGGCATGCGCTCCGTGCTCGAACAGGCCGTGCCCGAGGCCCGGTCGCTCCCCGGGTCGGCGGAGTCGATGCCGCTCGACGACTCGTCGGTCGACGCGGTCTTCGTGGCCCAGGCCTGGCACTGGGTCGACCCGCGGGCTGCCGTTCCCGAGGTCGCCCGGGTGCTGCGTCCGGGCGGCACGCTCGGCCTGCTCTGGAACATCCGCGACGAGACCGTGCCGTGGCTGGCCGAGCTGTCGCAGGTGATGCACTCCCCCGCCGAGCGCGACATGTCGTCCGACGCTCCCCCGGTCGGCGAGCCCTTCGCCCCGATCGAGCGTCGCGACTTCCCGTGGGTGCACGAGCTCGGCCGCGACGAGCTGCTCGCCATGATCGCGTCGCGCAGCTACGTCATCACGCTGCCCGAGGACGACCGCGCCCAGGTGCTCCGCGACGTCGGCCAGCTGCTCGACACGCACCCGGACACCCGCCGAGCTGACCTCATCCGCCTGCCGTACGTGACCCGGGCCAGCCGGGCGGTGCTGCCGGGCTGACCCGCCGGCCCTACGGTGGGGGCATGCAGCAGGAGGCGCGACTCGTCACCGTCGACCGGGTCTGGTCGGGCAGGTGGCACGGCCCGAGCGTCGTGCGCGTGTCGCCGACCGCGATCCACCTCGTCGGGGCGGTCGACCCCGGCCACGGCGAGCACGCCGCGCACGGAGCGCACGCGGAGCTGCCGCACCTGCCCGGCACGCTGTTCTCGCCCTTCACCGACTCGCACGTGCACCTCGGCCTGGTCGACCCCGAGCAGCTCGTGCAGGGCGGCGTCGGCCGCGTGCTCGACCTCGGCTGGAGCCCCGACGTCGCCGCGCTCTGGCCCGAACGGGGTCGGGTCGACGCCGGCTGGCCCGAGGTGCAGGTCGCGGGCGGCCTGCTCTGCCCTCCCGGCGGCTACCCGTCGGGGGCGGGCTGGGCGCCGGGCGACGCGTCCGTCGTCGTGGCCGACGCCGCCGACGCCGAGCGGGCCGTCGTGCGGATGCGCGACCTCGGCGCCTCCGTCGTCAAGCTGACCCTCAACAGCGACGTCGGGCCCGTCTTCGACGACGACGTGCTGCGGGCGATCGCGGTCGCGGCCGATCGGGTCGGGCTGCTGACCGTGGCGCACGTGCAGGGTGCCGGGCAGGTGCGCCGCGCGCTCGACGCCGGACTGCTCCGGTTCGCGCACACCCCGTTCAGCGAGCTGCTGCCCGACGACCTGCTCGACCGCGCGGCCGACGGCACGTGGATCAGCACGCTCGACATCCACCGCGGAGACGAGGCGCAGGAGGTGGCGATCGCGAACCTGCGCGGGTTCCGCGAGCGGGGCGGCCACGTCCTCTACGGCACCGACCTCGGCAACGGCGACCTGCCGGTCGGGGTGAACGAGCGAGAGCTGCGGGCGCTGCAGCGCGTCGGCCTCGGCCGCGAGGCGCTGCTCGCCGCACTCGGCAGCGACGACTCGCTCGACGCCGGGCAGGACGGCGCACACTGGACACCGCGCGCGTCGTGGGTGCCCCAGCCGCCGCCGGACGACGAGCGCGACGATCCCGCGTGGCTGGCCCGCGCCTCCGTCCTCACCGCCTCGACCCTGCAGGAGCTGCTCCCGTGACCACCGCCTCCGACTCGCCCGCCGCCGCCTCGGCGTCACCTGCCTCGACGACCCCGACCACTTCGTTCGTGCCGGCCGCCCCGCCCGTCGACCCGGCCGAGCTCGACGACCCGCTGGCGAGTGCGCAGCGCGACGCGGCCGACCCGCTCGCGCACCACACGGCCCTGTTCCTGCCCGCGGGCGACGTGGTCTCGTACCTCGACGGCAACTCCCTCGGCCGGCCGATGGCGGCGACGCCGGCCCGTCTCGACGCGTTCGTGCGCGGCGACTGGGGCACGCGCCTGATCCGCTCGTGGGACGAGCGCTGGATGCAGCTCCCCACCGAGCTCGGCGACCGGATCGGCGCCGCCGCCCTCGGAGCGGCCCCGGGGCAGACCGTCGTGGCCGACTCGACGACGGTGCTGCTCTACAAGGCGATCCGCGCCTCCTTGGCGGCTCGTCCCGGCCGGCACGAGATCGTCATCGACGACGACCAGTTCCCGACCGACCGCTTCGTCGTCGAGGGCATCGCCCGCGAGCGCGGCGCGACCGTCCGCTGGCTCGCGGTCGACGAGACCCGGGGGGTGACGCCCGAGCAGGTCCGCGACGTGGTCGGGCCCGACACCGCCGTCGTGCTCGTCAACCACGTGTCGTACAGGTCGGGGTTCCTCGCCGACCTGCCCGCGATCACCGAGATCGTGCACGAGGCCGGGGCGCTGCTCGTCGCCGACCTCTGCCACTCCGTCGGCGTCGTGCCGACCGAGCTCGACGCGTGGGGCGTCGACGTCGCCGTCGGCTGCACCTACAAGTACCTGAACGGCGGGCCGGGCGCGCCGGCGTTCCTCTACGCCCGCGCCGACCTGCTGCCGGAGCTCGAGCAGCCGGTCCAGGGCTGGATGGGCGCCGCCGACGTGTTCGCGATGGCCGAGGGCTACGTGCCCGACACCGGCATCCGCAAGTTCATCAGCGGCACCCCGCCCGTCGTCGGCATGCTCGCGATGCAGGACATGCTCGACGCGATCGAGGAGGCCGGGCTCGAGGCCATCCGCGACAAGTCGCTCGCGCTCACCGACTACGCGTTCGACCTCGTCGACGCCTGGCTCGCGCCGCTCGGGGTCACGACGGCGACGCCGCGCGAGCACGAGCGCCGGGGCAGCCACGTGACGGTGCGGCACCCGCGGTTCCGCGAGGTCGTGGCGACGCTCTGGCAGGAGGGGGTGGTGCCGGACTTCCGCGGCCCCGACGCCCTGCGCATCGGCCTCTCGCCGCTCAGCACCACCTTCGACGAGGTGCGCGTCGGGGTGGCCGCGATCCGCGAGGCGCTGCAGCAGGGCTGACCCGCGCCTCCTGCGCTCACGGCCCGGGGCTCAGCCAGCCGGCGCCGGCCCGGCGCTGTCGCGCACCACGAGCCGCGTCGGCACGATGCGGTCGCCCGACGCCGGCCGCCCCTCGAGCAGCTCGAGCAGCACCCGCATCGAGCGGGCGCCGATCTCGCCGAAGTCCTGGTGCACGGTGGTCAGCGGCGGCCAGAACGAGCCCGACTCGTCGGTGTCGTCGAAGCCGACCACGCTGATCTCGCCCGGGATCGACCGTCCGCGCTCGTGCAGGGCGTGCATGACGCCCAGGGCCATCTGGTCGTTCGCGGCGACGACCGCCGTCACGTCGTCGCGGCTGGCGATCGCGTGGCCGAGGCGGTGGCCGGAGGCGGTCGTCCAGTCCCCCTTGAGCGGCGCCTCCGGCTCGAGGCCTGCGTCGCGCATCGTCGCGTGCCACGACGCCGAGCGCCGGGTCGCCGAGTACGAGGTGTCGGGGCCCGCGACGTGCACGATGCGCGTGTGCCCGAGGTCGATCAGGTGCTGGGTCGCGAGGCGGGTGCCCTGCTCCTGGTCGGTGTCGACCACGACGAAGGGGTCGCCCGCGTCCGAGTCGATGATCACGACGGGCAGCCCGCTCGGGATGATCACGTCGGCCCGGTCGAGCATGTGCGCCTCGATGATGATGACGACTCCGTCGACCGCCTCCTCCTGCAGGCGACTGAAGGCGCCGGCCACCTCGCCCTCGGTGGGCTGGGCGACGGGCATCAGCGTGATCGTGTAGCCGGCGCCGGAGGCGGCGGTCACGATCGCGTCGAGGGTGCGCATGTTCCCGAGGGTCGACAGCGTGAACATGATCACGCCGACGCTGCGGAAACGACCCGTCTTCAGCGCCCTGGCCGCGCTGTTCGGCCGGTAGTCGAGCGCGGCCATCGCGTCGAGCACCTTCTGGCGGGTGCCGTCCTCGACGTTCTGCGCGCCGTTCGAGACGCGCGAGACGGTCTGCGACGAGACGCCGGCGCGTGCGGCGACGTCGGCCATCGATACCGTACGGGTGCGCGGGGCGCGTCGAGATGCCGACTTGATTTCGGACGGCGGAGGTGTCATGGTTGCGAGCATCCCAGATGTTTACGTAAACACACACCCTCACGGGCAGCGTGTTCACGGCTCCTCACCCCGATGAAGTGGATGGACATGACGACGACGTCGACACCCGCGACCCGCTCGGAGGCGACCGCACCGTCGCCCCGCAGCAGCTCGCAGATCCGTCGAGACAAGCGACGCTGGACCGGCTGGGGCTTCGTGCTCCCGTTCCTCGTCGTCTTCGCACTCGTGCTCGTGGCCCCCGTGGTCTACGCGATCTACCTGAGCCTGTTCCAGGAGCAGATGATCGGCGGCAACTCGTTCGTCGGCGCCGACAACTACGTCCGCGCGCTCACCGACCCGAACTTCTGGGACGCGCTCGGCCGCGTCGCGCTGTTCCTCGTGGTGCAGGTGCCGATCATGCTGGTCGTCGCCCTGGCTGCCGCCCTCGCCCTCGACTCGGCCCGGCTGCACTTCACGGCGTTCTTCCGCATCTCGATCTTCCTGCCCTACGCCGTGCCCGCGGTCGTCGCGGCCCTGATGTGGGGCTTCATCTACGGCAACCGCTTCGGCCTCGTCGGCAACCTCGAGGACGCCACGGGATGGGACCTCCCCGACCTGCTCTCGCAGAGCTGGGTGCTCGCGTCGATCGGCAACATCGTCACGTGGGAGTTCGTCGGCTACAACATGCTGCTGTTCTACGCCGCCCTGCGCGTCATCTCGCCCGACCTGTACGAGGCCGCCGAGCTCGACGGCGCCGGCCCGTTCCGCATCGTGCGGAACATCAAGCTGCCCGCCATCCGCGGCGCGATCGTCATCGGCATCATCTTCTCGATCATCGGCAGCTTCCAGCTCTTCAACGAACCGAACATCCTGCAGACGCTGGCGCCCAACGCGATCAGCACCTTCTTCACCCCGAACATGTACGCCTACAACCTGTCGTTCGCGGGCCAGCAGTTCAACTACTCCGCCGCCATCGCGATCATCATGGGCGTCCTGACGATGGTCGTCGCCTACGTGGTCCAGCTCGTCGGCACCCGGAAGGACCACTGATGTCGACCCTCACCGGAACCCCGATCGCCGCGCCCGACGCAGGGACGCCCACCGTCACGCCGAGCCGTGCAGCCACCTCCAGGAAGCGCCGCGCCGGCGCCCCCCGCGACAAGCGCAGCGTGCTGCTCACCGTCGTGATGGCCCTGCTGCTCGTCTACTCGGTGCTGCCGCTCTTCTGGCTGCTCGTCAACTCGACCAAGACGCAGGAGGCGCTGTTCAGCTCGTTCGGCCTCTGGTTCAGCGGCGACTTCGCGCTGGTCGACAACATCGAGGGCGTCTTCACCTACGGCGACGGCGAGTTCGTCCGCTGGCTCGGCAACACCCTGCTCTACGTGGTGGTGGGCGCAGGAGGCGCGACCCTGCTGGCCACGCTGGCCGGCTACGGCCTGGCCAAGTTCGACTTCCCGGGCAAGAAGGCCGTCTTCGCGGTCGTGCTGGGCGCGGTCGCCATCCCCGGCACCGCCCTCGCCGTCCCGACCTTCCTGATGTTCAGCCAGATGGGCCTGACCAACACCCCGTGGGCGATCATCCTGCCCTCGCTGATCAGCCCCTTCGGCCTCTACCTGATCTGGACCTACGCCGTCGACTCCGTGCCGACCGAGATCCTCGAGGCCGCGCGCATGGACGGCTCGAGCGAGGTCCGCACGTTCTTCACCATCAGCCTCCGCCTCCTCAGCCCCGGCCTCATCACCGTGCTGCTCTTCTCGATCGTCGCGACCTGGAACAACTACTTCCTGCCGCTGATCATGCTGAGCGACTCGCGCTGGTACCCCCTGACGGTCGGCCTGAACCAGTGGAACGCGCAGTCGACGACCGTCGGCGGCGACCCGATCTACAACCTCGTCATCACGGGATCGTTCCTCGCGATCATCCCGATCGTCGTGGCGTTCCTCTTCCTCCAGCGCTACTGGCAGTCCGGCCTCTCGGCCGGCGGCGTCAAGGCCTGACGCGCGTCGGCGCTGCCGGCCCGCCCCTCCTCGTCCCCTCCCGCACCACAGCCACGCCCCCGTCCCACCTCCACGATGAAGTGAAAGGCACCACCCATGTCCCGTAACCTCCCCCGCACCGCGAAGCGCGTCGTCGCTCTCGGTCTCGGCATCGCCCTGGCCGGCTCGCTGGCCGCCTGCTCCTCCGGCTCCGGAGGCGGCGCCAGCGCCGACACCGCGACCAGCGACGAGCTCGCCGCGGCTCTCGAGGAGAAGTCCTCGATCACGGTGTGGGCCTGGGCCCCCGCCGTCGAGCCCATCGCCGAGGCCTTCGAGAAGGCGCACCCCGACATCACCGTCGACGTGCAGAACGTCGGCACCGGCGCCGACCAGTACACGAAGCTGCAGAACGCGATCAAGGCCGGCAAGGGCGCCCCCGACGTCGCCCAGGTCGAGTACTTCGCCGTCCCCCAGTTCTCGCTCGGCGACTCGCTCGCCGACCTGAGCGGCTACGGCTACGGCGACCTCGAGGACGACTTCACCGCCTCGACGTGGAACTCCGTCACCGACGGCGACGCCGTCTACGCCCTGCCCCAGGACTCCGGCCCCATGGCGATGTTCTACCGCCAGGACGTCTTCGACAAGTACGGCATCGCCGTCCCCACGACGTGGGACGAGTACGTCGCCGCGGCCGAGACCATGCACGCCGCCGACCCGAACCAGTTCATCGCGGGCGACACCGGCGACGCGGGCTTCACGACCAGCATGATCTGGCAGGCCGGCGGGCACCCCTACTCGGTCGACGGCGACACCGTCTCGATCGACCTGCAGGACGAGGGCGCCAAGAAGTGGACCTCGACCTGGAACACCCTCGTCGAGAACGGCTCGCTCGCACAGACCCCCGGCTGGACCGACGAGTGGTTCCGCGCCCTCGGCGACGGCTCGATCGCGACGATGCTCACCGGCGCCTGGATGCCCGGCAACCTCGAGGCCCAGGCCGCCGACGGCTCCGGCCAGTGGCGCGTCGCCCCGATGCCCCAGTACGAGGAGGGCGACACCGCGACCGCCGAGAACGGCGGATCGTCGATCGCCGTGATGGAGCAGTCGCAGAACAAGCTCGTCGCCGCCGAGTTCGCCAAGTTCGCCACCGCCGAGGAGGAGGGGCGCCAGATCTCGTTCGACGCCGGCGGCTTCCCGTCCACCACGGCCGACCTCACCGACCCCGAGTTCCTCTCCGAGGCACCCGAGTACTTCGGCGGCCAGAAGATCAACGAGGTGCTCGGCCAGGCCGCGCAGGACGTGCTGCCCGACTGGCAGTACCTGCCCTTCCAGGTCTACGCGAACAGCATCTTCAGCGACAGCGCGTCGTCGGCCTACACCAACGGCACCTCGCTCGACCCGGTGCTCGAGGAGTGGGCCAAGGCCACCGCCTCGTACGGTGAGCAGCAGGGCTTCACGGTCGAGACCGAGTAGGGCCTCGCAGCACACGCACGACCAGCACCACCAGCAGCACCGCAGCACCGCCTGACCACCGCAGCGGGGAGGCGCGACGCACGTCGCGCCTCCCCGTCGCCACGTCCCCTCGCCCCACCGGAGGAACACCATCAGCAGCAGCACCGCCCCCACGAGCACCCGTTTCGTGATCGGCCCCGACCACTTCGAGCTCGACGGCGCCCCCCACCGTGTCGTCGCCGGCGCCCTGCACTACTTCCGGGTGCACCCCGACCAGTGGGCCGACCGGATCCACAAGGCCAGGCTGATGGGCCTCAACACCATCGAGACGTACGTCGCCTGGAACGCGCACTCCCCGCGCCGCGGCGACTTCGACACGAGCGCCGGCCTCGACCTCGGCCGGTTCCTCGACCTCGTCGCCACCGAGGGCATGCACGCGATCGTGCGCCCCGGCCCCTACATCTGCGCCGAGTGGGACGGCGGCGGCCTGCCCGGCTGGCTCTTCGACGACCCGGCCGTCGGCGTCCGCCGCAGCGAGCCGCTCTACCTCGCCGCCGTCGACGAGTTCCTCGAGCGCGTCTACGAGGTCGTCGTGCCCCGGCAGATCGACCACGGCGGGCCCGTCGTGCTCGTCCAGATCGAGAACGAGTACGGCGCGTACGGCGACGACTCCGGGTACCTGCGGCACCTCGTCGACCTCACCCGCGCCTCCGGCGTGGTGGTGCCCCTGACGACGGTCGACCAGCCCACCGACGGGATGCTCGCGGCGGGCAGCCTGCCCGAGCTGCACAAGACCGGGAGCTTCGGGTCGCGCGCGGAGGAGAGGCTCGCCACCCTGCGCCGTCACCAGCCGACGGGGCCCCTGATGTGCTCGGAGTTCTGGGACGGCTGGTTCGACCACTGGGGCGAGCACCACCACACGACCCCGGTCGAGGAGGCGGCGCGCGAGCTGGACGCGCTGCTGACGGCGGGCGCGTCGGTCAACATCTACATGTTCCACGGCGGCACGAACTTCGGCTTCACGAACGGCGCCAACCACAAGGGCACGTACCAGTCGCACGTGACCTCGTACGACTACGACGCTCCCCTCGACGAGGCCGGCTGGCCGACCGACAAGTTCTTCGCGTTCCGCGAGGTCATCGCGCGGCATCTGCCGGTGCCCGACGAGGTGCCCGCGCGGCGGTCGCCGTCGCCCGTGCTGTCGACGACGTTCGACCGGAGCGTGCGCCTCGGCGACGTCGTCGGGGACCTCGGCACGCGACTGGCCGTCGACGGAGATCTCGGCGTCGGAGCCTCGGGCTGGACCGCGACCGAGGACGTGCCCACCATGGACGCGCTCGGCAGCTACCGCGGCTTCGCCCTGCACCGTGTCGACCTGCCGGCCGGCGACGAGCCCCGGGTGCTGTCGTTCGCGGGTGTGCGCGACCGCGCCGTCGTCTCCGTCGACGGTCGCCGGGTGGGCGTCCTCCAGCGCGACCAGCACGAGCGCGCGATCACGGTGCCGCCGGGCCGCGTGCTGGAGGTGCTGGTCGAGGACCAGGGACGCGTCAACTACGGCGTCCGCATCGGCGAGGCGAAGGGCCTCGTCGGGCCGGCGCTGCTGGACGGCGCCGAGCTGACCGGCTGGCGCAGCACGCCGCTCGACCTGGGGGCAGTCGTCGCGACCCTGCCCGGCGACGCGACCCAGTCGGGCGGCGCGACCCAGTCGGGCGGCGCGACCCAGTCGGGCGGCGCGACCCAGTCGGGCGGCGCGACCCAGTCGGGCGGCGCGGCCGGCGCCTCCTCGGGGTCGGCGTCGGACTCCGCCGTGACGACGCTCGACGGCCCGGTGTTCGCGCACGCGACGGTGACGCTCGACGAGCCCGCCGACCTGTTCCTCGACACACGGTCGTGGGGCAAGGGCGTCGCGTTCGTCAACGGCTTCGCGCTCGGCCGGTACTGGACGCGCGGGCCACAGCACACGCTCTACGTGCCCGGTGAGCAGCTGCGTGCGGGCGAGAACGACCTCGTGATCTTCGAGACGGGTGCCGCGGCGGCCCCGGTCGTGTCGTTCGTGGCCGACCCCGACCTCGGGCACACCGAGCAGTAGCCCCGCTCGCGGGGCCCGTCCTGCCGAGCTACACCCCCGAACCAGCACTACACCCGCAGAACCGGGGGTCCAGTGCTGGTTCGGGGGTGTTTCGTCTTCGCACGACGTGTCGTCAGCGGCGGCGGGAGGCGCCCGGTCGACGGAACCGGCCCGTGGCGGCGAGCACCGCGACGAGCAGCACGGGGACGATCCAGCCCGACCAGCCGAGGATCGTGCCCTGCACGAGGTCGATCCGCTCGCCCGCCGCAGCGAAGAGCAGGTACGACCCGGCTGCGGCGTTGAACGCGCCGTGCGCCAGGGCGGCCGGCCAGACGCTGGCCGACCGCAGCCGCAGCCAGGCGAAGACGGCCCCGACCACCACGCACGTCCCGGTCATCATCAGCACGCCGAGCCACCCCGGCGTCTGGACTCCGTAGTTGTACCCGAGCAGGATCAACGGCGTGTGCCAGAGCCCCCACGCGACGCCGCTGAGCAGGACGGCAGGCGCGGTGCCGAGGGGCAGGAGGCGCGGCAGCAGGAAGCCCCGCCAGCCGAGCTCCTCCCCCAGCGCGGGCACGGTGTTGACGAACGCGCCGATCGGGATCGACACGAGCTGCAGGGCGACGAGCAGGCCGATCGGCGGCAGCGGCCCCGGATCGCCGAGGCCCGCGGTCGCCTGGGCCACCTGCTGCTCGGTCAGCTCTCGGAACGCCGAGAACCCGGTGACGTCGGCCGGGTAGGAGCCGAGTGCGGCACCGATCGGCAGGGCGACGAGCACGAGCGCGACGGGCACGACGAGCCCCAGGCCGAGGTACGCGAGCAGTCGTCCGACAGGGCGCAGTGGCCACAGCCCGAGAGCCCCCGGGATGGAGGCCGGTCGGTCGACGAACCGGCTGACGAGCAGGGCCCCGATCGCGGGCGTCGCCATCATCGCGACCGCGCAGACGCCCAGCAGCGGGCTGGCGAGGCCGTCGCCGAGCCAGAGCGGCAGGCAGACGAGCCAGGCGAGGCCGAACGCGATCAGCACGAAGGCGGCGATCGGCCACCACGAGACCCTCAGCCCCACGACGATCGAGCCGGTGGAGGCGTCGGCCGAGTCGGCAGGCAGGTACCGGTCACCAGCCACGTGCGCCGCGACCGGCTGCCACTCGGCGGTCGTCGACTCGTCGAGGTCGCACGCGTCGGCATCCACGTCGTCGACCCGCTCGCCGCCAGGTGCCGTCCATCCGTGCGCGGGCGGCCGGGAGGAGGGGTTCGTCGTCATCGTTGCTCCGTCGGTCAGCTCGGGCCTCGTGGCAGGGGTCTGCTCCATGGTCGCGTGCGCGGCGGGCCTGCGCCTCCCCCGACCAGCCGACCCGCGCCTCCTCCGCTCGGCCCGACCTGCTCGACCTGCTCGACCGTCGAGCGCGCACATCTCAGGAACAGCTCGTCTCGCGTTCCTGATCCGTGCACGACGAAGGAACCCGCGTCCTGATCCGTGGAGGATCAGGACGCGGGTTCCTGAGTGGTGCAGCAGAGCCGGACGGGCTAGAAGTCCCAGTCCTCGTCCTCGGTGTTGACGGCCTTGCCGATGACGTACGACGAGCCCGACCCCGAGAAGAAGTCGTGGTTCTCGTCGGCGTTCGGCGAGAGCGCAGACAGGATCGCCGGGTTCACGTCGGTCGTCTCCTTGGGGAACATCGGCTCGTAGCCGAGGTTCATCAGAGCCTTGTTGGCGTTGTAGTGCAGGAACTTCTTGACGTCCTCGGTCAGGCCGACGGTGTCGTAGAGATCCTGCGTGTACTGGATCTCGTTCTCGTAGAGCTCGAAGAGCAGGTTGAACGTGTAGTCCTTGATCTCCTGCTTGCGCTCGTCCGAGGCGCCCTCGAGGCCCTTCTGGAACTTGTAGCCGATGTAGTACCCGTGCACGGCCTCGTCACGGATGATGAGGCGGATCAGGTCGGCCGTGTTGGTGAGCTTGGCGCGCGACGACCAGTACATCGGCAGGTAGAAGCCGCTGTAGAACAGGAACGACTCGAGCAGGGTCGAGGCGACCTTGCGCTTCAGGGGGTCGTCGCCCGTGTAGTAGTCGAGGACGATCTGGGCCTTCTTCTGCAGGTTCGGGTTCTCGACCGACCAGCGGAAGGCGTCGTCGATCTCGGGCGTCGACGCGAGGGTCGAGAAGATCGACGAGTAGCTCTTGGCGTGCACCGACTCCATGAACGCGATGTTCGTGTAGACGGCCTCTTCATGAGGGGTGATCGCATCGGGGATCAGGCTGATCGCGCCGACGGTGCCCTGGATCGTGTCGAGCAGCGTCAGGCCCGTGAACACGCGCATGGTGAGCTGCTGTTCTTCGGGCGTGAGGGTGTTCCACGACTGCACGTCGTTCGACAGCGGGATCTTCTCGGGCAGCCAGAAGTTGTTGACGAGGCGGTTCCAGACCTCGACGTCCTTGTCGTCCTGGATGCGGTTCCAGTTGATCGCGCTGACCGACTTGATCAGCGGGATCGACTTGCCGGTGGCGTGCACCGGGTCGCCGGCGACGCTGTTGATCTTGTCGGTGATGGTCATGTCGTCTCTTCCGTCGGGATGATGCCGTGGATCTCAGTTCAGGAGGCGGGGGCCGGTCGTCGAGACCGGCCCCCGCCGGGTGGCCCTCAGGCCTGGGTCGTGCGACCTACAACATGCAGCTGACGCAGCCGTCGACCTCGGTGCCCTCGAGGGCCAGCTGGCGCAGACGGATGTAGTAGATCGTCTTGATGCCCGCGCGCCATGCGTAGATCTGGGCCTTGTTGATGTCGCGGGTCGTCGCGGTGTCCTTGAAGAACAGGGTGAGCGAGAGGCCCTGGTCGACGTGCTGCGTGGCCGCGGCGTAGGTGTCGATGATCTTCTCGGGGCCGATCTCGTACGCGTCGGTGTAGTACTCCAGGTTGTCGTTCGTCATGAACGGCGCCGGGTAGTAGACGCGGCCGAGCTTGCCTTCCTTGCGGATCTCGATCTTCGACGCGATCGGGTGGATCGACGAGGTCGAGTGGTTGATGTACGAGATCGAGCCGGTCGGGGGCACCGCCTGCAGGTTCTGGTTGTACAGGCCGTGCTGCATGACGCTGGCCTTGAGCTGACGCCAATCCTCTTGCGTGGGGATGGCGACGCCCGACGCGGCGAAGAGGCCGGCCGCGCGCTCGGTGCTGGGCACCCACTCCTGCTCGGTGTACTTGTCGAAGAACTCGCCGGAGGCGTACTTCGAGTCCTCGAAGCCGCCGAAGGTCACGCCGCGCTCGATCGCGATCGTGTTCGAGGCACGCAGGGCGTGGAACAGCACCGTGTAGAAGTAGATGTTCGTGAAGTCGATCGCTTCTTCGCTGCCGTAGTGGACCCGCTCACGAGCGAGGTAGCCGTGCAGGTTCATCTGGCCGAGGCCGATGGCGTGCGACTGGTCGTTCCCGACCTCGATCGAGCGGACCGACTGGATGTGGCTCATGTCGCTGACCGCGCTGAGGCCGCGGATCGCGGTCTCGACGGTCTTGCCGAAGTCGGGGGCGTCCATCGACAGCGCGATGTTCATCGACCCGAGGTTGCACGAGATGTCCTTGCCGATCTCGTTGTACGACAGGTCTTCGTTGAACGTGGTCGGGGTGTTGACCTGCAGGATCTCCGAGCACAGGTTCGACATGTTGATGCGGCCCTTGATGGGGTTCGCCTTGTTGACCGTGTCCTCGAAGACGATGTAGGGGTAGCCCGACTCGAACTGGATCTCGGCGATCGTCTGGAAGAAGTCGCGCGCCTTGATCTTGGTCTTCTTGATGCGGCCGTCGGCCACCATCTCGCGGTACTTCTCGCTGATCGCCACGTCGCCGAAGGGGACGCCGTAGACCTTCTCGACGTCGTACGGCGAGAAGAGGTACATGTCCTCGTTGTTCTTGGCGAGCTCGAACGTGATGTCGGGCACGACGACGCCGAGGGACAGCGTCTTGATGCGGATCTTCTCGTCGGCGTTCTCGCGCTTGGTGTCGAGGAACCGCATGATGTCGGGGTGGTGCGCGCTGAGGTACACGGCACCGGCGCCCTGGCGGGCACCCAGCTGGTTCGCGTAGCTGAAGCTGTCCTCGAGGAGCTTCATGACGGGGATGATGCCCGACGACTGGTTCTCGATCTGCTTGATCGGGGCGCCGGCCTCGCGGATGTTCGAGAGCGACAGCGCGACGCCGCCGCCGCGCTTCGAAAGCTGCAGCGACGAGTTGATGCCGCGCGAGATCGACTCCATGTTGTCCTCGATGCGCAGCAGGAAGCAGCTGACGAGCTCGCCTCGCTGGGCCTTCGCGGTGTTGAGGAACGTGGGGGTGGCCGGCTGGAAGCGGCCGCCGATGATCTCCTCGACGAGGTCGATCGCGAGCTGCTCGTCGCCCTGGGCCAGGCCGAGGGCGGTCATCACGACTCGGTCTTCGAGGCGCTCGAGGTAGCGCTTGCCGTCGAACGTCTTGAGCGTGTACGAGGTGTAGTACTTGAACGCGCCGAGGAAGGTCTGGAACCGGAACTTCTTCGAGTAGGCCAGGTCGTTCAGGCGCTCGATGAAGGCGAAGTCGTACTGCTCGATGGTGGCGAGCTCGTAGTACTCGTTCTCGACGAGGTAGTCGAGACGCTCACGCAGGTTGTGGAAGAAGACCGTGTTCTGGTTGACGTGCTGCAGGAAGTACTGCTTGGCCGCCTCCCTGTCCTTGTCGAACTGGATCTCGCCCGACGGGCCGTACAGGTTCAGCATCGCGTTGAGCGAGTGGTAGTCCATGCTCATGCCCTGCCCGGGTGCTGCGATCACTTCGAGATCGTCGACTGCTGCGTCCAAAATTCTTCCAATCCGTTCTGTACTGCTGAGACGTCGTCCGGGGTGCCGAAGACCTCGAACCGGTAGAGCAGAGGCACGTCGCACTTGGCGGCGACGATGTCGCCGGCCAGGCAGTACCCCTCTCCGAAGTTGGTGTTGCCCGCCGCGACCACGCCTCGGATGAGGCTGCGGTTGCCCTCGTCGTTGAGGAACCGGATGACCTGCTTCGGGACGGCGCCTCTGCCCTCGCCGCCGCCGTAGGTCGGCAGGACGAGGACAAAGGGGTCACGGGCGTGGAGCGGGGGCTCGGAGGGGAAGAGCGGGATGCGCTCAGCCGGCACCCCGAGCTTCTCGACGAACCGGTGCGTGTTGCCCGAGACGCTGGAGAAGTAGACGAGATGGGTCACGGTGACGACCGCCTCCTCTGCTCGTGGTGCTGTGCCTCCGGCGACGGGAACGGGCTGTGGCCCGCACCCGTCACGAGGAGGCGCGGGTCAGGAGACGCGGGCGGCCAGGCCGGCGATCTTGTCGGGGCGGAAGCCGCTCCAGTGGTCGTCGTCGGCGATGACGACGGGCGCCTGCAGGTAGCCGAGCGCCTTGACGGTCTCGAGCGCGGCGTCGTCGGCGGTGACATCGAGGACTTCGTACTCGATGCCCTTGTTGTCGAGGGCGCGGTAGGTGGCCGTGCACTGGACGCAGGACGGCTTGGTGTAGACGGTGATGGCCATGGTTTCCCCTGTGTTCTCGGGCCGACGCGGGGGTCGGACGCGGTGGTTCTGATGCGGGTCTGGGGCAGCGGGCGTAGTGCCTGCGGCAACTCCTCGATACTACATCTTGTGGCCCGGACTCGGGCCCACAACTAGATGCGGTGTTACAGGCGTGTAGTTCTGTCGGGCGAGTTCTCCACAGGAGTTCCCCCAAGTTCTGCACAGATCTGGCGGAGTTGCCCCCAGGATCTGGCGGTTGTGCACATGTTCCTCCCCACCTCCGACATCGCGACGGCGTCGTCCCCAGTTCGGGGCCACGGCGTGTCGCGGCGTGTCGGGACGGGGCTGCCGCACGCGCCCGCGCCTCCGTAGACTCGACCTCTCGTGAGCACCTATTCGTCCCTCCTGAAGACCCCCGGCGTGGGGCGCATCATCGCGGCCCAGCTGACCGCGCGGTTCCCCTTCGGGATGCTCTCGCTCGCGTTCCTGCTGCACGTCGAGCACGTGCACCACTCCTACGCGGCAGCCGGGCTCGTGCTCGCCGCGACGAGCATCGGCCAGGCGATCTCCGGACCGCTCACCAGCCGCTGGATGGGCCGCTGGGGCATGCGCCCCGTGCTGCTCCTGACGCTCAGCGTCTGCCTCGTCACGATGCTCGCGTTCACCGCCTACGACTTCTCGGTGCCCGCCTTCATGGCGCTCGGCTTCGTCACCGGCCTCAGCGTGCCGCCCGTGCAGCCCGCCGTCCGCACGATCTACCCGAAGATGGTCAACTCGTCGCAGCTGACTCCCCTCTTCTCGCTCGACGCCTCCGCCCAGGAGATCATCTGGGTCGCCGGTCCGGTCATCACCACCTTCGTCGGGACGCAGGTGGGCACCCGCGAGGCGATCTGGCTGGCCGCGCTCTTCCTCGTCGGCGGCGGCATCTGGTTCATCGCCTCGCCTGAGGTCGGCCGTGTGCGCATCCCGCGCAGCAAGCGCTCGTTCGGCAAGGTGCTCGCCCGGCCCACCGTGCTGCTCGCCACCGTCGCGGGCTTCCTGCTCATCGGCGCGTGCGCCGCGGTCGAGGCCGGCGTCGTGGCGCTCTTCGGCGAGGGCAGCGCCGACTCGGGCATCGCCCTGGCCGTCTTCGCCGCCGGCTCGCTCGTCGGCGGTCTCGCACTCGGGCACGTGCCCGTCGGCCCCTGGGCGCTCGGCCGCCGCCTCGCGATCGTGTTCGTCGGCATGGTGCTCGCGATCTTCGCCACGGGACTCCTGCCGATCAGCGGCGCCCTCCTCGTCGCCGGGGTCGGCATCGCGCCGGCCCTCGCCGTGATGTTCGCCATCGTCTCGTCGAGCGTCAAGTTCAGCGACACCGCCGAGGCCTACGGCTGGGCCGGCACCGGCCAGCTGATCGGCTCGGCCCTCGGCTCGGCGATCGCCGGCTTCTGGATCGACCGCATCGGCGGGCAGGGCGGCCTCGTGGTCGCCGCCGCGTTCGCGTTCGTGGGGGTGATCGTCGGACTCGTGTTCCACCGCTCGCTGCCCGACCTCCGGGGGCGCGACGCGAGCCCGCTGCCCGACACGGAGCCGGTCCCCGTCCAGGCCAGCTGACCGGCGCCTCCTCCTCGTCGCCCGGCCCGTGCCTCCTCGTCTGCCGGCCCGGACCTCCTCGGCCCGGCCGTGATCGCGGATGGGAGGATCGGGGCATGTCCGACATCAGCGTCCCGTCCGTCGCGCTCTCCGACGGAGCCCGCATCCCCCAGCTCGGCCTCGGCGTCTACAAGGTCGCCGACGACGAGGCGCGCACAGTCGTCGCCACCGCCCTCGATCTCGGGTACCGCCACGTCGACACGGCGTCGTTCTACGGCAACGAGGTCGGCGTGGGGCAGGCACTGCGTGCCTCCGACGTGCCGCGGGACGAGGTCTTCGTCACGACCAAGGTGTGGAACACCGAGCAGGGCTTCGACGAGACGCTGCGCGCCTTCGACGCGAGCCTCGACCGCCTCGGCACCGACCACGTCGAGCTCTACCTGATCCACTGGCCGGCCCCCACGCAGGACAAGTACGTCGACACCTGGCGTGCGCTCGAGCGGATCGCCGAGGAGGGGCGGGCCCGGTCGATCGGCGTCAGCAACTTCCAGGTGCACCACCTCGAGCGGCTGCTCGGCGAGACGAGCGTCGTGCCGGTCATCGACCAGGTCGAGGCCCACCCGTGGCTGCAGCAGCACGAGCTGCGCGAGTTCTGCGCGGCCCGGGGCATCGCCGTCGAGGCCTGGTCGCCGCTCGCCCGCGGTCGCGTGCTCGACGACGCCGCGATCGGCCGGATCGCGGCGAAGCACGGCGTCGAGCCCGCGCAGGCCGTCATCCGCTGGCACCTGCAGCAGGGGCTCGTGGTGATCCCCAAGACCGTGGACGCGCGCCGGCTGGCGTCGAACCTCGACGTGTTCGGCTTCGAGCTCGACGACGACGACCTCGCCACGATCGCCGCGCTCGACAGCGGCGAGCGCTCCGGCTCGCACCCCGACCAGGTCGGCTGACCTCTCCTCTCTCTCTCGTCATTCTTTCTCGCTCGAGTCGGCGGGTTCCCGTCACACCCAGCGGGTTCCTGTCACGTGCGGCGGGTTGCAGTGCCCGCCGGCGGGTGGGCGCCGACCCGCCGCGGGCTGCGGGAACCCGCCGACATCGACCGAGACGAGACGAGAGAGGCCTGCCCCGGCAGCACCGGGGAGGCGCAGGTCGAGGGGCGCGCGCCGCTCGCGTACCGTGGTGGGCGCACATCACGAGCAAGGAGCACCCATGACGATCGTCGCCGCCGCTGACGGATCCGCCCTCGGCAACCCCGGCCCCGCCGGCTGGGCCTGGTACGTCGACGACGACCGCTGGGCAGCGGGCGGCTGGCCCCGCGCGACGAACAACCAGGGCGAGCTCACGGCCGTGCTCGAGCTGCTGCGGGCCACGGCCGACGCCGGCGAGCCGGTGCACATCCTGTGCGACAGCCAGTACACGATCAAGGCGTGCACCGAGTGGATGCCCGGCTGGAAGCGCAAGGGCTGGCGCAAAGCCGACGGCAAGCCGGTGCTGAACGTCGAGATCCTCAAGGAGCTCGACGACGCCCTCGCCGGGCGCAAGGTCACCTTCGAGTGGGTCCGCGGCCACGTCGGGCACGAGATGAACGAGGCGGCCGACGTCCGCGCCCGGGGTGCCGCCACCGCGTTCCAGAACCGCACCGACGTACCCTCAGGCCCCGGCTGGCCCGGCGCGCCCGTCGCGACGACGTCGCCGGTCGCGGCGCCGCCCGAGCCGCCCGCCACCCTCTTCTAGGCATCGCACCGGGTCTCGTGCACCGCACCGCGCCTGGACCCGGCGCAGCGCACGGGACGCGGTGCGGCGAGCCGCGGCGCGGCGCGCTACATCGAGGGGTGCGTGCTCGACAGCCCGCCGTCGACGACGAACTGCGCGCCCGTCGAGAACGCGGAGTCGTCGGACGCGAGGTGCAGGGCGAGCCCGGCCACCTCCTCCGGCATGGCCAGCCGCCCGCGGGGGCTCATCGTGCGGAACGCGTCGAGCAGGGCGGGCTGGGCCTCGACCTGACGTCGGAACAGCGCCGTGTCGGTCGGCCCGGGGTGCAGCGAGTTGATGCGGATGTCCCAGCCCTCCTGGGCGGCGTGCGCGGCGCTCGAGCGGGTGAGGCCGACCAGGGCGTGCTTGCTGGCGGTGTAGGCCGCGTCGTCGCCGAAGCCGAGGAACGACGTCGCCGGCGCCAGGTTGATGATCGAGCCGCCCGACCGCTCGGGGTTGGCGCGCATCTGCTCGATCGCGAACCGCGTGCCGAGCATGACGCCCGTGACGTTGACGGCGAAGACGCGGTTCCAGCTCTCGAGCTGCGTCACGTCGATCGACTGTCCCGAGACGATGCCCGCGTTGTTGACGAGCACGTCGAGGTGCCCGTAGTGGTCGGCCACCCTGTCCATCACGCGCTTCCAGTCGCCGCCGTTGGCGACGTCGTGCTGGATGAACTCCGCGCCGGCCTCGGCCGCGACGGCCGATCCGTCGAGGATGTCGGTCGCGACGACCTGCGCCCCCTCGTCGGCGAAGCGGCGGACGATGGCCTCGCCGATGCCCGAGGCGGCTCCCGTGACGATCGCGACTTTGCCGGACAGGCGAGACATGGGTCCTCCTCGGGGGGCCCGGCGACGGGTCGCCGGGGGCGGTGCACCGGAGGGTCGCTCCGGGGGTGACGGGCAGCCGTGGTCGGCCGGGCCGCCGACAACGTTACTCCTCGACGACCCTGCCTCCGCTGCCGCCGGCGCGCTCGGAGGCCGGGCCGACGGCCGTGACCGTGACCACCGCCTCCCCCCGCTCGTCGCTCGACGCGAGGTCGACGACGGCCGAGATGCCGAAGTCGTGGTCGCCGTCGGGGTCGGCCAGGATCTGCCGCACGCGCCACACGGTCGGCAGCTGCTCGATCTGCAGCATGTGCGGCCCGCGCGCGTCGGTGTCGGTGCCGATCGTGTCGTACTCGTCGAAGTAGCGGTCGAGGGCCTGGCCCCAGCGGTCGGTGTCCCACCCCGAGGAGGCGTCGAGCTGACCCAGCCCCTCGGCGTCGTCCCGGGCCATCAGCTGCACCCGGCGGAACATCTCGTTGCGGACCGCGATGCGGAACGCGCGGTCGTTCGCCGTGAAGCGGCGGAGCACCGGCGGCACGATCTCGTCATGGGCCTCGACCTCGCGGGGGTTGAGCATCTCCTCCCACTCGTCGAGCAGCGACGAGTCGACCTGGCGCACCAGCTCGCCGAGCCACTCGATCAGGTCGGCCAGCTCGTCGGTCTTGGCCTCGTCGGGAACGGTCTGGCGCAGGGCCCGGAACGCGTCGGAGAGGTACCGGAGCACGAGGCCCTCCGAGCGCGCGAGACCGTAGAAGGCCACGTAGTCGCCGAACGTCATCGCGCGCTCGTACAGGTCGCGCACGACCGACTTGGGGCTCAGCGCGAAGTCGCCGATCCACGGCTGGGACGCCGCGTACGTCTCGAACAGCGCGGTCAGGAGCTCGTCGAGGGGCTTCGGCCAGGTGACGCCCTCGAGCAGCTCCATCCGCTGGTCGTACTCGACGCCCTCGCGCTTCATCTCGGCCACGGCCTCGCCGCGGGCCTTGAACTGCTGCTGCGAGAGGATCGGGCGCGGGTCGTCGAGGGTCGCCTCCACGACGGAGACGACGTCGAGCGCGTAGCTCGGCGACTCCTGGTCGAGCACGTCGAAGGTCGCCAGGGCGAACGGCGAGAGCGGCTGGTTCAGGGCGAAGTTCGCCTGGAGGTCGACCGTCAGGCGGATGGTGGGCGCGCCTCCGTCGTGGCTCGCCTCCTGCACGACGACCTCCGCGGTGCGGAGCGTGCGGTAGATCGAGATGGCCTGGCGCGCCATCGCGTACTGCGCCGACCGGGGTTCGTGGTTGTCGAACACGAGCGAGCGCACGTTCGCGAAGACGTCGCCCCCGCGGCCGATGACGTTGAGCAGCATGGCGTGGGTGATCTGCATGTGCGAGACCAGCGCCTCCGGCTCGGCGGCGATCAGCTTGTGGAAGCTGGGCTCGCCCCACGAGACGAATCCCTCCGGCGCCTTCTTGCGGACGATCTTGCGCTTCTTCTTCGGGTCGTCGCCCGCCTTCTCGATCGCTTTCAGGTTGTCGATCTCGTGCTCCGGCGCCTGCAGCACGACGGTGCCCGAGGTGTCGTAGCCGGCGCGGCCGGCGCGACCCGCGACCTGGTGGAACTCCCGCGCCGTCAGCTGTCGCATCCGGGTGCCGTCGAACTTCGTGAGCGCGGTGAGCAGGACGGTGCGGATCGGCACGTTGATGCCCACGCCGAGGGTGTCGGTGCCGCAGATGACGCGGAGCAGCCCCCGCTGGGCGAGCTGCTCGACGAGGCGCCGGTACTTGGGCAGCATGCCCGCGTGGTGCACGCCGATGCCCGAGCGCACCAGTCGGCTGAGGGTCTTGCCGAAGCCGGTGCTGAAGCGGAACCCGCCGATCAGCTCGGCGATCTCGTCGCGCTGCTCACGGCTGGCCACCTTGATGCTCGACAGGGCCTGCGCGCGCTCGAGCGCGGCGGCCTGCGAGAAGTGCACGACGTAGACCGGGGCCTCGCCGGTGGAAAGCAGTTCTTCGACCGTCTCCTGCACGGGGGTCTGGGCGTACGAGTAGTGCAGCGGCACCGGGCGCTCGACGCCGGTCACCCGGGCGACCGGGCGCCCGGTGCGGCGCGACAGGTCGTCGACGAGGCGCGTGACGTCGCCGAGGGTCGCCGACATGAGGAGGAACTGCGCACGGTCGAGCAGCAGCAGCGGCACCTGCCAGGCCCAGCCGCGCGACTGGTCGCCGTAGAAGTGGAACTCGTCCATCACGACCTGGTCGACGTCGGCGTCCGAGCCGTGGCGCAGGGCGAGGTTCGCGAGGATCTCGGCGGTGCAGCAGATGATCGGCGCGTCGGCGTTGACCGACGAGTCGCCCGTGACCATGCCCACCTGCTCCGGCCCGAACAGCTCGACCAGGGCGAAGAACTTCTCGCTGACCAGGGCCTTGATGGGCGCGGTGTAGTAGGTGCGCTTGCCCTGCGAGAGGGCGACGAAGTGCGCGCCTGCGGCGACCAGCGACTTGCCGGTGCCGGTCGGCGTGCTGAGCACGACCGAGGCGCCGGAGACGAGCTCCATCATCGCCTCGTCCTGCGCCGGGTACAGCGGCAGGCCCCGGTTCTCGGCCCACTCCGCGAAGTCGGCGTAGGCCGTGTCCTGGTCGTACGACTCGGGCCCCGGGTTCTCGGGCAGCAGGGCGGACAGCGGTGCGGAGGGGGCGGGCGACATGATGTGTCGATCCTGCCCCATGCCAGCGACAGCGAGGCGAGGCGGGCCGGAGGCGGTCGGCACCGGTCCGGGCACGCGGGAGGGGCGAGACGGCGAGTCCCGAGACAGCACACGCCCCCGTGGCCGAGCAGGGCTCGGGCGGAGGCGTGCGGTCGCGCCCTCGGACGGGGCCGGGCGGGATCGGATCAGGAGACCACGCTCGGTCGCACGTCGACGATGACGGGCGCGATGTGCCCCGGTAACCAGCCGGTGAGCACACTGCACTGTAGCCCGCGCCTCTTCGGCGCGGTGGGGTGAACGGCGGGTGATTCATGCGTCCGACTAGAACTGGGGGCACCGAGGGGCTGCGGAGCTGCGCTCCGCGGCCAACGGGCTCAGCGCAGCGGGATGTGCCCGCCGAGCGTGTCGTCCACCTGCTCGACGGCGCCCTCGCGAGCGGCGTCGTCGGCGGCCGAGCCGGCGTGCTCCTCGACGGGCGCCGGGTCGTCCCCGTGCACGGCGGCCGAGTCGTGGCGGGGGTCGACGTCGTGGTCTGCGGGGTCGTGGCTCTGGGTGTCGCTCATGGGGCGCCTCCTCGTGTCGTCCGTCGCCGTGGCGGCGGAGGGGGCCGGACGGCCCCGTCCCGCACGACCGTACCCGCGGCTCCGTCGCGCACGTCCAGCGCCGACACGGTAGACAGGAGCAGGCGCACCGAGCGCCGCCCCGACCCCAGGAAGAGTGCAGACGATGTCGTCATCCACCCCGTCCCCCGCGGCCCTCCGCGTCGCCGTCACCGGAGGCAGCGGCAAGCTCGGCCGAGCCGTCGTCCGCGACCTCGCCGCCCACGGCTGGGAGGTCGTGCTGCTCGACCGCGTGCCGAGCCCCGACCCGGTCGAGGGCGTCACGTACGTGCAGGTCGACCTGTCCGACTACGGCCAGGTGCTGCAGGCGCTCACCCACGTCGACGACCGCTACGACTCGATCGACGCCGTCGTGCACCTCGGGGCGATCCCGGCGCCCGGGCTCGTGCCGAACGCGACCCTCTTCCACAACAACGTCACCGGCAGCTACAACGTGTTCGCCGCAGCCCGTGCGGCCCACATCCGCAACGTCGTCTGGGCCTCCAGCGAGACCCTGCTCGGCATCCCGTTCGACCTCGACCCGCCCTACCTGCCCCTCGACGAGGAGTACGCCGTGCGGCCCGAGTCGTCGTACTCGCTCGGCAAGGCCCTCGACGAGGAGATGGCCCGCCACTTCACCCGCTGGGACCGCCAGCTGAAGATGATCGGCCTCCGATTCTCGAACGTCATGGACGACGGCGACTACTCCGAGTACCCCTGGGACGAGACCCCCGAGAAGAAGACGTTCAACCTCTTCTCGTACATCGACGCCCGCGACGGTGCCCAGGCCGTGCGGAAGGCGCTCGAGAGCGACCTCGTCGGCTTCGAGGCGTTCATCATCGCCGCGACCGACACGGTCATGAACACGCCCACCGCCCTGCTCGCCGACCAGTTCTGGCCGACCGTCGAGCGCCGGGCCGCCGTCGAGGGCACGGACTCCCTGCTCAGCAGCGACAAGGCCCGCGACCTGCTCGGCTTCGTGCCCGAGTACAGCTGGCGCACCTGGGGCGACCGGGTCGGCAAGCAGGAGGCAGCGGCGGCCGACGACGAGACGGGCGACGACCTCTAGCCCGTCGGAGCCGAGCGGGCACCGCGGCCCTGCCCGCTCGGCGATCAGGCGCGGAGCATCCCCGTCGTCACGAGCTCGCGCACCCGGGGCAGGAGCTCGGCCGTGAGCGCGCCCTCGTCGGCCTCGAGCAGGTGGGCGAGCGCGCCCACGATCGCGCTGGCGCTGAGCTCGCCGTCGCAGGCGCCCACCAGCGCCGAGAGGGCCGTGCCCGACTCGACCGACCGGGCGAAGCCGCCTCCCTGCCTCAGCGTGATGACCGTGGGGTCGTCGTTGCCGGGCCAGTAGTGCCGCTCCTCCGTGACGTCGCCGGCGACCGTGAGACGGGCGCCCAGCAGGGCGTCGTCGTCGAGCGAGCGGAGCAGGTCGACGGCGTCGAGCGTGGCCCCGAGGTGCCGACCGAGGCCGACGTCGTTCGAGCCGAGGCCCCCGAGGAGGCGCTCCGTGCGGACCACGGGCTCCGTCGCCGCGTCGAGAGGTCGCCTCAGGGTCACGTAGCCGAAGCCGACTTCGACGACGCCCCGCTGCTCGAAGTCGCCGAGCCAGGCCTCGTAGAGCCGCTCGAAGTCGGCGGTGCCCGCACGGGTGCCGCCGTCGCGGATCCAGGTCTCGGCGTAGGCGGCCGGGTCCTGCAGCTCGCGCTCGACCACCCACACGTCCAGCGGGACGCCGCCGCGGGCGACCCAGTCGGCCACCGAGTACGCCCCGCGCTTCCCGGCAGCCGCGTCCGCCCCTCCTGTCTCCCAGTTGCCGAGCAGCTGCGCGACGCCTCCCGGCGTGAGGTGGGCGCCGACCTGCGACACGACGGACGCGACGAGGTCGTCGCCGACCATGCCGCCGTCGCGGTACTCGTACTCGGGCACGCCCTCGGCCCGGGGCGTGATGACGAACGGCGGGTTCGAGACGACGTGGTCGAAGAACTCGCCCTCGACGGGCTCGAAGAGGCTGCCGAGCCGGAACTCGATGCCGTCGACGAGGTTGAGGGCGGCGTTGAAGGCCGCGAAGTCGAGGGCGCGCTGCGAGATGTCGGTGGCGACGACCCGGCGGGCGTGCCGGGCGACGTGCAGCGCCTGGATGCCGCAGCCCGTGCCGAGGTCGAGCGCGCTGTCGACGGTGCGCGGGATCATCAGCCCGGCCAGCGTCGCCGACGCCCCGCCGACCCCCAGCACGTGGTCCTCGCGGAGCGCGCCCCCGAGGGCCAGCTCGCCGAGGTCGGAGGCGATCCACCAGCTGGCCTCGCCGGACGCGTCGACGAACGCGTACGGCCGCAGGTCGACCAGCGCGCGCACCTCGTCGTCGGAGGCCTCGATCAGGCCGAGCGCGGCAGCGCCTGCCGCCCCCAGGGTCGGCAGCGCCGCCTCCACGTCGGCGAGCGGCTGCGGCCATCCCAGGATGAACAGCGACGCCAGCGTCGCCGCCGGACGGAGCGACGGCACGCGGGAGGCGCTCCTCACGAGCGCACGACGGGCCGCGACGCGCTCTCCCCGGAAGAGCGCCGCACCGGCGCTCGCTCCCCAGGCGTCGGGCCCCGTCAGACGATCGACCGTGAAGTCGGAGGACGCGAGGTCGGCCCGGAGGCGCGCGAGCAGGTCGGGATCACGGGAGTCGAGGGGCACGCCTCCATCTTCGCCGACGCGCGGTCGAGCTGCCTGCACCCTCGGCGGCCCCGGGAACAGGAGTGCCGCCCGCCCCGGAGGGCGAGCGGCACGGGTGCTGCAGAGAGCTGTCGTCAGCTCTGGTAGACGATCGAGTCGTACTCGAACGGGCCGGGGCTGAGCTCCAGGATCAGCTGCGCGGGGTCGGCGACCGAGAAGGCGCTGCGCCACGTGACCGACTGGCCGGCAGGGATCGCGGTGCTGGGCTGGTCGAGCGACTGGTCGGAGTCGTAGACGCTCGACGCCTCGACGCCGCTGGAGGCGACGGACGGGTACGCCAGGGTCGGGTCGAAGTTCGCGTCCGTGCCGTTGGTGATCGTGATCGTGAAGACGACGTTCGCGGCCTGGTCCGCACCGGCGGCGTACTCGCCGGGGGTGAAGGTCTCGGGCGCGGAGACGGTGACGGCGAGGCCGTCGTCGTAGGTGACCGTCTCGCCGAACGCCACGTTCTCGGTCGTCGTCTCGGCGGCGTCGTCCTCGGCCTCGGCGGCGGGCGACTGCGAGACGGACGTCGACTCGAGCGACTCGTTGATCTGGCTGATCGCCGAGGCGGCAGCGATGAACGTGACGATCGTGACGATGACCGAGATCACGAGGGCGAGGGCGGAGACAGCCGTGCCGATGATCGCGAGGAGACGCGAGCCGCGCTTCTTGACCAGGGCGACGACGCCGAGGACGAGCCCGACGAGCGCCAGGATGCCGCCGAGGAAGATCCAGGACAGGACCAGGCCGACGCCGCCGAGCACGACGGAGGCGATCGCGAGGCCGTTGCCCCCGGTGTTCTGGGGTGCGGTGGGGGGCGGACCGTAGGCGGGAGCCTGGTACGGGTAGCCCGCCGCAGGCGCGCCTGCACCGGGAGCGGAGGGGTCGGGCTGGTAGTTCGGCTGCTGAGGATCGGAGGGAGGCTGCGGAATGCTCATTTCTAAGAGTATGCCGTGAATTTGACACACCCATGGGCCCCCGTTGGGGGCGACTCCCGACACGACGAAGGCCCTCCCGCCGGGAGGGCCTTCGTGATGCTGCGAGGTGCTGAACTTCTGGTGGAGCTAAGGGGATTCGAACCCCTGACCTTCTCATTGCGAACGAGACGCGCTACCAACTGCGCCATAGCCCCAGACCTGCTCCGCAACGATAGCACCCGAGGAGGCGCCGGTCCGAATCGACGCGACGCCCGCCTACTCGAAGCGGCTCAGACCGCGCGGCGTCGCTCGAGCGCCTCGTCGAGGCGGAAGCTCGGCTCGCCGAGGTCGTCGACGATGCCCATGCGCGCGAAGCGGCTGGGGGCGGCGGGAGGCGGCGGCGGCGGCGGGGAGGCAGCCGCCGTCTGCGCGGCAGGTGCCCTCGACGTCGCGGGCGCCGGCACCGCCCGGGGCGCGGAGAGGGCCGCCTCGGCCCGAGCGGCCTCGCGCAGCGCCTGGTGCTGTGCCCGCTGGGACTCCCTCAGCGCCTGGACGGAGCGTTCCGACTGACGTCGCAGGTCGTCTGCGGGCGACTCCGCGGCGGGAGCC
Source organism: Frigoribacterium sp. PhB107 (assembly GCF_003751515.1). Lineage (NCBI taxonomy): Bacteria > Bacillati > Actinomycetota > Actinomycetes > Micrococcales > Microbacteriaceae > Frigoribacterium > Frigoribacterium sp. PhB107. The sequence continues at coordinate 761,456 of NZ_RJKU01000002.1, read as the reverse complement.
GACGCCGCCGCCGTGGCTGCGGGCCGGGACGCGGGTCGCTGGCGTCCGCGGCGCAGGTACAGGGGCGTCGGCACGGGGACCGGGGTCCACTCCCGCGACTCGGCCTCGACCTCTGCCTCGGGGTCGGCGAGCGACGAGGAGAAGTCCTTGAGCGGCTGGCCGACGCGAGGAGCGGAGGCGACCTGACGCCGCGCCCGCGCCCGTGACACCGCGGCCAGCTGGGCGAGCATCGCGACCGCTCCGGCCCCGAAGGCGAGCCCCGCGATCGAGGCGACCCAGAACGAGGTCGCGATGCCCGCGACGATCGCGACCGCCCCGAGCACGAGCACGACGGTCGAGACGAGACGCGAACGACGGAGGCGGCGGGCGGCCAGGGCGGGATCGTGGTCGGCGGCACGGAGCACGGGTGCCGCTGCGGCCAGCTCGCGGGTGACGGCACGCTGACGAGCGGCCTCGTGGGCCCGGCGGAGGGCCTCACGCTTCGTCTCCTCGCGGGCGAGGATGCGCTGCGCGTCGGCGACGGAACGAGCGTTGGCCTCGATCCGCACCTCCTCGGGCAGCTCGGCCGTCTGGGCGAGGATGCGGAGGGTCTGCTGCAGGCGCACGGCGTTGCGCTCGGTGGCGAGGTACTCGCGACGGCGCTGCCAGGTGGGCACGAGGTAGACCAGCCAGAGCACGGCGACGAGCGCCAGCACGAGGCCCCCGCCCCACGACCCGATGTCCATGCTGACGAGGGTATGAGCGGCGGCACGGCGCGTCGGCCATGTCGCGGGGTGTGTCTCGCCCGGTTCTGCGCGGACCCAGGCCAGATCCGGGCAGATCGCCTGCAGACCCGCCTAGAGCGGCAGCTGCCGCTCGGCCTCCGCCAGCGCGTCGGGCGGCACGCTGCCCTGCCCGACCGGGACCGTGCCCGACCGCCACCGGTGCAGGACGCCCTCGGGCACCTCCTCGGCCACCAGCGCGAAGCAGAAGTGGTCACGCCACATGCCGTTGATGTGGATGTAGCGGCGCCGGAGCCCCTCGTAGCGGAAGCCGAGCTTCTCGACCACGCGGAGGCTCGGACCGTTCTCGGGGCGGATGCAGATCTCCATCCGGTGCAGGCCGAGGGCACGGAAGCAGTGGTCGGTGGCCAGCGCGACCGCGATCGGGGTCGCGTCGTTCCCGGCTGCCGACTGCGTGACCCAGTAGCCGATCGTCGCCGAGCCGAGCGAGCCGTAGGTGATGCCGCTGACGTTGAGCTGCCCGACGAAGCGGCCGTCGAGCTCGATGGCGAACGGCAGGCCGAGGCCGGCGCGGGCGTTCACCTGGAGGGAGCGGATGCTGCCGCGGACGTCGTGGCTCGTGAACCCGTTCGGGTTGGTGGCCTCCCAGTGCCGGAGCCACGAGCGGTTCTCGGCCAGCGCTTGGTCGAGGTCGCGGGTGTCACGCAGGCGGAGGGGCCGGATGACGACCCGCCCCTCCGCCAGCGTGGGGATGCTGCTCACGTGGTGGTCGCCTACTCCAGCCCTGCCGTGAACTCCTTGAGCCACGGGCGGAGCTCGTCGCGGAGGTCCTCCCGGTCGCTCGCGAGCTGCACAATGGCCTTGATGTAGTCGAGCTTGTCGCCCGTGTCGTACCGGCGGCCGCGGAAGACGACGCCGTACACGCCGCCGGTCCACTCCTCTGCGCCGGCCATCTTCATCAGGGCGTCGGTCAGCTGGATCTCGCCGCCCTTGCCCGGCTCCTGCTTCTCGAGCACGTCGAAGACCTCGGGACGGATGACGTAGCGACCGATGATGGCCAGGTTCGAGGGCGATTCGCCCTGTGCCGGCTTCTCGACCAGGCCGGTGACCTTGACGACGTCGTCCTCGTCGGTCTCCTCGACCGTGGCGATGCCGTAGAGGTGGGTCTGCGAGGGGTCGACCTCGAGCAGGGCGATCACGGTCGCGTTCTTCTGCCCCTGCACCTCGACCATGCGCGTCAGCAGCGGGTCGCGGGCGTCGATGATGTCGTCGCCGAGCAGGACGGCGAACGGCTCACGGCCGACGTGCATCTTGGCGCGGAGCACCGCGTGGCCGAGGCCCAGCGGGTCGCCCTGGCGGACGTAGTGCATGTCGGCCAGGTCGGTCGACTGGTTGACCTTGGCGAGCTTGTCGTGGTCGCCCTTCTTCTTCAGGGTCTCCTCGAGCTCGGACACGTGGTCGAAGTGGTTCTCGAGGGCGTTCTTGTTGCGCCCGGTGATCATGAGGACGTCGGTGAGGCCCGCGTTCACGGCCTCCTCGACGACGTACTGGATCGCCGGCTTGTCGACGACGGGGAGCATCTCCTTCGGCATTGCTTTGGTCGCGGGGAGGAATCGGGTACCCAGGCCGGCGGCGGGGATGACTGCTTTGCTGATCGTGAAGCCCATGCCGCTCAGCGTATCCACCCGCGGCGTTCCGCGGGGGGCACATTTCGTGCCCGTACCATCGGGGACATGACGGACGAGGTCGGCAACGCCAAGCGCGCACTCCGGGCGGAGCTGCGACAGCGGCGCCGCAACCAGGGCGACCACGCTCGTGACCAGGCGACCGCGGGCCTGACGAGGCACCTGGTCGACCTCGCGTCCGGGCTCTCCGTCCGGTCGGTGTCGGCCTACCTCTCCACCGCGGACGAGCCGAACACCCGGCCGTTCCTCAACTGGGCCTACGAGAACGACGTCCGCGTCCTGTTCCCCATCTCCCGTCCCGACGGGCTGCTCGACTGGGCCGTCGGCGACGGCGAGACCGAGACGCTCGGGCTGTTCGACCTGCCCGAGCCGGTCGGCGAGGTGCTCAGCCCGATGGCGATCAACGACGTCGACCTCATCATCGTGCCGGCCGCCTCCGTCGACCACACGGGGATGCGGATGGGCTGGGGCCGAGGCTACTTCGACAAGACCCTCGGATCGATGGAGAAGCGACCGCCGGTCTATGCTGTGGTGTTCGATTCCGAGTACGTGGAGCAGGTGCCGCGCGAGCGTCACGACCAGCCCGTCGACGGCGTCGTCACGCCCAGCGGCATCCACGAGTTCTGAGCTCGCAGGCCGCCTCCTCGACCCACAGCTAGGACGCCCGTGCCCACCTACTCGTACCGCTGCACCGAGTGCGGCAACGCCTTCGACGTCGTCCAGTCGTTCACCGACGACTCGCTGACGGTCTGCCCCGTCTGCCAGGGCGTGCTCCGCAAGGTGTTCAGCCCCGTGGGCGTCACCTTCAACGGGTCGGGCTTCTACCGCACCGACTCCCGGAGCGGGAGCGGCAGCTCCTCGACCAGCTCGTCGTCGACCTCGTCGTCGTCGTCCGACAAGAAGTCGTCGGGCGCGAAGGAGAAGAGCGCAGGAGGCGGCGCGTCGTCCACCGGGTCGGGCGGGTCGTCGAGCTCGTCCTCGGGCGGCTCCTCGTCGGGGAGCTCCGGCTCCTCCTCCTGACCCCGGTCTGCGTGACCGGGCGAGGAGTGGTTGAGTTGTCGGCGACGACGACCACCCCTCGACCCGAAGGAGCGCACCTGTGAAGGGCTTCAAAGAATTCGTCCTGCGCGGCAACGTGATCGACCTGGCTGTCGCCGTGGTCATCGGAGCCGCGTTCACCGCGATCGTCACCTCGCTCGTGACCAACATCTTCAACCCCCTGATCGGTGCGGCGTTCAACGCGTCGATGCTCGACAAGGCCCTGATCGTGAGCATCCCCACGGTGAGCGGCGCCGAAGCCGAGCTCAAGTTCGGTGCCGTGATCGGTGCCCTGATCAACTTCCTGATCATCGCCGCCGTCGTGTACTTCTGCCTCGTGCTCCCGGTGAACAGCCTGCTGAAGCGCACCTTCGCGAAGCAGTCGGACGAGACCGTGCCGCCGGCGGACGTGCCGCCGACCGACGTCGAGCTGCTGAGCGAGATCCGAGACCTGCTGCGGGCGCAGTCGGGCATCGACTCCGGCGTCGCCGGTCACGGCAGCCACGCCGCCGACCCGACCCCGAGCGGCAGCGTCAACCTCGGGAACGGACCGCTCGGCAGCCGCTGAGCTCCCGGCTCCGCACGACGACGACGGCCCGCCACTCCCTCACCGGGAGCGGCGGGCCGTCGTCGCGTGCGGGGAGCTCGGGGGTCAGCCCCAGTGCGGCGGCACGTCGTCGCGGAGCTGACGGTCGTTCTCCCCCGACGCGTGCCGAGGAGGCTCGGGTGCAGGAGCAGGATCGCTGCCGGGCACCGGGTCGGTCGAGACCCGCCGGCCGCCGCCGCGACGCCGCACCACGAGCGGGGCCGACGCGATCGCCTCGACGACCGCGCGGTCGTCGGCGGGCCGACCCGCTCCTCCTGCGGGACCTGAGTCGGGGTCGCGCGGGCTCGTCACCTCCGTCATCGCGGTCAGAGCCGGTTGACGTGCTGGCGGGCCGACAGCGTCGGGACCTCCTGCGTGCGCGTCCCGTCGATCCCCAGCACCTCGGCGACCCGTGCGGCCACGGAGTCGGGATCGGTGAACAGCTGGAAGGCGTGCACCCGGACGTAGTGCCAGCCGAGGCGGCGCAGCGTCTCCGGCCGGGCCCGCAGCGACTCGCGGAGGCTCGTGCGCGACAGCGTCGTGTCGGTCTCGATGGTCACGCAGACGCCGTCGTGGGCGGCGACCAGCCCGAGCTTGCCGCGGTGCCCGAGGGCGACGGGGATGCCCTTCGCCTCGAGGCGCCGCGCCAGGTCGACGAGCATCGGGTCGGAGTCGTCCGGAACGTGCTCGGCGCTGGTGCGCGCCTGGACCTCGGTGAGGATCTCGGACAGCGCGACGGTGCCGTGGCCCATGCGTCCGCCGTCGATGTCGTCGGGCTGGAAGCAGGTGACGATGATCATCGAGCGACGCGCCCGCGTCATGGCGACGGCGAGCAGACGCTCCCCGCCGGGCTGGCCGAGCGGCCCGAAGTCGCTGAGCACGCGGCCGTGCGGGGTGCGCCCGTAGCCGATCGAGAAGATCACGTGGTCGCGGCTCTGGGCGACGCTCTGCTCGAGCGTGGCGACCATGAACGGCTCGCCCCGGTCGCCGACGACGAACTCCGTCAGGTCCTTGTGGCCGGACACCGCCGTGAGCACGGCCTGCTGCACGCGCACGGCGTGCTTCGCGCTCGCGGTGATGACCATGAGCGACTCGGCCGGTCGGGTGCGCGCGTGCTCGACGACGAGCGAGACGACGCGGTCGACCTCGGCGTCGACGCTCTCGACGGCACCGGACTCGGGGTCGGGCACGGCCGTGCCGCCGGAGACGTAGTCGAGCGCGATGCTGCCGTGCCCGAGGAAGCTGCCCGCCCAGGGCAGCGACTCGATGCGCCCGCCGTAGAAGCGGCGGTTGACGAGCTCGGCGAGGTCTTCTCCGCCGGCGCGGTAGCTGCGGGTCAGCGAGAGGGTCGGCAGCAGGGTGGACAGGCGGGCGAGGGCGCTGTCGGCGTGCAGGGCGTCGAGCTCCGCCTCGTCGTAACGAGGCGGCTGCTTGCCGGGCGTCACGGCGATGTCGAACTCTGAGGGCGTCTGCGTCACGGGGTCGCCGAAGGCCACCGTCTGCTTGCCCCGGCGGATCGCCCCGACGTTCTCGGCGATGGTCGTCGCGCCGGCGTCGACGAGCACGACCGTGTCGAACGGCACCGTGTCGGCGATGGTGTGCACCTCGTAGGGCGAGGCCAGCCAGACCGGGGCGATGGCGCGCGAGAGGTGCGGCGCGGCGTCGTGCAGCAGGCGGGCGGTGAGGTGCGGCTGGCGCAGCAGGGCCTTGAGGGCGGACGCCTCCTCCGGCCAGTCGACGAGACCGATCTTCCAGTTCTCAGCCAGCTGCCAGCCGAGCAGCTGGGCGCTGCCGGCCGCGTGCGCCTCGTCGACGAGCCTGAAGTCGGCCTCGAGGCGGTCGAGCATGGCGGTGTTGGCCCCGAGCAGCGCACGGTCGGCCTCGAGCAGCGACTCGAGCGCCGAGCGCCACCAGGCGAGCTCGAGCTCCGCGGCGACCTGCTGCTCGGGCACGTGGCGGTTCGCGAGGTCGGTGATGAGCGGCGCCAGCTCGAGGTCGCGCAGGGTCGTCATGAGCTCGGTGCGCTCCTGCAGGTTCTGCAGCACGTCGCTCTCAGCGGCGAGGTCGCGCAGCTTCGGGCCGAGCTCGGCCACGCCGATCTCGGTCAGGCTGTCGTCGCCGCGGAGGCCGAGGGGCGAGTCGAGGCGCTCCAGATCTTGGCTGACCTGCTGGTGCAGCACGTGCGCGTCGGCGATCCCCGTGGGCACCTCGGGCGGCGTGCCCGCGACCACGTAGCGCTGCCAGGCGATGCGCTGCTGCTGGATGCGCTGCAGGGCGCTGTGCAGGTCGGCGATGTGCACCCCGGGCCGCACGTATTCCCTCGCGAGCTTCTTGAGGCGGCGGCGGTTGGCGCTCGACATGTCGGGCGCCTCGCGCTTCGGCGCGGTCGCCGCGACGAGCTCGGCGACGGAGCGGTCGAACACCACGGGCTGGAACTTGTCGAGCGTGTCGCGGATCTCGATGAGGAGGCGCAGGTAGACGCCCAGCTCGGCCACCGACTCGAAGGGGCGCATCCGGGTGCTGCCGATCACCTCCTGCGCTCGCTCGAGCAGGCGGGGCAGGTCGCGGTGGTGCAGGTTCTTGGCGAGCTGGTGGGCGTCGCCGGCGCCGAACGAGTCGGTGAAGCGCGCGCCGTACCAGGGCGAGTCGCCCGGGCCGTAGCGGAACTCGCCGAGGTTGGCGGCGTTGACCATCGTCTCGGCGACGCGGCGACGGCCGTCGACCATCGCCTCGACGCTGCGGCGGCTGAGGCGCGCGGTGGTCGCGGGAGGCGCGGGCAGCAGGGCGAGCCGCGACAGCTCGGTGAGGCAGTCGAGCACCGACACGCGGAGCCCGTCGTCACGTCGGCTCAGCGCGCCGCGGTAGTCGACGAGCACCTTGCGGAGGCGCACGAGCGCGTCGTCGACCTCGCCCATCTGCGGGTGGGTGGCCTTCTCGTCGCGGCTGATGGCGCGGATGACGTCGCGGCGCAGCGTGGTCGGCGAGACTGCGACGCCGGGCAGGCCGATGTCGGCGAGGCGGGCGGTGATGCCTCGCAGGGAGGCGCGGCGAGCGCTGACGACGAGCACCCGCTTGTTCTGCGACACGAGTCGGCCGATCGCGTTGACGATGGTCTGTGTGCCGCCGGTGCCCGGCAGCGTCTTGACCACGACCGAGGCGCCGGCCGCGATCTGCGCGACGACGTTCTCCTGCTCGGGGTCGGCGTCGAGCAGCAGGGTGTCGGTCTCGGGGCTGCGCTCGTCCTGGGGGGTCGCCGTGGTCGGGCGGTACCCCTCCTGCACCTGGCGGATCGCCATGGCGTTGCCGCCGAGCGCGTCGAGCACGGGGTGGCCGAGCTCGCGGGCGTCGAGGGCCATCTCGGTCGAGACCTCGGCGAAGGTCGACACCACGAGGCGCGGCTGCACGGTGAACCAGTCGAGGTGCGCCGTGAGGCCGCGGAGGCGGTCGATCACGGGGTTGGGCGTGAACGCGCCCTCGCGGCCGGCGAGCGCGACGAACGCGTCGGCGTCGAGCGAGATGTCGAACTGGTCGTGCAGCGCGTCGGAGAGCGCGGGGTTGAGGAACGGCTCGCCCAGCAGCTTGACCTCGAAGTCGCGGCCGTGGCGCCGGATGGCGAGCGGGCGGAGCAGGACGGGGGCGCGGTGGTCGCGGCCGGCGAACGACCACGCGGCGACGCCGATGGCGAGGTGGACGGCGTCGATGCCGCGCACGGTGCTCAGCTCGAGGCCCTTCGCGGCGATCTCGCCGGCGGCGACGCGGGCGGTCCGGAGCGCGAGGTCGTCGCGGATGAGGCTCGACAGCAGGGTCGTCTTGCCGGTGATGAACTGGGCGAGGCCGCCGGGGTGGGTGGTGCTGAGCTCGATGCGGGCCCGCTGCTCGTCGCCGAAGTGCAGCAGGGTGGAGGTGCCGCCCACGACGCTCAGCTGGTCGCGCCACCCGGTGCGGGACGGCTCGGCCACGTTGCCCACCGCGAGGCCGGGGTCGCCGAGGCTGACCGTGCCCGGGGACGCTGCCCCCCCGGGCGCACCCGTCGGGGCGACGCCGGGACTGGTCCCGTCGTCGTCGTCGTCATGCTGTCTGTCGGCGCGCCACACACGGCCACCTTAAGCCGTCGTCGCCGTGATCCGCCTCAGGACGGGCGGGTCGGCGGCGACTGGACGACCGCCTCCTGCGCGCCGGGTCGCCGTCGTGGTCGACACGGTCGACGCGCGACACGTGTGGTCATGTCATCGGACGTGGTGCGCCACGTCGTGCGCCGCGTGCTGCGCATCATGATGACACGTCCTCATATGTGCCGCGCCGTCCGCGTCGGCTCATGTGTACGGCGCGGCAGGCATCGCGTGGTCACGGAACGAGCGAGACCGTGCTCGTCATCACATATTTCTATCTATATCTACTCATGTGAGGTGAGAGTGCAGTACCGTCGGCGTCAACGGTCCTGTGGTGACGACGGATGCGCCGTCACCACGTGGCTGCTCCCCCGCCCTCCTCACGACCGGAGACACGACATGCCCTTCGAGCAGAAGTACACCGACGAGACGCGCGAGCAGTCGCTCGCCCGCGTCCTGGAGCGCCGCGAGGCGGAGCCCGGCAACCGCGCCATCATCCGTGAGACCGCCGAGCAGTTCGAGGTCGGCGAGCAGTCGCTCCGTGGCTGGATCCGCGCCTGGGAGAAGGCGAACGCCCCCGCGGCGTCCGTCATCGCCGAGGAGGCGGCCGACACCGCCGACGACGGCTCGGCCGTGCGCACCGACGGTGACGCGCAGGAGGAGCCGGCCGCCGCGCCCGCGCCCCGACGCGGTCGTCCGCCCGGCAGCGGCGCCAGCGCCAAGGGCGGCGACGGCGCCGACCAGGCGTCCGCCGATCGCCTCGCGGAGCTCGAGGCCGAGGTCGCCAAGCTCCGTCGCGACCGCGACACGCTCAAGGCCGCCATCGGCGTGCTCGTCGGCGACTGACCGACCCCGGCAGAGCCGGGTGACCAGGCCGCGGCGAGCGCGGCGGCAGCGGGGGCTGCTGCTGCGCTCGACGCGGCCTCGTGCACGTCGCGACGCGCGTCGCTCGTCGCGCGGCGTCATGTCGCGGCCCCGTGACACGGACGAAACACGCGCTGCCTATGCTGACGCGACGCGGAGCGCGCAGACGCCGCTCCCCGGACGCGAGGAGGACGCCATGGCCGGCAAGTTCATCGTCACGCAGGGCGAGTCGGGCGAGTACCGCTTCGTGCTCACCGCCGCGAACGGCGAGGTGATCGCGACCTCGGAGGGGTACCGGCAGAAGGGGTCCGCGCTCAACGGGATCGACTCCGTGCGCCGGACCGCGGTCGACGCGATCGTCGACGACCGCACCCTGGAGCCCTCGCCGACGCACGCCGACTGACCCGCGCCTCCTGCCCCCGTCTTCGTTCAGGAAGACGAGTCCTGAGCTGCGCGGCGGGGGGAGTGCGCGTCCTGAGTCGTGCACGAGTCAGGAGGACACCCGGGCGAGTTCGTGAGTCAGCCGGGCTCGGCGCCCGTCGCGACGAGGCGGCCGGGGTCGGACGACCACGCGCTCCACGACCCCGGGAACAGCACGGGGTCGTAGCCGACGACCGTGAGCGCGACGGCGGCGTGCGCGGCGGTGACGCCCGAGCCGCAGTAGACCGCGACGGGCTCGCCCGGCCGGACGCCCGCCTCCTCGTACCTCGCCCGCAGCGCGTCCGCATCGAGGAACAGGCCCGAGGCGTCGAGGTTGCCCGCGGTCGGGACGCTCACGGCGCCCGGCACGTGACCGGCCCGCGGGTCGACGGGCTCGACCTCGCCGCGGTAGCGCTCTCCGGCGCGGCTGTCCACGAGGGTGCCGTGCGCCGGGAACGCGGCGGCCTCCTCCGCGTCGATCGTCGGCAGCCGACCCGAGCCGAGGACGACGTCTCCGGGCTCCGGACGCACGTCCCCGGTCTCGACCGGCAGGCCGGCCGCGGTCCACGCTCCGAGCCCGCCGTCGAGCAGCCGCACGTCGGCGAGGCCGGCAGCCCGCAGCAACCACCACGCCCGCGCCGCGGACTGGCCGCCCAGGTCGTCGTAGACCACGACCGGCTCGCCCTCGCGCAGCCCCCAGCTGCGGGCGGACCGCTGCAGGTCGTCGGGCGCGGGCAGGGGGTGACGCCCCTCCGTCGCCGCCAGGCCGTGCCCGGCGAGCTCGGAGCCGAGGTCGACGTAGACGGCCCCCGGCAGGTGGCCCTCGCGGTGCGCCGGCCGGCCGTCGGGACGGTCCAGCCGCCAGCGCACGTCGAGGAGGCGCGGCGGCCGATCGCCCCGGAGCGACCGCTCCAGCTCGGCGACGGAGACGAGGGGGTGCGGCGCGGAGGTGCGGTCGGCGGTGTCGGCGGTGTCCATGCCGCGAGGGTAGCCCCGGGCCTAGGCTCGGGTCGTGCCCGACGCTCCCGCCCCGCAGTCTCCGTGGGAGGCCGCCGCGGGCGAGGCGCTCTCGGGGCTGCACCCGCGCCTCCTGCCGTACTTCCGGGCGATCCCGGCCGGTTCCGTCGGACGCGGCCAGGGCGTCTTCGCCCGGGCGGGCACACCTCGGCGCTGGCTCTGGCCCGTGCTGTGGGTGCTCGGCCGGCAGGGAGTGCTCTTCGCCGCCTGGCAGCACGACGTGCCCTTCACCGTGACCAACCGACCGGACGTCGACGACTCGGGTGCTCCCGTGGTCCGGGCGGTCCGCACGTTCCGCTTCGCGTCGGGCGAGTGCCACATGGTCGACGCCGTCACCGCGACGTCGACCGGGCTCGTCGACCACCTGGGGCACCGGAGGCGCTGGTCGGCCGACCTCGTCGCGCACGCCCGCGACGGGGCCCTGTCGATGACGTCGGGCACGATGCGCCTGCGCGTCGGCCGGCGTTCCGTCGCGGTGCCCGCCGCCGTGTCGCCCCGGGTGTCGCTGCGCGAGGAGTTCGACGAGGCCGTCGGTCGACAACGGGTCTCGGTGACCCTCGACGCGCCGCTCGTCGGCCGGATCTACGAGTACACGGGCCACTTCGACTACTCGGTCGAGCCCGACGACACAGGGGGAACAGCATCGTGACCGACCACATCGTCATCGCCGGCGCGTCCGGCTTCATCGGCCAGCACCTCGCCGCCGCCTGGCGCGCCCGCGGCGCCCGCGTCAGCGAGATCGGCCGCTCCGGCCCCGACGCCCGCTGGGGCGACACGGCCGCGATCACCCGCCTGCTCGACGGTGCCGACCTGCTCGTCAACCTCGCGGGCAAGAGCGTGAACTGCCGCTACGGCCCGGCGAACCGCGCCGAGATCATGCGGTCCCGGGTCGAGACGACCCGGGAGCTGAGGGAGGCGGTGCTCGCCTGCGCCGCGCCTCCTCGGCTCTGGCTGAACTCGTCGACCGCGACGATCTACCGGCACGCCGAGGACCGCCCGATGACGGAGTCGACGGGCGAGCTCGGGCGGGGCTTCTCCGTCGACGTCGCCACGAGCTGGGAGCGCGAGTTCTTCGAGGGCGAGCTGCCCGGCACGCGCCGTGTCGCCCTGCGGATGGCGATCGTGCTCGGCGACGGCAGCGCCCTGGTGCCGCTGATGGGCCTCGCCCGGGTCGGCCTCGGCGGGCCGCAGCTCGACGGGCCCTGGCCGGCGACGAAGGCGCGGCTCGCGGCCGGCACCCACCACCATCAGGGCGCCGGAGGCGGTCGCCAGAAGTTCAGCTGGATCCACGTCGACGACGTGCTCGGCTCGATCGACTGGCTGCGCGAGCACGACGACGTCGACGGGGTCGTGAACCTGTCCTCGCCGAACCCGAGCGACGACCGGACGATGATGGGGATCGTGCGCCGTGCGGTGGGCATGCCGATCGGGCTCCCCGCGACGCGATGGATGCTCGAGCTCGGCACCGCCGTGCTGCGGACCGAGACCGAGCTCGTGCTCAAGAGCCGCTGGGTCGTGCCCGAGCGACTGGTCGAGGGCGGCTACGAGTTCGTGCACCCGCACCTCGACGAGACCGTGAAGCAGATCGTCGCGGAGCGTCGCCGCCGCTGAGGGCCAGCCGGGTCGGGCCGGGGCTTCCTAGCGGAGAAGGGACGTCAGAACCGCGGGCCCACGGCTCTTTCGTCCCTTTCGGTCCGAACCTCCGCTGGCGCCGACGTCAGTCGAGCGGGAGCTTCGCGGAGAGCTCGGCGTCGGACGGCTCCACGAGGTGGCTGCCGTCGGGGAACACGACCACGGGGATCTGCGTACGGCCGCTGATCGCGAACGCGCGGTCGGCCCCGTCGTCGACCGACTCGAGGTCGACGTAGTCGTAGGCCACGCCCTCGCGGTCGAGCAGGGCCTTCGAGCGGCGGCAGTCACGGCACCACTCGGCGCCGAACATGAGGATGCGGTCGGGGGCTGCGTCGGACATGCGCCCATCGTACGCTCGGCCCCCTCGGGGCCCGTCCGAGTCGCTCCTCACCGTGCGCGCGTCCACCGCCCGGGTCAGGCGAGCAGGTCAGGCGAGCGGCCGCGCCGGCGACGCGGTCTCGGCGCCACGCCCCGTCTCGGCCGTGCGGGACGCGAAGACCTGGCGGAGGCGGACGACGGCGATCTCGACCAGCTGGGCCCCCACCTCCTGCTTCTCGGCCTCGTCGTCGAGCTTGAGCCGACGGTCGAGCTCCTCGACGACCTCGTCGCGGCTGCGGCCGGCCGTGCGGATGACGAAGGCGCGGCCGAAGCGCTCCTCGTACACCGCGCCTCCCTCGGCCAGGGCCTTGACGAGCTGCGGGTCGTCGGTCTCGTGGGAGGCGCGCTCCTCGCGACGCCCGTACTCGTCGGCGCCCGCGTCGCCGGTCGCGGGCTCGGCGACGAGGTCGTGGTGCTCGAGCGCCTGGTCGACCTCGTCGGACGTGAGCGACCCGGCGCGGCGTGCGACGGCGATCAGGGCGTCGACGTCGTCGAACGGCGCCTGACCGGCCACCTCGTCGACCCAGCGAGGCACGGACAGGGCGGTGGCCAGCCGCTCGCGCAGCTCGCCTTCGGGGAGGTCGATCATGCCGTGAACTGTATCCGGCGGAGGCCCGCGCGGCCCCGCGCGGCTGGTGCGGGGCAGGGCCCGGCCCCGGCGCGGCGGCGCGCGTGGCTAGGTTGGGCGCATGCGCATCGCCCTCGCCCAGATCTGGAGCACCCGTGATCCGGCCCGCAACCTCCGTGAGGTCGAGCGGGCAGCCGAGGAGGCGGCAGCCGAGGGAGCCGAGCTGGTCGTGTTCCCCGAGGCGGCCATGACCGCGTTCGGCTCCGACCTCGCCGCGTCGGCCGAGCCGCTCGACGGCCCCTGGGCCTCGGCCGTGCTCGGCCTCGCCGGGCGGCTCGGCGTCACGATCGTCGTCGGCACGTTCACGCCGGGGCAGGAGGGCACGGTGAGGAACACCCTCCTCGTGGCCGGCCCGGGCGGCGAGCTGGCCGCGAGCTACGACAAGGTGCACCTCTTCGACGCGTTCGGCCACGCGGAGTCCGACTCGGTGGAGGGCGGCGACGAGGCCGTCACCGTGGCCGTCGGGAGCGGCGACGGGGGCGACGACGACGCCGGCCGTGGTGCCGTCGTGGGCCTGGCCACCTGCTACGACGTGCGGTTCCCCGCGCTGTTCCTCGCGAACGCCGCGTCGGGCGCCGAGGTCAGCGTCGTCGCCGCGTCGTGGGGCGACGGCCCCGGCAAGGTCGACCAGTGGCAGCTGCTGACCCGTGCGCGCGCCGCCGACAGCACGACCTTCGTCGTGGCCGTCGGGCAGGCCGACCCCGCGGCGGTCGCGGCGGCGGCCAGGGTCTCCGGCGACGCCGAGACCGAGCGCGACGCGACGGCCGCGGCGGCGAGCGCGTCGCCGACCGGCGTCGGGCACAGCCTCGTCGCCTCGCCGTTCGGGGCCGTGGTCGCCGAGCTCGGCGCCGAGCCGGGGCTCCTCGTCGTCGACCTCGACCTGGACGAGGTGGCGGCGGCGCGGCGCACCCTGCCCGTGCTGGCGAACCAGCGCTTCGCGGTCGCGGACCGTCCGCGGGGCTGACGCCGCACCTCCTCGGGGGTGTCGGCGGGCGGGCCTACGGTGGGTCCATGTCTCGTTCGCAGCAGCCCCCGTCCGTCGTCGTCGCGATCACGGGCGGCCGCGTGGTGCCCGTCGTGGGCGAGCCGATCGAGGGCGGCACGGTGCTGATCCGCGACGGCGTGGTCGAGGTGGTGGGCGCCGACTCCGACGTCGAGGTGCCCGTGGGCGCCCGGGTCGTCGACGCCACGGGCCGCTGGGTGCTGCCCGGCTTCGTCGAGGCGCACGGCCACGTCGGCATCAGCGAGGAGGCGAACGGGCCCGTCGGCAACGACACCAACGAGATGACCGACCCGAACACCGCCGGGGTGCGGGCGATCGACGCGATCGACATCGACGACGAGGGCTTCCGCGACGCGCTCTCGGGCGGCGTCACGAGCGTCGTCGTCAAGCCCGGCAGCGGCAACGTGATCGGCGGCCGCACGGTCGCGATCAAGACCTGGGGCAGCCGCACGATCGACGAGCAGGTGATCAAGGAGGCCGTGAGCGTCAAGTCCGCGCTCGGCGAGAACCCGAAGCGGGTCTACGGCAGCCGCGACGTGCTGCCCTCCACGCGGCTCGGCGTCGCGTACGTGCTGCGGCAGGCGTTCGAGGACGCCCGCTTCTACGCGGCGTCACGCGCCGCGGCGGCGGTGGGGGGCGAGCCGTTCCGACGCGACCTGCGGCTCGAGACGCTCGCCGACGTGCTCGACGGCACCCTCGTCTGGGACCAGCACGTGCACCGGCACGACGACATCGCGACGGCGATCAGGCTGTCGGAGGAGTTCGGCTACCGCCTCGTCGTCAACCACGGCACCGAGGGCCACAAGCTGGCCGACGTGCTGGCCGAGAAGGGCGTCCCGGTGATCTTCGGGCCGATGCTCACCTCGCGCACCAAGGTCGAGCTGCGCGACCGGGCGATCTCGAACCTCGCCGCCCTGGCCCGCGCCGGAGTGACGGTCGCCATCACCACCGACCACCCGGTGGTGCCCATCAACTTCCTGGTGCACCAGGCGTCGTTCGCCGTGAAGGAGGGGCTCGACCCCGTCGTCGCTCTCGAGGCGCTGACGATCAACCCGGCACGCATGCTCGGGCTCGACGACCGCGTCGGGGCGCTGACGCCCGGGCTCGACGGCGACGTCGTCATCTGGTCGGGCGACCCGCTCGACGTGATGAGCCGTGCGGAGCACGTGCTGATCGGCGGAGTCACCGTGTACGAGTGGGACGCGGCGGCCGGGCGCGGCCGCACCGTCGAGCGGGCGGAGCGGTTCGTCGCTGCAGCGGCAGCCGCCGGACGTGGTGGTCGCACCCGCGGACGGCGCGCCAGCCGGCCGTAGGCCACGGCGGGCGCCCGGCGGCTGGGTGAGGCTACGGCGTCCGGCGTCCGGCGTCCGCCCGCGCCTACGGGGCGTCGGGCGAGTCGACCGTGACCGTCCCCGCGACGATCTCGTCGCGCAGGGCGTCGATCTCGGCGGCGAGGTCGGCGGGCACGCTCGACTCGAGGTCGTGGAACGGCGCGAGGCCGACGCCCTCGTTCTCGAGGGTGCCGACGTACGGCTCGTTCGTGAAGCTGTCGTCGGTCGTCGACACGGCGATCTCCCGCACGGCCTGCTCGGTGTCCTTGAGCACGGAGGTCAGCAGGATCGGGCGGTACGCCTCGGGCAGCGTGTCGTAGCCGTCGTTGTCGACCCAGATGACGCTGACTCCCCCGGCGTCGAGCGCGGCGGAGGCGGCGCCCTCGCCGACCTGGCCGGCGACGGGCATGATCACGTCGGCACCCTGGTCGATCAGCGCCTGGGCGACCTGCTTGCCCTTGTTGACGTCCTCGAAGTCGCCGGTGAACGAGCCGTCGCGGGCGACCGGGTCCCAGCCGATCAGGCGCACGGAGGCGCCGTGCGCGGCGTTGTAGGCCTCGACGCCCTGCGCGAAGCCGTCCATGAAGAGGGTCACGGGCGGCTGGTTGCCGCCGCCGAAGGTGCCCACCGCGCCGGTCTTCGAGACCCCGGCCGCGAGGTAGCCGGCGAGGTACGACGCCTGCGCCGTGTCGAACAGGATCGGCTTGACGTTGTCGCCCTCGACGGTCTCGTCGACGATGGCGAAGTCGACGTCGGGGTTCGCCGCGGCCTGCTCCTGGGTGGCGGCGGCCAGCTCGTAGCCGACGGTCAGGACGAAGCCGCAGCCGGACTCGACGGCCTGGGTCACGTTCGGCGCCAGGTCGGTCTCGGAGGTCGAGACGAGCACCTGGGCGGCGACGCCGTCGGCCTCGGCAGCCTGCAGCCCGGCCCAGCTCGACTGGTTGAACGAGCGGTCCTCGAGGCCGCCGGAGTTGGTCACCATCCGGGCGCAGTGCGTCGAGGCCGTCGCGGCGCCCCCGTCGCCCGACGGTGCCGACGCACACCCGGACAGCAGGACCAGCCCGGCCAGGCCGGCGACGGCGCCGAGGAGGCGCGGACGGGCGGGGCGGGACGCGACGCGGACGGGCACGACAGCACGGACAGACACGACGGATGACCTCCTGGACGGCGAGCGGACGCTGCTCTGCCGATGATCATGGCATCTCGCCCGGGCCGGCACCGGGTCGTGGCCGTGCGGGGGCACAGGCGGTGTCGAATCGTGACCTGGGGAGGAGCGGCGTCAGTCCTCGGGGAGCCCCGCCGCCCGCGCCAGCAGCGCGAGCTGCACCCGGCCGTCGACGCCGAGCTTGTCGTAGGCGTGGCCGAGGTGGGTCTTCACCGTCGCGACGCTGACGTACAGCTCGGCTCCGATCTGCGCGTTCGACCGGCCGCGCACGACCCCGCGCACGACGTCGGCCTCGCGGGCGGTGAGCGAGGCGAGACGGGACCGGGCCTCGTCGGCCGCGGCCGCCGCCTCCTCGGCGCTGCCGTCGACGGCCTGCACGGGGACGGACGCCGTCGCGGCTCCGATCACGCGGTCGAGCACGCTCGGCGACAGGGTCGACCGGCCCTGCGCCGCCGCGAGGACCGCCGCCACCAGCTCGGCCGGCGGCGTGTCCTTGAGCAGGAAGCCACGGGCGCCCAGGCGCAGCGCCCCGAGCACCATGTCGTCCGCGTCGAAGGTCGTGAGCACGAGGACGGCGAGGTCGGGTCGACGCGCGAGCTCGCGCTCGGTCGCGGCGAGCCCGTCACGGCGCGGCATGCGGATGTCCATCAGGACGACGTCGGGGACGGTCTCGGCGATGACGTGCTCGGCCTCGACGCCGTCGCCGGCCTCGCCCACCACCTCGACGGACGGCTCGCCGCCGAGGATGAGGCGGAGTCCGGTCCGGACGAGCCTCTCGTCGTCGACGAGGACGACACGCACGGGGGCGCGGACCGGGGCGGAGGTGCGGGTCACCGGGTCCACGGCAGCCTCGCCTCCACGACGTGGCGACCCGCGGACGAGTCGAGGGTCAGGGTGCCGCCGGCGAGAC
Source organism: Frigoribacterium sp. PhB107 (assembly GCF_003751515.1). Taxonomy (NCBI): domain Bacteria; kingdom Bacillati; phylum Actinomycetota; class Actinomycetes; order Micrococcales; family Microbacteriaceae; genus Frigoribacterium; species Frigoribacterium sp. PhB107. The sequence continues at coordinate 743,968 of NZ_RJKU01000002.1, read as the reverse complement.
GGGCTCGCTCTGCCAGCCCGTCGAGGCCGTGGCCGCCGCGCAGGACACGCGCACCAGTGGCTGCGGCTGCACCTGCACCTGCACCTGCACCTGCACCTGCACGCAGGGAGCCTGCCGCCGACAGGGCCGGCGACGGCGCCCCGGGACTCGACGGATACGCGGGGACGGCCCCCCTGGGCGCAGCCCCGAGGGCGTTCTCCACCCGGACGACGAGCTGGTCCCCGGGACGCCCGTCGAGCGTCACCGTCACCGGCTGCCCGGGGGCGTGCCGGCGGGCGTTCGTCAGGCACTCCTGCACGATGCGGAACGCGTGCCGGCTCGTCGTCGTGGGAGGCGCCTCCTCGGACGGGCCGTCCGCCGCGGCGGGGTCGCCGCGGCCGCCGGTCAGGGTCTCGGGGAGCGACGACTCGAGCTGGACGACCATGCCCGCGGACCGTGCCTCGTCGAGCAGCTCGTCCAGCCCGGCCAGGGTCGGCTGGGGCGGGGCGGCCACCGTGCCGCCGTCGGGACCGGGCTCGCGGAGCACCCCGAGCACGTCCCGCAGCTCGGTCAGCGCCGTCCGCGCGTTCTCCCGGATGACGCCCGCGGTGGCCCGCGTCTCGGCCGGGTCGAGGTCGTCGCGGTACTCGAGGGCCCCGGCGTGCAGGGCGACGAGCGAGAGCCGGTGGGCGAGCACGTCGTGCATCTCGCGGGCGATCCGGGTGCGCTCGTGGTCGCGGGCCTGGGCCAGGCGGAGGTGCTCCTCCTCCTCGACGAGGCGGGCACGCTCGCGCAGGCTGCGCAGCAGCTCACGACGACCGCCGATGTAGAGACCGACGACGACGATCAGTGCCGTGACGACGACGACCGCGAGGAGGGTCTGCCAGAGCGGGAGGACCGGCTCGGAACGGAACCACAGCACCTCGCCGAGCACGCTCGCGACGACGAAGGCCAGTGCCACGGGGATGATCTCGGCCGCACGCCGACGGGTCGCGAGCGACACGAGCATGAGCGACGCGGCGCACGACGCGAACGGCGAGATGCCCGCGAGCACGACCGCCACCAGGGTGAGGACGAACGGGGCGCGGTGCCGCAGCGGCAGCATCACGAGCACGGTGAGCCCGACGAGCACGTCGAGGAACACGAAGAGGCCGAAGAGCGGCTCGGCGTCGCGGGCACCGGCCGGGTCGCCGAACCAGACCGCGAGGGACACGACCAGGCCGAAGACGAGAGCGACGAGGAGCCGCCACGTCTCGCCCCAGGCGCGGGCCCAGCCACGGGGTCTGCCGTCGGTCACGGTCTCGGTGCTCATGCTCCGAGGGTACGGAGGGGCCGCCTCCTCGGGGATCGACCGAAGGTCGGAGGTGGCCCCGGCGGCACGAGACCGGGCGCGTCAGCCTGCAGGAAGTCCGTCGATCGCGTTCCTGCATCGTGCACGACTCAGGAACATCGGTCCCCCGCCGCGAGACGCAGGACCGATGTTCCTGAATGAGGGAGGAGAGGTCAGCCCGTGTTCTGCAGGCCGGCCGCGATGCCGTTGACGGTGAGCAGCAGGAGGCGGTGGTCGGCGTCCGCCGGGTCCTTCTCGACCGAGCGGCGGATGCCCCGCAGCGCCCGCAGCTGCAGCAGCGACAGCGCGTCGACGTAGGGGCTCCGGAGGCGCACCGAACGGCTGAGCACCGGTCGCCCCTCGAGCACGTCGCTCGACCCGCTCGTCGCGAGCACCCACTCGCGGGTCAGCGCCATCTCGGCCAGCACCCGGTCGGCGAGGTCGTCGCGCTCGGCCAGGCCGAGGTAGCGGCGGGCGATGTGGTCGTCGGTCTTCGCCAGCGACAGCTCGACGTTCTTGATCATCGTGCGGAACAGCGGCCAGGCCTCGTAGGCCTCGCGCAGCACCTGCACGTGGCCGACCGCGGCGAGCGCCGAGCCGAGGCCGTACCAGCCGGCGAGGTTGATGCGGGCCTGGGTCCACGCGAAGACCCACGGGATCGCCCGAAGATCCTCGAGCGACTCGACCGAGAGGCCGCGCCGCGCGGGACGCGAGCCGAGCGCGAGCAGGCCTACCTCCTCCATCGGGGTGACCGTGGCGAACCAGGTCGCGAACCCGTCGGCCTTGACCAGGCCGAAGAAGGCGTCGCGCGAGGCCGCGTCCATGGCCGCGGCCAGCGGGGCGAAGCGCTCGGCGGAGGCGGCGTTCGCGGCGGCCGTGGACGGCGTCGACGCGTGCAGGGTCGCGGCGGCCATCTGCTCGATGTGGCGGGCAGCGATCACCTTGTTGCCGTAGTTCGCGAGGATGACCTCGCCCTGCTCGGTGATCTTGAACCGGCCCTCGACCGACCCGGGCGGCTGGGCTCGGACGGCCTCGTGGGCCGGTCCGCCGCCGCGGCCCATCGAGCCGCCGCGGCCGTGGAACAGGGTCAGCTCGATGTCGTTGCTCCGTGCCCACTCGGCGATGCGCGCCTGCGCGTCGTAGAGCGCGAAGGTGGCGCTGACGGGGCCGACGTCCTTCGACGAGTCGGAGTAGCCGAGCATCACCTCGAGCTTTCGGCCGGTCGCGGCGAGACGACGCTGCACCGCGTCGGTCTGCAGGGCCTCGTCGAGGATGCGCGTCGACGCCTCGAGGTCGGCGAACGTCTCGAACAGCGGGATGACGTCGAGCACGGGCGCCGCCTCGGCCGAGCCGAGGGCGAGCTCGGCCAGCTCGACGACGTTCGCGAGGTCGGCCGACGACTGGGTGAACGACACGATGTACCGGGAGGCGGCACGACGCCCGAAACGCTGCTGCAGCGAGGCGACGGTGCGGAACACGTCGAGCACCTCGACGGTCTGCGCGCTCAGCTCGCCGCCGGCGCGCGCCTCCTCCAGGGCGGTGCGGTGCACCTGCGAGTGCTGGCGCACCTCGAGCTCCGCGAGGTGGAAGCCGAAGGTCTCGACCTGCCAGACGAGGTTCTGCAGCTCGCCGTTGGCCGCGCGGTGGGCGCCGGCCGCACGGAGCGACGCCTGGACGGTGCGGAGGTCGGCGAGCAGGTCGTCGGGCCCGGCGTAGGCGAGGCCCTCGACGCCGCGGCGCGTGGCGTCGATCCGCTCGGCGACGAACAGGAGCACTCGGCGGTGGGTCTCGTTGGGCGAGCGGATGCCGATGCGCGAGGCCGTGTCGGGGTCGAGCGCGCGCTGCTGCTCGGCGAGCTCGCGGACGCCGGCGTCGGCCGGGGTGTCGGCCTCGTCGAGGGTCAGGGTGCCGCCGATGCGGCCGGCCGCGCGGTGCAGGCCGAGCAGCACGTGCTCGGACGCGATCTCGGCGGCGGCGCGGGTGACCTCGGCGGTGACGTGCGAGTTGCCGTCGCGGTCGCCGCCGATCCAGCTGCTGAAGCGCATGAAGGCGGGGGCCGCCACCGGCTGACGGCCGGCCGCGTCGCCGTTGAGGCGGTCGTCGAGCACGCGGTAGACGTGCGGCACGACCTCGAAGAGCGTCTGGTCGAAGACGTTCATCGCGGTGCGGACCTCGTCGAGCGGGGTCGGGCGCGTGGTGCGGAGCGGCGAGGTGCGCCACAGCACGTCGATCTCCTCGAGGAGGCGGCGCTCGGTCTCGAGCAGGTCGGCCGTGCTCTGCGCGGCGTCGCGCTCGTCGAGCAGGTCGCTGATGCGGCGGATGGTGCTCGCGACCGCACGGCGGCGGGCCTCGGTGGGGTGCGCGGTGAAGACGGGCTGGAACCGCAGCGCCTGCAGACGTGCCGACGCCTCCTCGGCCCCCAGCTCGTCGACGAGCCGCTCGACCGCGGCGGGCAGCGAGTCGGCGCGCTCGCGGCGTCGGCGCAGCACGCGCACCCGGTGGTGCTCCTCGGCGAGGTTGGAGAGGTGGAAGTACACGGTGAAGGCCCGGGCGACCTGCTCGGCGCGCTCCTGGTCGAGCTCGGCGACGATCTCGCCGGCGCGGTCGACCGGCTCGGCGGAGTCCGTCTTGCCGGCGTGGCCCGCGGTCGCGTCCTCGTAGGCAGAGATGACGGCGGCGCGCAGGCGCTCGACGTCGGCCAGGAGGTCGGGGCCGCCGGCCTCGGTGAGCACGCGCCCGAGCAGGCTGCCCAGGAAGCTCACGTCGGCGCGCAGGTCGGTGTCGACCGCCCCCCGGACGTCGTCTCGGCTGGCTCCGTCGGGTCGCTTCGCGGTGTCGGTGTCGGTCACGGGACCATCATGGACGAACTCGGGGGCAGATGACGCCGTGTGCCGAGAAGACAGCGCGAGGCGGACGGCTGCGAGGATGGCCGGGTGACCGACGAGCCCCGCCCCCGCACCCGTACCCGTCGCCGCCCCGACGTGACCGAGCTCGACCTGGTCGGCGGCCCCGAGGCGATCGCCGTCACGCTGCACGACCCCGACCCGCGGTGGCCCGAGCTCTACCGCGAGCACGAGCGGCGCATCGTCGCGGCCCTCGCGACGACCGGCACGCAGGCCGACGTGGAGCACATCGGCTCGACCTCCGTGCCCGGCCTGGCCGCGAAGCCGATCGTCGACCTCGTCGTCGCGGTCGACGACGTCACCGCCGAGGAGGACTGGCTCGACCCCCTGCTCGCCGCCGGCTACGTGCTGCGCGTGCGGGAGCCGGGGCACCGGCTGGTCCGCACCCCGGAGCGGGACGTGCACGTGCACGTGTACGACCGCGGGGCTCCTGCGGTGGCCGAGTACCTCCTCCTTCGCGACCACCTGCGCCGTGACGACGACGACCGTGCGCTCTACGAACGGACGAAGCGCGCCCTGCTCGCCCGCAGCTGGGACGACATGAACGACTACGCCGACGCGAAGACCGAGGTCATCTCGGCGATCAAGGGCCGGGCGAGGGAGGCGCGCGAGGGCTGACGGGGACGACTCCCGCAGCTACGCTGCCGCCATGGACCGCAACGGCCGCATCTACGACACCGCGTTCGCCGACGTCTACCCGCTCTACGTGGCGAAGGCCGAACGCAAGGGGCACACGCGCGCCGAGGTCGACACGGTGATCACGTGGCTGACCGGCTACGACGACGCGCGGCTCGCCGATCACCTGGCGGCACGGACGTCGTTCCGTGACTTCTTCGCGGCGGCCGAGCTGAACCCGCGGGCGTCGCTCGTGACCGGCGTGATCTGCGGCGTCCGCATCGAGGAGCTCGACGACGAGCTGATGCAGCAGATCCGGCGGCTCGACAAGCTCGTCGACGAGGTCGCGCGCGGCCGCGCCATGTCGAAGGTGCTGCGCGAGGGCTGACGTCGCCGGCGGCGCTCCCTAGCCGAGGCCGCCCGTCGTGAGCCGGCGCAGCGCCGCCCACTGCAGCAGCATGATCGTCTTGCCGTCGACGATGCGGCCGTCGTCGACCATGGCCAGCGCCTCGGCGAAGGGCAGCTCGAGCACCTCGATCTCCTCGCCCTCGTCGGCCACTCTGGCGGGTCAGCAGGACTCCCGGAAGCGGCGGACGGCCAGCCCGAGCCGGTTGACTGGACGGCATGAAGACGCTCATCGTCACCGCCCACCCTGACCCCGAGTCGCTCACCGCAGGCATAGCCGAGCTGGTGCGGGCGGCGCTGGAGCCCGGCGAGGTCGAGATCGCCGATCTCGCCGCCGAGGGCTTCGACCCGCGGTTCGGCGCCGCCGACAGGCACAGTTACCGGGTGGGGGGCGAGTTCCCCGCCGACGTCGCAGCCGAGCACCGCCGTCTCGACGCCGCCGACCACCTCGTGCTCGTCCTCCCCGTCTGGTGGTGGTCGATGCCGGCCCTGCTCAAGGGCTGGATCGACCGGGTGTTCGTGAACGGCTGGGCGTTCGACGTGGGCGGGCCGGAGGGGGAGGGCGGGATGCGACGCAACCTCGGCAGGCTCACGGTCCACCTCCTCCTCGTGGCCGGGGACGACGCCGGGAGCTACGAGAAGCACGGCTACGAGCAGGCGCTCGAGACGCAGGTCGGCCACGGGATCGTCGACTACGTGGGCGCCCGACGCGGCGCCACGGCGTGGGTGCACGACTCCGAGCGCGACGACGACGCGGGTCGGCGGAAGGCCGTCGAGGAGGCGGTGGCCCAGGTCGCTGCGGCTGTCCGGGGCGCCTGAGGCACCCCCGGTCGTTCCTCCGAGCGAACTCCGAGCCTGATCTGAGCGATCTCCGAGCTATGAGCCGTGACGCCGTCCTACCATCGAGTCACCGAGTTGAGCCACACCGACTCAACTCTCCACGAGACAGTGAATCCGTCACGGAAGGGGACTCTTCATCATGGCAATGACCTTCGATCCTTTCACCGAGCTCGACCGCCTCGCCGGCAGCCTGCTCGCGACGCGGCAGGGCCCGCGGCAGATGCCCGTCGACCTGTACCGCGACGGCGACCGCTACGTGCTCTCCGCCGACATGCCGGGCGTCGACCCGGGCAGCGTCGACGTCGACGTGGACGGCCAGGTGCTCACCGTCAAGGCCCAGCGGACGGCCGACGCCCGCACCGGCGCGCAGTGGCTGGCGAAGGAGCGCCCGCACGGCTCGTACCTCCGTCAGTTCAGCCTCGGCGAGGGAGTCGACGCGAGCGGCATCTCGGCCCACTACGACGCCGGCGTCCTCTCGATCGTCATCCCGGTGACGCAGAAGGCCGCCCCGCGCCGGATCGAGGTGACGACCAGCCCGGCCACGGCCGTCGAGACGGGCTCCGGGTCCGGCGCCGGCACGACGCAGGCCGGGTCCGAGTCGACTCGCGCCGATGCCGATGCGGCGTCGACGAGTGCGTAGGAGGCGCGGGTGAGCACGTTCGCGCTGCAGGCGCTCGCCGAGACCGTCGGTGAGCACCGGGCCTACTGGGACCCGACGGCGGACGACGACGACTGACCCGTCTCGCGCCTCGACCTCGAGCACCCCGTAGTGGACCGTGCACCCCGTCGTTCCGGGGTGCATCGTCCACTACGGGGTGCTTCGCGCTGGCGGCGACGGCGACGGCGCGCGCCGCCGCAGGTCAGCGCCGCGGGACCCGCTCGTCGCCGCCGACGATCGTCCGCACGGTGTCGGTCGAGATGCGGTCGTCGCGCGCCGGTCCCGTGGTCTCGGCCGCCGCCTCCTCGGCACCGGCCCCCGTGGCGGCCGCGTGTGCCGCGTCGCCGTGGCCGTCGGCGCTCATCGTCGACTCGTCGAAGGGCGACCGGCCGCCGAGCACGCGCTCGACCTGGTCCGTGTCGACCTCGCGGGTCCAGGTGCCGACGAGCAGCGTCGCGACCGCGTTGCCGGTGAAGTTCGTCAGGGCGCGGGCCTCCGACATGAAGCGGTCGATGCCGACGATCACGCCGACGCCGTCGACCAGGTCGGGCCGGTGCGCCTGCAGCCCTCCGGCGAGGGTGGCGATGCCGGCGCCGGTGACGCCTGCGGCGCCCTTCGAGGCGATCATCATGAAGAGCAGCAGCGAGAGCTGCTCCCCCACGCTCAGCGGCGTGCCCATCGCGTTGGCGATGAACAGCGACGCCATCGTCAGGTAGATCGCGGTGCCGTCGAGGTTGAACGAGTAGCCGGTGGGCACCGTGATGCCGACGACGGGCTTCGAGACGCCGAGGTGCTCCATCTTCGCGATCAGGCGGGGCAGGGCCACCTCGCTCGACGAGGTCGACACGATCAGCAGGTACTCGCGGCCGAGGTAGCGCATCACCCGGAAGATGTTGATGCCCGTGACGAGCTTCAGCACCGTGCCGAGCACGCCCGCGACGAACACGATGCAGGTGACGTAGAACGCGACCATCAGGGTCGCCAAGGCGACGATCGCCGCGACGCCGGTCTCTCCGACGACGGCCGCGATGGCGCCGAACGCGCCGATCGGGGCGACCCACATGATCATCGCGAGGATGCGGAACACCAGCACCTGCAGGTTGCGGACCCCCTCGAGGATCGTCGCGCCGCGCGCGCCCATCCGCTGCAGCGCGAAGCCGACGAGCAGGGCGACGAAGAGCGTCTGCAGGATCGAGCCGCTGGTCAGCGACGACACGAGGGTCTCGGGGATGATGCCGAGCAGGAAGCCGGCGGTGCCGCCCGCCTCCTCGCTCGCGGGGGCCTCGTAGCCGGTGCTGCCGACCATCAGGCCCTCGCCGGGGTGGATCAGGTTGCCGACGACGAGGCCGATCGCCAGGGCGAAGGTCGACATCGCGATGAAGTAGCCGAGCGCGAGTCCGCCGACCTTGCCGACCGTCGCCGCCTTCGCGATCGAGCCGACGCCGAGCACGATCGTGCAGAAGATCACCGGCGCGATCATCATCGAGATCAGCGAGACGAACGCGGTGCCGATCGGCTTCAGCTGCACCGCGACGTCGGGCGCCGTCAGGCCGACGAGGATGCCGGCCCCTACCGCGACGATCACGGCGATGTAGAGCCAGTGCGACTTCTCGATCCGCCGGAGGCGCGAGAGGGGCGAACGGTGGATCGTGTCGTCTCGGGGGGAGGGCGTCGTTGCCATCGGTGGTCCTCGTGCTCGTGACCGGGACGACGTCGTCGCCGGTCGGCGGGTGGATCGGGCCAGCATGACCTCGGTGCGCTCGCCGCACGAGCTTGCGTTCATAGTGTTCGCGGCGGACTCGGACGTGTCCGCGGCGGTCGCTAGGGTGGCGCCATGACCGACGACGACGTCACCACGAAGACCGTCCAGCTGCGCCGCTACGAGCTCGCCCCCGGGGTGCTCGACGACTTCGTCGCCTGGTTCACTTCCCGGCTCGTGCCGGCCCGCACCTCCTCGGGCTTCACGATCGAGTTCGCGTACGCCGACCGCGACGTCGACGAGTTCACCTGGGCCGTCAGCGCTCCCGGCGACGCCGAGGCGTTCCTCGCGCTCGAGGCCGAGTACCTGGCGTCCGAGGCGCGAGCCGCGGCGTTCGCCGGGGAGCCGACGCGCGTCGCCGTCTCGCACGTGCGGCTGGTCGAGCCCGTCCTCTAGGCGACCGGACCGTCCGGCAGTCCGATGCGCCGCGCCAGCATCGCCACCCGCCTGTTCGCCCTGCAGGTCGTCGGCGTCGTCGTGCTCGCCCTCGTCGCCGGGGGGTGGCAGTGGACGAGCGCGCGCACCGACACCGAGCGCGCGGCCGCTGCCCGCTGCACCGCCCTCGCGACCTCGATCGCCGACAACCCGTTCGTGCTCGAGGCCCTCGACACGGACGACCCGTCCGCCGTGCTCGAGCCGTACGCGCTCGACCTGATGCGCGACACCGACACCGACTTCGTGACCGTGATGACGCCCGACCGCACCCGCCTCACGCATCCCGACCCCGCCGAGATCGGGCGGCCGTTCATCGGCACGATCGCCCCCGCGCTCGCCGGGCGGTCGTTCACCGAGACGTACTCGGGCACCCTCGGGCCCTCGGTCCGCGCCGTCGTGCCCGTGCTCGACGACGCGGGGGACGTCGTCGCCCTCGTGGCCGCGGGTGTGACGGTCGACAGCGTCTCCGCGGCGCTCGGCCAGCGCCTCCCCCTGCTCGTCGGCGGGGCCCTCGCGACCGTCGCCCTCGGGGCGCTGGCGGCGTGGCTGCTCAGCCGCCACCTCCGGCGGGTCACCCGTGGCCTCGGCGCCGAGGAGCTGGGCCGGGTCAGCGACCACCACGAGGCGGTGCTGCACTCGGTCGGCGAGGGGCTCGTGCTCGTCGACGACCAGGGGCGGCTCACGCTCGCGAACGACCACGCGGCGCTCCTGCTCGGGCTGCCGTCGCTCGTCGACGACGTCGGACGGCGTCCCGTGCCGGTCTCCGAGCTCGCGCTGCCGACGTCGTTGGCCGCGCTGCTCGCCGGGGGCGACGAGGCGCAGGACGAGGTGCACGTCGCCGACGACCGCGTGCTCGTCGTGAACCAGCGGGTGGCGGCGGCGCCGGCCGCAGGGGCAGGCGGCGGGCGGGTCGCGGTCGGGCGTGGCGCGATGGGGCGGGGAGCAGTCGGGGGCCGAGGAGGCGCGGGTCGTGCCCTCGGGACGGTCACCACCCTGCGCGACCACACCGAGCTGCGGCAGCTCACCGACGAGCTCCGGACGATGAGCACCCTCTCGGCGGCCCTGCGCTCCCAGACCCACGAGTTCGCGAACCGGCTGCACACGATCGTCGCCCTGATCGAGCTGGGCCGTGCCGACGACGCGCTCCGCTTCGCCTCGGACGAGCTGGACCTCGGCCAGGTGCTCGCCGACCAGGTCGTGGCCGCCGTCGACGAGCCGGTGCTCGCGGCGCTGCTGCTCGGCAAGAGCGCCCAGGCGCGGGAGCGAGCCGTCGAACTCGAGCTGCACGTCTCGCCCGACTTCGGCACGCCTCGGGTGCCCGTGCGCGACCTCGTGACGGTGCTCGGCAACCTCGTGGACAACGCGCTCGACGCGGCGGCGCCGCGCTGGGCGGACGCGGGGGCGGGTACCGAGGCCGACGTGGAGGCGGACACCTCGAACCGCGTTCCGAACCATGAACCGCGAAAGAACGCAGTTCATGGTTCGGAACGCGGTTCATCCCGCCCCGCGACCGTGAGCGTCGTGCTCGCGCGGCCGGCACCGGGCGTCGTGCGGGTCGCCGTCTCCGACAGCGGACCCGGGCTGCCCGAGGGGCGAGACGTCTTCGCGCGCGGCGTCAGCACCAAGCCGGGAGGCGCCGAGGGGCGCGGCATCGGCCTCGCGCTCGTGGCCCAGGTCGCGCGGCGGGCGGGCGGCACCGTCGACGCCCGCTCGACGGTGCACGGGACCACGATCACGGTCGACCTGCCCGACGACGAGGAGGCGGTGGTGCGGTCGTGACCGACGCCTCCTCGTCCCGGCCCCTGCCCCCGACGACGCCCCCGGTGCGCGTGCTCGTCGTCGACGACGAGCCGCTCACGGCCGAGGCTCACGGCGCGTACGTCACGCGGCTCGACGGGTTCGAGCTGGTCGGCGTGGTGCACGACGGCCGGTCCGCGCTCGACAGGCTGCGACAGCCCGGCGTGGACCTCGTGCTGCTCGACCTGACCCTGCCCGACATCCACGGGATCCAGCTCTGCCGAGCACTGAGGGCCGCCGGCTCGACGGTCGACGTCGTCGCGATCACAGCGGTGCGCGACGTCGCGGTCGTCAAGAGCGCGGTGTCGCTCGGGATCGTGCAGTACCTGATCAAGCCGTTCGGCTTCGCGACCTTCGCGGAGCGGCTCACCGGCTACCTCGCGTTCCGCCGCGGGCTCGACCAGGGCGAGGGGCAGGTCACCCAGACCGAGGTCGACGCGAGCCTCGCGACGCTGCGCACGACCGCCGCCCCCTCGCTCGCGAAGGGGATCGCCCCGGAGACGCTCGCCGCCGTCGTCGAGGCGCTGCGGACCGCGTCGGACCCGGCGGTCCGCGCGTCTCCTGCTCTCGACGACGAGCAGGGGCAGCCCCGAGGAGGCGCGCTGTCGGCCGGCGAGGTCGCCGCGGCCGTCGCCGTCTCCCGCGTCACGGCCCGTCGCTACCTCGAGCACCTCGCCGACGCGGGCCAGGTCGACCGGGTGCCCCGGTACGGCGCGCCGGGCCGTCCCGAGCACGAGTACCGCTGGCGCTGAGCCGGCGGCCGACTCCGATTCAGGGTGGGGCTAAGGACATGCCTCACGCACGACCGCGACCCCGCCGGCGGGCACCACGACGCGCCCTGCGCACACCGCGCCGGTCAGGAGGTCGGTGCCGGTGACCTCGGCCCAGCCCTCCGACTCGGCGTGGTTGAGCACGAACAGCCACGACCGCTCGTCCGAGGCGCGCCGGACGGCCTCCACGCCGGGCGACGTCACCGCCGCCGGGCTGATCCCGGCCTCGTCGAGCAGCCGATCCACCAGCTCGCCGAGCCCCTCGGCCTCGAGGTCGGAGGCGAGGTACCAGGCCGAGCCTGAGCCGACCGGCCGCCGGGTCACGGCCGCCCCGCCGGAGACGCCGCCGGTCGTGTACGACGCCACCACCTCGGCGGTCGTCGCCGTGACGTGCTCCGTCCACCGGCGGGCGCGCCAGCCGGTGTCGAGCTCGACGACCTCGGTCTCGTCGAGGGGCCAGAAGTCGTCGCCGCGCACGCCGAGGAGGTCGCGGAACGCACCGGGATGACCACCGGTCCTGACGGAGTTGGTCTCGTCGACGATGCCGGAGAACCAGGTCACGAGCACCGTGGCGCCCCGCTCAGCAGCAGCGGCCACGGCGGCGGGCGTCGTGTCGTCGACGAGGAACAGCCCCGGCACGACGACGAGGTCGTAGTCGTCGAGGGGGTGCCACGGCGGCACCACGTCGACGGTGACCGACCGCTCGAACAGCGCCGCATGGACCGCCCTGGCTGTGGTGGCGTAGTCCAGCCGTACGGCGGGCTTGTGGCCGCTGCGCAGGGCCCAGCCCGCCTCGTCGTCGTGCAGCAGCGCGACCCTCGCGCCGACGACACGGCTCCCGGCGACCTCGGCCAGACGAGCCAGGTCCGCGCCGAGCGCCACGATCTGCCGGAACGTGCGCGACTCGGGGCCGGAGTGGGGCAGCATCGCCGAGTGGAACTGCTCGGTCCCCGATCGTGACGCACGCCACTGGAAGTACATGACGCTGTCCGAGCCGCGCGCCACGTGCCCGAGCGCGTGCCGCACCAGCTCGCCGGGCCCCTTGGGCTGGCTGACCGGGTGCCAGGTCGAGCCGCCCGTCGCGTGCTCCATCAGGAGCCACGGGCCGCCTCCCGAGATGCCCCTCATGCGGTCGCCCGCGAAGGCGAGCTCCTGGTGCTTCATCGGGTCGGGGCCGTAGGTGTAGTGGTCGTTCACCACGATGTCGACCTCGTCGGCCCACCGGGGGTAGTCGACGACGTCGGGCCCGAGACCGACCATGAAGTTGGTCGTCACCGGCACCTCGGGCGTCACACGACGCAGCACGGCAGCCTCGGCCCGATAGCAGTCGAGCAGCGCGTCCGACGAGAAGCGCTCGTAGTCGAGCAGCTGACCCGGGTTGTGCGCCGTGATGCCCCGGGGTGTCGTGACCTCGTCGAACGACGAGTACGAGTTGCCCCAGAACGCCGTGCCCCAGGCGGTGTTCAGGGCCTCGACCGTGCCGTGCCTGGCCTCGACCCACGACTGGAAGGCCGCCTCCGAGACAGGGCAGTGGCACCGGGCGTTGCCGCCGCCGAGCTCGTTGCTCACGTGCCACAGCCGCACCGCCGGGTGGCCTGCGACGTGCGCGGCGAGCGCCTCGACGACGCGCAGCGCGTAGCGCCGGAAGACCGTCGACGACGGGCAGAACCCGAGGCGGCCGCCGGGGGCGAGAGGGTGTCCGTGCGCGTCCTGGGGCAGGATCTCCGGGTGCAGGCGGTGCAGCCACATGGGCACCGACGCCGTGGGGGTGGCGAGGTCGACCCGGATGCCGTTCTCGTGCAGCAGGTCGAGCACCCGGTCGAGCCAGTCGAAGTCGAACGCGCCGTCACGCGGCTCGTGCTTGATCCACGAGAACACGCCGACGGTGACGAAGCCGACTCCGGCCTCGCGCATCAGCTCGACGTCCTCGAGCAGCACGTCCCAGTCCCACTGCTCCGGGTTGTAGTCGCCCCCGAAGGCGATGCCCTCCGTCGGCCACGTGACGACGGCGCTCACGCGACGACCTCCGATCGGATCTCGAGGACCCGCGCGGTGGGTCCCGCGACGTCGACGGTCAGCGTGAGCTCCGCCTCCTGCGGGTCCCAGCGCCACGACCAGCCGGCGGGGTCGGCCGGGAAGAACGGCCGCACCTGCACCTCCTGCCCGCGCAGCGCCGGCAGCGGGAGGACGACGCGGTCGTCGTCGCCCGAGCAGCGCCACACGCTGAGGTGCGTCACGGCGCCCACGCCCACGCCCACGCCCGCACCGGTGCGGGCGCCTGCACCCTCACCCGCGGCCGCGGTCAGCGCCAGGGCCGTCCACGCGTCCTCCCACGCCGGCAGCCCGAGCGGCCACGACGGCACGGCCCGCTCGATCGAGCCGAGCACCTCCCGGTGCGCCGCGACGGCGGCGCGCACGACGTCGCGCTGGGCGGCGTCCATCCGGTTCAGGTGCCCCGACAGGTACATCCGCCCGAGCACCGCGTTCACGAGCGAGAACGTGAAGAGCTCGGGCTCCATGCCGGCGTGCGGGTAGGCCCAGTGCCCCGCCTGCTCGGGCAGCAGCGCGGCGGGTGCGGCGGCCGCGATCGTCGCGTACATCACCGGGTCCTGCTGGTCGGAGGTCGACTGCACGTGCAGCCGCGACATCATCGCCCAGTCCATCCGCATGGCGCCCGAGGCGCAGTTCTCGATGAGGAGGCGCGGGTGGCGCTCCTGGACGTCGTCCAGCCAGGCGAGCAGCGCCCGCGTGTGCTCGAGCAGGCCCGCACCGGGAGCGAGCCCGCCGGCGTCCGTGCCGGGGCCCGTCATCGTGTTGTAGTCCATCTTGAAGAAGCCGACGCCGTGGTCGCCGACGAGACGGTCGACGACCCCGTCGAGGTGGGCGCGCGCGGCGGGGCTCCGCAGGTCGAGCAGGTGCCGGCCGTGGTCGGCCACGCGGACGCCGCCCCGGCTGAAGAACGCGTCGTCCGGCAGGGACGCGGCGAGCGGCGACCGCACGCCGATCACCTCGGGCTCGAGCCACAGCCCCGGCACCATCCCGCGGTCGCGGATCCGGTCGAGCACCTCGTCGATCCCGCCGGGGAACCGGCTCGCGGCGGGCTGCCACTCGCCGACCGTGTCCCACCAGTGGCCCTCGGCGTACCAGCCGGCGTCGATGCAGAAGTAGTCCGCCCCGACCTCGGACGCGGCGTCGACGAGCGGCAGCAGCTTCTCGGTGGTCGGGTCGCCCATCAGCGTGTTCATGTAGTCGTTGAAGACGACGGGCAGGTCGTGGTCGACCGCGCGCACGAGGCGCGTGGCACGACGTTGGGCCGTCATCGCGGCCAGGACCTGGTCGATGCCGCCTGCCGCGACGGCGACCGAGGCCGACGCCGACGTGAAGACCTCGCCGGGGCGGAGCACGAGGCTCCAGTGGTTCTCGGGGTCGGTCGGTCCGGACAGCAGCAGGTAGGCACCGTGCCGCGTCTCGCCGAGCTCGAACAGCCAGGGCCCGGCGTGCTCGACCTGCCAGGCGAGTGCGGCCGAGCCGTCGCGGGCGAGCAGCGCGGCGGTGGGCACGGCCTCGCCGCTCGACCACGAGCCGCGGTCGCCGACGACGAGCCGCGTGCGCGGCGGCTGGTGCTGCACGTCGCGGTCGATGCGCGCGAGCCCGGCGTCGCGCAGCGGGGTCGTCGACCAGCGGCTCTCGGCCACCCAGTCGTTCGCCGCCGTCGCGAGGGCGAACGCGTCGACGTCGTCGTCGCGGCCGAGGAACGCCCCGGTCGCGATCGTCGACACGGCGTCGAGGGTGAGCGGGACGGCGCCGGGGGCGAGGCCGACCTCGGTGTGCGTGCGGAACGCGGCCACCGCCTCCTGCGCCTCGAACACGCTGGTGACGACGAGGCCCGAGGCGTCGTCGCGCTGCTCGATCCGCAGCCGGGCCGTGCCGTCGTCGTCGACGCCGGCCTCGTGCGACACGTGCCGCAGGGCCGCGCCGAGCACGGTGTCGACGTGCCGGAGGCTGCCGGGGAACCGCCCGTGCCCGAACGCCGACACCTCGACCAGGGCCTGCAGGAGGCGGTCGGGCACGTCGCCGACGTCGCCCGGCCAGAGCGCGGGTGAGGCCGCGTCCGGGCCGGCGCCCTGATCCGGCGCCGGCGCGGCCTCGCCGGTCGGCACCGCCCCCGGCTCGATGGCGACCAGCGCGACCGGCGCGTCGTCGGGCAGGGCGAAGGTCAGGTGCAGGGCGTCGGCGCCCCAGTGCAGCAGCCGCACGTCAGCGGACCGCGGCCTTCGCGGCGAGCGCCTCGCCCGCCGGGGCCGACCCTGCCTGCACCCACGCGCCGGCGTAGTGGTCGTAGCAGATCGAGTTGTCGATGCTCGAGCGGTCGGGGGCCGACTCGTCGCTGACGACCTTGCCGACACGCTCGGGGTCGGGCGCGGCGAGGGCGAGCAGCTTCGTGTAGTCGTGGTGCGGGTCGAGGATGACGTCGTCCGCGGGACCCCGCTCGACGACCCGGCCGCGGTAGAGCACGAGGATCTCGTCCGAGAAGTGCCGCGCCGTGGCGAGGTCGTGCGTGATGTAGAGCACGGCGAGGTTGTCCTCGCGCTGCAGCCGGCCCATCAGGTTGAGGACGCCGAGGCGGATCGAGACGTCGAGCATCGAGACCGGCTCGTCGGCGATGAGCACCTGGGCACCGGGGGCCAGGGCCCGGGCGATCGCGATCCGCTGACGCTGTCCGCCCGACAGCTCGTGCGGACGACGAGCCGCCATGTCCTCGGCGGGGCGCAGGTTGACGCGCTCGAGCATGTCGAGCACGCGCTCGTGCGTCTCGGCGCGACCCCTCGTGCGGCGGTGGATCCGCAGCGGCCGCGCGATGTGGTGCTCGATGGAGTGGAACGGGTTGAGCGACGCGAACGGGTCCTGGAACACCATCTGCACGTGTCGCCGGTAGACCGAGCCCATCACGGGCGTGCCGTCGTCGAGCGTCACGTCGATCTTGCCCGAGCTCGGCTTCTCGAGCTTCGCCAGCATGCGGGCGATGGTCGACTTGCCCGAGCCCGACTCGCCGACGAGGGCGACCGTGCGGCCGGGCAGCAGGTCGAACGACACCGAGTCGACGGCCCGGAACGCCTCGCGGCCGATGCCCTTGCGGACCGAGAAGTCCTTGGTCAGGTCGGTGACGTGGATGCTGGTCATCGCGGGTCCTCCAGGTCGTCGGGGTCGGGCAGCACGATGGTGCGGGTGTCCTGCTCGAGGGGCGAGCCCTCGTCGACGCCGGTGCGGATGAAGGCGCCGCGCGAGCCGCTGAGGCTCGGGAACGAGCTGAGCAGGCGGCGCGTGTAGGGGTGCTGGGCGTCGGCGTAGATCTGCTCGGCGGTGCTCAGCTCGACGATCTCGCCCTGCAGCATCACGGCGATGCGGTCGCTGATCTCGAGCAGCAGCGGGAGGTCGTGCGTGATGAACACGACGGCGAAGTCGAGCTCGTCGCGCAGCCGGACGATCTCGCGCAGGATGTCGCGCTGCACGACGACGTCGAGGGCCGTGGTCGGCTCGTCCATGATCATGATCTGCGGCTCGAGCAGCATCGCCATCGCGATCATCACGCGCTGGCGCATGCCGCCCGACAGCTCGTGCGGGTACGAGCGCAGCCGTACCGGGTCGACCCCGACGCGCTCGAGCACCTCGGCCGCCCGCGCACGCCGCTGCGCCTTGCTCAGCTGCTTCTCGTGCGTGACGAGCACGTCGTCCAGCTGCGTGAGGATCGTCGTCACCGGGTTGAGGGCGTTCATCGCGCCCTGGAACACCATCGACAGCTTCGACCAGCGGAACGCCCGCAGCTCCTGCTCGCCGAGGGCGAGGAGGTCGACGTCCGTGCCGTCGCGGTCGTGGAACGTGATCGAGCCCGTCGCGATGCGCGCCGGCGGCTTGTGCAGCCGGTTGATCGCGTAGGCGAGGGTCGTCTTGCCGCAGCCCGACTCCCCCGCCAGCCCGAGGATCTCGCCCGGCGCGAGCGTCAGGCTCGCCGACTTGACCGCCGTGACCGGGTTCTCGACCTCGTAGACGACGGTGAGGTCGTCGATCGTCAGCACCGCGTCGCGACGGGTGCGGGGCCGGGACGCTGTGGGCGCCTCCTGCGTGGGGGTCATCGGGAGGCCTTCTTCGCGAGACGGGCGCGCTTGCGGTGCAGGCGCACGTTCTTGAGCTTGGGGTTGATGATCTCGTCGATCGAGAAGTTGATCAGCGAGAGGCCGGTGCCGAACAGGGCGATGATGAGACCGGGAGGGCCGAACCACCACCAGGCGCCGAGCGGCAGGGCGAAGCCGTTCTGCGCGTAGAACAGCATCGTGCCGAGGGTCGACGAGTTGGAGGCGCCCAGTCCGAGGAACGACAGGCCCGCCTCCCCGAGGATGGCCGCGATCACCGCGAAGACGAACTGCGACGCGAGCACCGGCAGCAGGTTCGGCAGGATCTCGACCGAGATGACGCGCCACGGCTTCTCGCCGGCGACGCGGGCCGCGGCCACGTAGTCGCGGCTGCGGATCGACAGGGTCTGCGCCCGCAGCACCCGGCTGGACGCGGCCCAGCCGGTGATCGCCAGCACGATGCCGATCGTCCAGAGCCCGCGCTGCTCCTGGGGCACGAAGCCCGAGATCACGATGACGAGGGGCAGGCCGGGGATCACGAGGAACACGTTCGAGAACAGCGAGAACGCCTCGTCGGTGAACCCGCCGATGTAGGCGCCGAGGATGCCGAAGAAGGCCGAGAGGGCCGTCGCGAGGATGCCGACGATCAAGCCGATCTGCAGCGAGCCGCGGGTGGCCCAGGCGAGCTGGGCGAAGACGTCCTGCCCGGTCTGGGTCGTGCCGAGGAGGTGCTGGGCCGACGGGCCGGTGAGGCCGATGTCGCGGATGACGGTCGGGTCCTGCACGAAGAACGGGCCGACGATGCCGAAGAGCGCGATGGCGCCGACCAGGCCGAGCCCGGCGGCGAGCCACGGGGTCATGGTCGGCAGCATCAGCCGCCAGGCGGAGCGTCTCGGCTTGCCGAGATCGGCGGCCTCGGCGGCGAGCTGCGAGGTCGAGTCGACGACCGTGGTGGTCGTGTCGGGGGCGACGTTCGTCATGGGTGCTGCCTCCTGCTGGTGGTGCGGCGGGCCATCAGCTGCGCGCCCGGGTGCGGGGGTCGATGATCCCGTAGAAGAGGTCGACCACGAGGTTGGCGCCGAGCACGGCCAGCGTGATGAAGAGGAAGATGCCCTGCATCAGCGCGTAGTCGTTGTTCGTGACGGCCGACAGGAGCTTGCCGCCGATGCCCGGGTACGAGAACACCTGCTCGGTGACGATCGAGCCGGAGACGACGAACCCGAGCGAGATGGCGAAGCCGGCGACGCTCGGCAGCACCGCGTTGCGGGCCGCGTAGCCGCGGAGGATGCGGCCCTGGCTGAGGCCCTTGGCCTGCGCCGTGAGCACGTAGTCCTCGGACAGCGTCGAGACCATCATGTTGCGCATGCCGAGCAGCCAGCCGCCGATCGACGCGATCACGATGGTGAGCGCCGGCAGGAACCCGTACTCGACCGCCGACGAGATGAACTGCCAGTTCAGCCCCGGGTCGAGCACGACGTCGTAGCCGCCCTGCGAGGGGAACAGCCTCAGGGAGGTGGCGAGCACGTACACGAGGATCAGCGCGAGCCAGAAGTAGGGCACCGCCGCCAGCAGCGTGGTGGCCGGCACGAGCGAG
This sequence comes from Frigoribacterium sp. PhB107, assembly GCF_003751515.1. Taxonomy (NCBI): domain Bacteria; kingdom Bacillati; phylum Actinomycetota; class Actinomycetes; order Micrococcales; family Microbacteriaceae; genus Frigoribacterium; species Frigoribacterium sp. PhB107. The sequence goes on along the minus strand of NZ_RJKU01000002.1, from coordinate 724,755 downwards.
TCGAGCCAGGTGCCCGGCTTCCAGCCGACGAACGCGCCGAGCAGGACGCCGAGCCCTGCGCCGATCACGGTCGCCAGGCCGACGAGGACGATCGTCCAGGGCAGCGACGACCCGATGACCTCGGTCACCGGGGTCGGGAAGTAGCCGACCGAGATGCCGAGGTCGCCCTTGAAGATGTTGATCAGGTAGTTCCAGTACTGCACCGGGAGCGGGTCGGAGGAGTCGCCTCCGAGGAGGAGCTCGTACGCCTTGCGGGTGTCAGGGGTGACGATCCCGCCGCGCTGCTGCAGCTTGGCCAGCAGGATGTCCACCGGGTTGCCCGGCAGCAGGCGCGGGATCAGGAAGTTGATGGTCAGCGCGGCCCACAGGGCGACCGCGTAGAAGCCGAGCTTCCGGACGAAGTAGTTCACGTGTCCTCACCGGTCCTCACGACGACGAGCTCCTCCTCCGCCACGGCTACTCGCCGACCGGCTTCAGGGACTTGAAGATGATCGAGTTGTCCGGCGAGGCCCAGATGGCGGGGAACGCGTAGAGGTCGTCCATCGTGGGCCAGCCGGTGAACTTCGACGAGTGGTACTCGCTCGTCGTGCCGCCGGTGAGGACGGGCACGTAGGGCATGTCCTCGACGATCGCGGCCTGGATCACGTCGAACTGCGCCTGGCGCGCCTCCGTGTCCTCGGGGTTCGTGGCCTTGAGGGTCTCGAGCGCCGCGTCGACCGCGGGGTCGCTGAAGCGGGCCATGTTCGTCGGTGCCGCCTCGCCGACCGCCGCCGTGTAGGCGGTGTTGAAGTACTGGTCGTAGAGGTAGTACGGGTCGGACGCGGCGCCCTGGCCGAGCGAGTCGATGGCGAGCTGGTAGTTGCCCTTGCTCTTCTTGTCGGTCCACTCGTTCCACGACGACTGCGAGGCGGTCAGCGAGATGCCGGCGGCCTTGAGCTGCTGGCCCATCGTGTCGATCGCCGTGATGTAGTCGGTCCAGCCGGTGACGACCTCGACGGTCAGCTTCAGCTCCTGGCCGTCCTTGGCGTAGATTCCGTCGGAGCCCTTGGCGTACCCGGCGTCCTCGAGCAGCGACGACGCCTTGTCGAGGTCGGGAGCGGACGGGGCGACGGGCTCGGCGACGGCGCTCGAGATGAGGTCCTCCTGCGTGCTCGTCAGCGCGAACGTGGGCGACACCTCGCTGGCGGTGTCCTGGAACGCGAGGGAGTTCACCTGGTCGCGGTTGAGCGCGTAGTAGATCGCCTGGCGGACGGCCGGATCCGTCTGGGGGCCCTCGCAGCCGAGCTCGGCGTTCGAGCAGGTCATCAGCGCGACCTGGTTCTGCGGGATCGTCACGGCGTCGTAGCCGGGGTAGTTCTTCGAGACGTTCTGGATGTCGGGCACCGGGCCGGTCTGCCAGTCGATCGTGCCCGCCGCGAGCGCGTCGGCGCCCGCGGTGTTGCCGGACAGCGAGAGGTAGCGGACCTTCTTGACCGCGGGCTCGCCGCCCCAGTAGGTCGGGTTGGCGGCCAGCGTGAAGGCCTGCGCCTTGAAGTCGTCCATCGTGTACGCGCCGGTGCCGACGGGCTCGGCGATGACGTCGGTCGTGGGGTCGATGTCGCTCCAGAGGTGCTCGGGCACGATCGGCGTGCGGCCGAGCAGGGCCGGGCCGGTCACGAACGCCGGGTGGTCCCAGGTGAAGGTGACGTGTGTGTCGTCGGCGGCGGTGACCGTGCCGTCGAAGCCGTTGGTGTTGATCGAGGGGGTGTCGAGCAGCATCTCGAAGGTGAAGACGACGTCGTCGGCCGTGAAGGCCTCGCCGTCGGACCAGGTCGCGTCGTCGCGCAGGGTGACGTCGAGCTGCGTGCCCTCGTCGTTCCAGGTGTACTCGCTGCCGAGCAGGGGCTCGTAGTCCTCGGTGTTCACGTTGGTGACGAAGAAGAGCGACTCGTAGATCGCGCCGATGCCGCCGATGGACGACGGCGAGTACGGGTTGAAGTTGATCTGGTAGTCGCCGGCCTGGCCGGTGTAGACGACGAGCGTGTCGCTCGGGCTGCTCGAGCCCGAGCCGCCGGCGGAGCAGCCGGTGAGGCCGAGGGTCAGAGCGGTGGCGGCGGCTGCCGCCCCGATCGCCCAGGCCCTGCGGACGGGCCTGCGGCCCGTGGTTGCGCGGAGGAACATCGTTGATCCTTTCCCAGGGCGCGACCACTCGGGGCAGTCGACGCCGACTTCGTTGTCACAGGCGGGCTGGGCCGCGCTGTCGGGTCATTGTTACCCGACTAAATTAAGTCCGTCAAGTTTGTGGGAGCAAGCCTCAGGAACCGTGACCGGACCGTTGCCGGGCGATGTAGCCATCGAGGAGGCGCGATTCAGGAACGGGGGCGGCTGCGGTCCTGACTCGTGCACGGATCAGGACGGCGCCTCCCCCCGTGGCGAGGCTCAGGACCGATGTTCCTGAATGAGGAGGGTGGGCAGGTCAGCGGCGGGGCGGCGCCGTGGTGCCGCGCACGACGATCTCGCTGTCCGGAGCGCGGACGAGCATCTCGGGTCGTCCGTCGAGCATCGCGAGCACGGTGCGCGTCGCGGATTCCCCCAGCGACGGCACGTCGCGGCTCACCACGGACAGCGGGGGCGTCGCGAGCTGGCAGAGGGGCGAGTCGTCCCACGCGAGCAGCGAGAGGTCGCCCGGCACGGAGACGCCGAGGTCGGCCGCCGCGGCCAGGCCGCCCACCGCCATCGCGTCGTTGTCGTAGACGATCGCCGTGGGCCGCCGCGGCCCGCGCAGCAGCCGGCGGGTCTGCGCCTCGCCGCTCTCGGCCGAGTAGTCGCCCGGCAGGACCAGGCCGCTCGCGCCTCCTCGTCCGACGGTGAGGTCGAAGGCCTCCGAGCGCGCCCGCGTGTGGCCGAGCTCCACGGGCCCGCTGACCCGCCCGATCACCGAGTGGCCGAGGCCCACGAGGTGCGCGACGGCCTGGCGCATCGCGCCCCGGTCGTCGACCTCGACGGTCGAGACGCCCCCGCCCTGCGGCTCCTGGCCGAGGACGACCGTGGGCAGCCCGAGGGCCGCGAGCACGGGCAGCCGCGGGTCGTCGTCGACGAGGTCGGCGAGCACGACGCCGCGCACCCAGCCCTGGGCGGCCCAGCGGCGGAAGCAGGCGAGCTCGTCGTCGTGGTCGGCCACCAGCTGCAGCAGCACCGTCGCCCCGGCCCGCGTCGCCGCCGCCTCCATGCCCGCGAGGAACGCGGTGTGGAACGGGTCGATCCCCAGGCTGAAGGGCGCCCGGCGCTGCACGAAGCCGATGGCCGGGAGGGAGGGAGGCGCGCCGGCCGTGCCGGCGCCCACGGGCGGGGACACCAGTGCAGTATCGCCCACCGCGGGGACCACGGTCGACCTGCGGAGCCGCGGAGGCGCCTCCTGCGTCACGAGGCCGGTCAGGACCTCGGTCAGGGCGCCACCGCCAGCAGCAGGCCGTTCGCGTGCCGGAGCACGCCCCGGCCTGTGAGCGCGTGCGGGTCGACGTCCGCGGCCCCCTCGACGCGGAACGTCGCCGACTCCCCCGCGAGCAGGGTGACGAGGCCGCGGTCGACCGTCGCCCGCGGGTCCAGGACGTCGACCAGCAGGGTGACGTCGCGGGCGTAGCTGCGCGCCGTCACGGTGACGAGCCAGGCGTCGCCGTCGCGGACGACCTCGGTGGCGACGGGGTCAGGGTCGAGGCGCTGGTCGACGACCTCGGCCGCGTCCCAGACCGCCCGGCCCGAGCCGAAGCCGGGCAGCACGGCGACGAGCAGCTCGGCGACGGGGTCGAGCGCGTCGACGAGCGGGGACGGCACCTCCAGCTCGACGCTGCCCCGGGAGCCGACGGCCCCGGGCACGACGACCTCGTCGAGCACGTCGCCCGAGAAGCTCGTGCGGCGCAGCACGACGTCGCCCGCCCACGCGTCGTCGACGTCGTTGAGCAGCACCACGGCGAGCGAGTCGCCGCGCGGCTGGATCGTCGCGAGGCGCGGCGCGTAGCAGTCGCGCAAGGCGAACCAGAGCGGCTTGCGGTGCTCGTCGAAGTCGACCGCGGCCCACGACGTGACGGGCCAGTCGTCGTTCAGCTGCCAGACGATCGTGCCGGTGTTGAGCGGCGCGAGCGACCGGAAGTGCTCGACGCCGAACCGGATCGCTGCGGCCTGGTTGAGCTGCGTGGCCCAGTGCCAGTCCTCGATGGTCGCCGGGGCCGGCAGGTGGCCCTGCATGCCGCGCTCGAGCTTGAGGTTGCCCTCCTCGGCCTTCTGGTGCACGAGCATCTGGTGGCCGTACGGGTCGAGCGGCTCGTCGTGCACCGAGCCGACGAGCGTCGACCAGGCCGGTGGGCCCTGGAACCCGAACTCCGAGACGAAGCGGGCGGGGTACTCGCGGTAGGCCGTGTAGTCGCGGCGGTTCCAGACGTCCCAGATGTGCATCGTGCCGTGGCGGTGGTCGTTCGGGTGCACCTCGTCGTCCGACGCCCCGGGGTCGCCGAACGAGAACGGGCTGCCCGGCGAGTAGGCGCGGGTGCCGTCGAGCTCGGCGACGAGCCGCGGCAGCAGGTCGCGGTAGTAGCCGTCGCCCCAGGTGCGGCCCTGCAGCTCGGCCTTCCAGCCCCAGTCGACGAAGCCCCAGATGTTCTCGTTGTTCCCGTTCCAGATGACCAGCGACGGGTGCGGGCTGAGCCGCGTGATCGCCTCGCGCGCCTCGGCCTCGACCTCGGCCGCCAGCCAGTCCTCCTCGGCGTAGGCCGCGCAGGCGAAGAGGAAGTCCTGCCAGACCAGCACGCCCGCCTCGTCGCAGGCGTCGTAGAAGTCGTCCGACTCGTAGATGCCGCCGCCCCAGACGCGCAGCAGGTTCATGTTCGCCTCGGTCGCGTCGGCGACGCGACGCCGGTAGCGGTCGCGGTCGATCTCGGTGACGAACGCGTGGTCGGGGATCCAGTTCGCCCCGCGCACCTGCACGACGCGCTCGTTCACGAGCACCACGAAGGGCGTGCCGTCGGCGTCCGGCGTCGTGTCGACGCGCACGGTGCGGAAGCCGATCCGCGAAGCCCAGGAGGCGATCGTCGCGTCGGGCGCACCGCCTCCTGCGCCGTCGTCCGCGGGCGCCGCGGTCACGCGGACGCCGTACAGCGGCTGGTCGCCGTGGCCGAGCGGCCACCAGAGCCGCGCGTCGGGGACGACGAGCCCGAGCGCGGCGTCGGCGGTGCCGGCCGCGACGACGACGCTCGCGTCGGCCACGCGGTCGCCCTCGGGCGAGGTCACCTCGACGGCGACGCGGTGCTCGCCGGTCGTCACGCCGTCCCACTCGAGCGCGACGCGGGCGTCGAGGGTGCCGGCGGTCCCGTCCACGCCGACGAGCGGACGCACCGAGGCGATCCGGACGCCGGACCACGAGTCGAGCCCGATCGGCCGCCAGATGCCGGCGCCGGCCACGTCGACGCCCCAGTCCCAGCCGAACGAGCTGGCCTGCTTGCGCAGCATGTTGAACGGGTGGTGGTTGACGTGGGGCAGGGCACCGTGGAGGGCGACCCGGGCCTCGGCCTCGGCGACGGGGGCCGCGAAGGTGACGGTGAGCGCGTTCCGCCCCTCGACCAGCGCCTCCCTCACGTCGACGCGGTAGCTGCGGTGCTGGTTCTCGGTCCGGGCGACGACGCGGCCGTTCAGCTCGACCACCGCGACGGTGTCGAGGCCCTCGGCGACGAGGTCGTGGCGGGCGGACCCGTCGTCGTGCCAGGTGAACGTGGTCGAGAAGCGCCACGAGGTGTCGCCGATCCACTGCTGGGCCGACTCGGCGTCGCCGTCGAACGGGTCGGTGATGAGGCCGGAGGCCAGCAGGTCGGTGTGCACCTGGCCCGGCACGGTCGCCGGGACTCGTCGGCCGGCCACGGCGTCGGGCACCGGACCGGTGACGGCCTCGACGGTCCAGTCGTCGTGCAGGGGGGAGAAGGCCATGGTGTCCCTTTGCGTCCAGGGATCTCCGACCCCTTCGTCAAGCAGCCTAAGTAAGCCGCTCAGACCCTAGACTACGGGTTGGAGGTACCACATGGTCAACCCGCGCCTGCTCTCGAGCGCCCCGACGAGCCGCGGGCTCGCCTTCGACCTGATCCGCTCGCAGGGGCCCATCAGCCGGGTCGAGCTCGCGGAGCGCACCGGCCTGACGCAGGCCACGATGTCGAACGTCGTGCGGCAGCTGATGGTCGACGGGCTCGTCGTCGAGGCGGGCCGCCGCGAGTCGACCGGCGGCAAGCCGCGCACCCTGCTCAGCATCGACCCGCTCGCCCGCTTCGCGCTCGGCGTGCAGCTCGGCGCGGACGCGGTCACGGTCGTGCTCACCGACCTCGGCGGGGCCATGGTCGGCCGGCTCCGCACCCACGGCGTCTACGGCGAGGCGCCCGACGCCGCGGTCGCGCGCATCGCCGCCGTGGTCGCCGACTTCCTCGGCGGGCTGGGCGTCCCCGCCGAGCGCGTCGCCGGCCTCGGCCTCGTGACCCCGGGGCCGATCGACCTCCGCCACGGCAGCATCCACGGCGCTCCCCCGTTGGAGGCGTGGGCCGGGTTCCCCCTGGTGAGCGCCGTCACCGAAGCCACCGGCCTGCCCGTCGTCCTCGACAACGACGCCACCGCGGCGGCCATCGGCGAGTTCTGGGGCGGCTCCGTCGCCGACTCGGCGGCGCACTGCACCGTCTACTACGGGGCGGGCATCGGCGCGGGCATCGTGCTCGACGGCGTCGTGTTCCGCGGGGCCAGCTCGAACGCCGGCGAGCTCGGGCAGGTGATGAGCCGCGCGCCCGGGCCGTTCCTGGCGAACACGACGGTCGAGAAGCTCGCGGGGCCGGTCGGCGTCGCGCTCCGGGCCCGTGCCGCGGTGGCCGCCGGGCGCGAGGCCGGCTTCGCCCTCACCGGCCTGACCGACCCCTACGCCGACTTCAGCGTGGTCGCCACGGCGGCCGTCCACGGCGACCCGCTCGCCCTCGAGCTCATCCGCGACTCGGCCGAGCACCTCGCCGCCGCGGTCGTCTCGATCGCCAACGTGCTCGACCTCGACTCGATCGTGCTCGCCGGGCCGAGCCTCGCCATCGCCGGCGCCCTCTACCTCGAGGCGGTCCGGCGGCGCGTCGACGAGGACTTCTTCGCCCGGGCCGCCCACGGCGTCAGCGTCGAGCTGTCGGCGTACGTCGCCGACGCGGCGGCCGTCGGCGGGGCGGCGCTCGTGCTGCAGCGTGAGATCACGACGCGCTCGGCCGGCGCCGCGCCCACCAGCCCGTCCGCGCCCGCCAGCCCGTCCGCTCCCCCCAGACCGCCCGCGCCCGCCAGCCCGCCCGCGCCCCTCGTCCCGCCCACTCCCCCGGAGGCACCGTGACCAGCTCGACCGCACCCTCGTCCTCGTCGTCCCTCACGTTCCCCGAGTCGACCGCGACCCCGCTGCGCGGCGGGCCCGCCCTGCGCTGGGGAGTGATCGGCACCGGCGAGATCGCAGGCGACTTCACCGACGCCCTGCACGCGCACACCGACCAGCGGGTCGTCGCCGTCTCGTCGCGCACGCTCGACAAGGCCGAGCGCTTCGCCGCCTCCCACGGCGTCGCCACGGCGGTCGAGGGGCAGGAGGCGCTGGTCGCCCTGGCCGAGGTCGACGTCGTCTACGTCGCCACGCCCCACACGAGCCACGTGCCCGACGCCCTGCTCGCGATCGGCGCCGGCAAGCACGTGCTGGTCGAGAAGCCGTTCGCGACGACGACGGAGGAGGCGGACCGGCTGATCGCCGCCGCCCGCGCGGCCGGGGTGCTCGCCATGGAGGCCATGTGGACGCGCTACGTGCCGCACAGCACCGTGCTCGCCCGGCTGCTCGCCGACGGCGAGATCGGGGACGTCCGGCTCGCTACGGCCGACGTGGCCTGGGCGAACGACCTGTCGTCGGGCGGGCGCATGGCCGACCCGTCGCTCGGCGGCGGCGCGCTGCTCGACATCGGCGTCTACGCCGTCTGGTTCGCCCAGTTCGCGATCGGCCGGCCGGTCGACGTCCGGGCCACGGGCACGACCCGCGCCGACGGCGTCGACCTCGAGGCGGCGATCGCGCTCCGCACCGCCGAGGGCCGCGTCGGCACGGCGGTCACGAGCCTGCTCACGACGTCGCCGGGCCTCGGCACGATCAGCGGCTCGACCGGCACCGTGCGGATGCTCGAGCACCTGGTCTTCCCTGCCTCCTTCGAGGTGTCCACCGCCGACGGCACGGCGACGTGGCGGGACCCGTCGGTGCTGCGGGGCCGGGACGGGCTCGCGTACGAGGCGACGGCGCTGGCCGCGTTCGTCGCCGAGGGGCGCACGGACTCGCCGCTGCACTCGCTCGACGACGCGCGGTCGGTGACGGCCGTGCTCGAGGCGACCCGCACCTCCTTGACGGTGGTCTGAGGCCGCTGGCCAGCACTGGCTGACACCCACCGGAGCACGGGCGAGTTCGTCCCGAACGGGCAGCCGTGACGGCCTGCCCGAGACGAACCCGCCCGGAGTCCCGGTGGCCCGGGAGGCGGCCCGTCGGGCGCCTCGGGCTCCCTACGAGCGGGGCACCCGCACGGTCAGCCCACCCGGCGCGATCCAGGTGCGGAAGCCCGTGGCGACGCCGAAGCCGTCGCCGTCGACCTCGATGTCCTCCGGGCTCTTGAGCTCGACCTCGATCTGCTTCGCCTTGACGTAGCGCAGCGCCTCGTTCTCGGTGCCGGGCAGCTTGTCGGCGAAGGGCAGGCGACGCACGACGCCGTTCTCCCAGAACACCTTGAACAGGATGTGGGCCCAGCCGCGGACGCCCTTCGGGCGCAGCAGCAGGATGTCGAACAAGCCGTCGTCGATCGCCGCGTCGGGCAGCAGCACGATGTTCGCGGGCAGGGCGCCGCAGTTGCCCACGATGATCGTGTGCGCGTGCATGTCGCGCTGCTTGCCGCCGTCGATCCTGTAGCGGAACACGAGCTGGTTCTCGTCGCGCAGCGTGGCGACGAGCGCCTTCACGTAGGCGAGCCAGCCGACCTTCTTCTTGAGGTCGTCGTCGGTGTTGGCGAGCATCTTCGCGTCGATGCCGAGGCCGGTCATCACGACGTAGACGTGCTCGCTCGACGAGCCGTCCTCGCGGCGGATCTCGAGCATGCCGAGGTCGATGTCGCGGTCCTCGCCCGAGAAAGCGGTCTCGAGGGAGTTGTCGAGGTCCTCGAGGGTGAGCTTGAGGTTGCGGGCGAGCAGGTTGCCCGTGCCGCTCGGCAGCAGGGCGAGCGAGGCGTCGGAGGCGTGGACCGTCTCGGCGACCGCCCGCACGGTGCCGTCTCCGCCGGCCGCGATGACCATCGTCGCCCCGGCCTCGACGGCCTCGCGGGCGGGGCCCTGGCCGGCGTCGTCCTCGCTCGTCTCGAACCAGAGCGTCGTGCCCCAGCCGGCGGCGCCCTCGGCACGGGCGACCGCGGCCTTCACCGCGTCGAGGTCGACCTTGATCGGGTTGTAGACGACCGCGGCGACCCGTGTCGCCTGGGACGCCGTGGAGTCGGTCGACGCGTCGGTCGAGGAGGCGGTGGCGGCGTCGGCTCCGGACGTGACGGGGGGCGTCGGGTCGGTGTCAGTGGTCACCCGTCGATGATGCCACCGCGACGGCGCGGCGGGCCGGGCCAGCGCCTGCTGCACGATCCAGGAAGTCGCGACCGCGGAGTCCTGGATCGTGCACGACTCAGGACCGCCAGTCCTGCGCAGCGCAGACGCAGGACCCGTGTTCCTGGACGAGGAGAGCAGGAGGCGCGGGTCAGGCGTCGACGGAGGGCACCGAGGCGGTCGCGATCTCGACGCCGTCCGCACCGCGCACCTCGACGGCGACGACGTGCTCGCGCAGCACCGCCGCGTTCATGCGGCAGTCGATGGTCACGTCCGTGCCGAGGAACGCCCCCGACTCGTGCTCGGCACCGGTGTCGTCGACGACGACGACCGAGAACGCCTGCCCGGTCGGCAGGCCGTCGACCGTGAGCACGGTCTCGGTGCCCCAGGTGTGCGCCACGAGGTCGCCGTCGACGGCGACTCCCGACGGCTCACCGGCGAACGCCACGTGCTCGACGGCGCCGAGGGTGCCGGGCGGGCCGGCGACGTGGGCGTCGCGGGGCGTCGCGGCGAGCACGCCGCCGCCGACGCCGACCGCGACGCAGGCCGCTGCGCCGAGTACGGTGAGGGCGACGCGGCGCGACCGGCGGGGGCGCAGGGGGACCACCGGGGCCGACGCGTCCCCGGGGAGCGGAGCCGGGGCGCCTGCCGCGACCGCCGCCTCCTCGGCTCGGTCTGAGGGGTCGGCTCGCTCGGCTCGCTGGGCGTCCGCTGCGGCGGCGCCGGCGGCGGCCGGCTCAGCTCGCTCAGCGGCGTCGGACGACCCGTCCCGGGCGACAGCCGACTCGACCCGGTCGCGCAGCGCGGCGTCGGCCGGGGCGTCCTGCCAGGTGCCGACGGGCCCGAGCCGCGCCACGACCCCGCCGAGCGAGGCGATCTCGTCGTCGACGGTGGGGTCGACGACGCGCAGGGCGTCGAGCTCGACGGCCTCCGCGGGCGACAGGTCGGACGCGAGGGCGGCGGCGATCAGCTCGGCGCGGCGGTCGGACTCGGAGCCCGCCGGGTTCGCGGCGGGTTCGGACGTGGGGTCGGTCATGAGAGGTTCTCCCCGTCGTCGAGGTGGGTGCGGAGGGCGCGCAGGGCGTAGAAGCACCGCGTGCGGAGGGTGGCGACCGGGACGCCCGACACGTCGGAGAACTCCTGGTAGCTGAGCCCGGTCAGGTGGACGGCGACGACGACCTCGCGGTGCTCGTCGCTGAGGCGCGCCAGCCCCTCGACGATGCCGAGCCGCTCGAGCGGGTCGGCCGCGGGGGCCGCCAGCTCGGGCGCGTGCTCGTCGGGCACCAGCAGCGGCGCGCGCTGACGGGCGCGGTGCACGTCGAGCACGACGCGCCGCTCGATCGCGAACAACCAGGTGCGCTCGCCGCCGCGGGCCGGGTCGAAGGAGGCGCGGGCACGCCAGGCGCGGAGGAACGTCTCCTGCACGCAGTCCTCGGCGAGGGCGCGGTCGCGGAGGGCGTTGACGGCGAAGCCGAGCAGGGCCGAGCCGTGCTCGGCGAAGGCGGCCGACACGTCGAGGCCCGTCGAGGGCGTCTGCGGAGAGGTGGTCTGCGCCGAGGGGCCGGGCGTCGGCTGGCTCATCGGGCTCCCCTCCTGCGTGCCGGGACGCGTGACGACGAGCGACATCCGGCTCCTCTCAGCCTACGGGGCGGCTCCCGACGGATCACCAGGAGCTCTCGAGAGGAAGTACGTCGTGGAGCCCGTGCGCGTTCATCGACGCGGTGTGGCGGACGCTGACCACGACCGCCCCGTCGTGCTCGGTCACGGTCTCGTCAGATCTTTCTCGTGTCGTCGGTGAACGCCGGACGGGTCGTCGTCGTAGGCCCTCGTGACAGGCGTCGTCCGACCGGGCGGCGTGACGCGCCGCCCCCGACGGGCCGGCGTCCACGAGAGGCAGAGGAAGCATGACGATGAAGCGTTCCGTCCGACACCTGACCATCGGAGGCGCGGCCGCGGCCGCCGCCACCCTGATCGTGGCCGCGCCCGCCGCGGCCGAGACCACCGTGCCCGAGCCCAGCTCGTTCACCAGCGCGTTCACCGTCATGGCGACGCCCGACCAGGTCATCAACAACGACGGCGTGGCCGTCGCCGGCGAGCCCGGGGCGACCGGCACCTTCGACTTCCGCATCAACTCGGACACCGAGGTGATCTGCTACGACATCACCCTGACCGGCGTCACCGGCGACTACCAGAGCCCGGCGAAGACGGCGACGCACATCCACCAGGCCGCGGCCGGCCAGCCCGGCCCGCCGCGCATCGCGTTCCCGAACCCGACCGACGCGGACGGCGACGGCGTGCGCGAGGCCAGCGGCTGCCTCCAGGGCCCCTTCACCACCGGCGTGACGAACGACGCGGGGGCCGACACCGGCACCGGCTTCACGCTCGCGCAGATCGAGGCGAACCCGGCCGGCTTCACCGGCGACTCGCACACGGCTTCCTTCGCCGCGGGCGTCGTCCGCGGCCAGCTGACCCAGGTGCCGGTCGGCGGCGTCGACACGGGCGCCGGCGGAGCGGCCTCGGCCGTCGCCGCGGGCACGTCTGCCTCGTCCGGCACGGACAGCGGCGCGCTCGTGGGCGCCGCCGCGGTCGGCGGCCTGGTGCTCGTCGGCGCGACCGGGCTCGTGCTGCGCCGTCGGGCCGCCGCACGCGCATGACCCCTCGGGCCGGTGCGCGTCGGACGGGCGGTCCCCTGCGGGGGGCCGCCCGTGCGGCGCGCCTCGGCGGGGGCCGGAGCGGCCGCGGAGTCGCCGTCGGCCTGGGACTCGCCGCCGTCCTCGTGCTGACGGGGTGCGCGTCGAGCGAGGCCGACCCCGCGGCGTCGAGCCCTCCCGGGGCGGCGGCGAGCGATGCGCCCTCCTCCCCCGCACCTCCTGCGACACCGTCGCCGGCCGCGCCCGCACCCGCGCCCGCCGTGGGGACCGGAGCGGAGCCTGCCCGCGTCGCCGTTCCGGCCATCGAGCTCGACGAGCCCCTGATCGGCCTCGGCATCGCCTCGACCGGCGCCATGGAGGTGCCCGACGACGCCGACGAGGTCGGCTGGTTCACGGGAGGCGGGCGTCCGGGAGGCCGCGGACCGACCGTCATCGCCGCCCACGTCGACTCGACGTCGGGGCCGGCGGTGTTCTTCCGGCTCTCGGAGCTCGTGCCGGGCGACGAGGTGACCGTGACGACCGTCGAGGGCACCGCGGTGCGCTACGTCGTGGACGAGGTCGTCGACGTGCCCAAGGCGGAGTTCCCGACCGCGCGGGTCTTCGGCGCCCAGCCGACCGACCAGCTGCGGCTGATCACCTGCGGCGGCGTGTTCGACCCGGGGTCGGGCCACTACGACCAGAACCGCGTCGTCTTCGCGTCGCCCGCCGCCTGAGCGGGTCGCCTGCCCGCGGCGCCGTGCCGCCTCCGGCACCGTCGAGGGCGGGTCATCGTCGTCGAGGGCAGGTCAGCGCGGACCCGCCCTCGACGCGGATGACCCACCCTCGGCAGGGGACAGGCGCCGACGCACGATGCCCCCACCGATGGCGGAGGGCCGGACCGCGCATGCGACCCGGCCCCCCGGCATCCCTCTAGGGGCACCTCCTGCGGACTCAGCCTCGACGCGCCCGACGGTGCGCCGTGACGACGAGCGCCGTCCCGACCGCGGCGAAGAGCAGCGCGATCAGGGCGGGCGCGAGGGGCTCGTCACCCGTGAACGCGAGCGACGAGTCGGACGAGCTCGGCGACGACGGCTGGCGCGTGGGCGAGGCGGCGGCCGGCGTCGCACGCGTCACCGGGGTGACGGCGGTCGCGGCCGGAGTTGTCGTCACCGGCGTGGTCGCGGCGGGCGTGGTCGTCACGGGCGTGGTCGTCACGGGCGTGGTCGTGACGGGCGGCACCTCGACGGTGGGGTTCGTCCCGGCGGGCAGCGTCGGGATCGGCGGCGTCGTCACCGGAGGCGTCGTCACCGGCGGCGTCGTCACCGGCGGCGTCGTCACCGGCGGCGTGGTCACCGGCGGCGTCACGACCGGGGGCAGGTCGGTGCCGTCGGCCTCGCCTCCGGCGCTGGCCTGACGGGTGACCGACTGGGCCGGGAACGACTGGGGGGTCGCGCCCTCGGTACGGGCGAGCACGGTCACGGCGCTGTTCGAGAAGCTCTGCGCCGCGCCCGTCCCCGTGGCGGCGGCGAAGTCGACCGGGGCGACGAGGCGGTAGAAGTGCCCGGCCGGCGCCGAGGGCCACGTCACCGTGACCTGGCCGGGGGTGCACGTCACGGAGGCGGCGGGGACGGCGAGCGGCTTCGACGAGCCCGCCACGTAGAGCCCGCGGGCGTCGGCCTGGCGGTCCTGGAAGCTCAGCGAGCCGCAGGCGAAGGTCCAGGTCTGGCCGGCCGGACGGGTGTCGGTCGTCGTCGCCGTGGCGAACGGGCCGACGGGCGTGTCGATGCGGTACTCGAGGGCGCCCAGCGGGTTCGTGCGCCCCTGGTCGGCCCGGGTGAAGACGCCGTACTTCGAGGCGTTCAGGTGGCTGCCGACCGGCCCGACGGGCGTGACCTGGGTGGTGAAGGTCGCGCCGCCGTCGACGACGGAGGTGAAGGGCGACGTGACTCCCGAGGGCGTCGTCGTCGAGTCGAAGGACGACTCGATGAAGGCCGAGCCGCTCACGTTCATGTGCGTCTGCACGAAGTCCGTGAAGGTCACCACGAGACGGATGCCGGCGGGTGCGCCGTTCGAGGCCGCCGTCTTCACGACGACGGCGTCCGCGACGACCGCGCCGCTCTCGAGGTCGATCACGGGGAACGTCTCGGGCAGGTCCTTGAGGCGAGGGCTGAGCTGCACCGTGAACGAGTCGCCGGCGACGGCGTCGGCCGGCACGGTGAAGTCGAGCGTCGTCGTGACCTGGGCGCCCTGCTCGGGCGCGGTCGGCGTGACGGCGATGTCGGTCACGGCGCCGGGCAGGTTCGTGCCCGGCGTCGGGGCGACGGCCGCAGCGGCGGCGACGGGCTCGGCGGCGGAGGCCGGAGCGACGACGCCGAGGGCGAGTCCCCCGGTGGCGAGCGTCAGGGCGATCGCGGCGGCGAGGCCCGCACGGCGACGAGGCCGGTGCGGGGACGAGGAGGCGACGGGCGCCTCCTGCAGGAGGGTCGGGTTCGGGAGGAGACGCGGATCGGCGACGATCCCACGGGTTCTGGGCATTCGGGTGCTCTCTGTCGGGGCCCGCTCGGGTGTGGCGGCGGCGCGACGAGCCCGTGGACACGCCGGTGGGTGGCCGACGAGACGTTCGGGTGGGGCTCGGCGCAGCTGCTGCCGCGGGACGATGAAATCTAACCCCCCGGACGGGGGGACGGGCTCGTCTGTCGTCCGATGCTCACCCGTATCGACGTGGAATCCACCCGCGGCGGGTGGCCGCCGAGGCGCGGATGAGTGCCCGGGTGCACGGGTGCTCGGCTCCGACCCGCACGTGCCCCGCCGTCAGCGGTAGTGCTGCTCCCCGCGGGCCGCCTTCTCGACGACGTCGCGGACGCGGGCCGCCCGCACCGCCGGCGTCTTGATCGACGCGAGCCGGAAGAACACCCGGAACCGCTCGGTCTTCGTCAGGCCGGCGAAGAACGCGGCCGCGGCCGGGTCGGCGGCGAGCGCGGCCTGCAGGTCGTCGGGCGCGACCGCGTCGCGTTGCCGGTACGCGGCGTCCCACCGGCCGTCGGCCTTCGCGCGCTCGACCTCGGCGAGCCCCGCCGGCTGCATCCGCCCCTCCTCGACCAGGCGCGCGACGTGTTCGCGGTTGATCTGCGACCACGGGCTGTTCCGTCGTCGCGGCTGGAACGCGGTCAGCATGTAGTCGTCGTCGAGCCGCGCGCCCTGCCCGTCGATCCAGCCGTGGCAGAGGGCGACGTCGAGCGCCTCGGACCAGGTCATGCCGGGGGCGCTGCTCGTCTTCTTGCGGAGCTTCAGGCGCACGCCGACGACGTCGTCGGTGGCGGCCAGCCACTCGCGCCACTGCTCGACGGTGAGGTCGAGCACGGGCTTGTCGGAGACGCGGACCATGGAGCGAGGGTAGCGGCGACCGCCGACAGGGCGCGACGGTCGCCGCAGCTCGATGGCTCAGCGGCTCAGCGGCTCAGCGGCTCAGCCACGCTCGGTGTCGAACGAGTGCAGCCCGAGCTCGCGGCTGAGCCCCTCCATCAGCGCGGCCCCGCGGACGCTGGTGCCGAGCGGGTCGAGCGGCGGGCTGTACGACGCAGCCCCTAGGCGTCCCGGCACCGAGAGGACGAGGGCGCCCGAGACGCTCGACTTGGCGGGCACCCCGACCTCCCGCATCCACCGGCCGGAGCCGTCGTAGACCCCGCAGGTGGCCATCACCGACACGACGTCGCGGGCGATCGCGGCCGAGACGACCTGCTCGCCCGTCACCGGGTTGCGTCCGCCGAGGGCGAGCGTCGCGCCCATGACCGCGAGCGCCTCGGCGTCGACGAGCACCGCGCAGGCCCGGGCGTAGGCCGAGACGGCGTCGTCGGCCCCGACGTGCAGGGTGCCCTCCGAGCGCATCAGGTGCGCCAGGGCGTGGTTGCGGTCGCCGAGCAGCATCTCCGAGCCGGCGACGTCGTCGTCGACCTCGAGCTCACGGCCCGCGAAGGCGACGAGGCCGCGGAGGATCCGCTCGGCACGGCCGTCGGCGTCGCCGCCGTCGACGAGCGCGGCGGTCAGCAGGGCGCCGGCGTTGACCATGGGGTTCGGCGGACGGCCGGTGCCGCCCTCGAGCTTGATCGCGTCGAAGGCCTCGCCCGTCGGCTCGATGCCGACCGCGTCGATCGCCGCGCCGTCGGTGTCGGCGAGCGCCAGGGCGAACAGGAACGGCTTGACCGCCGACTGGATCGAGAACGCCTGCCGCGCGTCGCCCGCCGCCGTCACGGAGCCGTCGGGCCGCGCCAGCGCGACGCCCAGCCAGCCCGGGTCCGCCTCGGCGAGCTGCGGCACGCTGTCGTCGACCTCGCCGCCGCCCACGTCGCGGACGCCGTCGAGCAGCGCGGCCAGCCTCTCGTGCAGGTCGTCGTCGCGCGCTCCGCCGGCTCGTCGCGGGGAAGCGGCCGAGGAGGCGCGGGTCGAAGGGTCGGGATCGGTCACCCGCCCATCCTCCCGCGTCGCCCTCCTCCGGGCCCGGCCAAGCGCGATCGGCCAGACTGGGCAGGTGAGCACCCCGCACGACGCCGTCGAGATCCGCGCCCTGCCGTACGACCACCCCGACGTGCAGCAGCTCGTCGAGGGGCTGCAGCAGCTCTACGTCGAGCTGTACGGCGGACGCGACGACAGCCCCATCGACCGGTCCGAGTTCGAGCTGCCGCGCGGCACGTTCGCCGTCGCCTACGACCCGGCGGGCGACACTGCCGCGAGCCCGGCCGACGACGTACCGACACCGGTCGCGATGGGTGCCTGGCGCCTCCTGCCCGACGGTCGCGCCGAGCTCAAGCGCATGTTCGTGCGACCCGACCAGCGGGGGCGCGGGCTCTCCCGGCTCGTGCTGCGCTGGCTCGAGCAGTCGGCCCTCAAAGCCGGGGTCGTCGACATGGTGATCGAGACGAACACGGTGCACGCCGAGGCGATCCGGCTCTACGAGTCGGTCGGCTACGCGCCGATCCCCGCCTACGGGCACTACGCGGACGAGCCGGAGACGGTGTCGCTCGGCCGGTCGCTCGCCGAGCGCGACTGAGCCGGTACCGGCCGCCCCGGCCCGCGCCTCCTCAGCCCTGCTCGAACCAGCCGCGCGGGTGCATGTCGGCGGTCAGGTCGCGTCGCGCCTGCGTCGGCCGCGCCCAGCGCACCCCGTTCGCCAGCACCCGCCGGATCTCGGGCTGGTGGTACACCGGGTACTCCTGGTCGCCGGGCGAGAAGTAGAACAGCTTGCCGAGCCCGCGCCGCCAGGTCGCTCCCGAGCGGAACACCTCGCCGCCCGTGAACGTCGACAGGAAGATCAGCTCGTCCGGCGTCGGGATGTCGAAGAACTCGCCGTAGGTCTCCTGCTCGGGGATGACGAGCGGGTCGGGCACGCCCTCGGCGATCGGGTGCGTCGGCGCCACCGTCCAGACGAGCTCGCGCTCGGCCTCGTTCCGCCAGCGCAGCGAGCAGGTGGTGCCGAGGAGGCGCGTGAACGGCTTCGAGTAGTGCCCGCTGTGCAGGACGATCAGCCCCATGCCCGCCTGCACGTGCCGCACGACGCGCTCGACCACCCCGTCGGCGACCTGGTCGTGGGCGATGTGCCCCCACCAGAGCAGGACGTCGGTGGCGGCGAGACGCTCCTCCGTGAGGCCGTGCTCGGGATCGGCGAGGGTGGCCGTCGAGACGTCGACCTCGTCGCCGAGCAGCTCGACTAGGCCGTCGGCGACGGCACCGTGGATGCCGTGCGGGTAGTTCCGGGCGACCGTCTCGTCACCCCGGGTCTCGTGGACGTTCTCGTTCCAGACGACGACCCGCGTCCGGGCGGTCGTGCCGGTCGTGCCGGTCGTGACGTCGCTCATCGGACGCCTCCCTCGGAGCCGGTGCGCACGCCCGCGTCGACGTCGTCCTGCGGCACCTCGACCTCGCGGCCCTGCTCGGCCGAGGCGTAGATCGCGTCGACGACACGACTGCGGTGCAGCGCGTACTCGCCGTACCGGCCCTGGTACTGGGCCTCGCCGCCCGCGGGCGCCGCGCCTCCTGCGGACTGCCTGCCCGGCTGCGCCGACGCCCCCGACCGCACCGAGGCGATGAAGCCCTCGATCACGGTGCGGTGGTGCCCGGCCGGCACGTGGACGGCGGGCCGGGTCTCGGCGGGCTGCCCGAGCACGTCGGAGTAGAGGGTGAGCGTGCCGTCGGTCGCGTAGTCGTCCACGTGCAGGCGCGCGCCGCCGGTGGCGCCGAGCAGCTCGACCTCGATGTCCTCGTGCACCTTGGAGTACGAGGCCCACGACGCCTGCAGCTGCAGGCTGCCGCCGTCGTCGAGACGGAGCAGGGCGCTGGAGAAGTCCTCGACGTCGAAGGCGGACCCGGTGGGCGCCGACGAGACGCCGTAGACCCGGCCGCCGCGGCCGGCGGCGCCGAGCACCCCGTAGGCGACGGCGGACACGCTCGTCACCCGCGGCTCGCCGAGCAGGTGCAGGGCGATGTCGAGCACGTGCGATCCGAGGTCGATCATCGGGCCGCCGCCGGACGCCTCCTTGTTCGTGAACCACGAGCCCATGCCGGGCACGCCGGCCCGCCGCATCCAGCTCGCGCGGGCGTGGTAGACGTCGCCGATCGGGCCGTCGGCCAGCCAGTCGGCGAGGAAGGCCACGTCGGCCCGGCGCCGGTGGTTGTAGGCGACCTCGAGCACGCGGTCGGCGTCGCGTGCCGCACGCACCATCTCGGCGGCGAGGTCGCCGGTGGTCGCGAGGGGCTTCTCGCAGAAGACGTGCTTGCCCGAGCGCAGGGCCGCCATCGCGATCGGGTGGTGCAGGGCGTTGGGGACGCCGATCGAGATGACGTCCAGGTCGTCCATGGCGACGACGTCCTCCCAGTCGGCGACGAGGCGCTCGACGCCGTAGGCGCTGCCGAGCTCGTGCAGGCGCGCCTCCTCCTGGCCCGCGAGCGCGACGACCCGGGCGCCCGGCAGGGACGAGAACGCTTCCAGGTGGGTCGATCCGGCGAAGCCGAGGCCGATCACCCCCACTCGCAGCTCTGCGGTGTCGGTCGGGCTGGTCTGGTCGGACGTCATCGTTCCCTCTCGTCGTGCGGCGCTGCTCGCGGTGCGTGCTGGTCCGGCGGCCGTCCGACGGACGCGACGCAGCGCCATCCCCTCCACCGTACACAGCCGCGGGGACCGCAAATACCGACCGGCGGGGGCCGACACGCCGCTCACGTTCTTCGTCACGTGGCGTGTCGGACCCTCACGGTCGGCATGTGCGGAAGGAGCCGCGGCCGCGCGCTGCTACAGCGTCGCGAGCGCCGCGTTCAGCGTCGCCGACGGCCGCATCACGGCCTCGGTCGCGGCGGCGTCCGGGTGGTAGTACCCGCCGATCTCGACCGCGGTGCCCTGCGGGGCGATCAGCTCGGAGACGATCGTCTCCTCCTGCCCGCCGAGGGTCGCCGCGAGCGACGCGAACGCCGACGCCAGCTCGGCGTCGTCGGTCTGCGTCGCGAGCTCGTCGGCCCAGTACTTCGCGAGGAAGAAGTGGCTGCCGCGGTTGTCGATCGAGCCGAGCTTGCGGCCGGGCGACTTGTTCTCGTCGAGGAACGTGCCGGTCGCGCGGTCGAGGGTGTCGGCCAGCACCTGGGCGCGGGCGTTGCCGGTCGAGGTGGCGAGGTGCTCGAAGCTGACCGCGAGGGCGAGGAACTCGCCGAGGCTGTCCCAGCGCAGGTAGTCCTGGTCGACGAGCTGCTGCACGTGCTTCGGCGCCGAGCCGCCGGCTCCGGTCTCGAAGAGGCCGCCGCCGTTGATCAGCGGCACGACGGACAGCATCTTGGCCGAGGTGCCGAGCTCCATGATCGGGAACAGGTCGGTCAGGTAGTCGCGCAGCACGTTGCCGGTGACGGAGATCGTGTCCTCGCCGCGGCGGATCCGCTCGAGCGAGAAGGCCATCGCGTCGACGGGCGACAGGATCTCGATCTGCAGGCCCTCGGTGTCGTGCTCGGCGAGGTAGCCGCGCACGAGCCCGATCAGGGTCGCGTCGTGGGCGCGGGTCTCGTCGAGCCAGAAGACGGCGGGCGTGCCGCTGGCACGGGCGCGGGTGACGGCGAGCTTGACCCAGTCGCGGATCGGGACGTCCTTCGTCTGACAGGCGCGCCAGATGTCGCCGGTGGCGACCTCGTGCTCGATCAGCACGTCGCCGGCCTCGTTCAGCACGCGGACGGTGCCGTCGGCGGGGATCTCGAAGGTCTTGTCGTGCGACCCGTACTCTTCGGCGGCCTGCGCCATGAGGCCGACGTTCGGCACGGAGCCCATCGTCGCGGGGTCGAAGGCGCCGTTCGCGCGGCAGTCGTCGAGCACGGCCTGGTAGATGCCGGCGTAGCTCGAGTCGGGGATGACCGCGAGCGTGTCGTGCTCCTCGCCGTCGGGGCCCCACATGTGGCCCGAGGTGCGGATCATCGCGGGCATCGAGGCGTCGACGATCACGTCGGACGGCACGTGCAGGTTGGTCGTGCCCTTGTCGGAGTCGACCATCGCGAGGTCGGGCCCGTCGGCGATGCCCTGGTCGAAGGCCGCGCGGATCTCGTCGCCGTTCGGCAGCGACGCGAGGCCCTGCAGGATCCCGTTGAGGCCGTTGGCGGGGTCGAGACCGGCGGCGCGCAGGTCGTCGCCGTACTTCTCGAAGACCTGGGGGAAGAAGGCGCGGATGACGTGGCCGAAGAGGATCGGGTCGCTGATCTTCATCATCGTGGCCTTGAGGTGCACCGAGAACAGGACGCCCTCGGCCTCGGCCCGGGCGATCTGCGCGGCGAGGAACTCGTGCAGCGCGGCGACGTGCAGCACCGTGCCGTCGACGACCTCGCCGGCGAGCACGGGGATCGACTCGCGCAGCACGGTGGTCGACCCGTCGGCGCCGACGTGCTCGATGCGCAGCACGTCGTCGGCGGGCAGCACGACGGTCTTCTCGTTCGAGCGGAAGTCGTCGACGCCCATGGTCGCGACGTTCGTCTTGCTCTCGGCGGTCCAGGCGCCCATGCGGTGCGGGTGCTTGCGCGCGTAGTTCTTGACCGAGAGGGGCGCACGGCGGTCGCTGTTGCCCTCGCGGAGCACCGGGTTCACGGCGCTGCCCTTGACCTTGTCGTAGCGGGCCTTGACGTCGCGCTCCTCGTCGGTCGAGGGCGAGTCCGGGTACTCGGGAAGGTCGTAGCCCTGGCCCTGCAGCTCGTGGACGGCGGCCTTCAGCTGCGGCATCGACGCCGAGATGTTCGGCAGCTTGATGATGTTGGCCTCGGGCGTCTTCGCCAGGGCCCCCAGCTCGGCGAGCGCGTCGCCCTGTCGCTGCTCGTCGGTGAGCCGCTCCGGGAACTGGCTGATGATGCGTCCGGCCAGCGAGATGTCGCGGGTCTCGACGTCGACCCCCGCGGTGCGGGCGTACGCCTGGACGATGGGCAGGAACGAGTAGGTCGCCAGCATCGGCGCCTCGTCGGTGAGCGTGTAGATGATCGTGGCCATGCGGCAGGTGCTCCTCTGGTGTCGCGCGTGCGTGCGGTCGCCCCCACGGTACTCGGCGGGGGTCTCTCGACATCAAGATACATGCCCTCTCCGACGGTCCGCTGAGGGGCGGGCGACGGGGACGCGAGACCCTCGAGGAGGCGCAGAGGACGACCGCAGGAGGCGCGGGCCGGCTCAGCGAGGCAGCGGCGGCTCGATCACGCGCGAGGTCACCGACACGACCACCTCGGCGCCCGAGCCGCCCCCGGCCCGGTCGCGCAGCACCGCGGCGACGCGGGCCAGGGTCTCCGGCGTGGCCTGGCCGACGTCGGTGGCGACCGAGGCGGCGACGGTCAGCACTCCCCCGGTCCGCATGACGTCCACGAGGCCGCGGGGGCCGCCGCCGTCGATGCCGTCCGCCACGGCGGTGATCGCGGCGACGACGACAGGCCGCGCGTCGAGCACCTCGACGACGCCCTCGACGCCGCGCAGGGCGTCGGTCAGGTCGAGCGAGAGGTCGTGCAGCTCGGCCTCGGCCCCGCCGTCGTGGGCGGCGTGGTGCTGGTCGCCCGCTCGGTCCTCGGTGCTCATGACGCGCCTCCCCCGTCCAGCCACACGTCGTCGACGACGACGTGCACGGCAGCGATCCGCAGCTCGGTGTGCAGCGCGAGCGCGGAGACCGCCGCCGCGCGCAGGGCGCCGGCCGCCTCGCGCAGCGGCACGCCGTACCGCGCGGTCATCGTGAGGGTCACCTCGATCGGGACGTCCGCCTCCGTGACGTCGCCGTCGAGCTCGCTCGACCGCACGACGACCCCGTCGACGGCGTCGCCGACCTGCCGCAGCAGCCCGCGCACCGCGGCCTCGGTCACGCCGAGGCGCACGCCGGGGTCGGGGTGCCGGAGGGGGATGTCGCGTCCGCCCACCACCTCGGCCTTGATCGATTCGATCAGCCCGGCGATCCAGGTGTCGTCGCGCGACGGCAGGCGCGACGCCTCGTCCTCGAGCGCCGACAGCGAGAGGCCGCGGACCCGCTCCAGCGCCCGCAGCGTCAGGCGGCACTCGGCGCTCGCCTCGATGCCGGGGTCACGAGGCGTGCGACCGCGGTCGAGGTAGTCCTCGAGCTCGTCCAGGGTGCGCCCGTCCACGAGCTCGTCCTGGTCCGCAGGCTGCGGGGGCGCGCCCGGCACGCGCGCGTCGTCGTCGTGGTCGCTCATCGC
This sequence comes from Frigoribacterium sp. PhB107, assembly GCF_003751515.1. Lineage (NCBI taxonomy): Bacteria > Bacillati > Actinomycetota > Actinomycetes > Micrococcales > Microbacteriaceae > Frigoribacterium > Frigoribacterium sp. PhB107. The sequence goes on along the minus strand of NZ_RJKU01000002.1, from coordinate 701,824 downwards.
CAGGCCTCCATCTCGTGGAGCAGGAACTTGCGGGCACGGGCGATCTGCCCGCGGACGGTCGAGACGGGCAGCTGCAGGGCCTCGGCGATCTCCGCGTACGACCAGCCGCCGGTCTCCCGCAACAGCCAACACCGTCGCTGGTCGAGCGGCAGCTTGTCGAGGGCCGTCCACATCGCGTCGAGCTGCAGTCGCGACTCGACGACGCGGTCCGGGGCGGCGGCGCGGGACGCGGGAGCGTCGTGCGCGTCGATGTCGTCGTGGTCGCGGCGCACCCGGAGCCGGTCGATGCTCTTGTTGCTCACGATGCGCATCAGCCAGGGCCGCAGGCGGGACGGGTCCTCGAGGTCGGACAGGCGCCTCCAGGCGGTGAGGAACGCGTCCTGCACCACGTCGTCCGACTCGAGGTCGGTGCCGAGCAGACGGCCGGCGTAGACGCGCATCAGCGGGCCGTGCCGGCGGGCGACGACCTCGAACGCGTGCACGTCCCCGTCGCGGGCGCGGACCGCGAGGGTCGCGTCCGTCGCGGACGAGAGCGGGTCGACGACGGACTCGGGGCCGGGGGCCTCGTCGGGCGTCACGGTGCCGGAGATGTCGTCCTCCTCCGGCTCGGCCCTGCGGCCGAGGTCACGGCCGTCGCGCCTCCGAGGATGCCACCGCACGAGGAGAAGCTGTCCGGCACTGGCCGCTGACCGAGTCGGCAGACAGCCGCGAGGCGCTGTCGACGCGGCCGTCCTGCCCCCGTTCTGGGGCACCTCCTCGACCCGTCCATCCCGCCACGAGTACCGAAGATCCTTCATGTCCTGTGGATCTGTGACGTTCTCGCCTCGGCGGACGTCTCAGAGGTGCACGAGCCCCTCACCAGGAGGCGCGCGCAGCAGGGCAGAGCACCGAGAGGACCACGCATGACCACGACGAGCACAGGACCCGTCACCACGGCGCGACCCACCACCGACGCCGACGCCCCCACGACCGCCGACCGGGCGATCACCGCCGCCCACGACGACTCCCCCCGCCGCCACGTCCGCTCCGAGGACGGCGGCGACGAGCTCGGCGAGGCCGCCGCCCGGCTCGAGGAGCTCTACGGCGGTCGCCGGTTCCGGGTCCGCACCAGCACCGAGCCGTTCCGCTGGCGCTACGCGTCGGCCGGCGACGACCGGCTGAGCCTGCGCACCTCGACGATCACGGGCCACCTCCAGGGCGAGGTGCCCTGGTCGACCGAGTACGTCATGTCGTGGTTCCGCCACGGCAGCGGCACCCTCGCCAGCCGTGGCGGCTCGTTCGCGAGCATCGGCGGCGAGCCGTTCCTGCTGCCGGCCGAGACGTCGTTCTCGTTCACCCTGACGCCGCACCGCAACTCGCTGGTGCACGCCTCGGCGGAGTTCCTCGAGCAGGTCGCGACCGAGCGGCACGGCGGTCCGCCGCAGCGCGTCCTCTTCCAGCCCGGGCCGACGCTGTCGGCCGAGGCCCTCACGGCCTGGCGGATCAGCGTCTCGGGGGCCACGGCGGCCGTCGTCGACGAGGACGTCCCCCCGCTGACCCGCCTCGAGGGGCAGCTCACGTTCGCGCGGGCGATGCTCGACCTGTTCCCGTGGCGCGCCGTCGACGTGCCGCGCAGCATCCGCACGCCGCGCACGGCCCGGCTCCGCGAGGCGGCCGAGTACGTCCACGCGTACGCCGACCAGGCCATCACGCCGGCGGACGTGGCGAACGCCGTCGGCATGCACACGCGGACGCTGCAGCAGGCCATGAGCACGCACCTCGGGATGTCGCCGACCAGCTACCTCCGGCAGGTGCGGCTCGACCGCGCCCACCGGGAGCTGCTCGACGCGTCGCCCCGCGAGGCGCTCGTCTCCGAGGTGGCGCGGCGGTGGGGCTTCGGCAACCTGGGCCGCTTCTCGGCCGCCTACCTGGCCCGCTTCGGCGAGTACCCCCGCGACACCCTGGCCCGCTAGGGCCTCCCCCAGCCAGGAGGCGACGGCCCTCGTCCAGAAAACGAGCCCCGCCTCCCCGGATGCTGAGAGCAAGCTGACCGACCGTGACACCGCCAGCTCTCGATGCGTCTGAATGATGAGTCCCACACCGGGGCCCCGGACGACCACCAGGTCGTCCACACGAACAACCCACGCACACCACGAACTGAGGAGCACCACATGACCAACGTCGCCCCCGCCACCAACTCCGTCGCGAAGCACACCTCCGACGCTGCGGGCAAGAACACGATCGCCGACGGCGTCGTCTCGAAGGTCGCCGGCATCGCCGCCCGCCAGGTCCCCGGCGTGCACGACCTGGGCAACGGCGCTGCCCGTGCCATCGGCGCGATCCGCAACGCCATCAACCAGCAGGACCGCGGCCAGGGCGTCTCGGTCGAGGTCGGCGAGAAGCAGGTCGCTGCCGACATCGTCATCGTCGCCGAGTACCCCGTCGACCTGCAGCAGGTCGCCGACGAGGTCCGCTCGTCCGTCACCGACGCCATCTCGCAGGTCGTCGGCATGGAGGTCACCGAGGTCAACGTCACCGTCTCCGACGTGTACATCCCCTCCGAGGACGACAACGACTCCGACGACAGCCGCGTCCAGTAATGACTGCGACGAATAGAGGCATGCTCGTCGGCGCGGTCCTCGCGCTGGCGGCCCTGCAGTTCGGCTTCGGAGGCCTCCTCCTGGTCGCCCTGGCGATCGTGATCGGCTACTTCGTCGGTCGCTTCACCGAGGGCAAGCTGGACGTCCGCGGTGTCGCGGACGCCCTCCGCGGGCGGCGGTCCTCGTGACCGCGGCGGTGACGGCCGACCAGGCCTCCCACGGCCGCACCGTGATCACGTCGCGCGCCGTGCGCCGTGTGGTGTCGGCCGTCACCGCGGAGGCACTGGACGCCAAGTCGTCCGACGTGTCCGTGGAGCTGACCGACCGAGACGGCGGGCTCACCCTCGTCGCCAAGGCACCCGTGCGCATCACGCCGCTCGGCCTGCCGAACCGCGCGTCGGGCACCCTGCTGGACCGGCTCACGTCGGCCCAGACCACCATCCGGGAGCGGGTCCGCCAGCTCACCGGCACCGAGGTAGAACGCGTCGACCTGCAGATCACCGGCGCCGAGCTCAGCCAGAGGAGGCGGGTCTCATGAGCACCAGCACCACCTACCGCCGCATCCTCCGCCGGGAGACGCACTCGTCGAGGTCCGGCATCGCCGTCACCCTCGCCGTGCTGCTCATCCTGGTGTTCGCCTGGATCGGCACCGAGTCCGTCCTGGCCGCCGTCGGCACCGCGCCCCTCCTGGTCGCTCCCGCCGACGCCGCCTCGGCCGTGCTCGGAGCAGCCGGCGCCCCCGTCGGCGCCCTCACCGCGATCGGCGTCGTCGTCGCGATCATCGGCCTCGTGCTGATCGTCGTGTCGCTCGCCCCCGGTCGCCGTGGACGCCGTGCCGCCGGTGCCGACCGCACCGCAGCCGTCGTCGACGACCGGGTCATCGCCCGCTCGCTCGCCCGCACCGCCAGCTTCGCCGGCGACGTCCACCCCGACCGGGTGAACGTCAGCGTCGGCAAGAGGGTCGCGCTGGTCGAGATCGACCCCGTCACGGGACGCACCGCCGACCTCCGCAGCATCGAGGAGGCGGTCCGCGACGAGATCTCCGGCTACGACTACACCCCGGCGCTCCGCCCCCGCGTGAAGCTGTCCAAGAAGAAGGGCAAGGTCGGTCGATGAACGACACCAACCGCGGTCTCAACCGCTTCGTCGTGTTCCTCGTGGGCCTCGTGCTCCTCTTCGCCGGCGCTGCCGTCGCGGTGGGCGCACTCTGGCCCGACGTCCAGCAGACGGTCTCGGACGGCGCGTCCGACGCGACCGGCCCGGTGACCGACGCCCTCTCGGGCGGCCAGGTCTGGATCCTCTGGGTCACGGCCGCGGTCTGCGCCGTGCTGATCGTCCTGCTCGTCGCGTTCATCGTCCGTCAGGGCGGCGGCCGCACGAGCACGCTGCTCGACCTCTCCGAGTCGGACGGCAGCCACTCGCCGACCGGCGGCCACGTGGTCGTCGACGCGAAGGTCGCCGCGAACGTGCTCGAGGAGGCCCTGTCGAACACGCCGGGCGTCCTCGCCGCCGACGTCGTCGCGTTCCGCGTCAAGGGCGAGAACGTCCTCCGCGTGACCGTGGACGCCCGCCGCGGCGCCTCGCCAGTCGACCTCCGTCGCGCCGTCGACGAGGCCGTCGTCCGCTGGGACGAGCTGCTCGGCACGGTCACGCCGGTGGTCGTGCAGATCAACGGCGGCCTCCGCACGCAGATGTCGTCGGCCACCCGCCTCGACTGACGCCGCACCACCCCGCACCACCCCGGACGGCCCTCGCTCTCACACGAGGGCGGGGGCCGTCCGCGTCCCGCCCGGGACGACCGCGTCGACCTCGACCGCCAGGCCGACCTCGGCCACCACGTCGACCTCGACGCCCGGGAGACGCCACCGGCGCTCCCCCCAGACTCCGGACCCCCCGATCCGCACCCTCCAGGAAGGACGGCCCCTCGTGACCGACTCCGCGCACCACGTGACCCCCATCGACCTCGACGACGCAGGCCCCGCCGAGGCGGAGACGCCCGAGCAGGCCCTGCACCGCATGATCGCCGTGACCGCCCTCGGCACCACCGGCGTCCACGCGCTGGGCACCACGGCCACCCGCGTCGCCGGCGCCCTCCGAACCGCCGTCGGCGCCACCTCCACCCCCGGCATCCGCACGAGCACCACCGACGCCGGCCTGCTGGTCGAGGTGTCGGTCGTGGCCGAGTACCCCGCGAAGGTGACCGACGTCGCCGACCACGTCCGCACCGCCGTGCAGCACGCCGTCGGACAGGTCGGCGACGAGGCCGTCACGGTCGACGTGGCCGTCACCGACGTGCACGGCCCGTTCGACGAGGCCGACGAGGCGCGTCGCCAGGCGGCCGCCGAGAAGCGCAAGGCCGCCCTCGCCGACGCCCGCGACTCGGCGAAGGCCAAGGCCGGGCAGGTCCGCGACACCGTCGCCGACCGTGCTGGTCAGGTGGGCGACGCCCTGAAGGAGGGGGCCGACAAGGCCTCGGACACGATCCAGGAGAAGGCCGCGCAGGTCGCCGACAAGGCCGACGAGGTCCGCGAGGCCGCGTCCGACAAGGCCGACGAGCTCGGTCAGCAGGCGAGCCGCAAGGCCGACGAGCTCGGCGACCAGGCCCGCGACCTCCGCGACGAGGCGAGCCGTCGCGGCGACGACGCCGCAGCGAGCGCAGGAGGCGCTGCCTCCGACGCGAAGGACGCCGCCGGCGACCTGCTGGACGCCGCCCGCACCCGCGCCGCCGACGCCCTCGACTCCCTGTCGGACGCGTCCGACCGGGCTGGCGACGAGCAGGACCGCGACCGTGTCGAGAACGCGGGCGACGCCTCCTCGTCGACCTCGGACGACGTCGTCACCGACGTGCCCGACGGCACGACCGTGACGGTCACCGTCGAGGACGGCGACACCACCGTCGTCGTCGACACGGTGGACGACGCTCTCCGCGACGGCGACACGGACGACCAGGGCGCCTCCGCCCGCTGACCCGCAGCACCTCCACCACCTGACCGCGAGAGGCGACGACCATGTTCGGACGCACCACCATGTCCACCCGACGGGCTCGGCCCCGTGCCGTCTGGGCAGCGCTCGTCACCTCCGCGGTGCTCTGCTTCCTGGTCGTGGTGGGCGTCTTCGTGCCCGTCCTCGGTCTCATCGGGGCGGCCGACGGCGGCACCGCCGGGGCACTCGACGTGCCGGTCGGCTCGATCGCCGCGGCCGCCGTGGTCGGCTACCTGCTCGCTGTCGTGCTGCTGGCGCTGGTCCTCGTGGTCCGCAACGGGGTGCTCGCGTGGGTGCTCGGCGTCGCCGCCGTGATCTCGACGCTGCTCGTGTCGCTCTGGCCCCTGCTCGCGACCGCGCTGGCGGGCGTCGACCAGGCACGTGACGTCGGCCCGTTCATCCAGGAGCTCCTCCAGCGCTTCAGCTGATCCGCTCTCGACGTCGTCCGGGCGGGAGTCAGCTCCGCAGCTCGGCGAGCAGCCGCTCCACGCGGCCGCGGATGTCGTCACGGATCGGCCGGACGGCGTCGATGCCCTGGCCGGCCGGGTCGGCGAGCTCCCAGTCCTCATAGCGCTTGCCGGGGAAGATCGGGCAGACGTCGCCGCAGCCCATCGTCACGACGGCGTCGGAGGCGTGGACCTGCTCGGTCGTCATCAGCTGCGGCACCGCCGTCGAGATGTCGATGCCGACCTCGGCCATCGCCTGCACGGCGACCGGGTTGATGCTCTCGCCGGGCTCGCTGCCGCCCGACCGCACCTCGACGGTGCCGTCCGAGAGCGACCGCATGAAGCCGGCGGCCATCTGCGACCTCCCCGCGTTGTGGACGCAGACGAACAGGACGACGGGCTTCGGGCTCATGCGGTCATCCTGCCGGAGGCGTCGGTCCCGAAGCTGTGGGCGGGTCTCGGCGCTCAGGCCGAGCGGAGCAGGACGCCGAGCACGCCGGCCGCGACGGCCAGCACGAGCACGCCGAGCCCGTACACGACACCCGGCCCCCAGCGGCGCTCGGCGAGCAGCCGCACGGTCTCGACGCTGGCCGTGCTGAAGGTCGTGTAGCCGCCCATCAGGCCGCCCCCGAGCACGAGCAGCCACCCGGGTGCGAGAGCCGAGGAGGCGGCGAGACCGGTGAGCAGGCCGAGCACGAACGAGCCCCCCACGTTGATCACCGGTGTGGCGAGCGGCAGGCGAGTCGACACGGCCGCGCGGACGACCCCGTCGACGACGAGCCGCAGCGCGGCGCCGACGCCGCCGGCGAGTGCCACGGCCACGAACAGCCAGGGGGCGATCACGAGTCGTGCCGCCGGTCCGGGCGCGCACGGGAGCGGTCTCGACCGGGACCGCGGGCGAGCGCCGCCCCCGACACGATGCCGCCGGCCACGGCGAGCGCCCCGGCGACGACCGACCCGAGCGCGTACGCGAGGGCGACGCCGGCGTGACCGTCGAGCAGCAGCCCCGTGTCGACGGCGAGCGCGCTGTACGTCGTGAAGCCGCCGAGCACCCCCGTGCCGACGAACAGGCGGAGGTCCCGGCGGCGTCCGCGGTCGGGCCCGCGACGCAGCAGCGACTCGAGCAGCAGGCCGAGCGCGAACGAGCCCACGACGTTGATCACGGCGATGGTGACGGGCAGCGTGCCGGGCGCCGCAGGGAAGGTCAGGGCCAGCGCCTCCCGGGCCCCGGTGCCGAGGGTCCCCCCGACGACGACGAGGCCGAGCGGCCGCCAGCGCAGGTGCACCGGCCGGGCCGTCACCTCCTCGACTCGCAGGTCGGCGTCCCCCGGGTCGGCCGGCGGCGGTGCAGTCACGTGCGCCTCCCCGGTCCCGTGCCGATGGGCGCGGCACCTCGGCAGTCAACCACGCACGAGGGCCCCGGGTCGGCGACGACCCGGGGCCCTGCACGAGCGAGCGGTGCGCCTAGAGCTCGATCTTCTGGTTGTCGGCGTCCAGCGCGTCGCCGGTCACCTTCGACTTGACGAACGAGAGGGCCGAGGCGACCTTGCCGCCGGGGCTGTCCCAGTACTCGGCGCTGTCGGCGGAGAACTTGACGAGTCCCACGGTCGGGTCGGACGGGCCCTCGGGGAACCACGCCTCGACGCGGCTGTTCCAGAGCTGCTCGAGCTTCGCGTGGTCGTCGACGACGGCTGCGGTGCCGGCGAGCGAGACCCACGAGTCGCGGGCGCTGAGGGTGACGCCGACGGTGTCCTTGCGCTGGAGGTGCGCGACGGCCGTCGAGCCGAGGCCGACGATGAACCAGAGGTCGCCGTCGAACTCCGTCTCCTGCAGGGTCATCGGGTGCCCCACGAGGGCCCCCTTCTCGTCGATGGTGGTGAGCATCGCGAAGTCGAAGTCGCCGAGCAGCTTCGCGAGCTTGGCGACGTCGTCGTGATGGGTGGTGCTGGTGCTGTCGGCCACGAGTGGCTCCTTCCGTCCGTCGGCCTGGGCCGACACGAGTCGAGCGGGGGTGGTGCTCCGCCCACACTGCTCCCCCGGGCACCCCGGATGCACGGCTCCCGACGCAGGACCTCGGAGACCGTTCCCAGCCGGGTGCGTGTCTCCCGTGTGGAGCAGCCGCGACGTACGCTGTCCGTGCACGCTGCTCCCCGCACGTCCCCGGCGCGAAGGACCCCCATGCGACACGACGGTCACCCCGACGACCTGCCTGCCGACCTGCCCGAGGGCGGTCCCGCGACGGGACCGGCCGAGGAGGCGCGCGAGGCGGGGCGGGAACGCCCGGTGACCGACGCGGTCGCCCAGGAGGCGCCTCCTGCGTCCGACCTGGACGCCTGGTCGGAGGAGCGGCACCGCGAGCTCGAGCTCTACCTCGAGCACGACCGCGAGGTCGAGGCGCTGCGGCAGCGGGAGCGCGAGGCCGCCGAGCGGCAGCGCCGGGAGCGCGCCGCCCGGCTTCGCGAGGCCGAGCTGCCGCCCGAACTGCGTGACGCGGACGACGACGACTGGGTCCCCGGGCGCCGGCGCCGACTCGTCATGGGCACGTCGCGGGTCGTCGCGGCGATCGCCCTGGTGGCGGTGCTGGCCCTGGCCGTGACTGCTGTCTTCTAGGCGACTCGACGTCCCCGAGAGCCCTGGTGCCCCTGCAGCCGGCGCCTAGGCGTCCGTCTCGGCGTCGTAGCGGGCGCGTGCGCGCTCGACCTCGGGCAGGTTCCGGCTCGTCCAGGTCAGCAGGGCGTCGACGAGCTCGTTGAGCGAGTCGCCGATCGGGGCGATGCGGTACTCGACGGCGATCGGCCTGGTCTGCAGCACGACGCGCTCGACCATCCCGTTGCGCTCGAGCCGACGGAGCGTGGCCGTCAGCGACTTCTGGCCGACCGCGGGCACGACTCGGCGCAGCTCGTTGAAGCGGAGCGGACGCTCGCAGAGCTGGTCGAGCACCTGCAGCGACCACTTGTCGAGCAGCTCGTCGAGCAGCTCGCGGTGCGGGGCGTCGACGTGCAGCAGCTCGGGGCCGGCAGGGGAGGCGGTGTCGTCCATGCCACCTAGTCTCGTTGAGGTGCCTCTCGTGCACCAGGTAGACAGAGGGAACCACGACGACCCGCGACGAACGGCGTCGCCCCTCGCGTCGTGCCACGAGAGGAAGCCCTGAGATGACCGTCCAGACCCTGAGCCCCGAGGGCATGTTCCAACCCGTCCCCTACGACCACGTCTCGATCGCGACCGGCTCCCGGCACGTGCACGTCGCGGGCCAGATCGCGCGCGACGGCGAGGGCCGCCGCCTGTTCCCCGGCGACCTCGCGCAGCAGGTGGCCCAGGTGCTCCGCAACGCGCACCGCGGGCTCGCCGCCGCCGGGGCCGATTTCTCGGACGTCGTCCGGCTCCGCTTCTTCCTCACCGGCTCGACGCCCGAGATGTTCGCCGACTTCACGGCCGGCATCGCGCTGGTCGCCGACGAGCTCGACCTGCCGACTCCCCTGCCCCCGGTGTCGGCGATCGGCGTCGACTTCCTCTTCGAGCCCGACGTCCTGGTCGAGCTCGAGGCGTACGCGATACTCGACTGAGACGAGGGAGACCCGCCCACAGCGGGCCGAGGCCGGGCCGGGCTCGGCTCGGCTCGGCTCGGCTACTCGGCGATCTCCGCGTCGTCCTGGGCGCTGAGGTAGAGCCGGTGGCTCGTGATGATCAGCGAGAGCCAGCCGGTGCCGGTCACCCAGCCGACGGCGACGTCGGTGAACCAGTGCGCTCCGAGCAGCACCCGCGAGAGGCCGACGGTGACCGCAGCGGCGGCCGCCCCGCCGATGACGGCCACCTGGGGACCGTTCTTCTCCTGCCGCAGGGCCACGAGGTAGGCGAGAACGCCGAGGATCGTCGTCGTGTTGAGCGTGTGCCCCGACGGGAACGACGGCGACTTCTCGAAGGGCGGGATGGCCTCGTGCTGCGGCGGCCGGTTGCGGGCGATCAGCTTCTTGCCGATCAGCGTCATGGCGAGCGACCCGGCTCCCGCGGCCACGATCAGCGTCACGGGGTTGGCCCGCCGGTCGCGCACGCCGAAGGCCACCGCCGCGCTGACGGTGAGCAGCGGCATGGCGATCGGGCCGAAGACGTGGGCGATGGTCGCGGCCGCGCCGTTGACGACGGGCGAGCGCAGCGCCTTCGCCTTCTCCAGCGCCGGCCGGTCGAGGCGGCCGATGCCGTCGCGGTCGGTGACTCCGTCGTAGATGTAGGCGGCCCCCACGGTCGCCGCGGCGAGGACGCTCCCGCCCACGGCGAGCGTGCCGACGAGCGCCCGGCGGGCGCCGACGCGCTTGGCGATCTCGCGGTGCTGCGACGCGAGCCGCCGCCCCGCCGGGCTGCGCCACTCGGTGAGGTCGCGCTGCCCGATCCGCCGGTCCGCCCGAGCTGACGGGCCGCCGCCGCGGAAGGGGCCGGTCCTGGGGGTCGTCGTGCCGGCAACATCAGAGGTGCGCGTCATGGGACCAGTCTGCCTCCCCGGTCGTCCTCGCCTCACAGCGGGCGGCTCCCGGAGCCCTGCTGCTGCTGTGCCCAGTCGTCGTACCCGACGACCCCTCGGAAGTCCGGGCCGCCGTCGGCCCCCACCGGCAGCAGCGTGCCGTCGTCGTAGCGCGGCCACTGGAGCGACCGCTGCCCCGGGCGCGCGTACGCCGTCGCGGGCGGCCGGAACCCCGACGAGGAGGCGGCAGACTCGGCCTCGGGACCAGGTGCGCCCGTCGTCCACGCACCTGCCTGCTGCTCGGACGGCACCGACGTCACACCGGCCCGGGCTGTGCCAAGCTCGGACCCACCCCGCGGCGACACCCCGGCGAACAGCTGGTACCCGAGCGGCACGAGCACCGTGCCGAGGGCGTCGAGCACGGCCACGACGCCGACCGCGCGCCAGTACGTCTCGTGGACGTCGAACCACGTGAACAGCACCGGCAGGGTGAGCAGCGCGGCCAACGTGCCCACGAGCACGAGCGTCACCGTCGTGACCACGGACATGACGCGGTACCGGAGGCGAGCCCCGATGGCCAGCACGAGGTGCACGTGCAACAGCGCCACCCGCGCGATCACGGCGAGGAGCACCCAGCCGAGGAACCCGTCGAACGGCGACCACGGGGCGTAGCCGTCCGGGTCGGCGAGCGTCCGTGCCGGAGCCCAGATCTTCGCCATGCCCGCGACGAACAGGTAGATCGAGACGCTGAAGCTGACGACGGCGAAGGCCGAGCTGCGCCGGGACGACACGTCTGCGTCGTACCAGGAGAAGAGGGCGAAGGCCGTGAAGAGCACGGCTGTGCCGATCAGGCGCCACGAGGTGTCGCCGAAGTTCGCCGTGGCGATCGAGACGATGGCCACGACCGCCGCCACCACGAGGGAGGCGATCACCACCCGGAGCATGATCGGCCTGACGCGGCCGAACGGGAACGTGGTCGGCATGGGCGGGTCTCCTCGAGATCGGGGCCGGGGTCACCACGACCCTGTCACGCGCGACGCCGCCGGCGCAGGCCCCCGACCGGGCAGTGGGGATCACGGGCAGGGAAGTCAGCCCTGGGGAGGGGTCCCCCGCAGCACCGTCGCTGTCTTGGCCCCGGGAGGTGCCGACCGGGTCCCGGTGACCCGGCCCGCACCTCCTCGGTGCCCCGCTAGTCGCCCTTCACGTTGACGATCTGGCGCAGCGTGTGCCGGATCGTGACGAGCTCCGCCGCGTCGGCCATCACCTGGTCGATCGGCTTGTACGCCGCGGGGATCTCGTCGAGGAACGCGTCGGTGTCGCGGTACTCGATCCCCTCCATCGCGGCGCGGAGCTCGTCGTGCGTGAACGCCTTGCGGGCCGCGCTCCGCGAGTACGCCCGGCCGGCGCCGTGCGGCGACGACTCGAGGGCGACGGGGTTCCCCTTGCCCTCGACCACGTAGGAGGCGGTGCCCATGCTGCCGGGGACCAGCCCGGCCTGCCCCGCCCTCGCCGAGATGGCGCCCTTGCGGCTGAGCCACACGTCCTTGCCGAAGTGCCGCTCGCGCTGAGTGAAGTTGTGGTGGCAGTTGATCCGCTCCTGCTCCTCCACGGGCGCGCCGACCCAGTCGGCGAACTGGCGCACCACCCTGTCCATCATCTCCTCGCGGTTGAGCAGGGCGAAGCGCTGTGCCCAGCCGAGCTCGGCGATGTACCGGTCGAACTCGGCCGTGCCCTCGACGAGGTAGGCGAGGTCAGGGTCGGGCAGCGTGATCCACCAGCGCTTCATGGCCGCCTGGGCGACCTTGATGTGCGCCTGGGCGATCTTGTTGCCGACGCCCCGGCTGCCCGAGTGCAGGAACAGCCAGACGGCGTCCGTCTCGTCGAGGCTGACCTCGATGAAGTGGTTGCCGCTGCCCAGCGTGCCGAGCTGCAGCTGCCAGGTGCGGGCGTACGAGGCCGGGTCGAAGGCGGCCTCGGCCGCCAGCGCCTCGAGCTCGGCTATGCGCGGCTCGGCGGTCGCGACGACCTTGCGGTTGTAGGCGCCGGCCGAGGTCGGCACAGCCCGCTCGATCTGCTCGCGCAGCGGCTTGCGGTCGGTCGGCAGGTCGGCCGCCGTGAACTGCGTGCGCACGGCGATCATGCCGCAGCCGATGTCGACGCCGACGGCGGCCGGCATCACGGCGCCGAGCGTCGGGATCACCGACCCGACGGTGGCGCCGAGGCCCAGGTGGGCGTCGGGCATCAGCGCGAGGTGCGGGTAGATGAACGGCATCGTCGACGTCGTCCTGGCCTGCTGCTCGGTCTTCTCCTCGAGCAGGCTGGCCCAGCTGAACAGCCGGGCAGTGATCTTCTCCATGGTCCTCTCGGTCCTCTGTGGGGTGGGGTGTCGTCGTCCGGGGCGGACGGACGCACGCCGACCCTGCAGTGTCGGTGGATGCGAGAGATGCGCCCCGGCCCTCGTGGGCGCGGGGCGTCGGGTGACGCGGGCGGCCTACGAGAGGGTGTCGAGTTCGAGCAGGGTGGTCTGCTGCTGCTCGGGCAGTGCGTGCTGCGCGAGATACCAGGCAGGGCCACGGCCGTCGAGGAGGCGCGGTGCACGGCTGTCGGTCATGGTGCGGTTCGACACGGTGCGGTCCTCCCTCTCGGGGTGCTCGACGTCGACGAGGCGACGGGCGTGCCGACTGTCGGCACGAGAGGCGACAGTACAGCCCGGGCGTGTCGCTGTCTACATCCCGGGCGTGTCGCGGACCAGACGAGCGCCCCTGTCAGGCCCGGAGACGACCGGCGTGCGCTCGGGCCTTCATCCTGTTGCCGCAGGTCGCCATGGAGCACCACTTCGCGGTGCCGGGGCGACTGTGGTCGACGAGGAACAGGTTGCACTCGTCGTTCGCGCAGGCGCGGACGCGACCCGGGAACTGCTCGGCGACGTGTGACCACGCCAGGACGGCCGTGGTCGCGAGGCGGTCGTCGTCCGCCGCGGCGAGGTCCCAGACCACGCCCTCGGGCGTGACGCGAGGCGTGCGCACCGCCCCCTCGACCACGCGCGCGAGCTCGTCGACCGCCTCGGGCCCTGCCCCGCGGATCACGGCCTGGAGGGCCGCGCGAGCCCGGCGGAGCTGAGCGACCTCGTCGACCGAGCCGACGCCTCCCCAGCTCCGGGCCAGTTCGCGACCGTGGTCGCCCTCGAGGTCGTCCGTCGCGTGCCCGTCCACCACCGGGGCGCTGTTGAGCACGGCCAGCAGCAGCTCTTCGTCCGTCAGCATCGGTCCTCGTCTCCTCGCACCCGTCCGGCGCGACCTGACCCATGCTACCGTCGCCTAACCGGTAAAACAATTCAAAGAGGTTACTCATGGTCGCCGTCCACCACCGCACCGTCTCCGTCGACGGGCACGACGTGTTCTACCGGGAGGCCGGGCCCGCCGACGCCCCCGTGCTGCTCCTCCTGCACGGGTACCCGTCGAGCTCCCACATGTTCCGGCACCTCATCCCGGCGCTGGCCGACCGGTACCGCGTGGTGGCACCCGACCACCTCGGCTTCGGTCGCTCGTCGGCCCCGTCGACCGACGAGTTCGACTACACCTTCGAGGCCCTCGCCGCCGTGACTGGACGGTTCCTCTCCACGCTCGGGATCGAGCGGTACACGGTCTACGTCCAGGACTATGGCGCCCCGATCGGCTGGCGTCTCGCCCTCGCAGACCCCGCGGCCGTCACGGGCGTCATCACCCAGAACGGCAACGCCTACGAGGACGGCTTCGTGCCGAGCTTCTGGGACGGGATCTGGGCCGACGGCGCCGAGCGGACCGGCGAGACCCGGGACGCGCTCCGCCCCGCGCTCGGGCGGGAGGCCGTCGAGTGGCAGTACACCCACGGCGTGTCCGACCCCACGACCGTCGACCCCGACGCCTGGGAGCACGACCTCGCGCTCCTCGCCCGCCCCGGACAGGACGACGTCCAGCTCGACCTCTTCCGCGACTACGCGACCAACCGCGCCCTGTACCCGGCGGTCCACGACTGGCTCCGCACCTCCGGCGTCCCCGTCCTGGCCATCTGGGGACGCAACGACGAGATCTTCGCCGCTGCGGGCGCGAGCGCGTTCCTCGAGGACTCCCCCGAGGCTCGGGTGGAGCTCGTCGACGGCGGGCACTTCCTCCTCGAGTCGCACCTGGACGAGGTCGCCGGCACGATCAGGGACTGGCTCGCGGACCGGGCCTGAGCGCACCTGACCTGAGCGCTCCGCACCGACTCCCTTCCGCCGTGGACGCGTGCAGAGAGAATGGACCATGATCAGCGGCCTGAGCCTCCCCGTCGTCGTCTCGGCCCGTGGCGCCGACGTGCTCGTCCGACGAGCGGTGCCGGACGACCTCCACGCCGTCATCCGGCTGCTGGCCGACGACCCGGTCAGCGCAGGCCGAGGCGACGTCGCCGGCGACGAGGACGTGGACGCGTACGCGTCGGCGCTCGGTCGCATCGTCGACGACCCGAGCAACGACCTCGTCGTCGCCCAGGATCGGGACGGGGCGGTCGTCGGGACGCTGCAGCTGACGGTCGTCCCCGGCATGGCCCGACGGGGCAGCACCCGGTTGCTCGTCGAGGCGGTCCGTGTCGCGAGCACGGAGCGCTCGTCCGGCATCGGCAGCGCGCTGATGCGATGGGTGGTCGACGGGGCCGCCGTCGAGCTCCGCACGCCCCTGGTGCAGCTGACGTCGGACGCCGCGCGCACCGATGCTCACCGCTTCTACCTGAGGCTCGGCTTCGTCGACTCGCACGTCGGCTTCAAGTACGCCGTGACGCTGCCGGACTCGCCGAGCCGGTAGCCGCCCGTCGACCGCAGGTTCACGCACCCGCGAGGGAGTGCCCCTGGACGGGGATGACGCGCAGGGTCATCGGGCCGCGGGGGTTCGAGTCCCGGAAGGGGCACCGCGAGCGTCAGCGAGGGAGTGCCCCTGGACGGGGATGACGCGCAGGGTCATCGGGCCGCGGGGGTTCGAGTCCCGGAAGGGGCACCGCGAGCGTCAGCGAGGGAGTGCCCCTGGACGGGGATGACGCGCAGCGTCATCGGGCCGCGGGGGTTCGAGTCCCGGAAGGGGCGCCGCGAGCGTTCANNNNCACCGCGAGCGTCAGCGAGGGAGTGCCCCTGGACGGGGATGACGCGCAGCGTCATCGGGCCGCGGGGGTTCGAGTCCCGGAAGGGGCGCCGCGAGCGTCAGCGAGGGAGTGCCCCTGGACGGGGATGACGCGCAGCGTCATCGGGCCGCGGGGGTTCGAGTCCCGGAAGGGGCGCCGCGAGCGTCAGCGAGGGAGTGCCCCTGGAGGGACTCGAACCCCCAACCCTTTCCTTAGGGATGGCCCAAGCCGAGATCCTTGCCAGACAGCCGATTCCCTGGCACCGAGCCGGTCTGGGGCCGAAGAGTCCGCACGGGCATCACCCACCTTGACCCCTGGTGTCCCACCTCGTCCCACGCATTGCGTGGGGTAAGCGTGGGCTTCGCTTCAACATGGTGTCACCGCCGACCAGACAGCAAGTTCCTCTGACCGCAGTCGTGTCGTCCAGAAGCGCGCAGCGAGGCCGAAGCCGCGCTTGCCGCAAGGAGCGACCCCGAGGCGGACCGCCAGGCCGTCAGCAGATCAACGCTGGGTAGAGCAGCCCGGGCGTGACGACGACCTAGGTCGCGCGCGCTCACCGCAGCGGGGCGCAGCATCGCCGCACCCCGCCGTCTCGTCGTCGGCGTCAGCGGACCTGCAGGTCGTCGACCGCCCAGAACCAGTTGTTGTCCCCGTTCGTCAGCGAGAACCGCACCCGCATCGAGGAGGCGCCGGCGGGAACGCTCACTACGTGACGATCGACGGCAGCGATGCGGTCGGCCGTGTACGTCGTGACGTTGCGCCAGGTGCCACCGTCGAACGAGACGAGCACGGACGCCGTCTCCGCGCCCTCCTTGCGGTAGTGCGAGCCGAAGGAGACGGTCGTGCTCGTCTTGCCCGCGACCGAGTACGCCTGCGACGTCATGAGGCTGGTGAACGTGCCCGACCTGCTCTTGTCGGCCCACTCGTCGCTGTCGGCGACGGCGAAGACGCCACGGGCACGGACGTTGGTCTCGCGCTGCTGGCCTGTCTCGGTGGCGGTCCAGAAGGGGTCGGTGGTCAGCGACCAGCCCCGCCACTCGGTGACGCCTCCCGTGCCCATGCCGGAGTTGTCGACAGTCCAGCCAGAGGGGAACGTCTTCGTCCAGCCGAGGGTGCCGGCCGGGATGCCCGTCTCGTCGACCCTGCCCTGGAGGCTGCCCGCCCGCGTGTCGAAGGGGTCGGTCGACGCGGTCGCGAGCGGTCGGCCGTCGAGGACGGACGGCACGGCCACGCCGAAGGTCGAGAGCACGTCCGCGGCGATGTCGACGTTCTTCGGCGCGATCGTGGGGGTCGTCTTGGTGATGCCGGGACCGGTCTTGATGATGAACGAGGCCCGCTCGGCTGCGCTGTTCCCGCCGTGTCCGCCGGAGTCGGTGTGGCCGTGGTCGGACGTGACGATGAACGACCACGACTCGGAGGCGGCTCCCGGTCGAGCGGCGACCGCGGCGCGGAGCTTCCCGATCAGGCCGTCGACCTCGGTGACCGCGTCGAGGTACTGCTGCGACGCGGCTCCGTGGTCGTGGCCGGCGTGGTCGACGTCGTCGAAGTGGATGAACGACGCGTTCGGGCCCGTGCTGCCGAGGTAGGAGGCGGCAGTGGCGGCCGTGTCGGCGTCGCCCGTCGAGGCGTAGCGCCGGTCGACTGCCGAGCCGACGAGCGCGGGCCCGGCGGAGCCGTCCACGATCGGCGCCCAGGTCACGGCGGCGTAGGTGCTCACCCCACGGTCCGCGGCCTCGAGGCGTGAGAGGAAATCGGGGTAGGAGGCGATGCTGCTGCCCGACCAGCTGTTGCTGGTGACCTTGTGCTTGTCGGGCCACACGCCGCTGAGGCTCGTCGCCCAGCCGGGCCCCGAGAACGTGCTCGACATGGGCGAGCCGTAGAGGCTGGTCTTGCTCGAGTACCCGGAGGCGATCATCGCGTCGAGGTTCGGCGCCGCGACGGGGGCGATCTTGTCGAACAGGAGTCCGTCGACGCCGATGACGACGACGTGGCGGGAGGTGTCGACGGCGGCGGAGGCCGCGGTCGGCACCGCGGTCGCGGCGAGCGTGGCAGCGACGATCCCTGCGGCGAGCACGGTCGTCTTGCGGGGTGTTCTCATGGGGGTCCTTCTCAGTCGGTGATCAAGCGAGGTAGACAGCTAGACCACCGTGACCCACATAGGTACACAACTCAAGCGAAGGAGGCGCCAGGACCGGTGAAGAGTGCGTGAACATCGGAGCCGCCGACGTCGGCGCCCGTCTCAGCGGGCTGTCGGTCCCGGAGCGCTCAGCTCGCCGCTCCCCCTCGGATGCGCTCCAGGTCGCGCCGGACGCGGTCGGCGCGGGTCCCGTCCGCATCGGGCACGGCATGTGCAAGGTCGCCGACAGCACGGAGCAGGGCGCCCCGAGCGCGCCTCTCCTGCCGGGTGGCACCGCGTCGGACGAACCTCCGCCTGGCGTGGCGCGTGCTGCACGCGGCGTCGGATTCCTCTCGGGTGATGACGCCCGTGGCCACCTCAGGGGCGAGGACGGTCCGCATGTCGTCCTTCTCCGGCCGCACCGCGAAACGGAAGACCAGGACGACGGCGACACCGACGGCAGCCATGATGCCCAGCTCCAGGACGATGCTCCAGTCCACGAAGGGTCCGAGAATCCCGCTGACGCTGTCCCACGCGCTGTGGAAGAGCATCGCGAGCAGCATCAGACCGACACCGGGCAGGACCCGTCGCCGCTGGGCGGGGCTGCCGATCAGGAGGAACAGACCGGTGGCGAAGATCGCCGAATAGGCGAGGTGCCCCGCGACGCCGGTCACGAGGCGAAGGACGAGGACGAAGAAGGCGGACCGGAAGGGGTCCGTTCCGAACTGGGCACCGGCACTCTGGGTGACGTAGAGCAGATCCTCGACGACCTCGAAGCCGAGCCCGATGAACGCCCCCAGGATGAACGCGTCGAAAGTCGTGCGGATGACGCGTGACGCGAGCGTGACCAGGAGGACGAGCCCGATGCCCTTGGAGAACTCCTCGGTCACGGGGGCGGTCAGCCCGGCGCCCCAGTCGGCGGCGAAGGTCTGGCCGAAGTTCTTGCCCCACAACGTCAAGACTGCGTCGTTGGCCTGGATGGCGAAGAAGAACGTGGCCGCGAGGCCTCCCCACACCACGGCGTGTACGGCGAGGGCGGCAGGCAAGGTGGAGTAACGGTCCATCGTGTGGGTGATCCACCAGCAGAGCGCGCCGTAGAGAGCCAGCATGAAGCCGTCGATCACGACCGTGGAGGCGAAGGGACGCGCGGCACTGCCGAACACGGTGGCCGCGTGCCACGCTCCGCCCAGCGCGAGCACCCAGAAGACCCAGAAGGCCGCGTTGCGAGGCTGGTAGACCGTGAGGCGCTCGCCCCAGCCGGATCGTGCGACGACGTCTGATCGTGCGTCATGGAGGAGCCTGAGCTCGGCACTCGACACGGCGGCAGCGACCGGAGACCCGTCGTTCGCACGTCGGCGTGGCCGGAAGTTCAGTCGGATCACGTGGGCACCTCCACGGCCTGGATGCTCGACAGTGCCGCCCCGATCAGGTCTGCTCGAGTCGTCGGGGTGTCCGCCGGCGTGCGGACGACGACCTCGATGCCGACCCCGTCGACGGTGAACGCCCCGATCGCGCCGTCCGCGCCGACGTCCTGGAACTCGCTGATCACGCCCGGGATGCCCGACGCGGTCGTCAGCGAGCTCGCCGCGCCGCTGATGGCCATGGCGCTGTCGCCCCGGTCGATGCTGCGGATCTGTTCGAGCAGCTGCTCGGGTGTGCCCGAGAAGTCGTCGGCGGTGACCGAGATCGAGGTGGACCCGGTGAACACCGCCGCCGTGTCGGGGTAGCTGCCTCCGGCGGGCAGCGCGTCGGTCAGGACGCCCTGGCTGATGCCCCAGCCAGCCGGGGGCGTGAACTGCACGCCGGCGCCGAGGGTCATCGTCTGCCCTGCGGGGACGGTCTCCTCGTAGGACACCAGGGAGTCGACCCAGGGGATGCCCCAGTGCATGACGGCCGCGGAGGCCAGGACGATGCCGGCGGGCAGCAGGGTCTTCCGGTCCATGCCGGCGAAGCGCCGGTCGGCCGGCACCCAGCGGTCGACGCTCCCGTCAGTGGCCGAGTTCGTCATCGACATGTCCGATCCCTTCGTGGTGGGTCTCGCTCGCATCGGGTCAGGCGAGGTGACCACGATCGACCGGCACAGGCTGCCGATGATGTGCCGCACGGCGCTCGGTCAGGAGGAAGACGACGAGCAGGACCACGCCGACGAGGACGAGGACGATGTTGCCGAGCTGCGCTAGGGAACCCACGCTGCCCTCCACGGGGTAGGTGCCCTGCATGAAGACGCTCGGGTCGGTGCTCGCGTGCAGCAGGATCGGAGCGATGATCGTTCCGGTCACCCGGAGGGCGAGGTACATGCAGAGGCCGAAGAAGAACGTGTAGAGCATCTGCAGCACGGTGGGGACGAGCGCCTGACCGGTCAAGAGGTTGGTCGCGTGCAGCAGCGAGAACAACGCGGCGGAGACGAGCCCGACGGCGATCTCGGAGCGGCCGGCCGAGCGCATGATGCGGACGACGTACCCGCGAGTCAGCACTTCCTCCGAGAAGCCGATGACGAGTCCCGCCAGCAGCCACGCGGCGACCCAGTCGAAGCCTGCTGCCTCGTAGTCGATGCTGGCGAAGCGCAGCACGTTGAAGAGCAGCACGACGGCGACAGCGATCCACATCCAGCCTCGGCCCGGGACGTCCTGCCGTGCGAAGAGGCCTCGCAGCCAGCCGAGACTCGCACCGAAGCCGACCAGGATCAGGCTGCCGATGAGGACCGGGACGACGATGAGGACGAGGACGTAGCTGACTGAGCCGGCGTCGCCGATGAAGGGCACGAAGGGTGCCATGAGGAACGACGCGGGTTCGTAGATCGCGAGGTAGCCGACGGCGAGGATCAGCGCCTTCCACCATCGACCCTGTTCCCAGAACCGCGCCCACCCTGATCGTGCAGCAGTTTCCATGATCTTCCCCTTGGTTGAGGCTCAGTCAACCATCAGTGTCGAGGGAGATCAAAGGTGTGGTCGTCGGGCGAGAATCCGTCCCCGCGGCGCTCCCCTGCGTGCCGATCATGGTCGGACGACGCAGGCGCATCACGTCCGATCAGCGTACGGATCACCGTGTTCCAGTGCCCCTGGAGGGACTCGAACCCCCAACCCTTTCCTTAGGACGGAACTGCTCTTCCATTGAGCTACAGAGGCTGACCGGACGAGTCTACCGAACCCGCACCTCCTGCTGCCCGCCTCTCCTCGGGACGCCGAAGAACCGCGTTCCGTTCAAGGAACCGCGTTGCAACGCGGTTCTTTGAACGGAACGAGGTTCGCAAGGGCAACCCCGCAGCAGCGGAGCGCGGCTCACGCCGCCGCGAGGTACTCGTCCCACTCCGCCTGCGGCCGGTCGGTGCCGCGCACGACCCAGCCGACGCCGTGCGGCGCCTTCGGCTGCCAGCGCAGGGTCCAGCCCATCTCGGCCGGCGTCCGGTCGCTCTTGACGTTGTTGCAGCGGAGGCAGCACGCGACCAGGTTCTCCCAGCTGTCGGCGCCTCCTCGCGACCGCGGCTGCACGTGGTCGATCGTCGACGCCGACCGGCCGCAGTAGGCGCAGTGGTGCGCGTCGCGGCGCAGCACCCCGCGGCGCGAGACGGGCACGGTGCGACCGTGCGGGATGCGGACGTAGCGCGTCAGCACGATCACCGACGGCCGGTCGAAGGCGAACCCGGCGCCGAGCACGGGATGGTCGGCGTCGGCCGAGACGACCGTCGCCTTCTGGGTCATGACGAGCACGAGGGCCCGACGGAACGACACGACGGCGAGGGGCTCGAAGCCGGCGTTGAGGACGAGAGTGCGCATGCTTTCCCTTTCGAAGCACCCTGGACGGCTTCCAGGGATTCGACTGCTCTCGGGGCAGCGGGGGCCAGCAGGCCGACGGGACGAAAAAAGCACCGTCACGGATGACGGTGCTCTATCGAACGGCGGTGTGTCGTATGTGCTCGTGCGACAGCGCACCCATGGTGCGGGTGGCTGTCGTACGGCTCATGTGACGCTCCTGGTCTCAGCGGAACTCCGAGATCGCCAGGTTAACCCGCGAGAGCCGCCCTGCCTAGGGGCGGGGCGGCTCTTCACTGCTCGTTCACTGCTGCCCGACCGGCAGCCGAGCCGAGGAGGCGGGCGGCCGTCCCCTAGACGGCGTAGCGCACGTAGTGCACCGCGCTGCTCCAGAGCGGGCGCACGCTCACGTACCCGCCGGGCTTCGGCGCGTCGAGGATCATCCCGTTCCCCGCGTAGAAGCCGTCGTGCGAGCCGTCGTTGAAGACGACGACGTCGCCGGGGCGCGCCTCGGACGCCGAGATCGTCGTGCCGAGGGCGGCCTGGCTGCCGACCGAGTGCGGCAGCGAGACGCCGAACTTCGCGTAGACGTACATGACGAAGCCGGAGCAGTCGAAGCCGGCGGGCGTGGCGCCGCCGAAGACGTAGGGCGTGCCGACGTACTGCAGGGCCGCCTGGTACACGGCGGCCTGTCCGGTCGACCCGGAGGAGGCGATGGCCTCGGTGGCCATCGAGCGCGACGACCCGGAGCCGGTGCCCGCCGAGCTGGCTGACGACGAGGCCGACGACGACGCGGCGGCTGCCGCGCTGGCCTGCGCCGCCTGCTGCTGGGCGGCGAGCGCCTGGGCGGCCGCTGCCGCGGCGGCGTCGAGCGTGGCCTGCGACGTGGCCGACCAGTCGGCGCGGGTGGCGTCGACCCCGGTCACGGCGGCGTCGACGGCGAGCGTCTGCCCGCCGGCGACCCGGGCATCGGTGACGGCGGCTGCTGCCGCTGCCTCGCTCGTGGCCGGGTCGTCCTGGTCGAGGGCGAAGGCGGGCAGCGCCACCGTGCCGAAGAGCCCCGCGGTGACGGTCATGACCGTGACGCTGACGACGCTGCGACGGACGGACAGGCGCGACCGGGTCGCGGGCACCGCGGCGGCGGTCGTCGAGGCGTGGTGCTCGGCGGCACGGCGCGCGACGAGCTCGGAGCGCAGCACACGTCGCGCGGCGGGGACGGACGACGCCGAGCCGCGACGCCCGGAGGCGGCCGCCGCGGCGGCGGCCTCGGCACGGCGCACGGAAGAGCGGGTGGGGAACTCGGCGGAGTCGGCGCGCTGGGCTGCGCTGCCGCCTCCTTCGGGGGGAAGAACGGGAGTGGTCAAGAGGTCGGGTCTCCTGCGCCTCGTCACCCTAGGGAGGTGCTCCGTCCGACGTCAGATCGCCTTCTCACGGCAGGAGACGGATGCACGAGACGTCCTGCCACGGGCCCCGCGGCCGGATTCCTGGCTCGGGGACCCTGCGACGCTACGTCATCGCCGCCGGGAAATCATCCTGGAGAGGGATATTCGTCTCGAATTGGTAACGGCCATTGCGTCAGCAATCAGAAACCTATACGTGACCTGGGAACCCCCGGTACGAGGGAGGCTTCAGGCCGAGACGTAGATGTGCTGCGCGACCTCGGTCGGCAGCTCGAGGCCGTCGTCGTGCCCCTCGACCTTCACGAGCACGTAGGCGCCGGCCGACGTGACCGTCGCGACGCCACCGGGGGTCACACCCGCGTCCTGCAGCTGTTGGAGCAGCTCGGGCTCGAACTGCACGGGCTCGGCGAGGCGACGCACGGGGCGCGTGACGCCCTCGGGGTTCTCGGCCAGCACCTGCACGAGGTTGACGACACCGTCGAGGAACCGGCCGGCAGGCGAGTCGCCCAGCTCGTCGAGACCTGGGATCGGGTTGCCGTAGGGCGACTCGGTCGGGTGGTCGAGCATCTCGAGCAGACGGCGTTCGACCTGCTCGCTCATCACGTGCTCCCACCGGCAGGCCTCGTCGTGCACGTAGGCCCAGTCGAGCCCGATCACGTCGGCGAGCAGGCGCTCGGCCAGGCGGTGCTTGCGCATGACGTGGGTCGCCTTCGACCGGCCGTCGTGCGTGAGCTCGAGGTGGCGGTCGCCGGAGACGACGACGAGCCCGTCGCGCTCCATGCGCGCGATCGTCTGCGACACCGTCGGGCCGGAGTGGCCGAGTCGCTCGGAGATGCGGGCCCGCAGGGGCACGATGTTCTCTTCTTCGAGATCGAGGATCGTGCGCAGGTACATCTCAGTGGTGTCGACGAGATCGGTCAACAGGGGCCTCCCGGTGGAACGCGTGGACTACCTCGTCAGCTTACCGGCTGCGCGGGGCCGCCCGTGCCGCGTCACTAGGATCGTGCCATGGCGGACCTCTCGATTCCCACTGACCTCCTCCCCCGCGACGGGCGCTTCGGCTGCGGCCCGTCCAAGATCCGGGGCGCCCAGCTCGAGCACCTCGTCACCGCCGGCGCCACGATCCTCGGCACCTCGCACCGCCAGCCCCCCGTGAAGCAGCTCGTCGGCCGCGTCCGCGCCGACCTCGCCGACCTCTTCCGCCTGCCCGACGGCTACGAGGTCGTGCTCGGCAACGGCGGGTCGACGGCGTTCTGGGACGCAGCGGCGTTCGGGCTCGTCGAGAAGCGCGCCGAGAACCTGTCGTTCGGCGAGTTCGGCTCCAAGTTCGCGAAGGCGGTCGCCGCCCCCTGGCTCGAGGCTCCCGTCGTCCGCACCGCGGAGGGCGGCTCGCTCAGCCAGATCGAGGTCGTCGAGGGGGTCGACGTCTACGCCTGGCCGCACAACGAGACCTCGACCGGCGTCATGGCCCCGGTCACCCGCGTCGTGGGCGACCCGGGCGCCCTCACCGTCGTCGACGCCACGAGCGCCGCGGGCGGCATCGACTTCGACGCCTCGCAGGCCGACGTCTACTACTTCGCGCCGCAGAAGAACTTCGCCTCCGACGGCGGCCTCTGGTTCGCCCTCATGTCGCCCGCGGCGATCGAGCGGATCGAGCGGATCGCCGCGAGCGGTCGGTACATCCCCGAGTTCCTCAGCCTCAAGAACGCCGTCGACAACTCCCGGCTCGACCAGACGCTCAACACCCCGGCCCTCACGACGCTGCTGCTGCTCGAGGACCAGACCCGCTGGATGCTCGAGAACGGCGGCCTCTCGTGGGCCGACGCGCGCACCCGCGAGTCGTCGTCAGCGCTCTACGACTGGGCCACCGCCTCCGAGTACGCGACGCCCTTCGTCGTCGACCCGACGCACCGCTCGCAGGTGGTCGCGACGATCGACTTCGCCGAGTCGATCGACGCCGCCGCGATCGCCGCGACCCTCCGTGCGAACGGCATCGTCGACACCGAGCCGTACCGCAAGCTCGGCCGCAACCAGCTGCGGGTCGCGACCTTCACGGCCATCGAGCCCGACGACGTGCGCCAGCTGATCCGCTCGATCGAGCACGTGGTCGGCGCCCTCTAGGCACCGCCCCCGCACGCGGGAGGCCCCGACACCAGCAGGTGTCGGGGCCTCCGTGCGTCAGCAGCGCCGGTCGTCAGCAGGACCGAGCCGAGGAGGCGCGGGCCGCGTCGGCCAGGTCAGCGACGTCGACGAGGCAGCGGGTCCTCGTCCTCGCCGTCCCAGTCGCCGTCGTGCGAGTCGTCGTCGGCGTCCGCCTCGGGGTGCGCGGCCGGTACGACGGGCTCGTCGCCGTCGGAGTCGTCGCCGTCGGAGTCCTCGTCGTCGGAGTCGTCCTCGTCGGAGTCGTCCTCGTCGTCCAGGTCGTCGATGTCGACGCCGTCGACGTCGCCGCCGTGGACGGGCCGTGGGCCGTCGTCCTCGTCGGAGTCGTCGTCATCGTCGTCCGACTCGTCGTCGTCCGAGTCGTCGTCCTCGCCCGAGTCGTCGTCCGAGTCCTCATCGTCGTCGTCGTCGTCGTCCGACTCGTCGTCCTCGGAGTCCGCGTCGCCCGCCTCCTGCGCCTTCATCTCGGCGAGGCGATCGGCCCACGGCACCCAGTCGGGCGCGATCAGGGCATGGTCGCCGGGCAGCAGCTCGACCTCGAGGACGGTGGGCTCGGAGCCCTCGACCTGGGCGACGCTGACCGTCCAGAACCAGCCGGGGTAGCCGGGCAGCAGGGTCGCGAAGCGGACGGAGATGACGCCGTCGACCTCGTCGACCGGGGGCGCCTCGGCGCCGATCGTCTCGTCGGGGGTGATCTCGAGCAGGGCGGTGCGGGCCAGCCCGGCGAAGGGCGAGGTGCGGGGCCCGTCCGTCGCCGCGGTGGGCGTAGAGGCGGCGTCGGGCGTCGCGGCGGCGTCGGGCGTCGCGGCGCCGTCAGGCATCGAGGCGGCGTCAGGCATCGAACTGGTCCGCGACGGTGCGCAGCAGCACGGCGAGCTTGGCGCCGTTCTGCGGGTAGCGGCCGTGGCGCAGGTCGCCGCCGGCCTGGTCGAGCACCTTCACGAGGTCCTCGACGATGACGGCCATGTCGTCGGCGCTGCGTCGGCTGCGCTTGACGAGGCTCGGGGCGGCCTCCAGCACGCGCACGGAGAGCGCCTGCGCACCGCGCTTGCCGTCGGCGATGCCGTACTCGAGGCGGGTGCCCGCCTTGACGCCGACGGTGCCGGCGGGCAGCGCGGACGCGTGGAGGAAGACCTCTTGGCCGTCATCGCTGCTGATGAAGCCGAAGCCCTTCTCGTCGTCGTAGAACTTGACCTTGCCGGTGGGCACGATGTGACTCCTCGTGGTGTGGGGGTGCGTCCTGAGCCAGGACGCGAGGTGCGGGACCGCCCTGCCCGGCGGTCAGCCACTATCCTGTGGAGGTGGCAGACAAGAACGAGCAGAACGCACCTCAGGGCGTCCATCGTACTGAACGCGTGCTGATCGTCATGATGGTCACGATCGTCGGCCTCTCGATCGCCGCGTTCGTCGCGCGGCTCGTGGGTGCAGTCGTCGGCGTCGACGACTACTCGGGCGGGGCGTGGCCGATGGTCACGATCCTCCCCTTGATCGGGCTGCCGCTCGCGATCCTGCTCATCATCGCGTCGGTGGTGGTCGGGGTCGTCCGTCGCAGCAGGGCGAGTCGCGACACCACACGGTAGACGCAGCACCGCGCTGCTCACCACCAGGAGGCCATGCCCATGTCCAGTGCACTCGACCTCGCGGGCGTGCTCCGCTCCTCCGCGCCCGACGACCTCGTCCGGCTGCTCTCCGCCCGGCTGCTCCGCGCCTCCTCGGTGAACGACGCCTTCGACCTCGCCGACACGCTGCTCGACCCCTCGTCGGTGCGCGACGCGCTGTCGCACCTCGACCGCACCGAGCTGCTCGTGCTGCACGCCGCCCGCACGCCGGGCGACCTCGACGCCCTCGTCGCCCGCATCGACGCGGTCTTCGACATCGGCCGCGGTGCGGTCGCCGTCGCGGTCGACCACCTCGTCGAGCTGTTCCTCGTCGTACGCCAGGGCGACGGGTCGACCGCGAGCGTCAGCACCCTCGACGGCGTCGGCGACCGGCTCGACGACGACCCGGCGCTCTCGCCCGGCCGACTGGGCGCCGAGCACCCGCCCGTCGTGCTCGAGGCCGTGGCCGACGTCGACCGCGACGCCACCGACGCCCGGTCGGCCGAGCGTCTCTACGCCGTCGTGATCGAGGTCGCCGAGATCCTCCGCGCGCTCGACCGGTCGCCGGCCCGCGAGCTGGCCAAGGGCGGGCTCGCCCTGCCCGAGGTGCGGCGCCTGGCCGAGGCCGCCCGTCTCGACGTCGACGACGTCCCGACCGTCGTGGCCATCGCCTCCCGCGCCGGCCTCGCGGCCGCCGGTCCCGAGGGCGTCGCGAGCACGCAGGAGGCGGCGGCCTGGCTCGCCTCCTCGTGGCCCGACCGCTGGGAGTCGCTGACCCGCGCGTGGCTCGCCTCGCTGCCGGCCGAGATCCTCGCGGTGCTGCACGAGCGCGTCGAGACCTCGTGGGGCGAGCCGCTGTCCGAGTACGCGCGCTGGGCCTACCCGGCCGGCGACGCGTGGATCCCCGAGCGCCTCGCGGTCTTCGCCCGGGCGGCCGAGCTGCTCGGGCTGACGAGCGGCCAGGCGCCGACCCGCGCGGCGATCTCGCTGCTGCGCGAGGGGCCGGAGGCGGCCAGGGCCCGCGTGGCCGACCTGCTGCCCGACGCGATCGAGCAGGTCTACCTGCAGCACGACCTCACCGTCGTCGCGCCCGGCCCGCTGGCCCCGGGGCTGGACGCCCGTCTCCGGGTCATCGCCGATGTCGAGAGCGCCGGCCTCGCCGCCACCTACCGCATCACCGAGGGCGGCATCCAGCGCGCCCTCACCGCCGGCGAGACGGCCGACAGCCTGCGGTCGTTCCTCGAGGGCATCAGCCTCACCGGCGTCCCGCAGCCGCTCGACTACCTCCTCCAGCAGTCCGCCGAGCGGCACGGCCGGTACCGGGTCGAGCGCGTGGTGGGCAGCGCCGACCTGCCTGCCGGAGCGGTCACGGTCGTCAGCTCCGACGAGCGGGCGAGCGTCGACACGCTCGAGGTCGACCACGCCCTCGCGCCCCTGGCGCTGCAGCGGGTGGACGCGGGGCGCGTCGCCACGACGTTCGACCGCGACACCGTCTTCTGGGCCCTCAGCGACGAGCGGTACCCGGTCGTCGTGGTCGACGACGGCGGCGAGGCGACTCCCCCGGCGCGACGTCGCCTGCACCGGCCGACGCCCGTGCCGCCGCGCGACGCGGTGCGCGACATGGTCGAGCGGCTCACCGCGGGCAGCGAGGCCAGCAGCGAGACCACCGACCGCGCCTGGATCACCCGTCAGCTCGACGCCGCGGTCAAGGGCCGCCTGACCGTCACGATCGCCATCGCGATGCCCGACGGCAGCACGAGCCAGCTCGAGATGGAGCCCACGGGCGTCGGCGGCGGACGCGTGCGCGGACGCGACAAGAAGTCGGACGTCGAGCGCACGCTGCCGCTGTCGCACGTCGTCTCGGTGTCGAGCTCGGCCTGAGTCGCACCCAGGCAGGGCGCGCCTAGACTCGACCCTCATGACCGGCCCCCTGATCGTGCAGAGCGACCGCACCGTCCTGCTCGAGGTGGCGCACCCTCAGGCTGAGGACGCGCGCCACGACCTGAGCGTGTTCGCCGAGCTCGAGCGCGCCCCCGAGCACGTGCACACGTACCGCATCACGCGCCTCGGCCTCTGGAACGCGCGCGCGGCGGGCCACACCGCCGACGACATGCTCGGCACGCTCGAGAAGTACAGCAAGTTCCCCGTGCCGCAGAGCGTCACGGTCGACGTGGCCGAGACGGTGGCCCGCTACGGGCGGATCGTGATCGAGCGCGACGGCGAGACGCTCGTGCTGCGCGGCACCGACGACGCCGTGCTGCGCGAGGTCACGCGCGTCAAGAAGATCGGCGAGCTGCTCGGCATCCGCCGGAGCGACACGGTGTGGGAGCTGCTCCCCTGGGCTCGCGGCGAGATCAAGCAGCAGCTGGTCAAGCTCGGCTGGCCCGCCGAGGACCACGCCGGCTACACGCCCGGCACCCCGCACGCCATCGAGCTCGACCAGACCGACTGGCAGCTGCGCGGCTACCAGCAGCAGGCGATCGACGAGTTCTTCTCGGGCGGCTCGGGCGTGGTGGTGCTGCCCTGCGGCGCCGGCAAGACGCTCGTGGGCGCCGGGGCGATGGCCGCCGCCGGCACGACCACGCTGATCCTCGTCACGAACACGGTGAGCGCACGGCAGTGGCGCGACGAGCTGCTGAAGCGCACCTCGCTGACCGAGGACGAGATCGGCGAGTACTCGGGCTCCGTCAAGGAGGTCAAGCCGGTCACGATCGCGACCTACCAGATCCTCACCGCCCGCCGAGCAGGCAAGTACACGCACCTGTCGCTGCTGGACGCCCTCGACTGGGGCCTCGTCGTCTACGACGAGGTGCACCTCCTGCCTGCCCCCGTCTTCAAGCTGACGGCCGAGCTGCAGGCGCGCCGCCGCCTCGGCCTCACCGCCACCCTCGTGCGCGAGGACGGCCGCGAGGGCGACGTGTTCAGCCTGATCGGGCCCAAGCGCTTCGACGCTCCCTGGAAGGAGATCGAGGCGCAGGGCTACATCTCGCCCGCGAGCTGCTTCGAGGTCCGGGTCGACCTGCCGCAGCAGGACAGGCTCGAGTACGCGGCCGCCCCCGACGACGAGCGCTACCGACTCGCCGCGACGGCGCCGGCCAAGCTCGACGTGGTCAAGCACCTCGTCGAGCGGCACGAGGGCGAGCAGATCCTCGTGATCGGCCAGTACCTCGACCAGCTCGACCAGCTCGCCGAGGTCCTCGACGCCCCGACCCTGACGGGCGCGACGCCGATCGACGAGCGCGAGCGCCTGTTCCAGGCCTTCCGCTCGGGCGAGATCAAGGTGCTGGTCGTCTCGAAGGTGGCCAACTTCTCGGTCGACCTGCCGGAGGCGACGGTCGCGGTCCAGGTCAGCGGCTCGTTCGGCTCGCGGCAAGAAGA
This sequence comes from Frigoribacterium sp. PhB107, assembly GCF_003751515.1. Classification (NCBI taxonomy): domain Bacteria; kingdom Bacillati; phylum Actinomycetota; class Actinomycetes; order Micrococcales; family Microbacteriaceae; genus Frigoribacterium; species Frigoribacterium sp. PhB107. The sequence continues at coordinate 671,836 of NZ_RJKU01000002.1, read as the reverse complement.
AGCGCAGCGGCTCGGGCGCCTGCTGCGGCCGAAGAAGTCGGGCCTGCCCGCGTCGTTCTACACGCTCGTCAGCCGCGACACGGTCGACCAGGACTTCGCGCAGAACCGCCAGCGGTTCCTGGCCGAGCAGGGCTACAGCTACACGATCCTCGACTCCCCGGTGCTGGCCGCGTGAGCGCGCCCGACCTCGGGCCCGGCGACGTCCCCCTCGGCGACGACGAGCTCTGGCGCGACGGCCTGCGCCGAGTGTTCCTGGCCGACCAGTCGCCGTGGGCGGCCTTCGGGCCGCTGGTCGCCTCCCTCGACCACGAGGCCGTCGAGTACCGGGGCCAGCGCTCGCGCACCGCGCCGTGGGACGACACGGTCGTCGTCGCAGTCGAGCGCACGTACGAGGTGCAGGGCGGCCTGCACGCCGGCGCGAGCTTGAGCGTCGTGACGTGGACCCGCGACCCCGAGGTCCTCGAGCGCAGCGACCTGCTCGCGGGCTCCCCCGTCGTCGACCACCTCTACGCGGGCCTCAGCGCGCTCGGCGAGCTGGACGACGCCGAGGAGGCGCGGGTCGTCACGGCCCCGGTCGAGCGGTTCCCGGGATGGGAGATCGCCCGCGCCTCCGGCTACACGGCCGTGCTCGAGCAGCGCGACGGCGTCGCCTTCACGCTCGCGGTCCCGGACGAGCTGCTCGAGTTCACGACGCGCATCGCGCTCGTGCCGAACACCGAGTGGGACGACGCGGGGCGCTGACGGCCGGCTGACGGCTCGCTGACGGCGCGCTCGCTGCTCGCACGCGGTCGGCGCACTCACGACTCACAGGGAACACCGAGGGCGCGGACAGATACTGGGGCCATGAGCGACGGCCCCAAGATTCTCATCGTCGATGACGAGCCCAACATCCGCGACCTGCTGACCACCAGCCTCCGGTTCGCCGGCTTCGCCGTGCGAGCGGTCGGCAACGGCGCGCAGGCGATCTCCGCGGTCCTCGAAGAAGAGCCCGACCTGATCATCCTCGACGTGATGCTCCCCGACATGAACGGGTTCGGCGTCACCAAGCGCCTCCGCTCGTCGGGCTACACGTCGCCGATCCTGTTCCTCACGGCGAAGGACGACACCGAGGACAAGATCACGGGCCTCACCGTCGGCGGCGACGACTACGTGACGAAGCCGTTCAGCCTCGACGAGATCGTCGCCCGGATCAAGGCGATCCTCCGCCGCACCATGAACGAGGACGAGGACGCGATCATCCGCGCCGGCGAGCTCACCATGGACCAGGACACCCATGAGGTCACCATCGGCGAGACCGCGATCGAGCTCAGCCCCACCGAGTTCAAGCTGCTCCGCTACCTCATGCTGAACCCCAACCGCGTGCTGTCGAAGGCCCAGATCCTCGACCACGTGTGGGAGTACGATTTCAACGGCGACGCCGGGATCGTCGAGAGCTACATCTCGTACCTGCGCCGCAAGCTCGACCAGTTCTCGGCCGAGCCGATCATCCAGACGAAGCGCGGCTTCGGCTACATGCTCAAGGCCGCCAAGGCCTGACGCGGAACGATCACCGGTGGCGCCCGGGAGCCTCGGCTCCCAGGCGCCACCGGTATCTTCGCTTCTCATGCACGAACGCCTGTCGCAGTGGTGGAACGAGATCTCCATCCGCACCAAGATCACCGGGATCACGGTCACCTTGGTGACCCTCGGTCTGCTCGTGGCGGGCCTCGGCACCATGACGGTGCTCAGCACGTACCTCTACGGCCAGGTCGACCTGTCGCTCAAGTCGGCGGCCGAGAGCTTCACGGGTGCCTCGCCGAGCGCGACGAACGCCCAGTCGTGCACCGTCACCTTCGGGGCGACGAGCAGCAGCTTCGTCGCGCTCTTCCGTGAGGACGGCACGCGCATCTGCGACAACGCCGACGAGCTGCAGGGCGGCACCGGGCCCGATCTCTCGGCTGTCGACCTCCCGAAGGCCGGCACCACGGCCGAGCCGATGAGCGTCTACAACTCCGACCACGACCAGCAGTGGCGCATCTACGCGTTCGACAAGACCCTGACGCAGCGCGACCAGACGACCGGCGTCGTCGAGCAGATCGACGCCACGATCGTCACCGGCACCAACCTCGCCAGCACCAACGCCGTCATCGGGCGCTTCAGCGGCATCTTCCTGGGCTTCGGCGTCTCGGTCATCGTGCTCGGCGCCGCCCTGACCCGACTGCTCGTCACGTCGACCTTCACTCCCCTGCGCGACGTCGAGGCCACGGCCGCCCGCTTCGCCGACGGCGACTTCAGCCAGCGGCTCGACTCGACGACGCCCAACACCGAGGTCGGCAGGCTGAACCGCTCGCTCAACACGATGCTGAGCAGGATCGACTCGGCCTTCGACGACCGGTCACGGACCATCGACCAGATGCGGCGCTTCGTCGGCGACGCCAGCCACGAGCTCCGCACCCCGCTCGTCAGCCTGCGCGGCTACGCCGAGCTCTACCGGATGGGCGCGCTGACCAAGCCGGAGGACGTCGCCCAGGCCATGGACCGCATCGAGAAGGAGGCGATCCGGATGGGCGTCCTCGTGCAGGACCTCCTCGCGCTCGCCCGTCTCGACGAGTCGAAGCCGCTGGAGCTCGGCCCGGTCGACCTGGTCGCCATCGCCCGCGACTCGGCCCTCGACACGATGGCGTCCAACCCGGACCGCGACATCGCCGTGGTCGTGCACGACCCGGTCGTCGGCGACGCTGCGGATGAGGCACCGGTCGCCGCCCTCCCTGCCGCGCCGGACGACGCCGCAGCCGTGCCGCCCGGGTCGACGGGGGCGATCTCGTTCGCGGGTGCCACCCTCGCGCGCCTCCGTGGCCTGCGGGCCCGTGCCGTCAGGGCGGGCGATCCCGTGGACGACGGGCAGACGGGCGACCTGTCCGGCCACGGCCCGCAGGCGCCGGCCGTGGTGCTCGGCGAGGAGAACAAGCTGCGCCAGGTGATCACGAACCTGATGGGCAACGCGATGCGCTTCACGGAGCACGACAGCCCGATCGAGCTCGCCGTGCAGTCCGACCCGGGCCGCGGCGTCGCGACGATCGACATCGTCGACCACGGCGAGGGCATCCCGCCGCAGATCCGGGAGAAGATCTTCCAGCGCTTCTGGCGTGCCGACTCGTCGCGCACCCGCGACACGGGCGGCTCGGGCCTCGGCCTGGCCATCGTCTCCGGCATCGTGTCCGCGCACGGCGGCAGCGTCGACGTGTTCGACACCCCCGGAGGCGGTGCGACCTTCCGGGTCGCACTGCCGCTGTTCCCCGAGGTCGCGGGCGCGGGCGGTGCTGCTGGAGTTGCCACGACGGCCGCCCCTGCCGCCGACCAGCCGCCCACGACGCCCGCCTCCTAGTCGCTGCCGGGGTCGTACCCGAAATTTGCGCGTGATCCGTCGTCCGAACGCCGCAGAGGCCGTTCACCGAGGCCTGCGCCGCACGGATCACTCTCGCTTTGCGGTCCCACGCCTCTCAGAGCGGTGCGGCGCAGCCGCGGCCCTTCTCTGCGCACGCGCCCACCCGTGATCCGCGAGCCATCCGCCTGACCGGCGCCGCGCCTCCTGCACGGAGACCGACGCCGCACGCGGATCACTCTCAAATTTCGGGGACTCCGCAAATGCCGACCGGCGAGCCTGCTGTACCGGGAAAGCCGGGTACCGCGGCGCCTCCGAGCACGCTGCAGTCGGGTTTTGCGGCTTCCGCGCACACGCGCACAGCCGAGTCCCCGCAGAAGCCGACCTGCACGCTCACAAGAACGGCTTCTCCCGTTGTCCGGACGCGCGAAGACACCTCTCGGTCGGCATCTGCGGAAGAGCGTCCGCACGCACGGCAACGCCGAAGGGCGGCTCCCCCGGAGGAGAGCCGCCCTTGCGGTGTGACTGGTGCGGTCGCGGACTAGAAGTCCATGCCGCCCGAGGGGTCGCCGGCCGGGGCCGGGTTGCGCTCGGGCTTGTCGGCGACGACGGCCTCGGTGGTCAGGAACAGACCAGCGATGGAGGCGGCGTTCTGCAGGGCAGAGCGGGTCACCTTGGCCGGGTCGATGATGCCGGCGGCGATCATGTCGACGTACTCGCCGGTCGCGGCGTCGAGGCCGTGTCCGACGGGCAGGCTGCGGACCTTGTCGGCGACGACGCCGGGCTCCATGCCCGCGTTGAAGGCGATCTGCTTCAGCGGAGCGTCGATGGCGACACGCACGATGTTCGCGCCGGTCGCCTCGTCGCCCTCGAGGTGCAGCTCGGCGAGAGCGGTCTTGCCGGCCTGGATGAGGGCGACGCCACCACCGGCGACGATGCCCTCCTCGACGGCTGCCTTCGCGTTGCGGACGGCGTCCTCGATGCGGTGCTTGCGCTCCTTGAGCTCGACCTCCGTGGCCGCGCCGGCCTTGATGACGGCGACGCCGCCGGCGAGCTTGGCGAGGCGCTCCTGGAGCTTCTCGCGGTCGTAGTCGCTGTCGGTCGCCTCGATCTCGGAGCGGATCTGACGGACGCGGCCCGCGATCTGCTCGGGGTCGCCGGCGCCCTCGACGATGGTCGTCTCGTCCTTGGTGATGACGACCTTGCGAGCACGGCCGAGCAGGTCGAGGGTCGCGTTCTCGAGCTTGAGGCCGACCTCTTCCGCGATGACCTGGCCACCGGTGAGGATGGCGATGTCCTGCAGCTGGGCCTTGCGACGGTCGCCGAAGCCCGGGGCCTTGACGGCGACCGACTTGAAGATGCCGCGGATCTTGTTGACGACCAGGGTCGCCAGCGCCTCGCCGTCGACGTCCTCGGCGATGATGAGCAGCTGCTTGCCGCTCTGGATCACCTTGTCGACCACGGGGAGGAGGTCCTTGATGTTCGAGATCTTCGAGTTGACGATGAGCACGTAGGCGTCCTCGAAGACAGCCTCCTGGCGCTCGGGGTCGGTCACGAAGTACTGCGACAGGTAGCCCTTGTCGAAGCGCATGCCCTCGGTCAGCTCGAGCTCGGTGCCGAAGGTGTTCGACTCCTCGACGGTGACGACGCCCTCCTTGCCGACCTTGTCGATGGCCTCGGCGATGAGCGCGCCGATGGTGGGGTCGGCGGCGGAGATCGAGGCCGTGGCCGCGATCTGCTCCTTGGTCTCGATGTCCTTCGCGTCGGCGAGGAGCTGGGCCGAGACGGCGGCGGCGGCCTTCTCGATGCCGCGCTTCAGCGAGATGGGGTCGGCGCCTGCGGCGACGTTGCGGAGGCCCTCACGGACGAGCGCCTGGGCGAGCACGGTGGCGGTGGTCGTGCCGTCGCCAGCGACGTCGTCCGTCTTCTTGGCGACCTCCTTGACGAGCTCGGCACCGATCTTCTCGAACGGGTCGTCGAGCTCGATCTCCTTGGCGATGGAGACGCCGTCGTTCGTGATGGTGGGGGCGCCCCACTTCTTCTCGAGCACGACGTTGCGGCCGCGCGGGCCGAGCGTGACCTTCACCGCGTCGGCCAGGATGTTCAGGCCGCGCTCGAGGCCACGACGGGCCTTTTCGTCAAAAGCAATGATCTTAGCCATGTGTTTCCTCGTCCCTCCCGGACGTCATGAAGCAGAAGCATTGGCACTCACCAACGGCGAGTGCCAGGGACGATTCTGGCACTCTCACCTATGGAGTGCAAGTGAGCCCCGCACCTCATGACGCCCGGCAGGGGTCAGGCCAGGCGGACGCTCTCCGCCTGCGGCCCCTTGTCGCCCGTGCCGACCTCGAAGACGACCGCCTGGCCCTCCTCGAGGACCTTGTAGCCGTTCATGTCGATGGCGGAGTAGTGGACGAAGACGTCCTGTCCGCCGTCCGTCACGGTGATGAAGCCGTAGCCCTTCTCCGCGTTGAACCACTTGACGGTGCCCTGTGCCATGGTGTCGTTCCCCTTGCTGTGCTCTGGTGCGGCGCGTGCGGTGGTGCCAGTGCCGGGACCAGATGCTAGCCAGGGCACGCAGGCCCGCAGAAGGCCCGGGCGCCGGGTTAACCCGTCAGAAGTGACGAATTCACACGTTCCGCAACCAGGCGGCAACACGGCCGCAACGGGAAGGCAACGAGGAGGCGCGCCTCAGGGCGCGTAGTCCGCCCCCAGCACCGCGGTCACCGACGAGTCGGGGAACGCGTCGCTCAGCTCGACCGTGGTCGCGCCGAGGTCGCGGGCCACGCCGCGGGCCACGGCCTCGTCGGCCGCGTCGGCGTAGTAGACGATCGTCGAGGGCACGGTGCCGTCGGCGTTGCCCTGGCCGGCCACGGTCCAGCCGGTCTCGGCGAGCGCCAGCGACGCGCTGCTCGCGAGCCCGCTCGTCGTCGTGCCGTTGAGCACGGTGATCGTGGTGACGTCGGGGTCGACGGACGCCGGGTCGGCGGGGGCGACGGTCTCGGCCGGCGTCGTGGGGGCGGCAGTCCCGTCCGTCGCGTCGTCGGCCGGCGTCTCCGACCCGGCCTCGGCCGTCTCGTCGGAGGTCGGAGAGACGAACTGGAAGCTGTCGTTCGCGACGCCGAGGTACACGACGCCCGCGCCGACGAGGACGCCGACCGCGAGGGCGCACCACGCGAAGACGACCCAGCCGCGACCTCGCCGTGCCACGGCTCGGTGGGCCCCGACCCTGTGCAGGTCGCCGGGCACCTCGTCGAATCGGTCGCGGGGGTGTTTCGCCATGGTGTGGTGTCGGTCTTCCGTGTGGGTCAGCGGTCGGTCGGCCCGAACGAGCGGGCGGCCCTCGCCCGCGAGCGCTCCTCGCGCAGTCGCAGGAGCCTCCCCACGAGCATGGGCGAGTAGGCAAGTGCAGCAGGTCTGTCGAGGAGGGAGCCGAGCATCTGCTGATAGCGCGCGGTCGTGAGGCCGAGCTCGCGCCGCACCGCCGCCTCCTTCTGTCCGGACGAGGAAGGGGCACGCTGCTCGAAGTCGAGCAGGGCACGGTCGCGCTCGGACAGCGCGCTCGTGCGCACGTCCCCGCTGCCGCTGCCCTCGTCGCTCACTGCCCCGCCCTCTCGGTCCCGGCCAGCTTAGGGGCGGGCGGCGGAGCAGCCGCGGAGGCGCAGGGCGGTTCGGCCGGTCCGCCCACAGCCGTCAGCCGGTCGTCCACAGGCGGGTGCCGTGGGCGTCACCCACCGCCAGCGCACGCCCGTCGAGGGCGAGCACGGCGAAGGACTCGTCCTGGGGCACCCCGTCGGGCAGGACGACCGGCACGTCGTGCAGCAGGCCCCGCCGCTCGTACGAGATCCACCGCGCACCCAGGCCGCGCACGAGGTCGACGAACTCCTGCCGACGGCGTCCGGGCAGGTAGACGAGCGTGCCGGTCGAGACGACGACGAGCGTCGCGTCCCGGGGAGCCTCGGCCGCGAGCCGCACGAGGTCGTCGAGGGCGTCGCCCCGCTCGACCCGAGGAGGCGCGTCGGCGGCCACCGAGACAGCCTGCCCCAGCAGGGCGGCCCGGCCCGTCGCCCCGGGCGGGAGCAGCGCCTCGAGCCAGCCCACGTCCTCGGCGGAACGCACGTCGAGCGGGTCGAGGTCGAGTCCCGCGCGCCAGACGACCTCGGGCAGCCGAACCTCGCCGAGGTCGCCGTGCACGACGACCTCGAGCTGGACGGGGCTGTCCGGGGCGCCCCAGCGGACGTCGTCCGCGCGGTGCCCGTAGCGGTCGGGCAGCAGGCCGAGGCCGGCCGAGGCGCCGACCTCGAGCAGGGCCACCGGCCCCTCCACCCGGGCGAGGGCGAGCGACACGGGGCTGGTGCGCCGCACGTCGTTGGTCTGCGTGAGCCGCCGGCCGAGCTCGTCGAGGAACCGGTCGGGGTGGTCGAGCAGCCAGCGCCGCAGCTCAGGCCAGGGGCCGGGGGGCGCACCCAGCCACCTCGCGACGGCGAGCACGAGCACCGGCTGGCGCCGCGCCTCCTCGGCTCGCTCGACCAGCGCGAGCACCTCGGCGTCCGCGGCGACGCCCCGGGCCGCGGACGCCCAGGCCGGCGAGCCCTCGAGCAGGACGGCGTCCGCGTAGGCGGCGAAGCGGTCGGAGAGGGTCGGCGGCGAGGTCACCGGCCGAGTCTCGCACCCCTGGGAGGCAGCCCCGAGGAGGCGGCGGCGCGGAATGGGCGTCGGCGGCGCGGTGTTCAATGGAGAGTCCCCGACGAGCAGGCCCCGACGCCTGCGAGTCCCCCCTGACGCAGAGGAGTGCACCATGGCGAACGAGCCCGTGTCGTACCAGGTCGAGAAGTCCGACGAAGAGTGGCGTCGTGAGCTCGACCCCCAGGCCTACCAGGTGCTCCGCCAGGCGGCCACCGAGCGGCCGTGGACGGGCGAGCTGCTCGACGAGAGCCGTGCCGGCGTCTACGCCTGCGCCGCCTGCGGCGCCGAGCTCTTCAAGAGCGGCACCAAGTTCGACAGCGGCTGCGGCTGGCCGAGCTTCTACGAGTCGGTCGACCCGGAGGCCGTCCAGCTGATCGAGGACGACTCGCTCGGCATGGTCCGCACCGAGGTCCGCTGCGCGACCTGCGGGTCGCACCTCGGCCACGTGTTCCCCGACGGCTTCGGCACCCCGACCGGCGACCGCTACTGCATGAACTCGATCTCGCTCGACTTCAAGGCCGAGGGCACCTCGGCCGGCGACCAGGCCCAGGCCTGATGGGCGCCGTCGCCGACGCTGCCCGCCGGCGACGGTCCCGCTCGAAGGTGACCGACGAGGCGCCCGGACACGAGCAGCTGCTCGAGCTCGTGCAGGCGGCCGCGACGGTGGCCGACCACTCGTCGTTGCGGCCGTGGCGCCTCATCGAGCTGCGCGGCGACGACCGTCTGCTGATCGGTCGAGGGCTCGCCGAGGCGAGCGGTGCCGACGGGAAGTCTGCCGAGAAGCTCGAGCAGAAGGCCCTGCGGGCGCCGCTCGTCCTCGCCGTCGTGTTGTCGCCCGTCGAGAGCCGCAAGGTTCCCGAGTGGGAACAGGAGAGCGTCGCCTCGGGCGTCGCCCACCTGCTGTCGCTCGTGCTCGACGACGAGGGCTGGGGCGTGTTCTGGCGCACCGGCACCGACACCCGCCACGAGGCGGTGCACCGGGCCCACGGGCTGGCGCCGCACGAGAAGCTGCTCGGCTGGCTCTACGTCGGCGGGCGGACCGAGCGCGACGAGAAGCCCCGCAAGCTGCTCGAGCCCGGGCGCTTCGTCAGCGCACCGGGCTCGGCGACGGCCTAGGCCTCAGCAGACAGGCTGCGCCTGGCAGGCGGTGCTCACCAGGCTGTGGACTACCAGGCTGCGTCTACCAGGCTGCGTCTACCAGGACTTGCGGCTCTGCCCCACGACGGTGATCGGCAGCCAGAACGAGCCGGTCATGAGCACGATGCCCGCGAAGAAGACGAAGGCGTTGGGCTCGTCCTGGCCGAACGAGTACGCGAAGAGCGCGAAGCTCGCGAGCAGCAGGATGATCGAGCCGATGGCGGTCAGGACGTTGGTCATGGGAGCTCCTCGTGGTCGGTGCCCGGGGCGACCGGGCGCGACCGCACGGGTCGCTGCAGCTCCTACTTCACCACTTGCGCCGGGTCTGCGCCAATCCTGCGTGGCGTGCAGGCCGCCAGCCGTGCCCCGGCCCGTGCTCGCTGCCCTCGTCCGTCGCCTTCGCCCGTCGCCTGTCGGACGTCGGATCGGTAAGATGGTCCCGCCCGCCGCCTTGGCGCAGTCCGGTAGCGCAGTGCTCTTGTAAAGCGAAGGTCGTCGGTTCGAATCCGACAGGCGGCTCCCCCGGCCCCGTCCCGCCCCTCGGCGAGGCGGGGCCTTCCCCGTGCCGCCTCAGCCCTCACCCTGCCACCCCGCCCCGCAGCACCCGACGACGTGCGCTCCCGACGAGAGGACCTCTCGACCGTGCCGTCCCGCCCGCCCGCCGCCGCCTCCGGCAGCCCCTTCCCCCGTCCCCGAGACCTGCTGCGCGTGGGGCCGCACGACGGCGCCCACCTGCCCGCCCTCCGCGTGGCCGTCTCGGTCGTGCTGCCGCTCGCCGTGCTCGTCGCGATCGGGCACGCGGAGTGGGCGCCCTACGCGACCTTCGGCGCGTTCGCCTCGGCGTTCGGCCGCGGACTCGGACGCGTGCAGCGCCTCGGCATGCAGCTCGAGGCGGGCGCGCTGCTCGTCGGGGTCGTCGTGCTCGGCACGGTCCTCTCGGCGGTGCAGCTGCCCGCCGTGGCCCTGGTGCCGGTCGTGGCGCTCGTGGCGGGGGCGGCCTCCGTGGTCGCGGACGTGCGCGGCTGGAACCCGCCCGGCCCCCTCTTCCCGGTCTTCGGGCTCGGCGTCTGCGCCTTCGTGCCGGCCCTGCCGTCGAGCATCGGCGTCGCGGCGGTCGTGTCGTCCCTGAGCGTGCTGGTCGCCCTCGCGACCTCGCTCGTCGGCCTGGTCCGCCGCTCCGGCCGACGGGCCCTCGCGGAGCCCGGCGCCCGGGTCGTCGCGCGTCCGGTCATCGCCGTCGACCTGCGCCGTGCCCTCCTGCACGCCGGCGTCTGCCTGGTGGCCTCGCTCGCGGCCGGTCTCCTCAGCGTCGGGCTGGGGCTGCAGAACCCGTACTGGGCGATGGTGTCCGCCGTGGTGCCCGTCGTGGGCCGCGCGACGTCGGCCCAGTTGCTGCGAGCCGGCCACCGCCTCCTCGGCACGGTCGTGGGGCTGGGCCTCGCGGCCCTGCTCCTGGTCCTGCAGCCGAGCGCCGTCGCGCTCGTCGTCGCCTTCGGGGTGCTCCAGTTCGCGACCGAGCTCGTCGTCGCGCGGAACTACGGCCTGGCCCTGGTGTTCATCACGCCGATGGCACTCGGCATGCCCGCGATCGGGGGCGGGCCCGTCGACGTGGGGGCCCTGATCGCGGCCCGCGGCGCCGACACGGCGATCGGGGTGGGCATCGTCGTGCTGGTGCTCCTCGCGACGCACCGGCTCCGCAGCACGCCGGCGTCGGACAGGACGTCCGCCAGGCCCGTCTAGGAGGCGTCAGCCTGGGCGCGCGCCCGACGGTCGCCCCGGGACCACCAGACGAGGTCCGCGACGCCCTGCGCGATGAGCAGCACGGCGACGACGGACACGATCAGCGTGATCGTCTCGACCGGCCCGCCGGAGGTGAGGGTCAGCAGCTGCACGACGAGCCCGAGCACGCCGAGGACGATCTCGAAGACAGGAGGCAGGACGGTGCCGGTCTTCGTCAGCGTGAACCAGGGGCGGCGGAGTTCGCTCATGGTCCGAGTCTAGGGAGGACGTATCCTCGACCGGGGCGCCCCCGGACGGCGACACGCACGCCGCCGCGCGGCACGACACAGGAGGCCATCGTGAGGACCAGGCAGGTGCGCGTCGACCCCGACGTCCCGAACTGGCTGCTGACGAAGGACGGCGGCCTCGTGCGGCCGGTCGTGACCGTCCTCTCCGCCGGGCTGCTCGCGGCCAGCATCCTCACGAGCCTGCTCGTCGGGGGCGGCAGCCTCACCGTCGTCGCCGTGCTGCTGCTCGTCGCCGCCGTCGCGGTGACCGCCTGGGCCGTCGTCGACGTCGTCTGGTGGACCCTCGGCGGTCGTCGCCGCATCGTCCGGCTGCCGCGCGACCCGGACAGCTGACACCTCTCCGACCCTCGAGACATGCTCGCGAGGGCATGTTCGTGCCCCGCGATCCTGGCAACCGCACAGAGAACTGCGCCGTAAACTCGACCGATGCACCCGACCGGTGCTCACGATCTCCCGGCTGCCGACGACCACCGTTCGTCGCCCGAGCCGGTGCACACGCCCGAGACAATTCGACAGGGAGTCCCGTTGACAGGACACGCCACGACAGGCGCGGCGCCCACCGACGCCGCCTTCTTCGGAGCCGACGACGCGACCCTCGAGGCCGACGCTGCCGAGCGCGAGGCAGGTGCCGCCTCCGCAGCCGCACGGGACGACGGCACCGCGGTCCCCGCCGTGGGGGCCGGCAACGCCACCACGCGCCACCGCAACGTCGCGCTGCTCAGCGTCGCGAGCACCATGGCGACCCGCGTGACCACCTCCGCCAGCATCGACGAGAAGCTCCGCCCGGTGCTCAAGCGCCTCAAGCTGCCCACGGGCCTGCTGCAGCGCGTCGCCGGCGTCGAGGAGCGCCGCAACTGGGCCGAGGGCCAGAGCTTCGACGAGGCCGCGATCGACGCCGGCAAGCGGGCGCTGGCCGAGGCCGGCGTCCGGCCCGACCAGGTGGGCCTGCTCATCAACACCTCCGTGACGAGGCCGCATCTCGAGCCCTCGGTGGCCGTCCGGCTGCACCACGGTCTCGGGCTGCCCTCGTCCGCCACGAACTTCGACATCGCGAACGCGTGCCTGGGCTTCGTCAACGGCATGACGCTCGCCGCGCAGCTGATCGACGCCGGCCAGATCGACTACGCCGTGATCATCGACGGCGAGGACGCCGACGACGTCCAGGTCAATACGATCGACCGCCTCCTGACCAAGGGCTACGAGCGCGACGACTTCATGAGCGAGTTCGCGAGCCTGACGCTCGGCTCCGGCGCCGCGGCGGCCGTGATCGGCCGTGCCGACCGCCACCCCGAGGGGCACCGCATCCTCGGCGGCGTCACCCGTGCGGCGACCGAGAACTACGACCTCTGCGTCGGCAGCGTCGACGGCATGTTCACCGACGCGAAGGCCCTCCTCAAGCGCGGCATGGAGCTCGTCGTCTCGGCCTGGAAGGAGGCGGCCCGCGACTGGAACTGGCAGCGCATGGACCGCTACATCATGCACCAGGTCAGCGACGTGCACACCGGTGCCTTCGTCAAGGCCGCGGGCATCGACCGCAAGCGCGTCCCGCTCACCTACCCCACCCTCGGCAACGTCGGCCCGGCGTCGATCCCGATCACCCTCGTCGAGGAGTCGCGCACCCTCTCCAAGGGCGACCGCGTGCTGCTGATGGGCGTCGGCTCGGGCATCAACACCGCGATGATGGAGCTCGCCTGGTGAGTCGCCTGCCCTCGGCCGCGCGGGCGACGTCGCCCGCGACGCTCCCCCCGGCCGGGCTCGACGGCCTCGACCCGTCGTGGTCGCGGCTGGTGACCGTGCCTGCAGGAGGCGTCGAGCGCGTCGAGCGCACGTGGCACCTCCTCGACAACGCGGCCTCGCTCGAGGAACTCGGGGCGTTTCCCGTCGGCACCGTGCTCTGCGTGCACGGCAACCCGACCTGGTCGTACCTCTGGCGTCGTCTCGTGGCGCAGGCGACCGAGGCCGCCGCGGCCGGCCGGCCCGCGTGGCGGGTCGTCGCCGTCGACCAGCTCGACATGGGCTTCTCGGAGCGGACCGGCGTCGAGCGGGGGCTGCCTCAGCGGATCGCCGACCTCGCCGCGCTGACCGCCGAGCTCGGCCTCGACGGCCCCGTCGTCACGCTCGGACACGACTGGGGCGGCGTCGTCTCGATGGGCTGGGCGGTCGACCACCCCGGCCAGCTCGCAGCCGTGACGATGCTCAACACGGCGATCCACCAGCCGGCCGACGAGCCGATCCCGGCGCCCCTCCGCCTGACGCTCGCCCGCGGCGTCCTGGGACGCGCGACGGTCGCGACGACCGGGTTCATCGACGTGACGCTCGGGCTCGCCCACCCGCGGCTCACGGACACCGTCCGTGCCGGTTACCGCGCGCCCTACCTGTCGGCTGCGCGCCGTGGCGGCGTCGGCGGGTTCGTGGCCGACATCCCCACGGGCCAGCAGCACCCGAGCCGCGCCGAGCTCGACCGGATCGCCGCCGCCCTGCGCGACCTCACGGTGCCGAGCCTGATGCTCTGGGGACCGCGCGACCCGATCTTCGGCGATCGCTACCTCGACGACCTCGCCGACCGCCTCCCGCACGCCGACGTGCACCGCTTCGAGGGCGCGGGGCACATGATCGCCGAGGACGTCGACTACGCGGCTGCCGTGCTGACCTGGCTGGGCGACCGGTTCCCCGAGGGGCCGACCCGCGCCTCCTCGGCCGGTGACGGCCGTGCCGCCTCGACCGGCGACGGTGCAGTGGCGACGACCCCCGCGCCCATGGCCACCGACCCGCGAGGCACGGCGGCGACGACCGCCGAGGAGGCGCCCGGCACCGCCCAGGACCGCCCGCTCTGGTCGCACCTCGACTCCCTGGCCGACAGCCCCGAGGCCGCCCTGCTCGAGATGGTGCCGCACGGGGCCGCGCGCGGCTCCGGCCCCCGCCGGGTCAGCTGGCGGCTGCTCAGCCGACGCGTGCACGAGATCGCGCTCGGCCTCCGCAAGCACGGCGTGCGACCGGGCGACCGGGTGTCGCTGCTCGTGCAGCCCGGGGCCGACCTCACCGCCGTGCTCTACGCCTGCGTGCGGATCGGGGCCGTGGTCGTTGTCGCCGACGCCGGGCTCGGCGTCCGCGGGCTCACCCGTGCCGTGCGCGGCGCCTGGCCCGACCACGTCATCGGCCAGCTGCCCGGCCTGACCGCTGCACGCGCCCTCGGCTGGCCGGGACGCGTCGTCTCGACCCAGCGCCTCTCGCCCGTCCTGGCCCGCTCGCTCGGCGTCGAGACATCACTGCCCGAGATCGCCGCCCTCGGTCGTCGTGCCCACGCCGCGATGGCCGAGCTGCCCGAGCCGCCCGCGGCCGAGGCACCCGCCGCGATCCTCTTCACGTCCGGCTCGACGGGGCCCGCCAAGGGCGTCGTCTACCGGCACGGCCAGCTGACCGCGCTGCGCGACGCACTCGCCGACCGGTACGGCGTCGGACCCGGCACCGGCCTCGTCGCTGGCTTCGCCCCCTTCGCCCTGCTCGGCCCCGCGCTCGGCGCGACGAGCGTGACGCCCGACATGGACGTCACCTCGCCCCGCACGCTGACCGCCCGTGCCGTCGCGGCGGCGGCCCAGGCGGTCGACGCGACGGTCGTGTTCCTCTCCCCCGCCGCGCTGACCAACGTGGTCGCCACCGCGGACCAGCTCGACGACGCCGGTCGCCGGGCACTCGCCGGGGTGTCGACGTTCCTGTCGGCCGGCGCCCCCGTCTCGGCGACGCTGCTCGCCGCCGCGGGCGACCTCATGCCGCGAGCCGTGCCGCACACCCCCTACGGCATGACCGAGGGCCTCCTGATGACCGACGTCACGCTCGACGAGGTCCGCGAGGCCGCGAGCGACCCGTCGGCGAACGGGGTCTGCGTCGGACGGCCTGCGCCGACCGTCCAGGTGCGCGTCGCTCCGCTCGACGAGGCGGGGCGCGCCTCCGACGCGTTCTCCGACGCCGTCGGCGTCACGGGCGAGATCGTCGTGTCGGCGCCGCACCTCAAGCACGGGTACGACCGGCTGTGGCTGACCGACCGGGCCAGCGTGCGCGGCGTGGGCGACACGACCGGCGTGGGCGGTGCTGCCGTCGGGACCGACGCCTCCTCGGCCGGGTCGTCCGGTCGGTGGCACCGCACCGGCGACGTCGGACACCTCGACGAGCAGGGCCGGCTCTGGGTCGAGGGGCGCCTGCCGCACGTCGTGACGACCGCCTCCGGCCCCCTGACCCCGGTCGCCGCCGAGCAGGCCGCCGAGTCGCTCGCCGGCGTCGCGAGGGCGGCCGTCGTCGGCGTCGGACCGGCAGGCACGCAGCAGGTCGTCGTCGTCTGCGAGGGATCCCCCGCCGTCCGGCGTCCCGGGCTCGCGGCCGCCGACCTCGCCGCCGACGTGCGGGCGGCCGTGCTCGACGCCGTCGGCCACCGCGTCGCCGCCGTGCTCGTCGTGCCGGTGCTGCCGACCGACGTGCGCCACAACAGCAAGATCGACCGCGCGCGCCTCGCGACGTGGGCGGCGTCCGTGCTGTCGGGCGGACGGATGCGCCGCCCGTGAGGGTGACCGCGCCCACGCCCCGGCCCGCGCCCGACGGGCGGGCGGGTTCGTCGTCGGCGGGCCGTCGTGGCCGCCCGTGCGCGACGGACACGACCGTGCACGCAGTCTCCGCAGCTCCCGCACCCGCCGCACCTGCCGCGGGGCCGCGCCCGTGAGGGTGCTGGTCACGGGCGCGAGCGGCCTGCTCGGCGGTGCGGTCGCCCGGGCCGTCGCGGCGGCCGGGCACGAGGTCACGACGTTCCAGCGTCGACCTTCGGGCATCGCAGGGGTGCGCGACGTCGCTGGCTCGATGACCGACGCCGCGGCCGTCTCGGCGGCGGTCGACGGGCAGGAGGCGGTGGTCCACCTGGCCGCCAAGGTCTCGCTGGCCGGCGACCCCGCCGACTTCGAGGCCGTCAACGTCGGGGGCACGAGCTCCCTGCTCGACGCGATGCGCGCCTCCGGCGTGGCCCGCCTCGTCTTCGTCTCGTCGCCCTCGGTGGCTCACGGAGGCGCGTCGATCGTCGGCGAGGACGCCGCGCCGGCGTCCCCCTCGCGGGCACGCGGCGACTACGCCCGCACGAAGGCCGCGGCCGAGCTGCTCGCCCTCGCCGCCGCGACGGACGACCTGCGCGTCGTCGCCGTGCGCCCGCACCTGGTCTGGGGGCCCGGCGACACGCAGCTCGTCGAGCGCATCGTCGAGCGGGCCCGACAGGGGCGGCTGCCGCTGCTCGACCACGGGGCCGCCCTGATCGACTCGACCTACGTCGACAACGCCGCCTCGGGCATCGCCGCCGCGCTTGAGCGGGTCGACGTCCTCTCGGGCCGCGCCTACGTGATCACCAACGGCGAGCCGCGCACGGTCGCCGACCTGATGGCGGGGATCTGCGCCGCGGGCGGCGCGCCGGTGCCGCGCCTCCGCGTGCCCGCCGGGCTCGCCCGGTTCGCGGGCTCGCTCGTCGAGCGCGTCTGGGCCGTGCGGCCCGGTGCCGACGAGCCGCCCATGACGAGGTTCCTCGCGGAGCAGCTCTCGACGGCGCACTGGTTCGATCAGCGACGCACGCAGCACGACCTCCGGTGGACGCCCGAGGTGTCGGTCGACGAGGGCCTCCGCCGCCTGGCCGCCTGGTACGACGCGGGCAGCCCCGCAGTCTGACGACCAGCGAGATCGAGGTGACGCTCCGCAGGGGTCTTGCGACACGAGACGCCCTCGGAGCGTCACCTCGATCCCGACCGGGCTAGATGACCGCGTCGCTCCAGCCGTCGGGGTTGCCGAAGCGGTGCGCTGTGATCGACACGGCCTGCTCGCGCAGGAACGGCAGCAGCTCGAGTCGTCCGGTCGGCGTGACCGGTGCGGCGAAGACCGCGACGGCCGGGTCGCCGCCGAGCGCGTCGGCGAGGGCCGAGGAGGCGGCGCCCCCGTCGGCAGCACCCGTCACGAGGCGCACGCGCTCGGTCCGCAGCCCGCCCGCCCGGACGCGGTCGTGCCAGGCGTCGTCGCTCTCGACCCGGATCGCTCCGACGCCGAGGCCGAGCGCTGAGACGAACGGCTCGGGCAGGGCCGTGGCGACCGACGCCGTGAAAGGCGACCCCGAGCGGAGGCCGGCGAGCAGCACGCGCACCACGTCGGCGAGGGAGGCGCCCTCGGCAGCGCGCACCGTCACCGCGAGCGGGCGGTAGCGCAGCAGGTCGCGCTCGAGCCCGAGCTGGCTGACGTCGCGGGCGACGCCGAACTCGGAGGCCCAGACGTGTTCGTCGGTGGCGACGGCCGCCGCGACCAGGTCGGCGTCGGCTCCGAGCGACGGGGTCGCGGCGCGGAGGGCGGCGGCGACGGGCTTCGCGGGCCGCGCCTCCTTCGAGGCAGCACCGGCGAGCGTCGTCGGCGTCCACGACCCGAGGTGCACGAGGTAATTCGGGCCACCGGCCTTGGCTCCGGCGCCGACCGACGACTTCTTCCAGCCGCCGAACGGCTGGCGTCGGACGACCGCGCCGGTGATGCCGCGGTTGACGTAGAGGTTGCCGGCCTCGACGCCGTCGAGCCAGGTCGACAGCTCGGCAGGGTCGAGGGTGTGCAGCCCGGCGGTGAGGCCGTAGTCGGTGGCGTTCTGCAGCGCGATCGCCTCGTCGAGGGTCGCGGCCGTCATGACGCCGAGCACCGGGCCGAAGTACTCGGTCAGGTGGAACTCGCTGCCCGCGGCCACCCCGGCGCGCACGCCGGGCGACCAGAGGCGGCCGCTGTCGTCGAGCCGACGGGGCGCGACGAGCCAGGACTCCCCCGCGCCCAGGGTCGTCAGGGCGCGCTCGAGCTTGCCCGACGCAGGCTCGATGATCGGGCCCATCTGGGTCGTGGGCTCGGACGGGTAGCCGACGCGCATGGTCGAGGCCGCGTCGACCAGCTGGCGACGGAACCGCTCGGAGGTGCCGACCGAGCCGACGAGGATCACGAGGCTCGCGGCCGAGCACTTCTGCCCGGCGTGGCCGAACGCCGACTTGATCACGTCGGCGGCCGCGAGGTCGAGGTCGGCGCTCGGCGTGACGATGATGGCGTTCTTGCCGCTCGTCTCGGCGAGCAGCGGCAGGTCGGTGCGCCAGCTCGTGAACAGCGCGGCCGTCTCGAAAGCACCGGTGAGGATCACGCGGTCGACGGAAGGATGCGAGACGAGGTGGCGGCCGAGGTCGCCCTCGTCCACGTCGACGAGCCGCAGCACGTCGCGGGGCACGCCGGCCTCCCACAGCGCCTCGACCATGACGGCGCCGCAGCGCTTCGCCTGGCCGGCCGGCTTCACGACGACGCTGCTGCCCGCGGCGAGCGCCGCGAGCGTCGAGCCGGCGGGGATCGCGACGGGGAAGTTCCACGGCGGGGTCACGAGCGTCAGGCGCTCGGGCACGAAGTCGGCGCCGTCGACGACGTCCAGCTCCTCGGCGAGGTGGGCGTACCAGTTGGCGAAGTCGATCGCCTCGCTGACCTCGACGTCGCCCTCGGCGACGGTCTTGCCGGTCTCGCTCGCGGCGACCTCCATCAGGTCGGCCCGTCGGGCGGCCAGCGTGACGGCGGCGGCACGGAGGACCTCGGCCCGGCCCGCGCCTCCTCGTGCCGCCCAGGCGGGCTGTGCCGCGACCGCGCCGGCGACGATCTCGTCGAGCACGGAGGCGTCGGTCACCCGCGCCTGCTCGATGAGGTCGACGCCGAGCACCGAGTCGGTCGAGCGACGCTGGATCTCGCGGCCCCAGGCGCGGTTGTCGGCCTTGGCGGGGTCGGTGTCGGGCTCGTTGTCGAAGCCGCTGCCGGCGTCGCGCGGCCGGAGCGCCTGGGCGTCGTCGAGCCGGCTCTGCACGCGGTGCGGGGCGGGCGCCTCGACGTCGACGTCGGCGAGCGAGGCGAGGAACCGGCCCTTCTCGCGCTCGAACATCGCCTCGTTCGAGGCGAGCTCGAAGACGGCCGACATGAAGTTCTCGCTCGAGGCGTTCTCCTCGAGGCGGCGGATCAGGTAGCTGATGGCGACGTCGAACTCGCGCGGGTGCACGACCGGCGTGTAGAGCAGCAGCCCGCCGACGTCGGCCTTGACGAGCTCGGCCTGACCCTCGGCCATGCCGAGCAGCATCTCGAACTCGACGCGGCCGCCGACGCCTCGCGCCTCGGCGAGGAGGTGCGCGAAGGCGATGTCGAAGAGGTTGTGGCCCGCGACGCCGATCTTCACCGCGCGCGCGCGCTCGGGCGTCAGCGCCCAGGCGAGCACGCGCTTGTAGTTCGTGTCGCTGGCCTGCTTCGTGTCGTAGGTGGCGAGCGGCCACTCGTGCACGACGGCGTCGACGGTCTCCATGGCGAGGTTGGCGCCCTTGACCACGCGGACCTTGATCGACGCCCCGCCCGCGTCGACCCGTCGGGTCGCCCACTCGGTCAGACCCTGCAGGGCGCCGAGGGCGTCGGGCAGGTACGTCTGCAGCACGATGCCGGCCTCGAGGCCCTGCAGCTGCGGCTGGTCGAGGAGGCGAGTGAAGACCGCGATCGTCAGGTCGAGGTCGCGGTACTCCTCCATGTCGAGGTTGATGAACTTGGGCTCGCGCGAGCGGGCGGCGAGCTCGTAGAGGGGCGTGAGCTTCTCGACGACCCGCTCGACGGTCTCGTCGAAAGCCCACATCGAGAGCTGGCTGACGATCGACGACACCTTGATCGAGACGTAGTCGACGTCGTCGCGCTCGAGCAGGGCTCGGGTGCCCGCGAGGCGGTGCTCGGCCTCGGCGTCGCCGAGCACGGCCTCGCCGAGCAGGTTGAGGTTGAGGCGCGTGCCCTCGGCCTTGATGCTGCTGATCGCCGCGCCGAGCTTCGCCGGGCGGGCGTCGGCGATGAGGTGGCCGACCATGCCGCGCAGCACGCGCCGGGCGACGGGCACGACGACGCCGGGCAGCACGGGGGCGACGACGCCGCCGACCCTGACGGCGCCGCGCATGTACCAGGGCAGGAAGGCGGGCACCTGCGAGGCGAGGCGCGACAGGTTGCGGGCGGCGACGCTGAGGTCCTCCGGGCGGACGACGCGGTCGACGAAGCCGATGGTGAAGGCGAGGCCCGACTCGTCCTTGAGCACCTGCGCGAGCAGGTGGGCCGAGTCGGTGCTGGGCGCCGACGACGCCTCGTGCGCCCAGCGGCGGGCCAGGGCGACGGCGTCGTCGCCGATCGACTCCGGGAGGGCTGCAGCTGCCGGCCGGGCCGGCTGGTCGATGGTGGTCATGCGGTCACGATAAGTCCGGAACTTGCCAGTCGGCAAGGTTTGACACACGACCGTAACGTGGCGGCCTGCCCCTGCCTCCTGCACAGGCGACCGACGCCTCCTCGGCAGGGTCCGCGACCGACCCGTCCTCTGGTGGGAGAGCCCTGCGGCTGGTACTTTCGCCTCGTCGCCGAACCAGGGGGTCCGGCGACGTCACCCCACGTCGGAGGCGCGCAGATGGCGATGATCGAGGCCTCGGGCCTGACGAAGACCTACCGCTCGAAGTCGGGCCCGGTGCACGCGCTGACCGGCTTCGACCTCACCGTGCCCGAGGGCACCGTCAAGGCGCTGCTCGGGCCCAACGGCGCCGGCAAGACGACCGTGGTCAAGATGCTGACGACGCTCGAGGTGCCCGACTCGGGCACGGCGCACATCGCCGGGATCGACGTCGTCGCCGACCCGCAGGCCACCCGCCGCTCCATCGGGGTCTCGGGCCAGTACGCAGCCGTCGACGAGAACCTCACCGGCTTCGAGAACCTCGACATGATCGGCCGGCTCTACCACCTCGGCGCGAAGGTGTCGCGCGAGCGGGCCCGCGAGCTGATCGACGTGTTCGACCTCTCGGCCGCCGGCGATCGCCCGGTCAAGGGCTTCTCGGGCGGCATGCGCCGACGGATCGACCTCGCGGGCGCCCTCGTGACGAACCCGCGCGTCCTGTTCCTCGACGAGCCGACGACCGGGCTCGACCCCCGCAGCCGCCTCGCCCTGTGGGACATCATCACCTCCCTCGTCGCCGGCGGCACCACGGTGCTGCTGACGACCCAGTACCTGGAGGAGGCGGACCGGCTGGCCGACGACATCGCCGTCATCGACGGCGGGCGCGTCATCGCCGAGGGCACCGCCGACCACCTCAAGGCGCAGGTGGGCGGGCACCGCCTCGTCGTCGCGCTCGTCGACGAGGCCCGTGCGGACCAGGCGCTCGAGGTGCTGCGACGGCACGGCGACGCGGAGCCGACGCTCGGCAGCGACGGCCGTCAGGTCGAGGTCGCCGTCACCGACGGCCCGACCGCGCTGCAGCGCACCCTGGCCGACCTCGGCGCCGCGGGCATCGAGCTGCACGACGCCGGCATGCGTCGCCCCACGCTCGACGACGTGTTCCTGCAGCTCACCGGGCGCAAGGCCGTCGACGAGGACGACGACCCCGACACGGCCTCGATCGCGACGGGGAAGACGAGCAGGACGAGCAAGAAGGAGGCGCGGCGATGACCACGACGACGAGCGCGCTCGCGCAGACCCTCACGCCCGTGGGCCCCACGGGGCTCGGCACCTGGGCCTCCGACGGGTGGACCGTGACGAAGCGCAACCTGATCAAGGTCAAGCGCTCGCCCGACATGCTGATCTTCGCGGTGCTGCAGCCGATCATGTTCGTGCTGCTGTTCAGCCAGGTCTACGGCGGCGCGATCGCCGTGCAGGGCACGGACTACACGCAGTTCCTGATGGCGGGCATCTTCGCCCAGACCGTCGTCTTCGGCTCGACCTTCTCGGGCGCCGCCATGGCGCAAGATCTGAAGGAGGGCATCATCGACCGGTTCCGCACCCTGCCGATGAGCCCGTCGGCGGTGCTGATCGGCCGGACGAACAGCGACCTCGCGCTCAACTCGATCTCGATGGTCATCATGATGCTCACCGGCCTCGCGGTCGGCTGGCGGGTGAACACGCCGCCGCTGATGTTCCTCGGGGGCATCGCGCTGCTGCTGCTCTTCAGCTACTCGTTCAGCTGGGTGATGGCGCTGCTCGGCATGAGCGTCAAGACGCCGGAGACGATCAACAACGCGTCGTTCATGATCCTGTTCCCCCTGACGTTCATCTCGAACGCCTTCGTGCCGAGCGACACGCTGCCGACGGTGCTGCGCGTCTTCGCCGAGTGGAACCCGGTGTCGTCGCTGGTCCAGGCCGCCCGCACGTCGTTCGGCAATCTCGGCGACACCCCCGTGCCCGACATCTGGACGCTGCAGCACCCGTACGTCACCGTGCTCGTCGGCCTCGCGGTCATGCTCGTGGTGTTCGTGCCGCTGAGCATCCGCAAGTTCCAGCGGATCAGCTCGAAGTAGGGCACTGGCGGATCAGCTCGGGGCTGCGGCGACCTGCTCGCGCACGGCGTCGTCGAGCTCCTCGGTCGGCACGGTCACGACCGTGCCGATGACGAGCCGCATCAGGTCGGCCACCTGCACCTCGTCGCGTCGGTACAGCCACTGCAGCTGCAGCCCGTCCTGCACGGCCAGCACGACGCGGGCTGCCGACTCGGCCGTGAACCCGTCCCGCAGCCAGCCGCGCGCCTCCGCGACCGCGAGGTAGGCCGAGGTCGAGCCGATGATGCGGTCGTAGTGGTCGGCGTAGTAGTCGTGGGCCGGGTGGTCGCTCGACGTCGCCTCGGCCGACGCCGTGATGAAGAGCGAGATGACAGCGGGCACGTCGACGTTGTACTCGGCCAGCGCGACCAGCTCGGCCAGGCGCATCCCGCCCTCGTCGTCGAAGTGCTGCCGGAGGCGCTCGTCGCGTCGACGGAGGACGGCCATGAGGAGCTCGTCCTTGGTCGCGAAGTAGTGCATCAGCGACTGGTGCGACACCCCGCAGCTGCGGGCGATCTCGCGCAGGGAGGCACCGTGGAACCCGACCTTGCCGAAGACGGGCAGCGCCGCCTCGAGGATCGCCTCGCGCTTGGCGACGCCCTTGCGGTAGCGGCCGGGCGGGGCGGCGGGCGGCTGCTCGACGACGGACTCGTGCGAGGCGGCGGCGGGCTCGTCGAGTGCGGACATCGGGGCCAGCCTAGGGCGGGCTGCGGACGATCGCACCGCCTCGGGTGCCCCCATGCGCCGAGCGTAGGCTCACCGCGTGAGGTGGTCGCTGCTGCGCATCCCGGCGTTCCGCGCCCTGTGGGTCGGACGCCTGCTGTCGTGGGTGGTCGGCGGCCTGGCCCCCCTCGCCCTGGTCTTCGCGGCCGTCGACCTCGGCGCGGACGCGACGCAGCTGGGCCTCGTCGTGGCGGCCCGTGCGGTGCCGAACGTCGTGCTCGTCCTCGTGGGCGGCGCCCTCGCGGACCGGCTGCCGCGGCGCCTGGTGGCCACCGCCTCCTCGGTGGTCTCGGCCGCCTCCCTGGTCGCTGCGGGGGTGCTCCTGCTGACGGGGAGCGAGACCCTCGTGACGCTGGCCGTCGCGGCTGCCCTGACGGGCGCGGCCGCGGCGTTCTTCGGCCCCGCCTCGAGCGCGATGCTCCGCGACGTTCTCGTCGAGCCCCTCGTGCGCGACGGCACCGTGCTCGCGCGGATCAGCATGAACGTCGGCCTGATCGTCGGCACGGCCCTCGGCGGCGCGCTCGTGGGCGTCGCAGGGACGGGCAGCGCGCTGCTCGTCGGCGCCGGGCTGTCGGTGGCGGCCGCGCTGGCGTTCGCGCGCGTGCCGCGGTCGGTGACCGGCGCCTCCGGCTCGGGGTCGCTGCTGCACGACCTGGGCTCGGGCATCGGCTTCGTCGCGCGGTCGCCGTGGCTCCGGGCGACGATGGCGCTGGCGTTCGTGCACCAGCTCAGCTTCGCCGGCGGGGTCCAGGTGATCGGGCCGCTCGTGGCGGACGAGTCGTTCGGCCGGGTGCTCTGGGGCTTCGCCGGGGCGGTGCAGACCCTCGGCCTCGTCGTCGGCGCCGTCTGGGCGGGCCGGCTGCGCGGGCGGCTGCGGCTCGCGGTCGCGTGCCTGGCGACGTCGGCCCTGGTGCTGCCCCTGGTGCTGCTCGCCGGTGCGCACGTCGACCAGCCCGAGGTGCTGGACGCGCCGTACGTCGACCCGCTGCACTGGGCGTTCTGGCTCTGCCTCGGCCTCTTCATGTCGAGCGTCGGCCTCGAGCTGTTCACGGTCCCGCTCGACGTGGCGATCCAGACCCTCGTGCCGAGGGCCTACCTCGGCCGGGTCTTCGGGGCCCTGACGCTCGCGACGCTGGCCGGGATCCCCGTGGGCGAGCTGGTCGTCGGGCCCCTCGCCGACCAGTTCGGCACGCCGGGGGCCCTGCTGGGGCTGGCCGGCCTGATCGCCGTCGTGGCGGTGGGGGTGGCCGTCAGTCCGCGGGTGCGCCGCATCGACGCACCCGCGGTCCTGTCAGCGGACGAGCGGGTCGGCCACGGGCCGTCCGGTCAGCAGCCGTCCGATCAGCGGTAGTCGCCGCGCGCGATCGCCTCGGCGTACTTGCGCACGTCCGGTCCGGGCTCGTAGTCGATGAAGCGGCCCTTGAGGCGCTCGTTCAGCGCGGCGAAGGCGGGCTCCCAGTCGTCGCCCTCGTGCTCGGCCGCCACCTCGCGGACGGCGTCCTGCAGCACGCGGTCGGCGTCGGTGAGCATCTTGTCGCGGGCTTCCTGGTTCCAGGTCACGTCGGTCAGATCTGCCATGGTGCTGTCCCCTACTTCTTCTTCGAGAGGGCTGACTCCTTGTGAGCCGCCTCCGCGTCGGTCTTGTCGCTCTTCACGATGAAGTACGGCTCGTCGCCCGAGGCCTTGAAGGTCTGGCCGTCGAACTGGAACTCCTTCACGCGCTTGTCCACCACGGTGCCGTGGGTCTCGCCCTGCGGCGTGTTCCACGTCACGTGGTCGCCCTTGCTGAACGTCATCGTGCCTCCTCAGGCTGTCGGATGCGCTGGACGGTACCCGCGCCTCCTCGGGCCTTCCCGGGCGGGGCACAGGCAGGGCGCTCCGCCCGCTGCGTGCCCGACCGCGTCAGCCGCGAAGCGCGTCGAGCGCCGCGGCCACGCGCCGCTCGCGGGTCGCGTCCGTCTTCGCGTCGGCGATCGGCAGCGTCAGGGCCTTCTGCCTGCTGGGCGACAGGGCGTCGAAGGAGGCGCGGAGGGCGTCGTCTCCGGCCCACGCCTCGGCGAGCGCGGCGGGCACCTCGACGACCCGGGGATCCGTGTCGAGCGCCAGCGTCACCTCCACCTGCTGGCCTCCGACCAGCCCGGATGCCCGACGGTGCTCGGCGCTGAGCGACACGAGGGACCGGCCGCCCATGCTGCCGACCGTGTTGCGGTAGCTGTACGGCTCGGTGGGGGCGCCGCCGATGCCGTGCACCGACACGACGACGGCCGGGCGCTTCCCGGCGCCGAGCCCTGCGAGCTCCTCGGGCGGCACCACGAGTCCGGTGACGCCCGGGCGGGCCTCGAAGACGACGGTGGGGAAGGTGACGTCAGGCACGGAGTCGGTCATGGGCAGAGGGTAGGGCCCCGCGCGTCTGCGGGGAAGGGCGCAGACGAGGACGGTGGCGCCTGCGGGACTGCGGCCGCGCCTCCTCGTCGGTGCCGGCGCATCCTCGACCGTGACCGCGCCTCCTCGTCCCGGCCCGCGCCTCATCGTCAGACGGAGATGCCGCCGTCGGTCGTTATCAGCTGGCCGGTGACCCAGCGGCCCTCGGGCGACATCAGGAACCGGACGGTGCGCGAGACGTCTTCGGGGGTGCCGAGGCGGCCCGTCGGCTGCATCGCGGTCAGCGTGCGGCGGGTGTCGTCGTCCATCCAGCCGGTGTCGACCGGTCCTGGGTTGACGGCGTTCGACGAGATGCCGAGGTGGGCCAGCTCGCGGGCCGCGGCGATCACGATGCGGTCGAGGGCGCCCTTGCTCGCGCCGTAGGGCAGGTTGTGCACGGTGTGGTCGCTCGTGAGCGCCACGACGCGGGCCCCGTCGAGCAGCTCGTCGAGGGGAGGCAGCTGCTCGGCGAGCGCCTTGATGCTCAGCCAGGCGGCGCGGGTGTTGACGGCGAAGTGCCGGTCGAAGGCCTCGACGGAGGTGTCGAGGATCGACGAGTCGACGCTCTGCGAGTGCGACAGGACGAGGCCGGAGACGGGCCCGAGGTCGGCGTTCACCTGCGCGAGGAGACGGGCGGGGGTCGCCGCGTCGGAGAGGTCGGCCTGGTAGACGCGGGCCCTCCGGCCGAGGCCCACGACCTCGGCGACCAGCTCGGAGAGGTCGCCCGGGCGGGCGCCCCAGCTCATGGAGTCGTCGTACGGGTCCCAGGTCGCGAGGGCGAGGTCCCAGCCGTCGGCGGCGAGGTCGCGGGCGACGGCCCGCCCGATGCTCTCGCGTCGTCCGGCGCCGGTCAGGAGGCAGGTCTTCATCGACATGGTGCCAGCGTAGGGGGCTCGCCGCCTCGCGCGACGTCCACGTTCTCCTTCGCCCTCGCGCTCGCCCGGCTCGTCGAGCGAAGTCAGCGGGCGAGCTCGTCGCACGAGGTCACGGAGCGAGGTCGTCGAGCAGGGCGGCGAGCCGGTCGAGGTCACGCTCGACGGCCGCGACGTCGGCCGCGAAGTCGGCGTCGGAGGTGCCAGGCCGCCTGAAGAGGGTGAAGACCACTTCGCTGCCCCGGTCGTTCGCCAGCACGCGCAGCGGGTTGTGCACGACGGTGCCGTCGGGCAGCGTGACGTCGTGGTCGAGCACGCCGAGCTCGACGGGCCCGGTGAACGCCACCTCGACGATGCCCATCGGCGAGTCGGCGAGCCACCGCCCGCCCTCGTGCCGGACGCCGCTGCTGAGGCCGGCCGCCCACGAGGGCAGCTGAGCCGGGTCGCCCGCGACCCGCGACACGGCAGCCACGTCGTGCTCGATCGGACGGGAGACGTGCACGGCGGGCCAGGTCATGCGGGGACGGTACCAGCGCGCCGGCCGCACCGCCACGACGCTCGAGTTGCCCCTTCGCGGGCTCCTGGGCCCCGTCAGGCCCCGCGAAGTGGCAAGCCACTCGCCCCTGCGGCGGGGACGAGCGCGTTGAGCTCGTCGACCAGCCGGGCCGTCCGGTCGACTCCGAGCCTGAGCACGAGGGACTCCGAGAACCAGTGCGCCCAGACGTCCTCGACGTCACGCACGGTCACGGCCCCCTCTGCGACGAGCACACGGGCCAGGTCGAGAGCCTCCGGCTCGTACTCGTCTGCCGGAGGCCCCTCCGGCGTGCCGGGCTCGAGACCGTACGGGTCGACCGCGGTGAGGACG
The DNA here is from genome assembly GCF_003751515.1 of Frigoribacterium sp. PhB107. NCBI lineage: Bacteria > Bacillati > Actinomycetota > Actinomycetes > Micrococcales > Microbacteriaceae > Frigoribacterium > Frigoribacterium sp. PhB107. Next base: position 644,377 of record NZ_RJKU01000002.1, on the reverse strand, counting down.
GCCAGGACCGCCGCGACGGTCTGCCGGTGGCGGCGGACGCCTTCTCTCATGTCGTCGACGTCCTCCCCTAGTGCCCGCGCCGCGCCTGCCAGCGGTTGACGAAGAAGACCACGATGCCGACGGCGGCCAGCACGAGGCCCATGACCAGCCACACGGTGTCGTCGCCGGGGCTGCGACCGAGCGCCGCCCGGACGACGAGGACCAATCCGACCACGACCGCCACCCAGGGCAGGACGTCGCGCAGGGGGTTGACCTTCAGGCGTCTGAACCGCCTCGGGACCGGCTTCTCGCTGTCGGTGCTCTCGCTCATGTGCGCCAGCATGCCAGGCCGGTCGGGCTGGTGGAGCAGCCCTCGTGGTTCGTGGCCTCGCCTCCTCGTCGTTCAGGAAGCGGCGGCGCTCCGGTCCTGATCCGTGCACCACTCAGGGCGTTCAGTCCCCCTCTCGCGAGGATCAGGACTCGTCTTCCTGAATGAGGAGAGGAGCAGGAGGCGCGGTGCGGGAGCGCAGGAGGCGCGGGTCAGCGGCCGCGGCGCGGGCGACTGCGGCCGGTGCCCCGCTGTGGCCCGCCGCGACCGCCGGGCGGCGTCTTCTTCTGGCCGGGCCCCGAGCCGCGTGCGCCGGCCGCGCCCTTGCCGCCCGCGGCGCCGCCCTTGCCGGGACCCTTCGCCTTGGCGGCGGGCGCCTCCTGCGCGTCGTCGTCGCGCCTCCTCGACCGGCTGCTGTTGCGGGTGCGTCCGCGGACGACCCCGATGAAGTCGTCGATGTCGTCGTCGAGCTCGCCGATCGGCCAGACGAGCGCGATCGTCGTCGGCGGCACGTCGGAGAGGAACCGGTGCGTCACGCCCGAGCGTCCGTGCAGCCGGGCGAGCGACTGCGGCATCACGGCGACGCCGGAGCCGGTCGCGACCACCTCGATCGCCTGCGCCTCGTCGAGGGCCGGGTCGAGGTCGTGCCGCACCTCGCCGGAGAGGTCGGCCAGCGAGAGCTCGTCGTCCTTGCCCGCGGCGGCCAGCGGGTGCTCCTTGCCGAAGCAGACGACGGCGCGCTCCTCGTAGAGCGCGATGGACGAGAAGTCGTCGCCGAGCGCCAGCGGCAGCCGGGCCAGCACCATGTCGACGCGGTCGTCGCCGCGGAGCACGTCGAGCACGTCTCCGGTCGCGTCGCCGCTGACCTCGACGACGTCGAGGGGCAGGTCCGCGCGCCGCTCCTCCCACAGCCGCGACCACTTCGAGAGGGTCACGCCGGGCACGAAGCCGATGCGGAAGGAGGCGCGGCTCGGCTCGGTCGTCATCGCGCCAGGCTACCGGGCGGCCTGCGTCCCCCTGCCCGTGGCCCGTGCCCCCGCCCGCGGCGGGTGCCCGCGTCGCCCGTCCACAGGCGTGGGCGGCGGCCCCGGCTACCGCCCGACCGGGCGGTACCCTTGCGGGATGACCTCGGAGACCCCCAGCGGCAAGAGCCCGCAGACCCTCAAGCCCTTCACGGCCGCGAAGAAGCTCGGGGTGCACCTGCCGGCGACCCCCGAGTCGTTCCAGGCCAGCCCCGTCACCCGCGAGGAGTTCGCCGAGCTGACCGCGAACCCGCCCGAGTGGCTCGCCGAGCTGCGTCGCACCGGCCCGCACCCGCGCCCCGTCGTCGCGCAGAAGCTCGGCGTCACGATCTCGGGCCTCGCCCGTGCCGGCGTCGACGACGCGCTCACCACCGACCAGATCCACGCCCTCCTCGAGGAGATGCCGCAGTGGCTGGTCACCGAGCGCGCCAACCTCGCCGAGGTGCGCGACGAAGAGCTGCGCGTCAAGGAGCGCGACGCCGGCCGTGCCGTGCTGCGCGCCGAGCGCGAGGCCGCCGAGCAGGCCGAGCAGGAGCGCCGCGGCCTCTAGCGGCCCGCAGGCCCCGGCCCCGGCCCGGCCCCGGGCCGCACCGTCCGCTCCGGTCCCCGGTCCGGGCCGCACCGTCCGCTCCGGTCCCCGGTCTCGCCGGGGCAGTAACGTCTGCTCCATGTCCTTCAACGACGACACCCGCATCGACAGCAGCAAGGTCAAGCGCGCGGGCCGCGGCCGCACGACGGGCATCGCCGCGGGCGGGGTCGGCATCGTCGGCGTCATCGTCGTCGCGCTGATCAGCCAGTTCACCGGCGTCGACCTCTCCGGTCTCGTCGGCGGTGCACAGGTCGGCCCGGCACAGCAGATCGAGGGCGAGTCGCTCGAGGGCTGCTCCACGGGCGCCGACGCGAACGCGAGCATCGACTGCCGCATGGCGGGGGCTGCCGACTCGCTCGACACCTACTGGGCCTCGGCCGCCCCCGAGGTGGGCATCCAGGGCTACGCGAGCCCCGAGTTCTTCCTGTTCACCGCCTCCGTCGACACCGGCTGCGGCGGCGCGACCAGCGCGACCGGGCCCTTCTACTGCCCGCCCGACCGCGCGCTGTACGTCGACACCGACTTCTTCGACCAGCTGCGCGAGCAGTTCGGCGCCTCGGCCGGGCCCCTCGCCCAGATGTACGTCGTCGGGCACGAGTGGGGCCACCACGTCCAGCAGCTCAGCGGCGCCTTCGACCGCGCCGACCGCACCCAGACGGGCCCCGGCTCCGACACGATCCGCCTCGAGGTGCAGGCCGACTGCTACGCCGGCGCCTGGGTGGGCTCCGCGACGACGATCCAGAACGAGTACGGCGAGACGTTCCTCGAGCCCGTGACGCGCGAGCAGGTCGCCGACGCGCTCGACGCCGCCGCCGCGGTCGGCGACGACCGGATCCAGGAGGCGTCGGGCGGCCGGGTGGACCCCGACACCTGGACCCACGGCTCCGCGGAGCAGCGCACCAAGTGGTTCGAGGCCGGTCGCGTCGGGGGCCCGACGGCCTGCGACACCTTCAGCGTGCCGACGAGCGAGCTCTAGCCGCACCGGCACCAGGCGCCACCCTGCGGCGCCGGGCGGCTCCCGCGCCGCGTCTCGTGCGCTGCACCCGATCTGGTCCCGGTGCAGTGCACGCGACGCGGGGCAGAGCGCACGGCAGAACTCCCAGCCCGTTCCCGACCCGCCGCGCCTCCGCAGGAGCAGACTCGGCTCACGTCGCGAGGAGGCACGCCATGGTCAAGACAGGCAGAGCAGTGGAGTACGACCGGTACGGGGAGATCGACGAGCTGCACTTCGTCCCGCAGCAGCTGCCGGCCCCGGCCGACGACGAGGTCGTCGTCGAGGTCGTGTGCGCCGGGCTCAACCACATCGAGAACTTCACCCGCGCGGGCGACTTCCAGGACCGCCTCCCGCAGACGTTCCCGGCCCACCAGGGCTCGTGCTTCGCGGGCATCGTCAAGAAGCGCGGCTCCGCGGTGCGCGACCTCGCGGTCGGCGCCGAGGTGATCGGCCACGCCGTCGGCGGCGGCGCCCACGCCACGTGGATCACCGTCCCGGCGACCGCGGTCGTCCGCAAGCCCAGCAGCGTCTCGTGGGAGGTCGCGGGCGGGCTCTACCTCGCCGGCGCCACCGCCTACGACATCGTCCGCTCGCTGCACCTCGGCGAGGGCGACGTCGTCGTCATCACGGCTGCGGCGGGCGGCGTCGGCCACATCGAGTGCCAGCTCGCGCTCGCCGCCGGAGCCAAGGTGATCGGCACCTGCAGCCCCGGGAACCACGACTACCTGCGCCAGATCGGCGTCACGCCCGTCGACTACGGCGAGGGCCTCCAGGAGCGCATCGAGAAGGCCGCGGGCCGCCCGGTCACGGCGTTCATCGACAACTTCGGCGGCGACAACCCGGCGCTCAGCACCGAGCTCGGCGTGCCCGAGTCGCGCTTCAGCTCGAGCGAGCACCGCCTCGACGTCGAGATCCGGTTCATCACCGCCGAGCGCGGCGACACCGAGCCGTCGATGATCCTGGCGGCGCTCGCGAAGCTGATCGCCGACAACAAGGTGCGGGTGCTCATCTCGGGCTTCTACCCGTTCGACAACATCGCGCAGGCCTACGAGGACCTCGCCGAGCACCACTCCCGCGGCAAGGTCGTCGTCGGCATGCAGCCCGTCGAGACCGGCGCCCGCTCGCACTGGTACCTGTCCGCGAAGGCCCGCACGCTCGCCGAGCAGCGCGGCTAGGGCCGGGAGCCAGGGGTCCAGAGCTACGGGCGGCGGAGCAGGGCGCCGGGGGCGCGCACCGTCGCGGCCGCGACCCGCATCGCGTCCGCGAGGGCCGCCTCCCAGTCGACGCTGCCCGGGTCCGCGGACCGCGCCAGCGACGACGCCACCACGGAGGCGAACGTCGCGTCGCCCGCGCCCATCGTGTCGACGACGTCACCGCCGAGCGACGCGATGCCCTGCCGCAACGTCTCGTGCCCGGCGAGGGTCAGGCTGGCCCCGTCGGAGCCGCGCGTCGCGAGCACTCCCCCGGCGCCCGACGCGAGCAGCGCCTCCTGCCACTCATCGAGCGTGCCGCCGGCGACCAGCGCCGCGTCGTCCTCGCCGATCTTGACCAGCAAGGAGGAGGCGGCGGCGGCGGCGAAGCCGGACGCGAAGGCCTCGGGGTCGCGCAGGAACCCGGGGCGCGGGTTCGGGTCGACGACGAGCCGCCGCGGCTCAGAGCCCACGGCGGCGAGCAGCCGCTCGGTCAGCCGGGCGTCGTCGAACGGGTACGAGCTGACGGCCACGAGCGGCGCGACCGCGATCGCGGCGAGCTGGGCCTCGCCGAAGTCGAGGCCCCGGGCGACGGCCGCGTCGCTGAAGGCGTAGGTCGGCTCGCCGTCGACGCGCTCGCTCACCGCGCGGCCGGTGCCGAGCGGGTTGGTCGTGGCGACGAGCTCGACGCCGTGCTCGGCCAGGTACGAACGGATCGACGCCCCGTCGGCGTCGTCGCCGACCGAGGCGAGCAGCGTGGTGGCGACGCCGAGCCGGGCGAGCCCGACGGCGACGTTGAGGCCGGCTCCGCCGACGTGGTCGTCCGATCCGGAGGGGGCGCGCAGCTCGTCGATGAGGGCGTCGCCGATGACGACGACGCGGCGTGCAGACTGGTCCATGTCGACACCCTACGGGCGGCTCGGGCGGGCAAGGGCCGTCGCCGCACCGGGCGGGCGCGCGCCGTCGCCGCACCGGGCTCCCGTCGTGCCGGCCCCCGCCCCTCGCTCACCCGGGCCGGGCGCCGCACTACGCTGGCGCGGTGACTGACTACGCTCTGGCCGTCGACGTCGGCGGCACCAAGGTCGAGGCCGCGCTCGTCGCGGCCGACGGCGTCCTCTCTCCCGGCAGCCGCGACCGCCGCCCCACCGGCCACGACTCGACGAGCGACCAGCTGGCCGACGCCGTCCGCGACGTCGTCCGCCACGCGCTCGCGGCGCTCGGCGACGACGACGTCCTCGTCGGCGCCGGCATCGGCAGCGCGGGCCCGGTCGACCTCGTCGAGGGCACGGTCTCGCCGATCAACCTGCCGTCCTGGCGCGGCTTCCCGCTGCGCGCGCTCGTCGTCGAGCTGCTGGCGGAGGCCGGAGACAAGCCCGACCCCAGCACCAGCACCAGCACCAGCACCGACGCCGACGCCGCCGACCTCCCCGTGACCCTTCGCCTCGACGGCGTGAGCCTCGCCCTCGCCGAGCACTGGGTCGGCGCCACGCAGGGCGTCGACAACGCCGTAGCGATCACCGTCTCGACGGGCGTCGGAGGCGGGCTCATCGTGAACGGCCGCCTCCTCTCGGGCGGCACCGGCAACGCCGGCCACATCGGCCAGATCCAGATCGCCGACCGCCCCGCGGGCGAGACCGCCTGGGCGGCCACCCTCGAGGTCATCGCCTCGGGCCCCAACGTCGTGCGCTGGGCGCAGCAGCAGGGCTGGCAGGGCGAGCGAGGCGAGGACCTCGCCGCCGGCTACGTCGCCGGCGACGAGATCGCCGTCGCGGCCGTGCGTCGTTCCGCGAACGCCGTCGGGGAGGCCATCTCGTCCGTGACGACGCTGCTCGACCTCGACGTCGCCGCGATCGGCGGGGGCTTCTCGCGCGTGAGCGACGACTACCTCGACCTGGTCAGGGCCACCGTCGAGGAGGCGCCCGTCAACGGCTACGCCCGTCGCGTCCGCGTCGTCCGCTCCGGCCTCAGCGACGAGAGCCCGCTCGTCGGGGCCGCCGCCCTCGTCTGGCAGGCCGACCTGCTCGGCTGAGCTCGCGCCTCCTGCGGGTCCGTCCGGGAGTCGGCGGGCCGCCGTCGCCCGCGGCGGGCCGGCGCCCGCCCGCCGCCGGGGGCACGGACCCGCCGCATCACACAGGAACCCGCCGCACCCCACGGCGCCCCCTCGTCGCCGCGCTGAGAACGGTTCCCGTCAGGAGCCGGTGTCGGCGGCCGTGCCTAGGCTGGAGGCATCCCCACGACGACGTCGGGATCCCGCGCGCCCGCACCCGGGTGCGCACGACCCGCCACCACACGGAGGTATCTCCATGCCCACCACCGTCCCCGTCATCCAGACCCCCTCGGCCGGCGCGCCCTTCGAGCGCTCGACCATCCAGCTGCGCGACGTCGGCCCGAACGACGTCCAGATCGACATCGCCTTCGCCGGCGTCTGCCACAGCGACATCCACCAGGCCCGCGAAGAGTGGGGCAAGGCCATCTTCCCGATGGTCCCCGGCCACGAGATCGCCGGCGTCGTCACCCAGGTCGGCTCCGACGTGAGCAAGCACCAGATCGGCGACCGCGTCGGCATCGGCTGCTTCGTCGACAGCTGCCGCGAGTGCGAGAACTGCCTCGCGGGCGAGCAGCAGTTCTGCGTCAAGGGCAACGTGCCCACCTACAACGGCCGCCAGTACTCGGGCGAAGAGACCTACGGCGGCTACGCCAAGCAGATCGTCGCCGACGAGAACTACGTGCTGTCGATCCCCGAGGGCATCGCGCTCGACGAGGCCGCCCCGCTGCTCTGCGCCGGCATCACGACCTACTCGCCCCTGAAGCACTGGGGCGCCGGCCCCGGCAAGAAGGTCGCCGTCGTCGGCATGGGCGGCCTCGGCCACATGGCCGTCAAGATCGCGCACGCCATGGGCGCCGAGATCACCGTCATCAGCCAGACGCTCTCCAAGCAGGAGGACGGCCTGAAGCTCGGCGCCGACCACTACTACGCGTCGAGCGACCCGGCCACGTTCACGGAGCTGCGCAGCTCGTTCGACCTGATCATCAACACGATCTCGGCCGACATGGACATCGACGCCTACGCCCGCACCCTCCGCCTCAACGGCACGATGGTGTTCGTCGGCCTGCCCGAGAACCCGCAGTCGTTCGGCGCCGGCTCGCTCATCGGCGGCCGTCGCAGCCTCGCCGGCTCGAACATCGGCGGCATCCCCGAGACGCAGGAGATGCTCGACTTCTGCGCCGAGCACCACATCGGCGCCGAGATCGAGACGATCAGCGCCGACGACATCGACGACGCCTACGAGCGCGTCGTCGGCAGCAAGGTCCGCTACCGCTTCGTGATCGACACGGCCACGATCTAGCGCCTGCACGACGAAGGCCCCCTCCCGCACCGGGAGGGGGCCTTCGTCGTCTGTGGCAGACGGATGCGTGGGTCGGCTCCCCGACGGACCACCCCGAACCAACGTGAAAGGGACAAGACGACGCGGGGCCCCGCGTCGTCTTGTCCCTTTCGCGTCGGTGAGCGCCGATCCGGCCAGCCGGCCAGGTCGACGACGCAGCCCCGAGGAGGCGCGGGTCGCCTACCGCGGGTCGGCGGGCGTGTTGAAGCGGTGCAGCCAGCCGGCGAACTCGGCGAGCTCGTCGTCGGTCCAGCCCTCCACGTGGCTGCGGAAGACGGCGCGGTTCTCGTGCCGCACCTCCAGCATCCGCGCCTCGGCCCGGTCGGTGCTGCCGAGCGTCATCACGCGTCCGTCGGCGGCGTCGGGGACGACGTCGACGAACCCCGCCTCGCGCAGCAGGGCGACCTGGCGGCTGACGGCGCTCTTGTCGAGCGCCATCGCCTTGACGATGTCGCCGGCGGTGCAGGGCTGGTGCTTCATCACGTAGCGGAGCACGTAGAACGCGGTGGGCGGCACGTCCGGGTCGAACCGGGACGCCGCCGCGGCGATGGTGCGCTTGGCCTCGACCATCATCGAGCCGATCTCGTCGACGACGCTCGCCATCAGGCCCTCGCGGCCGTCGTCGTCCGGGCCGGGAAGGCGCGGTGCGGCGGCGCCGGCCGGGCGCGGTGCGTCGATCACCGCGCCCGCGGGCGTGCCGTCATCGGTCGGCTGCGACATCTTTCTCCTCGACCAGGGACGAGAACACCGGGCTCTCGGCCAGTTCGTCGTCCGACACGGGGTGGCCTGCCACCTCGGCGGCGCCGGTGGCGATGATCGTGTCGATGGTACCGGTGCCCGTCGTGGCGTGGGAGTGGTGGCGTCGCGCGGCCGCGGTCGGAGCCGTGCGCGTGTCCGTCGTCGTGTCCGCCGGGTCGATCACGGGCTCGTCGTCGCCCTGGTCGACGGGCGACGTGGGAGCGGGCGTCGAGGCGCCGTCGGTCGTGGTGGCGGGCGCACTCGACACGGACGGGGCGAGCCCCGCCGTGGCCGCGACGCCCTTCTCGACCGCCGAGGCGTCGTCAGGCGCGGCAGCAGCCGCACCGGCACCAGCCGCACCAGCACCCGATCCGTCACCCGACGCGGCAGCCCGCTGGATGCCGGTCTTCGTGCCGAGCTCGACGTTCGGCAGCAGGCAGACGAACACGATGGTGATGACGGCGAGGGGTGCCGCGATGAGGAACACGTCGGCGACGCCCTGGCCGTAGGCCGACTCGATGATGGTGCGGATCGGGCCGGGAACGGTGCTGAGGTCGGGGATGCTCGTCGAGCCGCCGCTGCCGAGGGCGCTGGGGTCGACGCCCGCGTCGGTGAGGCCGTCCGTGATGTAGCCGGAGACCTTGGTGCCGAGCACGGCGCCCATCACCGAGACGCCGATGGTGCCGCCGAGGCTGCGGAAGAACGCGACGCTCGAGGAGGCGGCGCCCACGACGCTGACGTCGACCGAGTTCTGCACGACGAGCACGAGGTTCTGCATCACCATGCCGATGCCGAGGCCCATCATCGCCATGAAGACGGAGACGATCGCGAAGTTCGTGTCGTACTCGATGGTCGACATGAGGAACAGGCCGGCCGCCAGCAGGACCGAGCCGACGATCATGTAGGGCTTCCACTTGCCGTACTTCGAGATGAGCGCACCGGCGACCATCGACGAGATCAGCAGGCCGAGCACCATCGGCAGGGTCAGGATGCCCGCCATGGTGGGCGACTGGCCACGGGCCAGCTGCATGTACTGGCCGAGGAAGACGCTGGTGCCGAACATCGCGACGCCCACGCTGAGCGAGGCGACGACCGCGAAGGTGAAGGTGCGGTTCTTGAAGAGCGTCAGGGGGATGATCGGCTCCTTCGAGCGGAACTCCACGACGACTGCCAGCGCGAGCAGCACGGCCGCGCCGACGCCCATCAGCCAGCTGGTGGTCGAGTTCCAGTCGAACTGCTTGCCGCCGAGCGACACCCAGACGAGCAGCAGCGAGACGCCGCCGGCGATGAGCCCGGCACCCCAGTAGTCGACGACGACGGCCTTCTTGGGCTTCGGGGGCAGGTGCAGGGTGCGCTGGATGACGATGAGCGCAGCGACGCCGACGGGCACGCCGACGAAGAAGTTCCAGCGCCAGCCGATCGAGTCGGTCAGGACGCCGCCGAGCAGCGGGCCGCCGATGGTGCCGACGCTCATCACGGCGCCGAGGTAGCCCATGTACCGGCCGCGCTCACGCGGGCTGATGATGTCGCTCATGACGACCTGCACCAGGGCGGTGAGGCCGCCGGCGCCGAGGCCCTGGAACACGCGGAACGTGATCAGCGTCGCGGTGTTCTGCGAGAACCCGGCCGCGACCGACGCGAGCACGAAGAGCACGAGCGCCACCTGCAGCAGCACCTTGCGGTTCGTCAGGTCGGAGAACTTGCCCCACAGCGGCGTGCTCACGGTGGTCGCGAGCAGCGTCGCCGTGATGACCCAGGTGTACGAGGTCTGGCTGCCGTTCAGGTCGCTGACGATGCGCGGCAGCGAGGTCGACACGACGGTCGACGAGAGGATCGCCACGAGCATGCCCATCAGCAAGCCCGACAGGGCCGTGAGGACTTCACGGTGGCTCATGCCGGGCGCCTCGCCCGGTTCGTGCGGCGCGGCGGGCTTCGTGCCCGCGCCCGCGGCGGCGGTGGTGGTGGTCTGCGACAAGGTCGGCTCCGTGGTGACTCTGAGATGTGGGGGCCCGGACGTCGTCGGCCAGGTAGTTGTAGAACCACAACCATACGCCTCAGTTGACGATCCGCAACCATTTTCGTGCAGATCGCGCACTTTTCTTTCCGGGCGGCCACACGAAGGAGGCGCGGTGCCCGTCGAACGGACACCGCGCCTCCTGCGCGCACCAGCGGCGAGCTAGCGGACTTCTTCCGGTCTCTTCTGCCGGAACATCTCGGCCGGCTGGTCCGGGCCCTTCCAGACGCCGACGATGCCCCAGGCGACGGCCGTCAGCGGCACGGCGATCACGGCGCCGACGATGCCGCCGAGCACGGTGCCCGCGGTCAGCGCGACGAGGATGACGAGGCCGTGCAGCTGCAGCGTGTGCCCCATCAGCACGGGCTGCAGCAGGTTGCCCTCGAGCTGGTTGACGAGCACGACGACGGCGATGACCCAGATGGCGTCGATGGGGCCGTTGGCGACCAGCGCGACGAGGGCGGCGAGGATGCCGGCGGCGGTGGCGCCGACCAGCGGGATGAACGCGGTGAGGAACACGACCACGGCCAGCGGCAGCGCGAGGGGCACGCCGATGATCCAGAGGCCGACGCCGATGCCGATCGCGTCGACGGCGGCGACGGTGGCCGTGCCGCGCACGTACCCGCCCAGGGTCGACACCGTCTTGTCGCCGATGCGGCGGGCGCGGGCGTACTGCTGGCCGCGGAACGGACGGAGCATGAACTCCCAGATGGCCGGCCCGTCCTTGAGGAAGAAGAACAGCACCACGATCATCAGCACGAGGCCCGTCGCGAAGCTGCCCACCGCGCTCGCGCCGGCGAGGGCGCCCGAGCCGAAGGAGGCGCTCGTCAGGAAGTCGACGACCGTGTCGCGGACGTTCTCGACCTGCTCGTCGGTGATCGAGAACGGCAGCGTCGTGATGAAGTCCTGCAGCTGGCCGATGCCCTTCTGAGCGGACGAGACGAGCGACGAGGCCTGGTTCTCGACGGCCCAGACGACGAGCCAGCCGACGAGGCCGAGCACGCCGAGGATGCCGACGAGGGCGATCAGCGTGGCGAGCAGCGAGGGCACCCGGTGGTGCCGCAGCCACGACACCACCGGGTGCATGGCCGACGCGAAGATGAGGGCGAGCAGCACCGGGATGGTGACGAGGCTCAGGGTCCTGAACGAGTAGATCAGGCCGGCGGCGACCACCACGACCACGATGATCTGGATCGAGCGCGTGGCGAGGCGGCCGAACGGGTCGCCCCACTGGTTGGCCTGGGTGGCGACTGCCTGCGCGGCGTCGGCCGTCGCGTCGCCCTCGCGGCTGCGGAATATGGCCACGTGGTGTCCTCTTCGTCTCGGTGCGCCGGTCTCGGCGGCACGGGTCGTCGACCCCGGCGGTCGACCGCACCCATCGAACCGCGTCAGCGTGCCCGAGGGCCGGATCTCACCCGGCGTGCCCCGCCCGGTCCGCCGCCCGCCAGCCCCGCGCGCAGCGAGAACGGGTCGCGGCGCCACCAGCGGACGAACGGCACCCCGTCCCGTCCGTGCACCGCGAACGACCGGACGGCGCGCGTGCTGCGGAGCCACTTCCGGCCGCCGCGCGCGAACGGACGGGCCGAGATCGCGGTCACGACGTCGCGGCGCCACACGATGCGCCCCGGCTGCCCGAGCACGAGGTCGCCCAGGTGCACCGCGAGGTCCATGTCGTCGTGCAGTCCGACGTCGCGCCGGTGCACCTCGTCGCGCACCGCCTCCCAGGCCGAGCGCCGCATCATCATCGTCGAGCCGAAGAGCGGCCAGTGCGCGAGGCCGGCCCCGACGAGCACGTGGTACGCCCCGACGTAGCCGAGCGAGAGGATCCGCTGCAGGCCCACGGGGGCGTCGTAGAAGCGGGCGCCGGTGCTCACCGCGACGGCCTCGGGGTGCTCGTCGAAGGTGCGCGACAGCTCTGCGACCCAGGTGCGCGGCAGCACGCTGTCCGCGTCGCAGCGCCCCACGAGGTCGCCGAGCGCACCGTCGTAGCCGGTCGAGGCCGCGGCGGCGATGCCGACGACGGGCTGGTGCAGCACGCGGGCGCCCGCGGCCAGCGCGACCGCGACGCTGTCGTCCGAGCTGCCGTTGTCGACGACGACGACCTCGTCGGGCAGCACGGTCTGGCGGGCCAGCGACCGCAGGCAGACCTCGAGGTGACGTGCGTCGTCACGGACCGGGATCACGACGGAGACACGCACGGCCCCATCCTGCCCGCCTACCCTGGGCGCCATGAGCACCTCCGTCGTCGTCGTGTCCGACACCCACGTCCCGCAGAAGGCGAAGGCCGTGCCCGCGGCCGTGTGGAGCGCGGTCGAGAGGGCGGACGTCGTCGTCCACGCGGGCGACTGGACCGGCGTGCCGCTGCTCGACGAGCTCGAGGCGAGGGCACGCCTCCTCGTCGCCGTCTGGGGCAACAACGACGGCGACGACCTGCGCGGCCGCCTGCCCGAGGTGGCCCGGACGACGATCGACGGGGTCCGCCTCGCCGTCGTCCACGAGACAGGACAGAAGGAGGGGCGCGAGACCCGGATGGACCGTGCCTTCCCCGAGACCGACCTGCTCCTCTTCGGCCACAGCCACATCCCGTGGGACACGACGACCCCGGCCGGCCTGCGGCTGCTGAACCCCGGCTCGCCGACCGACCGTCGGCGCCAGCCGCGGGCCACCTACCTCACGCTCACGCTCGACGCCGGCGCGGTGCGCGACGTCGTGCTGCACGAGCTGCCGCTGCGCACCGACGCGCTCGACGGGGTGCTGCCGCACCCCCGGATGACGACCTAGCCGGCGGGGGTCTCGGCCGGCGCCTCCTCGGCGGGTGCCTCGGTCGACGTGGGCGTGGGCGTCGCGGTCGCGGCGTCCGCGTAGCTGTTGCCGGCGGCGGTCACGACGAAGTTGCGGAACTCGTCGTTGGTGAACGGCTGGCTGAACTCGTACTGCTGGCCGTTGACGAGAACGGTGGGGGTGCCGCGGAACGACTGGACGTTGCTGTTGGGCAGGGGGCCGTCGAGCGCGCGCTCGGTGGCTGCGCCCACCCACGACGCGAACTCCTGGTCGTCGATGCACCGGGTGATCTGCGACGCCGACGTGACCCCGTCGACGCCGGTCGCGATCTCGGCCAGGCGGGCGTCGTCGAGACCCCGCGTGCCCTCTTCTGGCTGGTTCTCGAACATCGCCGTGTTGAAGTCGAAGAACGAGTTCGGCGAGTAGTTCGCGACGCACGCCGCCGCGTTGGCGGCACGGTTCGAGTACTTCGTGCCGAGGGAGCTGTTGGTGAGGATCGCCACCGGGTGGTACTCGACCGTGGCCGCGCCCGACGAGACGAGGCCGGCGATGTACTCGTTGTTCGCCTGCTCGAAGCCGCCGCAGATCGGGCACAGGTAGTCGAGGTAGATCACGATGTCGACGGTGTCGGACGACGCGGTCGTCTCGGTGGCCGTGGGCTCGTCGTCGGCGCCGAGGGCCGGGGTCGTCTCGGCCACGAAGTCCTGGCCGATGCGGATGCCGTCGCTGGCCATGTTGGCGGGGCCGGGGCCTGCGGGACGGATGCTGTTGGTGATCACGACGACGACGGCCACGACGATGGCGAGCACGACGACGACGAGGCCGCCCTGCAGCAGCCAGCGGCTCGTCTTCTGGCGCCGCTTCTGCTTCTTGCGGGCGAGCTGGGCGCGCTCACGGGCGGCTGCGCGGCGCTGGTTCTTGGTCGCGTTCTTGCTCAGCGGCTCGGAGCCTGAGGGGCCGATGTCAGTCATGGAACGGTTCTCCGATGCGCGACGAGGTCGCGGTCGCGTCGTAGGGGGCTGAACGGGCCCGAGGAGGTGGAGGGCCCGGTCGATGGTACGAGCGCGGACTGGGAAAAGTCCAAACAACCCGTGGCCGGATCGTGACTCCGTGGCCCCCGGAGAGGTGGGGATGAGTCACCTCCTGTGGCATGCTGGGCGGAGTGGTCACCGCTGACCCAGGGTGATCACCAATCCGTTCACGAAGGATCGTCCGGCACGTACCTGCCGGTGAAGGAGAAATGAATCATGGCGTCCGTGACGTTCAGCAAGGCAACCCGTCTCTACCCCGGCTCGACCCGACCCGCGGTCGACGCGATCGACCTCGAGGTCGCCGACGGCGAGTTCCTCGTCCTCGTGGGCCCCTCGGGCTGCGGCAAGTCCACCACCCTGCGCATGCTCGCCGGCCTCGAAGAGGTCAACAGCGGCGACATCTTCATCGGCGACCGCAACGTCACCGACGTGCCCCCGAAAGACCGGGACATCGCGATGGTGTTCCAGAACTACGCGCTGTACCCGCACATGACCGTCGCCGAGAACATGGGCTTCGCGCTCAAGATCGCCGGCGTCGGCAAGGAGGAGCGCGCCACCCGCGTCCTCGAGGCGGCCAAGCTGCTCGACCTCGAGCCCTACCTCTCGCGCAAGCCCAAGGCCCTCTCCGGTGGTCAGCGTCAGCGCGTCGCCATGGGCCGCGCAATCGTGCGCCAGCCGCAGGTGTTCCTCATGGACGAGCCGCTGTCGAACCTCGACGCCAAGCTGCGCGTGCAGACCCGCACCCAGATCGCCTCGCTCCAGCGTCGTCTCGGCGTCACCACGGTCTACGTCACGCACGACCAGACCGAGGCCCTGACCATGGGCGACCGCATCGCGGTCCTCAAGGACGGCGTCCTCCAGCAGGTCGGCACCCCCCGCGACCTGTACGAGAAGCCGCAGAACGTCTTCGTCGCCGGCTTCATCGGCTCCCCCGCGATGAACCTGCTGCCCGCCGACGTCGTCGCCGGCGGCATCCAGTTCGGCACCGCGGTCACCGCCGTCGACCGCGACACCGTCGGCCAGGCCAACGGCACGAGCGTCACCATCGGCGTCCGTCCCGAGGACGTCGTCGTCAACACCGCCGGCGAGGGCCTCGCGGTCACCGTCGACGTCGTCGAGGAACTGGGCGCGGACGGCTACCTCTACGGCCACACCGAGGTGAGCGGCCAGCGCGTCGACATCGTCGTGCGCGTCGACGGTCGCAACCACCCCAAGCTGGGCGAGACCATCCACATCACGCCCCAGGCGCACCACGTGCACGTCTTCGACACGGAGTCCGGCGAGCGCCTCGGCGACAAGGCCGTCGTCAGCGCCTAGCGACACCCTGATCGGCCCGTCGAGACCGTCCGGAGCAGCGCTCCGCACGCCTCGGCGGGCCGTTCGGCTGTCCGCGGCCGCAGCTCCTGCGTGACTCGGCCCGCGCCTCCTGCGACACTGGCCCCACCCGTGCCCGCCGCCCGTCCGGACGGCGGGCCTCCTCGCCCGCACTCCCCCGGTCCCGCCACCCCCTGAAAGCGACCATGAGCGACTCCCTCAACATCACGTCCGCCACGGCCGACCCTGCCCTCCTCGACCTGCCCTGGGCCCTGCCCCTCGACGAGTGGCCCGACGACGCGATCGCGACCCTGCCGAAGGGCATCTCGCGGCACCTGGTCCGCTTCGCGCACCTCAGCGGCTACGTCATCGCGATCAAGGAGACCTCGGGCGAGATGGCCCGTGGGGAGTACGAGATGCTCCGCACCCTGCAGCGGATGGACATCCCCTGCGTCGACCCGCTCGCCGTCATCACGAACCGGCACGACGTCGACGGCAGCCTGCTGAATCCCGTGCTCGTCACCCGGCACCTCAAGTTCTCGCTGCCCTACCGGGCGCTCTACTCGCAGACGCTGCGGCCCGAGACGGCGACGCGCCTCGTCGACGCGCTCGCCCTGCTGCTCGTGCGCCTGCACGTGATCGGCTTCTACTGGGGCGACGTGTCGCTCTCGAACACGCTCTTCCGCCGTGACGCCGGGGCCTTCGCCGCGTACCTCGTCGACGCCGAGACCGGCAAGCTCTACCCGGGCGGCCTGTCGAACGGACAGCGCGAGAACGACCTCGAGGTCGCCCGTGTCAACATCGCCGGCGAGCTGCTCGACCTCGAGGCCGGCGGCCGCCTCGACGACAACCTGGACGCCGTCGACGTGAGCAACGGGATCGTCGCCAAGTACCGCAGCCTGTGGACGGAGCTCACCGGCAGCGAGACCTTCGACAGCTCGGAGCGCTGGCGCATCAACGACCGCGTCGAGCGGCTGAACGACCTCGGCTTCGACATCGAGGAGCTGGCGATCAAGACCACCGAAGGCGGCACACAAGTGCGGATCCAGCCCAAGGTCGTCGACGCCGGGCACCACTCGCGCCGTCTGCTGCGCCTCACGGGACTCGACGTGGAGGAGAACCAGGCCCGCCGCCTGCTGAACGACCTCGACGCCTACCGCCTGCGCACCGGCCAGATCGACGCCGACGAGGAGATGGTGGCGCACGAGTGGGCCGCCCGCGTCTTCGAGCCCGTCGTGCGATCGATCCCGCGCGAGATGCGCGGCCGGCTCGAGCCCGCCGAGGTGTTCCACCAGCTGCTCGAGCACCGCTGGTACCAGTCGCAGCAGGAGGGCCGCGACGTGCCGATCGCCGAGGCGCTGACCTCGTACATCAACGACGTGCTGCGCCACCGCCGCGACGAGCGGACCGTGATCGCGCCGGCGACCGAGTCGATCCGGTTGCCCGACGACGAGCTCGACGGGGACGACGACGAGGCCGAGGCCGAGGACGACGAGCTCGAGGACTGGCGCGCGAAGGTCTGACGCCGCCGGCCACCGGACAGCCGAACACCCCGGAGTGGACGGAACACCCCGCATCGACGGGGTGCTTCGTCCACTGCGGGGTGTTCGCAGCAGGACGACGCCGAGGAGGCGCTACTTGCGCTCGGCGCGCAGCTTCGAGATCTCGTAGAGCGTCACGCTCGCGGCCATGCCGGCGTTGAGCGACTCGACGGCCGTCGTGATCGGGATGGAGACCACCGCGTCGCAGGTCTCGGCGACGATGCGCGAGAGGCCCTTGCCCTCGCTGCCGACGACGACGACGAGCGGGCGGTCGGCGAGCTCGAGGCCGGGCAGCATCACGTCGCCGCCGCCGTCGAGGCCGAGCACGAAGACCCCTTGTTCTTTGAACGACTTGAGCGTCTGGGTGAGGTTCGCCGCCATCGCGACGGGGACGCGGGCTGCGGCACCGGCCGAGGTCTTCCAGGCGGAGGCGGTGAGGCCGACCGAGCGACGCTGCGGGATGATGACGCCCTGGCCGCCGAAGGCGCCCACGGAGCGGATGATCGCGCCGAGGTTGCGGGGGTCGGTGATGCCGTCGAGCGCCACGAAGAGCGGGGTCTGCTGGCGCTTGACCGAGGCCTCGAGCAGGTCGATCGGGTGCGCGTACTGGTACGGCGGCACCTTGAGGGCCACGCCCTGGTGCACGGAGTCGGGACCGGTCAGGCGGTCGAGCTCGGGGCGCATGACCTCGAGCACGGGCAGCCCGCGACGGGTCGCCAGCGTGAGGATCTCCTTGGTGCGGTCGTCCATCTCGATGCGCGCGGCGATGTAGAGAGTCGAGGCGGGGATGCGCGTGCGCAGCGCCTCGAGCACCGAGTTGCGACCGGTGACCATCTCGCTGTCGTCCGCCGTCTTCGGGCGACGACGGGGCGCCTCCTGCCCGCCCCGGCCGGCCACGGCCGACCCGGCGCGCGGGCCGTTGCCGGCGCGGCCGCGGGCGGCGTCGAGGCGCTCGCGCGCCGCCTTCGCCTTGCCTGCGGGGTGGTACGGGCGGTCCTCCGCGGCGGGCGTGGGCTTCTTGCCCTCGAGCGCCTGGCGCCCCTGGCCGCCGCTGCCGACCTGCTTGCCCTTGCTGCCCTTGCGGACGGCGCTGCTGCTCGGCCGCCCCTTGTTCGCTCCGCTGGTGTTCTTCACTGTTCGAGGCTCCAATGCGACCCGCTGGGGGTGTCTTCGATGGTGATGCCGGCGGACGCCAGCATCTCGCGTACGCGGTCGGCCTGCGCGAAGTCGCGCGCGGCCCTGGCTTGCTGACGCTGTGCGAGGAGGGTCTCGACGATGGTACCGAGCGCGCGGTGCGCGTCGCCCTCGTCGGCTCCGCGCCACTCGGGCGCGAGCGGGTCGACGCCGAGCACCGCGACCATGGCCTGCACGTGCTGCCACTCGCGGGCTGCTGCGTCGAGGTCTCCGTCGTCGAGCGCGGAGTTGCCGGTGCGCACGGCGTCGTGCAGCACCGCCAGCGCCTGCGGCACGTTGAGGTCGTCGTCCATCGCCTCGGCGAAGTCGTCGGGGACGACGCGCGCACCGACGCCGGCGAAGCGGGTGCCGGCGAGGCGGCGACCGGCACGGGAGAGGAAAGTCTCGATCCGGTCGAGGGCCGCCTCGGCCTCGAGCAGCGCGCCGTCGTGGTAGTCGATCGTCGACCGGTAGTGCGCCGAGCTGAGGAACCAGCGGACGACGACCGGACGGGCCGCGGCGAGGAACTCGCTCGCGAAGATCGAGTTGCCGAGCGACTTCGACATCTTCTGTCCGTCGACCGCGACGAGGCCGTTGTGCAGCCAGTGGGACGCGAAGGCGTCGCCGGCGGCCGTCGACTGCGCCAGCTCGTTCTCGTGGTGCGGGAACCGCAGGTCGAGACCGCCGCCGTGGATGTCGAAGGCGGTGCCGAGGTAGCGGCGCGACATGGCCGAGCACTCGATGTGCCAGCCGGGACGCCCGTCGCCCCACGGCGACGACCACACGGCGGACGCGGGCTCGTCGGCCTTCGCGCCCTTCCACAGGGCGAAGTCGCGCGGGTCGCGCTTGCCGCGGGGATCGGCGTCGGCGGCCGGCGCCATGTCGTCGAGGCCCTGGTTCGTCAAGGCGCCGTAGGTCGGCCAGCTGGCCGTGTCGAAGTACACGTCTCCCGAGTCGTCGGGCGCGACGTACGCGTGGCCCTTCTCGATCAGCGTCGTGACGAGCTGCTGCATCTCGGTGACGCTCGCGGTCGCGCGCGGCTCGTAGGTCGGGGCGAGCACGCCCAGCGCCTGGTACCCGGCCGTGAACTCGAGCTCGTAGCGGTAGGCGCGCGCCCACCATTCTTCGTCGGTGCCGCTCGACAGCGCGAGGATCTTGTCGTCGACGTCGGTGACGTTGCGCACGAGCGTCACGTCGAGCCCGCGGTAGGTGAACCACCGGCGCCACAGGTCGTAGACGAGGGCGCTCCGGAGGTGGCCGATGTGCGGCGACGACTGGACCGTCGGCCCGCAGACGTACAGCCCGACCTTGCCGGGGACGAGGGGGACGAAGTCGACGAGCGCCTGCTCGCGCGAGTCGTAGAGGCGGATGGTCACGCGGATCGGTCCGTTTCGGTGGTGTCGGTCTGGTCAGGCTGGTCGCTCTGGTCGGGCTGGTCTCGCTGGTCGCCGGTGCCCGCCGTCGAGGTGCCCCGAGGAGGCGCGGTCCGCTCCCGAGGCTCGACCACCGACACCAGCGCGGTCGCGATCGCGGTCACGCCCTCGCCGCGACCGGTGAAGCCGAGCCCGTCGGTGGTGGTCGCCGAGACGCTGACGGGCGCGCCGACGACCTCGATGAGGCGCGCCTCCATCTCGAGGCGGCGGGCGCCGATCCGCGGACGGTTGCCGATGACCTGGACCGCGACGTTCACGACGTCGAAGCCCGCGTGCGTGAGACGCTCGAGCGCCGCGGTGAGGAACACCTCGCCGCTCGCCCCGGCGAAGCGGGGGTCGGAGGTGCCGAAGACGGAGCCGATGTCGCCGAGGCCCGCGGCGGAGAGCAGGGCGTCGACCACGGCGTGCGCGACGGCGTCGCCGTCGCTGTGGCCGGCGAGGCCCGTCTCGCCGGGGAAGTGCAGGAGGCCGAGGTGCAGCGGCTCGTCCGCGTCGAAGGCGTGCACGTCGACGCCGAGGCCGGTGCGGAGCCTGTCCGCGGCCGCGCGGACGCCGTCGGCGACAGAGGATCCGCCGGCGACTGAGGATCTGCCGGCGCGCTCCGCGACCAGCGTCTCGGCGCGGCGCAGGTCCCAGCTCGTGGTGATCTTGAACGCGGCGGGGTCGCCCGGGACGACGACGACCTCGTGGCCGGCCGCGGCGAAGAGCGCCGCGTCGTCGGTGAACTCGACGACGGGAGCCACGTCGTCGGCAGCCTCGGCCTCGAGGGCCGTCGCGGCGCCGACCACGGCGGCGGACGCGTACGCGGCGTCGAGCTCGGCGCGGGGGAACCCCTGCGGGGTCTGGACGGCGACCAGCTCGGAACGGTCGACCGTGCCGACGACCCGGCCTGCGCCTCCTGCGGAGACCTTCTTGATCGTGTCGGTGACCGGCAGCCCGGGGACGACGCCGTGCCCCGTGGCCTCCACGGTCTCGGCGACGATGTCGAACTGGCTCGTGGGCGTGAAGGGGCGTGCGCAGTCGTGCACGACCACCGTGCGCACGCCGGTCGCGACGGCGGCGAGGCCGGCTGCGACCGACGTCTGACGGCTGTCGCCACCGACGACGACCGACACGTGGTCGGCCGCGACACCGGCGACGCCGCGCACGAGGACGGTGGCCTCGTCGATGAGCGCGGCGGGCACGACGACGACGACGTGCGTCGGGACGGACGAGGCGAAGACGGCCTCGAGCGAGCGCTCGAGGATGCTGCGGCCTGCGACCTCGACGAAGGCCTTGGGGCGGCCCTGGGCGAGGCGGGTGCCGCTGCCCGCCGCTACGACGACGACCGCGCGGACGGTGCCGCCGAAGGGTGAGACCCCGGGGGCGCCGACCGCGCGGTCGTCGGTGGTGCTAGGAGGCAAGAACCTCGTCGAGGACGCTCGACGCCTTCTCTTCGTCCGTCTTCTCGGCGAGCGCGAGCTCGCTGATCAGGATCTGGCGCGCCTTGGCGAGCATGCGCTTCTCGCCGGCGGACAGCCCACGATCCTGGTCGCGGCGCCAGAGGTCGCGGACGACCTCGGACACCTTGATGACATCGCCGGACGCGAGCTTCTCGAGGTTCGCCTTGTAGCGGCGGGACCAGTTGGTGGGCTCTTCGGTGAAGGGGGCGCGGAGCACGTCGAAGACGCGGTCGAGCCCTTCTTTGCCGATCACGTCGCGGACGCCGACCAGGTCGACGTTGTCCGCGGGTACTTCGATGGTCAGATCACCCTGGGTGACGCGAAGCTTGAGGTACAGCTTCTCTTCGCCCTTGATGATCCGCTTCTTGACTTCAGATATGGTCGCGGCCCCGTGATGGGGGTAGACGACGGTCTCTCCGACCTCGAACTGCATGAATCAGGCTCCGTTCTGCGGCACCCAGGATACCATGCGCACCCCTCGGCCAGGCATGCCTGAGAAGCCGGGGTGCACGGCATCGCCTAGGCTAGACGAGAACCCTTGCCGTGAACTGGAACCTGGAGGTCACCCGTGCGAGTCGGACCTGTGCTCGAGACGAACTCGACGGTCGCCCGAGCGCGACGCTTCTCCCGCGGGGCCGCCGTCACCGCGACCGCCCTGGCCGTCGTGACCCTGGTCGCGGGCTGCAACTTCATCAGCCCCCAGCGCACCACCAAGATCTACGACGCGAGCGACGGCACGAGCATCACGGTCGGCGACGTCAAGGTCCGCAACGCGATCGCCCTGACCGACGACGGCGCCGAGGCCAGCCTCGTGATGACCGTCATCAACGAGAGCGACGACGCGGTCGAGGTGTCGTTCCAGTACGAGACCGAGTCCGGCGACGAGACGCAGACCGTCGACGTCGACGCCCGCTCGCAGGTCGACCGCGGCACGAGCACCGACGTCGACCAGTTCGTCATGACCGACCTCGACGTCACCCCCGGCCAGCTACTGCCGGTGTTCGTCCAGTACGGCACCGAGACGGGGAAGATGCTCCAGGTGCCCGTCCTGACCGGCGCCCTGCCCGAGTACGCGACGCTGCTCCCCACCCCGACGCCGAGCGGCGAGGCGGTCGAGCCCGGCGAGTCCTCGACCCCGCTGCCCGAGAGCGACGTCCAGGAGGCGGAGCCCAGCCCGTCGGCCACCGCCGACCGCTAGCCCCGGCTGCACCACGAGAGAGGCCCGGCCCCGCAGACGCGGGAGCCGGGCCTCTCTCGTGTCGCCCCACGACGTGTCGTCGCGGCGACGGGGCACTAGGCCTCGATGCGGTACCCGAGCCCGCGCACCGTCACGAGCGCCTTCGGCTCGGACGGCACCGGCTCGATCTTCGAGCGGATGCGCTTGATGTGCACGTCGAGGGTCTTCGTGTCGCCGAAGTAGTCGGAGCCCCACACGCGGTCGATCAGCTGGCCGCGGGTCAGCACCCGGCCGGCGTTCCGCATCAGCAGCTCGAGCAGCTCGAACTCCTTGAGGGGCATGGCGACGTCCTCGCCGCGGACGGTGACGACGTGCCGCTCGACGTCCATCCTGATGTCGCCCGCCTCGAGCACGCCGTCGGCGAGGTCGTCGTCGTCGTCGACCCGGCGGCGCAGCACGGCGCGGATGCGGGCGAGCAGCTCACGCGTCGAGTACGGCTTCGTGACGTAGTCGTCGGCGCCCAGCTCGAGCCCGACGACGATGTCCACCTCGCTGTCCTTCGCGGTGAGCATGACGATGGGCACCTGCGACTTCGAGCGCAGCACCCGGCAGACCTCGGTCCCCGGGATGCCGGGGAGCATGAGGTCGAGCAGCACGAGGTCGGCACCGGTCTTGTCGAAGGCGGCCAGGGCCGAGGGGCCGTCGTCGGCCACGGTGACGCGGTAGCCCTCGCGCTCGAGGATGAACGCCAGGGGCTCGCTGAGCGACTCTTCGTCCTCGACGATCAGGATGTGGGTGGTCATCGGGTATCGGTGTCTCCTCGTGTGGTGACCGGGATGGGGACGCTGCGGGTCTCAGGACGGGTCTCGACCTGGGGCAGACGGACGGTGAAGGTCGACCCGCTGCCGACCTGGGACCAGACGCGCACGTCGCCGCCGTGGTTCTGCACCACGTGCTTGACGATGGCGAGGCCGAGGCCGGTGCCGCCCGTGCGGCGGGACCGTGCGGGGTCGACGCGGTAGAAGCGCTCGAAGACGCGCTCCAGTTCCTCTTCGGGGATGCCGAAGCCCTGGTCGGTGACGGCGACCTCGACCGAGCCGTCGCCGCCCGAGGCGAGGCCGATGCCCACCCGCGAGCCGTCCGGCGAGTACGCGATGGCGTTCGCGACCAGGTTGTCGACGGCCGTGACGAGCATGGCCTCGTCGCCGAGCACCTTCGCGCTCTTGCCCCCGCGCACGATGAGCTCGACGGACCGCGCCTCGGCGACGACGCGGTTGCGGTCGACGGCGGTGTCGACGACCGACCGCAGGTCGATGGTCTGCGACGACCCGAGGGCGTCGACGGCCTGCAGGCGCGACAGCTCGATGATGTCCTGCGTCAGGCGCCCGAGCCGGTCGGCCTCCTGCGTGAGGCGGCCCGCGAAGTGGCGCACCCGGTCGGGATCGGCCGAGGCGGCGTCGAGCGCCTCGGCGAGCAGGCCGACGGCACCGATGGGGGTCTTCAGCTCGTGGCTGATGTTGGCCACGAAGTCGCGGCGCATGTCGTCGAGGCGTCGGCCCTCGGTGTGGTCCTCGGCGAGCACGAGCACGTAGCGGCCGCCCAGGGCCGCCGCCCGGACGCCGAGCTGGATGGTGGCCTCGGAACCGGGGAGGCGCGCGAGGGTGAGCTGCGCCTCCTGCGGCTCGCCCTCGTGGCGCACCCGGCCGACCATCGCCTCCATCTCGGGGTGCACGAGGTGGTGCTGCGCCGAGACGAGCCCGAGCTGCGTCGCCGCCGCCGAGGCCTTGAGGACGTTGCCCGACGGGTCGACCACCATGCCGGCGGACTCGAGGGCGTCGAGCACCGCGTCGATGCCGTCGGGCAGGGTGCTGTCGACCAGGGCCGCGACGCGCGCGGCACGGTGCTGCGCCGCCACGACGACGAGCACGATCGCCGCACCCACGACGGCGCCGAAGAGCAGCGACGCCGGCACCAGCCAGGCGGAGTCCATGCGGTCGACTTTAGTGAACAGCCAGGGGCCGGATCGACCGCCCCCTGCCCATCCGCTGTACTTTGGTGACTGTTCAGTCGCTGGGCACCAGTCGTTAACCTCCACCCGAGAGAGTCGTCTGGAATGTGCGGGCGACGTCGTCTGCGGCACGGGCGCACACCCGCCCCGACACCACGAGAGGTCCCATCACCACATGCGCGAGGTATTCCAGCAGGAGCTGCAAGAGGTGCAGGAGCGCCTCGTCGAGATCGCAGGCCTCGTCGCGATCTCGATCGACAACGCCACCACCGCCTTCAACGAGTCGAACGTCACCCTGGCCGAGAAGGTCATCGCCGACGACGACCAGATCGACCAGCGCGCCATCGCGCTCGACGAGCTCGCGATCGACATCCTCGCCCGCCAGAACCCCGTCGCCCGCGACCTGCGCATCGTCGTGAGCGCGCTGCGCATCAGCTCGTCGCTCGAGCGCATGGGCGACATGTCCGAGCACATCGCCCAGCTGGCGCGCTACCGGTTCCCCGAGAAGGTCGTGCCGAAGTCGCTGCGCCCCACCTTCAAGGAGCTCGGCGAGCTCGACGTCGCGATCGCGCACAAGCTGACCGAGCTGCTCACGACCGAGGACGTCCGCCTCGCGGAGGAGATCCGCAACGACGACGACCGCATCGACGAGTTGCACCTCAGCGTCTTCGACAAGGTGCTCGGCGAGACGTGGAAGGGCGCCGCCGTCGACACCGTCGACTCGACCCTCGCGTCGCGCTACCACGAGCGCTTCGCCGACCACGCGGTGTCGATCGCCAAGAAGGTCCAGTACCTGGCCACCGGCGACTGGGTCGCCCCCGAGGCCTGATCGGCCCTCAGGCCTGATCGGCCCCGCGGCCGCCGTGCCGTGATGCGCAGGAGGCGCGGTGTCCGCTCGTCGGACGCCGCGCCTCCTGCTGTCTCTCTCCTCATTCAGGAAGATGACTCCTGAGTCGCGCGACTCAGGTGCCGAGAGTCCTGAGTCGTGCACGATTCAGGAGCTGCCGGCCGGCACCTCCTGGATTGCACGAGAGGATGGTGGGCATGGCTTCCGTCGCGATCCTCGTCAACGGTCTTCCCGGCTCGGGCAAGACCACCCTCTCGGCCACGCTCGCCGGCGTGCTCGGCTGCCCTCTGCTCGCGACCGACCCGATCAAGGAGGCGCTGGCCGACCTGGCCGGGCCGATGATCGACCCGCTGGCGCTCGGCTCCATCGCGATGGACACGGTCTGGTCGATGGCGGCCGAGGTCGAGGCCGGCGTGGTCGTCGACTCGTTCTGGCACCGGCCGCGCGACCTCGAGCTCGCCCGGACCGGGGTCTCGCGGGCAGGCTCGCCGCGCACGCTCGAGGTGTGGTGCGACGTCGACCCCGACGTGGCCCTGCAGCGCGTCGTCGACCGGCTCGCCGCCGGCGGTCGCCACCCCGCGCACGGCACGGTCGAGTCGACCCGCTCGTCGTGGGCCGAGTGGGCCGAGGCGGCCGCGCCGCTGGGCGAGTGGCCCGTGCTGCGCGTCGACACGAGCACGCCCGTCGACGCCGACGACCTCGTGATGAGGATCAGCGAGCAGTTCGTCTAGACACGACGAGGCCCGCACCTGTGGGGGGCAGGGCGGGCCTCGCAGGGGCTGCGGCTACTTCTTGCCCTGCGCGGCGACGGCCGCGGCTCCGGCGGCGGCGGCCTCGGGGTCGAGGTAGCGCGCAGGACCGGTGGGGCGGAAGTCGTCGTCGAGCTCGTAGACGAGCGGGATGCCCGTCGGGATGTTCAGCTCGGAGATCTCGTCGTCGCTGATGCCGTCGAGGTGCTTCACGAGCGCGCGCAGCGAGTTGCCGTGCGCGACCACGAGCGTGACGTCGCCGGCCGCGAGGCTCTGGGTGATGTCGCTCTCCCAGTAGGGGATCATCCGCTCGATGACGAGGGCGAGCGACTCGGTGCGCGGCGCGTCGATGCCGAGCTCGGCGTACCGCTTGTCGTGGGCCTGCGAGAACTCGCTGTCGTCGTCGAGCGGGGGCGGCGGCACGTCGAACGAGCGGCGCCAGGTCTGGAACTGCTCGGGGCCGTACTGCTCGAGGGTCTGGGCCTTGTCCTTGCCCTGGAGGGCGCCGTAGTGGCGCTCGTTGAGACGCCAGGAGCGCTTCACGTCGATCCAGAGGCGGTCGGCCTCCTCCAGCGCGATGTCGGCGGTCTGGATGGCGCGGGTCAGGCGCGACGTGTAGAGGACGTCGGGCAGCAGGTCGTGCTCGCGCAGCAGCTCGCCCGCGCGCTTCGCCTCGGCGCGCCCCTGCTCGGTGAGCCGCACGTCGACCCATCCCGTGAAGAGGTTCTTGGCGTTCCATTCGCTGTTGCCGTGTCGCAGGAGGATGAGCGTCGAAGTCATGCCTCCAGCGTATCGCTGCGCCCCGGTGCGAGACTTGGTGCATGCCCGTCGGATCCGTCACCCGCGGCACCACCGGCACCAACCGCCTCCGTCGGGTCGACCGCTGGATCGCCGCCCACCC
Organism: Frigoribacterium sp. PhB107; assembly: GCF_003751515.1. Classification (NCBI taxonomy): domain Bacteria; kingdom Bacillati; phylum Actinomycetota; class Actinomycetes; order Micrococcales; family Microbacteriaceae; genus Frigoribacterium; species Frigoribacterium sp. PhB107. Next base: position 617,740 of record NZ_RJKU01000002.1, on the reverse strand, counting down.
GGCGCTGCGCCGCGCCGACGACCCGCTCGTCGTCGACCTGGGCTACGGGGCGAGCGCGACCACTCCCCTGGAGCTGCACCAGCGCCTCCTGCGGGCCCGCCCCGACGTCGAGGTCGTGGGCATCGAGATCGAGCCGGAGCGCGTGCGGCGGGCGCAGCCGTCGGCGCGGCCGGGCGTCAGCTTCCGGCTAGGCGGCTTCGAGGTGCCGCTCGACGGCGGCCGACGGCCCGCGGTCATCCGGGCGTTCAACGTGCTGCGCCAGTACGACGAGTCGCAGGTGGCCGCGTCGTGGGCGCTGATGACGTCGCGCCTGCAGCCGGGTGGCGTGCTCGTCGAGGGGACCTGCGACGAGATCGGCCGCGTCTCGAGCTGGGTCGACGTCGACGAGGAGGGGCCCCGCACGTTCACGATCTCGCTGCGGCTGGCCTCGCTCGAGCTGCCCTCGATCGTGGCCGAGCGTCTGCCGAAGGCGCTGATCCACCGCAACGTCCCTGGCGAGCGGGTGCACGACCTGCTCGTCGACCTCGACCGCGCGTGGGCCGTCGCGGCTCCGCTGTCGGTCTACGGGCCCGTGCAGCGCTGGGTCGCGACCGTCGAGGGGCTCCGGGCCGGCGGCTGGCCGGTGCTGCACGGCCGCACACGCTGGCGGCTCGGCGAGCTGACGCTGCCCTGGGACGCGGTGGCGCCGCGCACCTGAGGTCAGACGGACGCGAGCCGGCGCCGGGCCTCGGCGTGGTCGAGCCCGGTCGCCATCAGCAGGTCGATCACGAGCGGCCGCATCATCAGCACGACCATCGACTCGGTGACGGGTGACCCGGGGGCGACGACCGCGGGGTCGAGCCGGGCCGCCACCGCGCTGAGCGCGTCGCGGGCGACCGGCACCCGCTCGACGTCGTCCACGGACTCGCCCAGCACGGCCACGGCCCGGCCCGTGCTCTCGAGCACGTCGGCGAGGCCGAGGCGGTCCCGCCCGTCACCGACCGCGGTGTCGATGCGCCGGGCGATGACGCGGAGGTTGCGGACGGCCAGGTCGACGTCCTGGCGGAGCTCCTGCTGCTGCCGCAGGTACGGGAGGCGCGAGCGGAGGAACGGCGACAGCCGGGAGATCGAGACGGCCGACTCGAGCGTCGAGGCCCAGTCGTCGAGCAGGGGCTGGGTCGAGCGGAGGCGGCGCAGCGCCTCGTCGGCCCGGCGGACGTCGTCGGAGCGGAGGGCCTCGACCAGCGCGGCGAAGGCCGCGGCGAGCTCGGCGAAGAGCATCCGGGCGTCGAGGCGGACGAGGCGTATCGGGTCCCGCGGCACGATCGCGGTGACGGCCAGCGCCACAGCTCCCCCGACGGCGCCGTCGATGCTGCGGACGAACGGGCCGCCGTCGGGGTCGGGCAACAGCATGACGAGCATCGCCTGGGTCGCGGCCGCGGCGGCGAAGCCTGCGCTCGGTGACGCGAACCGCGCGACGGCGAGCACCACGAGCAGCACGACGGCCACCTGCCAGAGGCCCTTGCCGAGCGCGAGCAGCATCACCTCGCTCAGGGCGATGCCGATCAGGATCCCGACGGCGTTCTCGAGCACGACCTTCGGCCGGGCGTCCCGCGCGAGGCCCAGCGACGAGATGGTGATGGTGACGGCCAGGAGGGGCACGGCGTGGCCGAGGCCGTAGTGCGCGATCGAGTACGACGCGGTGACGGCCACGACGATCTGCACGATCGCGGGCAGCGCCGTGACCGTGCGCCGCGCCGAGGCCCGGACGTCGAGCCGCGCCACGACGGCTAGCGGCGGACGGCCCCCAGGCGCGGCAGCCGGGGCACCCCGGCTGAGGCGCCCGCGGAGGCCGGCACGATCGTCTGCGGGGAGGCGGCGACGACGATGTCGGAGGAGAGGACCGCGAGCGGCGCGGCCTCGTCGGTGGTGCGCTTGACCAGCGCGAGGGCGATCGGGCCGAGCTCGTGGTGCACGGCGGAGGAGGTGACGTGGCCGACCTCACGGGTCGTGTCGGCGGCGAGCACGACCGGGTCGCCGTGCGCGGGCAGCACGGAGTCGCTGCCGTCGAGGTGCAGCATCACGAGGCGCCGCGGCGGGTGCCCGATGTTGTGCACCTTGGCGACCGTCTCCTGGCCGCGGTAGCAGCCCTTGGCGAGGTGCACGGCGCTGCGCATCCAGTCGAGCTCGTGCGGGATGCTCCGCTCGTCGACCTCGGTCGTGAGGCGCGGGCGCCAGGCCTCGATGCGCAGGGCCTCGAGCGCGAGCGTGCCCGCGGCGGGCAGCGAGGAGGCGGCGAGCGCGTCGAGGTCGGAGCGCGCGACGAGCGTCTCGCGGGCCGTCCACTCGCGACCGGGGTGGGCCTCGGCGTCGGCGTACGAGTGGCCGCCGACGGCGACCTCGGACCACGGGTCGACCCAGACGACCGGGACGCCGGCGGGGGCGAGCACGGGGACCGGCAGCGCGACGTCGCCGAGCGAGCCGATCGTCGCGACGTCCGCGGTGCGGTCAGCCACCTCGACGCGGAGCATGAAGCGCATCCGGTCGAGCCAGGCGCGCAGGGGCTCCGCCTCGGGGAGGTCGACGAGCAGCCAGGTCGTCTCGCCGTCGTCGACGACCCGCGCCGCGTGCTCGAGGCGACCGTTGGCGTCGAGCAGGAGGGTCTCGGTCGAGTCGCCGGGGGCGAGGCCGGTGAGGCTCTGGCTCGTGAGCGAGTGCAGCCAGGTGAGCCGGTCGGGGCCGGTGACCGTCAGGACTCCGCGGCTCGAGAGGTCGACGATCGCGGTGCCGGCGGCCAGGGCACGCTGCTCGGCGACCGGGGTGCCGTAGTGAGCCGCGACACCGGTGCCGTCGTCGACGAAGCCGTCGCGGCCGGAGAACGGCGAGACGACGGCAGTGACCTGGCCCGCGTCAGCCAACGCGGGCCAGCCGACCCGACGCGTGCGTGCGCAGTTCCTGGCCGAGGGCCGCGACGTCCCAGGCCCAGAGCAGGTCGTTCTCGACGAGGCCGTACATGCGGGTCGCCGCCGAGTATTCTTTCGCGTTGCTCGACCGGAGCACCGCGTCGGTCGACAGGTCGATGCGCGGGCCCTTCACGCGGCCGAGGTAGAGCTCGTTGACGCCGGTCGGGTGCACGAGCTGGACCTCGAGGCCGAACCCGTCGTCGGGTCGGCGGAGGATCTCGACGGTCTGCGCGGTCGAGTACGGCGCGACGCCCTGGCCGGGCAGCATGCCGGGGCCGCGGTCGCCGACCTCGGCCGGCCGCTCGAGGCGCCAGAAGCCGGTCTCGCTCGCCAGCGGGGTGCGCTCGTCGTCGAGCTCCCACGAGAACGAGCTGTAGTTGAGCCAGGGCGCGCCGTCGTGGCTGAAGCTGACGCGCTGTCCGAACTCGTGCGTGCGGCGCACGGCGGGCGGCTTGCCGTCGACGGGAGCGTCGGGGTCGCCGTCGCCGATCTTGTAGTCGACGACGCCGGTGCCCTCCCAGACGCCGATCAGCCACGACAGCGGGACGAGCTCGGCCGGCAGGTCGGTGGGGATGTCGATCACGGGTCTAGCGCTGTCCCTTGAACAGCTTGACCAGCACCACGACGGAGACGAACGCGATGCCGAGCGACGCGAGGCCGAGGAGCCCGATGTAGAAGATCTCGAGGGCGAGCAAGGAATCCATGCCCCGAGCCTACCCGGGGGGCGACGAGATGGACAGGCAGAGGAGGCGGGGTGCCCGCAGCGTCGAACGACCTGCGGTCAGCGCAGCAGCGCGACGATCCCCGTGGTGAGCGCCAGGAGCACGAGGCTGCCGCACAGCGCCAGCATCGTGCGCGAGACCAGCCCGTCCTTCTCGCTCGTCGCGAGCTGCAGGACGAACGTGAGGAGGATCGAGCCGCCCAGGGCGAGCGACAGCCACGTGTAGTGCTCGTCGCCGGTGGTGGTGACCGCGATGACGACGCCGGCCACGAGGGCGAAGAGCCAGACGGGGACGATGGTCACCGGCTTGAGGCGCGCGAGGCGGCTCGGGGTGCTGTCGGGTGCTGTGCTCACTGGGGTCGTCCCTCGTTCGTGACCTGCCGCCCTGCTCTAGCATCGGGGTGGTCGGGGTGGTCCGGGCGGTCGTCGCCCTTGACCTAGGCTGTTCGACAGTACATTCACTGGAGGTCCGTGTGGCACAGCTGTTGGTCCTGACCTCTGCCGGCTCCTCCGACGTGCTCCCCGCGCTCGCCCTGCTGAGCCACCGTACGCGGCAGATCCCGGCCGAGCCCGCGCAGCTCGTCAACGCCCCGTCGAGCGACCTGATCTTCGTCGACGCCCGCGTCGACCTGGCCAGCGCCAAGTCGCTCTGCAAGATCCTCCGCACGACCGGCGTCACCGTGCCGCTCGTGCTGGTGCTGACCGAGGGCGGCCTCACGGCCGTGAACCACGAGTGGGGCGCCGACGACGTCGTCCTCGAGACCGCGGGCCCGGCCGAGGTCGACGCCCGGATCCGCCTCGTGGTCGGGCGCCTCGCGCAGTCGCAGACGGGCTCGAAGATCCACGCGTCCGGCGTGGTCATCGACGAGGCCAGCTACTCGGCCAAGGTCCACGGCCGGCCGCTCGACCTCACCTTCAAGGAGTTCGAGCTGCTCCGCTTCTTCGCCACGCACCCCTCCCGCGTCTTCACGCGCGAGCAGCTGCTGAGCGAGGTGTGGGGCTACGACTACTTCGGCGGCACGCGCACGGTCGACGTCCACGTGCGTCGCCTCCGCGCGAAGCTCGGCGACCTCGAGTCGCTGATCGGCACGGTGCGCAACGTGGGCTACCGCTTCAACGTGTACGACGACGAGCCGGGCGCGGTCGTCCGATGACCTCCGAGCTCGATCCGGCCGAGCTCGACGCCGCGGGCCTCGAGGCGCTGGCGCGGGCGGCCCAGGTCGTCGACGGCAGCCCGCCGGTGAACGACCAGGCGCTCGTCGAGGTCCGCACGGGTGAGGCACGGCTTCTCGGCGACGAGCACGCGGCCGCGGTGCTCCGACCCGGCGAGGTCGAGCTCGTGGTGCACCCCGACCACCGGCGACGCGGGCTCGGCTCGGCGCTCGCCCGCCGCGTCGTCGACGAGACGACCGGCCCGCTCGCCTTCTGGGCGCACGGCGACCACCCCGGCGCCCGCGCCCTCGCCGCGCAGCTCGGGCTCGTCGAGACGCGGCGCCTGCTCCAGCAGCGCGCGCCGGTCGAGGGACGCACGCCGCGCCTCCGTGACGGCGACCGCATCGCCGCCTTCCGGCCCGGCGTCGACGATGCGGCCTGGCTCGACCTCAACGCCCGCGCGTTCGCCGACCACCCCGAGCAGGGCTCGCTGACCCAGGCCGACCTCGACGCCCGCAAGACCGACGACTGGTTCGACGCCGGCGACCTGCTGCTGCTGTGGCGGGGCGACGAGCTGCTCGCCTCGTGTTGGCTCAAGCTCGAGGCCGACCAGCCGGGCGAGTTCTACGCCGTCGCCGTCAGCCCCGAGCACCAGGGCGAGCACCTGGGAGGCGCGGTGGTCGACGCCGGCCTCGCCCGCCTCCTCGACAGGGGCGTCGACACCGCTGCCCTCTACGTCGAGGGCGACAACGCCGCCGCGCTGCGGCTCTACGCGGCACGCGGGTTCGTCGACCACGCCGTCGACGTGCAGTACACGCTCTCGCGCTGACCCGTCGGATCGCGCACTCGGACGTACCCCGATGCGGGTGAACGGCGGGGTGAACTGCGCCACCTGCACAATTCTGTGCAACTTCGTGCGCACCGCGCAATAAACGCCGGTCACGCGCGCGATGCCCGTGGGTACGGGCCTCGACGGCGCACCAGGTCGTTCGGTCGTCGAGATTAACACTGCGTGACCGACCCCCGATCGGGGGTCGTCGGCCCCTAGCTTCGATCTCGGCTCGCCCCGGCGGGCCACCGATCACGCCCGGCCGACGCGGCCCGGGCGACCACACGGAAGACGACCCCGAGGAGCACCATGCCCAACTTGAACGTCACCTACGGCGACATGCGCGACGCGGCCACCCGCCTGACCAACGGCGAGGCCGACATCGAGTCGAAGCTCCGCGAGCTCAAGGCGCAGGTCGACAGCCTGATCAGCGGCGGCTACGTCACCGACCAGTCGTCGGTCGCCTTCGGCGCCTCCTACCAGGAGTTCAACGACGGCGCCACGAAGACCATCCAGGGCCTCGAGGGCATGAGCTCGTACCTCAACAGCGCCGCCGAGGCGCTCGAGCAGACGGACTCCGAGCTGGCCAAGGCGCTCAAGTAGCGCGTCGCCGCGGTCCCGCCCCCGTCGCGGGGCGGGACCTCGGCGTTCCCCCTCGCCCCCACCTCAACCGCCCCACCTCCTTCGGCCTGCCCCACGAACGGACGCCCCATGCCAGACCTCATCGTCGACGGAGAAGCCCTCCGCACCTCGATCGACTCCCTCTCCCGCGTGCGCGACGAACTGGGGAACCAGATGTCGGGCCGGGACGAGAACCACGACATCTTCGGCCAGAGGGACCTGAACAAGGCCATGCGCGACTTCGCCGGCGACTGGAAGATCCACCGCACCAAGATCAAGGACGACGTCTCGAAGCTGCACGACAAGCTCGTCGAGATGAGCGAGACCTGGGACGAGGCCGACGGCGAGATGGCGAAGAGCATCAGCACGGAGACCGTCTGATGGGCGCGCGTCCCGGCGAGTGGTCGCTGCTGCACGAGAACGACGACCCGATGTCCGCCGACGTCGACCAGGTGAAGGTGCTCGCGGCCTTCTATGACGACATGGCCCGCACCATCCACGAGCAGGCCGACGTCCTCAAGCGCATCGGCGAGGGCGACGAGACGCACTTCAAGGGCCAGGGCGCCGACAAGGTGCGCGAGAAGAGCAAGGCCGTCGGCGCCTCGCTCGAGCAGATGTCCGGACGCTACGACGCCGTCCGTGACGCGCTGCGGTCGTACCTGCCCCAGCTCGAGCACGGCCTGGCCGAGTCGGCCTCGGCCCTGCAGGAGGCGGTGGCCGCCCGCGACTCGATGTCGCAGGCCACCGGGATGGCCGACCCCCGCGAGGACCGACCGAAGGACGCCCCGCCGCTCACCAGCGAGGAGGAGGGGGCCGGCCGCGCCAAGGACGCCGCGCTCGACTCGGCCCAGGGCGCCTCCGCCGCCGCGATCGCGCACCTCCGCCGTGCCCAGGCCGACCTCGACGCGGCCGGGCACGCCGCCTCCTCGACCATCAGGGGCGCCTGGAAGGACGGGCTGCACGACACGCTCGGCGACAAGATCCGCGCCTTCTTCAAGAAGTTCCTCGCGATCCTCATCAAGATCCTCACGTGGATCGGGATCGCCCTGGCCATCATCGCGATCATCATCCCGGGGCTCGGCTTCGTCAGCCTGATGGCGGCTGTGACCGCCGGCGTGGCGTTCGCCGCGACCATCGCGCAGGCGGCCATGGGCGACGCGTCGTGGGTCACGGTGCTGATGGCCGGCATCGGCATCCTGTCGCTCGGAGCAGGTGCGCTGATCACCAAGGCGACGAACGTCACCAAGGGCACGATGATCGCCGGGGGCGCCGCCCACACGGCGAAGATCACCAAGAACGCCCACGCGGCCATGGCGTTCACCGCCAACCAGACGGTCAAGCGCAAGCAGATCTTCGACGACCTCCTGGCCGGCCGCGCCACGGTCGAGGCGACGGTGACGCGCCTCAAGGACCTCCCGGTGCGGATGAAGGAGATCCAGGCCTCGGCGGTCAAGCAGTTCAAGGCCGCCGACCTCGGGGAGGTCAAGCCGAACTGGTGGAACGTCGGCCGGACCGGGGACATCCTGAAGTTCGACAAGAAGGCGATCATGGACCAGTTCGGCGAGAAGGGCTGGTCGCTCGACAAGCTGATCGGGGTCGACGGGCTCAAGGGCCTGGCTGACATCGCGACCAAGGCCAAGGCCAGCGGCATCAGCCTCACCTCGATGCGCGTCCAGGAGCTCGTCTACTTCACGGGCGGCTCGAAGGTGTTCGGCTGGGGCAGCACCGCTTTCAGCCTCGGCGCGAACCCCACCGGCCTCGGTGAGGACCTCGCCCGCTGGACGGGCTGGGAGGACGCGAAGGCGAACTTCCCCGGCGGCACGCCCTCCGTCGCCGAGGCCGAGGCGGAGAAGCTGTGACCGGTGAGGCCCCGGCCCGCCCGACGGTCGTCGTCGACGTCGACCCGCCTGCCTGGCTGATCGTGCCGCCCGCCGACATGGCGTCCGGCCCTTGGCGGGAGGCGGCCGCGGCCCTCTTCGCGTTCTCGGACGAGGTGGACCGCACCGGCGGCGTCACGCCCCCCGTGCTCGACGTCGACGGTGCGCTCGACGGCCTGCTCGCGATGGCGGCCACGCTGGGCGAGACCTCCCGCCTCGCCGCCGGCTTCTCGGTGCCGGGCGCCTGGCCCCTGCCCGTGATCGTCGACGCGGGCCTGACCGGCGACGACGCCCCCGACCTGCTCGAGCTCGGCCGCGCCCGGGGCGGCTCCCCGCTCGAGGCGCCCCTGATCGACGAGCTGCCCGACGACGTCGGCCCCGGCGTCGTCGTGACCCGCTTCGACCTCGACCTCGAGGGCCGCGTCTGGGTCACCGTCACCGCCGCCGCGCGACGAGACGGCCTCGACGTGACCACCACGTGGCGCAGCACCGACCTCGGGCTCGTGCCGCTCCAGACGCCGGCCGTCGTCGAGCTGGCCGGACGCGTACGCCTCGTCGACCGGGCCGACGACCTGCAGGAGACGAGCCGATGACCACCGCGACCTCCCCCACGGCGGCGCCCGCCGCCTCCTTCGCCCTGGCCCTGCCCGTCGGCTGGGCCCGGCTGCCGGCACGTGCCGAGCAGACCGCCCAGCTCGCGCGCGAGGTCGACCGGATCGTGCGCGAGGCGCTGCCCGACGACCTGCCCCGCGACAGCGCGGAGCCGCTGCGACGCCAGCTGCGTCGCCGCCTGACGGACGCGGTCGAGGAGGCGGGGCGGGCCGGCGCGAACGCCGTCTACCTGCCCGCGTCGATGGACGGGTTCGCCCTGCCCGTCAGCCTCAGCGAGGCCGAGGTCGACGACGAGTCCGAGACCGAGCCGGTGCGCATCGTCGCCGACCTGCTGAGCGACGCCGGACAGCTCGACGGCCTCCGCGACGTCGACGGCGCCGCGGCCGCCCGGACGGCCGTCACGATCGCCTCCGACCAGGCCGAGGGCTCGTGGGAGCGCACCTGGTCGAGGCGCGTCGTCTACACGATCTCGGTGCCGCACCGGCCGGGGAGGTGGGTCGTGCTGACCTGGTCGGCCGTCTACGGCGACGAGCCGAGCGAGCGCCTCGCCGACGCCCTCGTCGAGCTGTTCGACTCGATCATGACCACGTTCCGCTGGACCGACGTGCCGGGCGAGGACCCGACCCCGGTCGAGCTCGCCGTCGCGGCCGCCGAGGAGGCGCGGTGACGGTCGTCGGCGCGGTGACGCCCACGGCCCTCGCGGTCGACCTGCCCCCGATGCTCGAGCCGTTCGGCGACCTGGCCCTCACGGTCGCGGTGCTGCTCACCGTCGCGGTGCTCGCGTTCACGATCCCGGTCTGGGTCGCGTCGCGCCGGGTCGTCAAGGTCGAGGCCGTCGCCTGGGCCGACGACGTGCGCGGCGACCCCTCGGCGACCTGGGCCGCCGACCGCGCGCTGCGCGTGCTGCTCGCGTCGTGCGAGCGCGAGCACGTGGTGTTCCCCGGGCTCGCCCGCGTCGTGGTCGGCTCCGAGCGGATCGACGTCGACCTCGTCACGCCCACCGTCGCGCCGCCCGCCCCGTGGAGCACGAGCCGCGACGGCCGCCGCTGGTCGGCCCCCGTCGAGCTCGTGCAGCTCGAGGCGCTGCCGGCGCGGCGCCCCGAGGGCCTCGCGACGGTCGTCGCGCTCGGGTCGTCCGCCGAGGGCCGTGTGCTCGTCGGGCTGCACGCGCTGCACGGCGTCCTCGGGATCGACGGCGACCGGTCCGCCCGCCTGGCCGTCGCGCGCCGGATCGCCGACCAGCTCGCCACCTCGCCCTGGAGCCGGTCGACGGCGGTGCTGCGCGTCGGCGTCCGCGACGACGAGGTGGCGGCCGGTGCCCTGCTGTCGCTCGACGACGCCCTCGACGTCGTCGTGACGGGCGCCTCCTCGGGGGTGCTGTTCCTCTCGGAGGTGCCCTCGGCCTCGGCCTGGACCGCCCTCCGCTCCGCCCTCGAGCGACCCGAGAACGGCTGGGGGGTCGTGCTCCTCGCCCACCACGACCAGGTGCGCTGGCAGCTGACCGCGCGCCGCGACGGCACGCTGGTCGGCGACGCCGTCGGCGAGCTGCGCTGGGTCGACGTCGCGCTGAACGGCCACGACGCCGTGGCCGTGCCGGCCGGGCTGCCGCGGCCCGCCGCCGAGGGCGCTCCGTCGTCGCCGTCCGTGCCCTCCCTGCCGGTCGCCCCGGGGACGGCCCCGGCCGGCCGTCGGCGCGACGCGAGCAGAGGAGGCGCCACCCGCCCGGGCGACGCCGTGGCGACCCGATGAGGGTCGTCCTCACCGTCTCCGACGACGTCGCCGGGACGCGCTCCGACCTCGTCGTCGACGCGCCCGGCGAGACGCCGCTCGCGCTCGTGCTCGACGCGATCGGCCGCGAGGTCGGCACCGTCTCGCGGATGCCCGAGGGGGTCGACGAGCAGGCGACCTTCGCGACGAGCGGCCTGCTCGACGGGGCGCTCCTGCACGTCGGCTCCGCGCCTCCCGGCCGTGCCGCCCCCGGCGTCGTCGACCTGCGCCTCGTCGGCGGCGTCGGGGCCGGCCGCTCCGCGCCGCTCGTCGTCGGCCGGACCCTCCTCGCCGTCGACCCGGACGGGCACCTGGTCACCGGCGTCGCCGACCTGCCCGCCGTCGCCGAGGTCGACGTCTCGTTCGACGCAGCCGTCCGCGTGCGTGCCGTGCTGCCCGAGGGCGTCGGCGGCGCGGCCGCCCCGGCCCTGCTCGAGGAGGAGCCGCTCGGGGACGAGTGGACGCCGTGGCCGCCCGAGGCCCGGCTGCGCCTCGGCGAGTCCGTGCTCGCCGCGCTGCCCGCGACCGTCCCGGACGTCGTGTTGCTGCGCGCGCCCGACTCGGGCTGGGTCGACTTCAACCGCCCGCCGCGCCTGCTGCCGCCGACGCCGCCGGTGAAGTACGTGATCCCCCGGGTGCCCGCCCCGCCTCAACGCTCGCCCCTGCCCTGGATCATGGCGGCCGTGCCGGCGGTCTTCGGGATCGTGATGGCCGTGGCGTTCCAGCACGCGTTCTACCTGATGTTCGCCTTCATGTCGCCGATCATGATGATCGGCACGACGGTCACGAACCGCCGCAACGGCAAGAAGAGCCACGGCAAGGCACTCGCCGAGCACCGCGAGCTCGTGGCGCGCATCGAGGGCTGGGTCGACGACTCGATCGACGCCGAGCGCGACCGTCGACGCACGCGAGCCGCCGACGCGGCCGAGCTGCGCACCGCGGCCCGCGTGCCCACGCACCGGCTCTGGGAACGCCGCCCGACCGACCCCGACCACCTGCACGTCCGCGTCGGCACGGCCGACCTGCCGAGCACGGTCGAGATCCAGGACGAGCGCTCGACCGACCAGCGGAGCACGGCCACCGGCACGACGCGGCAGGTGCCCGTCGTGCTGTCGCTGGCCCGCACCGGCGTGCTGGGCGTGGCCGGTGCCGGGAGCCGCCCGCGCCTCCTCGGCCGCTGGCTGGTGGGCCAGCTCGCCGTGGCGCAGAGCCCGCACGACGTGCGGCTCGTGGTGCTGACCTCGGTGGCGTCGCTGCCGGCGTGGGAGTGGACGACCTGGCTGCCGCACGCGCGCCCGGGCGACGGCGACGACGCCCTGGCGGCGATCGGCGCGGACGGCGAGACGATCGGCCGGCGCCTGGCCGAGCTCTCGCTCGTGCTGCAGGAGAGGCGGGCGGCGTCGACGGCGTCGCACTCCTCCCGCCCGGCCCGGTTCTCGCCCGAGTACGTCGTGGTGCTCGACGGCGCCCGACGCCTGCGCGCCATGCCCGGCGTGGTGGGGCTGCTGCGCGACGGTCCCGAGCACGGGATCCGCGTCGTCTGCCTCGACGCCGAGGAGTGGCAGCTGCCCGAGGAGTGCACGGCGACCGTCGTGCAGCACGCCGACACGCGGCTGACGGTGCGCGAGCAGGGCCGGGCCGACCTCGACGACGTGCTGGCCGACCTCGTCGTCGACGACTGGTACGACGACGTCGCGCGCGACCTGTCGCCGATCCGCGACCTCAGCTCGAGCGAGACCGCGGGCCTCGTGCCCGACTCGGCGGCGCTGCTGCCCGTCCTCGGCCTCGAGCACCCCACCGGCGAGCTGCTCGCCGAGCGCTGGCGGCGCGACGGCGGGGCCTCGACCTCGGCGGTCGTCGGGGTCTCGATCGACGGCCCGTTCTCGATCGACCTGGTCTCGGACGGCCCGCACGGCCTCGTCGCGGGCACCACCGGGTCGGGCAAGTCCGAGTTCCTCCAGACGCTCGTCGCGTCGCTGGCCGTCGAGAACCGGCCCGACGCCATGACGTTCGTGCTCGTCGACTACAAGGGAGGCGCGGCGTTCGCGGCCGTCGCCGACCTGCCGCACACGGTCGGCCTCGTCACCGACCTCGACAGCCACCTCGTCGAGCGGGCGCTGCGGTCGCTGCGGTCCGAGCTGACGCGGCGGGAGCACGTCCTGGCCGCCTCGGGCGCGAAGGACGTCGAGGACCACGACGAGCACCTGGCCCGAGGCGGGCTCGGCGAGCGCCTGCCGCGCCTCCTGATCGTCATCGACGAGTTCGCCGCCCTGGCGAAGGAGCTGCCCGACTTCGTCAGCGGGCTCGTCGGCATCGCCCAGCGCGGCCGGTCGCTCGGCGTGCACCTCATCCTCGCGACGCAGCGGCCGTCGGGCGTGATCAGCCCCGAGATCCGCGCGAACACGAACCTGCGGGTGGCCCTGCGCATGACCGACACGGGCGAGAGCTCGGACGTGATCGACGTGCCCGACGCGGCGCGCATCGCCAAGTCGCTGCCCGGCCGTGCCTACGCGCGCCTCGGGCACTCGTCGGTCGTGCCGTTCCAGTCGGCCCGCGTCGGCGGCCGGAGTGCCCTCGACAGCGACGGCACGACGGCTCCCCCGTTCGTCCGCCTCTTCGACTGGCGCGACGCCGCCCTCGCCCTGCCGACCCGGCCCGCCACCGGGGCGACCGCGGTCGAGACCGACCTGACCGTGCTCGTCGGGGCCCTGCGCCGGGCCACGGAGCTGTCGGGCCTCGGTCGTCAGCGCAGCCCGTGGCTGCCGCCCCTCGAGGCCGTCGTGCCGCTCGACCTGGTCCCGCCGGAGGCGCGGGCCGGCCAGGGCGCGCCCCTCGCCTTCCGCTGGGGCACCGAGGACCTGCCCGACCGGCAGGAGCAGCGCGCCGCCACGATCGACCTCGACCAGCTCGGGCACCTCTACGTCGTCGGCGCCCCCGGTTCCGGTCGCTCGCAGGCGCTGCGGAGCATCGCGGCGGCGGCCGCCTCCGCGGTGTCGAGCGACGACCTGCACCTCTACGGCCTCGACTGCGGCAACGGCGGCATCACGTCGCTGTCCGGGTTCCCGCACACGGGCGCGATCGCGCAGCGCACCCAGCTCGAGCGGTCGACCCGGCTGATCGACCGCCTCGTCGCCGAGATGGGGAGGCGGCACGAGGTGATCGGGACCGCCGGCGTCGCCAACATCGCCGAGCAGCGGGCCACGGCCGCACCCGGGGACCGGCTGCCCCACGTGCTCGTGCTGATCGACCGGTGGGAGAACTTCGTCGGCACCCTCGGCGAGCTCGACGGCGGGCGGCTGACCGACTCGGTGCAGGCCATGCTCCGCGACGGGGCCGGTGCGGGCCTGCACCTCGTCATCTCGGGCGACCGGTCGCTGTTGACCAGCCGGATGGCGGTGCTCACCGACGACAAGGTCGTGCTGCGGCTCACCGACCGGCTCGACTACAGCCTCGCCACGATCGACCACAAGACGCTGCCCGCCGAGATCGGCCCGGGCCGGGGCTTCCGCTCCGGGAGCGGCGTCGAGGTGCAGGTCGGCGTGCTCGGCGACGACGTCAGCGGCCAGGCCCAGGTGGCCGCCGTGCGCGCGCTGGCCGAGCGCCTGCAGGCGGTCGAGCCGCGGGGACTCCGCCGCACCTCCCCCCTGCGGGTGGACGACCTGCCGAGCCAGCTCGACCTCGACGCGGCGCTCGAGCTGGCCGGTGCCGACGCCAGCCGCCCCCTCTGGGCCCTCGTCGGCGTGGGCGGCGACGAGATGACGGCGCAGGGCATCGACCTCGAGGCGGACGCCCCGACCTTCGTCGTGGCCGGCCCGTCGCGGAGCGGCCGCAGCACGATGCTGCTCACCATCGCCGAGTCGCTGCTGCGGGCCGGCACCGAGATCGTCGTCGCAGCCCCGCGCCCCTCGCCCCTCCGCGGGCTGGCCGGGCACCCCGGCGTCCGGGGCGTGCTGACCGGCTCGGACCTCGTCGAGGACGACCTCGCGCCCCTGCTCGCGCCCGACGGCAGGCCGGTGGCGCTGATCGTCGACGACGGCGAGCTGCTGCTCGACGTCAGCGCGAAGCAGTGGCTCCGCGCGTTCGTGCAGTCGGCGGCCGACCACCGCCGGGCGCTCGTGCTCGGCGGCAACGCGAACGGCCTCTGCGCGGGCTTCTCCGGCTGGCAGGTCGAGGCGAAGAAGAACCGCCGCGGGGCGCTGCTCAGCCCGCAGGCGACCCTCGACGGCGACCTGGTCGGCGTCCGGGTGACACGGTCGATGGTGTCGTCGCGAGTCGTCCCCGGGCGGGCGCTGGTGCACCTCGGCAGCGGCGAGCCCCTCACCGTGCAGGTGCCCGTGGCGCCGACGAGGGCGGCGGTAGTGTTGGCCGGTCACGACTGACCAGGGGGACCAGATGAGCGACGACGCACTGCCGCAGGCCGCGGGCCAGACCGCACCGGGGGCGAGCGGAAGGCCGTCGCCGGGACCGCACGAGCCGTCGCCGTCCCCCTCGCCGTCGCCGTCGCCGTCGCCGAGCGGGCGTCGCGGCTGGAGCCGTCGTCGCACGCTGCTGGTCGGCGGGGCCGCCGTGCTCTTCGCGCTCGGCGTCGTCGCCGCCGTCGTGGTGGGCCGCACGGCCGCCACGCACCAGCCGCAGGCCGCCGTCATGGCCTACCTCGACGCGGTGCAGCAGGGCGACGTCGAGCAGGCGATGTCGCTCGACGGCACCGAGGTCGGCGACGGCGACGGCGACGTGCTCCTCACGAACGACGCCTACGCGGGCGTCACCGACGGGGTCACGGGCTGGCGCGTGACCGGCTCGCGCGTCGACGGCGACACGGCCGCCGTCTACGCCGTCGTCCAGCAGGGCGGCGAGGCGGGCGCCGTGTACGACCAGCAGTTCACGCTCGAGAAGGACGGCACCGACCTCCTCTTCTTCGACCGTTGGACGCTCACGCCCGTCGAGCTCGGCACCCTCACCGTCCAGGTCGGCGCGCCCGACGCCGCCGTCGTGACGGCGGCCGGCGTCGAGGTGCCCCACGCCGGAGCCGAGGGCGACACGGTCGAGCTGCGGGCGTTCCCCGGCAGCTACCCCGCCACGCTCGACGGGGCGGGCGCCTACGCGGCGGACGACGTCGTCGGGATCGCGACCGGCGCCTCCTCGCCCGGCAGCCCCGCCACGCTCGTCGCGACGCTGACCGACACGGGCCAGGCGTCGGCACGCGCCGCCGTCGACGCGTGGCTCGCCGCGTGCGTCGCCAGTCCCGACCTCAAGCCCGCCGGCTGCAGCTTCCAGATCCTCAACGAGCCGACCGGCTACACGCTGACCGACCAGAAGTGGACGCTCGAGACGACGCCCGTCTACGAGATCGGCGACTGGACGAGCCAGGGCTGGCAGGTCGAGGCCACGACGGAGGGGTCGGCCGTCTTCACCTCGACGGTCAGCGACGGCGCGGGCTCCACCGGCACCTTCAACTCGGTGGGCTCCGTGCGGGTCCCCGTCCAGGGGGTCATCCCGGACGTGACGGGCGAGGGCGCGACCTTCACGTCGACGCTGCTGCCGTACTGACGGCAGGAGCCCCGCTGCGCCCTCGGGGCGTGGACCGGGGTACGCGTCGGGGTACGAGGACGCCTGTCGACGGCCTACTCGGAGGTGCACCCCGACCTGGCACGCCGCTCACAGCCTGAGGGAGTGGATTGTCGTCATCGGATCGTCCACGACCTGCAGGAGAACACCATGAACCCCGTCAAATTCATCTCGGACCTCGGCGTCAAGAGCGAGCACGCCTACTGGGGCGGCTTCGCCTCCATCGTCATCGCGCTCGTCGCCTGGCTGGCGTCGCAGGGCAAGGACTCGAACGACAAGGCGCAGTCAGACCGCTGGGGCATCTTCATCGGCCACTGGGCGCCCACGTTCTTCGCCCTCGGCATCGCCCTGAAGCAGGAAGAGAAGTAGGCAGCTCTCCCCTCTCGTCCCTCCGGACGACGGCGCCGCGGCGACGTCATCCGGGGGGACGACTCGTTCGCGGCGAGGCTCCACGACGCTGGTGACGCGTGCTGGTCGAGCAGCGGTTCGTGCCGATCTTCTGTTTCCTCTTCGGCCTGAGCGCCCAGCTCATCGTGCTGTCCGCCCTGCTCGGACTCGGCGTGCTGCACGCGCTCGTGTTCCCCGGGGACGTGCTGCGCGAGTACGCCGTCGCCGGCCTCGTCCTGCTCCCGGTCGTGCTGCTCGCCCCTCGCTGGCTGACCGCGGCGCTGGGCGCCGGGCTCACGATCGTCGCGTTCGCCGTCCTCGGCGGAGGCGTCGTGACGGTCCCCGGAGGCCGGGGCCGTTCAGGGGCGACGGGCGCCGGCGATCAGCACCGCGGCGAGGTCCCGTGCCGTCTCGACCGGCCTGGGGAAGGTCGCCATCCCGAGCGTGACGAGGGCGCCCTCGTGCAGCAGCATCAGCTGCCGCGCGAGGGCGCCGTCGTCGCCCCGCCCGAGCCCCGCCTCCGCGAGGAGGTCGGCGACCAGCGCGAGCATCCAGCGCTTCTGCCGGGTGAGCTCGGGCAGCACCGGCCCGCCGTCGTCCGGGCCGCCCACCTCCGCGCGCGCGTTGATCACGCCGCAGCCCTTGGGCGAGTTGTCGGCGGCCCAGGTGAGCGTCGCGTCGAAGACCGCGAGCACCCGCTCGGGGCCGGGCTCGGGCGTGCGGGCCAGCTGGGCGGCGAGGTGGGCGCGCCATCTCGCGTCGCGGTGCTGCAGGTACGAGACGACCAGCGCCTCCTTCGAGCCGAAGCGGTCGTAGAGGGTCTTCTTCGTGACGCCGGCCGCCTCGGCGATCGTGTCGACGCCGACGGCGTGGACGCCGCGGTCGTAGAAGAGGCCGGAGGCGGCGTCGAGGAGGCGGCGCGCACCGGGCGTGAGGGAGGGCAGCTCGGGCGCGGTGAGATCGACCATGCCCTCGACTATACCAACCTGTATAGTCAGCGGCATGACTAAACAGATCGGTGTACTCGCCGACCGCGCGAACGGTCGGTCGGGCCGCGTGCCGGGCGTCGTCACGGTGCTCGCCGCCGCCGCGTTCGTCCTCGCCTGGAGCTCGGGCTTCACGATCGCGGCCGTCGCGACCGTCGACGCGCCCGCGACGACGCTGCTGCTCTGGCGGTTCCTG
Source organism: Frigoribacterium sp. PhB107 (assembly GCF_003751515.1). Lineage (NCBI taxonomy): Bacteria > Bacillati > Actinomycetota > Actinomycetes > Micrococcales > Microbacteriaceae > Frigoribacterium > Frigoribacterium sp. PhB107. The sequence continues at coordinate 600,085 of NZ_RJKU01000002.1, read as the reverse complement.
CCGCTCGCGGTGCTGCTCGTCGCGGCCGCCGCCGCCCGCGGACGACTGCGCGGGGTCCCCGTCGTCGAGCTGCGGCGACAGGCCGTGATCGGGCTGCTCGCGCAGTTCGGCTACGTCGTCTTCGTCTACGCGGCGGTCGGCGCCGGGGTGGCGACCGGCAGCACGGCCCTGGTCGACGCGGTGCAGCCGCTCGTCGTCGCCACCCTCGTCGGCCCGCTGCTCGGGCTGCGGGTGCGCGGCGCGCAGTGGGCCGGGCTCGGCGTCGGTGCGGTCGGCGTCGTGCTCGTCGTCGGGTCGCAGCTCGGCGACTCGGACGCGCCGGCCTGGGCCTGGGCGTTCCCGGCACTGGCCATGGCGAGCTTGATCGCCGGCACGCTCGTCGAGCGACGCGGTGCGGCAGAGCTGCCGGTGCTCACGACGCTGACGGTGCACGTGAGCGTGACGGCCGCGGCGCTCGTGGTGCTCGCGGCCGCGACCGGGACGCTCGTGCCGCCTCCGTCGTTCTCGTTCTGGGTCGCCACCGTGCTGTCGGCGCTGGTGCCGACGCTCGCCGCGTACGGGCTCTACTGGTGGCTGCTGCGCCGGCTGGGCGTGACCGCCCTGAACGCGCTGCTGTTCCTGGTCGCGCCGACCACCGCGGCGTCCGGCGCCCTGCTGCTCGGCGAGCCGCTCACGGCGTGGACCCTCGCGGGGTTCGTGCTCAGCGGCGCCGGCTCCGCCCTCGTGCTGGCGGGCGGGCGCAGGAGGCGCGCACCGGTCGGCGAGGCCCTCGCGACCGCCTGAGGCGCCTCCGTCGCGCCCCTTCCGTGCTTCGTACGCGCTGCCTTCGTGCCTCCTCCACAGCCGCCGGGCCGGGCCTCGTCACCAGCCGTTCACGTGGCGGGGACGTCGGCGGCCACCAGGGGTGGCACGATGGTGCGATGGACAGCGAACCACGCGTCGACGGCGCCGGCGTCACCCCCGATTTCCTCGACGACTTCGACGAGATCGTCAGCTTCGAGGACGGCACGCTCCCCGCCGAGCGGTACCTCGACCGAGAGCTCAGCTGGCTGGCGTTCAACCAGCGCGTGCTCGAGCTCGCCGAGGACCCGACGACGCCGTTGCTCGAGCGCGCGAACTTCCTCGCGATCTTCGCGAGCAACCTCGACGAGTTCTTCATGGTCCGCGTCGCCGGCCTGAAGCGGCGCATCGCCACCGGGCTCGCGGTGCCGACGAACGTCGGCCGCGGCCCGAACGAGGTGCTCGCCGACATCAACGCCAAGGCGCACGACCTGCAGGAGAGGCACGCCCGGGCGTTCCTCGACCTGGTCAAGCCCGACCTCGACGACGCGGGCATCCACATCGAGAAGTGGTCCGACCTCGAGGAGGCCGACCGCGTCCGGATGCGCGAGATCTTCACCGAGCAGATCTTCCCCGTGCTGATGCCCCTCGCCGTCGACCCTGCGCACCCGTTCCCCTACATCTCGGGCCTGTCGCTCAACCTCTCGGTGCGCGTCCGCAACCCGAAGACGATGCGCCAGGAGTTCGCGCGCCTCAAGGTGCCGCAGATGCTGCCGCGCTTCGTGCAGCTGCCCGACAACGACAGCGGGCGCGTACGGTTCATCCCCCTGGAAGACCTGATCGCCAATCACCTGCAAGACCTGTTCCCGGGCATGGAGGTCGTCGAGCACCACGTGTTCCGCGTCACCCGCAACGAGGACGTCGAGGTCGACGAGGACGAGTCGGAGAACCTGATCCAGGCGCTCGAACGCGAGCTGCTGCGTCGGCGCTTCGGCCCGCCCATCCGCCTCGAGATCACCGACGACATGGACCCGGTCACGCTCGAGCTGCTCGTCCGCGAACTCGACGTCACCGACCAAGAGGTCTACCGGCTGCCGGCCCCCCTCGACCTCGCCGGCCTCTTCGAGATCACGAAGATGCCGCGCTCCGACCTGAAGTACCCGAAGCACCTGCCCCAGACGGCGCTGCAGCTGCAGCCGACCGAGCCGAACATGAAGCCCGACATGTTCGCCAGCATCGCCCGGCAGGACATCCTCGTGCACCACCCGTACGAGTCGTTCGCGACGAGCGTGCAGGCGTTCCTCGAGCAAGCGGCGGCCGACCCCAACGTCCTCGCCATCAAGCAGACGCTCTACCGCACGAGCGGCGACAGCCCCATCATCGAGGCTCTCATCGACGCCGCCGAGTCGGGCAAGCAGGTGCTCGCCCTCGTGGAGGTCAAGGCGCGCTTCGACGAGCAGAACAACATCACCTGGGCACGGAAGCTCGAGAAGGCCGGCGTGCACGTCGTCTACGGCCTGGTCGGGCTCAAGACCCACTGCAAGCTCGCGCTCGTGATCCGCCAGGAGAAGGGCCGGCTGCGGCACTACACGCACATCGGCACGGGCAACTACAACCCGAAGACGAGCCGCATCTACGAGGACATGGGCCTCTTCACCGCCGACGACCAGGTCGGCAAAGACCTGACGCGCCTGTTCAACGAGCTGTCGGGCTACGCGATCGAGAAGAAGTTCAAGCGCCTCCTCGTCGCGCCGCGCTACCTGCGCCGCGGGCTGCTCAAGCAGATCCAGGGCGAGATCGAGGCCGCGCAGGCCGGTCGCCCCTCGGGCATCAAGATCAAGATCAACTCGATCGTCGACGAGCAGATCATCGACGCGCTCTACAAGGCCAGCCAGGCCGGCGTGCCCGTCGACGTCTGGGTGCGGGGCATCTGCACCATCAAGCCGGGCCAGCCGGGCCTCAGCGACACGATCCGCGTGCGGTCGGTGCTCGGCCGCTACCTGGAGCACTCGCGCCTGTTCTGGTTCGCGAACGACGGCGACCCCCAGGTCTTCATCGGCAGCGCCGACATGATGCACCGCAACCTCGACCGCCGCATCGAGGCGCTCGTGCGCCTCACGCAACAGGACCACCTCGACCAGGTCTCCGAGCTCTTCGACCGTGCGATGTCCGACGAGACGGCGTCGTGGTGGCTCGAGAGCGACGGCACCTGGACGCGCCACGCGCGTGACGCGTCGGACGCGCCGCTCGCCGACATGCAGAACGTGCTGATGAAGCAGATCACGCAGCGCCGCCGGGCCAGCCGGTGAGCACGGTCGCCCCCACGACGATCGTCGCCGCCGGCGCGGTCTGCTTCCGCCTCGTCGACGGCAAGGCGCGCGTGCTGCTCATCCACCGCGAGCACCACGGCGACGTCTCGCTGCCCAAGGGCAAGGTCGACCCCGGCGAGTCGACGCCGCAGACGGCCGTCCGCGAGATCCGGGAGGAGACGGGCTACCGCGTCGCCCTCGGGGCCCCGCTCGGCACCGCCGAGTACGTCATGCCCGGCGGTCGGGACAAGATCGTGCACTACTGGGCGGCCGAGGTCACCGACGAGGCGTTCGCCGAGGCCGGTCGCTTCACGCCCAACAGCGAGGTCGCCGCGATCGAGTGGGTCTCGATCGAGAAGGCGCGCGCCAAGCTGACCTACGAACGGGACGCGGAGGTGCTCGACCGGTTCGCCGACCGCGTCGCCTCGGGCGCCGCCCGCACCTTCGCCCTCGTGGCCCTGCGGCACGCGAAGACGACGTCCCCCGGCGACTGGAGCGGCTCGGACGCCACCCGACCCCTGCTGCCCCAGGGCCGCCGCCAGGCGAAGTCGATCGCACCCGGCATCGCCGCGTGGGCCCCGCAGCGGCTGATCAGCAGCACGGCCGCCCGCTGCCTCGCGACGCTCGAGCCGGTCTCGGCGCTGACGCGCGTCGGGGTCAAGCAGAGCGACTCGATCAGCCAGGACGCGTTCGACCGCCACGACGACGACGTGACCGGCGTCGTCGCGAAGCGCCTGAAGAAGCGGGTGCCGGCCGTGTTCTGCACGCACGCCCCGGTGCTGCCCGAGATCGTGCGCCAGATCGCCGCGGGGACGGTCGGGGGCCACCGGCTCGACCTGCGCCGCGCCTCCTCGCTGAGCCCCGGCGAGTACACCGTGTTGCACGTGTCGTGCTCCGATGCCGCGCTCGTCGCCGTCGAGACGCACGGCCCCGTGCTCTGAGGCCGACCGCCGACCGTTCGACCATCGCGCCCCGTGGCACTGCCCCGGGGCGCGAGCCGTGTCGGGCCGTGTCGGCGCGACGGGTGGGCTCGGCGGGTGATCCTGGCCCTGCGGCACCGTGCCTGCGGGCACGCCCGGCCGATGTTCCCCCCGCGTTAACCTCCCGTTCACCATCGCAGACGACCGTGGTTAACCGCCCGACGTAGCGTCTCGCAACGGGCCAGCACCGGCCCCCCAGCACCCCACAGCACTACATCCCGAAAAGGAACCCCTGTGAACTTCAAGCGCACCGGCAGCATCGTGGCGATCGCCGCGGTCGGCACCATGCTCCTCGCGTCCTGCGCCTCCAACGAGGGCGGCTCCGGCACCTCGACCGAGGGCGCCTCCTCCGACCTCTCCGGCACGATCGCCGGCATCGGCGCCTCGTCGCAGCAGGCAGCCCAGGAGGCCTGGGTCGCCGGCTTCCAGACCGCCAACCCCGACGTGACCGTCAACTACGACCCGCAGGGCTCCGGCGGCGGCCGTGAGAGCTTCATCTCCGGCGCCGCGGCCTTCGCCGGCTCGGACCGCGCGTTCAAGACCGACGAGATCTCGTCGAGCACCTTCGCGGGCTGCACCCCCGACACCGGCATCGTCGAGCTGCCCGTCTACGTCTCGCCCATCGCGGTCGTCTTCAACCTCGACGGCGTCGACGAGCTCAACCTCTCCCCCGCCACCATCGCCGGCATCTTCAGCGGCGCGATCACCACCTGGGACGCGGCCGAGATCAAGGCCGACAACCCCGACGCCGACCTGCCCAGCACGCCCATCACGGCCGTGCACCGCTCGGACGACTCGGGCACCACCGAGAACTTCACCGAGTACCTGAACGCCAACAGCCCCGACGTCTGGTCGTCGGAGCCCGACGGCGTCTGGCCCCTCGAGGGCGGCGAGGGCGCCTCCGGCACCTCGGGCGTCATCGACGCGGTGACCAACGGCACCGGCACCATCGGCTACGCGGACGCCTCGCGCGCCGGCGACCTGGGCGTCGCGAAGATCAAGGTCGGCGAGGAGTTCGTCGAGTACTCGGCCGAGGCCGCCGCCGCCATCGTCGACGAGTCCCCTGAAGAGGAAGGCCGCAGCGAGGGCGACATCGCCATCGAGCTCGACCGCACCTCGACCGCCGACGGCGTCTACCCCCTCGTCCTCGTCAGCTACCTCATCGGCTGCGAGTCGTACGAGGACGCCGCCCAGGGCGAGCTCGTGAAGTCGTACTTCGAGTACGTCTCCAGCGACGAGGGCCAGCAGGTCGCGGCCGACGCCGCCGGCTCGGCTCCCATCTCGAGCACCCTCTCGGGCCAGGTCGCCGACGCGATCGCGCTCATCAAGTAGCACCCGCCACACCGGGCCCGGGACCGCACGCCGTGCGGTCCCGGGCCGTCGCCCTGACAGGGGCACCCGTACGATCAGCACCATCGGCAGAACCGCACCGCCACCCGAGCACCGCCCGCACACCGAGCACCCACCCGGAGGACCTCGTCCGATGACCGCCCCCGCATCGACCGCCACGAAGGTCAGAGCACCTCGTGCGCCGCGTCGCCCCGCAGACCGGATCTTCTCGGGCAGCACCGTCGTCGCCGGCGGCCTGATCCTCGCCATCCTCGCCGCCGTCGCGATCTTCCTGGTCGCGCAGAGCATCCCCGCCGTGATCGCCGACCCGGCCGACATCTCGCTGTCCGGCTTCCCCGACTCGTTCTGGCAGTACGTCGGCCCGCTCGCCTTCGGCACGGTCTACGCCGCCGCGCTCGCGCTCGTCATGGCCCTCCCCGTCGCCATCGGCATCGCTCTCTTCATCTCGCACTACGCGCCCCGCCGCCTCGCCGCGGGCCTCGGCTACGTCATCGACCTGCTGGCCGCCGTGCCGTCGGTCGTCTTCGGCCTGTGGGGCAGCATCGTCCTCGCCCCCGCCGTGCAGCCCGTCTACGCGTGGATGGCCGACCACCTCGGCTGGTTCCCGCTGTTCGCCGGTCCCGTGTCGGGCACCGGCCGCACGCTGCTCACCGCCTCCATCGTGCTCGCCGTGATGATCCTCCCGATCATCACCGCGCTGAGCCGCGAGGTGTTCCTGCAGACGCCGACCCTGCACGAGGAGGCGGCCCTCGCGCTGGGGGCGACCCGCTGGGAGATGATCCAGGTGGCGGTCCTGCCCTTCGGCCGCCCCGGCATCATCTCGGCCTCGATGCTCGGCCTCGGCCGGGCCCTCGGCGAGACCATGGCCGTCGCGCTCGTCCTCTCGCCGGCGCTCGTGATCAACCCGGCGATCCTCACCTCGACGAACTCGTCGACCATCGCCGCGAACATCGCCCTGAGGTTCCCCGAGGCGCACGACATCGGCATCAACACCCTGATCGCGACCGGACTCGTCCTGTTCGTCATCACGCTGGTCGTCAACTCGATCGCCCGCATCGTCATCAACCGCCGCAAGGCCTTCTCCGGAGCGAACTGATGGCCACGACCACCCAGGACCGTCCCCGCACGGCCAGCCGCACAGTCAACACCCTCACCACGGGACGCCTGCCCAAGGCCTCGCCCCTGGTCATCCTCGCCGGCAGCTGGGCGATCATGCTCGTCGTCTTCGGCCTCCTGCAGGCCGGCGGCGTCACGGAGACGTTCAACTGGGTCGCTGCGATCGTGCTCGGCACGATCCTCTACGCCGCGCTCGTCTTCGTCATCTCGATGCAGGTCGAGGGCATCCGCCGCGCCAAGGACCGCGTCGTCACGACCCTGGTCAGCGCCGCGTTCATCCTCGCCCTGATCCCGCTCGTCTCCGTCCTCTTCACCGTGGTGACGAGCGGCGCCGCGCGCTTCGACGGCGACTTCTTCGCCATGTCGATGCGCAACGTGGTCGGCGCGGGCGGCGGCGGTCTCCACGCCCTCACCGGCACCCTGCTGATCACCGCCCTCGCCGCCGTGATCTCGGTGCCGATCGGCCTGCTCACGGCCATCTACCTCGTCGAGTACGGCCGTGGCCGCCTGGCCCGCGCGATCACGTTCTTCGTCGACGTCATGACGGGCATCCCGTCGATCGTCGCCGGCCTGTTCGCCTACGCCCTGTTCGTGATCTTCTTCGGCGAGGGCGTCCGCATGGGCGCCGCCGGCTCCGTGGCCCTGGCCGTGCTGATGATCCCCGTCGTCGTCCGCAGCACCGAGGAGATGCTCAAGCTCGTCCCGAACGAGCTGCGCGAGGCCGCCTACGCGCTCGGCGTGCCGAAGTGGCTGACGATCCTCAAGGTCGTGCTCCCCACCTCCATCGCGGGCATCACCACCGGCGTCATGCTCTCGATCGCCCGCGTCATCGGCGAGACGGCCCCGCTGCTGATCACCGCCGGCTTCACCGCGAGCATGAACTACGACCTGTTCGACGGCCGCATGCAGTCGCTGCCGGTCTTCGCCTACAGCTCGTACGTGAGCCAGGGCACCGACGCGGCCGCCTACATCGACCGGGCGTGGACCTCGGCCCTGACGCTGATCCTCATCGTCATGGCGCTGAACCTGCTGGCCCGCCTCATCGCGCGCCTCTTCGCCCCCAAGCTCGGCCGCTGACGGCCACGCGCCTCCCCCTCTCTTCCCCCTGCGTCCCCGTACGACGCCGCACCTCACCGAAGGAACCTGAATGTCCAAGCGCATCGAGGTCAAGGACCTCAACGTCTACTACAGCAAGTTCAAGGCCGTCGAGGACGTCAACATCACCATCGAGCCGCGCACGGTCACGGCCTTCATCGGCCCGTCCGGCTGCGGCAAGTCGACGTTCCTCCGCACGCTGAACCGCATGCACGAGGTCATCCCCGGGGCGTACGTCGACGGCGAGGTGCTGATCGACGGCAATGACCTGTACAGCCCCGGCGTCGACCCGGTGCTCGTGCGCCGTCAGGTCGGCATGGTGTTCCAGCGCCCGAACCCGTTCCCCACCATGAGCATCCGCGACAACGTGCTCGCCGGCGTGAAGCTCAACAACCGCCGCATGGGCAAGGGCGAGCAGGACGACCTGGTCGAGAGCTCGCTGCAGGGCGCCAACCTCTGGAACGAGGTCAAGGACCGCCTGGACAAGCCCGGCTCGGGCCTCTCGGGTGGCCAGCAGCAGCGCCTCTGCATCGCACGCGCCGTCGCCGTCTCCCCCGACGTGATCCTGATGGACGAGCCCTGCTCGGCCCTCGACCCGATCTCGACGCTCGCCATCGAGGACCTCATCGAGGAGCTCAAGCAGCAGTACACGATCGTCATCGTGACCCACAACATGCAGCAGGCCAGCCGCGTCAGCGACAAGACGGCCTTCTTCAACATCGCGGGCACCGGCAAGCCCGGCAAGCTCATCGAGTACGACGACACCGCCACGATGTTCTCGAAGCCCAGCGTCCAGGCGACCGAGGACTACGTCTCCGGCCGCTTCGGCTGAGCCCGGAGGCTGTGCACGGCCGACGGTCGTGTGCGGCCCACGGGTCGTCGTCGGCCCGGCACGACGCGAAGGAGGCGGCCCACCTGCTGGTGGGCTGCCTCCTTCGTCGTGTGGCCGGATCGCGCCCTCGCGGGGCCCGACCGGGTCGAGCAGTCGCTGCTAGGCGCTCTGCACGGCCATGATCGGGTCGCTCGTCGGCTGCTCGGAGCCGCCGGCGGGCTCGATCGTCAGGCCGATGGTGGCACCGGGGGTCATCTCGCCCTTGAGCACCTTCGTGACCGTCGAGTCGGTGTCCGTGTCGAACGTGCCGGCGGGGACGGCACCGTCGGCGCCGATGTACCAGAGCTCGTACGTCTGGTCGCCGGGCAGCGACGTGAGGCCGTCGAGGACGACCGCCGAGCGCTTGAGCTCGTTCGACCAGACCAGCGTCGCCGTGCCGCCGGTACTGACGTCGGCGACGGTCCGCTGGAAGTCGCCTGCCGCGTAGATCTCGTCGATCGAGGAGGCGGTGGCCTCCTGCTGCTGGCTCGGGCCGGTGACCTCGGACAACAGCGCGCCTCCTCCGAAGAAGAGCGCGGCGGCTGCCGCGGCGACGCCGAGCATCGCGACGGGCCGGGTGAACCAGCGGGCACGAGCCGCGCCGGTGGGCTCGAGCACGCGGGCAGCGGTCTCGGACTCGCTCGGCTCCATCTCGGGGACGGCGTGGCGGCCGGGGCGGGCGATCTCGTGGTCGTCACCCGCGCCTCCTGCGACCTGGGTCGCTGCCGGCGTCTGCGAGGCAGAGTCGGAGGTGGTCTGGGCGGGCAGCTGAGGCAGCCCGACGATGGCGTCCATGATGCTCGCGCGGAGGGCGGCCGAAGGCATCACGGGCGGTGCCGCATGGGCGAGCAGCAATGCGGTCTCTCTCAATTCGGTCACTTCCCTTCTGGTGCTCTCGGACTCCTCCAGCAGAGTCTCGAAGTCGTGTCGTTCGTCGTCGCTCAGGGCGTCGAGCGCGTAGGCGCCCGACATCGCCTCGAGCGAGTCGTGGGGCGGGTTGCCCCCGGTGGTGGAGTCGTCGCGGTAGGTCACGATGCCACTCCCATCTCGTCGCGCAGGCGGATCATGCCGTCGCGCAGTCTCGTCTTGACGGTGCCGATCGGCACCCCCAGCATCGCGGCCACTTCGCTGTGGCTGTAGCCGCCGTAGTACGCCAGCCTGACGGCCTGGCTCTGGAGCTCCGTGAGTCGTCCCAGTGCACGCTCGACGCGTTCGTGCTCGATCCGGATCTCGACCGACTCGGTGACCGAGTCGTAGCCGGGCTCCAGGTCGCGGACGCCGATCTTGAGGTCTCGGTCGCGGCCGGCCTGAGAGGCGCGGACGCGGTCGACGGCCCGGCGGTGGGCCATCGTCAACATCCAGCTCGAGGCACTGCCCCGGGTGGTGTCGAAGCGAGCGGCGTTCTGCCAGATCTCGAGGAAGACCTCTTGGGTGACTTCCTCGGACTGCGAGTGGTCCTTCAGGAGGCGCTTGATCAGGCCCATCACACGGGGTGCGGTCTGGTCGTACAGCTCGGCGAAGGCCACTCGATCGGCCTGGGCGACCCTCAGGAGGAGCTCGTCAGGAGTCGACGCACGCGCCTCGTCCTGGGGAGTCTCGATGTCATGGGTCACGAGCTTCAGCATGTCAGGGTTCACCTCGATCCGCTCGTGTCGGGTTGACCGTCACAGGATCGTGACGGGTTCGTGCTGGTCGTTCGTGGTGCAGTTCTTGCTGGTCGGGCTTGTTCCTGCTCGTTCTTGCTGGTGTGAGTCGCTCCCCCCGCCCGGTGACCGTCTGGGATGGCGTTCAGGCCCGGGCCGAGCGGAGGGAACGACCGCGTCGTCCCGCCAGTCAGGGCGGCGGGAAGTCAGCGGAGGATCTCTCGATCCCTCACGCTCATGGTTCGGCACCGGGGGGCTGCTGGTTTGGGCGAGTTTGCCTCGGGTGCACGGAACGCCTGGCGGGGCCTCGGCGGGCCTCTGGCCGAGTGGTCACGAACGGTCGGTCATCACGTCGGGGGGAACCACGTCGGACCACTCGACCGAGGGCCCCGGATGGAGGACGGGGACGGACCCCGGGTCAGCCGAGCGGGATGGTCACGCTCGGCGAGAGGAAGAGGGTGTCGAGCCGCAGGAACGCCTCTCGGCGCGAGGCCGCTCGAAGCGGCTAAATTTGGAGCCCGGGGTTTCTACGGCCCGACAGTGATCGAGTGTAACCGTCGTCGCCGGGCCTGGCTCGGGCGTTCGCCCGGTGCGAACACGGAGCGTCAGTCGAGGCTGCCGTCGCGCCAGAGCGCGGCGCAGGCAGTGAGGTCGACTCCGAGCTCCGAGAGGCGGAGCGCGCGTCGGGTCAGCGTCGAGGCGAGGTCGGAGCCGATCGAGTCCTGCTCGTCGGCGACGGTCGTGGCGCCTGCCGAGGCGAGCCGGCAGAACGCCGCACCGCGCTCGAGCGCGACCGCGAAGTCGCCGTCGAAGACCCCGCGGAGGAGGAGGTCGGCCAGCGCGAGCACCTCGGCCGGCGTCGCGGGCGTCGGCGCCCCGGCGACGATCGGATCGATGGTGGTCGACGTCTCGACGCCGCGGTCGAAGAGGTAGGTGACTTCCTCGGGCGCCTGGCGGATGACGGCGCGCACGAGGTAGATGCGCCACAGGGCCCCGGGCAGGGTGTGCGGTGCGGCGCGGGCCCACAACTCGGCGACGACGTCGATGCCGTGCTCGTCGCTGAACGAGACGAGCCGGTCGAGGATCTCGGGCTGCGGGTCGTGCTTGACCCGGGCGACGAGGGCAGCCGCCGACTCGTGTGCGATCCGGTTCACGGTCGCCGGGTCGTCGCCTCCCTGGAACGCCTCGAAGGCGGCGCTGGGGAACTGGGTCGGGCGGTGGAAGTCTCTGGGCATCGCCTCGACGATACGCGCGTGCACCGACAGCGGCGTGTGGGTCGGGCGTCGCCGCCCGCCGACGCTCATCGACGCTGACAGCCGCGAAGGAGGCGCGCTGCCGGCCCGCGAGGACGCCCGCGATCACGTATCCTCGAACACCGAGGGCCTCTAGCTCAGTTGGCAGAGCATCGGACTTTTAATCCGCGGGTCGTGGGTTCGAGCCCCACGGGGCCCACTCGCTGCAAGGGTTTCGACTAGGTGGCCGAGACGAAGTCCGAAGAAACCCCGAACATTTGGGTCAGCTTCTCGGCGGACTCGTCACCACCAGCCCGGCGCGACATGTAGACGTCCTGAGTCACGGATGGGCGCTTGTGGCCTAGGTATTCAGCGATCGCCCGAGCCGACAACCCGGAGACATCGAGGGCCGTAGCCACCGTCTTGCGGAAGGCCTGAGAACTGAGCCCCGGGTAACCGAGCCGGTCACGGTTCGCCCGCTAATCCACCTTGGTGTTCAAGGTGTCACTGAGCTTTCCGAGCATGGACGGAAAAACGAGTTCGTTACACGGCACGTCACCCCTTCGCCAGGCTGCTCGAGTGCGTGGACTACTGGGCAGCCACCCTCAAGACCCCCGCACCGTTGATCGCGCAGGTGCACCGAAGCAAGACGGGCGAACCCGCCGGCTTCCGCTCCACCACCACACGGGACGGCGCTGCAGCACTCACGAAGCAGCTAAGTCTCTGGCTTCTCGCCCGACACGACCTCATCGCTTAGGACCACACTGCACTCGTCTACCTCGAGGACATCGCCGAGATGACCTGGAAGGTGCGGGGCCGGTACCCGATGACACACGGGCGCCCCGCGGAGACATCGGCCGGCCATGCCCCGTGCGCGACCAATTCGCCTACGGAGCCACATGGACTGGAGAAAGTGCAACCGACTTTGAACTGCGTCGCTCCCACTGCGAGTACACCGAAGATGCGGCCACCTGCCCCAAGGACGGCCGCGTCAGAGAGCTCATGCACGAACTCCGCGAAGAGCACCCCGAACCCAAAGTCGAATGGTGGAAGAATCGACGGTCCATCCTCGAGCTCGACGTGAACGTCAGGACCATCGACAGGTACATCACGGACGGGCTCAGAACCCTTACCCATGCGGGCACCGCGTACGTCCACACCGACGAGCTGCCTGCACTTGGCGGGCGAAACGGCTACGCATTCAGAGCATCCAACACACCGCAGTCCCCTAGTAGACGGCATGTCCGAACAGGTGGCGTACTTGCGCTAAGCAACCGGTCCGCCAGAAGGCAAAAGCCTCGGGCGGACCGTCGTATAAGTCCAACCCGATGTGGCTCAGCGGACAAAGAAGCAGTCTCACAATCTGCCGGTCAATGGTTCGAGTCCATCCATCGGGACGAGACGAGGCATTCCGACGTCGGTGGTGCTCCTGGGCCCGCGCGCAACAGGTAGCGATGTCGGAGGCTCGTGGTGGGCTAAGCACCTCAATCAAGGAGGCAGTGACATGCATACGGCACACAAGCGTCTACTTATCCGACACTCATCGGCCCCTTCGCCAAACGCTTGCCGTTGGTGCGGGAGGGAAAACACGGCTCACGGCGTGTCTTACACGGCGTCAGTCGGCAGTCACACCTGGTCACCACCGACTGATGCACAACGTAAGGCGAGGATGCTCCGCCGCCGTCTTAGCGCGCCCTGTTGATCAGGGTCTGGAAATGAGATCGCAATTCCATCGGCACTTCATCAACTGAACGAAGCGTGAGTGCGAGCTGTTGAAGCATTTCTGGCTTGCCACCGGGCCCGACTGAGGATCCCACGCCAAGCATGTCGAGCACGGCCGAGCTAAATTTGCCGGATCGGTGTTGAGCAAAGTCTTCGTCGCTCCAGGTGTCTACGGTTTCCTGTTCTCCGTCTCGGGGCCATAAGGAATTGGCGGCCTCGCACCATTGGGCGTCCGTGAATAGGTCCTCGATTTCGGCAGGTTCGCCGACGAACAAGCAATTTGCGTCAGGGTTCAATCCCTCGGCTAGGAGCTTGTCGCGGCGAAAGATGTGCTTCGCCTGCGTCAGGGAATCGCGGTCAACCAAGAACGCCACGTCTCGGCCATGCTTGACAAGGAATGACGCAAAGCGAAGCGCGCCCTCGTTGTTGCCGCAGGGCCAGAGCGCTATCCCGCACGATTCAAGGTGTAATCCTGTAGCGAGCTTGAAAAGCACCGGCAGGGCACGAGCTTCCGAGTCGCCCTCCACGCCTACAAAAAGGCGTTCGTGAAGGAGAACCGTGTTACGGAGCCCAACGCTGGCGGCAATGGCACCAAGGTGGGATCCCACCTGAGTTTCGTCTGCCAACGTTTCTATCTGCGTCCGGTTGCCCTCGTGCTTCACGTGCACAACGTCACCTATGTCGGTGCCATCGATGAGGTGCATGGAGTGAGATGCGATGACGACGGTGACGTTATCTTTCTTGGTCTGCTCATGGATAAGATGCATGAGTTCCCGTTGGTGACCATAATCGAGATGCGTGTCAGGCTCATCGTAGAGAAGAACAACGTCTTCACCCGTTTGCTCAAGGAGTAGCGAGTTGTACTCCCAGACTGCCAGGGCAATTCGCCTTGCCCGGCCTGCGCCGGAGGCATTAAGTCCTATATCTTCCCCGGCGCGGTTTGTCACCGTTATTTCGGTGCCTTTAAGGCCGGAAGCGCTCGTAAAACTAACGGTTGGACGAATCTGCACCCGTCCGATGTCCTGTACTTTCGCCATGATGTGCTTGCGAATCTTCTCGACGTCGCCAACGAGCTTTTTCTCGAGTCCTTCTTCGATGCCGCGGACACTTCCCCGTAGATCGTCGGCCCCGATGTGCGCCTTGTAGGCCGTGAGAAGCGTCGATCTGATTGCATCTTCTGCACTGATGGCGCTGGCCGCGTCAAAGCGCTCACCCCTGGGGAGCGCTTTCTCGAGGGATGCCTCCGCCTTGACCCAAAGCTCAGTTTGCGGCGCGAGAGCCGCAGCCTCGTCCAACCGGGCTGTCAGTTCCGCTTTTAGCCCGTCTACTGACAATTCCAAATTACTAAGACGGTCCTTGAGCTGCGAAACATTTAGATCGCCATAATCACGAAGCAGTTTGTTCTCCGGAGCTGAACGCAGAACTTCGAGAACTGCGCTAGCCCCGCCCTTTGATATGCGGCGGAGCGACAGCGTTGTCACCCCGAATTGTTCTTGCTCAGCGTCACGCAGGGCGAACCGACCAACAACGACTGTCTGATCCACCCGGGACAAATCGGCTTGATCGAGAGGGTCACCTTCCTCAGTAATTGCTGCGTATGTCACGTCAGCAGCAACTATCTGGTATCCCCCTAAAAGCATCATTACTGCCTCGATAACTGCTGACTTGCCGGCGTCGTTCTGGCCCGCCAAAACTGTCGGAGAACCGACAGAAAGCCCCTCAAGCTTTTCGATGGACCGAAAGCCGTAAATCGATACTTCTTGCAGTTGCATGTTCTCCCCGTCGAGCTAGTTATGCACCTCGATGCCATGCCCATCTTTTGAGCATGACTCAAGGAAGCCTCCCATGAGAACGCGTAGTCGCGATACAGGCCACAACGGGGCACGGGACGCTGATCCAACATTTAACCGCGCTGCCAGCAAGAACTCGCATGCGGCCGGCTCGCACACGACACGGACCCGCTTTCCGGCATGACGTCACACGCACCTACCTAGAGTCACCCTGAGCAGCCGCACAACAGCGAATCCGGGCAAGTGACCAACCAACTCCCGCAACGGGCGTAGATGGCGCAACTGTTGATAAGCCCTACCGCCCACGCCTGTGCGTCAGCCTTCCTCCGGCGCATTGAGGTCGTCGAGTTCGACTCGGGCGTGACGATCCGCTAAACGCATCCTCATCAAGTTCCAAACGAATGAGGAGGCTGCCATCGAGATGGCAGCCTCCTCATTCGGGTTTGGGAGAAAAGCGAGCAACCAGGGCTCGAAGTCTCGGCTCGCGCTGGAGCATCCACGCCAAAGCACTGTTCGGTCGCGAATTCGCGCAGCCACGGCCGCTTGCCTTCCTGGTCTCGGCAGTAGGCGTAGCAGTGGCACCACGGCCCGTTCCCGACCGACCTCGAGATGACCCAGCCGAGGGGTGGGCCTGGCTCGACCTGCACCACCCAGAATCCGTGTGCCTTGAGTCGGAGGGTGCGCGTGCGGGTGCGTCGAGGACGGCTTTGCCCACGCACGTTTGGCTGCGTTTCCTGGCCCGTTCACTCCGACGCCGAGCAACCTACGTCCCGCCGCCAACACTGCCCTGTCACCGTCGACAACCGGAGCCACCCATGCGGGTTTGTCTTGCTTCGCTGGCACGCTGGACAGTTTTGCACGGGCAGACGGAGAGCCGACAGCGCGAGGTAAAGCGCCAGGGATTGGGAGCCAGGCCTTCTGTAAAATTCACCGCAACGCCTCATCGGTCGCGTTGTTCCACATGGTCCGGACGACCAATTAACAGGGGCACCGCGGTCAGACCGACTCATCATCCCGACATGCCCAAGCCCGACTCTTACGGACCCTTACATACCAGGGCTCGCGCCTGGATCGTCATGGGTATTGCCTCGATAGGGGTTTTCGATCTCATTTGGGCTGCTGGCCTTGCCGTCGTCCCATCCATCCGCCAACCCTTCAACGTATGCCCGCCGCAGTAGGGGAAAAGCAATTCTGTCGCGGGTGCGCTCCGGGTTGTCATAGGGGGTGACGATGCTCTTACGAATGCGGTCGCTCACGGCTCGCTCCTATTTGGCTGTTCATTGGGTTGGTCTTGGTGCTGTCACCAGCAGCCGATGCGTTTTGGCTAGCGTCCACAACGTTCATTCATGCCTCTCGGACTCGGGCCACTTTGCCCTAAGCCGAGCAATGCGCGCTTCCCCCTCACGCACTCCCCACACGACATCAACCCTCTGCACCTGAGAGCGTTCCTTGTGGTCCTGGGTCCAGATGAAAGGCACTGACTGACCCGGAGTCAGCCAACTTTCGAACATCAAGCCGTAAAGGTCGGCATGACTTAGCTGTGATGGTTCTCCAGACTCAGGAAATTGCAGATGAGCGAAGACGCGCTGACCGGTCCAGTTGGTCACGGTCCACTTCGACGGGTCGTCACGATCGTGTGCCAAGACCCACGATGCGTCCGAATCAGCCTGGGCCGCCATCTCCTCAGCAATCTGGGAAAGAGCGGCACCTGCCTTAAGCCGAGCCTCGTTCGCGCCTTGCTCGTGTTCTGCCGCCAAGTGGCTTGCATGGTTCGCATCAACCTGCGCTGCCCTTGCGATACGGGTCTGCTGCCAAGCGAGGATGGCCATGAGTGCCGTCACGACCAGCAGTGCCACGTTGATCCAGTTCGACATGTCCACAGACTCGAACCTAGCCTTCAGCGGAAGCACGACTATGAACGCAACTGTCCAAGTTTAGTCTGGCGGACGCGCCCAAGGTGACTATGAAGGAATGACAGCGAATGTCAGTGGCGGACAATACCCTCCTGCCATGACTCAGCTCGACTACTCGGCCTTTTTTCTCGACCAATTGCTGCTCGGTTTTGCCGCGCTCCCGGGCATGTTCTGGACAGCAGCTCAGCAAGACCCGTGGTTGTGGAGCCTGCCGGCCTTGGTCGTCGTGAGCATCGCCCTCAAGGCCGCCCCAGCGAAGCCGCGCCGCCGCCGGCGTTACTGAAACTTGAATAGTCGTTCACTGACCATCCGACGTCGTTGGCGCAGTAGCTGAGCAGGGGTGCCACAGAATCGCGGTACGCGCCCGCGTCCAGGTTTTGGCTGCCGGAGGGGCTTCCGGCGCGAATGGCCTCGAGTCGACTGGGGGCGGCTGCTTTAGGCGGCATTGCTGTATGTCGCAGATCTGGTGCCGCACAGATCAGATCTAAGGCCTTAGGCCGTCAGTCCTCGCCAACAGGCGTAACAGAACGGCCCCGCCATGCTGACTCAACCAGCGGGTCTTGGGTTCGAACCCCACGGGGCCTACGAACGAGGAAAGGCCTCCCCGCATAATCGGGAGGTCTCTCCTCGTTCGTGGGTCTCGTGTCGTCGAGAACGCACTCGTGCTGGTGGGGATCGAGCCCCACGGGGCCCACGAACGACGAAGGCGACACCCCAACTCCACCGGGTGTCGCCTTCGTCGCGTCGAGGACGCACCGAGGGCCGGCTGCCGACGCCGGAGACGAGCGTGCCCCCGACCGGCGGAGCCAGCGGGGGCACGGTGCACCGGGAGCGGCTCCGGTCCCCGGATCAGGTGGGGAACGGCGCACGGACCTCCCGGCGACTTGTGTCCGGTAACCAGCCGAACGAATACACGCTAGCGCCCAGACGGGCAGAGCGGGGTGTGCGGCAGGGACCACCTGCGCATACTGGACAACAGGTCAGCGGGTCGGTTTCGCCGGGCGACACGTGTTGCACAGCTGGATCGGTGCCTCCCGTGACGTCGGTGAAGCGACAGCGACGCGATGACGACGAGACGACGCGGGACATCGCGGAGGTTCGTCGCGATCGCGTCGCCTACGCCTACGCCCGCGCGGACTCGCCCGAGGAGACCGGCACGACCCGCCGGATCCCCCACGCCGCCGTCCACGTCTCGCCCGGCTCGAGCCAGAGGAGCCCCTCGCCGGTCGCCAGCGCGTTCGGCGGCGCCGTCATCGGCTCGACCGCCACGGCCAGCCCCTCGGCCCCCGCGCGCGGGAAGTTCCGCGGCGTGAACACCTGCACGTACGGGAACGCCTCGTCTTGCCAGAGCTCGGTCACCGTGCCGTCGGGCGCCGTCAGCCGCGTGCGGCGCACGCCGTCGGAGCCGGGCTGCACGTCACGATAGGGAGTGTCGAGGTCGAGGTCGCCGAGCCGGGGCCCGCCACGGAGGTCGGCCGACGTGCCCGCCACGGGCGACGTGCCGGTCGGGATGCCGCGCTCGCTGACCTCGTACCGGGTCGCCGCCTCCAGGGCGATCGTCAGCGTCGCCGGGTCGTGCTCGCCGACGCGGAGGAAAGGGTGCGAGCCGACGGCGAACGGCGCACGGGCTGCGCCGACGTTCGACACGGTGTGCACCACCCGCATGCCGTCGGCGACGAGCTCGTGCCGCACCGTCGTCTCGAGCGTGAAGGGCCAGCCGTGCTGCGGGAACACCGTCGCCGCGAGCGTCACCGCGTGCGGCTCGACGTCGACCGCCCCGCACGCCGTGTACCGCAGCAGCCCGTGGCTCGCGTTGCCCTTGGCCGGCTCGGTGAGGTCGAGCTGCAGCTCACGTCCGTCGAGCGTCCAGCGCCCGCCGTCGACGCGGTTCGGCCACGGGAAGAGCGTGATCCCGCACGCCGACGGCGGCGTCTCGTGCTCCGCGAACGTCTCGGTCAGCGCCTCGCCGTCGACGGCCAGGGCGCGCAGCCCTGCGGCGACCTCGGTCACCGTCGCCGTGACGACGCGGCCGTCGGCCTCGAGCCGCAGCTCGTGCTGGTGCCCGGTGGGTGGGGTCGTCATGGTCGTCCCTTCGTCGTGAGCGTCGCGACCGTGGTGAGCGTCGTCGCAGGAGGTGCGGGTGCGGACTGCAGGACGCGCAGCCGTGCCGGTGGCCGGCACCGCGCCTCCGGCGTCAGCCTGCCAGGTCGTCGGCCGACCCGGCCGGGCCGGGACCGTCATCGGGCAGCTCGGCCTCGACGACCTCGAGCCCGGCTCGCCGCAGGGCGTCGACCTGCCCGGCGTCGGCGTCGGCGGTGATGAGTGCCTCGAACCGGTCGAGCGGGCCGATGACGCCCAGGTGCGCCTCGCCGAGCTTGCCGCCGTCGGCGACGATGTACGAGCGCCGGGCGGTGGTGGTCATGAGGCGCTTCAGGTCGGTCTCGGGCAGGTTGACGTTGGTCGCGCCGTGCTCGGCGTGCACGCCTGTGCAGCCGATGAAGGCGAGGTCGGCGGTGATCGAGCTGAAGACGCTGGTCGCCAGGGGGTTCACGAGCGAGTGCTGCAGCGGCCGGAGGGTGCCGCCCGAGACGATCACCGTGAACCGGGGCACCGCCTGCTCGAGGGCCAGCGCGATGGTCAGCCCGTTGGTGACGACGACGACCCCCTCGAGGTCGTGACGGTCGAGCAGGGCCAGGGCGATCTGCGTCGTCGTGGTGCCGACGTCGATCACGACGCAGTCGCCCGAGCGCACGAGCGAGGCGGCACGGACGCCGATCGCCTTCTTGGCGTCGGTGCCGACCGCGCTCTCCTCCTCGAAGGGGCGCTCGACCGGCCGGTCGACGGAGAGGGCGCCGCCGTGGACGCGCGACAGCAGCCCCTCGGCGGCGAGGCTCTCGAGGTCGGTGCGGATCGTCACCTCGGAGAGCCGGAACTCACGCGCCAGCTCGGAGGTCGAGACGAACCCGCGACGGCCGAC
Organism: Frigoribacterium sp. PhB107; assembly: GCF_003751515.1. Taxonomy (NCBI): domain Bacteria; kingdom Bacillati; phylum Actinomycetota; class Actinomycetes; order Micrococcales; family Microbacteriaceae; genus Frigoribacterium; species Frigoribacterium sp. PhB107. The sequence goes on along the minus strand of NZ_RJKU01000002.1, from coordinate 580,307 downwards.
CAGGTCGGCGATGCGCCCGCGCCGACGCTCGCCGGGCAGCGGGGCGTCGTCGGGGTTGCGGGTCACCCCTCGATCTTCGTATGCTTTCACCTGCTTTCGCAAGTGCAAGTCGCGGGGGCGTCCGCAGGCCCCACCCCCGCCCCCCGAGGAGGCACCATGGCGTCGATCGCCATCCGCCCGACGACACTGGCCGACGGCCGTGAGCTCATCTACTTCGACGACGCCGACACCTCCCTCGGCGCCGAGCGTCGTGCCGACGCGCGCGTGCTCGACCCGCGCCCCGAGACCGCCTCGATGCGTCAGGACCCGCTCACGGGCGAGTGGGTCTCGATCGCGGCCTCGCGCCAGAACCGCGTGTTCCTGCCGCCGGCCGAGCTCGACCCCCTGGCCCCCGCCTCCTCGACGAACCCGTCCGAGATCCCCGACCTCTACGACGTCGCCGTCTTCGAGAACCGCTCCCCGTCGTTCGGCCCGAACCTCGACGGGCCCGACGCGCCCGCCGGTCTCGCCGACCTGGCCGAGGTCGGCCTCGGCCGCACGCGCCGCAGCGTCGGCCGCTGCGAGGTCGTCTGCTTCAGCCCCGAGACGCACGGCTCGTTCGCCGGCCTCAGCGACTCCCGAGCGCGCACGGTCGTCGAGGCGTGGGCGCACCGCACCGAGGCCCTCTCGGCCCTGCCCGGCGTCGAGCAGGTGTTCCCGTTCGAGAACCGCGGCCAGGCCATCGGCGTGACCCTGCACCACCCGCACGGCCAGATCTACGCCTACCCCTACGTGACGCCGCGCACCTCCGCGCTGCTGCGCAGCATCGACGCCTACGGCCCCGACCTCTTCGCCGACCTGCTCGAGAGCGAGCGCAGCGGCCCGCGCGTCGTCCTCGCCGGCGAGCACTTCACGGCCTTCGTGCCGTTCGCCGCGCGCTGGCCCATCGAGATCCACCTGCTCCCCCACCGCCACGTGCCCGACTTCGCGGGCCTGACGAGCGACGAACGCGACGAGCTCGCGGTCATGTACAAGCGCCTCCTCACGGGCCTCGACGCCCTCTACGGCGACGAGACGCCCTACATCGGCGCCTGGCACCAGGCTCCCGTCAACGTCGGGCGCGACACCGTCCGACTGATGCTGCAGATCACGTCCCCGCGACGTGCCGAGACCAAGCTGAAGTTCCTGGCGGGCTCCGAGGCCGCGATGGGAGCCTGGGTGGGCGACCTCGTGCCCGAGGTCCAGGCCGACCGACTGAGAGAGGCGATGACGCGCTGATGGACACCACCCCCGACACCGCAGGAGGCGCTGCCCGCGCCACCGAGACCGGCCACGCCCGCGACTTCGCCTCCGTCTTCGACACCGCCGTCGCCGGACGGTGGTCGGCGCCCGGCCGCGCCAACCTCATCGGCGAGCACACGGACTACAACGACGGCTTCGTGTTCCCGTTCGCGATCGACCGCCGCACGGTCGTGACCGTCGGCGTGCGTGACGACCGCCTCCTCCGTGTCGCCAGCACCTTCGACGAGAGCGTCCACGAGATCTCGCTCGACGAGCTCGACCCGGCCCGCCTGGACGGCTGGTCCGCCTACGTGTTCGGCATCGCCTGGGCGCTCTCCGTCGCGCCGACGCGCGCCGCGTCGCCGTCGTTCGCCGCCGCCGGCGGAGACCTCTCGACGATCGACCTGTCGACGGCGCCCGGGCTCGACCTGTTCGTCACCTCCGACGTGCCGATCGGCGCGGGCCTGTCGTCGTCCGCCGCGCTCGAGTGCTCGGTCGCCGTCGCGATGACCGAGCTCTGGGGCCTCGACGTGAACCGCGCCGCCCTCGCCGCCGTCGGCCAGCTGTCCGAGAACGAGGCCGTGGGCGCGCCCACCGGCATCATGGACCAGTCCGCGTCGCTGTTGGGCCAGGCCGACTCGGCCGTGTTCCTCGACTGCCGCAGCCTCGACGCCGACGTCGTCGACCTCGGCTTCGACGCGGCGGGCCTCGAGATCCTCGTCGTCGACACGCACGTCGAGCACGCCCACGCCACCGGCGGCTACGTCGACCGCCGCACCTCGTGTGAGCGCGGAGCCGAGGCGCTCGGCGTCAGCTCGCTGCGCGACCTCGACGTCGACGACCTGACCCGTGCCGCCGAGGTCCTCGACGACGAGACGTTCCGCCGCGTGCGCCACGTGGTCACCGAGAACCAGCGCGTCCTCGACACCGTGCGCACCCTGCGCACCGAGGGCGCCGAGGCCATCGGCGCGCTGCTCGACGCCTCCCACGTCTCGATGCGCGACGACTTCGAGATCTCGGTGCCCGAGCTCGACCTCGCGGTCTCCACCGCCCAGGCGGCCGGGGCCGTCGGTGCGCGCATGACCGGCGGCGGCTTCGGCGGCTCGGCGATCGCGCTCGTCCGCTCGGCCGACCGCGACGCCGTCGCGTCGGCCGTGACCGCCGCCTTCGCGGAGGCCGGCTTCGCCGCGCCGACCGTCTTCACGGTGCACCCCGCCGAGGGCGCACGCCGCGACGCCTGACGCGACCCGCACGCTCGACCCGGCCCGCTCGTCCCCTCCCGGGGGCGGGCGGGTTCGTCGTGTGCGGGCCGGGTCCGTCGTGCACAGCCAGCACTGCCGACCACGGTCGAGTTCGACGACGACGGGCGTCCACGAGAGCCCGGCGACGACGAACTCGCCCGGACCGGCGAGCCCGACCGGACCGCCGGGCGCAAGCACAGGCGCAGGCGCCGGCTCGACTCACGCGAGGAGGGACGAAATGCGGCCGGGCCAGGCCGTACTTCGTCCCTTGTCAGGCACTTCCACGCGCTGCAGGCCGCGCCGCCGCCGGGCGCCCGGCGCCAGCGTGAGAGTTATGCGAAAAGGGACGATGTCCCCACGGGCCCCGCGCTACTCAGTCCCTTCTCGGGCACTTCCTGCCGCTGCGCCGCGCAATGCCGGGCGCCGGGGCCCGGCGGGCGTGGCCCCGGCCGATGCAGGCCCAGGCGGGCGCCGGGCGCCGGGTGCGCCAGGCGCGGCGGGCGCCAAGCTCGGCGGGCGCCGAGCTCGGCGGGCGCACCGGGCGCGCCGGTCGCGCCGGGCGCCGGGCGCGGCGGGCGCGGGCGCGGCGGGCGCGGGCGCGGCGCGGCGCGGCGCCTCAGGCGACGCGCTCGGCGGCCTCGACCACGTTGGCGAGCAGCATCGCACGGGTCATGGGGCCGACTCCCCCGGGCACCGGCGACAGGGCGCCCGCCACAGCAGCCACGCCCGGGTCGACGTCGCCGCGCAGCTTGTACTTGCCGGTCTCCTCGTTGAGGACACGCGTGATGCCCACGTCGATCACGGTCGCCCCGGGCCGCACCCAGTCCGGCTTGACCAGGCCGGCCACCCCGGCGGCGGCCACGACGATGTCGGCCCGCCGCACCTCGGCGGCGACGTCGGCCGTGCGCGAGTGCGTCAGCGTGGCCGTGGCCTCGAGCCGCGTCAGCAGCAGCCCGAGCGGACGCCCCACCGTCAGCCCCTGGCCGACGATCGTCACGTGCGCACCGGCGATCGGCACGTCGTAGGCGCGCAGCATCGCGACGATGCCGCGCGGCGTGCAGGGCAGGGGCGTGTCGATCGAGCCCTTGCCCCCGGGCACGGCGAGCACGAGCTCGCCGAGGTTGACGGGGTGGAGGCCGTCGGCGTCCTTCGCGGGGTCCATCAGCTCGAGCATCACCGTCGGGTCGATGCCCTCGGGCAGCGGCAGCTGGATGATGAAGGCCGTCACGGCCTCGTCCGCGTTCATCGTCTCGATCGCGGCGCGGATCTCGGCCTCGGACGCCGTGTCGGGCAGGTCGATGCGGATCGACTCGATCCCCACCTCGGCGCAGTCGCGGTGCTTCCCCGCGACGTACGACAGCGAGCCGGGGTTGGCCCCGACGAGGATCGTCCCGAGCCCCGGCGCCGTGCCGCGCGCCTTGAGGGCGTCGACCCGCTCGCGCAGGTCGGCCTTGACGGTCGCGGCGAGAGCCGTGCCGTCGATCTTCACGGCACTGCCCGGCCCGGCGATCAGCGGCCGCCCCTGGTCATCGACGTCGACCCCGACGGCACCGGACGGGGAAGGACCCCCGCCGACGACGGCACCAGCACCGGCGACCGCGGCCGCACCGGCAACAGCACCGGCAGGACCGGCAGGGGCAGCAGCAGCACCGGCACCGGCAGCACCGGCAGAAGCAGCAGCCGCAGTCGCAGTCGCAGTCGCACGGTCGGCCGCACCGGCCGGCTCAGGGGACGAGGAGGCGCCGGTCGCGTCGACCGGGCCCACGCCCGCGCTCACGCGTAGAGCGGGAACGCGTCGGTCAGCGCCTTCACCCGCGCGGTGAGCGCGGCGATGTCGGGCTCGGGCATCAGCGTCGCGGCGATGATGTCGGCGACCTCGGCGAACTCGGCGTCGTCGAAGCCGCGGGTCGCGAGTGCGGACGTGCCGATGCGGACGCCGGAGGTGACCATCGGCGGGCGAGGATCCCACGGGACCGAGTTGCGGTTCACGGTGATGCCGACCTCGTGCAGGAGGTTCTCCGCCTGCTTGCCGTCGACCTCGCTGGCGCGCAGGTCGACGAGCACGAGGTGCACGTCGGTGCCGCCGGTGAGCACGTCGACGCCGGCTGCCTTCGCGTCGGCCTGCATGAGGCGTGCGGCGAGCGCCTGGGCACCGCGGATGGTGCGCTCCTGGCGGTCCTTGAACTCGGGCTCGGCCGCGAGCTTGAACGCGGTCGCCTTGGCGGCGATGACGTGCATCAGCGGGCCGCCCTGCTGGCCGGGGAAGACCGCCGAGTTGAGCTTCTTGAAGAGCGGCTCGTGGTTCGACAGGATCACGCCGGACCGGGGACCGGCGAGGGTCTTGTGCACGGTCGACGAGACGACGTGGGCGTGCGGCACGGGCGAGGGGTGCAGGCCGGCGGCGACGAGCCCGGCGAAGTGCGCCATGTCGACCCAGAGGTACGCGCCGACCTCGTCGGCGATGGCGCGGAAGGCCTCGAAGTCGAGCTGGCGGGGGTAGGCCGACCAGCCGGCGATGATCACCTTGGGCTGGTGCTCGATCGCCTGGCGACGGACGACGTCCATGTCGATGAGGTACGTCTCGGGGTCGACCTCGTACGCGACGGCCTTGTACATCTTGCCGCTGAAGTTGAGCTTCATGCCGTGGGTCAGGTGGCCGCCGTGCGACAGCTCGAGGCCGAGGATCGTGTCGCCGATGTCGGCGAGCGCCGCCAGCACGGCGGCGTTGGCCTGGGCGCCCGAGTGGGGCTGCACGTTGGCGAAGTCGGCGCCGAACAGCGACTTGGCGCGCTCGATGGCGAGGTTCTCGGCGACGTCGACGAACTCGCAGCCGCCGTAGTAGCGACGGCCCGGGTAGCCCTCGGCGTACTTGTTCGTCAGCACGGAGCCCTGCGACTCGAGCACGGCACGCGGCACGAAGTTCTCGGAGGCGATCATCTCGAGGTAGTCGCGCTGACGGCCCAGTTCTTGCTCGAGCACGGCGGCGATCTCGGGGTCGACCTCGCTGAGCGGGGCGTTGAAGGTCGAGGGCAGCTTCTGGCCGGCGCTGGTGTCGGCGGCGCCGACGGTGGACTCTGACTGGATCGTCATGGCGGGTCTCTCTCTACACGGTCACGGGACGAGGGCGGCACGAGGTGCCGGTTCTTCAGGTGGTGAGGTGGCCCAGGCGTACGGCCACGTACCGTGTGTGCGTCGCTCCCCGATGGTGACCATCTGAACGCCAGTCGCGACCGGTCGATCATATCTCGGCGGGCTGGGCGGATGCGAGACTGGGGCGATGCCGGACCGCACCGCCACCTCCACGTCCGACGTCCGGTTCCGCACCGGCATGACCGGCTGGCTCCGGTGGCCGCTGGTGGCCGTGATGCTCGCCCTCGCCGTGTTCTCGTGGGTCGCGCCGGGCGACGACGCCAGCACCTCCGAGCGGACCGTCGGCCCCCTGGTGCTCGTGCTGGTCGCGATGATGCTCGCGTCGATGGGCGTCACCGTGAGGGCCGACCGCGAGCGCCTCCTCCTCGCGTTCACGCCCTTCTACCGGCGGTCGGTGGCGCGTCAGGAGATCGTCTCGGTCACGGCCGACACCTGGAGCCCGATCAGCTTCGGCGGCTGGGGCGTCAAGGGCTGGGCGCGGTCGAGCAAGGGGCTGCTGCTGAACGCCTCCCTCGGTCGGCGGGGCGACCAGGGGCTGCGCGTCATGACGACCGACGGGCGCACCTACAACGTCGAGGTGCCCGACCCCGTCGACGCGGCTGCCAGGGTGCGCGAGCTGCTGGACGTGCCGGAGGCGCCGGTCGCGACGCGCTGACCGGCGGCCGTCGGTGCGACGGCCGGCCTGCGAGAGGCGCCCGAGGAGGTGCCGACAGACCAGACGGTTCGTTCTGTCGGGCGAGCCGTGGCACGCTGGTGCGGTGACGCAGACCCTCGACGACACGCGCACCGGGACCGAGACCGGCGAGCGCCTCCTCGTCGCGCCCGACGTGCCCTGGGTCGTGCTCGTCTGGGACGACCCGGTCAACCTGATGTCCTACGTGAGCTGGGTGTTCCGCAGCTACTTCGGCTACGCGGCGGCCGAGTCGGAGCGCCTCATGATGCAGGTGCACACGACCGGCCGCGCCGTCGTGGCCACCGGCCCTCGCGAGGCGATGGAGCGGCACGTCGAGGCCCTGCACGACTTCGGCCTCTGGGCGACCGTCGCGAAGGCCGACGAGTGATCCCGTTCCGGCGTCGCGGCGACGACCTGCTGCTCGACCTGCCCGAGCACGAGGCGCGGCTGCTCGGCGACCTCGTCGCCCAGCTCGTCACCGTGCTCGAGGGCGGCGACCCCGGCGACCCTGCCGTGGCGCGCCTCCTGCCGTCCGCCTACCCCGACGACGAGGAGGCGGCGGCCGAGTTCCGCAGGTTCACCTCCGACGACCTCACCGCCCGCAAGCTCGCCAACGCGCGACGGGTGCTCGACGACGTCGCGGCGCCGACGGCCGAGCGGCTCGACGCCGCGGGGCAGCAGTCGTGGCTGCGGACGCTGACCGACCTGCGGCTCGTGCTCGGCAGCCGGCTCGGCGTCACGGTCGAGGGCCCGGCACCGAGCGACGACCCGCACGTGGTCGTCATGCACGACGTGTTCGACTGGCTCGGCTACCTGCAGGAGAGCCTGGTCCAGACGCTGGGCTGAGCCCGCGCGCTGCGAGACCCAACCTCCTCGGGATCGTGGCCGGTCCTGGCAGGTGCTAGCGCCCCTCCTTCGGGAACACCACCCAGAGCACGAGGTACAGCAGCACCTGCGGGCCGGGCAGCAGCAGCGACAGCACGAACAGCAGCCGCACGAGGAACGGGCTGAGGCCGAAGCGGTTCGCGAGGGCGGCACAGACTCCGGCGATGACCTTGCCGCGGCGGGGACGAGTGAGGGTAGCCATGGGCCCACCCTGCCAGTACGCCCTCGACGTAGCTCAGGAACTCGCGCGGCGGGGTTCCTGCATCGTGCACGGTTCAGGACTCGTCATTCCCCCGGTGCGCGGATCGGGACACATCTTCCTGAATGAGGGAGGCGGCGGACGCGATCACGGCCGGGACGGGCGCCTGGGAGGATGGTCCGATGAGCGCATCACTCGTGGCGAAGGACCTGGCCGGCGGCCACGGGCACCGCACCCTCTTCGACCACCTCGACCTCACGGTCGCGCCCGGCGACGTCGTGGGCGTGGTGGGCGTGAACGGGGCCGGCAAGTCGACGCTGCTGCGCCTCCTCGCCGGCGTCGACGAGCCGCAGGGCGGCTCCGTCGTGCTGAGCCCGGGTGACGCGTTCGTCGGCTGGCTGCCCCAGGAGCACGAGCGCGTGCCCGGCGAGACCGTCGCCGGCTACATCGGCCGCCGCACCGGCTGCACCCAGGCCGCCGCCGAGATGGACGAGGCCGCCTCCGCCCTCGGCGACGTCGACGCGGCGCCCCGCGCAGACGGCCTCGACCCGGCGGACGTGTACTCGACGGCGCTCGAGCGCTGGCTCGCGAGCGGCGCGGCCGACCTGGACGACCGCCTCCCGCAGGTCCTCGCCGAGCTGGGCCTCGGCGCCGGGGCAGGTGCCGGAGCAGGTGTGAGCTCGGGCAGTGCCGCCGAGGGCGCCGTCGGCCCCGACAGCCCGATGACCTCGCTCAGCGGTGGCCAGGCGGCCCGGGTGGGCCTCGCCGCCCTGCTGCTCAGCCGCTTCGACGTCGCCCTGCTCGACGAGCCGACGAACGACCTCGACCTCGACGGCCTCGAGCGGCTCGAGCGCTTCGTGCAGGGCCAGCGCGGCGGCGTCGTGCTCGTGAGCCACGACCGCGAGTTCCTCGCGCGCTGCGTCACCAAGGTGCTCGAGCTCGACCTCGCCCAGTCGTCGAACCGGGTGTTCGGCGGCGGCTACGACTCCTACCTCGAGGAGCGCGAGACCGCCCGACGTCACGCCCGCGAGGCCTACGACGAGTTCGCGGACAAGAAGGCCGACCTGGTGGGCCGTGCCCGCACGCAGCGCGAGTGGTCGAGCCAGGGCGTCCGCAACGCGATGAGGAAGGCACCCGACAACGACAAGATCCGCCGCAAGGCGTCCGCCGAGTCGAGCGAGAAGCAGGGCCAGAAGGTCCGGCAGATGGAGAGCCGCATCGCGCGCATGGAGGAGGTCGACGAGCCCCGCAAGGAATGGCAGCTCGAGTTCACCATCGGTTCGGCACCGCGGTCGAGCGCCGTCGTCGCGACGCTCAGCGGCGCGGTGTTCCGCCAGGGCGAGCCGGGCGACGAGTTCATGCTCGGCCCCGTCTCGCTGCAGGTCGACGGCGGCGACCGCATCGGCATCACCGGGCCCAACGGGGCCGGCAAGTCGACGCTGCTGCGCGGGCTCCTGGGGCGTCAGGCCCCGAGCGAAGGAGGCGCCAGCCGCGGAGCCAGCATCGCCGTCGGCGAGATCGACCAGGCGCGTGCGCTCCTCGCCGGCGACGAGCCCCTGGCCGAGGCCTTCGAGGCGCTCGTGCCCGACTGGCCCCAGGCCGAGGTGCGAACCCTGCTCGCCAAGTTCGGGCTGAAGGCCGACCACGTCTCGCGCCCCGTCGACGAGCTCTCGCCCGGCGAGCGGACCCGCGCTGGTCTCGCCCTGCTGCAGGCCCGCGGCGTGAACGTGCTCGTGCTCGACGAGCCGACGAACCACCTCGACCTCGCCGCGATCGAGCAGCTCGAGCAGGCGCTCGAGTCGTACGAGGGCACGCTGCTGCTGGTGACGCACGACCGGCGGATGCTGCAGACGGTGCGGCTCGACCGGCAGTGGCGCGTCGAGGGCGGCCGGGTGACGGAGTCGTGACCCGCGCCTCCTCGACCACCCGCTCGCTCTCGACGACCCGCTCGCGCTCGACGACCCGCTCGTGGCGCTCGTCGACGCGACGAGCCTTCCCCGTCGCGGGGCTGCTCGCCGCGGCCCTGCTGCTGGCGGGCTGCACCAGCGGGGCCGGAACGGACGACGACGCGACGTCCGGCGCGACGGGCAGCGCCTCGGCCGCACCCGACGCGGGCACCGGCACGAGCGCCGGCTCCGACGACGCCTGGGCCGCCTGGGACGCGGCCCTCGCCGACGTCGACGGGTCGCCCGCCCGGTGGCTCGCGGTCGGCGACTCGATCACGGAGGGGCAGGGCGCCTCCTCGGTCGGCTCCCGCTGGGTCGACCTCACCCGCGACGCCCTCCGCGCCGCGCACCCCGTCGACGGCGTCACGGGCGGCGTCGGCTACCGGCCGGCGGTGTTCGCGACCTACGGACCCGACTCCCCCTGGGGCGACTGGGCGACCGACCGCCAGGGCGGCGTCGACCTCGACGGCACCTCGCCTGCCCTGGGCTTCCGCAGCCTGGAGCTCGAGCCCGGCGCGCAGGTGAGCTGGCCGGTGACGGGCACCGACGTGGACCTCTGGTGGGCAGGAGGCGGCGGCTCCTTCACCTGGGACGTCGACGGCACCCGGCAGGGCCAGGTCGACACCGGCGCCTCCTCGGCGTCGTCGTCCGTGACCCCGGTCGAGGACCTCGGCTCCGGGCCGCACACCGTGACGGTGACCGTGGCGGCCGGCGACCGCTCGGACGAGCCCGTCGTGCTGCACGGCCTGGCCGCCTTCGACGGCGACCGGGAGCGCGGCGTGACCCTGTACGACTCGGCGCGGTCGGGCGCCACGACCGGCACCTTCACCGACGACCTCGCGGGCTGGCTCGAGGCGGTGGCCGCGGCCGAGCCCGACGTCGTCACGATCACGCTCGGGGCCAACGACCTGCGGGGCAGCAGCCCCGAGGAGTTCGCCGACGGCTACCGGGACGTCGTCGAGGGCCTGCAGGCGCTGGACGCGCCTCCTACCGTGGTCGTCGTCGACGAGTTCCCCGTCGCGGCCGGCCTGGCCGACACCGGGCAGGCGCCGATCGCCGACTACGCCGCCGCGCTCGACGAGGTCGTCGACGAGACCGGCGTCGTGTCGGTGTCGCTCGGCGACGCGCTCGCGAGCTCGGGCACGACCGACCTGCTCAGCCTGCTCTCGTCGGACGGGCTGCACCCGAACGACGCCGGCCAGCGCGCGATCGCCGCGTTCATGACGGGCGTGCTCGGGCGCTGAAGCGCCTGGCCGCATGGTGCGGCTGCCGGCTGCGGCTGCCGCCGCCGCTGCCGCCGCCGCTGCCGCCGCCGCTGCCGCCGCCGCTGCCGCTGCCGCTGCCGCTGCCGCTGCCGCTGTTAGTTGATCAGCGAGAACGCCGCGTCGAGGGCCTGGTCGGCGTCGAGCGAGGTCTCGGTGGTCGCGGTCGCCGTGACGTTGAAGAGGCCGTGCGTCGTGATGACCGTGCCGCCGTTCACGAGGATGCCCGTGCTCTCGCCGGTCTGGGTGAACGCGCGGCCGTCGAGGTCGGCGGCGCGGCTGTCGTCGACGGCGGTGACGCCCTCGGTCGCGGCCACGGTGTCGGCCTGCTCGGCGATGGTGTCGGCGTCGAACTCCTGCACCTGGGCGACCGCGATGACCGCCTGCACGGCGCTCGCGTCGGCGGTGTCCTCGGTCGACGATGCCCACGAGCACTGGAAGCCCTCGTCGGTCGCCGTGCTCTCGTCACGCAGCTCGAGGCCCTCGACCGCGGAGCCCAGGGCCTCGCCCACGGCCTCGCACGAGCCGAAGGCGATCATCGTGCCGGGCTCGCCGTCACCCGCGGCCGCCGAGCTGCCGCCGCTCGACCCGCCGGTCGCCCCCTGGCTCGCCTCGTCATCGGAGTCGCCGCCGCTCGTGCAGCCGGTGAGGAGGAGCGCCAGCGCCAGCGCCCCGGAGGCGGCGGTCGCCACGGCCCTGCGCGAGCGGGTCGTCGAGATGGTCGGTGTCATGGGTGTCTCCCCCTGGGGACTCGCCGCCGGCTCCCTGCGCCGGCGGGCCGTGCCACCTTATCGAGGGGCTCCGACGGCGGTCCCGGTGACGGGGGCGCGCCTCCTCGGGGCAGGCCACGCCGCTCCGGTGGCGCTGGCCGCCCTGCCTGCCCTGCCTGCGCTGACTGCCCTGCCTGGCCTGGCCGCTGGGCGCATGCCGGCAGGTGCGTGCACCTGGCCGTGCGCCGTCGCGGCGACCAGCGGGTACCGTCGAGCGTCCACCGACGATACGGAGTCACCCATGGCCTCGCTGCTCCGCAGGCTCGCGCCCCTGCTCATCCCCATCATCATCCGCAAGTTCCAGAACCGGAAGGGCGGCGGGAACGGCCAGGCCGGTTCCGGCTCCGGTCGCCGCCGCTAGGCGCCCGCACCCCACCTCACCGCTCTGACACCGCCGAGTGATCGGAACACCGCCGAACCACGTGGTGTCCTGTTCACTCGGCGGTGTTCGTGTCAGCCCGCGGCGGTCTCGTGGACCAGGCGGCGCTGGCGGCGTGCGCGGGCGACCAGCACGCGGTCGGTGACGACCACGGCCACGAGCACCACGGCGGCGATGCCGACGTAGAGCAGCGGCAGGGTGTCGAGCCCCGACCCGTCGAGCACGAGGGCGCCGATCAGCGCGCCTCCGCCGATGCCGGTGTTGAACGCCGTCGTGTAGAACGCGCTGGCGATGTCGCGGTGCTTCTCGGGGCTGACCTGCAGCATCTTCGTCTGGAACAGCGGGGGCAGGGCACCGAAGGTCACGCCCCAGATCACGAAGGCGACCAAGGAGGGGCCCGGCTGCCCCTCGAGCAGCACCAGCGCCAGCACGGACACCACCACGATGCCCACCCCGACGGGGATGCTGACGCGCGGCCGCTTGCCGAGGAACCAGCCGACCATCAGCAGGCCGACGCCGCCCGCGATGCCGAACGCGAAGAGCGCGACGCTGAGGCTCGACTCCGCGATGCCCGTCGAGCGCAGCAGGTACGGCGCGATGTAGGTGAAGAACGAGTAGTGGCCGACCATGAACACGGCCGTGATCAGGCAGCTGAAGACGATGCCCATCACCGACGGCGGCGGCAGGTGCCGGGACGCGGTCGGCGTCGAGCCGGTGAGCGTCGGGACGCTGCCCGTCGCGGTCGAGGCGGCCAGCGCCTCCTCCGAGTCGCCTGCGGGCCGTGCCGTGTGCGTCGACGGGACCGGCGGCAGCAGCCGCCACACGAGCACCGCGCCGAGCGCCATCGCTCCGGCGAGGATGCCGAACGCGGCACGCCAGCCCAGGCCCTGGCCGAGCGCCGTGCCGAGGGGCACGCCGAGCACGAAGGCCAGCGTGCCGCCGCTCATCGCGACGGCGAGCGCGCGCCCGACCTGCTCCCGCGGGACGAGGTGGGCCGCGTACGCGCCGCCGATCGCCCAGAACATGCCGTGCGCGAGCCCGCCGAGCACCCGCGAGGCGACGACGAGCTCGTAGGTCGGCGCGATCGCCGTGAGCGCCGCGCTGATCGCGAGCACGGTGATGAGGCCGACGACGATGAGGTGGCGGGGCAGCTTGCGGGTCAGGTGCGTGAGCCCGGTGCTGGTGAGCACCACGGTGAACGCGAAGACGCTGACGAGCAGGCCGATGCTCGACTCGCTGACGCCGAGCTCGCCGCTCATCTCGGGCAGCAGGCCGGTGGGCAGCATCTCGCCGGAGATGCTGAGGAACGTGGCGACGGCGAGCGCGAGCAGCCCGGCGAGCGGGAACGTCGCGGGCGTGGTGGGGCGGCCCGTCGAGGAGGCGCGGGTCGAGGAGGAAGCAGAGGTGGAGGTCGTCGAGGGACGACCCTGGGCAGCAGGTGTCATGGGAGGGTCTCGGTCAGTCGGCGGGCGCCGTTCCCTCGACCCGAGGTGCCGTGGCTCCGGCAGCTCTGCTGCGGTTCAGCGATGCTGACGCTCAACGATGCTGCGGGGCCGGCTCGGCGGGGAGGATGGTGATCCCGACTGCGCGCTGTCGTGCACGCCCGGGGCCGCACGTGACGCGCGACCATGGAGGATCTTACCGGCTGCCCTCCGGAGGCGCCAGGGCCCCTCTCCCGCCCGGCCCGTCGGTGGGCAGACGGTCGAAACGGACGCCCGCCGCCCTCGACCCCCGCGCCAGCAGCACGAGCATCAGGAACGACAGCATCGGCACGAGCACGGCGACGAGCGCCCACCAGCCCGAGATGTCCGCGTCGTGCAGTCGTCTGATCGCGAGGGCGACCATCGGCGCGAGGGTGAGCAGCGACCAGACCGTCCAGATGAGGACGGAGGCGCCGCCCGCCGCGTCGCCGGAGGTGTCGGTCCAGGAGAAGAGCGGCTGCGTGCCGAGCGGGCCGGCGCCGAACGGGCCGGTGGGCAGCCGCAGGTCGCGGGTGCGGCCCTGCAGGAACGGCACCAGCAGGAGCAGCACCGCCCCGACGGCGGTCTGGAGCAGCCACGTCCACCAGAACTCCGAGCGGCTGGCCCGCCCCGTGGTGGTGAGGCGGGTGACGGCCCGGGCCCAGGCGATCCAGGGCCGCGAGACGGAGACGGGGCCGTCGACGGTCAGCGAGTCGGGCAGTCGGATGCGCGCGCCTCCTCGGTGCGGACGGCCGTGGCCGTCGTGGTCGTGCGGCGGCCCGGTCGGCGCCGTCGCCCCTCGACGCTAGCGAGCGCAGACCGCTCTGTCGAGGGCAGGTCGGCCGACGGGGCGCGACGCGGAAACGACGAGGAAGCGACGCGAGCGCGACGAACCTCCGCGGAGGATCGCGCCGGTTCGTCGTCATCACGTCGGTTCGTCAGCCACGCGTCAGCCGCGAGGCGCAGCATGGACGGGTGAGCACGCCCGAGGAGAAGACCTGCCGCTCGTGCGGCCGCCGCATCGAGTGGCGCAAGAAATGGGCCGCGAACTGGGACGAGGTCGCGTACTGCAGCGACGCGTGCCGCCGCCGCAAGGTGTCCTCGCTCGACCGCCAGCTCGAGGAGCGGATCCGCGAGCTCCTCGCGGCCCGTGCCGCGACCTCGACGATTTGCCCGTCCGACGTCGCCCGATCGATCGCCCCCGACGACGAGGCTGCCTGGCGCGACCTCATGGAGCCCGTCCGACGAGCCGCCCGACGTCTCGTCGCAGCCGGCGAGGTCGACATCACGCAGGGCGGCTCGGTGGTCGACCCGTCGACCGCGAAGGGCCCGATCCGCATCCGACGACGGCGCGCAGGAGGCGGCCGGTGACCGCCGAGGACCGCGACCGCCGGTTCCCCCGGCGCGTCTACGGCACGGGGCAGGAGCCCGACGTGCGGTTCAGCCTCGCCAACGAGCGCACGTTCCTCGCCTGGGTGCGGACCTCGCTCGCGCTCGTGGCGGGCGGCGTCGCCCTCGAGGCGCTGGGGCTCGGCCTGCAGCCCGGGCTGAGGCTCGCGGCGTCGCTCGTGCTGATCGTCGCCGGGATCGCGGCTCCCGTGCAGGCCTGGGTCGGCTGGGCCCGCACCGAGCGCGCCCTTCGGGCCGACCGGCCGCTGCCGTCCGCGCCCTTGGCGCTGCCGCTCGGCGTCGCCGTCGCGGTCGCCGGGGTGCTCGTGCTGCTCGGGGTCGTGCTGGCGTGAGCGACGGCCCGTGGGACCCGGGCCTGCAGCCCGAGCGCACCGCGCTCGCCTGGCGCCGCACCGGCCTGGCGCTGACCGTCGGGTCGCTGATCGGCCTCCGCGTGCTGCCGCCCCTGCTCGGACCTGCCGCGTACGTGCTGGCCGGGCTCGGGGTCGTCGCGTCGCTCGCCGTGCTCGCCGCGGCGCACCGGCGGTACCGGCGGGTGCACCGCCTCCTGCTCGCCGCCCGTGACGCTGGCCACACCCGCGCCGGCGCCGGCTCGGCGAGCTCGCCCTCCCGGGTGCCCACCACCGGGGGCGCGCTGCCCGCGGCGACCGCGGCGCTCGCCCTCGCGGCCGGCCTCGGCGCCCTCGTCGTGGCGCTCGGGGTCCGCTGACCGGACGCGACGGCGGTCGAGTTGCCCCGGACGGCTGTTCCACGTCAGCCCGAGCGACCATTCAGGGCGACTCGGGCGACTCGGGCAACTCGGGTCGACTCGGCGACCCGATCATGGGCGCCGACGGAGCCCGAGCACCCGCGAGAGCCGTCAGCGGCGCACGTCGTGCAGGTGGTGCACCGGATCGTGCACGAAGTAGAGGCCGAGCGTCTCCACCGTGAAGGCGGCACCGTCGCTGCGCAGTCCGGTGCGGTGCACCTGGTCGGCGGGCACCTCCTCGAAGCGGCGGGCGACGACCTCGGCCGCGGCGAGGAGCTGCTCGGCGACGACGGCAGGGTCCTGCCCGGCGTAGTCGTCGGCGAGCGCCGTGGCGTCCTGGTCCCAGTTCTCGAAGGCGGGGGCGTCCTCGTCGAGCATGCGCCGGAGGCGGCCGTCGAAGACGCTGAAGACGTCGCGCACGTGCGCGCCGTACTCGAGCGGCGACCAGGTCGCGTCGTCAGGTCGCTCGCGGGCGTCGGCTCGGCCGAGCTCGGCAGGCCACGCGGCGGCGTTCGACCGCACCAGGCCGGGCACGTCGCCCAGCTCGACCTCGGCGGCGTCGTAGCCGCACTCGGGGCAGGGCTCGTCGAGCACCCAGGTCCAGTTCTTCGTGTCGGGGACGATCGGCATGACCCGACCGTAGCCAGTCGCCGAGGAGGCGCGCGAGGGAGATCCTGCCGACCTGCGTCGAGCGACCGCCACGAGGAGCCGGGAGGGGGACGGCGCGCGTCGGGACGTCGAACGGGCCCGGCTCGACCGTGTCGGCAGCCTGTCCTAGGATCGCCGCAGGGGGGAACATGACGGACGATCACACACCAGGGCCGCACGACGACGACGTCGAGCGTGATGGCACAGCACGCGGGCACGAGGCGCACGGCGACGACGCGGCGGCGGCGGAGCAGGCCCCTGTCGACGCGCGCGACGGCACCGCTGGGCGCCCTGGCACTGACGAGCACGGCGGAGGAGACGAGCGACCCGGCGCCGACGACACGTCGACGCGCGCGACGACGCAGCCGACCGAGGTGCAGCCCGCCGCGCCCACGGCCCACACGTCCGCCGACGAGCCGGCCCCCACGACGGGCGCGGGCCCGCGACTCGTGCCGTGGACGCACCGCCCCACGACGTCGGAGGGCACGGCCGGGTCGGCCGCCGCCTCCTCGGGGCGCTCCGGTGCCGCCGGGGCAGCCGGCGCGACCGGCGCCGCCGCAGCGAGCGCCGACACCGACTCCGAGGACGACGAGCCCGGGCGACGGCGAATGCGCCCTGCGGCGATCCTCGCCGTGGTCGGCGGAGCTGCCGTGGTCGCCGTGGTGCTCGGCACGGTCCTCGCGTTCTCGGGCGGCGGCCCGCTCGCGTCCGGCGCCCCCGCCGCGACGTCGGAGCCGGCCTCCCCGATCACGACCAGCGCACGCCCGTCGACCAGCCCGACGCCGAGCGCGACGCCGACGGCGTCCGCCTCGCCGTCCCCGCGAGCCGCGACCCCTCCCCCCGCGGAGGCCGCCGAGGAGGCGCCCTACGTCACTCCCGTCGCGGCGGGCACGGTGGTGGCCGAGGCCGACGTGCGGTCGCCCAAGGGCAGCATCGCGTTCCACTACCGGGTCGTCGCCGTGGGCGACGGCACCTTCTCGACCGAGTGGTCGGGCTACACCTCGACCTTGCCGGTCACGGTCCAGCTCTCCTACTTCGAGATCGCGCCCGCGGTCTTCGACGGCCTGACCTCCCCCGGCGACGGCGTGGCCGTGCTCGGCGGACCCACCTCGGCACCGACGTCGGGCTCCGCGCCCCTGCCGATCGGACAGCCGTCGTACCTCGGCACCCTCGTCGTGTCCACCGCCGAGGCAGCACCCGACGTGCCCGTCGAGATCAGCCGGGGCAAGGTCCTCGCGGTCGCCCCAGTCAGGTGGTCGGTGCCCGCGAAGACGACCAACATCGTCCCGGTCGACGGCGGCGTCGCGAACTTCGCCAACGGCGTCGTGACGGCGACCACCGCCGCGGGGGCGCCCAAGCGCTACCAGGTCTCCACCGGCGACACCGCCGACGCCGTCGCGGCCCGCTTCGGCATCACGGTCTCGGCCCTCATCTACCTGAACCAGGGCCTCGAGGTGATCGACGACGAGCAGCGCCTGTTCGACGGCACGGAGCTCCTGCTCGACCCGGACAGCCTCTGACGGGTCGGCGAGCACTGGCAGCCGGCTGCCAGTTGCCGGCAGCCGCCGAGTGGTCAGTTCCTGTCGCCCCGGGGCGATCGAAGGACCGGAACCGACCACTCGAACTCGATCTCGGGCCGGTCAGGTCAGGAGGGCGTCGGCAGGGCCCCGAGCACGATCGCGGCCGCGCGGGCGACGAGGGCGTCGTCGTAGCGGGCGTCGGGGTCGTTCCGCGTCGTGAACACGGTGACCACGACCGGTGCCCGGCCGGGAGGGGTGACGACGGCGACGTCGTTGCGGATGCCGCCCGCGCCTCCTGACTTGTCGGCCACGTCCCAGCCGTCCGGGGCTCCGGCACGGATCAGGGTGTCGCCGGTCGCGTTGCCGCTCATCCAGTCGAGCAGCAGCGCGCGGTCGGGGGCGTCGAGCCAGCGGCTGTCGAGCAGCGCCCCGAGGTCGGCCGTGAAGGCCGCGGGCGTGCTCGTGTCGTCGCTGCTGCCGGGCTCGATCGTGTTGAGCTCGGGCTCCCGGTTCACGACCTCGGTGGTCGTGTCGCCGATGTCCTCGAGCCCCTGGTCGAGCCCGGCTGGCCCTCCGACGCGGTCGAGCACGATGTTGAGGGCCGTGTTGTCGCTCTTCCGCACGGCCGCCTCGGCGAGCTGCGCGAGGGTCAACCCGTCGGCGACGTGCTCGCTCGTCACCGGCGAGTAGCCGGCGGCCTCGACGTCGGCCGCGGTCCAGGTGACGACCTCGTCGCGCTGCTCGGCGGGCACGTCGTGCAGCAGCTGGGCCGCCGCGAGCGCCTTGATCGACGAGGCGTAGCCGAAGCGCTCGTCGGCGCGGTGCGAGGCCGTCGTCCCGGTCTCCGTGTCGACGACGCTGACGCCGACGCGGGCGTCGAACTCGGCCTCGAGCGCGGCGAGGTCGTCGGCCACGTCGGCGGAGACGTCGACCGCCGGCGTCGCGGACGGGGTGGCGGCAGCGCCCGACGACGGGCTGGCGGTCCCGGCGGCACCCGACGGGGACGTGCTGCAGCCGCTGACGACGACGGCGACGAGCGCGGCCGTCGCGAGCGCCGCCGTGGTGCCGGTGGTGCGAGTGGCGCGGCGAGCGGCGGCGCTGGTGCTGGTGCTGGTGCTGGCGCTGGCGCTGGTGCTGGTGTGCGACCTGGTCCTCATGGAGCTCCTCCTGGCGTCCCCTCGCCGGGGCCGCGGTCACGACCGGGCGGGGACGTCCCCGACAGCATGGCCGCCGTCGCGGCCTCGCCGGGGGCGGACGACACGAGGAGGCGCGGAGTCCATCCCCGAGGATGACCCGGCCTCCGGCCTCAGACGGGCTGCAGCGCCTCGTGCTCCCCCTCGGGCAGCTCGACGCCGACACGGTCGCCGGGGGCGACCCGTCCGCCGACGAGCACCACGGCCATGACTCCCGCCTTGCGCACCACCTGGCCCTCGTCGTCGCGGGTCACCAGCTCGCGCATCAGGCCGGCCTCGAGCCCGTCGATCTGGACGCACGGGTTGCGCAGCCCGGTGACCTCGACGACCGCGTCGGGCCCGAGCCGCAGCACGGCCCCGCGGGGCAGCCCGAGCAAGTCGACCCCGCGCGTCGTGACGTTCTCGCCCAGCTCGCCCGGGGCGACCTCGAAGCCTGAGCCCTCCACCTCGTCGAACAGCTCGGCGTGGACGAGGTGCACCTGGCGCAGGTTCGGCTGCGAGGGGTCGCGGGCGACCCGCGAGCGGTGCTGCACGGTGGTGCCGGCGTGGGCGTCGCCGTCGACGCCGAGCCCGGCGATCAGGACGATGTCGTCGACCACCTCCTTCGAGAAGCGGTGCTCGGGGTCGCGGCTGACGGAGACGACGGAGGCGGCGGTCATGTCCCCATCATCCGCCGCGACGGGCGCCGGGTCGAGGGGGCGCCTCCTCGTGGTCGATCGAGTCCGAGCGCCGATGTCGGTGGCGGGTCGTAGCGTCGCGGCGTGCCCGAACCGATCGAGAGCTGGTGGGCCCGCCGTCAGCGGTCCCGTGCCGCCGAGGTGCCCTACGCGCCCGGCGCCTACCGCGACGCGTGGGCCCGCTACCCCGTGCTCGTGCGGCAGTACCGGCCCGAGCACAACCGGGGGCTGTTGCTGAGCCAGGTGCCTCCCGCGGCCGACGTCTGGCTGACCTGGCTCTGCGACGTGGGCCACCAGTTCGTCGCGACGCCCGACGAGCAACGCCACCGGCCTGGGCGTGAGCGACGACGGTCGTCGTGGTGCCCGACCTGCGCCGACCTCGCGTCGCCGCGGCGACTGCCCGCCGTGCCGATGGACCCGGCGCCGAAGCGTCCGCGCGACGCCCCCGAGACGGCGGCACCGGTCGCCGCGGCCACGGATGCGCCGCAGGGTCCGGGGCCTGGTCCGGGGCCCGTCGTCGACGGCGGCGAGCGGGCCGCCCTGCTCCGGCGCATCGGGGCGTCCCGGCCGGGCCTGCCGTCGCCGACGCCACAGTCGGCACCGTCGCCACGGTCGGCACCGTCGCCACGGTCGGCACCGTCGCCACGGTCGGCGCCGACGCCACGGTCGGCCCCCGCAGCCCGCGTCCCGAGGAGGCGCGACCAGCTCTGCGACCGCACCCCCGACCTGCCCGTCGGCGAGGCGTTCTCGAGCGCGTGCGCACCGCCTCCCGCGTCCGCGGTCGAGGAGCAGCTGCGGGCCGACCTCGCCGCCGCGATCACCTTCACGGCGGGGGTCGACGCGGTCCGCCTCGCGCGGCCGTTCTTCGAGCACCTCGAGGCGTGGCCCGACGTGCTGCTGCCCGAGCTGCGCGTCGCGGTCGAGTACGACTCCACGGGACGACACGGGCTCGAGCACGTCGGCCACCGCGAGGAGGCGGACCGCCGCAAGGACCGCGCGCTCCGCTCCGCAGGGTGGGAGGTCGTCCGCGTCCGGACCGGCGGCCTCGAGGCGCTCGGCCCCCACGACCTCGTCGTCTCCGGGTTGACGCGGAGCACCGTGCCGCAGTTGCTCGACGTGTTCCGCGAGGTGCGCGGCGACCTCTACGTCGACGCCTGGCTGCGCTGACCAGAGCGTGCCGACCCGCGTGGGTCGACCCGAGCGCACCGACCCGATCGAGGTGACGCGCCGGGGGCGTCGGCGGCCGCGGCACCCCTGCGACGCGTCACCTCGATGACCCGGCGATCACGAGCGCAGGGCGAGGGCCTCGCTGCGCCAGCGCGCGTAGGTGCTCCACGGGTCGTCCGAGCCGGCCCGGAGCGCCGCCGCGTGCGCGAGCAGCTCGGGCGCGGCCGTGAACCACTCGGTGCGGGCGAGGCGGTGCTCGGCGAACTGCACGTGCCGGCGGTGCTCGACGAGCCGGTCGCCGCGTTCGAAGGCGAGCAGGTCGTCGTGCCAGATCCGCGCGAGCCGACGTCGAGGGTCGGAGGAGGTGCCGATCTTGACCCGGTCGTCGAAGCGGAGGTAGTAGACGACATCGACCCGCGGGGGCGCGAGCTCGCCGTCGGGCGAGTCGCCGTGCCGCCACTCGCAGACCGCGCAGAGCCAGCCCGACGGCCAGTGCACGCCGAGCCGTGAGCCGCACGCGACGCACGGCGAGGGCAGCAGGTCGGTCAGACCGTGCTCGCGGTCGGACCAGTCGGCCGCAGCGTCGAGGTGCCAGGCACAGAGCGGGGCCGGGCCGCCGGGCTCGACCGGACGTCCGCAGCCGTCGACGCAGCAGACGGAGGAGGCGCTGCCTGCGCTCGAGGACCCGGTCACGTCGTCACCGTAGGTCCCGCCCCCGACATCGTGGCTCGCCGTCGACGCACCACCGCGCGTCCGCAGCGGGTCAGTCGCGCGTGTGCGCCTCTCCCCCGCCGGGACGCACCTTCGCGGTGTCGGCGACGTCGATGCGGGTGACGCCGTCGGGTCGCTCCTCGGTGGTGATGCGCGGGGCGGCATCCGACTCGTCCGACTTCGGTGCGCGAGTCAGCTGGTCGTGCCGTTTCTCGTCGGCGGTCATGCCGGTCGGGTCGCCGTGGTCGCCGGTCGTGCCGTCGTGCTCGGTCGCGTCGCTGCTCATGCGGTCGAGGCTACGCGGGAGCCGTCCCCGCGGCCCCCGCCGCACCCATCGGAGGGCGCCTCGTCCGGTCGCCCGCCGTTCACCCGTCCGGGCCGGCTCCCACCCGGCGACCGCCGTGCCCCCCGAACGCGGGGCGGCCACACTGGGAGCGTGACCGACGACGACCACCGCCCCGCGTCCCCGCCGCCCGCCGCACCAGCACCCGCCGTACCCGGCGTCACCGCTGCCACCACCGGCGGGGCGACGCCGACGCAGCACCGACCCACCGGCCGTCGCGACCTCGTGGCTGCCCTCGCGTTCGCCGCAGCGGTCGTCGTCGTCACGGCGGCGCAGATCGGGGGCACGGTCCTCCTCGTCCTGCTCGGGGACGGAGGCGGCGTGACCGCTCTCCTGCTCGGGGCCCTCGGCCTGGCCCTGCTGACGATCGCCCCGATCGTCCTCGGCGCCGTCCTCGCGGCGCGGGACGCGCCCACCACCCACCGGGAGCAGCGGCGCTCCCGCCGCCTGCTCGGGTGGATGCTCGGCGTGCAGGCGGGAGGAGCGGCCCTGGTGCTGCTGTCCGCCTGGCTGAGCGACCCGCCCGCCTGGCTCCCCGCCTCCTTCGTCGCCCTCGGCGCCGCGCTCACGGTGGTCGCCCTCGTCGCGGGCCCGGCGGTCGGCGAACACGTCCGGCAGGGCGCGGAGCCGGTCGAGTGGCGCGAGGTCCCCCACGGAGAGGTGCGCCGGGGGGTGCGCACGGTGACGCTCGCGTTCGTCCTCACCGTCGTCCCGGCCGCCGTCGGCCTCTCGTTCGTCCCCCTCGACGACGACGACTCAGGCGCCGACCTCCTCTTCGTCGCCGCCGGGCTGGGGTTCCTCGCCGCCTCGATCGCCTGCACCGTCGTCTCGTTCCGGCTGATGAAGCAGGCGGGGGCGGTGATCGGCCGCGACCACGACCGGGCCAGGAGGATCGGCAAGGCCGTCCTGTCCCGCCGCCCGCTCGAGCTGGGCCCCGACGACGAGCGGGTCGCCGCCCGGTGGGCCTCCGTGAGCGCCGTGTCGCTCCCGGTGCAGTACGCCCAGAGCGCGACGCTCTTCGCCGGCCTGATCTGCAACCAGCTGCCGCAGGCACTCGGCGACGACGACTCGACCTTCCCCCGCGTCCTGGTGGTCGCGATGGTCGTGATGCTGCTCGGCTTCACGCCTTTCTTCCTGACGCGGACCACGCGTGCACGTCGCTACGCCGCCGCACGGACGCACCTGCTGCCGCCGAGCGCGGCCGAGACGGCGGGACCAGCGGGATCTGCGGGCACGGCGGGCACGGCGGGCCCGGCTCCCGTTCCCGGCGGCGAACGCTCGTGACCGAGCCGTTCCCCAGCCGGCGGGACCTCCGCCGCCGCGGCTGGGACGAGTGACGGGCCGGGGCCGCGCAGCTCCTCACGCCGCGTCGCCGGCTCGTGCTCGCCGTGGCGGCCGTCGTCGTCGGCTCCGCGGCCGCCCTCGGCATCGATCGTCTCCTGTCCCGCTTCGACGACCTCGACTGGAGCACGGCGTCCCGGGTCCTCGTCGCGGTCACGGCTGCCTCGATGGCTGTCGCCTTCGTCGTCCTCGTGGCTGTCTGCCTCTGGCTCCGCCGCGAACGTCGGTCACTGGCGCCGGTCTCGTGGCGGGACGACCGGCTCGTGGGCGACTACTCGACCGAGGGCGCGCCGGAGCTGTCCGCCACCCTGGCGCCGCGCCTCCTCGCCTCGGCCCGCAAGCAGCGACTCGGCCTCGTGGGCGCGCTCACGATCAGCCTCGGCACGACAGCCGCGCTCACGTGCAGCCTCGTGGGCACGGTGGTCATCGCCGTCGTGGAGGGGTTCCCTGGCCTCGGCTTCGCCGGCGCCCTGCTCTCGGTCCTCAGCCTGCCGTTCACCACGGCCGCCAGCCTCGAGGGGCTGGGCCGCGCCGCCGTCGCGCTCGACCTCGCCGAGGCGCACCCGGCGGCGAAGGAGGCGGCGGCTGTCAGCCCAGCAGACCAGTGACGGTGCGGCGCAGCTCAGGCAGATCGCGGGTCACGGTGTGCTCGACGATGGCGTGCGACGCGTCGAAGTACCGGTGTGCGAGGAAGTCGCGCATGCCGGCCACCTCGCCCCAGGGGATGCCCGGCGCTGTGGCCCGGACGTCGTCCGACAGGCCCTTGACGGCCTCTCCGATCTCGATCAGCCGTGCGCGGACGGCGTCGAACACGAGGCCATCGTCGAGGCTGCCCCGCGTCGTGTGCGCGTCGATCGCGTCGAGGGCGGCGAGCACGTCACGGAGGCGCGTCTCGTCGGACCTGCTCACAACGACACCAGGTCGCCCGAGACGCGCGCGGCGACCTCGCTCTTGAGGGACCCCCGCGGAACGAGGTCGACGGGGACTCCGAAGATCGACTCCAGCTCCGTCCGGGCCGAGCCGAGCCCGAACAGGCCGAGACCGTCGGGCAGGTCGACCAGCACGTCCAGGTCGCTGTCGTCGCGATCGTCGCCCCGGCTGACGCTCCCGAAGACCTGCGGCGAACCGAACCCGTGGGTGCGCAGCCACGCCCGGGCCGGCGCACGACCAGGCTGCACGCGACGGCCCACCGGCCCGGAGAACGCCGCTGCCGACCGCCCGCCGGCCTGTCGCGCCACCAGCCCGAGAGCCAAGTCGAAGCCCGCGGCCTCGACGAGACGGGCCAGGACGGTCGTCGACGGGTCTTTCACGCCGCCCTCGTAGGCGCTGACCGCGCTCTGCGGCAGACCCGCCCTCGCCCCGAGCTCGGCCTGGGTGAGGCCAGCGCGGCCCCGTGCGTCCCTGATGGTGTCCGCCGCCGTCATGATCACGGGTCGACTGTATCTACGATCGTATATGCCCGTCAACGAGTGACGGCACGGACGTAACCGGCTTTGAATTGCGCACAACTCAGTTGCACGCAACGTGCTAGTGTCGACGACATGACCGCGGCCGCCCCGACCACCCCCCTGCTCGACGAGCAGATCTGCTTCGCGCTCTACGCCGCGTCGCGGGCGCTGACCACCCGGTACCGCGAACTGCTCGAGCCGCTCGGCATCACCTACCCGCAGTACCTCGTGATGCTGGTGCTGTGGGAGCAGGGGCCGACCGGGGTCTCGGGCCTCGGCGAGCGCCTCCACCTCGACTCGGGCACGCTCTCCCCGCTGCTGCGTCGCCTCGAGGGCCAGGGCCTCGTCACTCGCACCCGCGTGCCCGACGACGAGCGCAGCGTCCGCGTCGAGCTCACCGCCGACGGCGAGGCGCTCCGGGCCTCGGCGGCCGGCATCCCGGCGAGCATCTGCGCCGCGACCGGCCTCGACCCCGCGGCGATCGCCGCCCTCACGACCCAGGTCGGCGAGCTGGGCGACAGCGTCCGCGCCGCCTCCTAGGCCTGCCGCCGCGTCTCCCTGCGACCCGCGACCCCCACGACTCCCCCGACTCCCCCATCCCCACACGAAAGAAGGACACGATGCCCACTCGCACCTCCCGCACCGCATGGAGCGGCAGCCTCGAGACCGGCGAGGGCCAGGTCGAGCTCTCCAGCTCGAAGCTCGGCACGTACGACGTCTCGTTCCCGAAGCGCGCCGCCGACGACGCCAACGGCTCGACCAGCCCCGAGGAGCTCCTCGCGGCCGCCCACTCCGCCTGCTACGCCATGCAGTTCAGCGCCGTGCTCGGCCAGGCCGGCGGCACCGTCGAGGCGCTCGACGTCAAGGCCGACGTCTCGCTCGGCCCGGACTCGGCTGGCGGCTTTAAGCTCACCGGCATCGCCCTCACCGTCCGCGGCGAGGTCTCCGGCATCGACGAGGCCCAGTTCCAAGCCGCCGCGAAGGACGCCAAGGAGACCTGCCCCGTGAGCAAGGCGCTGACCGGCGTCGAGATCACGCTCGACGCGACGTTCGAGAGCTAGGCAGCGCCGCAGCACCGACGGGCCCCGCTCCTCACCGTCCGCGCACGACGCGGCGAGGGGCGGGGCTCTCTCGTGCCGCTGATCCGTCACGAGACGTATCAGGCCCCGCGGACACCACGTGCAGTTGATCCGTCACGAGACGGATCAGCCCCCGCGGACACCCCGGTCCTGGGCAGCACCTCCGCCGCAGCCCTGCGACCGCAGCACCGCGGCCGCAGCCCCGATCTGGGGCCAGGCCGGGGCCAGTCACGAGGAGGCGGCACTCCGAACCCGAGACGACGCAGAAGCGCTCGGGCACGGACGACCGGGCGATCCCCTCCACGGAAGGCCCCCGACGATGCACGACGAGACGCGCCCCACGGCGACCCCCACCTGCCCCGACTGCCACGGCCCGGCGCGGCTCGTCGACAACCCGTACTACGGCTCCGGGCTGAGCGTGCACCCGTGGGTGCTCACCTGCACGGCCTGCTCGTCCTCGACGTTCGTGCCCCGAGAGGAGCCACGGGCGGCCGCCGCGCCGTGCCCGATCCGGGGCCGCGGCGCGTGGGCCCGCCTCGTCGGCCGGCGCGGTCGCCGCTGACACGCGGCCCTGCTCGTCCCCGCACCGTCCTTCGCGCACGGCACCGGGTCTAGTCCCGGTGCAGTGCACGGAATGCGGTGCAGCGCGAGGAACTCGGTGCGGGCCAGCTCAGCCAGGCCCAGCCAGGCCCTGCCCCGCCCCGCCCGCCTCAGCTCAGCCGCCCGACGACGCTCCCGTCGAGCCCCTCGAGCAGCGCCGCCACGTCGTCCCACACCTCGACCGCGCCGGCCTCGGTCAGCGACGCCGCCGACGTACCGCCTGAGCGGACGCCGACGCAGGTGACCCCGGCACGACCGGCCGCCTCCATGTCCCAGACCGCGTCACCGACCATCACCGCCTGCGCGGCGTCGACCCCGGCCTTGTCGAGCGCGCCCTGCACGATGCCGGGGTCGGGCTTGGCGGTCTCCGCGTCCTCCGAAGAGGTGACCGCCCAGAGCGCCCCCTCGACGTCGAGCAGGTCGCGGAGCACGGCGAGCTCCTCCTCGGGGGCGCTGGTCGCGAGCACGACCCGGTGGCCCCGTCGCGTGAGCTCGTCGAGCAGCTCGGTCGCCCGCGGGAAGACGTGCAGGTCGGTGTCGCCGTGGGGCAGGTAATGCGCGGAGTGGCGCTCCTTCGCCTCGTCGCCCCGCGCCTCCGCGACCTCGTCGCCCAGCAGGCCCGAGAGCAGCAGCGTCGAGTCCTCGCCGATCGCCTCGTGGATCCGCCAGCTGTCGACCGGGTGCCCGATGTCGGCGAACGCCTTCGACCACGCGTCGACGTGCGCGTAGTTGGAGTCGACGAGCGTCCCGTCGATGTCGAAGAGGACAGCGGTCGTGGGGGCGTCGGAGGCGTCGGTCCTGGAGTCCGAGGAGGCGAGGGTCGAGTCGGTCATCCCTCCAGCCTGTCCCTGCAGTGGCTGCACCGTCCGCCCCTCGCGACGACTGGGCGCCTCCTCCGAGCCTCCTGGGAGCGGGAACACCCGGCCACCCGACAGGCGTTGGCTGGTGACATGACTACGTACGGAATCATCGGAGCAGGCAACATCGGCAGCCAGGTCGCCCGGGCCCTCATCACCCAGGGCCACGACGTCGTGATCAGCAACTCGCGCGGACCCGAGACCCTCGCCGACCTCGTCGCCGACCTGGGCGAGAAGGCGCGCGCCGCCACGTCGCAGGAGGCGGCCGAGGCAGGCGAGGTCGTGGTCGTCACGGTCCCGCTGAAGAACTACGAGGAGGTGCCGGTCGAGCCGCTCGCGGGCAAGGTCGTCATCGACACGAACAACTACTACTTCGAGCGCGACGGCCACATCGCCGCCCTCGACAACGGCCTCGACACGGTGTCGGGCATGCTGCAGCGCCACCTTCCCGAGAGCAAGGTCGCCAAGGGCTTCAACCACATCATGGCGAAGGACATCACCACCGACGGCAAGCCCGCCGGCACCGAGGGCCGTCGTGCCCTCGCCACCTCGAGCGACTTCGAGGAGGCCGCCGAGCTCGTGCAGCGCCTCTACGACGAGGTCGGCTTCGACACCGTCAACGTCGGCCCGCTGAGCGAGAGCTGGCGCGTCGAGCGCGACCAGCCCGCCTACGTGGTGTCGCAGACTCGCTCCGAGCTCGTCGAGAACCTCGCCAAGGCCACCCGTGCGACGGCGACGAACGAGCCGGCGCCGCACGCCGACGAGGCCTAGCCACAGCTCTCCTGCAGGAGGCGCCCCGCACCTCCTGCAGGCGCATCGCCCCCTGCATGTGTGACAGGACGCCACGAACCGCGTTCCGCACCATGAACTGCGATATAACGCGGTTCATGGTGCGGAACGCGGTTCTTCGTGCATCCCGCGGTGCGAGGGTCGGGGACGCGCGCTCCCCCTACCGCGTCACGACGACGAACCCGCCGCCGCGCACCAGCGCGACCGACTGACCCGAGACCGTCCGCTGCGACACGAGCGCCCCGCGCGAGTCGTAGCTCGCGACCGTCGACCGCACGCCGCGTGCGCCGACCGTGGTCGGCAGCGGCAGCTTCGACGTCGACGAGACCAGCTCGGTCGCCCGTCCGCCGGCCCCGGCCAGCGCGAGCCGCTGCACGAGCGGCCGGACGATCAGAGCGTCCACCGTCACCGGCTGGGACCCGCGGGCCGTCACCGTCACGGAGGTGGCCCCCGGCCCGACGGGGAGCGGCAGCGTCTGCGGCAGCAGCGCCCCGGAGGCGGCGGTCACGCCCTGCGCGCCCACGCGGGTCGTCAGGGTGCCGAGCGGCACCCGTCCCGCCTTCCAGGTCGAGGTCGACACGACTCCCTCGGCGCCGAGCAGCACCGGCTCGACGTGACGCAGCCCCGACCCGGCGGGCACGGCGATCCTGGCGCTCTGTCCCGGCTGCAGCGTGAGCGCGGCGCCGCCGCTGTACTGCGACTCGCCCGTCCACGCCGAGTCGGGGGTGACGACGGTGCCCGTCGTGGGCGACGCGCCCTCGGCCTCGATCGTCGTCAGCCCGTCACGCGACGCGACCGTGGTCGACGCCTGGGCCAGCTCCGACACGTCCGGGGCACCGTCCAGCGCGATCATCGACAGCAGGCCGTGGATCGTGCTCTCGGCACCGCTGTTGCGGTTGACGGAGCCGTCGGCCTGGACGCCGTCGTTCGTCACGCCGGTCGCCTGGTCGTAGACCGGCTTCCCCGAGCGGTTCGTGCCGAAGTACCAGCTCGCCGCGACGGCGGCCACCTGGCGGAAGCCCGCCCCGCCCGAGGCGTCGGCCACGGCGAGCGCCGACTGCAGGCGCGAGTCGGCGCCGTAGGCGATCTGCGTCTGGTCGACGGGCGTCGGATACCAGGCGTTGTCCGGCCCGCTGGCCGTGAGCAGGGTCGTCGTGAAGGAGGCGGTGTCGACGACCGCGGGAGCCAGCAGGTCGCTGCGCCCCAGCACGGTCGAGGCGCGCGCCAGGGCCGCGGGCATCTGCGACGCCCACGAGTGCCACATCGAGCGCGAGTTCGTCCACGGCAGCACGGCGCCGTACGGCCAGGTCTGCGGGTCGCCCGACGCCATGCGCGCCACGCCCTCCGCGAGCTGCGTCGTCGCAGTCCGCACCGTCGCGTCGTCGGGGGCGGCGGCCACGTACGAGCTGAGGCCGAGAACGGCCTCGGCCGTGGCGTCCGCGCCGTCGACGATCAGCCAGGCGGGCACCTGCACGCCGTCGGCCACGTCGTACTGCCCGTAGCGCGACAGCGTGTCGCGCTGCAGGGCCGTCACGCCGAGCTGGAGCCGCTGCTGCAGGAACGCGGCGAACTCCGGGTCCTCGTCGCGGAACGCCGCGTAGCCCTCGCCGAACGCCCAGATGCTGCGGGCGAGCCAGTAGCTGTTGCCGCTGTCGGAGGGGTCGGGCAGCTCGACGGGGACGGGGCTGCGGTTGAAGGTGCCGTCAGGCTGCATCCACAGCACGACGTTGCCGGCGGCCGGACCCGTCGTGGTCTGGAAGTACGCGGTCGCGCGCAGCAGCTCGTACGCCTTGTCGCGGCTCGCCTCCGCCCCGGTCTGCTGCCAGTCGCGCAGGTACACGACCGCGGCGCGCGACACGTCGTCGGAGTTGTACGCGCCCTGCCCCCAGTACCCGGTCGCGGGGTCGAGCGGACCGCCGCCCACCCGGGCGAAGGTGCCGCCGTCACGGGCGTCCGCGTAGGTCCACGGCAGGGTCAGCGTCGGCTCGGCGTCGAGGCGGTACGACGTGTGCCCCTCCTCCGCGGCGGGCGTCGTCTGGTCGAGCAGGAAGTCGAGGTGCGCGAGGTTCGTCAGCGGCGCCGGCGCGGCGGCAGCCGTCGGCGCGGCGGCGCTCGGCGCAGCCGGCGCAGGCGCAGCCGGTGCCGCAGGAGGCGCGGCGGACGCCGGCAGCACCCCCGTCACCCCCAGCGCGATCGCGGTCGTGGCGGCCAGGGCGAGCCCGGCCCATCGTGAGGTGCGTGCGGTCATCGTCGACCGCCTCCTTCTGTCTCGTCGTGCATGGTCGTCGAGTTGCCCCGGGATGTCGGGTCGACTCGTTCTGGGTGACGTTCTGGGGCGGCTCGCCAGCAGGTGAGCGGGGACGCGTCAGGCGCGGTCGAGCCGGGCGACGCCGATCTTCGAGTCGGCCATGCCGTAGAAGACGAACGGCACCCCGTCCACCTCCTCGATCGCGGTGGGGAACACGACGTTCGGCACGATGCCGTCGCGCTCGTCGGCGGTCTCGGCCTCCAGCAGGGGCACGGCCGAGCGGGTCACGACGCGGGAGGGGTCGTCCGCGTCGAGGATCATGCCGCCCGCCGCGTAGTTGACGTTCTGTTGCTGGGCGAACACGTCGTCGATGACGCCCGTCACGCCGTGGTGCAGCAGCAGCCACCCTTCGGGCACGCGGCGCGGGGGCGGGCCGCCGCCGATCTTGAGCTCCTCGAAGGGGAACTCGGGGCCGGCCACGGGTCGGTGCTGCCCCCAGCGGGCCAGGGCGCGCTCGTCGGCCGCGACCGCGTCGACGGGCACATAGCTGATCCAGATCGAGTGCCGCCCGTCGGTGACCCCGGCGGGCAGCGGGCTGCCCTCCCCCGGCACGGTGGCGCCGATGTGCCACATCGGCCGGTGCAGCACGGCGAAGCTGCGGACGCCGTCGGGCGCGGTGACGGGCGACGGGAAGAACGTCGTGTCCTTGTTGTGGAACAGCCCGAGGTCGGTGTCGAGGTCGTCGACGTAGTCGAAGGTCACGGGGCCGAGGCGACGCCACTCGCGCAGGTCGTCGCTGACGGCGACGGCCGTGCGGGGCCCGAGCGGACCGTAGGCGACGTAGGTCATCACGTGCAGACCGAGCTCGTCGACCCGGGTGACGCGCGGGTCCTCGACGCCCGAGTGCGTCGCGCCGCGCTCCCAGCCGCGGTCGGGGGCGAGCACGACGCCCTCGCGCTCGACGCCGACGGGCACGCCGTCGTCGACGACCACGCGGGCGAGGCCGACGCGCGAGACGTTGCCGGCGGCGACGAGCCGCGGCAGCAGGTACAGCTCGCCGTCTGGCCCGCGGCCCGAGCCGGGGTTGAGGACGCCCTCGGCCTCGAGCGGCTCGTCGGGGTCGGGCGCCCTCACGACGCCGAGGCGCGTCAGGCGGTAGGGGAACGGAGGAGGTGCGGTGTCGGTCACGGGGATCTCCTGTCAGCCCTTCACGCTCGAGCCGACGTCGGTCGAGATGAAGTAGCGCTGGAACACGATGAACAGCAGCACGACCGGGGCGGCGAGCACGACGGCTCCGGCCAGGGTCGCGCCGAAGGGGTTGGCGGCGGTGGCGGCGACGTTCGAGATGTAGTTCGCCAGCGAGACGGCGAGCGGCTGCATCGACGCCTCCTTGGTGATGAGGAACGGCCAGAGGAACTCGTTCCACGGCCCGATGAACGTCAGCAGCAGGGCCGTGACGAGCGCGGGGCGGACGAGCGGCAGGGCGATGTTCCACAGCAGCCGGAACTCGCCGGTGCCGTCGATGCGCGCCGCCTCGAACAACTCGCGGGGCAGCTGCAGGAAGTACTGCCGGAAGATGATCACCGCCGTCGAGTTGATGGCGAACGGCAGGATCATGCCGAGGTAGTTGTCGCTCAGCCCGTAGTTGCGCGCGATGAGCACGTACAGCGGGATGACCAGCAGCTGGAACGGCACCACCTGCACGAGCAGCGCGAGGGCGAAGGTCACGCCGCGTCCTCGCCACTGCAGCACGGCGAGCGCGTAGCCGACGAGCACCCCGAACACGACGGTGCAGATCAGCACGCCCGCGGTGAAGATGCCCGAGTTGACGAGCCCCGTGAGCAGCCCGATGCGGCTGTCGATCGCGGCGTAGTTCTCGAGGGTGAGGTTCGACGGGTGCGGGAACGCGCCCGCGACGGTCGGGTCGGGCCGCGCCTGCAGCGAGCCGATCACCATGTAGTAGAACGGGAAGAGGAACGCGAGCGCCCCGAGCGCGAGCACGACGCCTCGCAGCGTGGTCTGGGTCCTGGACATCTCAGTCCTCCTTGCCGCCGGCGAACCGGTTCTGCAGCAGCGCGATGATCAGCACGAGCACGACGAGCACGACGCCGATCGCGGCCGCCTGGTCGGGGTTCCCCTGCTCGATGCCCTTCTGGTACATCAGCAGGACGGGGGACGTGGAGGCGCCGTTCGGCCCGCCGCCGCCGGTGAGGAGGTACGGCTCGGTGAACAGGTTCGCCCCGGTCACCGTCGACACGAGCAGCACCAGCACGGTCGCGGGGCGCACCCCGGGCACGGTCACGGTGAAGAACGACCGGATCGGGCCGGCGCCGTCGCTCGACGCCGCCTCGTAGAGCTCCTTCGGCACGTTCTGCAGCGCCGCGAGGTACAGCAGGATGTAGAACCCGAGCTGCTTCCACGTGACGAACAGCGCGATCGAGGGCATCGCCCAGGCCGAGTTGATCAGCCACGACGGCGACGGAGCCAGCGGCCCCAGCACCTGGTTGACCAGGCCGTTCCCGTTGAAGAGGAACAGCCAGACGGCCACGACGGCGACGCTCGCCGCGAGGTACGGCACGTAGAACGCGACGCGGAGGAAGCCCTTGAAGTGCGACACCTTGTCGAGCGCCGACGCCAGCACCATGCTCAGCACGACCGTGAGCGGCACGTTGATGACCAGGAAGATCCCGACGTTGCCGAACGACCGCAGGACGGCCGGGTCCGTGAACGCCGTGACGAAGTTCGCCAGCCCGACGAACGGCCGGTCGACGACCGCGCCGGGCGCGGTGAAGAAGTAGTCGTGGAACGCGATGTACACCGCGTAGACCAGCGGGTACGCGAAGACCGCGAGCACGAAGACCAGGTACGGCGCGCTGAGGAGCAGGCCGAGCGGGTTCTTGCCCAGCAGCGAGCCTCGCCCGCGGGCCTTCCGACCCGAGGAGGCGGGGGGCGCCTCCTCGGGTCGACTGCCGGTGACCGGGGCGGTCGCCCCGGCACGGAGGGAGGACACGGGTCTCAGCCCTGGGCCGCGAGCTCGTCGACCTTGTCGGCCGCGTCCTTGAGCGACGATCCGACGTCCCCCTCGCCGAAGATCACGCTCTTCGACCACGCGTCGCGGAACGCCTGCAGCTCGGCCACGGTGTTCGGGCCGGCCGGCACCTCGATCGTGCGGGCCGCCTGGTCGCCGAACAGCGCGTACGACGGGTTGGCGTCGAAGTAGTCGGAGTAGGTCGAGGCCAGGTCGGTGCGGATCGGCATCTGGCCCGTGGTCTCGAGCAGGGCGCGGTCGGAGTCCTCGCTGGTCGAGTACTTCAGGAACTCCCACGCGGTGCCCTGGTTCTCGCACGCCGTGTACATGCCGACGTTCTTGGCGTCGCTGAACGTGTAGGTCTCGTCGGCGTCGGTGCCGTCCTTGGTGGGCACCGGCACGGCGCCCCAGTTCACGTCCTCGTAGACGTTGACCGCCCACGGGCCGACGATCGACATCGCGGCCTCGCCGTCGGCGAAGCTGTCGCCCGTGTACTGCTCCTGGCCGGCCAGGCCCTGGTCGTACAGGTCGCGCCAGAAGCCGGCGACGTCCTCGCCCGCGCCGTCGGCGAAGGTGGCCTTGCCGTCCTCGATCAGGCCGGTGCCGCCGGTCTCGGCCGCGTAGAGCGGCATGAAGTCGAACTGCGACTGGAAGAACTCGCTGGTCGGGGCCGGGTGGATCGCGTAGTCGGAGACGCCCGCGTCGACGAGGGTCTTGCTCGTGGCGAGGAAGTCGTCGTAGGTCGACAGCTCGGGGTTCTCCGCGTCGAGGCCCGCCTGGGTGAAGAGGTCCTTGTTGTAGAAGATCATCACCGGGTTCGACTTCCAGGGCATCTGGTAGTACTTGCCGTCGGCGTCCTGGTACTGCTCGGCGAGGTCGCCGCTGCGGTCCTCGATGTACCCCGCGCCGTCGTCGAAGCTCGACAGGTCGACGAGGCCGCCCTGCTTCTGGAACTGGCCGACCGCGCTCGGGGCCGTGTTGTAGACGAGGCAGGGGGCGTTGCCGGCCGTGATGGCGGCGCCGATGACCTCTTCGCTCGACTTGCCGGCCGGGATCTCCTGGCCCTTGACCTGCTCGTCGGGGTGGTCGGCGTTCCAGGACGCGACCGTGGCCTTGCCCCACTCGACCTCGGACTCGTTGTTCGAGTACCAGATGGTGATGGGGCCCT
Organism: Frigoribacterium sp. PhB107; assembly: GCF_003751515.1. Lineage (NCBI taxonomy): Bacteria > Bacillati > Actinomycetota > Actinomycetes > Micrococcales > Microbacteriaceae > Frigoribacterium > Frigoribacterium sp. PhB107. The sequence goes on along the minus strand of NZ_RJKU01000002.1, from coordinate 546,107 downwards.
TCGCGGTGAGGGCGTCGCCGCCTCCTCCTCCCCCGCCGCCCGAGCAGGCGGTCAGGCCGAGGCCGGCGAGCAGGACGGTGGCTCCGATGAGTGCGGTGCGTCGTTGCACGGTGTTCTCCTTGGGTTCGGGTGGTGCGCTGCGGTGCAGGGGTCGTGCGGGTGAGGGTGTCGTGCGGGTGCGGGTGCGGGTCAGGAGGGGCGGTCGACGGGGTCGTCGACGCCGCCGCCGTCCGCCTCGCGGTAGACGTAGAGGTCGCGGCGACCAGGAGGCGCGTCCCAGCCCTGAGCGAAGGTCCAGCGGCCGTCGACCCGGCCGAGGCCGCCCCAGCAGAGCGAGCCGCCGGGCGTCAGCGCGAGCTGGTCGAACGGCCGCTCGACGTCGTAGAGCGCCTGGCTCGCGGCGAAGCGGCCCTCGGCGTCGTCGTGGAACACGTCGAGCACGAGCCGCCCGTCGCCGGTGACGATCGCGGCGGCGACCTCGTGCAGATGCCCGCCGACGCTCGACAGGTCGAGGTACGGGGTCGGCTCGAAGCGCCAGGTGCGCATGTCGTGCGAGTGCCCCACGTGCAGCACCCCGTCGAAGCCCTCGCTGACGAACATCAGGTACTCGCCCCCGACGCGGACGGCGTCGCCGTGCTCGTCGCGCGGGATCACCGCGCCCTTCGCCCACAGCCGCGTCTGCTCGGGGTCGGCGATCGGCCCGAGGCGCTCCCAGGTGACGAGGTCGTCGCTTACGGCCAGCATCATGTCGCAGCCGACCGCCTCGACGGGGTAGCCGGTGCTCGGGAACGCGGCCCGCGCCTCCTCGGTGATCGGCCAGATGCCGTTGTAGAAGAGCCAGAAGCGGCCCTCGGCCCGGTAGACCTTCGGGTCCTCGGTGCCCAGCAGCTCGAGGTCGCGGGTCGGGCGGACGACCGGGTTCGCCGGGTCGTCGACCCAGACGGCGGTGTCGGTGCCCGCGTCGGAGCCGGAGCCGGTGCCGGTGCCGGTGCCGGTGCCTGTCAGGTCGCGGGTGGCGTGGCCGATGCGGCTGCCGAGGCTCTCCTTGACGGGCGACGCGCGGTAGAAGAGGTGCAGGACGCCGTCGTGCTCGATCATCGTGGGGTTGTAGAGCGACGAGCTGGTCCAGCCGATGCCGTCGGGGTCGTCCCACTGGTGGTCGAGCGTGAAGGTCAGCGCGGGGTCGGCGGCGAAGGGGCCGACGGCCCAGTCGGGACGGTCGGCGCCGAACGCCGCCTCGCCCGAGAAGGTGAGCTGGGCGAGCGCGCTGGTCAGCGCGTTCCGGTGCGCGAGCGCGTCGTCGAGCACCTGCCGGAGGCGGTCGCGCGTCAACGGGACGAGGTGCGCCGCGAGGGCGGTCGCCCCGGTCGCGTCGTGGTCGGCGCTGCCCGTGCTGCCCGTGCTGCCCGTGGGCACGGAGGCGGCTCGGGCGAGGTCGCGGGCGGCGGTGGTCGTCGCGGGGTCCATGGGCACCAACTTCGTCGTCGGGTGGTTGTCTCGATCTACCGAAACGTTTCGGTAGAGGTGAAGCTAGCACGCCCGCCTCCGAAGCGGAACCCCGCCTCCCCTCCCCGCGCATGGTTCGCCATCAACCGCGTTCCGAACCATGAACCGCGTTCTTTCGCGGTTCATGGTTCGGAACGCGGTTCGAGGAGCAGGCAGACTCGCCGCGGCGTCAGCGCGGAGCGGGACCGGTGGAGGCGCGGACCAGCAGGCGCGCCGGCTCGATGCCGGCGTGCGCCACCGCGGGCGCACTCAGGTCGGCGTCGGCGTCGGGGCCCTCGACGGCGGCGAGCAGCAGCCGGGCGGCCTCCGCCCCGAGCAGCCGCGGCGCCGTCGTCAGCGTGGTCAACGCAGGCCGCACGTACGTGCCCAGCTCGATGCCGTCGAAGCCGGCCACGCTGACGTCCTCGGGAACGCGCACGCCGCGGGCGTCCGCCTCCGCCATGAAGCCGATCGCGGCGAGGTCGTTGGCGCAGAACACGGCAGTGGGACGGTCGCCGCGGCCGGCAGCGCCGTCGCCGGCACCTCCGTCGCGAGCAGCGCCGCCGAGCAGCTCGGCCGCGGCCCGACGTCCCCCCTCGTACGTGAAGTCCGCCTCGACGAGCACGCCGGGGTCGCATCCCGCCGCGACGAGCGCCTCGCGCCACGCCTCGACCCGGTGCACCGCGTGGACGAACCGAGACGGCCCGGCGACGTGGGCGAACCGTCGGTGCCCGAGCGACACGAGGTGGGCGACGAGCTCGTGGACCCCCGCCGAGACGTCCTGGTGCACCGCGGGCAGCGGGAACCCCGGGGCCGGGTTCACGCCGACCGCCGGCAGGCCGAGCTGCTGCACGAGGGCGACGCGCGGGTCGTCGACGACGAGCTCGTTGAGGAACACCCCGTCGACCCGTCGACCGGCCGCGAGGCGCCGGTAGCGGTCGAGGGTCTCGTCGGCGGCCGAGCCCATCTGCAGGATCAACGCGTAGCCGCGCGGGTCGAGCACCGACTCGAGGCCGCCGATGAAACTGCCGAAGAAGGGGTCCGACTCGAGCACGAACGGGTCGCGGTGCACGACGAGCCCGACGGTGAAGGCCCGCTTGGCGCTGAGCGAGCGGCCCCGGACGCTGGGCACGAAGCCGAGGTCGGAGGCGGCCTGCTTGATCCGCGCGCGCGTCTGCTCCGAGACGCCGGGCCGGTCGTTGAGCGCGCTGGACACCGAGCTGATGGCGACGCCGGCACGGGCGGCGACCTCGACGATGGTGACCCTGTCCGTCACGTCGCGCCTCCTCGTCGGTCGGCCTGTCGGCTGGTCCTCGGCGGCGGCCGGGGACCCGTCGATGCTACGGCAGGCCTCGCGAGCACCCCGTGCCGGCCGCCGAGACGACGCAGGAGCAGTCGTGCGCACCGGCGCACGCACCGGCGCACGCGCCGACGGATGGCCGTCCAGCGCACGCCCACGCCCGGATCGGCGGAGTCACAGCCCACTGATAGCCGACTGACCGGAGACTCCGACCATGGACCTCCCCTGGCGCCGCCGCAGCGCGACGACCGACCCGACCACCTCGACGACCGGGGCCGACCTCGGCGAGCCCGGAGCGCCTCCTCGTGTCCCCGTCGCGGGCGAGGCCGAGGAGGTGCGGGCCGGCTCCCCCGGCCGCGCCCTCGCACCCGGCGCGGTCCCGCCGGGCATGCTCGTGGCCGGCGCCTGGGGCTGGCGCCTGCTTGTCGTCGCGGCGTGCCTCGCGGTGCTGGGCTGGCTGGTGTCCCGCCTCGAGGAGATCGTGGTGCCGCTGCTGATCGCGATCCTGATCTGCGCGCTGCTGCAGCCCGTCGTGCGCCTGCTCACGCGGCGGCGGGTGCCGCACTGGCTCGCGATCGTGGTGGCGCTGCTCGCGCTCGTCGTCGTGGTCGGCGGCCTGCTCGTGCTCGTCGTGACCCAGGTGCGTGCGGGTGCGGGCGATCTGAGCGACAAGGGCATGGCGGCGTACGACAGCCTGCGGCAGTTCCTGCGGACGTCGCCGCTGAAGCTCACCGACGGCGAGTTCGACCAGTACGTCGGCCAGGCGGGGCAGGCGCTGCAGGACGCGAGCCAGCAGATCCTCAGCGGCGTCGCGGCGATCGGCTCGGCGGCCGGGCACCTCGTCGCGGGCGGGCTGCTGACGCTCTTCGCGACGATCTTCCTGCTGATCGACGGTCGGGGCGTCTGGCACTGGGTCGTCCGGCTGTTCCCGCGGGCGGCACGGCCGGCCGTCGACGGTGCGGGCCAGGCCGGCTGGCAGACGCTCACCTCGTTCGTGAAGGTGCAGGTCGTGGTCGCCGCGGCGAACGGCATCGGGATCGGCCTGTTCGCGTTCTTCCTCGGGCTGCCGCTGGCGGTGCCGATCGCGATCCTCGTGTTCCTCGCGTCGTTCATCCCCGTGCTCGGAGCGATCGTGACGGGTGCGCTCGCGGTCGTGCTCGCGCTCGTCGTCGCCGGTCCGGTCCAGGCGCTCGTCATGCTCGGCGGCGTGCTGCTCGTGCACCTGCTCGAGGCGCACGTGCTGCAGCCCCTCGTCATGGGAGGCGCGGTGAAGGTGCACCCCCTCGCCGTGGTCTTCGCGGTGGCGGCGGGCTCGCTCGTGGCCGGCATCCCCGGAGCGCTCTTCGCCGTGCCCACCGCCGCGACCGTCAACGTCATGGTCAAGTACGTCGCGTCGGGCCGCTGGAAGGCCCGACGCGAGGGCCCGGTCGCCGTCGACGGCGCGCCGCCCGCCGGCGCCTGAGGCGACGCGTCAGTTGGCCTGCGCGCTTCCGGGCATCACTTCGTCTGGTTCGGCCTCCGTCGCCACCAGCCGCCCCAGCCCCAGCCCCCATCCCCCAGCCCCCATCCCCCAGCCCCGAAATTTGAGCGTGATCCGGCGGGGCGAGGCCCTCCGGCCCAGCAACCACGGGCCGACAGGACCCGACCACTCTCGCTTCGGCCTGATGCCCCGGCCCGCACCGCGCAGCAGCACGGCTCAGGAGAGGCCCGGGATCGCCGTGACCTGCTCGTCCGTCGACGGCAGCTCGTCGTCGGCCCCCGGGTACGAGGGCTGGGTGCCCGCGGTCGTGACCGAGTAGGCGCCGACGCGCACCGCCTCCTGCGCGGCCTCGAGCAGCGAGGAGCCGCCCGCGAGCGCGGCGCTCAGCGCGCCGACGAACGCGTCGCCGGCTCCGGACGAGTCGACGGCCCGCACCCGCGGGGACGGCACCGACCACGAGCCGGAGGCGTCCGAGACCAGGGCGCCGGCCGCACCGCGCGTGAGCACGACGGAGGCGACGCCCAGGCCGCGCAGCTCGGCGACGACGGCCGCGTCGTCATCCGACGAGACATCAGACGCGTCCGGGGACGACGGGTCCGAAGGGGCAGCAGCCGAGGAGGCGCCGGTCGCGTCACGCGACGCGTCCCGTCCCGTGAGGCGCTCGGCTGCCTCCGGGGCGACGAGCTCGAGCAGCAGCCGCCCCTCGTGCTCGTTGAGCACGAGCGGGTCCCCGAGCCGGACGACCTCGGCCGAGACCGCGACGACGGGCGCGAGGTTGAGCACCAGGCGTCCCGTCGCGAGCCGTGCCGCGCGCTCGATCCCCGAGACGGGGATCTCGCCCTGCAGCACGACCACGGCGGCACGGGAGACGACCTCGGCGTGCCGGGCGACCGCCTCCTCGTCGACCGACGCATTGGCGCCGGGCACGACGACGATCGTGTTCTCGGAGTCGGAGCCGACGCTCACCACGGCGAGCCCGGTGGGGCCCTCCGCCGTGGCGACCCGCTCGACGTCGACGCCGCTCTCGACGAGCAGCGGCAGCGCCGCCGAGGCGTGCACGTCGTCGCCGACCGCGCCGATCATCGTCGTGGCCGCGCCCCGACGGGCCGCGGCGACGGCCTGGTTCGCACCCTTGCCGCCGGGCAGCAACGTCATCGACGTGCCGATCAGCGTCTCGCCGGGCAGGGGGAGGCGGTCGACCGTCACGACCTGGTCGACGTTGATCGACCCGACGACGACCACGCCGGCACGGGCCGGGTCGGAGCCGCCGACCCCGGCGCCGGCACCGACCACGTCGGCACCGACCACCTCGGCGCCGACCTCGTCAACGCCGATCGCGTCAGCAGAGCGGGGCATGGGGCCAGGTCCCTCCGTCGTGAGCTCGAGTGGCGGCCTGGAGGCGGTCCCGCGGCGGGCAGACCGATCTCCCGAGACCGCTCCCCCGACGTTAGACCCGACCCCGACAGTGTCGCATTGAGTTCCGAGCATCACGTCGCGTCGTGACGGGACGTGATGCCCGGAACCCCATGCGACAGGGTGACCCCCGCCCCGGAGCCGAGGCACCGCCTGCCGGCCAGCGCGCCCCCGGGCCTAGAGTCGGCACATGATCGTCGCCCTCGTCGCCGCCTCCCTCGCGGCCCTGCTGCACGTGTACATCTTCGTGATGGAGTCCGTGCTCTGGACGACCCCGCGCGTCCGCGCCACCTTCGGCATCACGAGCGACGCCCAGGCCGAGCACACGAAGCCGCTCGCGCTGAACCAGGGCTTCTACAACCTGTTCCTCGCGATCGTGACGGCGGTCGGCGTGGCCCTGGTGATCGCCGGAGGCGGCGGTCCCGCCTCCGCAGCATCCCCTGCCGGTCTCGCCCTCCTCCTCGCCGGCACGGGCTCGATGCTCGCCGCCGCGCTCGTGCTCGTCGTCACCGACCGCAGCAAGGCGCGCGCCGCCGCGACCCAGGGGCTGTTCCCGCTGGTCACGCTGTCGGCGCTGCTCGTCTCCGCGGTCGCGTAGCAGAGCCGACCCGCGCACTACCCTGGGCTGGTGACCGACCCGACCACCGCCTCCTCGGCTGCCGCCGCCGCGCCGACGACCCACTGGACCCTCACGCTCGTCTGCGACGACGCCCCCGGCATCGTCCACGCGATCAGCGGAGCGGTGGTGGAGGCGGGCGGCAACATCACCGAGTCGGCCCAGTTCTCGAGCCACGACACCGGCACCTTCTTCATGCGGCTGCAGGTCGAGGCGCCCGGCGAGCGCGCGGCGTTCGAGTCGCGGCTCGCCCCCGTCGTCGAGCGCTACGGCATGCAGCACGAACTCGACGTCGTCGGTCGGCCGACCCGCACGCTCGTGCTCGCGAGCAAGGCGGCGCACTGCCTCAACGACCTGCTGTTCCGCCAGCGTGCCGGCCAGCTGCCCGTCGAGATCCCCCTCGTGCTGGCCAACCACCCCGATCTCGGCGGGCTCGCGGAGTTCTACGGCACCCGCTTCGAGCACCACGCCGTCTCGGACGCCGAGAGCAAGGCCGCGTTCGAGGCCCGCGTGCTGCAGGTCATCGACCGCTACGACATCGAGCTGGTCGTGCTCGCCCGGTACATGCAGATCCTCAGCCCCGAGCTCTGTGCGGCGCTCGAGGGGCGCGCGATCAACATCCACCACTCGTTCCTGCCCGGGTTCAAGGGCGCGAACCCCTATCGACAGGCGCACGCCCGCGGCGTGAAGCTGATCGGCGCGACGGCGCACTTCGTGACGAGCGACCTCGACGAGGGGCCGATCATCGAGCAGAACGTCGTGCGGGTCGACCACACCCGCAGCGCGCCCGAGCTGATGGCGATCGGCCAGGACGAGGAGAGCCGCACGCTCACCCAGGCCGTCCGCTGGTTCGCCGAGAACCGGGTGCTGCTCGACGGCGCCCGCACCATCGTCTTCCGCTGACCTGCCGCACCGCGCACCGGGCGCACGGTCGTACGCTGGCACCGTGACCCCGACCGACGCCGCGACAGCCGACCACCGTCCGCCCGCGGCTCGCCGCCCCGCCCCCTTCGACCTGCTCCGCTTCGCCGTCGAGCTCTTCGCCCTGTTCTCCCTGGCCCTGTGGGGCTACCTGGCCTGGGCCTGGCCGTGGCCGGCCCTCGCGTTCATGCTCGGGGCGCCCGGCTTCGCCGTCGTCGTCTGGGCCCTGTTCCGCTCGCCGCGGGCCGTGGTGCCGACCGACCGGGTCGGCCGCAGCCTCGTCGAGATCGCGGTGATGGGCGCGGCCGCGATCGCCTGGGCCCAGCTCGGGCACCCGGTCGTCGCGGTCGCCTTCGCCCTGGTCGCCGCCGTCACCGGCGTCGTCGCCGCCCGCCGGGAGGACCGCGCATGAGCACCACCCTCTTCACGAACGCCCGGGCGGTCGACGCCACGGGCGAGACCGAGGGCTTCTGGATGCTCGTCGACGGCGACCTCATCGTCGCGACCGGGAGCACGGCCGAGCAGGCCTTCCCGCTCGAGGCCCCTGGTCGGCACCGCGACGGCCGGGACGGACTAGGAGGCGCGCTGCCGGTCGCCGACGTCGTGGTCGATCTCGACGGCGCCCGCCTCACCCCGGGCCTCGTCGACCTGCACACCCACGGAGGAGGCGGCGCCAGCCACGACGGAGGCGCCGACGAGATCGAGCGCGGCCTGGCCCTGCACCGCGCGCACGGGACGACCCGCTCGCTGGTGAGCCTGGTCGCGAACCCGCTCGACCGCCTCCGGGGCTCGCTCGAGACCATCGCCGAGCTCCGGCGTCGCGACCCGCTCGTGCTCGGCGCGCACCTCGAGGGGCCGTTCCTCGCGCCGCACCGCAAGGGCGCACACGCCGAGCAGCACCTCGCCGTGCCCTCACCCGAGAACGTCGACGCCCTGCTCGGGGCCGTGCCCGGCGTGGTGCGGCAGGTCACGCTCGCCCCCGAGCTGCCGGGCGGGCTCGACGCCGTCGAGCGCATCGTCGCCGCCGGCGCCGTCGTCGCCGTCGGGCACACCGACGCCGACCACGACCTCGCGGTCGCCGCGTTCGACCGCGGCGCGACCATGATGACCCACGCGTTCAACGCGATCGCGGGCATCGGCCACCGCGAGCCCGGCCCCGTCGTCGCGGCCGTCAGCGACGACCGCGTCACGATCGAGCTGATCCTCGACGGCGTCCACGTGCACCCGGAGGTCGTCCGCATGGTGTTCGCCTCCGCCCCCGGCCGCGTCGCCCTGATCACCGACGCGATGTCCGCCGCGGGCTCGGCCGACGGCGACTACCTGCTCGGCGAGCTCGCCGTGACGGTGAGCGACGGCGTCGCGGTGCTCGCCGGCACCGACACCATCGCCGGCTCGACCCTGACGCAGGACGCCGCCCTGCGCCTCGCCCTGACGGGCGCCGAGCAATCGCCGACGTGCGCCGTGGAGGCCCTGACGACGGTGCCGGCGAAGGCGCTCGGCGAGGACGACCGGATCGGCCTGCTCGCTCCGGGCTACGTCGCCGACGCCGTCGCGTGGACGGACGACTGGCACGTGTCCCGCGTGTGGGCCGCGGGCCGCGAGCTGACGGACGGTCGCTGAACCGCGTCGGCCGCTGGAGCGGCGACGGCTGCGGCTGCGGCTAGAGCGTGCGGCCGGCGTTGGCGTCGAGCCAGGCACGCGGGTCGACCTGGGTCGAGCCGCCGATCAGCACCTCGAAGTGCAGGTGCTCGCCCGTGGCCACACCGCTGCGCCCGACGAGCCCGACGAGCTCGCCCACGGCGACCTGCTGGCCCACGACGAGCGGGCTCGACCCGACGATCATGTGCGCGTACAGGGTGCTGACCTTCTGGCCGTCGATCACGTGGTCGATGACCGCGTACTGGCCGAACTGCGCGTGAAGGCCCGACGTGCGGACCGTGCCCGCCGCGACGGCGCCGATGGGAGTGCCGCCTCCCGGGGTCATGTCGAGGCCCATGTGCATGCTCGAGCAGGCGGCGCAGGGCGCGGCACGGGGCCCGAAGCCCGAGCTGAGCACGACGGTGCCGGGGAACGGCCACCGGATGTCGCCCGTACCCGAGTTGACGATCGTGCCGCCGCCGGCCGCGACCCCGCCGGTGCGGGTCGACTTCGCGTTCGAGGTGCCCTTCTCGGGCGTCGGCGCGACGACCGGGGGCGGGGGCGGCGGAGGCGGGGCGTCCTTGACGACGAACGCGTCGCGCTCCGAGACGGTGAGCACCACGAGCGAGGCGGCGAGCGTCTGGCCGGGGACGGGGGCCGCGGCCGAGGTCTGCACGACCGACCCGCCGAGGTCGCTCGCGGTCGCCGGCGTGACGTTGGACGAGAAGAACAGCCCGCTCGCGAGGAACGCGACGGCAGGCACCGCGGCGGCGCGCAGCCGACGGGCAGCCTTCGACATGGTCGCGCGGGCGACGGGCGGTGACGACGGCGTCCGGGACGACGAGGAGGCGCGGGCCGGCGAGGTCGAGGCAGGCACCCGGCGAGGGCGCACGGCGACCACGGCACGGCGGGAGGCCGAGGCCGGCGCAGCGGTCTGAGCGGCGGCGGATGCGGCTGCCGGAGGCGGGACGGCCGCAGGGGCTGCAGGAGTGAAGGGGGCCGGAGCCGACGAGGCGGCGTCGGACGGAGCGACGACGGCCGAGGAGCCAGCGAGCGCGGCGCGCTCCCGTGCCAGTGCCTCACGCCGGGTCAGCGGAGCGGCGGGCTCGACCGTGGCGCGGTCCGGAGCGCTCACGGGGCCGTCACGAAGGGGCCGGGGCTGTCGATCACGGTCCTCCTCGCTCCACGGGTCCCGTCGAGTGTAGGCCAGGGGCGTCCGTCGCACCAGGGCCGCGCCCCGGTCGCGGGCCAGCGCCGGCCGTGCGGGGGTGCGTAGTCTGGGGGCGCACAGATAGGTCATGACCGGACGGGACCACCGCCTCCGGCCCGACGACGACAGCCGAGGGGGCACGCCATGGCACGGGCGACGGGGCAGCGGATCACCGACGGGGCCGTGCCGAAGCACGAGCAGCTCCGCACGATCCTGCAGCGCCTGGCGGCCGACGAGCTGCCCGCCGGCGCCGCGGTGCCGAGCGAGCGCCAGCTGATGGTCGACCACGGGGTCAGCCGCATCACGGTGCGGCAGGCCGTCGGGCAGCTCGTCGCCGAGGGGTGGCTGACGCGGGTCCGCGGCAAGGGCACCTTCGTGGCGCACCGCGCGGTGCAGTCGACCCTGCGGCTCAACTCGTTCACGAGCGAGATGACGTCGCTCGGCCACCGCCCGAGCACCGTCGTGCTCGTGCGCGACGAGTGCCTCCCCGCGGCCGAGACCGCGGCGGCCCTGGGGCTCGGCCCCGACGAGCCGGCCCTGCACGTCAAGCGCCTGCGCCTCGCCGACGGCGAGCCGGTCAGCATCGACGACGCCTGGTACCCGTCCGCCCGGCTGCCGGGGCTGCTCGACCGCGACCTCAGCCTCTCGCTCTACCGCCTGCTGGCGGACGAGTACGACCAGCCGGTGACCCGGGCGACCCAGACGGTCGCCGCCCGCGAGGCGCCCGTCGACATCGCGACCCTGCTGGGGACGCCCGACGGCGCGCCCGTGCTGCACTTCGAGCGGGTGTCGTTCTCGGGCGACGACCCGATCGAGCGGTCCGAGAGCTGGTACCGGTCCGACCGGTACCGCCTGACGATGCAGGTGACGTCGGCCGACGGGCCCCAGGAGGCCTGAGCCCTCAGGCGCGACCTGGTCAGGACACCCGAGCCCTCAGGCCTCCGGTCAGCGCCGGCTCAGAACTCGAACAGCGGCGACCGCGCCTCGAGGTCGCTGCCGACCGCCCCCTGGGGCACGCTGTCGGGTGCGCTGTCGAGCACGATCACCGGGCAGACCGCCGACCAGCCCGCGGCCGCGACGACCGCCGGGTCGAAGCGGACGACGACGTCGCCCGCCGTAACGGTCGCGCCCTCGGCGACGGCGAGCTCGAAGCCCTCGCCGCCGAGCTTCACCGTGTCGATGCCCACGTGCACGAGCAGGCCGGTGCCCGACTCGTGCACGACCGCGAAGGCGTGCGGGTGCAGCTTGACGATCTCGCCGTCGATCGGCGAGACGACGTCGACGAGGCGACCGCCCGCAGGAGGCGCGCTCGGCTCGATCGCGACGCCCGCTCCCACGAGCTGGCCGGCGAACACCGCGTCGGGCACGTCCGCGAGCGAGACGACCCGGCCCGTGACCGGGGTGAGTGCGACGGTCACGGCAGCAAGTCGTTGATGTCCTCGGCGAGCGAGTCGGCGATCGTGCCGACGATCACCTGGACGCTGCCGCCGGCGTGGACGACCGCGGTGGCGCCCGCGGCCTTGAGCGCGGCGTCGTCGACGAGCGAGACGTCCTTCACGTCGGTGCGGAGGCGCGTGATGCAGCCCTCGATCTCCTCGATGTTCTCGGCGCCGCCGAGTCCGTCGATCATGGCCTGTGCTTTCGACATGAGCAGTTCTCCTTCGTCGTGGGGCTCGAGCCCGCGGCGGGTCCGGACGGGCTGCGTCCGAGCGGTGCGTCCGAGGACCGAGCGCGCCTCCTAGTTGACACCACCGGCGGGTCTGAGGAAACTACCACTCACTGGTCATGACCGGACAGGACCGGCCGACCCGCACCTCCTGCCCCAGGGCCCTCCCCGCCTCCGACGATCCGTCGGGCGCGGCCCCTGCCGCACGACTCTGCGCCCCGACGAGAGGACCCCTGATGACCACGACCGACACGACGGCCACCAAGCCGAAGAAGGGCTCGGCCGCCTTCGCGGTGCTGCAGCGGCTCGGCCGCAGCCTCATGCTGCCGATCGCCGTGCTGCCCGCGGCCGGCCTGCTGCTGCGCCTCGGCCAGCCCGACCTGCTCGGCGCGATCCCCGGCTTCGAGACCGGCGGCTCGGTCATCAGTGCCGCCGGCAACGCGGTCTTCACCTGGCTGCCGCTGATCTTCGCGGTCGGCATCGCCATCGGCTGGGCCAAGAAGTCGGACGGCTCGACGGCCCTCGCCGCGGTCGTCGGCTACATGGTCATCGACGGGGTCTTCACGGCCATGTCGCCGCTGGTGCTCGCCGGAGAGGAGACCCCGGCGGGCGACCCCGCGGTGATCAACTACGGGGTGCTCGGAGGCATCGTGATGGGGCTCCTGTCGGCGATGCTCTGGCAGCGCTTCTACCGGACGAAGCTGCCCGACTTCCTCGGGTTCTTCTCCGGTCGGCGCCTCGTGCCGATCCTCACGGCCGTCACCGGACTCGTGGTCGGCGTCGTCATGTCGTTCATCTACCCGCTGTTCAACTCTGCCCTCACCTGGATCGGCACCGCGGTCGCGGCGAACGACGTGGTCGGCGGCGGCGTCTACGGCGTGGTCAACCGACTGCTCATCCCCACGGGGCTGCACCACATCCTCAACAACGTCGTGTGGTTCCTCGTCGGCGACTTCACCGGCGCCGACGGCACGGTGTACCGCGGTGACCTGACCCGCTTCTTCCAGGGCGACCCGACCGCGGGCGTCTTCATGACCGGCTTCTTCCCCATCTTCATGTTCGCGCTGCCCGCCGCCGCCCTCGCGATCTGGCGCCACGCCCGCCCCGAGAAGAAGAAGCTCATCGGCGGCATCATGCTGTCGACGGCGCTGACCGCGTTCCTGACCGGCATCACCGAGCCGCTCGAGTTCTCGTTCATGTTCGTCGCCTGGCCGCTGTACATCGTCCACGCGGTCCTCACGGGCACGTCGATGGCGCTGGTGAACGCGCTCGACATCCACACCGGGTTCTCGTTCTCGGCGGGCCTGATCGACTACGTGCTCAACTTCAACATCTCGCAGAACTCGATCTGGCTGATCCCCATCGGCCTCGGCTACGCGGTGATCTACTACGTCGTCTTCAGCTTCGTGATCAAGAAGTGGAACCTCAAGACGCCGGGTCGCGAGGACGACGACGTCTCGGCCGAGTCCGCCGACGCGGCGACGAAGGCCTGACGCGTGGAGATCGTCATCGTCCGCGACGCCGCCGAGGCAGGCCGCGTCGCCGCCCTGAAGATCGCGTCGGTCGTCGAGCGGAAGCCCGAGGCCGTGCTCGGCCTCGCGACCGGCTCGTCCCCCACCGGCATCTACGCGTCGCTGGCGGCCCGGGTGCAGGCGGGCGAGCTCGACTTCTCACGCGCCTCCGGCTTCGCCCTCGACGAGTACGTCGGCATCCCCCTCGAGCACCCCGAGAGCTACGCGTCGGTCATCCGCCGCGACGTCGTCGAGCCTCTCGGCATGGACCCGGACCGCGTGCGGGTGCCCGACGGCCGCGCCGACGACATCGAGGCCGCAGCAGTCGAGTACGACGAGGCCATCGCTGCGGCGGGCGGGATCGACATCCAGATCCTCGGCATCGGGGCGAACGGGCACATCGGCTTCAACGAGCCGACGTCGTCGTTCGCGTCGCGTACCCGGATCAAGACGCTCGCGCCGCAGACCCGTGCCGACAACGCGCGCTTCTTCGACGACCCGTCGCAGGTGCCCACGCACTGCATGACCCAGGGCCTCGGCACGATCCTCGACGCCCACGAGGTCGTGCTGGTAGCGGTCGGCTCGTCGAAGGCCTCGGCCGTCGCGGGCATGGTCGAGGGGCCGCTCTCGGCGATGTGCCCGGGCAGCGCGCTGCAGCTGCACCAGCACGCGACGATCGTCGTCGACGAGGAGGCGGCGGCGCTGCTCACCCTCGCCGACTACTACCGCTACACGTACGCGAACAAGCCGGCCTGGCAGCGCTTCGAGCACTGATCCCGGGTCACGGGAGGCGCCGCGTCAGCCCCGCAGGTCGGGGAAGTCGGCGTCGCGCCACTCCGCGGCGAGGCGCTCGCCCGACCGGGCCGCCGCCTCCTCGCGCTCCCGCAGCTCGACCCGACGGATCTTGCCCGAGATGGTCTTCGGCAGCTCGTCGACGAACTCGAGGCGGCGCACGCGCTCGTACGCCGGCAGGCCGATGCGGGCGTGCGCGAGCACGGCGCGGGCGGTGTCGGCCGTCGGCTCCCAGCCGGCGGCGAGCGTGACGTACGCCTTGACGATCGCGAGGCGCACGTCGTCGGGAGCCGGCACGACGGCCGACTCCGCGACGGCGGGGTGCTCGATCAACACGCTCTCGACCTCGAACGGCGACACCTTGTAGTCGGACGACTTGAAGACGTCGTCGGTGCGCCCGACGAACGTGATCATGCCGTCGGCGTCGCGGGTGGCGACGTCGCCGGTGTGGAACAGGCCGTCGCGCTGCGCCGCGGCCGTGCGCGCCTCGTCGCCGAGGTAGCCCGCCATCAGGTTGACCGGACGTACCCGCAGGTCGAGGCAGACCTCGCCCGCGTCGCCGACCACGCCAGTCGCCGGGTCGACGAGCACGACCTCGACACCCGGCAGCGGGTGGCCCATCGAGCCGGCCCTGACGACCGACCCGGGCGGGTTGGCCACGATCGCGGTGGTCTCGGTCTGGCCGTAGCCGTCGCGGATGTCGAGGCCCCAGGCCTGCTGCACGCGCGAGATGACCTCGGGGTTGAGCGGCTCCCCCGCCGACAGCGCCTCGCGCAGCGCGACGGGGCGCTCGCCGAGCGACGACTGGATCAGCATGCGCCAGACGGTCGGCGGCGCGCAGAACGAGGTCACCTCGGCCCGGTCGAGTTGCTCGCGCAGGGCGGCGGCCGAGAAGCGCGCCTGCTCGTGGACGAACACGGTCGCCTCGGCGGTCCACGGCGCGAAGAACAGGCTCCACGCGTGCTTGCCCCAGCCGGGCGACGAGATCGTGAGGTGCACGTCGCCGGGCCGGACGCCGATCCAGTACGTGGTCGTGAGGTGCCCGACCGGGTACGAGGCGTGCGTGTGGACGACCATCTTCGGCTTGCTCGTGGTGCCCGACGTGAAGTAGACGAGGCACGGGTCGCTCGTCGCCGTGTCGACGTCGGGCGCCGTCTCGGAGGCGCGGCGCGAGTCGTCGAACGACGCCCACCCCGGGCGCTCCCCGCCGACCACGATCCGCCCGACGCCCTCGGCGATGTGGTCGAACTTCGGGGCGTCGGCGAGCGCCGCCACGACGTGCCGGACGAGCCCCCGCTCGACGCGGTCAGCGAGGTCGTGCGGGGCGAGGACGACGGAGGTGGGCAGGATGACCGCACCGATCTTCATGATCGCGAGCATCGCCTCCCACAGCTCGACGCGGTTGCCGAGCATCACCATGACGTGGTCGCCCTTCGCGACCCCGCGCTCGACGAGCCACGAGGCGACCTGGTCCGAGCGGCGGCGCATCTCGTCGAAGGTGACCCGGTGGTCGACGCCGTCCTGGTCGACGATCCAGAGCGCGACGCGGTCGTTGCCCCGCGCGATCACGTCGAACCAGTCGCGGGCCCAGTTGAACGAGTCGCCGACGTCCGGCCAGCGGAACGCCGCGCGGGCCGCCTCGTGGTCGCCGGCGTGCGCCGACAGCGAGTCTCGGGCGGCGCGGAACGCGGTGGTGGACGGCTTCTCGGCGGCGGAGTCTTCGACGGGGACCATGTGCCCATGATGCTCGCCCGCCCATGCCGAGCGCGGCATGCGGCGCAGGACTCCGGCGTCGGCGAGCCGGGCCGCACGGCCTCTCCTTCTCTCGAGGGCGGGTGATCGGCGCCGAGGGCGGGTGATCGGCGCCGAGGGCGGGTCGCTGGCTACCCGCCCTCGGTGACGGCGACCCGCCCTCGACGTCCTCGCACGGAGGATCCCAGGCGGGCGCCTCTGGGAGGATCGGGGGATGAGCGACCGCACCCGCACCTCCTCGTCCGCCGCTGCCACCGCCGCCGCTGCCGTCGCAGGCAACGCTGCCACCTCCGGCCCGAGGCGCGTCGCGCTCGAGATCGCGGTGACGTCGCTCGCCGGCGCCTGCACCGCGCTGGCCGAGGGAGCCGACCGGGTCGAGCTCTGCACCGCGCTCGAGATCGGGGGCGTCACGCCGTCCCAGGGACTCACGGAGGCGGTGGTCACGACGGGCGTGCCGGTGCACGCCCTCGTTCGGGCGCGCGGCGGCGACTTCGTCTACGACGACACGGACCTCGCCGTGATGGAGCGCGAGGTCCGCACCCTCGTCGCAGCCGGCGTCGCCGGGGTCGTCGTGGGCGCGCTGCGGGCCGACGGCTCCCTCGACGTCGACGCCGTCGCACGGCTCGTCTCGGCTGCGCGCGACGCGGCGGGCGCCCGTCCTGCCGAGCTCGGCGGCCCACGCCTCGACGTCACCGTGCACCGCGCCGTCGACCGGGCGGCCTCGCCGGTCGACGCGGTCGCCGCCCTGGCCGCGCTCGGCGTCGACCGGGTCCTCACTTCGGGAGGCGCCTCCCGGGCCCGCGACGGGCTCGCCTCGGGCGTGCTGCCCGACATGGTCGCGGCGGCGGGCGGCGTCGAGGTCATGGCGGGCGGCGGCGTGCGGCTCGACGACGTCACGGCGCTGGTGGAGGCGGGCGTCGCCGCGGTGCACCTGTCGGCGTCGACGACCGCCGCCACGACCGCGGCAGCCGGGACGCCCGGGGCCGGGGACGAGAACGGCCGATCGCTCGTCTCGCTGGGCTCGGCGGGCGCGACCGACTCGTACGCCGTGACCGACGCCTCCGTCGTCCGGGCCGCGCGCGCGGCGGTCGACGCCGCGGTCGCTGTGGCACGCGACGTCGCACCGCGCACGCCCACGCCGCGCGCCCCCTGACGCACCCGGGCGACCCTGCCCGCCGAGGCTGGCCCGCCCCGACCGTGAGCGTGCACAGTGGAGCCATGACGCAGAAGTCCCTCCTCGTGGTCGGCGGCACCGGCCAGATCAGCGCCGCGTGCGTGCGCGAGGCGCTGCGCGTCGGCTGGTCCGTCTCGGTGCTCAACCGCGGCAGCACCGCCAGCCGCCCCCTCCCCGACGAGGTCGAGTCGATCGTCGCCGACGTCCGCGACGAGGAGGCGCTGGTCACGGCCCTGGCAGGCCGCAGCTTCGACTCCGTGGCCGACTTCCTGACCTTCACGCCCGACGAGCTGCGCACGATGCTGCGCGCCGTGGTGCCGCACGCCGACCAGTACGTGTTCATCGGCTCCGCCTCCACGTACCAGAAGCCGCCCGCCGCGCTGCTGATCTCGGAGTCGACCCCTCTGTTCAACCCGTGGTCGCCTTACGCCCGCGACAAGATCGCCTGCGAGCGGCTGCTGCGCGACGAGCACCTCGCAGGCCGGGTCCGCGCGACCGTCGTGCGCCCGTCGCACACCTACGACCGCACCCACGTGCCGCTGCTCGGCGGCTGGACCGTCGTCGAGCGGATGCGTCGCGGAGCCCCCGTCGTGCTGCACGGCGACGGCACCTCGATGTGGGCGATGACCCACGCGGACGACTTCGCGCGGGCGTTCGTCCCGCTGCTCGGCGCCCCCGAGGCGTCGGGCGAGGCGTTCAACATCATGTCGTCCGAGCTGCTCACCTGGAACCAGATCGCGCGCTGCCTCTCGGACGCGGCCGGCGGGTCGCTGCACGTCGTCCACCGCACGACCCACGACCTGGTCGCGGCGGCGCCCGAGTGGGACGCCGACCTGCGCGGCGACCGCAGCCACCCCGCCCTGTTCGACTCGTCGAAGGTCCGCGAGGTCGCCGTCGGCTGGGAGCCGCGCGTGCCCTTCGCCGAGGGTGCCCGCCAGATCGTCGCCTGGCACGACGCCGACGCGTCGCGACGCGTGGTCGACCCCGAGGTCGACGCCCTCTACGACCGGCTCGCTGCAGGCTGACGGGCCGACCGGCCCCCTCTGCCGTTCGGACGGCGGGCGGGTCCGTCGTGGGCGGGCCGTCGTCACCGCCCGTTGCCGACGAACTCGACCGGTCTCGCGGGCCCTGCCTCGGCAGTGCTCAGAAGCGCGTCAGCCAGGTGCCCTCGACCACCGGGGGCTGCTCGCGGACGGCCGTGCCGCCGCGCACGAGCGAGAGCTCGCGCCACTGCGACAGCGTCGTGCAGGGGTGCGAGACGCCGAGGCGCACCAGGTCGCCCACAGCCAGCCCCGAGGAGGCGCCCAGCCGGAGGAAGGCGTGCTGGTCGTTCAGGGCGGTCACCACGGCACCCTCGAGCGCTCCGTCGAGGCGCGTCGCCGACGTGTCGTCCGTGCTGCCTCCTGCGGTCGGCCGCCAGGCGTCGAGGGGCAGGGGCAGGCCCTCGTCGTCGGCCGTGTCGCGTCTCCCGACGTTGAGCAGGGCGAGCCCGGGCTCGGGGCGGGAGATGACGCTCGCCCAGAGCTCGATCGCGGGCAGGAACGACTCGCGGCCCGTGGCGCCGTCGATCGGCGGGGTCGTGTCGCGGGCGAACGGCGTGAGCCGGCGATAGAGGTCGTGGTCGTGCGCGACGTACGAGCCCGAGCGGAGCACCACGCGCGTCCGGGGCCCTCGTTCGCCGTCCGGGTCGTGGCGCTCGGCGAGCACGGCGACGACGCGCTCGAAGTAGACGCTGCCGCCCGCGCTCACGACGACGTCGCCGCCGCCCGCCAGCCAGGGCTCGAACGCCGCGAGGTCGATCGCGTCGAGCAGCTCGAGCACCGTGCGCAGGTAGTCGTCGATCATCTCGATGCCCGCGGGATCGACGTCGTGCGTCAGGGCACCCTCGTAGCCGGTGACGCCGGCGAGGACGAGGTGCGGCGCCGCGACGACGGCGTCGACCACGGCGAGCGCCTCGGCGACGGTGCGGGCCCCGGTCCGGCCGACGGGCGAGCCGATCTCGACGAGGACGGCGAGGGGCGACACGGCCGCGTCAGGGTCCGCAGCACGGGAGGCGTCGGCGGGGCCCGAGGTCCGCGCGGCCGCCCGCGCGAGCGCCTCGTCGGCGAGCCGGACGGCCGCGACCGAGTCGACCCACATCAGCACGCGCGTGGACCCGGGGTCGGCCGCGAGGGCGACGAGCGCCTCCTCGGAGAAGGTCGTCCCGGCCAGCACGACGTTCGGCACGTCGGACTCGCGGGCCACCGCCGCCTGGAACGCCGTCGCGACGGTGATGCCCCACGCGCCCGCGTCGAGCTGCCGCCGCCAGATGTCGGGCGACATGGTGGTCTTGCCGTGCGGCGCCAGGTCGACGCCGGCCGCGCGGCACCACGCGGCCATCGTTTCGACGTTGTGCTCGAGGGCGTCGAGGTCGACGGTGAGGACGGGCGTGGGGAGGCGGAGCAGCGGCACCGGCCGGCGCTCGCTCGCGAAGGTGGCCTTTGACGTCTGCACGGGGTGTCCTCTCGTCGTGGAGCGGGGCGGTCTCCCGATAGCTTTGCAGGGGTGACGGTGCGACCGTGCGCCGTCCACAGCCACCGCCTCCTCGACGGGGAGGCCACAGCCCCACGACACCACCACCGACACAGAAGAGAGGCCCCCTGTGAGCGACAAGACCCAGGTGATCACCACCGGAGCCCCCACCCCCATGCCGATCTTCTCGCAGGGCGTGCTGAAGAACGGGTTCCTCGCCGTCTCCGGCCAGGGCCCGCAGGACCCGGCGACGGGCGAGTACCTGTTCCGCGGAGACCTGACGGCCCAGACCCTGCGCACGCTCGACAACGTGAAGGCGATCGTGGAGGCGGCGGGCGGCACCGTCGACGACGTCATGTCCCTGCGCGTGTTCCTCACGCAGCGCAGCGACTTCGCCGAGATGAACGCGGCCTACGAGACCTGGGTGCGGGCGAACGTCACCAGCGGCGTCTTCCCCACCCGCACGACGATCTTCGTCGAGCTGCCGAACGAGGCGATGCTCGTCGAGATCGACGCACTCGCCGTCCTCGGCTGAGCCGCCCGCGGCGGCGGCGGCGGCAGCAGCAGCGACAGCGACAGCGACAGGCGTCAACGCCGATCCAGCCGCCTACGCGCCCGTGAGCACCGCCGTGCGGCGGAGCCAGGTGTCGTCGCCGAGCTGCGCGAGCATGAAGCGGGCCACGTCGGCGCGCGTCACCTGGGTCGACGCGCCGTCGGCGAGGTGCTCGGACGCCACGACGTCTCCCGTCGCGGGGTCGTCCACGAGGCGCGTGGGGTAGACGAGGGTCCAGTCGAGGCCGCTGGCGCGCACCTGCGCGTCGGCCGCCTCCTTCGCCTCGTAGACCTTGCCGAGCACCGTGTGGAAGAAGATCTTCTGCAGGGCGCTGGCGTCGGCCTCGGTATCGCCGACGCCGAACGCCGAGCAGACGACGAGCCGGCGGACGCCCGACGCCCGCATCGCCGGCAGCAGCGCCTCGCCCACCTCGACCTCGACGGGGTGCCGCACGCGGCGCGAGCCGACCGCGTTCAGGACGGCGTCCTGCCCCACGACCGCCTCGGCCACGTCGTCCGCGGAGGTGGCGTCGCCGACGACGACGCGCACCCCGTCGACGTCGGCGTCGTCCAGCGCCGCGTCGTCGCGCACCAGCACCGTGACCTCGTGACCGGCGGCGAGCGCCTGGCGCAGCAGGTGCGACCCGACTCCCCCGGTGGCTCCCAGCAACAACAGCTCCATGGTGTCTCCTCGTCGTCCGGCGCGCGCCGAGTCGGGTGTCGGCGAGCTGTGGTCGAGCGAACACCCCCGGGCAGTGTCGTGGCCGTGAACGTCAGGCGAGCCCTGCGAGCCCTGCGAGCTCGCCGGCGACGAGCTCGCCTGCGACCCACACGCCGCGCACCCCCGACGGCGGGCACCGCGGCTCCGCGTACGTCGCCCGGTCGGCGTACGCGACCGGGTCGATGAGCTGCAGGTCGGCAGCCGCCCCGGGCACGACCCCCACGGGCGTCGAGGAGGTGCCGGTCCGGAAGCGGCGGTGCGCGGCGACGCTCATCCGGTGCACCGCCTCCTCGCGGGTCAGCACCGCCGAGGGCCCGGTGCCGCCGTACACGTCGAGCAGCCGGGCGAAGGTGCCGTACAGCCGAGGGTGCACGGTGCCCGACTCGCGCGGAAGCCCGTCCGAGCCGACGAGCGTGTGCGGCCAGGCGAGGGCGGTGCGCATCCCCTCGAGGTCGGTGTGGAACACGATCACGGTCAGCGCGCCCCGCTCGGCGAGGACGAGGTCGGCGAGCACCTCGCGCGGGTCACCGCCGAGCTCGGCGGCGATGTCGGCGACGCTGCGCCCCTCGAGCCCGGCGTTCTCCGGCCGCGCGAAGCCGGCGAGCAGGATGCGCGCAGGTCCGATCGCCGCCCACTGGTTCTCGAGCGCCGTGCCCGGCCAGGGCTGCTCGAGGCCGGCGAGCACCGCGGCCCGGGCGGTCGGGTCGCCGAGTGCCTCGAGCAGGCTGTCGACCCCGCGGTCGGCCGTCGAGGGCGGGAACAGCGACGCCACCGTCGTGCTCCCGGCGTCGTAGGGATAGACGTCGGCGCTGATGTCGAGCCCCTCGGCGCGCAGGTCGTCCAGGTGCTCGACGATCGCGCCCATCCCGCCGACGTTCCGCGGCCCGGTCACCTTGAGGTGGCTGACGTGCACGCGAGCGCCCGACTCCCGGCCGAGCGACGCGAGCTCGTCGACGGAGGCGCGCAGCCCGTCGGCCTCGTTGCGGACGTGGGCGACGAGCAGCCCGTCCCTGGCCGCGACCTCGCGGGCGATCGCGAGCAGCTCGGGCCGGTCGGCGGCGTCGCCGGGCGCGTACATCAGGCCCAGCGAGACGCCGAGCGCACCGGCGTCGAGTGCGTCGCCGACCTTCCCCGCGATGCGTGAGGTCTCGCTTGCGTCGGCAGGCCGCCGCGCCATGCCGAGCACGGAGGCGCGCACCGGGGCGTGCGGCACGAGCGCCCTCGCGTGGATGCCCAGCGGTTCGCGGGCGAGCGTGTCCACGTAGTCTCCGAAGGTCGCCCAGCGCCGGTCGGGGAACGGGCCGAGCACCGGCAGGGAGTACTGCTCGAGCGACCGGTCGGGCGGGTCGCTCGGCCGGGACGGCGGCGGCGCGGACGGCGCTGCGCCCTGGCCACAGTTGCCGACGATCGTCGTCGTCACGCCCTGCGCCGTCTTCGGCGTGATGCCGCCGGGGCGGAACAGCGCCGCGTCGTCGTGCGCGTGCACGTCGACGAACCCGGGCAGCACCTCGAGCCCGTGGGCGTCGACCACCCCGACGCCTGCGACGGAGCCCGAGCCCGAGCCCGAGCCGGAAGCGAGCGCCGAGGAGGCGCGACCCGCCTCGACGACGGACGCGGCGGCCCCGGGTCCCACGGCCGCGACCACCCCGTCGCGCACGACGACGTCGGCGACCTGCGCCGCGCCTCCTCGACCGTCGTGGACCGTCGCCCCGACCAGCACCAACGTCGACACGGAGCTCTCCTCACTCAGGAACGGGCGGTCGCGCGTTCCTGATCAGTGCACGACTCAGGACCCGCGCTCCCTCCCTCGCGCGGATCAGGACCGAAGTTCCTGAATGCGGAGAGGGAGGGCGCGGACGGCTCAGGCGATGTTGGCGGTGACCGAGGCGATGTAAGCGGCGCGGTCCTCCCGCGAGGCCGGCCGGCCGGGCACGCCGGGACGCGTCTGCCACGGCAGCGGACCCGACGCCCGGTGGTACTCGACCCCCGCCGCCTCGAGGCGCAGGAGGTGGTGGTCGAGCCGCGCGGAGAAGCCCGCGAAGTCCCGCGGCGCGTCCGACCAGAGCACGTCCGCCACCGCGCAGAGGCGAGGGAACACGAGGAAGTCCACGGTGCGGGGCGAGTCCATGTGCTCGGTCCAGACGTTCGCCTGGCCGCCCAGCACGTGCCGCGCCTCCTCGGCGGTCAGCTCGGCCGGGACGGGCTCGAACGCGTAGACGTCCTCGAGGCCGAGCACGATCGAGACGGGGATCGGCTCGTCGGGCGAGTCGGACTGGCGGTAGTCGAGGTACACCTGGTCGTCGGGGCAGGCGACGACGTCGTAGCCCAGCCGGGCGGCGGTCACCGCTCCGGTCATGCCTCGCCAGGAGGCGACGGTCGCGCCGGGTGACATGGGTCGGGCGCCGTCCGGACCGTGCCCCTCGCGGCTGTGTCCTTCGAGGATCTCGTCCCAGCCGAAGGTGCGGCGGCCCGCGGCGGCCACGTGCTCGTCGAGCTGGCCGATGAACCAGGCCTGCAGCTGTTCCTCGTCGGCGAGGCCGCGCTCGCGCATCAGCTCCTGGGTGCGGGGGTCCGCCTCCCACTGGGCCTTCGGGCACTCGTCGCCGCCGACGCCGATCCAGGTGCCGGGGAACAGGCTCATCACCTCGGTGAGGACGTCCTTGTAGAAGTCGACGGTCGACTGCTCGGTGTTGAGGACGTCCTCGAAGATGCCCCACTCGGTGCCGACCGCGATCTGCCGCGGCTCGGGCACGGGAAGCCCGCCGACCTCGACCGCGCCGACCCCGAGGTGCGGGTAGGCGGTGATGGCGGCCATCGAGTGGCCGGGGACGTCGATCTCGGGCACGACGGTCACGTGCCGCGCGGCGGCGTAGGCGACGACCTCGCGGATGTCGGCCTGCGTGTAGAAGCCGCCGTGCGGACGGCCGTCCTGCACGGCGTCGGGGCCGGCGCCCACCTGCGACGACGCACGCCAGGCTCCCACCGTCGTCAGCCGGGGGTACTTCACGATCTCGATGCGCCAGCCCTGGTCCTCGGTCAGGTGCCAGTGCAGCGTGTTGAGGCGGTGCATCGCCATGAGGTCGACCAGGCGCATGACGTCGTGCGTCGGCATGAAGTGCCGAGCCACGTCGAGGTGCATGCCGCGCCAGCCGAACCGGGGCGAGTCGGCGACGTCGACGGCGGGCACCGACCACTCGACGCCCTCGACGAGCGAGCGACGGAACACCTCGGGCGGCAGCAGCTGCCGCAGCACCTGCGCGCCGTAGAAGACGCCGGCGGCCGAGCCGCCCGTGATGCGGACGCCGGCCGGGCGCACCTCGACCCGGTAGCCCTCGTCGTCGAGCGCGGGGTCGAGGTCGAGCGAGATGCCGGCGCCGTCGCCGTCCCCCTCGCGCAGGGGCAGCCCGGTCGCGGGCCGCAGCACGGACTGCAGCCAGGCGACCGTGCCGGCGAGCTCGTCGGGCGCCGAGACGCGGGTGGCGGAGTCGAGCAGGTACGCGCCGGAGGCGGTGGTCAGCTGGTCGACACGGGGCAGCAGCAGGGGGTCGGTCACGGTTCTAGCCCTTCACGGCACCGGCGGACATGCCCGACACCAGGTTGCGTTGGATGATGACGAAGAAGACGACGACCGGCAGCGAGAACAGCACGCTGGCCGCCATCTGCCCGCCGGAGTCGGTGCCGGTGTTCTGCGAGACGAACGACGCGAGCCAGACCGGCAGCGTGTACATCGACTGGTCCTTCATGAAGGTGTAGGCGATGATGTAGTCGTTCCAGGCCGCGATGAACGCGAAGATGCTCGTCGCGATGACGCCCGGCGCGACCAGCGGGAACAGGATGCGGGTCAGCACCTGCCAGGTGTTCGCCCCATCGAGCTGGGCCGCCTCCTCGATCTCCATCGGGATGGCCACGAAGAACCCGCGCATCACCCAGATCGAGAACGGCAGCACCGTCGCGATGTACGCCAGCACGAGGCCCGCGTAGGTGCCGAGCAGTCCGAGGCTGTTGAAGATCAGGAACAACGGGATGAGCAGGGCCGTCGTCGGCAGCATCTGCACCGCGAGGATGACGATCATGATCGTGCGTCGCCCGCGGAAGCGGAACCGCGAGAGCGCCGCGGCGGCGAAGAACCCCAGGATGATCGCGAGCAGCACCGTCGCGACGACGACCACGGCGCTGTTGCGCAGGTTCACGAGGAACCCGCTCTGCGTGATCGCGACGACGAAGTTGTCGAGCGTCGGGTTCTGCGGCAGGAACAGCGGTGTCGTCGTCATCGACTCCGACCGCGGCTTGAAGGCGGTGTTGACCATCCAGTAGACGGGGAAGATCCACACGGCGCTGAAGAGCACCGCGAGCGAGTTGCTGAACCAGCGGGGCTTCTTGCGACGACGTGACCGGCGGACGGGCGTCGCGCCTCTTGCGGTGCCGTCGGAGGAGCCCGGGGCAGGGCTCGCGGAGGCGGAGACGGCCGAGTCGGCAGCGGCTGCGGTCTCGGAGGGGCCGTCGGTCGCCGAGGCGCCGACTCCGGTGGGGACTGTCGTGGTCACAGGTCTTCTCCCGAGCGGATCAGGTTGCGGATGTAGAACGCGGTCAGGCCGAGCAGCAGCAGGGTGGTGACGACCGAGATCGCGGCGCCCTGTCCGATCTCGAAGCCGACGAACGCCGTCTTGTACATGAAGACGCCCAGGGTCGACGTGGCGTCGTCGGGGCCGCCCTGCGAGACGAGCCAGATCTGGTTGAAGACGTTGTAGTCCCAGATGATCGAGAGGATCGTCACGAGCAGCAGGGTCGGCTTGAGGAACTGCAGGGTGACGTCGCGGTACACGCGCCACTCGCCGGCACCGTCGAGACGGGCCGCCTCCTTGTACTCGGGCGACACCTGCGTCTCGGCGGCGTAGAGGGTCAGCGCGATGAAGGGCACCGCCTGCCAGACGATCAGCATCCAGATCGACGTGTACGACAGCAGGGGGTCGTTCGACCACTGCGTGTCGGTCATGTCGCCGAAGACTCGCAGCTGCGTGAGCATCCAGTTGACGACGCCGTAGCCCGGCTGGAACAGCCAGTTCCAGACCAGCGAGGAGGCGACGTTCGGCATCGCCCACGCGAAGATCAGCACGACCGTGACGACGTAGCGCATGCTCGTGTGGATCCGCGTCAGCAGGTGCGAGACGCCCATGCCGATGACGACGCTGCCGGCGACCATGGCCGCGGTGAACAGGACCGTGCGGAGCAGCGACCACCAGAAGTCGCTGTCGGTGAAGAGCGTGACGTACTGCTGCAGGCCGACCGATTCGTAGGCGCCGGTGAACAGGCTGCGCTGGTCGTAGTTCGTGAACGAGGTGAAGACCAGGAACACGATCGGCGCGACCATCACGACGAGCAGGACGATGCCCGCCGGGCTCAGCAGCCACAACGGCGCGAGCTGGCGCTTCTTCCGCGGCCGCGGGGCCGGGCCCTCGGGGGCGTGCTGGCGGGGTGGGAGGGGCGGCGCTGTGGTGACGGCCATGGCTGCTTCCTGGATCGGGACTCAGAGATCGGGTCGAGCGGAGATCGGGTCGAGCGGAGGAGCTGGTCGAGTGGGGTGGTGCCGGCCGGGCGGCGCACGTCCTGCTCGTGCGTCGCCCGGCCCTGCGGTGTGGAGCCGCTTCCTGGGGGGACTACTTGTTCAGCGCGTCGTCCGTCGAGCTGTCGAACGCCTCAGCGGCAGCCTCGGGCGACTTGGTGCCCGATGCGATGCTCGAGAAGAGCTCGTTGATGCTGCGGTCGCCCTCGAGAGCGGCCCAGTTGCCGCTGGCCGGGGTGGCCTTCGAGTTCAGCGCCGCCGTGAAGAAGCCCTCGTCGATGTCGCTGAGGGTGCTCTGCGCGGCCTCGATGCCGTCGGTGCTGTTGGGGATCCAGCCGTCGTTGCCGTAGACCCAGTCGTTCTGGATCTCGGGGCTCGCGGCGATCTTCACCCACTGCAGAGCCAGCTCGCTGTTCGCGCTCTTCGTGGCGATGCCCCAGTCGGAGCCGCCGAGCATGACGGGCTGCGAGTCGCCCGACTTGCCGGGGAACGGGAACGTGCCGAAGTCGTCGTCGGTCAGGGCCGGGTTGAACTCCTTGATGAGGTCGATCTTGCCGTTGGTGCCGAGCACGGCGCCCGTCTTGCCGTCGGCGAAGACCTGGTTCTGGTCGGGCACGTCGGTGTCGAGCGTCTGCGAGGCGCCGGTCGAGTACGAGTTCTGGAACTCCTGCCAGTCCTCGAGGCCTTGCTGTGCCTCCGGCGAGCTGAAGCCGGCCTCCCACGAGCCGTCGTCGCCCTGCGTGGCGATCTCTCCACCGGCGTCCCAGACGAACTGCATGCCCGCGTACCAGTACTCGCCAGGCGTGTAGAAGGGCGAGTAGTCGCTGGCCGGGTTCGCGGCCTTCAGCGCGTCGAGGTCGGCGGTGAGCTCGTCGTAGGTCGTGGGCTCGTCGGTGATGCCGGCGGCCTCCCACTGGGCCTTGTTGTAGATGACCGCGCGGGCTCCGGCGAAGCCGGGGACGCCGTACAGCGAGCCGTCGACCGTGGCTGGCTCCTCGAGGCCGGTGAGCCACTCCTGGCCCTGGGCGATGTCGTCCGCGTAGTCGCTCAGGTCGAGCAGGGCGCCGTTCTCGGCGTAGCTCGCGACCTGGGTGTTGCCGAGGTCGAGCACGTCGGGCGGCGTCGACGTCGCGAGCGCGGTGCTGATCTTGGTGGTGATGCCGTCCCACTGCTGGGTCTGGACGTCCACCTCCGCACCGGTCTGCTCGGTGAACTCGTCGTTGATCGCCTTGATGGTCTCGTCGGTGTAGTCGCCCGTCATGACCCAGACGGTCAGCGTCTCGCCGTCGCCCTTCGTGGTGGGCACCGTCTGCGGGCCGTCGCTGCTGCCGCCTCCTGCCGTGCCCGCACTGGAGCAGGCGGTCAGGGCGAGTGCGGCCGTGAGGCCGAGGGCCGCGACCGCTGTGTGACGTGTCATTCGCATTGTGTCTCCTCGTGGACGGGGCGGCGGTGCCGCGGGGTGCTGCTGGGAGTGATGGTGGTCGAACAGGTGCGTGCGGTGCTGGTGCGGGTGGTGCGGTCTGTGGTGGATCGGGCGGCGGCAGCGCCTGGGGAGGGGCCGCCGGGGCAGGACCAGCGCGCCGTTCGGCCACGCGCCGTCACGAGACGCCCAGCTCGGCCGAGAGCACGAGGGAGGCGGCGCCGAGCACGGCCAGGTCGCGGTCGTCGCCCGCGTAGCGGAGGACGAGCCCCTGGCCGACGGCCGCGAGAGTGCGGGCCCTGACCGTCTCGACCGCCGCGCGCAGCAGCACGCCGTCGAGCAGCTCACGGGGCCCCGAGAGCACGACCTCGTCGAGCCCGAGGGCGCTCACGACGGGGGCGAGCACGAAGCCGAGGTCGCGCCCCGCGGCGTGCAGCACGGCGCCGCGCGAGCCGGGGTCGACGGCGCGCAGGCGGGCCGACAGCCCCGGTGCCGCGAGCGAGACCTCGAGGCAGCCGCGTCGGCCGCAGGCGCACACGTCGCCGGCCTCGTCGACCGTGACGTGCCCGATCTCGCCGGCCGAGAAGCGGTCGCCCTCGACGAGCGCTCCCCCGACGATGAGGCCCACGCCCACGCCGTGCTCGATGGTGATCACCATCAGGCTGCGGGACGGATCGCGCTCCGGGTCGCCGAAGGTGTGCACCCCGAGGGCTGCCAGGTTCGCGTCGTTGCCGACGTGCACCGGCACGCCCGTGCGTGCGCTCAGCCGGGCCGCGAGCGGAAGGTCCCACCAGCCCAGGTGCACCGCCGTGCGCACGACGCCCTGGTGGTCGACGATGCCGGGCGTTCCCACCCCGACGCCGAGGAGGCGCGTGGTCGTCAGCGAGGACAGCTCGTCGACGAGGCGCTCGGCCAGCGCCACGGCCGCCTCGCCCGTCGCCCCGTCGATGTCGACGCTGGCCCGGCCGACGACCTCGCCGCGGACGTCGACGACGGCGCCGGAGAACCGCTCCGCCGACGAGAGGTCGAGCGCGAGGATGTGGAACGAGTCGGGCCGGATGCCGACGAGCGTCGCCGGCTTGCCGACCCGGGAGTCGCCGCGCAGGCCGAGCTCCGCCACGACCCCCTCGTCGGCCAGCTCCTGCACGATGCCCGAGACGGTCGGCCGGGTGAGCCCGCTCTCGCGGGCGAGGTCGGCGCGGCTCATCGAGCCCTGGTGCCAGAGGGTCTGCAGCACGAGCGAGCGGTTGCGGGCCCGGGTGTGCTGCGGCAGCGACTTGGCGGTCACCCGCAGGGTCGAGGAGGCGCGCTCCGCGACCGCAGGAGCGGCACCGGCACCGAGGGCGGCGACGCCGGCGGCACGGGGGGCGGCTGCTCGGGGCACGGTCGCCTCCTCTCGTCTCGGGCGTCGCCGACCGGGGCCTCGAGAGGCGTGCGCCGTCTCGTGGTGCGAGACGGGCCCGGCAGCGTTGCCGTTTAGT
The DNA here is from genome assembly GCF_003751515.1 of Frigoribacterium sp. PhB107. Classification (NCBI taxonomy): domain Bacteria; kingdom Bacillati; phylum Actinomycetota; class Actinomycetes; order Micrococcales; family Microbacteriaceae; genus Frigoribacterium; species Frigoribacterium sp. PhB107. Next base: position 516,904 of record NZ_RJKU01000002.1, on the reverse strand, counting down.
AAAAATGCCTTACAAACACGTTGTCAAGGCTGGTGCGGTGAGTTTACGAGCAGGAAACACGGCTGGTCAATACCCGAAACGAGCCCGAGATCTCGGGGGTCTCGTGCTTGCTGCCGTCCGGTTAGTAAGCTTTACTAACACCCATGAGCAGGCCCGTCCCCGCCTTCCCCGGCATCGTCGTGACGCCCGTCCTGGTCGCGAGCGGGGCTCCTCGCCGCGACCGCGCCGTGGCGTCGGAGCCGTGCCCGTGAGGCTGGGCCTCGACATCGGCGGGACGAAGATCGACGCCGTGGCCGTCGCCGACGACGGCGCCCGGTCGCCCCGGCCCGTGCACCGCGTCCGGCTCGCCTCGGGCTTCGGCACCGACGAGGTGCTCGACAACGCGGTCGAGGCCGCGCGGCGCCTCTCGGCGCTCACCGGCGTGCCGCTCGACCGTCTGGCGTCGGTCGGCGTCGGCGTGCCCGGCGTCGTCGACGCCACCACCGGCAGGGTCGGCCACGCCGTCAACCTCGGCCTCGTCGACACGGCGCTCGGCGACGAGCTGGCCCGCCGCCTCGGCGTGCCCGTCCGGGTCGAGAACGACGTCAACGCCGCGGCGCTCGGCGCGTGGCACGCGATGTCCCTGCAGGGCTCGGTCGCCTACCTGAACCTCGGCACCGGCCTCGCCGCCGGGCTGGTCCTCGACGGTCAGGTCCGCCGCGGCGCGCACGGGGCCGCGGGCGAGATCGGCCACGTCCCCGTCGACCCGGCCGGCGCCTGGTGCGCGTGCGGACAGCGCGGCTGCCTCGAGACCGTCGCCTCGGGGTCGGCGGCGGCCCGGCTCTGGCCGACCACCGCCCTGCACCCGGCACGCGCCCTCCTCGACGCGGCAGCCGACGGCGATCACCTGGCCGTGCAGGCCCGACGCACCCTGGTCGACGGGGTCGCGCAGGCCGTCCGGCTGCTAGCCCTGACGGTCGACGTGCAGACGATCGTCGTCGGCGGCGGGATGAGCGCGCTCGGCGACGAGCTGATGGGGCCGGTGCGTGAGGCGCTCGCCCACCAGGCCGCCGCCTCCTCGTTCATCGCGTCGCTCGACCTCGCCTCGCGGCTCGTGCTGCTGCCCGCGGGCCTGCCCGCCGCCGCCGTCGGGGCGGCCATGGCAGGTGCGCAGGCCGATCTCGTCCCCGTCGCCACCCTCAGCTGACGCTTCCTCTTTCTTCCTCCCTCTCCCTTTCCTCCTCTGCTCCGCCGTGAACCGGCAGGAAGTGCTGCCCGGGCCTTCCCGAGAAGCACTTCCCGCCGGTTCACCGGGCCGACCGACGGCCAGCCAGCCGACCGGCCGACCCGGCCGGCCGGCCGGGCGGGCCTCAGCCCCGGCGCGCGAAGCGCAGGGTGACGATCTCGAACGGGCGCAGTGTCAGCTCGACGGGCTCCCCCGCGGCCCAGCGCGCGGCGCCGGGGACGTCGGCTCCGTCCACCCCGAGCTCGCGCTCGTGCAGGTCCGTCCTCCAGGCTGCGCCGAGCCCGGCCGACGTGTCGACCTCGATGGTCGACGCGGCCCTCGACCCCCTCGCCTCGTAGAGGCGGACGACGAGGTCGCCCGAGCGGTCCTCGGCGAGCTTGACCGCCTCCACCACGACCGCCGGCGACGACGACGACACGAGCGGGGCGACCGGGACGCCGCTCCCGGCGACCGTGCGCAGCGGCAAGTTCAGCCGGTAGCCGGCCGACAGCGCGTCGACCACGTCGGGCGCGACGCGCACGGTCGACCGCAGCACGTGGCGGCCCTGGTCGGCGTGCGGGTCGGGGAACACCGGCGCCCTCAGCAGCGACTGCCGCACGAGCGTGGTGGTGCCGCCGTCGTCCCGGGTCGAGCGCGTGACGTCGTGCCCGTACGTCGAGTCGTTCGCGACGGCCACCCCGAAGCCCGGCTCGGCCACGTGCACCCACCGATGGGCGACCGTCTCGAACCGGGCGAAGTCCCACGAGGTGTTGGAGTGCGTGGGGCGCTGCACGTGCCCGAACTGGACCTCGGACGCCGCGCGGTCGGCGTGCACGTCGAGCGGGAAGGCCAGCTTCAGCAGCTTCTGCCTCTCGTGCCAGTCGACCTCGGTCACCAGCTGCAGCTCCGCCTCGCCCTCCTCGAGGGCCCAGCGCTGCACGATCGTCGACGTGCCGGTCGTCCGCGTCACCACGAGCGACACCCCGTCGACCTCGACCGACACAGCGTCGACGAGGTCGGTGCGGGCGTTGGCGTAGACGGCGTCGATGTCCCACGCGTCCCACTGGTTCGGAGTGTCCCGGAAGATCTGCAGCAGTCCGAGCCTCGCGCCGGGAGCGACGAGATCACGCCCGGACGTCGAGTCGACGAGCGACGAGACGAGGCCGTCGGAGTCGAAGACCGCCCTGACGAGCCCGTTCGAGAGCACCCAGCCGTCGCCGTCGGCGTCGAGCACCACGCCGGTCGCCGTCGAGCCGGCCGCTGCGCCGCCGCTGCTGCCGACGACCGCTGCGGACGACGCGGCCACCCCGCGGTGCGGGACCGGGCCGGCGTTGAAGGCGACGGCCACGTCGCCTTGCCCGGCCAGCACCTCCTGCGCCCTGGCCGTCAACGCACCGAGCTGCTCGGCGACCCGGGCGTAGTTCCGCTCGGCGTCCTGGTGCACCCAGGCGATGGACGAGCCGGGGAGGATGTCGTGGAACTGCAGCAGCAGGACGGTCTGCCAGAGCTCGTCCAGCTCGTCGTGCGGGTAGTCGAGCAGACCCCGGACGGCCGCGGTGGCGCACCACAGCTCGGCCTCGCGCAGCAGGTGCTCGCTGCGGCGGTTGCCCTGCTTCGTGCGCGCCTGCGAGGTGTACGTGCCTCGGTGGAACTCGAGGTACATCTCGCCCGACCAGACCGCCGGGTCGGGCATCTCGTCACGGGCCTGCGCGAAGAAGGAGGCGGGGGTGCCGACGGTCACGCGCGGCGAGCCCTCGAGATCGGCGGCCCGCCTCGCGGCGGCCATCATCTCGCGGGTCGGCCCGCCACCGCCGTCGCCCCAGCCGAACGGCACGATCGAGACGTTGGAGACGCCCTTCTCGCTGTACTCGCGCTCGGCGTGTGCCAGCTCGACCGCCGAGAGGTCGGAGTTGTAGGTGTCGACCGGCGGGAAGTGCGTGAAGACCCGACTCCCGTCGATGCCCTCCCACAGGAACGTGTGGTGCGGCATCCGGTTGGTCTCGTTCCACGACTCCTTCTGCGTGAAGAACGAGTGGGCGCCGGCCGCGCGGGCGATCTGCGGCATGGCGCCCGTGTAGCCGAACGAGTCGGGCAGCCAGACCTCGTCGCACTCGATCCCGAACTCGCGCCGGAAGAAGGCGTGGCCGGCCACGAACTGACGGGCCAACGCCTCGCCTCCCGGCATGTTCGTGTCGGACTCGACCCACATCCCGCCGACCGGCACGAACCGGCCCTCGGCGATCTTCTCCTTCATGCGGGCGAAGAGGTCGGGGTAGCGCTCCTTCACCCACGCGTACTGCTGGGCGCTCGAGGCGGCGAAGACGAAGTGCGGGTCCTCGTCCATCAGGGCGACGACGTTCGAGAAGGTGCGCGCCACCTTGCGCTGCGTCTCGCGGACGGGCCAGAGCCAGGCCGAGTCGATGTGCGCGTGGCCGGTCGCGACGACGCGGTGGGCGCTGGCGGCGGCCGGCGATGCGAGCACACCCGCGAGCGCCTCACGCCCGAGGACCGCGGACCCGGCGACGTCGTCGTGGTCGACGACCTCGCACGCCCGCTCGAGCGCGCGCAGGATCTCGTGTCGCCGTGGGGTGCCGGGGTCGAGGGTCCGCATCAGGCCGAGCAGCGTCCAGATGTCGCGGTCGAGCTCCCACACCACGGTGTCCCTCTCGGCGAGGTCGAGGGTCCGGAGCGTGTAGATGGGTGCCGTCCCCGCGGTCGCCTTGTCGCCCATGGGCGTCTCGAGGTAGAAGAAGTTGCCGCCGACGTCGGGGTTCGACGCCGCCTCCACGAAGAACTCGATCGGCGCCCCCGGCGAGGCCGAGCCGCCCACCAGCGCCAACGGCACGTATCCGTTGTACGGCTCGATGGCCTTCACGAGCGTCCCGTCGCGACGCCAGACGAGTCCCTCGGCCTGGAATCCGGGCTGACGTGTGCTGAAGCCCAGGTCGACGACGGCCTCGAGCGCCGTGGCCGGGTCTGCACCCCAGCCCTCGGGCACCACGCCCGTCACCCGGAACCAGGTGGTGCCCCACGGCCGGCTCCACGGCGTGCCGGGGACGAAGGGCACGAACTGCTGACGGACGGCCTCGGCGAAGGGCACGGGCTCGTCCGGCACCTCCCACGCCTCGACGGTGAGCGGCGCGGCGCGGCGGTAGATGTTCGGCGTGATCCGGTCGAGGACGAAGCGGTCGATGCGGGCCTCGACGAGGGCGGTGTTGTCGTGCATGGGGAGAGTCTCCTTGTCAGCGCGCACGAGCGCGCGGAGGTTCGGTGATCCGGTGGGACGAGGGCAGGTCAGGCGCGGTCGTGGAGGAGCGACATCACCCCTTGACCCCGCCGGCGAGGGCGTTCGACCCGCCGAGGGTGCGCGACACCAGCACGTAGAGGGCGATGACCGGCACCGAGTACACGATCGAGAACGCCGCGAGCTGGCCGTAGGCGACCGAGCCGTACTGTCCGAAGAAGTTGAAGATGCTGACGGCGGCGGGCTGCTTGTCGGGGCTCAGCAGCAAGATGAAGGGAACGAAGAAGTTCCCCCACGCCTGGATGAACACGAAGATGAACACGACCGCGATGCCGGGCCGCATGAGCGGCACGACGACGCGCGTCAGCGTCGAGAACATCGACGCGCCGTCCGTCCAGGCTGCCTCCTCGAGCGAGACGGGCACCGAGTCCATGAAGTTCTTCGACATCCAGATCGCCATGGGCAGGCTGGAGGCCGCGAGGAAGAACACGGTGCCGCCGATCGAGTCGATCAGGTCGAGCGAGACGAACAGGCTGTAGACCGGCACCATCATGGCGGTGATCGGCAGGCACGTCCCGAAGAGGATGCCGTAGAGGAACGGCTTGTTGATCCGCATCCGGTAGCGCGACAACGGGTACGCGGCGAGGATCGCCACGACGACGGTGATCAGCGCACAACCCCCGGACAGCACGAGGCTGTTCGCGAGCGGGATGAACGAGATCTCGGGCGTGAGCACCTGCCTGAAGTTGTCGAGCGTGAACTCGTCGGGCACGGCTGCCGAGAGGGACGCGTCCGTGTCGACCGAGGCGAGCACGAGCCAGACGAGCGGCACCGCGAAGCAGAGCCCCACGACGACCAGGACGAGGTTCGAGACCAGCGCGAGCCGACGGCCGCTGGGCGAGGTCATGGCCACGGTCAGTCCACCTCCGGCTTGAGCGCCCTGATGTAGATGATCGAGAAGACCGCCCCGACGAGCAGCATGATGGTCGCGATCGCGGTGCCGAACCCGAGCTGCGAGAAGCGGAAGGCCTCCTGGTAAGCGAGGATCGGCAGCGTCGAGCTGTCGGTGCCCGGGCCCCCGCCGGTCATGACGAAGATCAGGGTGAAGACCGAGAGCGTCTGCAGGGTCGTGAGCATGAGGTTCGTCGAGATGCTGCGACGGATCGCCGGCAGCGTGATGTAGACCAGGCGCTTGAGACCGCCGGCGCCGTCCATCTCAGCCGCCTCCGTGATCTCGGGCGGCACCTCCTGGATGGCCGCCGAGTAGACGAGCATCGAGAAGGCGGCGCCGCGCCAGATGTTGGCGATGATGACCGAGATCAGCGGGAACGTGTAGAGCCAGTTCGCCCCGGTGACGCCGAGGCCGGCGAGGATCGTGTTGAGCGTGCCGCCGTCGTTGAAGAACGCGTACGCGACGAACGCGGCGACGATCTCCGGCAGCACCCACGCGGCGATGACGAAGGTGCCGACCACCGCGCGGACGCCCTTGTTCGCCGAGCGCATCAGGAGGGCGACGCCGAGCCCGATGACGTTCTGCCCGACCACGGCGGAGAAGAACACGAACGCGAGCGTGAGCAGCACCGACTTGGGGAAGTCGGGGTCGGCGAACAGCTCGCGGTAGTTCGCGAAGCCGACGAACTCCGAGCCGCCGGCGGCGTAGCCGGTCAGGGAGGCGTTGGTGAACGACCCGTAGAACGACGAGATGACGGGGCCGAGCAGGAAGATCGCGAGCAGCACGATCGCGGGCACCAGCGGGACGGTGCGTCCGGCGGTGCGGAGGGCACGGGCCCGGGAGGCGCCCGCCCGGCGACCGGACGGCTCACCTCCCGGGCGCGCACCGGGGCCGCCCGGTCGGTCGCCGTCGCGACCGACCGGGGCAGGAGCGAGGGTCGCCATCGTCAGTCGGCCTCGACCGTGGCGTCCTCGCCGACGATGCCGACCAGGGCCTCGTCGTACGCGGCCGCCGCCTCCTCGGGGCTCTGCTGGCCGGTCATCACCGCCTCCATCGCGATGGTGATCTCGCTCGAGATGCGGTTGTAGTCGGTGGTGGCCGGGCGGAAGTGCGTCACGGGGACGATCGACGAGAAGAACTCGAACGAGGGGTTGGCTGCGACGTACTCCGGGTCCTCGGCGACGTCGCTCCGCACGGCGATCTGGCTCGCGGCGATGTCGTAGGACTGCGAGCCCTCCTTGCTCAGCGACTGCTCGATGAACTCGAACGCCTTGTCGGGGTTCGCGCTGTTCGCGCCGACCGCGAGGGTCCAGCCGCCCGACATGCTGACCGCGCCCGGGGCCTGCCCGTCCTGGGTGGGCATGGGCGCCTGGCCGAGCACCTCGCTCCACTCCGGCCACGGGTTCGTGCCCGTCTCGAGCCAGGTACCGCTCAGCCACGACCCGTCGAGGGCGATGCCGACCTTCGACTGCGGGAGCCACTCGCCGCCGACGATCGTGGCGATGTTGGTGTCGAGCGCCTGCTCGGGGGTCGGGCCGACCCCGCCCTGGTAGACGTCCTCGATGAAGCCGAGGGAGTCGACGAAGCCCTGCGACCCGGTGACCCACTTGCCCTCGTCGTCGTCGAAGAGGGTGCCGCCCTCGGTGCCGTAGAGCAGCATCTCGAAGCCCTGCATCGTGGCGCCCTCGCCCTGCGGCTTGCCGGAGTAGATGTTGAAGGGCACGACGTCCGGGGAGGCCTCCTTCAGCGTCGCGGCCGCGTCGAGGACCTCGTCCCAGGTGGCGGGCTCCCACGGCACGGGCAGGCCTGCAGCGGCGAAGAGCTCCTTGTTGTACCAGAGCGCCCGCGTGTCGGTGCCCATCGGGACTCCGTAGAGCTTGCCGTCCTCGCCGACCCCCGCCTCCTTGGCGTTGACGTAGAACATGTCCCAGTCGTCCCAGGCCTCGGTGTACTCGTCCAGGGGCAGCAGGAACCCAGCCGCGGCGTCGCTCTTCAGCTTGGCCGTGTCCTCGTACTGCACGTCGGGGGCGGTAGAGGGGGAGCGGTTCATCAGGGCGAGCTTGGTGAAGTAGTCGTCGTTCTGGCCGGCGATGGGGACGAGCTCGACGGTCATGTCCGGGTTCGCCGCCTCGAACTCTGCGGCGACGGCCTTCATGTGGTCGTCCATCTGGGTGAAGGTGCCGAACTTCTGGTACGCCACCTTGAGCGTGTCCTCGTCGCCTCCGCCGCTGCCCCCGGCGCAGCCGGCTGCCAGCAGGACGGTGGTCGTCGCTGCGGCGGCGACCGCCAGCACGCGACGTCGTCGGGTGTTCGTCGTGCGAGTCATGGTGCTCCCTTGCTCCATCGCTCGACCGGCGTCGTCGCCGGTCCGTGGAGTTACTACACCGTATGGAGTTATTGCTTGTCAAGACGTCGTGACCGAGCTGTGACACTCGACCGAGGGCCCCGGTCCGCCGCGCCCGGCGCCCGCCCCTAGGCGGAGATGAGCAGCGCCGACGGCCTGGGCGAGAAGGCGTGGTCGAGCACGAGGCAGGCGGCGCCCACCGCCGCGACGTCCGTGCCGATGGCCGACTGCTCGAGGGCGATCGGGTGCTTGGCGATGAGCGCTGCCGACGACCGCACGGCCTCCGGCAGCACCTGGAGCACCCAGGGGGCGACGACGTGCCAGAACGGTCCGCCGAAGACGACCTCGGCGAGGTCGAGCAGGTTGAGCACGACCACGACTGCCCGGGCGAGGTGCCGCGCAGCCTCGTGCAGGATCTCGAGGGCCCCCTCGTCGCCGTCCGCGGCCTTGCCCGCCAACGCGACCAGCGCCTCCTCAATCCGGTGCAGGTCGTCGGGGTCGCCCTCCGAGCGGGCCGCGTCGAGCACGTCGACCAGCAGGTCGTCCGCCGTGAGCACGCCGGCCTCGACCGCCTGGCGGACGAGCGCGTGGGGGGTGATCAGCTCGCCCACGCAGCCGATCCGGCCGCAGGTGCAGCGGCGACCCGAGGAGGCGACGGTCACGTGTCCGGAGTCGCCCGCGTTCGAGCTCGACCCCCGCACGACGTCGCGGCCGATGACGAGCCCGGTGCCGAAGCCCGTGCCGTAGTAGACGAAGGCGAAGTCCCGCCGGGAGGCGCCGTCGCTGAACCAGAGCTCGGCGACGGCAGCCGCGGCGACGTCCTTCTCGAGCAGCACGGGCAGCCCCGTCGCCTCGGCGATCGCCCGGCGCAGGGGCACGTGCCGCCAGCGCGGCAGCATCGGCGGGTCGAGGACGACTCCGTCCTCGACGTCGATCGGCCCCGGCGCCGCGATGCCGATCCCGAGGAGGCGCGCGCGGTCCACGCCGGAGCCCGCCACGAGCCCGTCCACCGTCCGGGCGATCAGCCCCACGACCTCGTCGGGCCGCGACGCGGACGGGGTGGGGGTCTGCGTGTGCGCCACCACGGTGCCGTGCAGGTCGAGCAGCACGTAGGTCACGACCGCGGGGTCGACGTGGACCCCGAGCGCGAAGCTGCCTCCCGGCTCGAGCTGCAGCATGGTGCGCGGCTTGCCCGGACCGCTGATGACGGTGCCGCTCTCGCGGATCAGGCCGGCGTCCAGCAGCCGTCGCGACACGTTCGTCACCGCCTGCGGGCTGAGGCCGGTGCGCTCGGCGATCTCCGTCCGGCTGAGCCCGGCCGCCTCACGCCGCACCGCGTCGAGCACGACCGAGCGGTTGTAGCCGCCGACGGCCGGGAGGTTGGTGCCGCGCCTCACGGCTTCGCCGGGCCTCGGTCGGTCTGCATGCCCCGATCCTCCCACCCGCGACGGTGGTGCCGGGCGGGGGTGCCCCGTTACCCTGAGGCCATGTCGGACCTGCGCCTCGAGACCCTGTCCGCCGCCACCGTCGTGGCGGCCAACAACCTGACGCTGAAGCCGGGCCAGGAACAGTACGTGGCCCCGGTCTCGCACTCGATCGCCGAGGCGTACGTGAACCCGACGACGGCCTGGCCGCGCGTGGTGCTCGACGGCGACGAGGTCGTCGGCTTCATCATGGGCAACTTCGACGCGGACGCCGACGACGAGTCCCTGCGCAGCTGCATCTGGCGGGTCAACGTCTCGGCCGAGCACCAGGGCCGGGGCGTCGGGCGCTTCGCGATCCACGCCCTCGCAGGCGAGGCGCGCAGCCGCGGCTTCGACACGCTCACCGTCATCTACGAGCCGGGCGACGACGGCCCTGAGCGCTTCTTCGCCCACATCGGCTTCGAGGTCGTCGGCGAGACGCCGTACGGCGAGCACCTCGCGGCGCTCACCATCAGCCCGACGCCGCAGGGCGAGTGACCGCGGGGGCGGCTGCGCCCGACGACGCCCCGACTGACGGCGCCCCGTCAGGCGGCGACTTCGTCTCGCGCGTCGTCTCGGTCGTCGAGTCCGTGCCTGAGGGTCGGGTCATGTCGTACGGCTCGGTGGCGGCGGCCGTCGGCTCACGCTCGTCGCGCGGCGTCGGCAAGGTGATGGCGCACGCGGGTTCGGACCTGCCGTGGTGGCGCATCGTGAAGGCGTCCGGGCACGCGCCCGAGGGCCACGGCCAGCGTGCGCTCGAGCAGTGGCGCGCCGAGGGGACGCCGCTGCGGTGGTCGCGGACCGGCACGGTCCGGGTCGACCTCGAACGCGCCTCCTGGTCGCCCGACGTCAACCTGTCGGACGAGCCGGTCGACCCGTTCGGCTGACGCGCTCACGACTGCCAGGCGCTTCGATCGGAGCATGCGTAGCGCACGACCTGGCACGGCTGACGCCCGCCGCGCACGACTCAGGAGAACGGGCGGGCCGCCTCCTGAACCGTGCACCGTTCAGGAGAACGACTCCCCCCGCTGCGCAACGCAGGACAGATCTTGCTGAACGAGGAGGAGGGCGACGCCTACACGAGCGAGTCGCGCCAGGCCGCGTGCAGCTGTGCGAACCGCCCGGTGCCGGCGATGAGGTCGGCAGGGGTGCCGTCCTCGACGACGCGACCGTGCTCCATGACGAGCACCCGGTCGGCGATCGCCACCGTCGACAGCCGGTGCGCGATGATCACGGCGGTGCGGTCGGCGAGCAGGGTCTGCAGGGCCTCCTGCACCATGCGCTCGGACGGGATGTCGAGCGACGCGGTCGCCTCGTCCAGGATGAGCACCGCCGGGTCGGCGATGAACGCCCGCGCGAACGACAGCAGCTGGCGCTGCCCGGCCGAGACCCTCCCGCCGCGCTTGTTCACGTCGGTGTCGTACCCGTCGGGCAGCGCCACGATGAACTCGTGGGCGCCGACCGCGCGGGCGGCGCGCTCGATCTCGTCTCGCGTCGCGTCCGGCTTGCCGAGCGAGATGTTGTCCGCCACCGAGCCCGAGAACAGGTACGCCTCCTGCGTGACCATGACGATGGCCCGCCGCAGGTCCTTCGGGTGCAGGTCGCGCAGGTCGACGCCGTCGAGCGTGACGCGGCCGCGGGTCGGGTCGTAGAACCGCGACATGAGCTTGGCCAGCGTCGACTTGCCCGCGCCGGTCGAGCCGACGAGCGCGATGGTCTGCCCTGCGGGCACGTCGAGGTCGAACTCGGGCAGCACGACCGTGTCGGCCGAGTACGCGAACTCGACGTCGTCGAAGACGACGGCGCCCTTCGCGTGCCGCAGGTCGACGGGCGACTCGGGGTCGGGCACGCTCGGCTCCTCCTCGAGGACGCCCGAGATCTTCTCGAGCGCCGCCGAGGCCGACTGGTAGCCGTTGTAGAACATGGCCATCTCTTCTGCGGGGTCGAAGAAGCGCTTCGCGTACAGCGCCGCCGCGAGCAGGGCGCCGATCTCGAGCGAGCCGTCGATCACGCGGAATCCGCCGAAGAGCACGACCGCCGCGAGGGTGGCGTTGCCGATCAGCACCAGGCCCGGGTCGAACGTGCCGAAGAGCGTGAACACCTTCGAGTTGGCCTGGCGGTACTCCTCGACGTAGCCGGCGTACTCCTTCTCGTTGCGCGCCTCCTTGCGGAACGCCTGCACCGCCCGCATGCCCGTCATCGTCTCGACGAAGTGCACGATCACCCGGGCGCTGGCGACGCGCGTGGCGCGGAACAGCTTCTGCGAGCGCACCTGGAACCACCGCGTCAGCGCGATCAGCGGGATGAGCGCGACGGCGAGCACGAGCCCGCTCGGCGCGTCGAGGCTGACGAGCGCGATCGCGGTGAACCCCATGTAGAGCAGGCCCGAGACGAGCTGGTTGATGCCCGAGTCGAGCAGCTCGCGGATCGAGTCGAGGTCGCTCGTCTGGCGCGAGATGATGCGGCCCGACGTGTACGTCTCGTGGAACTCGAGGCTGAGCCGTTGCGTGTGCAGGAACAGCCGTTTGCGCAGGTCGAACAGGATCGCCTGGCTGATCCGCGCCGACAGCACCGTGTACTGCGCCATCAGCACCGCGCCGAGCACGCCCGTCACGAGGTACACGACGACCACGAGGATCGCCGGCGCCCAGTCCTGTCGGTCCATCAGCGCCGGCAGGGCGGTGTCGATCCCGAACGCGATCAGGGCGGGGCCGGCCACCTGGGAGGCGGTGCTGACGATGACGACGACCGCCATCAGCGCCAGCCGCCAGCGCAGCGGACGGATCAGCGAGCCGAGGAGGCGCAGCGACCGTCGACGGAGCCGCTTGCTCTCGGCCTTGGTGAAGTCGTCGCGCTCCTCGCCGCGGACGCCCTGGGTCGTCGAGCCCTGCTCGGCCCGCTTCTCGGCCGGGGTGCGGCCGTCGAGGGCCTCGTGGGCGGGGCCGCCCCCGGTGCCGTCGACCAGACGATCGTCACGGACCGCGCCGTCGGGCGCGTCATCGGTGCGGCGCGTGGCCTGGTCGTGCGTCGTCTGCTCGGTCATGCCAGCACCTCCTCTCGGGCGGGCGTGGTGTCGTCGTCGAGGGACGAGATCACCCAGCGGTAGTGCTCGTTCGTGGCGAGCAGGTCGGAGTGGGTGCCGACCGCGGTGACCCTGCCGTTCTCGAGCAGGGCGACGCGGTCGGCGAGGGTCACCGTCGACGGACGGTGCGCGACGATCAACGAGGTCGTCGACGCGAGCACCCGGCGGAGGCCGGCCTCGACCCGGGCCTCGGTGTCGACGTCGAGCGCCGACAGCGGGTCGTCGAGCACGAGGATCGCGGGGCGCGCCGCGACGGCGCGCGCCAGGGCGAGCCGCTGGCGCTGCCCGCCCGACAGGCTCAGCCCCTCTTCGCCGACACGGGTGTCGACGCCGTCGGGCAGGCGGGCGACGAAGTCGGCCTGGGCGATCTCGAGGGCCTCGCGCATGACGCGGTCGGCCTCGGCGGGGTCGTCGGCGAGGTCGGGACGGCCCAGCAGCACGTTGTCGCGGACGGAGGCGCTGAACAGCGTCGCGTCCTCGAACGCCATGCCGACCAGGCGGCGCAGCTCTTGCCGGGACAGGTCGCGCACGTCGACGCCGTCGATCCGGACGCTGCCGCCCGTGACGTCGTAGAGCCGCGAGACGAGCGCGAGCAGCGTCGTCTTGCCCGAGCCGGTGAGCCCCACGAGGGCCATGGTCTCGCCCGGCTCGACGACGAGGTCGACACCGTTGACGAGGTCCGGGTACTGGGCCGGGCTGTCCTGGTAGCGGAAGTGCGCGTCGGCGAACTCGAGCCGCCCCTCCGGCGCCTCGATGGTGACCGGCTGCTCGGGGTCCGTGATCGCGTTCTCGCTGTCGAGCACCTCGAAGAACCGGTCGGCGGCCGTGCGGGTGTCGAACGTCATCGAGAGCAGGAACCCGATCGACTCGACGGGCCAGCGCAGCACGGTGGCCGTCGCGAAGAACGCGAACAGCTGCCCGACGGTCAGCTGACCGTCGGCGGCCAGCCAGATGCCGCCGAGCAGGCAGAGGGCGAATGCGACGTCGGGCACGAGCAGCAGCCACAGCCACAGGCGGCTGATCGCCTGGGCCTTCTCGATCTCGGTGCCGCGCAGGTCGTCGGCCTGCTTGGCGAACTCGTCGAGCGAGTGCTTGCCGCGGCCGAAGGCCTTGAGCACCCGGATGCCGTGCACGCTCTGCTCGACGCTGGTCGCGAGGTCGCCGACCTGGTCCTGGCTGCGCCGCGCGACGATCGAGTAGCGCTTCTCGAACGCGAAGCTGACGAAGAACACGGGCATCGACGCGACCATGAACAGGATCGCTAGCGCCCAGCTGTAGAAGAAGAGCACCGCGAAGCCGACGACGATCGTCAGCACGTTGACGACGAGCAGCACGACGCCGAACGCGAGCCAGCGCCGGATCAGCGAGAGGTCGCTGACCGACCGGCTGAGCAGCTGGCCGCTCTGCCACCGGTCGTGGAACGCCACCGGCAGGTCTTGCAGCTTCGCGTAGAGCGAGTTGCGCATCGACGCCTCGACATGGGTGCTGGGCGTGAGGACGAGCCGTCGACGGAGGCCGATCATGACGGCCTCGACGATGCCGAGCCCGAGGACGACGGCGAAGGCGGGCCACACTTGGGCACGGTCGCCGCTCGACAGCGGACCGTCGACCAGCAGCTGGAGCACGGCGGGGATGAGCAGGGCGACGACGGCGGCGGCGAGCGCGGCGACGGCGCCGAGCACGATGCGCGGGATGGCCGGCTTCGCGTAGGGGTGGAGCCGCATCAGCGCACGAAACGTCGACGGGCGACGCGGCGGCGCGGACGGGGGCGGAGGGGACTTCGGGGACATGGCTGATCCAAGTGTCGTGATCTGGAGCGTCGGAGCCGTCGCGGCAGCTGTCGACTGGGGAGGGAGTCGCGGCCCGGTGCCCTGGGGAGGGCACGGCGGCGACCCTGATGTGGAGCGCACGAGGCGCTCGGGTGGAGGAGGTGCGGTGCTGGCGGCGAGCCCGGCGTGCGTCCCGGTCGGCCTAGCCGACGAGGGTCCGGGCGGCCCGGCGGGCGGCGACGAAGGTGCGGGAGGCAGGCACGAGGGCACCGGCGGGGGCCGAGGCCACCGTGGTCAGCGTCGAGTTCATCGTGTCCTCCTGTGCAGGTCGTCGTTCGTCCGTCATGTCAGTCGCGAGCGACCGGCTGTGAGCAGCTTTTCAGGATATGTGTGCTGACACCTCCCCCGCAAGGGCGAGCGAGGAGAAGATGCGCGACAGGTGTCCTGGCGGCCGTGGCCGCGCGCGGGCGGAGCGGGCGGAGGGAGCGGCACGTGCGTGCCACCACGGCCGGCTGACGGCGGACGACGGACGCCCCGGCCGCATGGGCCGGGGCGTCCGTCGACGACGACTCGACGGCTCAGTGGAAGAAGTGCCGCTCGCCGGTGAAGTACATCGTCACGCCCGCGGCGGCGGCGGCCGCGACGACCTCGTCGTCGCGGATCGACCCGCCGGGCTGGACGACCGCGCGCACGCCCGCGTCGAGCAGCACCTGCAGGCCGTCGGCGAACGGGAAGAACGCGTCGGAGGCGGCGACCGAGCCGCGGGCCCGCTCCCCCGCCCTCGTCACGGCCAGCTGGCACGAGTCGACCCGGTTGACCTGGCCCATGCCCACGCCCACGGAGGCGCCGGCGTCGGCCAGCAGGATCGCGTTCGACTTCACCGAGCGGCAGGCCCGCCAGGCGAACTCGAGGTCGGCGCGCGTGGCGGCGTCGACCTCGTCGCCCGCGGCCAGCGTCCAGCCCTGCGAGGAGAAGGCGTCGAACGAGTCGACCTGCTGCACGAGCAGGCCGCCCGAGATCTGCCGCGCCTCGACGGCCGGGCGGGCGAAGTCGGCCGGCAGCACGAGCAGCCGGATGTTCTTCTTCGTCTGCAGCAGCGCAAGCGCCTCGGGCTCGAAAGCGGGGGCGATGACGACCTCGGTGAAGATGTCCTTCACCGTCTCGGCCATGGCGAGGGTCACCGGGCGGTTCGCGGCGATGACGCCGCCGTAGGCCGACACGGGGTCGCAGGCGTGGGCACGGCGGTGCGCGTCGGCGATCGCGTCGACGGCGTCGGCCGAGGCGACGGCGATGCCGCAGGGGTTGGCGTGCTTGATGATCGCCACGGCCGGCTCGGCGAAGTCGTAGGCGGCACGCAGGGCCGCGTCGGCGTCGACGTAGTTGTTGTACGACATCTCCTTGCCGTGCAGCTGATCGGCCTGGGCGATGCCGGCGCCCTCGGGCGACGCGTACAGCGCGGCCTGCTGGTGCGAGTTCTCGCCGTAGCGGAGCGTGGCCTGACGCGTGCCCTCGAGGACGACGTGCTGGGGGGCGTCGAACGCTGCCGACCCGGCCCGCGCCTCCTCGCTTGCGGTCGCAGCGTCGGCTCCGGCACCGGCCTCGTGCTCGGCCCGCGCCCCGATGTTCTCGGCGAACCAGGCGGCAACGGCCGTGTCGTAGGCGGAGGTGTGCGCGAAGGCCTCGCCGGCCAGGCGCTGCCGCTGGGCCAGGGTGGTGCCCCCGAGCGTGAGCGACTTGACGATCTGCCCGTAGCTGGCGGGCGACACGGCGATGGCCACGTTCGCGTGGTTCTTGGCGGCGGCGCGCACGAGGGCAGGCCCGCCGATGTCGATGTTCTCGATCACGGCCGGCGCCTCGGCACCCGACGCGACCGTCTCGACGAACGGGTAGAGGTTGACGACGACGAGCTGGAACGGCGCGATGTCGAGCTCGGCGAGCTGCTGCTCGTGCGACTCGAGGCGCAGGTCGGCGAGCACTCCCGCGTGGATGCCGGGGTGCAGCGTCTTGACCCGACCGTCGAGCGACTCGGGGAACCCGGTGACGGCGCTCACGTCGGTGACGTCGTGTCCTGCGTCGCGGATGGTCGACGCGGTCGAGCCCGTCGACACGATCTCGACGCCTGCCGCGGCGAGCGCCTCGGCCAGGTCGAGGAGTCCGGTCTTGTCGCTCACGCTGATGAGCGCACGACGCACGGGGACGGCGTCCCGGTCGCGGTAGAGGGTGGGGTCGATCTGGTGGCCGCTCATGCGGGTCTCGTCTCCTCGAGGTCGGTCGTTCCGTCGGCGATCTCGCGCACGGTCTGCACCAGCAGCTCGCGCTCGACGATCTTGATGCGGTCGTGGAGCGACGACTCGTCGTCGCCCGGCAGCACGGGGATGCGGCGCTGCGCCAGGATCGGGCCGCTGTCGACGCCGGCGTCGACGACGATGACGCTCGCGCCGGTCTGGTCGACGCCGGCCGCGATCGCGTCCCGCACGCCGTGCGCGCCCGGGAACTCGGGCAGGAAAGCGGGGTGCGTGTTGATCAGGTGCGGGCTGAGCGCGTCGACGACCCCGACGGGCAGCAGCCGCATGAAGCCGCTCAGCACGATGAGGTCGGGCTGCCACTGCCGGATCTGCGCGAGCAGCTCGTCGCCCCACGACGCCCGGTCGTCGAAGCTCGAGAACGGCACGGTGAACGTCGGCACCCCGAAGTGCTCGGCGTGCTCGAGGCCGTCGGCCTCGCGGTCGGCACCGACGGCGACGACGCGGGCGGGGTAGCTGTCGTGGTGCGCGGCCTCGAGCAGGGCACGCAGGTTCGAGCCGCCACCGGAGATGAGCACCACGAGCTTCAGCACCCGGCAAGCCTAGTGGCCGAGGCGGGGGCCCCCGGGGCTTCGACGGCTTCCGGGTCCTCTGGGTCCTCTGGGCCCTCCGGGCCCTCCGGATCCTCTGGACCCTCTAGGCCCGAGGAGGAGCGGGTCAGCGGTCGAGACCGCGGACCGGCTCGGTCTCGTCGTCGTCGGGCCCCGGGGCCGGCCGGTCGGCGGTCGCTCCGAGCCTGCGCCACCACGGGGCGGGGCCGTCGCGCTCGTCGTCGTGCTCCTCGCGGTCGCGGGCGTGGTCGCGATCCCGGTCGCGTGCGGCACGCGCGGCGCGCGCCGCGTCGACGTGCACCTCGCGGGGGTCGTGGACGCGGTCGCCGGGCGCGCGCAGCCCCGTCTCGACGACGGCGGTCTCGCCCGTGTCGGCCTCGGTGGCCGGAGGCGTCCGGGCGTCCGACCGAGCAGCGGCTCCGTCGTGCGTGTGAGCCGATCCGTCCCCGCCGGCCGCGTGGTCACCGCTGTCCTTGCTGTCCGCGCGGTCCCCGCTGTCCGTGCGGTCCCCGCTGTCCGGGTGGTCCCCGCTGTCCGTGCCGTCGGTGCGGCGATGCGGACGGAGCCGACGCAGCCGCTCCCCCAGTCGGCGTCGCCGGCCGGCCGCGCGGTCGGTCTCGTCGCCCGCGTCGCCGTCGGCCTCGGCGCCGTCGGCCCCGGCGCCGGACGAGGGCACGAGAGGCTCCGCGCCGAGATCGGTCGTCTCGTCGTGGTCGGATCCGAGGCGGGCGGCGGCGCCTCCGCCTCCGCCGGCGCCGGTCCGGTCGTCGGCCGTGCGCTCAGGCGAGTGGCCGGACGCGCGCTCCGGCGCGAGGCCGGACATCGTGGCCGCAGCACCCGTCGACGACCGCGACCACGGGGACGTGCCCGACAGCACCGGCTGCGGGCCGGTCTCGACGTCGTCGGCCGGACGCGCGCCTCCTGCGGGAGCAGCCGCCGAGTCGTCGTCGTGCCCGAGGAAGCTCCGAAGCGACACGACCATCGCCAGCACGGAGGGCACGGCGACCTCGAGGGCCCCGAACGCGCCGACAAGCAGGGGATCGGGCCCGACGTGGGCGAGCCGGCCGGGCCCCGCGGCTCCGGAGGCCGACCAGGCGAGCAGGCCGAGCAGCACCCCGGCGACGACTCCGCCGGCGACCCCGACGAGCACGCGACGCAGCACGTCGGCCGATCCGGACTCGGCGAGCAGCCGCTCGATCCGCGGGCGCAGCAGGGTCGTCACGACGAACGCGGCGACGACCGGCACGAGCAGCCCGACGAAGGCGAACGACGAGGAGGCGGTCGGCAGCGCCCCGAGGAAGGGCACGGCGGGCATCGGCCCCACCGAGGTGCCGAGCGGCGAGACGCCCGAGCCGGTGCCGAGCGCGAAGCCGGGGCCGACGAACCAGGAGGCGGCCCAGACGACCAGATCGGGCAGCAGGGCGAGCTGGCCGAGGGTCAGGGCTATGCCGCCCAGCAGCCCGGCGTGCGCGCCTTCGTAGAGGGTGATCAGCTCGCCGTAGTTCGTGAGCATCAGCACGCCGACGACGACGCCCGAGACGGCGAGCACGCCGGCCGCGCTCGCCGTGCCGATGCGGAGCCCTGCGGCGGCGACGACGCGAGCGGTGCGTGGCGCACGGGCGACGACCGAGAACAGCGCGCCCGTGACGGGGTCGGCCGGCTCGCCGCGACGTCGGCGCGTGACCTCGGCCATCACCACGACGGGCACGGCGTAGACGAGCGTTGGCAGGACGATCCCCTGCCACAGGACGGGCGAGGCCAGGGGATGCTGGGCCGTGGCGGTGACCAGCAGGCTCAGCAGGGCGAAGACCCCGACCGTGCTGACGACCCCGACGACACGGTGCGCCGTCTCGGCGACGGCACGACCGGCGCGCACCCCGAGCAGCACGGTCAGGACCGAGAAGCCGAGCGCGGCGATCGTCACGGCGAAGGGGGCCTCGGCCCCCGGGACGCCGGAGGCCGCGGCCGTCGCCGCTCCCAGCTGCAGGTCGAGGTCGACGCCGTGCCCGACGAGCCAGATGTCGACGGCGGCGCGCCAGAAGACGATCCAGTCGATCTGGAGGCCGTACTGGAACGCCCAGAGGAGGCTGAGGACGACGACGGGCAGCCCGACGCCGATGCCGACGACGAGCAGGGCCTCGAGCGCGGCGAAGACGGCGGTGACAGGGCGGTTCATCGGGCACGACTGTACCGCCGGGCCGCTGGGCGGCCGACGTGCCGTGCCGAGCAGCCGGGGACGCACGAAGGCGGGCGTGTGCGTCGACCGCGGTCCGTCGTGACGGACCGGGCCGGACGAACACGCCCGCCCAGGAGGCGCGGTGCCGGTCACGGCACCGCGCGACGACCTCAGAGGGCCGCGTACACCTCGCGCAGCAGGGCCGCGGTCTCGCTCGGCGTCTTGCCGACCTTGACCCCGGCGGCCTCGAGCGCCTCCTTCTTGGCCTGGGCCGTGCCCGCCGAGCCGGAGACGATGGCGCCGGCGTGGCCCATCGTCTTGCCCTCGGGAGCGGTGAAGCCGGCGACGTAGCCGACGACCGGCTTCGTCACGTGCGCCTTGATGTAGTCGGCGGCGCGTTCTTCGGCGTCGCCGCCGATCTCGCCGATCATCACGATCGCCTTGGTGTCGGGGTCGGCCTCGAACGCCTCGAGCGCGTCGATGTGCGTCGTGCCGATGACCGGGTCGCCGCCGATGCCGATGGCGGTCGAGAAGCCGAGGTCGCGCAGCTCGAACATCATCTGGTAGGTCAGGGTTCCCGACTTCGACACGAGGCCGATGGGGCCGGCGCCGGTGATGTTCGCCGGGGTGATGCCCACGAGCGACTCGCCCGGCGTGATGATGCCGGGGCAGTTCGGGCCGATGATGCGGGTGGCGCCGCCCTTCGACTTCGCGAGCGCCCAGAACTCCGCCGCGTCCTGCGCGGGGATGCCCTCGGTGATGACGACGACGAGCGGGATGCCCGCCTCGACGGCCTCGACGACGGCGTCCTTCGCGAACGCCGGCGGCACGAAGACGATCGAGACGTCGGCGCCGGTCTCGGTGATCGCCTCCGCGACCGTGCCGAAGACGGGCAGGGTGACGTCGCCGTGGGTGACGGTGGTGCCGGCCTTGCGGGCGTTCACGCCGCCGACGACCTGGGTGCCCGCCTTCAGCATCAGCGCCGTGTGCTTGGTGCCCTCGCCGCCGGTGATGCCCTGGACGATGACCTTGCTGTCCTTGTTGAGGAAGATCGACATGGTTGTGCTCTGTCCCTTTACTTCGAAGCCAGTTCGGCGGCCTTGTCGGCAGCCTCGTCCATGGTCGCGACGACGGTGACCAGCGGGTGCGCCGCCTCCGCCAGGATCCGTCGGCCCTCGTCGACGGCGTTGCCGTCGAGACGCACGACGAGCGGCTTGGTCGCCGCGTCGCCGAGGATGCCCAGGGCCGAGACGATGCCGTTCGCCACGGCGTCGCAGGCGGTGATGCCGCCGAAGACGTTGACGAAGACGCTCTTGACCTGCTCGTCGCCGAGGATGACGTCGAGGCCGGCGGCCATGACCTCGGCGCTCGCTCCGCCGCCGATGTCGAGGAAGTTCGCGGGCTTGACGCCGCCGTGTGCCTCGCCGGCGTAGGCGACCACGTCGAGGGTCGACATGACGAGCCCCGCGCCGTTGCCGATGATGCCGACCTCGCCGTCGAGCTTCACGTAGTTGAGCCCTGCGGCCTTCGCCTTGGCCTCGAGCGGGTCCGCCGCGTCGGCGTCCTCGAGGTCGGCGTGGCCGGGGTGGCGGAAGTCGGCGTTCTCGTCGATCGTGACCTTGCCGTCGAGGGCGACGATGTCGCCCTGCTCGGTCAGCACGAGCGGGTTGACCTCGACGAGCGTCGCGTCCTCGCCGGCGTAGACCTCGTACAGCTTGACGAGCACGGGGGCGACCTTCGAGACGAGCTCGTCGGGGAAGCCGCCGGCCCGGGCGATCTCCTCTGCCTTGGCGAGGTCGATGCCCGAGAGCGGGTCGACCTCGACGCGGGCGAGGGCCTCGGGCTTCTCGACGGCGAGCTGCTCGATCTCCATGCCGCCCTCGACGCTGCAGAGCGAGAGGTACGAACGGTTGGCACGGTCGAGCAGCACCGAGAAGTAGAACTCCTGCGCGATCTGCGCGCCGCCGGCGACCATCACGCGCTTGACGACGTGGCCCTTGATGTCGAGCCCGAGGATCGCCTCGGCCGCAGCCTCCGCGTCGTCCGGGGTCTTCGCCACCTTGACGCCGCCGGCCTTGCCTCGGCCACCGACCTTGACCTGGGCCTTGACGACGGTCACGCCGCCCATCTGCTCGGCTGCGGCCCGCGCCTCCTGCGGGGTGTCGGCGACGACTCCCGGCAGGACGGGCACGCCGTAGGACTCGAACAAGTCCCTGGCCTGGTACTCGAAAAGATCCACGCTGTTCTTCCAATCCGCATCGCTGCGCCAGTGCTCTGGAGGGGCTGCCGACCGAGTCGGCACCGGCCTCGTCGCCCACCTCGCGTCTGTCTCGACGTCGGGACGAACAGGCCTGGGCCAGCCTAGCGCCTGGCCTCCGGGCCCCTCTCGGGCACGGACCTGAGGAGGCGCGGAGGCGTACCCTCCCGGCCCTGGGGTACGGATGGGGAGGCGTCTCTGCCGATCCCCTGTGGACGGCGCGCGTGTCGGTGGCCCCCGGCATCGTATGGACCGTCTCGGCGCGCTCCGGTGCCGGGACGCACCACGAGGACGCCGCATGACCACCACTCGCACCGCCCGCAGCACGAGCCGCACACGCCGCGCCACCCGCCCCGTCAGCGCCGACGAGCAGACCACGACCCGCGACCGCATCGCCGACGTCGCCGCCCGCCTCTTCGGGTGGGACGACCTCAAGCCCGCCCAGGTCGAGGCGGTCGAGTCCCTGCTCGCGGGGCGCGACACCTTCGGCATCATGCCCACGGGCTTCGGCAAGAGCGCGATCTACCAGGTCACAGGCGCGCTGCTCGACGGCCCGACCGTCGTCGTCTCGCCGCTCATCGCCCTGCAGGCCGACCAGGTCGCCGGGCTCGTCGGGCACCCCGACGCCCCGCCCGCCGTCGACGTCAACTCGGGCCACACCGACGACGAGAACGACGAGAGCTGGAGGCGCGTCGACGCTGGCGAGGTCACCTACGTGTTCCTGGCCCCCGAGCAGCTGGCCCGCGACGAGACGGTCGAGCGGCTGGCGCGGGCGGGCGTGTCCCTGCTGGTCGTCGACGAGGCGCACTGCGTGTCGTCGTGGGGTCACGACTTCAGGCCCGACTACCTGCACTTGGGCGAGATCGTCGAGCGGCTCGGCCGACCCCCGGTGCTCGCGCTGACAGCGACCGGCTCCGGCCCGGTGCGCGACGAGGTGATCGAGCGGCTGCGGCTGCGCGACCCGCTCGTGATCAGCCGCGGCTTCGACCGCCCGAACCTGTCGCTCGCCGTGCACCGCCACGGAGACGAGGCCGAGAAGCGCCGCGCGATCGTCGAGCAGGTCGCCCAGCTCACGACGCCGGGCATCGTCTACGTCGCCACCCGCAAGGAGAGCGAGCGCTACGCCGAGCAGATCGCCGACCGCTGCCCCGACCGCACCGTCGAGGCGTACCACGCGGGCCTCCGCTCGGCTGAGCGGGGCGCCCTGCACGAGCGCTTCCACGCCGGCGAGATGGACGTGATCGTCGCGACGAGCGCCTTCGGCATGGGCATCGACAAGCCCGACGTCCGGTTCGTCGTGCACGCCGACGTGCCCGAGTCGCTCGACGCCTACTACCAGGAGATCGGTCGGGCCGGTCGTGACGGCGAGCCGGCCGACGCGACCCTGCACTACCGGGCGGAGGATCTGTCGCTGCGGTCGTTCTTCGCGGCGGGGCTGCCGTCACGAGCCGAGCTGCGGCGGGTGCACGCGGCGATCCGCGCCTCCTCGGGTCCCGTCAAGCGCAAGGCGATCAGCGAGGCCACCGAGCTGAAGCCGCGGCAGGTCTCGCGCCTCGTCGACCTGCTGCTCGAGGCGGGCGTGGTCGCCGAGAGCAAGACGGGCTACGAGGTCACGACCGACCTCGCGTCGAAGGAGGCGGCCGAGCAGGCGCGCCAGGTCGCCGAGGGCCGGGAGCGGGTCGAGAAGTCGCGCATCGAGATGATGCGCACGTACGCCGAGTCGCACGGCTGCCGTCGGCGGTTCCTGCTCGGCTACTTCGGTGAGGAGGCGCCCGAGCGCTGCGGCAACTGCGACGACTGCCGTGCCGCCGCGGCCGAGCCCGACCGCCCGGCCGACGCCGAGGAGGCGCGGGTCGACGACCCGGCGCACGCTCCCCTCTTCGACCCCGACACCCGTGTCTCGCACCCTGCCTGGGGCGAGGGCACGGTGATGAGCACCGAGGGCGACCGCATGACGGTGTTCTTCGAGGGCGAGGGCTACAAGGTGCTCGCGCTGGAGGCGGTCGCGGAGCACCACCTGCTCACGGCCGTCTGACGGTCTGCTCACCCTGGCGGAGTAGACGAGAACCATCTGACCGACCCAGAACACGGAGATGCACATGTCGAAAGAGAAGAACCTCGCCACCCAGCAGCTGCTCGGCGAGATCCTGACCGCCCGCGAGATCGACCGGCTCGGCGAGGGCTTCCACGCCGCCGTCGTCGACCACGACCCGGCGCCGGGTGCGCCTGCGGGCGTCGAGGGGATCAAGGCGTTCTGGAGCGACTTCTTCACCGCTTTCCCCGACGCCGACCTAGCCGTCGAGACGCTCGTCGCCGACGACGAGAACGTGACCGCCGTCTTCACCATCAAGGGAACGCACACCGGGCCGTTCCAGGGCCACCAGGCCACGGGCAAGAGCTTCACGGTGCGCGGCATCCAGGTCGGTCGCTTCGACGACGACGGCCTGCTCGTCGAGCGCTGGGGCGCCACCGACGAGGCCGGCCTGATGCAGCAGCTCGGCCTGGCCTGACCCTCTGACCCACCAGCAGCACCCCGCAGCACCGATCGGAAGGACGCACCATGAGCGACACCCAGACCCCCGCAGCCTCGGGCGACGAGCCCTACGACGAGGAGACCCAGTTCGAGGAGAGCCAGCAGATCGCCACGAACGACGCGGTCGCCGGCGAGACCGTGCTGCCGGGCCTCGGCGACGGCAACGACGGCCCCACGGGTGGTTCGCCGCGTGAAGCCGAGCCAAGCCTCGCCGAGAACGACCTCGACGACCAGGACGTCGACCTCGACGAGACCGAATAGCGCCCTGCACGACGACGCCCGCCCACCGCACAGCGGCGGGCGGGCGTCGTCGTGACCGGGTTAGACGAATGCCTATGGCCCTTCAAGCCGAGGACTTCCCTCGAGACAGCCAATCGAACCCCATGGTTTCGTCGTGGCCTAGAGCTTCGTGCCTAGTCAGCTCGCCTTGGTGTCAAATCCGCTCCGGAAACTGAACTGCAAGATTCTGAAATGTCAAGATTGTTTAATGAAGTATTGGGCCACTAGACAGATGGGTACATCCCAACTGGAGGTTTCAATGAGTTCTACTTTCAGCACCCTTGGCCTAAGGAAGACCGGACTAGCAGCCGGCGTCGTCGCAGTGACGGCGGCCCTCTGGGTCAGCTTCGGAGCAACCAGCGCGTCTGCCCATTCCGAGCTCGACGTCGCCCAGCTCGAAGCCGCGCTCACCAACGTCGGGGTCGAGACCTCAGCGCCGGCGGGAACGGCCGCGATCGAGAGCGGGGCGCTGGTCTCAGCCGAGACGGGTCTCACTCTCCCCGTTGATGACTCAGATGCGTCCGGCGACACCATCACAACCGTGCCCGTGACGGAGTCGTCAGCAGCATCGGTGACCCCCGACGGCCTGGCCGTCTTCGCCGACACGGACTCTTCAGCCTTCGCGCTGAGCGCGTCCGACACTGCGGGCTATTCGATCTCCCTCGACGCCGGCGCACCGACGGAGTACAGCTACGACATCGAGGTCGGGGATGAACCTGCTGTCCTCGAGCTCGTCGAGGGAGGCGGCGTCAGCGTCCTCGACGGCGGCGGAAATCTCGTCAATTCGATCCTTCCCCCGTGGGCGAAGGACGCCACCGGCGCCGAAGTCCCCACGCACTACACAGTCGAGGGCAACACTCTGACCCAGCACGTCGAGCACCAGGGGGCGGCCTACCCCGTGGTTGCCGATCCGCGCTTCGTGTGCGGTGGCGCGTTCTGCACCCTGGAACTCACACGCGCAGAAACGCGAGCATTGGCTAACAACGTCCTGGTCGGACATACCGTCTGCCCGTTGATGGGCCCGGCGGCACCGGCGTGCGCGGTCGTGGTGACGGCGATGTGGGCCCAGGCGAAGATTGCCGTCTCGCGAGGCCAATGCGTGGGCGTCCGCGGCATCCGGGCACCGATCGTGACCGGCATGCACGGTGTCTACATCCGCTGCTACGCCTGACCCGAACCAGAGAGGACACCCATGAAACGGACTACGCACACACCTGAGCGGGTACCGAGGTTCGACGTGGCCTACTGGGTCGCTGCCGTTACGCTCGCCGTTCTTGGATTGATGACCCTCTTCGGCGCCTTCGGTTCATCCGAATTCGCAAAGATCCTCAGCTACATCCTCATCGGAGTGGCCGTCGTGCTCTACACAGCTCGCTGGATCGTTCTCCGAAGGCGAGCCCGCAGTCGTAACTAGACGACTCACCGAACCGGGCAGCGACAACGAGAAAAACGCTCCCATAGCAGGGGCACCCACGACCCGTGGGTGCCCCTCTCCCCTTCCTTCGTCCGGCGCATCCTCACCCCACACCCGATCCGTCGGCGCATTGGGGACGCCACAATCAGATCAGAGCGTCCGACCGGTGACGCGGAAGAGCCGTTAGGCACCGACGGCTGGCACGGTTTATGACCCGGTTCACCGCAGCGGCCCGCAGCAAGGAACTGCTCGTCGAGCGCTGGGGCGCCACCGACGAGGCGGGCCTGATGCAGCAGCTCGGCCTGGCCTGAGCCGCTCCCCCACCCGCAGCACCGCACCACCGACCGGAAGGACGCACCATGAGCGACACCCAGACCCCCGCATCCTCGGGCGACGAGCCCTACGACGAGGAGACCCAGTTCGAGGAGAGCCAGCAGATCGTCACGAACGACGCGGTCGCCG
Organism: Frigoribacterium sp. PhB107; assembly: GCF_003751515.1. Classification (NCBI taxonomy): domain Bacteria; kingdom Bacillati; phylum Actinomycetota; class Actinomycetes; order Micrococcales; family Microbacteriaceae; genus Frigoribacterium; species Frigoribacterium sp. PhB107. The sequence goes on along the minus strand of NZ_RJKU01000002.1, from coordinate 490,871 downwards.
GCGAGACCGTGCTGCCGGGCCTCGGCGACGGCAACGACGGCCCCACCGGCGGCTCGCCGCGCGAGGTCGAGCCGAGCCTGGCCGAGAACGACCTGGGCGACCAGGACGTCGACCTCGACGAGACCGAGTAGCGCCAAACACCACCACGACGCCCGCCCACCGCACCCCGGTCGGCGGGCGTCGTCACGTCCGGGCTCAGCGACGGGAACGGGCGGCGGCGGCCCGGCCAGCCACGGACACACGCCGACACCTCCACAGCTCGCATCGACCAACGGCTCACGCCGCGTCGATGCCTCCCCTGCTCCCTCCACCGAGCAGCGTCCCTGCGCTGACGTCCACAGAACGAGGAGGCGGGCGTCATGCCCGCAGGCCCGTCCCGTCATCGTCGTCGCATGACACCTCAGACCGCCCCGCCACGGGCTCCGCGACTCCTGCTCCTGTCCCTCCTGCTGCTCCTCCTGGCGGTGCTCGTCGCACCGCTCGCGCTCGCCTCGCCCGCGAGGGCCGTCACGTCGACAGGCCTCGGCACCGGGTACCTCTGGCGTGGGGACGGCGTCTCCTACCTCGGCACGTACCTGCTCGCCGACGGCCGCAAGGCCTTCTGCCTGGAGGCCGGCAAGTCGTCACCGGTCGGCAACGAGTACGACACCGCGACCGGCCCGGACGTCTTCGACATCTCCAGCGACGACCACGCTCGGCTCGCCTACATCGCCCGCACCTGGGCCGGGACCGACGACCAGGACACCGCTGCCGCCGGCCAGCTCGCCGTGTGGAGCATCACCGGCCTCGCCGGCCGGAGCGCTCGCTACTACGCAGGCCGCGCGAACGAGCGGTGGCCGATCGTCCTCGAGAAGATGCAGCAGATGCTGGACGAGGCCGCTCGCGAGGCATCGACGTCGGTCTCGGCGTCGATGGCGGTCGACCTGCAGCCGGACGGCACCGGCACCCTCCGTGCCGACGTCGCGGTCGACCGTGTGGCGGGCGGCCCAGGACAGCTCCCGCCCGGGCCCGCTGGCTCGGTCACGCTGTCAGGCGCCGTCTTCGCGGACGGGAGCAGCGCCTCCTCCGTCCAGAACGGCGAGACGGTCTCGTTCCGGGCCGTCGGCGACCTCCCTCAGATCGTCGTGGGCGCCGAGGCGCGCTTCGACGACCTGCCCTACGGCCGGGTGATGACCGTGGGCAGCAGCCCGGCAGGGTCCCAGATGATCCTCTTCACCGGCGGCACGAGCGTCACCGCGACGGGCTCGGCGAGCGCCACGGCGCTGTCCCCGCTGCCGTTCCGACCGCGTGTCTCGACAGTGGCGAGCGACGCCGTCGCCGATGCGGGCACGGAGGTCACCGATGAGCTGACCCTCACGGTCGAGCCGGGTGACGGCCTGTTGTCGGAGTGGGGGCGGATCGAGGTCGACGGAGGCTGGGCGCCCATCCCGGTGACCGTCCGGAGCCGTCTGCTCGGCCCGTTCTCCGCACGGCCCGTCGAGTCTGCCGACTGGCCCGTGGACGCACCTGCGGTCTGCGACGTCGAGGTCCGCGTGGTCGAGGGCCCCGGCACGTACACGACCCCAGCGTGCGCGCTGCCGGCTGGCGGTTGGTACACGTGGGTCGAGTCGATCGACCCTGCCGACACGGCCGAGGAGGAGGGGCGCGACCGGCTGCACGGTTGGCGGTCCGCGTTCGGCACAGCCTCGGAGACCACCGTCGTGCCCTGGGCACCGGACATCGAGACAGCCGTCGTCGGTGCATCGGTCGTCGCGCCGGACACCTGCGTGAGCGACTCGCTCGAGGTGAGCAGGTGGAACCCCGAGGTCGAGGAGGTGGTGGTCGACACGCTGCTCATCGGCCCGTTCGCCGAGCTGCCCGCCGTCGACACCGACCTTGGTGATGTCCGCGACCTCGAGACGGCAGGACTGGTGGCCGGACGTGTCTCGACGACGCTGACCGGCGCCGGCCACGTGGAGACACCGTGCCTCGTGGCCCGCGACGTCGGCGGGTACGCGTTCGTCTACACGTCGCCGGGAACGGCCCCGGGGCCCGACTCGCACCAGGTCGTCCCGGCCTTCACCGACATGCGGGTGCACGCGTCCGAGTCGTTCCGCGTCGAGGCACCGCCGATCGCACCCGTGGTGCCGGCCGCACTCGCCTTCACGGGGTCCGGAGCTGGCGGTCTCGCCCTCGGCATCTCGCTCGCCGGAGGGCTCCTCGTCGCGGGCGCGGCAGGTGCGCACGTCGGCCGGCGTCGTCGCCGACTCCGATCCCACGAGGGCCTCGCGCTCGCGGCTGGCTCCGGTCAGCCGACCACGACCGGGACCGCCCTTCGATGACCAGGCGGGGCTGCTGGACGACGGCCGGCTCACGGCACGGGCACCTGGGCCGGCTGGACGACACCGTCGCCGACGTTGACCTGAGCCACTCCGATCCGAGGGCGGACGGACAGCGAGCTCCGGGGCACGACTGCCCCGATCAGGTCGCCCTCCGCCGGCACCTGTGGGCTCAGCAGCGCTCCGCAGCGGGCCCGTCTCAGGTCGACGTGCCACCCCGTGAATCCGTGGGCCAGCTCGGCCGAGGATCCTCCGGCGACCACAGCCTGCCCCCGTTCCGCGCACGACGCGACGAAGCCGGCCAGCCAGGCAGCAGCGGGGCAGTCCTTGACCGTCTCCGCATCGTCCACCACGAGCACACGGCGCCGCTGCCCACCGTCGAACCACGGCGCGAGGTCGGTGGCCGACACGGCCGCCGTCGCGAGCACCGAGAGGACGCCGGGCACGGACTCGAGCTCACGGAGCGGCGAGGCACGCGGGGCGACGACGACGAGCTCGACGCCCTGTGCCAGGAGGGAGCGTGCCATCGTCAGGAGCACGGTGCTCCGTCCGCTGCGACCGGGCCCTGCAACGAGGAAAGTCCCTGCTCCGGCGGCGAGGTCGGGGCCGACCACGCCCATGTCGTCGCCCCCGAGACCGACCATGGCGACCATGGCATCGGCCCGGAGCCCCGGCGAGCGCCGAGCCCAGGCCTCGCCGAACGCCACCGGCCCGTCGAGGCGCTCGAGACGGAAGGGGCGACGGGCCGCCGGCACAGTCCTGTCCCGCTCCGTCGCGAACGCGCCGCGGACCCGCAGGGACTCGGCCTGGGCGCTGGCAGCAGGATCGTCGCAGAGGAGTGCGACCTGCGTCTCGACGGCCGTCTCCGACGTGAAGCACCGCCCGTCTCCGATCCTCTCCGGCAGCGTCCTCGGCGACAGGCCGGCGAGCCCGTAGTCAGCGCGGTCCGCCAGTCGCAGGACGAGCTTGTCCTCGACCATCGTCGCGAGCCGACCGGTGATGAGCTGTCGATCACCCGTGACCACGAGGTGCACCCCGACACCGGCACCCTCGCGCAGCAAGAACGTCACCTGCTCCACGGGCTCCCCGTGGTCGAGCTCGCCGAGCGATGCCGTGAAACCCTCCCACCGGTCGATCATGAGCACGACGTGCGGTATGCGGTCGGCGAGGACCGACGCGCGTCGTTGCTCGGCGACGCCGCCGTGCCCCTGCCGGGCGAGCTCGTCCTGCCGCCGCAGAGTCTCCGAGACGAGGCGCGCGAGCAGACGCCGGACACGGTCCACCTCGCTGCGCTGCACGACCGCGCCGGTGTGCGGCAAGGCCGCGAGCGGCAGGAGCGCTCCGCTGCCGCAGTCGATCCCGTAGAGGTGCACATCGGCGCACGACGTCCGTTCGGCCACCGAGGCAGCGAGTGTCCGGAGCACCTGCGAGCGGCCCGATCGGGGCGCTCCGACGAGGAAGAGGTGACCGGAGGCGTCGAGGTCGAGGACTGCCGGTTCCTGCGCCTGTCGGGCAGGGTGGTCCTGCAGGCCGAAGGGCAACGACGCGAGCTCCGCGGCCTGCTCCCCTGGGCGCTCGGTCCGGCCGGCCAGCCTCTCGACGGGGGTCTGAGGCAGGTCGTCGAGCAGCACCACGTCGGGCAAGGCGTCGAGCCAGGGTCGGTGCGGGGCCGAGCCTCCCCTGAGCCGGTGGGCAGCGGCCGCCGCGGCGACCACGCGCGCGAGATCGGTGACCTCGTCGTCGTCCGCCCGCACGTCCTGGGGAGGGAGCTCCGGGAGCGCGCCGATCGTCGACCACGCCAGACGGCAGCTCCAGACGGGGCCGGGCTGCGTCACGACGGCGCCGGGCGCTCGTCCGCCCACCCGTCCGGCCTGGAAGGGCAGGAGCGCGCCCGCGCCGAGCCTGACGAAGGCCCGCCCGGGGGTGGACGGAGAGATCGCGGAGGCGTCGGGGGCATCGATGACGTCCGTGCTCTCGGACGGGTCCGTCACCCTCAGGGCGATGCGCAGGGCCGTGTTCGCACGGATGTCAGCCGAGACGACGCCCGTGGGCCGTTGCGTCGCCAGGACGAGGTGGATGCCGAGGGAGCGTCCACGCTGGGCGATGTCCACGAGACCGGTGACGAAGTCCGGCAGCTCGCGCACGAGGGAGGCGAACTCGTCGATGACGATGACGAGCCGCGGCAGGGCGGTCGTCAGCTGCCCACGGGCGACCTGGTCTGCGTGGTCCTCGACGTCCTTGGCGCCAGCCGCCGCCAGGACGAGCTCACGACGGTGGAGCTCGGCGCGCAGCGAGGTGAGCGCCCTCTCGACGAGGTGGCCGTCGAGGTCGGTCACCGTCCCCACCGTGTGCGGGAGCAGCGCGAAGTCACGGAACGCAGCGCCGCCCTTGTAGTCGACGAGGACGAACGTCATCGCGTCGGTGTCGTTCGTCGCGGCCAGCGACGCCACGAGGCTCTGGAGCAGCTCGGACTTGCCGGACCCGGTCGTTCCCGCGACCAGGGCGTGCGGGCCGTCCGCGGAGAGGTCCACGGCGAACGGGCCGTCGATGCTCTCTCCGAGCACGACGCGGGTGCTCGGGCCGAGTCGTCGCCAGCGGTCCAGGACGGCACGAGCGTCCGGCTCGTCCAGACCGAGCAGGTCGAGGAGGCGAGAGGTCGAGGGCAGGCCGCCTGCCTCGCCCTCGTGGTCGACCTCGACGACCGGCGCCACGGCCCTCGCGACCGTCTCGTGCCAGCCCTCCGGGAGCTCGTCGGCGAGCACCTCCTGCACGCTCGTCGCGCGCTGTGCGGCGACGCCGTGCCGGTGCGCCCCGGCAGAGACGACGGCCACGCACTCCTCGGGCAGGGAGCGCTCGTCGACGTCGAGGCAGATCGCCCAGACCCTCACCGACGGCCCCTCCTTGAGCACGGTGACGAGCCCGGGCAGGCTGCGCAGCCGCCGGGCCCCATCCACGACGACCACCACGTCGGGGGCGTCGTGGTCGGCCGCTCCGCGCGTCTCCCGGGCCGCTCGCCGCCGGGCCTCGATGAGAGCCGAGAGCTCGGCGAGCCTGCGAGCGACCCCCTCCGCGTCGTGGCCCACCCGGATCGAGCACGAGCCGCCGGCGCCGGGACGGGTGTGCGGAAGCCATCGCAGCCACGACCAGTGCTCTTCGCCGGAGGGCGAGGTGAGCAGCACGACCTCGACGTCGCGCGGGCTCTGCAGCACGCCGATCTGCGCCAGCAGCCACGCGGCGAGCGGGCGGGCGTGCTCGTCACGGCCGGCGATCCCCACGACCCCGCAGCGGGGCAGGTCGAGGGTGACGGGGACGGCGTGCGCCTCGCGGGCGACGGTCCGCAGGTGCTCGAGCTCACGGGGGTCGTCGATGGTGACGCCCGAGGGGTGGTCCGCCGTGCCGACACGGAGGACGAGGTGATCCGGATCGGCGCGGCGACGCTCCCACAGCCGGGCACGACGACGCATCGCGATGTCGAGCACGGCGGCAGGGTCGGGGCAGCTCGCTCGCCGCTCCTGCTCGAGCTGGTGCACGGCGTCGTCTGCTGCGGAGAGCACCGACGACGTCGCCGCCTCGTGCTCGTCGAGTCTCCGTCGGTGGGTCAACCTCCCGTTCCGCCGGTCGGACACGTAGTTGGCGACCAGCACGATCGGCGACATCAGGCCGAAGGCGAGGTACATGAGGTGACCGAAGAGGCCGACCATGACTCCGGCCATCGCGAGCGGGGCCAAGGCTGCGACGACCGGGAGCGGTCGCCGTGCCGGCGCCTGCGGCTCGGGCGGCAAGCGGAAGGCGGTCGGCGGCGGTTCGGGGAGCAGCCGTGGCGGTCGGGCGAACTCGAGGTGCGTCCCGCTCCTGGCCAGGTGGAGCGCCGCACTTGGCCGGCGTCCGGCGGCGACCCCGAGCAGGACGCTCCCGATGCGCACGACGGACGACTCGTCGAGCGGGACGGACTCGACGAGCGGTCGCCGGTCGACGGTCACGACTGGGCTGTCGGCGAGCCCGTCGTGGGCCGTCCCGCCACCCTCCGTCCCGAGTGCGGGCTCGATCGTGAAGCGCCCCGCGCCGTCGAGACGGAGGACGGCCGCGAAGGCAGGCACGTCGCCGTCGAGACGGACCGTGGCCCGCGGAGACGACCCGACGACGCACACACCGGGATCGACGACGAAGACGGTCCCGGCCCCCGGCCCTCCGACGACGCGGATGCTGGGCCCGTCGTCGGGCAGGGGCGCGGGCCCGGGAGGCGCACCGATCGTCAGCACGCTCCCCTCGAGCACGAGCCCCTGCGCCACGCGCACGTCGAGGGCCACCGCACGGCCGTCGACGGTCACCGCCCCGTGCCCCGATGCGTGTGGATCGGCGGTCGCCCCCGCTCCGAGGCGCGGCAGCGCCGACGCGATGAGCTGACCGACGGTCGTGTCGAGACTCACCTCCCAGACCACGTCGGCCTGCTGGCCGCTCGACACGTCGAGGACGGTCGCCGAGAGCCTCACTCCGCTCGGACGACGCTGATGCCGTCGATGAAGTCGTCGACGACGGGCAGGAGCAGCGGCACGTTCTCCGGCGGACCGAGCTCGCAGGTGATGCGCAGGTCGAAGGGCTCGGACCGGAACGCGGTCACGACCATCGTGGTCAGCTGACCGGCGACGTCGGCGTGCACCAGGCCCCGCAGTCCTCGCTCGAGACCGTGGGCGGTGACCTCCTGCAGCACGGGAGGCTCCAGAGCGTCGAGATCCGTCGTGAGGACGAGGCGTCGCAGCAGGTCGTCACGGTCCCCCTCGCAGAAGGCGTACTGGATGCGGAGCAGCATGAACTCGCTCGTGACGGACGGTAGGTGCAGGTACTTGAGCTCGTTCTCGTCCTGCCACTCGGCGAGGTGCTCGAGGGTCCTCGTCAGCCAACGCTCGTTCGCCCGTGTGGTGCCGAGCGACCTCGTGCACACGTCACGAACGGTGGCGGCGACCCACGAGCGCGGCCCCTCGTGGCCCTGGTGCGGCCACGAGGGCGGGAGGCAGATCCACGTGGTCGCGTCGTACCCGACGAGGATCTCCATCGGCGGGTCGTCCCGCGGGGCCACGGCGTGAGGCGAGTCGGTCATGGGGCGTTCTCCTGGTCGGTGTCGGGCTGTGGGCAGGTCGAGGGAGGTGGGGTGACGAGGGCGGGCGTCACTCGACCGGCCGATCAGTGATGAGGCGGCCTCGGTCGTCGCGCCATCGAACGGTCGTCAGCACCGCGTCGAAGAGCTCGACGAACGCGTCGGCCACCTGTCCGCGGCCCGGAGCCTCGGGCGCCTCATCCGCGACGACGGTGAGGACGATCGAGACCAGCAGGTGGTCGTGCCCCACGACGCGGGCGAGGACGGCTCGCCGCCGGAGGACCCGCTCGCGTTCGTGCGGCGCCGCAGCCTCGAGCTCCCACGACACCGCGGGGTCGCCTCCCACCACGGTGGGCGTCGCACCGGCAGCGACCCGCGCGAGGAGCAGCCGGTCGAGGTCGCTGTACGCGCTGCGCGTGACGGGCACGGCGGCGAAGACGATGCTGCACGCCACGCCCGCGTCCGGCACGGGTCCGGCCGTGACGTACGAGTCGAGCACCGCGTGGTGCACGTCGGCGTCGCCGACCCGCCGCAGGGCGTCGACGAAGCGCGTCTCGAACTCGGGACCGGGGCTGGTCTCGTACAGCTGATCGAGCACCGTCGCGAGCGCCGTCTCCGGCCCTGCGCCTCCCGGGATGCGGATGAACCCCGGCGGCACCACGACCGAGTAGGAGGCGCCCCGCGCCCCGGAGTCGCGGGTCACGTACCCTGCCCCCTTCATCGGACACCCCGCTGAGACCGACGAACATCTGGTCGTGCCCAATCGACGACGCGGCCTACAGAGACAACGCTGGCGGTGAGGCTGGCCAGAGCCGTCGTGCCTGCTGCCCAAGTCGCTGGTGACGTCCAGGTAAAACCGTCGAGGAATCCGATGCTGTAGATCCAATTCGACGCCACGTCTGCGGCAAAGACGTATGCCATGAGTCCCGATCTTTGGCGGAGCAGGGACTCGGGCCCCCCGCTGACCATCTCAGCGACAGCGAGCAAGCCGACCAGGGCGCAGACGATCCACAGGACGGGTGGCAGGACGAACGGCGGCCAACCCGGTGACGGGACGAAGACCGAGTCAACTTCCAGGGGGCGCCGACCTTCGAAGCCCCAGATGATCGAAACGACGCCGTACGTTGCCAACGTCAAGAACACGACCGCTGCAGGGATGGGTGCTGAGACGTAGAGGACGACTGGCAACCTCTGCCGTGTTCTGCGCAGGCACTCGGCGATCACGCGCTCACCGCCCCGGTCGGAACGGAGCTGAGCTTATTCACGGCTTTCCGTGCGGCCTCGGTCGAAGACCATACGAAATCACTGCCGTTGATGAGCTGCACGACCATCACTTGTCGCCGGATGCCCGACAACACGGTTGCATCGTCTGCGAACGCCCCAGGACGTGACGAACGAAGGAAATGGAGCATCTGAGCAACGTTCTCCTCTCCGAAGGACTTGAAAAGGTATCTGTCACCGAACGACGGGCGGGCTCTGTCGAAGCTCCTTGATACCCAGGAGGTAGCCAGCTGCGGGGAAACGCCAGAATCGACAAGGCCGACGATGCGGCCAGCAGTGATGCTCCGTGTCGCTTGCGTGGCTGAACGCATGACGGCGGCGCCGGCTCCCAGCCCCGCCACTGAGACGACCGACATGGCCGCACTGCCCCAGCTCACGGTCCCCGAGACCGCGCGAAGGACAGCGACGAGTGCAAGGATCCCCGCGAGCGCGGCTAGGGCGACACCCAAGCCCGGGACGAAAAGGGACAAGATGGCGACCACCGCACCGACGTTCTCGAGCACGTCCACGACCTGCCCGATCCACGCGTCGTTCTCGCGCATCCAGTCCTGGAACGACTCGAAGCCGGGAGCGACGACGTCGCGCAGTGCCGATGCGTCCCACGCCTCGGACACGGCTGCACCGGCGTCGCCCACCAGCGTCCCGACCGCGTGCGCCACGCCGCCGAGGTCGTCCCAGAGCGAGTCGTGCAGACCGTCGGCCGTGGCGTCGTCGAACCGCCGGATCGCGACCACAGCGGCGGCGTCGGCGGCAGCGTGGGCGGCAGCGAGGCGCCGAGCCGACGTCGCCATCCGGTCACGCGCCTCCTCGCGTCTCAGCTCCTGCGCCGTAGCCCAGTCCTCGTATTGCCGCTTCGCCGGCCCCTCGGGCTCGAGCATCGCGCGTCCCTCGTAGGTCGCCACGAGGCGGTCGGCGGCGTCGAAGTCCTCCCTCGCACGGTCGTTGTCGCGCACCGCGGGACGCGACTCGTCGAGGGCGCTCGCCAGCGACCCCGCATACGATCGCAGCGCGGCCCCGGCCTCGACGTAGCGCCCTCGTGCCCTGCTGAGCCTCGACTCGAGGTCCGCTGCCTCGCGCAAGAACGCCGCCACGGCCTCGCTCTCGGCCGATGACGTGTCGAGCGACCGCAACGACGACGCGGCCGATCCGATGGACTCGGCGGTCAGCGAGAGACGCTGCACCATCCGGTCGACGACGGTGGGGTCGCCCGGCACGACGGCCAGGGGAGACGACCACGAGAACGCCATCAGTCCTCACCTGCCAGCGACGCCGCGAGGTCCGCGTCCGCGGCGTCGAAGCCGTCGGCGATGCCGAGGGCGGACGCGCCGAGGTCGCCGATCGCCTCGGCGAGCTGTCGCCGAGAGTCGTCCCACCCTGCGGCGAACGACCGGACGCGCTGCGCGAGACCGGCATGGCCGCACGCGTCCGCGTCGTCGATGCCGTCACTGCCTGCCTCGAACGCCGTCTTCACCTCGCCGAGCGTCGTGAACAGCGACCGGAGGTCACCTGTGTCGACCGTGAGGCTCGATCGAGCCATGTCATCTCCCTCTCTCGGGTGGTCGCCCGTCCCGCCGGTTCGGCGAGACGGGCGTCCGTCATCGGGTCGGGCGTCAGCGGAGGCTGCTGGCGAGCTGCTCGTCGGTGCTCTGCAGGGCGTCGGCTGCGCCCTCGAGGAAACCGGCCATCCCCTCGATCGCCTGGATCGTCTTGCTCGCCCCGCTGGTGAACTCGCCGTACGCCGAGTCGAAGGCCTTCGAGGACCGATCGGTCACGAACCCCGAGCCGACGAGGGTGTCGATCTGCGACCTGAGCTGGCTCAGCTGGTCCTCGATGGCTCGCTGTCCGTTGCGGAGCTGGGTCGCCTGGGTGCGGATGTCGTCGAAGGTGACGGAGACGTTTGCCATGGGTGGTCCTCTCTCGCGGCGACCCGCTCTGAGCCGCCCTGCATTAACATGTCACATGGACAGACCGTTCGGGGCGCATTCCACAGGGAGGAGACGAGATGGCACGAGGATCACGATCGAGGAGGGATCGCCGACAGGCACCCGAGCACGGCCGACCCCTCGCCGAGGAGGACGTCGAGGCGCTCCGACGCGACGGGCTCCTCAGCAAGGTGATCCGGCTGCCTGTCGTGGCGGGGGCACCGTCCGTCCCGATCCCCCCGCCCCCGCGGTACGCCCTGCCCGCGCTCACCGTGCCGGCAGCAGCCTCGACAGCCGCACCGGCCCCGATCCGGGACCACGGGCACGGGCCCCGCCACGACCTGTGCCTCGCAGACGGGACGAGGACTCGAGTCACGTCGGCGGGGCTGGTGGTGGGCCGCCGCCGGTCGTCGGCGACCGCCTCGGACCCGTCATCGACCCCGAGGCTCGAGCTCGGGGACGAGTCGAGGTCACTGTCCCGCGAACACGCCCACCTCGTCGTCGACGACGACGGCATCGTGAGGGTCACGGACCTCGGCTCCGGCAACGGAACGACGGTGCGACGATCCGGAGGCACGGCCGTCGAGCTCGTGCCGGGAGCCCCGTTCGTCCTGGGAATCGGCGACGTCCTCCACCTGGGCGGCACGACGGCCTTCCTGCAGGAGGCGCGATCAAGCCCCTAGGTCGCCGCGAGCCCCCGCTCGCTCGACCCGCCTAGATCTTCTCGATCGGCGCGACCTTGATCAGCAGCTTCTTGCGGCCGGCGGTGTCGAAGAGCACCTCGGCGATGCGGCGGGCGCCCTCGCCGGTGACGGCCATGACGCGGCCCTCGCCGAAGTCGACGTGCGAGATGCGGTCGCCCGTCTCGAGCACGAGGTCGCCGTTGTCGCGCACGGTGCCGGTGACGCGGTTGGCCCACTCGGTCTTCGGCTTCGTCTTCGCCGCCGCCGTGGCGCGGTCGTAGCTGCCGCTGCCGTAGCCGCCCGATGCGCGCGGGGTCGCCCCGCGGTTGGTGTCGGGGCCGCCCTCGCGACGCGCGTTGAGCGCCCGCGGCTGGGTCCCTCCTCGGCTGTTCGCCATGCCCGGCGACTGCTTCCAGTCGATCAGGTCGACCGGGATCTCCTGCAGGTAGCGCGACGGCATCGCCACGTTCACCTCGCCGAACTGGGCGCGGGTCATCGCCAGCGACAGGAACAGCTGCTTGCGGGCCCGCGTGATGCCGACGTAGAACAACCGGCGCTCCTCAGCGGGGCCGCCCGGCTCGCTCGCCGACATGCGGTGCGGCAGCAGGTCTTCTTCGACACCGGTGAGGAACACCGCCTCGTACTCGAGGCCCTTCGCCGTGTGCAGCGTCATCAGCGAGACCGTGCCGCTCGAGTCGTCGAGGTCGTCGGCCGCGGCGACCAGCGTCACCTCGGTGAGGAAGTCGAGCAGGGTGCCGTCGGGGTTGTTCCGCTGGAATTCCTTCGTGACCGCGACGAGCTCGTCGATGTTCTCGGCCCGCGCCTCGTCTTGCGGGTCTCTCGACGCCCGCAGCGCCTCCACCAGGCCGCTGCCCTCGATCAGCCGGGTGAGGATCTCGTGAACCGGCGCCGTGTCGGCAGTCGCCTGCACCTCGTCGAGCAGGGTCGCGAGACCGGTGATGGCCCCGGTCACCTTGGGGCCGAGGCCGAGCTCGCGGGCGTTGCGCATCGCCTCGCGCAGGGGCGCCTCGCGCTCGTCGGCCCAGCGCTGCATCGCCGTCTCGGTCGCCGGGCCGATGCCGCGCTTCGGCACGTTCATGATGCGGCGCAGCGCCATCGGGTCGGAGGGGTTCGCGACCGTGATCAGGTACGCCATCGCGTCCTTGATCTCGGCACGCTCGTAGAACTTCGTGCCGCCGAGCACCCGGTACGGGATCGCCGAGCGGATGAAGATCTCTTCGAGCGCCCGCGTCTGCGAGTTGGTGCGGTAGAAGACGGCGACGTCTTTGTAGGCCGTGCCCTGCTCGTGCAGCTTCGCGATCTCGTCGGCGACGAACTGCGCCTCGTCGTGCCCGGTGTAGCCCGTGAACCCGACGATCTTGGCGCCCTCGCCGACGGTCGTGAACAGGTTCTTGGCCTGCCGGTCGAAGTTGTTCGCGATGACGGCGTTGGCCGCGTCGAGGATGTTCTGCGTCGAGCGGTAGTTCTGCTCGAGCAGCACGACCTTCGAGTTGGGGAAGTCGCGCTCGAACTCGACGATGTTGCGGATGTCGGCACCGCGAAAGGCGTAGATCGACTGGTCGCTGTCGCCGACCACCGTGAGCGACGCCCCGGGGATGCGGCCGCTGCCGTCGCGCATCGACTGCACGAACTGCCCACCGCGCTCGAGGGCGTCGACGTGCTCGGGGTCGACGGGACGCGTCAGCTCGCGGATCAGCGCGTACTGGGCGTGGTTGGTGTCCTGGTACTCGTCGACGAGCAGGTGGCGGAACCGCCGCTGGTACGTCGCCGCCACGTGCGGGAACGCCCGGAACAGGAACACCGTCTGCGAGATCAGGTCGTCGAAGTCGAACGCGTTCGCCTGCTGCAGCGACCGCGTGTACTGCCGGAAGATCTCGAGGAACATCACGTCTTGCGGGTCGCCGGCGTTGATCTGCCGCGCGTACGTCTCGACGTCGCTGAGCTCGTTCTTGAGCTTCGAGATCTTGCCGGCCGCCTGGCTGACGGTGAAGCCGAGCGAGTCGGCGTCGAGCTGCTTGAGGATGCGCTTGAGCAGCGCCTTCGAGTCGGCCGAGTCGTAGATCGTGAAGCTCTTCGTGAAGCCGAACTGCTCGGCCTCACGACGCAGGATGCGCACGCACGCCGAGTGGAACGTCGAGATCCACATGCCCTCGGCCGCCTGGCCGACGAGCTGCTGCACGCGCTCGCGCATCTCGGCCGCGGCCTTGTTCGTGAAGGTGATGGCGAGGATCTGGCTCGGCCAGGCCTCGCGGGTCGCGATCAGCCCGGCGATGCGGCGGGTGAGCACGCTCGTCTTGCCCGAGCCGGCGCCGGCGACGATCAGCAGCGACTGCCCGCGGTACTCGACCGCTTCTTTCTGCTGCGGGTTCAGCCCCGCGGTCAGGGGATCACCGGCAGAACCGGAAGCGTCAGAGGGCTCGAGCACGATCGTCATGGCGCGGCCAGTCTAAGCCGGGCCCCCGACATCCGAGCCGGGACGGAGGAGGCGCCCCAGCCGGGCGAGCAGCCAGGTCGAGCACCAGGTCGAGCACCAGCTCGAGCACCGGCTCGACGACCAGGTCAGAGAGGCACGCCCGCTGCCCAGCACACGAGGGCGGAGAGCCCCGTCTGTGCGCCGGCGGCGACGAAGACGACGTACCACGTCCCCCGCGGCGCACTGGTGCGCACGCGGTCGAAGAGCCGGCTCGGCCACGGCGCCCGGAACGGTCGTGGCGGCACGAGCCAGCGCTCTGGCCGGGGCGGCAACGACCGCGCCGCGTCGGTGTGCAGCCACCGCTCGTCGCCCGTGTGCACGGGAGTGAAGAAGAAGCCCACGAAGCGCACGCCGGTGAGCAGCCAGTCGACCTCGAGGTCGGAGTCGGGGAGGTGCGGCGAGCGTCCCGTGCGCTGGGCCACCGCCTCCTCGTGTCGTCGTGTGCGGACCCGCGCGATCCAGACGGCCGGCACGACGCTCGTGCTCAGGACGGAGCTCACGGTGAGGCCGCACATCATCGCCGCGAAGGGTCCCGCGACGAACAGGCCCGCACCGGTGCCCTGCGCAGCCGAGACGGGCCCCGCCACCACCAGCACGGCCCAGAAGACGGCGACCGGCACCTGCACGAGGGTGAGCACGAAGGCACCGAGGCACGCGACGACCGCCCGCGCGAGCAGCACCTCCGAGCGCTGCCACCACCGGTCAGCAGTCACGACCTCGCCCTCACAGCGCCGCGCGCACCGCGACCGCGCGCTCGGGGTGATCGGCGAAGACCCCGTCGAGGCCCAGCGCCATCAGGTCGGCGAACTCCGACTCCCAGTCGCCCTCCGCCTCCTTGCCGCCGGCCTGGCGGTTGCCCTTCGCGAGGAACGCGTTCTCGATCCGCAGGGTCCAGGCGAACACGTCGAGACCGACCGCGTGCGCGCGGTCGACGAGCTCGGGCCGGGTCTCGCCGGAGGGGTGCAGCAGCATCGCCTTGTCGAACGAGACCCCGTGCAGGCCCGCCTCGACCAGGGCCGTCAGCGACGTCTCATCGAGCTGCTCGGCGTAGGTCGGCGCCGCCGAGCCGAGCCGGGCCACCTGGTCGGCCGCCGAGCCCGCCTTCTCGACGAGCCAGACGAGGCTGCCGCCGACTCCCCTCTCGCGCAGCTGCCACAGCACGGTCTGCTCGAAGCTCTCGACGGTGAGGCGCGAGTCGTCCGCCCAGCCGTGCTCGGCCAGCTCGGCGGCGACGAGCTCGTCGAGGGGCAGCCCGAGCGCCTCGAAGTGCTGGGCGTGCTTCACCTCGGCCACGAGGCCGACCTCGCGCGGAGCGTCGTCGAGCAGCCGCAGCAGGTCGCTCAGCCGCTGGATGCCGCCCTCCCCGTCGTGGGCCGCGCTCCGCGGACGCAGGTGCGGCAGGCGCTCGCGCACGGTCAGGGTCGCGAGCTCGGCCCAGGTGAAGTCCTCGGTGAACCAGCCCGCCACCTCCTTGCCCTCGATCTGCTTCGTGGTGCGCCGGTCGGCGAACTCCGGGTGGTCGGAGACGTCGGTCGTGCCCGAGATCTCGTTCTCGTGCCGCAGCACGAGCACGCCGTCGCGGGTGGGCACGATGTCGGGCTCGATCGCGTCGGCCCCCAGCTCGATGGCCAGACGGTAGGCCGCCTCCCCGTGCTCGGGCCGGTGCCCGCTGGCTCCGCGGTGGGCGATGACGAGGGGGCGAGGCGACATGGCAGCCACGGTACCGGCGGCGGGCGACGGACGAGGAGGCGCGGCGTCGACAGGCAGCTGCACCCCGGCCCCGAGACGGTGCAACCCTGCAGCCGGTGCACGTTCGCCTGCCGCGAATACGGGCCTCATCAGGCAAATCCCCAGCCCTCCCCTGGCCGACACCCGTTAGCCTCTGTTGTACGGCGACGCAGCACACAGCACCTCGCGTCGCGACCACGTCTCACGACCAGAAGAGGAACTCCCTTGGCATTCTCGAATCCCGGCTTCAGTCAGTCGCCGGCCTTCTCGGAGAAGGGCGCCGCTGTCATCCGGCAGGAGCGCGCCGCTGCGGGACAGCGCCCCGTCGAGTACAACGGCATGACCGCCGAGCAGCTGCAGGATCTGTACACGCAGCCCGCCGCCGGCCCCGTCGAGACCGACCGCATGACCTACGAGGACACGATCACGAAGACGGTCATCGCCTTCGCCGTCGTCGCCCTCGGTGCGGCCGTCGGCTGGTTCATCCCGGCCCTCGCCATCGTCGGCGCGATCGCAGGCTTCGTGCTCGCCCTCGTCAACATCTTCAAGAAGCGCCCCTCCGCCGGTCTGGTGCTCGCCTACTCGGCGGCCCAGGGCCTGTTCGTCGGCGGCATCTCGTCCATCTTCGAGGCGCAGTTCGACGGCATCGTCACGCAGGCGCTGCTCGCCACCGCCTCGGTGTTCGTCGTCACCCTGCTGCTGTTCCGCAGCGGCAAGATCCGCGCGTCGGCCAAGGCCACGAAGATCTTCATGATCGGCATGATCGGCTACGCCGTCTTCTCGCTGCTCAACCTCGGCCTCATGGCCTTCGGCGCCAACTCGAACCCCTGGGGCCTCCGCGGCACCGACATCCCCGGCACCAACATCCCGATCGGCTTCGTCCTGGGCATCCTCGTGATCCTCATGGCCGCCTACTCGCTGGTGCTCGACTTCGCGAACATCAAGACGGGCGTCGAGCGGGGCGCCCCGCGCATCTACGGCTGGTCGGCCGCCTTCGGCCTGGTCATGACCGTCGTGTGGCTCTACGTCGAGATCCTGCGTCTCCTCGCCATCCTGCGAGGCAACGACTAGCAGGCCTGCGACTCCAGGAGGCGGGGCTCGTTCCGAGAGGGACGGGCCCCGCTTCTCTGTGTTCGAGGGGTGCTGTGCGCGGACGCTCTTGGCCCCGCGGACCCGTGCCTAGGTAGGCGAAAAGGGACGTCGTGCCGGTGGCCCACCGGCACGACGTCCCTTTTCGCCTGCGACGCGGTGCGAGGCTGCCCGCAGGCTGGCACCGCGCCTCAGCACGCTTCGCAGAGGCGTCTGCGGAACGCGATGCTCAGCACCTACTGGTGGGCACCGGGGTCGCAGGCTCCCCCGGAATGAGCGGGTTCGATGCTCCGCATCGAGACCCACCCGCTCATTCCCACTCGATGGTGCCCGGCGGCTTCGACGTGACGTCGAGCACGACGCGGTTGACGCCGTCGACCTCGTTCGTGATGCGGTTCGAGATCTTGGCGAGCACGTCGTAGGGCAGGCGCGTCCAGTCCGCCGTCATGGCGTCCTCCGACGAGACCGGGCGCAGCACGATCGGGTGGCCGTAGGTGCGACCGTCGCCCTGCACGCCCACCGAGCGGACGTCGGCGAGCAGCACGACGGGGCACTGCCAGATGTCGCCGTCGAGGCCGGCGGCGGTCAGCTCGGCCCGCGCGATGGCGTCGGCGTGACGCAGCAGCTCGAGCCGCTCGTGCGTCACCTCGCCGATGATGCGGATGCCGAGACCGGGCCCGGGGAACGGCTGGCGGCCGACGATGACCTCGGGCAGGCCGAGCTCACGGCCGATGGCCCGGACCTCGTCCTTGAAGAGGGTGCGGAGAGGCTCGACGAGCTCGAACTGCAGGTCCTCAGGCAGGCCGCCCACGTTGTGGTGGCTCTTGATGTTCGCGGTGCCGGTGCCGCCGCCGCTCTCGACGACGTCGGGGTAGAGCGTGCCCTGCACGAGGAACTTGACGTCGGACTCGCCCTCGGCCGCCGCCTCGAGCACGAGCGCCTCGGCGGCGCCCTCGAAGCTGCGGATGAACTCGCGCCCGATGATCTTGCGCTTCTGCTCGGGGTCGGTCACGCCGGCGAGCGCGTCGAGGAACTGCTGCTCGGCGTCGACCGTGACGAGGCGAACGCCCGTCGAGGCGACGTAGTCCTCCTCGACCTGGCGACGCTCGTCGGCACGCAGCAGGCCGTGGTCGACGAAGACGCAGACGAGCTGGTCGCCGACCGCCTCGTGGACGATGGCGGCCGCGACGGCCGAGTCGACGCCTCCGGAGAGACCGCAGATCACGCGCGACGAGCCGACCTGCTCGCGGATGCGGGCGACCTGCTCGGCGATGACGTTGCCGCTGTTCCAGTCGGCGGGGATGCCAGCGGCGCGGTGCAGGAAGTTCTCGAGCACGGCCTGGCCGAACGACGAGTGCTTCACCTCGGGGTGCCACTGCACTCCGTAGAGCTTGCGGGCGTCGCTCGAGAACGCGGCGACGGGGGTCGCGGCGCTCGACGCGAGCACGTCGAAGCCCTCGGGCGCCTTCGACACGGAGTCGCCGTGGCTCATCCACGTCGTCTGCGAGGTCGGCTGACCCGAGAGCAGCGTGCTGTCGCCCTCGGCGAGGGTGACGTCGGTCGCGCCGTACTCGCGCTGACCCGTGCGCGAGACCTCGCCGCCGAGGGCCTTGGCCATCGCCTGGAAGCCGTAGCAGATGCCCAGCACGGGCACGTCGAGCTCGAGGATCGCGGGGTCGAGACCCGGCGCGCCCTCTTCGTAGACGCTCGACGGGCCGCCGCTGAGCACGATGCCGACGGGGTTCTTGGCCGCGATCTCGGCAGCGGTGATCGTGTGCGGCACGATCTCGGAGTAGACGTTGGCCTCCCGAACGCGACGTGCGATCAGCTGCGCGTACTGCGCCCCGAAATCGACGACGAGGACGGGGCTCTGGGCCGTCTCGGTGGCTTCTGTCACGCGGGGGCTCCCTGGGTGCTGGGGGTGGGCTCGGCGACCAGCGCTGCGTGCTCACGCATCGCCAGCTTGGTCATGTGGCTCTCGACGAAGAACGAGAGGAACGGCACGACGCCGCCGAGCGCGATGATGATGAACCGCGAGAACGGCCAGCGCATCAGGCTCCAGAGGCGGAAGTCGGCGAAGAGGTAGACGACGTAGAGCCAGCCGTGCGCGATCAGGATGGCGGTCGACAGGTTGAAGCCGGTGGTGATCGAGTCGACGGGCACGAGGAACCCGCCCTCGCCGCCGAGCTGCATCTCGAGCTGCAGGGGCGTGTACTTGAAGGCCATCTCGAAGACGAGCAGCAGCAGCATCACGCCGGTGACGTAGGCAGAGATCTTGTAGAACTTGACGGCACCCGGGATCTTCGGGATGTCGCGTTGCCGGGGCTTCAGGGGCATGGCCTCGATCCTACCCGCGGAGCCGGCGGCGCCAGGGCGGGGTCGGTCGTCGTCGAGCCAGCGAAGGAGGCGCGGGTCGGCGAGCGCAGGAGGAGCAGGTCAGGAGGCGGTCTCGGCCTCGAGCCGCGCCTCCTCGGCCTCGTCGACCTCGCGCTCGAACCGGTCACGGACCAGCCGGAACCACAGGAAGATGGCGAAGCCGGCGAACACGACCCACTCGATCGCGTAGAAGACGTTCAGCCAGTTGAGCGAGCGGTCGCTCTCGGGCGCGACCGAGTCGATGGCGGCGAGGCCGTCGACCGGGTCGGCCGAGACGACGTAGCCGGAGTAGACGTCGCCGTCGAGGTCGGTCCACTCGTTGACGAGCATGGGCACCGACACGACGTTCTCGCGGCCGCCCTTGAAGTCGCCGTCGGAGGGCTGGTCGCTCGGCATGTACCGACCGGTCACGGTGACCGTTCCCGTGGGCACGGCGCGCTCGGCGGCCTCGGCGCCGCCCTCGTCGCTGCTCCAGCCGAGGGCCACGACGACCGACGACCCGTCGGCGTCGTCGACGAGACGGCCGATCAGCCACGAGCCTGGGTCGCCGCCGTTGTAGCGGTCGACGACGACGCGGTAGTCGTCGGGTGCGAACTGGCCCGTGAGCGTGACCATCTGCCCGCCGACGCGGTCGTAGAACGGCGACTGCGGGTCGACGACGTCGCTGAGCACCTTGACCGTCTCGGTCCCGGGGTTGACCTCTTGCCCGCTCTCGACGCTGCGCTCGATCTGCCAGTGGCCGAGCCAGGCGAAGATGCCCGAGATGACGAGGCAGAGGGCGAGCATCGCGATCCAGCGGGGGCGCCGGGCGACCTCCCACATGGAGGCGGGCACGTCGACGTCGCGCGAGACGGGAGGGTTCTCGGTGCGGGTCACGAGCCCGATGGTACCTGCGCCCCCGCGGGAGCCTGCTGGGTGCCGACCGTGCGCCCGACCTGCATCGGGGACCGTGTCAGCGCCCGGGCCGGCAGTCGGGATCAGTACTCGGGGTCGCGCTGACGCGTGGCCCGCTGGTCGGACTGCTGACCGGCCTGGTCGGCGAGGATGGCGGCCCTGGCCCTGTCCTGCTCGTCGAGGTCGTCGTAGTCCGCGGCGTCGGCGTCGGCGTCCGCTGCTGCCTCGGCGGCGGCAGCGCGCTCGCGCGTGCCGAGCAGGGCTTCCTCGTCGTCGGCGTCCGCCCCGGCACCGCTGCCGCTGCCGTCGCCCCTGCGCGACGTGCCCGGCTCGTCCCCGGCGAGCGCCGCCTCCATCAGGGCGATCTCCTCCGAATGGCGCGCGTCGCGCTCGAGGCGCCGGGCCTCGCTCGCCTCGCGTTCAGCCCGTCGACGGGTGCGCAGCACCACCCCGCCGATGCGCTCGGAGTTCGAGGCGAGCACCGGGCCGAGCACCGCCATGATGAGGACGTACAGCCCCGCGAACGGCTGCAGCCGCTCGTCGAGCCCTGCCCCGGCCGAGAGCGTCGCGAGGATCAGCGCGAACTCGCCCCTGTTCTGCAGGATCACGGCGGTGTTGATGCCCGCCTGCGGCCCGAGCTTGTTGAGCCAGGCGACGAACTGGCCCGCGATCACGTTCAGCGTGATCGTGATGCCCACCGCGATCGCGACGGGCCCGAGCACGCTCGGGAACAGCGACGGGTTGAGGCCGAGGCCGAAGTTGAGGAAGAAGAAGGCGCCGAAGACGTCGCGCATCGGCAGGGCGAACTGCTCGACCCTGTTGCGGTACCGCGTCGCGCCGATGATGAGGCCGATGAGGAACGCGCCGATCGCGTCCGTCACGCCGAGGATCTCGCCGAGGCCGGCGAAGAGCACGGCGAGGCCGAAGAACAGCACCGTGAAGAGCTCGTCGTCGCGCGTCCGCATCAGCTTCGACACGACGGCGCCGCCCCATCTCGCGACGGCGAACATCGCCACCAGGAACGCGAAGGCGACCACCAGCTTCAGCACGACCGGCAGCGGGTCGGTCTCGCCGCTGAGCACCACCGACACGATCGCCAGGTAGATGGCGATGAAGATGTCCTCGACGACGGTGACGCCCAGGATCATCGGCGTCTCGCGGTTCGCGAGGCGGTTCAGCTCGATCAGCAGCTTCGTGACGATGGCGCTCGACGACGTCGCCGTCATGCCGGCGATGATCAACGCCTCACGCGTGCCCCAGCCGAGCATGAAGCCGAAGACCAGTCCGACGCCCATGTTGACGGCGATGTAGCTGCCGCCCGACACGATCAGGCGACCCGCGTTCGAGAAGAACTCGTCCTGGTCGAACTCGAGGCCGAGGTTGAACAGCAACAGGATGAGCCCGAAGATCGCGATGAGCTCGATGTCGTGCGAGTCGAAGCTGATCGGGAACCAGCCGGTGTTCGTGCTCGCCAGCAGGCCGACGATCATGTAGATCGGGATGGACGGCAGGCCGATCAGCTTGCCTGCCCTGCCCAGCCCGTAGGCGATCAGCAGCAGGACGCCGAGGACGACCAGCTCCTCACCCAGGTGCACCGGCGATCAGCTCCCGGGCGGGGCGTCGACCGGGCTGCGGTGGCGCAGCTCACCCGTGCGGTACCAGGCGAAGGCCTTGGCGACCTTCTCGGGGCTGCCGGCCACGACCAGCGTGTCGCCGGGGAACACCTTGAAGTCGCCCGACGGCGCCGGGTTCGCCGCGTCGCCCCGCACGACGGCGACGACCGTGAGGCCGACGACGCCCTTGGCGCCGAGGTCGCCGAGCGGCTGGCCGGCGATGTGGTCGTCGTAGTCGACCGTGAACCAGTCGATGCTGAGGCCGGGGATCTGGTCGAGCGCCGACAGGGACTCGGTGATGCGCGTGCCGCCGAGCAGCTCGGCGAGCGTGTGCGCCTCGTCCTCGCTGAGGCGGAGGGACACCTTCTTGACGTCCGCGCCGTCGGCGTCGTCGCTGAACGTGATCAGGTCGCTGTGGCCCGATCGGTGCGTGATGACGCCGCACTTGCCGCCGTCGTCGGTGACGAAGGTGTGCAGCACGCCCACACCGGGGAGCTTCACTCGACGCACATCAGCCATGGTCCGACTCCAGGTCACTCAGGGGCAGTCGTCTCAGCTTAGCGACGGGCACGGACGCGGACACCGGGCTGCTCATGCGGTGGACAACCCGCACCTCTCCCCCGGTGTTCCCGGAGCGACGCGGTGTTCTCGGCGGGCGGACGCAGGAGGCGCGGTGCCCGACCAGCGGGCACCGCGCCTCCTGCGACCTGGTCGCGTCGCGACCCCGTGGCGCTAGCTCGCGTGACCGCCCGGGGCGTCCGCCGACGTGTCGTCGCCGGGCGTCCCCGCGGACTCCACGACGTCCTCGCCGGGCTTCGGCGCGCCGCCCTGGTCGGCGCCGGGGACCACCATGTCGTCCTCGTCGAAGCCGAACGTGATGTCGGGCGCCTCGAGGCGGACCCGGTCGGCGGACTCGTCGTCGGGCTCGAGCTGGCTGGCGCGCTCGGCCGCGACGCGCTTGAGGTAGTTGCCGACCTCCTCCTCGGTCTCGGCGTCGGACCAGCCGAGCACCTCGGCCATCAGCTTCGCGGCAACGGGCGCGGCGGACTCGCCCCTGTCCCACGCCTCGATCGAGATGCGGGTGCGCCTCGCCAGCACGTCCTCGAGGTGGAGCGCGCTCTCGTGGCTGGCCGCGTAGACGACCTCGGCCCCGATGTAGTCGTCGGCACCCGGCAGGGGCTCGGCGAGCTCGGGACGCTCGCGCACCAGCGCGAGGACCTCGTCGGTCAGCGTGCCGTAGCGGTTCAGCAGGTGCTCGACGCGCACCCGGTGCACGCCCAGCTGCTTCGCGATCTTGCCGCGCTTGTTCCAGGCGGCGTGGTAGCCCTCGGCGCCGAGCAGCGGGATCTCCATCGTCGTGCTCTCGGGGATGCGGCCGTCGAGCGCGGCGACCGCCTCGTCGATCGCGTCCTCGGCCATCACGCGGTAGGTGGTCCACTTGCCGCCGGCGACGACCACCAGGCCGGGCACCGTGTGCGCGACGATGTGCTCACGCGACAGCTTCGACGTCTGGTCGGACTCGCCGGCCAGCAGGGGCCGGAGCCCCGCGTAGACGCCTTCGACGTCGTCGCGGGTGAGGGGCACGGCCATCACCTTGTTGACGTGCTCGAGGATGTAGTCGATGTCGGCCGCCGTCGCCGCCGGGTGCGCCTTGTCGAGGTCCCAGTCGGTGTCGGTCGTGCCGACCAGCCAGTGGCGGCCCCACGGGATGACGAACAGCACGCTCTTCTCGGTGCGGAAGATCATGCCCATGTCGGAGTGGATGCGGTCACGGGGCACCACGAGGTGCACGCCCTTCGAGGCACGCACCTTGAACTGGCCCCGCTCGCCGACCATGGCCTGGGTGTCGTCCGTCCAGACGCCGGTCGCGTTGACGACCTGTTTCGCGCGGATCTCGAAGTGCTCGCCCGTCTGGTAGTCGTGCGCCTTCACGCCGACCACGCGCTCGCCGACCTTGACGAAGCCCTCGACCCGCACGCGGCTGGCGGCGTGGGCGCCGTAGCTCGACGCCGTGCGCACGAGCGACGAGACGTAGCGAGCGTCGTCGACCTGGGCGTCGTAGTAGGTGAGGCCGCCGACGACCGCGTCCTTCGAGAGGCTCGGGATGGCGCGCAGCACCTGCGTCTTGCTGAGGTGGCGGTGGTGGGGCACCCCGGGCGGACGCCCGCCCGTCCAGCTGAAGATGTCGTACAGGGCCATGCCGGCGCCGATGTAGAAGCGCTCGTAGACCGGCTTGCTGAGGGGGTAGAGGAACCGCACAGGCTTGACGAGGTGCGGAGCGAGGCGCTGCAGCAGCAGGCCGCGCTCGATCAGGGCCTCACGGACGAGCCGGAAGTTCAGCTGCTCGAGGTAGCGGATGCCGCCGTGCACCAGCTTCGACGAACGGCTCGACGTGCCGGAGCCCCAGTCGCGGGCCTCGACGATGCCGACGTTCAGGCCCCGCGTCACCGCGTCGAGGGCGGAGCCCGCCCCGACGATGCCGCCCCCGATCACGAGGATGTCGAGCTCTTCGGTCTTCAGCGCCTCGACGGCGCGCTCGCGCTCGTCTGGCCCGAGCTTCGCGGAGCGGGATTCGGTCGCGGTCGTGGCCATGCGGTGCCTCCATCGTCGGATCGGTCGCGGGCCCGAGGACCCGTGCATGCGACCATCCAACGCCCGATCGGCTGGCAGCGCCAGGTGAGACCGGGGTGTCTGGGGAGGCGACGCCGCCTAGTGCGGCTGGTAGGGAGCGACGACGACCTCGCTGCGCTGGAACTCCTTGAGGTCGCTGTAGCCGGTCGTCGCCATCGAGCGACGGAGCGCACCGATGATGTTCGCCTGGCCGTCGACCGAGTCGGCCGGTCCGTAGAGGATCTTCTCCAGCGTGCCGACCTGGCCGACGTGGACGCGACGGCCCCGCGGCAGCTCGGGGTGGTGCGCCTCGGCGCCCCAGTGGAACCCGCCGCCGGGCACGTCGGTGGCACGCGCCAGCGCGGCCCCCAGCATGACGGCGTCGGCGCCGCAGGCGACGGCCTTCACGATGTCGCCGGAGGTGCCGAGCCCGCCGTCGGCGATGACGTGGACGTAACGTCCGCCCGACTCGTCGAGGTAGTCGCGGCGCGCACCCGCGACGTCGGCGACCGCGGTCGCCATCGGCGCGTGGATGCCCAAGGAGGCGCGGGTCGTGCTGGCGGCACCGCCGCCGAACCCGACGAGCACGCCCGCCGCGCCCGTGCGCATGAGGTGCAGCGCCGACGTGTACGTGGAGGCGCCTCCGACGATGACCGGCACGTCGAGCTCGTAGATGAACTTCTTGAGGTTGAGCGGCTCGGTCGTCTTCGACACGTGCTCGGCCGACACCGTGGTGCCGCGGATGACGAAGAGGTCGACGCCGGCGTCGACGACCGTCTGGTACAGGTCTTGCGTGCGCTGCGGGCTGAGCGAGCCTGCGACCGGGACGCCGGCCGCGCGGATCTCGGCGATGCGCGCCGTCACCAGCTCGGGCTTGATCGGCTCGGCGTAGATCTGCTGCATGCGGGCGACCGTCTCGTCCTCGGGCAGCCCGCGGATCTCGGCGAGCACCGCCTCCGGGTCGTCGTAGCGCGTCCAGACGCCCTCGAGGTCGAGGACGCCGAGGCCGCCGAGCTCGCCGATGCGGATGGCCGTCGCCGGGCTCACGACCGAGTCCATCGGCGCCGCGATGATCGGCGACTCGAAGTGGAACGCGTCGATCGACCAGCTGACGGACACGTCTCGGGGGTCGCGGGTGCGCCGGCTCGGGACGATCGCGATGTCGTCGAACGCATAGGCGCGGCGCGCGCGCTTGGAAACGCCGATCTCTACCTCAGTCACGCCGCAACCCTACCGGAGGCGCGGGCCGGCGCCCGGGGCCCGCCTGCGCCCTGTCCCGGTCACCCCGCTCCGCCGCGCCCCGCGTTCTCACCCGAACGGGACGACCTGCCCCGGGGCCCCAGGCCGAGACGTCCCTTTCTCGGCACGATGTGCTCCCTCCCCTGACCGCGACGGGACACCGGCCGTCCCCAGCCACAAGGGTTCGGCACGAGGCCGGCCCGTTGCGTCGGAGATGGTGGGCGCATGGACGCCGCTGTGACACCGAACCTCGTCCTGTCCGCGCAGCTCACCGCCAGCGGACAGGACGACAGGGCGCTTGCCCGCGCCTGCCGAGCGGGGTCGCTCACGCGCATCGCCCCGGGCGCCTACGTTCCTTCGCTCGAGTGGTCGACCTTCGACCCCCGGCAGCAGCACCTGCACCGCGCCGTCGCCGTGCAGAGGAAGCGGCAGAGAGACCTCGTCCTCTCCCACGAGACAGCGGCTATCGCATGGGGCCTTCCCGCGTGGGGCTGGCCGCGTGGCCCCGCGGACTTCATCGATCCGGGCGACGGGGCTCCGCGAAGCGAGGGCACGGTCCGGATCAGGGCGGCGTCGCTGGTCCAGGAGGACGTCGTCGACCTCGACGGGGTGCTGGTGACCTCGATGCACCGGACAGCGCTGGACCTCCTCATGACCCGAGGGCGGGAGCAGGCCGTGGTGCTGGTCGACGACGTGCTGCACCGTGGGCGTCTCGACCGAGCCGAGCTCGCCGACCTGGTCGCGTCACGGCCGAACGCCCGCGCGCGGCGGCGGGCAGCCTGGGCGGTCGCGTTCGGCGACGACCGAGCGGAGTCTCCGGGCGAGTCGATCAGCCGGGTGTCGGCTCATGACTCCGGGTTCGTCGCACCCGTCCTGCAGAAGGCGTGCCGGGACGCGGACGGCCTCATCGGCTACGTCGACTTCTTCTTCCCGGACCCTGCGCGCCCGGGGAGGGGCAGCCTGGGCGAGTTCGACGGCGACGTGAAGTACCTGGGCGGTGCACACCGCACCGGCCGGACACCGGAAGAGGTCGTCCACGACGAGAAGCTCCGCGAGGACCGCCTGCGGGCGATGCCGACCACGGCAGGACTGGCCCGCTGGACCCGGCGCGACCTCGTGCGGCCGGGCCGGCTCGCGCAGCTCCTGCGTGCGGCCGGGACGGTCCGTCGACCGTGGGTGACGAGAAAGGGACGATCTGCCGGCGGGCCCGCTGGCAGATCGTCCCTTTCTCGTCACCCACCGACCGGCACGCGCCGTCCGGGCCAGCGCTAGCGGCGGTAGTTGGGCGCTTCGACGACCATCTGCAGGTCGTGCGGGTGGCTCTCCTTGAGGCCGGCCGCCGTGATGCGGACGAACTTGCCCTTCATCTTCAGCTCGTCGACCGTGCGGCCGCCCACGTAGAACATCGACTGGCGCAGCCCGCCGGTGAGCTGGTAGACGACGTTGCCGAGCGCGCCGCGGTAGGGCACCTGGCCCTCGACGCCCTCGGGGATCAGCTTGTCGTCGGTGGGGACGTCGGCCTGGAAGTACCGGTCCTTCGAGTACGACGTGTTCTTGCCGCGGGTCTGCATGGCCCCGAGCGAGCCCATGCCGCGGTAGTTCTTGAACTGCTTGCCGTTCACGAAGACGAGGTCGCCGGGGCTCTCGTCGCAGCCGGCGAGCAGCGAGCCGAGCATGACCGTGTCCGCGCCGGCGACGAGCGCCTTGGCGATGTCGCCCGAGTACTGCAGGCCGCCGTCGGCGATGACCGGCACGCCGGCCTCCCGCGCGGCGAGCGACGCCTCGTAGACGGCGGTGACCTGGGGCACGCCCACGCCCGACACGACGCGGGTGGTGCAGATCGAGCCGGGGCCCACGCCGACCTTGATGGCGTCGGCGCCGGCCTCGATGAGCGCCTCGGCGCCCGAGCGGGTCGCGACGTTGCCGCCGATGACGTCGATCGCCGCGAACGACGGGTCGGCCTTGATGCGCTTGATCATGTCGAGCTCGCCGGCGCTCTCGCCGTTGGCGGTGTCGACGACGAGCACGTCGACGCCCGCGTCGCGGAGCGCGCACGCGCGCTTCCAGGCGTCGCCGAAGAAGCCGATCGCGGCGCCGACGCGGAGACGGCCCTCGTCGTCCTTCGTGGCGTCGGGGTACTTCTCGCTCTTGTCGAAGTCCTTCACGGTGATGAGGCCGCGGAGCTTGCCCGACTCGTCGACGAGGGGCAGCTTCTCGATCTTGTGCTGGGCGAAGATCGCGACGGCGGAGTCGGGGTCGACCCCCTCGGAGGCCGTGATGAGCGGCGCCTTCGTCATGACGTCGCGCACGAACGTCGTCTGCATCTCGAACGGCGACACGAAGCGCATGTCGCGGTTGGTGATGATGCCGACGAGCGTGCCGTCGCGCTCGACGACCGGCAGGCCGGAGACGCGGAACTGGCCGCACAGGGCGTCGACCTCGGCCACGGTCGCGTCCGGCGACGTCGTGACGGGGTTGGTGATCATGCCCGACTCGCTGCGCTTGACCTTGTCGACGTGCGCAGCCTGGTCTTCGATCGAGAGGTTGCGGTGGATGATGCCGATGCCGCCCTGCCGGGCCATGGCGATCGCCATGCGCGATTCGGTGACCGTGTCCATCGCGGCGGAGAGCAGCGGGACGGCGACGCGGATGCGCTTGGTGAGGCGCGACGAGGTGTCCGCCTCGCTCGGGATCACGTCCGTGCGCCCGGGGAGGAGCATGACGTCGTCGTACGTGAGTCCGATGAATCCGAACGGATCCGGCTGGTCCATGAGTCCCCTTCGAAGGAGCGAGTGAGGTGGGAGGAGGGAGCACCGGATCGCCGTCGACTCCGGTGATCGATCTTAACCCGGCCCGCGCCTCCTGCATTCCTGTCGCCTCGAGCCCCCGACCCGCCGAGAAACGGCCAGAAGGACACGATTCGGTGACGAATTTTCGACTCTCGCCTGTGTCCTGCACGAAACACGGCCGACACACAGCGAAAGTATCTTCACCAACGACGGTGAGCCAGCGGCACCCGGGGCATCGCCCCGACTGGCACCTGTCCAGGAGGTTCCGTGAAACCCGACACGACCATCGCACCGCGCGCGCTGCGGCCTGCCCTGATCGTCACCGTCCTCGCGCTGTTGCTCGGCCTCGCCGGCTCCTTCGTCTCGGTGATGCTGGCGCCCGCCGCAGCCCACGCGTCCGGCGGTGCGACCGCCTCGTGCACCGTCGACCCCGCCACCGGCTGCATCCAGGGCAGCATCCGCACCTCGGAGGGCGAGCCCGCGAGCGGGGTCGTCCTGCAGGTGGCCGGCCCCGGCGGCTTCGAGCAGACCGCGGAGGTGGACGGCACCGGCCGCTGGGCGCTGCCGGTCACCGAGGCCGGCCAGTACACGGTCACCCTCGACACCGACTCGCTGCCCGACGGCCAGTTCCTCACCAACGCGGAGCAGGACGAGCGCATGGTGAACGCCACGCTCGGCGCCAACGCGGGCGTGATCTTCCAGCTCAGCGAGACCGAGGGCGCCACCACCGGCGGCGCGCAGGCCTCGTCGTTCAGCTGGGACCGCGTCGCGCAGCAGTTCGCCTCGGGCATCCGCCTCGGTCTGCTGCTCGCCCTCGCAGCCATCGGCCTCTCGCTGATCTACGGCACCACCGGCCTCAGCAGCTTCTCTCACGGCGAGCAGGTCACCCTCGGCGGGCTCCTCGCCTACGTCTTCGCGAACCAGCTCGGCATGAACATCTTCCTGGCGGCGACGCTGACAGTGGTCATCTGTGCCGCGACGGGGTTCCTGCAGGACGCTGCGATCTGGAAACCGCTGCGGAAGAAGGGGCTGAGCCTCACGCAGCTGATGATCGTCACCATCGGCCTCTCGATCGCGCTGCAGTACGCGTTCCAGTACTTCTTCGGCGCCGCGACGGTGCGCATCCAGACGGCCAACCCGACGACGATCACGCTCGCCGGGGTCACCCTGACGGTGCAGTCGTACGTGGCCATGGGCATCTCGATCGTGGTGCTCGTGCTCACCGGGCTGTTCCTCACGAAGACGCGCACCGGCCGCGCCACCCGCGCCGTCTCGGACAACCCGGCGCTGGCCGCCGCCTCCGGCATCGACGTCGACCGCATCATCCGCCTGGTCTGGACGCTGGCCGCCGGCCTCGCGGGCCTCTCCGGCGTGATGCTCGGCCTCGTGCTCAACGGCGTCAACTGGATGACCGGCCTGCAGATCCTGCTGCTCATGTTCGCGGCCGTCACGCTCGGCGGACTGGGCACCTCCTTCGGGGCGCTCGTCGGCTCGCTCATCATCGGCGTCATCGTCGAGCTCACCAACCTGGTGCTCCCGGGTGACTTCAAGTACGCCACCGCACTGCTCATCCTGATCGTCATCCTGCTGTTCCGGCCGCAGGGCATCTTCGGTCGCGCCGAGCGGATCGGTTGAGGGGAAGAACCATGGACTACGTCATCGACCTCATCCGCCAGCTCACCGGCGAGGCGCTCGCCCCGACCACCGCGGCGTTCGCACTCGCGGCCATCGGCCTCAACATCCACTTCGGCTTCACCGGCCTGATCAACATGGGCCAGGCGGCTTTCTTGCTCGTCGGCGCCTACGGCTTCGCGATCTCGCTCGTCAACGGCCTGCCCCTCGGGCTCGCCGTGCTCATCGGCCTCGCCGGCGGTCTCGTGTTCGCGCTCATCCTCGGCGTGCCGACGCTGAAGCTCCGGGGCGACTACCTCGCCATCGTGACCATCTGCGCCGCGGAGATCATCCGCATGGTCGGCCGCTCGAGCATCCTCACCGACGTGACCGGCGGCTCCAACGGCATCACGGGCTCGTCGTACCGCGACCCGTTCACCGCCCTGTCGCCGCTGCCGGACGGCCAGACCACGATCCTGTGGTTCACCTACGACAACAACGGCGTCAACGGCTGGTGGATCCGCATCGTCGCCTGGGCGCTCGTGGCCCTGCTCTGCCTCATCGTGTTCCTGCTCAGCCGCAGCCCGTGGGGCCGCGTGCTCAAGGGCATCCGCGAGGACGAGGACGCCGTGCGCAGCCTCGGCAAGAACGTGTTCTCGTACAAGATGCAGGCGCTGGTCTTCGGAGGCGTGATCGGCTCGTTGGCGGGCATCATCTACGTGCTGCCCTCGTCGGTGCAGCCCGACGCCCTCGGCCGCTCGACGACGTTCTTCATCTGGACGGCCCTGCTGCTGGGAGGCGCCGCGACGGTGTTCGGACCGGTGCTGGGGGCGATCCTGTTCTTCGTCGTCCGCCTCCTGATCCGCACCCTGGCAGGCGACTTCATCCCGGCGAGCATCATGAGCAACCAGCAGGCGGACCAGTTCTCGTACGTCCTCGTCGGCATCGCCCTGATGTGCCTCATCATCTTCCGCCCGCAAGGGATCCTCGGGAACAAGAAGGAGTTGTCGTTCAGTGTCTGAGACGAACGCGTCGAGCACGACCTCGGCGAACACGACCGGCGCCGCAGGCACGTCCGGCACGTCCGGCACCGCCGGCCGTCGCGACAAGCCCGGCTACGACTACGACCGCGAGGTGCTGCGCGGCAAGCTCGGCAGCGTCGAGCGCACCCCCGGCTCGGCCAAGCCCGACTCGATCCTCACCGTCGACAACGTCGTGCGTCGCTTCGGCGGCATGACGGCCGTCGACGTGCAGCACGTCGAGGTGCAGCGCGGCGCCATCACCGCGCTGATCGGCCCGAACGGCGCCGGCAAGACGACCTTCTTCAACCTGCTCACCGGGTTCGACAAGGCGTCGTCGGCACCGACCACGTTCAAGCGCGGGGCCGACACGGCCAAGTGGGTCTTCGACGGCAAGCCCATGGGCAACGTCGGCGCGGCCAAGGTCGCGCGGGCCGGCATGGTGCGCACGTTCCAGCTGACGAAGGCGCTCTCGCGCCTCACCGTCATGCAGAACATGCTGCTCGGCGCCCGCGACCAGCCCGGCGAGAACTTCTTCGTCGGCATCGTGCCGCCGCTCTGGCGGGCACGTGAGCGCGAGATCACGATCAAGGCCGAGGACCTGCTGCACCGCTTCAAGCTGCACGAGAAGAAGGACGACTACGCGGGCAGCCTCTCCGGCGGCCAGCGCAAGCTGCTCGAGATGGCCCGCGCCCTGATGAGCGACCCCGAGATGATCATGCTCGACGAGCCGATGGCCGGCGTGAACCCGGCCCTGACGCAGTCGCTGCTCGGCCACATCCAGAGCCTGCGCGACGAGGGCACCACGGTGCTCTTCGTCGAGCACGACATGCACATGGTGCGGCACATCTCGGACTGGGTCATCGTCATGGCCGAGGGCAAGGTCGTGGCCGAGGGTCCGGCCGACACCGTCATGGACGACCAGGCCGTCATCGACGCCTACCTCGGCGCGCACCACGACACCGACCTCGGCGACGACTCGCTGCTGACGGACGCGGTGCTCGAGGAGCTCGAGCAGGAGGTGGCGGCCGAGGACGCGGCCCGCGAGGGCGACGCGACGGGCGCCTCCTCGTCGACCGGCTCAGGCGGCACGCCGGGGCGCGACCTGCCCGGCTCCCCCGACCCGTCGACCCCGGCGGCCACGAACGCGGCCGCCGACCAGCAGAGCGGAGACAAGCGATGAGCGCCTCGACGACCGAGATGCACCCCGGCACCGAGAAGTTCGCCGGCATCGAGCCGATCATGAACGCCAGCGACCTCACGGCGGGCTACCTGCCCGGGGTGAACATCCTCAACGGGTGCGACCTGGTCTGCTACCCCGGCGAGCTGATCGGCATCATCGGCCCGAACGGCGCCGGCAAGTCGACGCTGCTCAAGGCCCTGTTCGGCCTCGTCAAGATCCACTCGGGCAGCGTCACGCTCGGCGGCGAGGACATCACGAACCTCAAGGCCAACAAGCTCGTGCAGGCCGGCGTCGGCTTCGTGCCGCAGACGAACAACGTGTTCCCCTCGCTCACCATCGAGGAGAACCTGCAGATGGGGATGTTCCTCCGCCCCAAGCTGTTCGCCGAGCGGCTCGAGTACATCTACGACCTGTTCCCCGTGCTCGGCGACCGCCGCGGCCAGCGTGCCGGGTCGCTCTCGGGCGGTGAGCGCCAGTCGGTCGCGATGGCCCGCGCGCTGATGATGGACCCCAAGGTACTGCTGCTCGACGAGCCGTCGGCCGGCCTCTCGCCGGTGCGCCAGGACGAGACCTTCATCCGCACCCGCCGCATCAACAAGGCCGGCGTCTCGGTCATCATGGTCGAGCAGAACGCCCGCCGCTGCCTGCAGATCTGCGACCGCGGCTACGTGCTCGACCAGGGCCGCAACGCCTACTCGGGCACCGGACGCGAGCTGGCCGACGACCCCAAGGTGATCGAGCTCTACCTCGGCACCCTGGCCAAGGACATGGACTCTTGACCCTGACCTGAGCACCTTCGAAGGCCCCGCACGATCGCGTGCGGGGCCTTCGTCGTGCGTGGGGGCGGTGTGGAGGCGGGTGGGCCGGGGACGGGACCTGATGCGCCCGTGCCGCGGCGCGCCTCCTTCGCTGCACGGCGCTGCTGGTTGCTCGAGCATCGGCACCAAAGCGAGACAGATCTTCTGAGCCAGTCCCGTTGATGCTGACTCCGCAGGGTCCAGCAGCTCAGATCACACTCAAATTACGGGCCTGCAAGGCAGAGACGAGGTGCGGGGCGGCCCCGAGGAGGCGCACGAGACCCGGGCGCACCACGCATCGTCCAGGACCCCCGCGGCACCCCGGCACGCCGGCGTGCCGGCACGCCGGCACGCCGGCACATCATGGACACGGTGACGCCGCCGGGCACGCACAGCCCCTGGGCACGCAGAGAGGCCCCGGTGCCGCAGCACCGGGGCCTCTCCGTCAGGCAGGGGCCGTGTTACTCGACCTGGCCCTCGACCGCCGTCTGGTAGACGGGGACGTTGTTGTCGTCGAACTTGTAGATGCCGATGAAGGCGCTCGACGGGTCGTTCTGGTCGTCGAACGCACCGATGCCCGAGGGGCCGGTGTAGTGGATGTCGTCGCCGGCCTCGATGGCCGTGACGCACTCCGCGAAGGTGGTGCACTCGGTGCCCTCGTCAGCACCGGACACCGCGGCCATGTTGGCCTGGATGGTGCCCGAGTCCGTGCCCCCGCCCTTCACCGCGGCGAGCGCGGCGAGGATGACGGCGTCGTAGGACTCCTGTGCGTACGAGTAGTCGGCCAGGGCCGAGCCCGCGGTGCGCTGGTAGTACTCGGCGAAGCGCGACTGCAGGTCGGTCGACGGGAACGCACCGGGGATGGTGCCCTGGGCGCCGGCGAGGGTGCCCGGGTCGAAGTCCTCGCTGTAGTCGGCCGTGTTGCCGTCCGACATGTAGACCGTGCTGATGTCGGCGCCCTGCGAGATGAGCTCGGGGACGATCGACTTGGTCTCGTCGAAGGCGAGGATGACGATCGCGTCGGGGTTCGTGGCCAGCGCGGCCGTCACCTCGGACGAGAACGTGGTCTGGCCGGGGGGGAACTCCTGGCCCTCGCCGGACGCGCCGTAGACGACGGTGCCGCCCGAGGCCTCGATCGACTCCTGGACGGAGTCGCGCAGGCCGGTGCCGTAGGTGTCGTTGAAGACGAGGAACGCGACGTTGGCACGGCCGTCGTTGACGATCTGCGTGCCGAGCGCGCTGCCCTGGACCGAGTCCGGCGGAGCGGTGCGGAAGTAGTACGACGAGTAGCCGCTGAGCGAGGTCGCCGTGTTGGCGGGCGAGATCTCGACGATGCAGGCGGCGGTGAGCTGGTCGATGACGTTGAGCGTGACGCTCGACGACTCGGCGCCGATCGCGACCGGCACCTTCGCGTCGATCAGCTGCGTCGCTGCGGCGCTCGAGACGGTGAGGTCGTTGCTGTCGCCGGAGTCGGTCGCGGGGTCGATCGTGACGTCCTGGCCGAGCACGCCGCCGGCGGCGTTGATGTCCTCGACGGCGAGGCCGACGCCGGCCTCGGCGGGCGGGGCCAGGTAGGCGAGCGTTCCCGTGTTCGGCAGGATGGTGCCGATGCGGAGGGCGTCCTGGCCGGGGCTGCTGGGCGCCTCGCAGGAGGCCGCGGGGTCGGCCTTGGTCGTCGACGACGCGGACGACGAGGGGTCGTCGGTCGAGGAAGAAGTGGTGGAACAGGCTGCGAGCAGAACGGAGGCGGCTCCTGCGAGCGCCAGGGCCCTCAGCCCTTTGGTGGATCGGATCATCCGTGGTCCCTTTCATGAAGCGCGTACAGCCGGACCGACACTAGGTGGACGGTCCCCGCGATTGAGAAGAAACTAGGGGCGGAATGTTTCCTGCGTGTGTTCTCCCGGTCACCCTGCCGTTTCGTTAGCAATTCGTGACATCGACTCAGCACCTGCCGCGCGGTCGCCCGCAGGGCCGGCGTCACGTCCGCCGGCAGGGTCGGGAGCCAGTGCCGCAGCACGGTCGGCCTCGCGGCCTCGGGCGCGGCTCCTCCGGCTCGTCACGACCATGTCGGTCGTGAGCACTACCAGCGCGACCCACACGATGGCGAACCCGATCCACCGGCTCGTCGGCATCTCCTCGCGCAGCAGCACGACCCCGACGACGAACTGCAGCACGGGCGCGAGGTACTGCGTCAGCCCGATGGTCGCCAGCGGCAACCGACGTGCGGCGGCGGCGAAGAGCAGGAGCGGCACTGCCGTCACGATCCCCGAGCTGATCACCGTCAGCGTGTGCACCAGGCTGACGGAGCCGAACACGACGCCCCCGCCGATGCCCGTGACGGCCAGCACGACGAGCGCGACCGCCGCGAACGGCGCGACCGCCATCGTCTCGAGGGTCAGCCCGCTGACGGCGTCGACCTTGCCGCCCATCTGCTTCTTCACGAGCCCGTAGGCCCCGAACGAGAAGGCCATGATCAGCGACGGCCACGGCACCCCGCCCGTGCCCACCGTGATGACGACGACGGCCACGGCGCTCAGGCCGATCGCGACCCACTGCACCGGCCGGAGGCGCTCGCGCAGCACAAGCACCGCGAGCAGCACCGTGACGATCGGGTTGATGAAGTAGCCGAGGGCAGCCTCGACCACGTGCCCGGCCAGGGTCGCGACGATGAAGGTCGTCCAGTTGACGACGATGAGAACGCCCGCCAGCGCCATGGTGCCGACGACGCGACCCTGGCGCAGCAGGGCGAGGAACGCCGGGAACCCGCGGGTGACGGCGAGCAGCACGACGCAGAAGGCGAGGGAGAACAGGATGCGCCACGAGACGATCTCGAACGGCCCCGAGGGCGACATGAGCAGGAAGAAAACCGGCAGCACGCCCCAGAGGCCGTACGCGCTGACGGCGTAGGCGAGGCCGCCCGACGAGGAGGTGCGGGTGCGGGTCACGAGAGCGCTCTGCGGTTCACGGGACGACTCTAGGGCGGGCCGCCGTCGTCGGACACGGCCACTCCTGCCACGCTGGCTCGCTCCGCTGCCGTTCCCGGCCGGGGACGACGAAGGCCCCCGCCTTGGCGGGGGCCTCCGGGTGGAGCAGGTGCGTCGTCTGCCTAGCGGACGATGACGGCGAGGACGTCGCGCGCCGAGAGGACGAGGTAGTCCTCGCCAGCGTACTTGACCTCGGTGCCGCCGTACTTGCTGTAGATGACCTTGTCGCCGACGGCGACGTCGAGCGGCACGCGGTTGCCGTTGTCGTCGATGCGACCCGGTCCGACCGCCACGACCTCGCCCTCCTGGGGCTTCTCCTTGGCGGTGTCGGGGATCACGAGGCCGGAAGCCGTGGTCTGCTCGGCTTCGACCTGCTGGATGACGATGCGATCTTCGAGCGGCTTGATGGAGACCGACACGGTTGACCTCTGCTTTCTCGGAACTTCGTAGAACGTGGGCTGGCACTTGCCACGTGCGAGTGCCAGAACAACTGTAGAGCCGAACTGGCACTCGGTCAATCCGAGTGCCAGAGTCGGTCGGCGATGGGCGAGACTGGTGCCATGGACACTGCTGAGCTCCTCGACGTGCTCTCGCCCGAGGGGCTCCGACTGCTCGACTCGCTCCCGCCGTGGAGCGCGTCCGACGACGTCGTCGGCGCCGTCGCGGCGCTCCGCCGGCAGGGCCACTCGCCCTCCCTGGTCGCGGCCGTGCTGAGCCAGTCCCGGCTCCGGGCCAAGGCCGTCACGAAGTTCGGCGACTTCGCCAGCCGCATGCTCTTCACCGAGGCCGGTCTCGAGCAGGCCACGCGCCTCCCCGTCGCCGCCCGCCACGCCGGCCGCTACCGGGCCGCCGGGCTCGGCAGCGTCGCCGACCTCGGCTGCGGCATCGGCGGCGACGCGCTCGCGCTGGCCGCCCTCGAGCTCGACGTGCTGGCGGTCGACCGCGACGAGGTCACCGCGGCCGTCGCCTCCTACAACCTCGCGCCCTGGGCTTCGTCGCGCGTCGTCCAGGGCGACGCCGCGACGGTCGACGTCGGCGACGTCGAGGGCGTGTTCCTCGACCCGGCGCGCCGCACGGCCGGCCACGCCGCGACGAGGCGGCTGGCCGACCCGGCCGACTGGTCGCCCTCGCTCGACGTCGCGTTCGGCTGGGCCGAGCGCCTGCCCACCGGGGTCAAGCTCGGCCCCGGCGTCGACCGCGAGCTGCTGCCCGCCGACGCCGAGTGCCAGTGGATCTCGGTCGACCGCGAGGTGGTCGAGGTCGGCGTCTGGTTCGGGCCGCTCGCCCGCCCCGGCGTGGGCAGGGCCGCGCTCGTCGTGGGAGCGCACGGCACGGCCGAGCTGACCGCGCCCGCCGACTCCGACGACGTCGAGGTCGGCGAGCTCGGCGAGTACCTCTACGAGCCCGACGGAGCCGTCATCCGCGCCCGGCTGATCGGCGACCTGGCTCGGCGGCTCGGTGCCCGCACGCTCAGCCGGGACATCGCGTGGCTCACCTCCGACGAGGCGGTCGAGACGCCGTTCGCCCAGGTGTTCCGCGTCGTCGAGACGTTCCCGCTCGACGAGAAGACCCTGAAGCGCGAGCTGCGCACCCGGGGCATCGGCCGGCTCGAGATCAAGAAGCGCGGCGTCGACGTCGACCCCGCGGCGTTCCGCAAGCGGCTGTCGCTGCAGGGCACGCACGCCGCGACCCTGGTGCTGACCCGGGTGGCCGGTCGCCACACCGCGCTGCTCTGCGAGCGCGTCTGACGACTTGCCGCCCACGTGGCCGGTCGTCCTGACGGCCCGCCGCCCGGACGACCTGCCCCTCTGACGACCTGCCCCCGGAGGCGCGGGTCAGGACTGCCCGTACCCGCCGTCGAACGTGCCGGACGACCCGCCGGGCATGCTCGCGAAGAAGACGATCAGCCCGATCCAGATGACCACCGCGAGGGCGATGCCCGCGTAGCCGACGATGAGGCCCGGCAGCCAGAGCTTGCGCGACTGCCGCTCACGCCGGCCGGCGATGTGGCCGAGCACGACCGCCGCGATCGAGAACACGACACCGCCGCCGAAGGTGACGATGACCCCGAGGAACCCGACGATCGACGCGACGAGCGACAGGATGCTGAGGACGCTCGAGGGCTTCGTGGCACCCGCCGAGGCGTAGGGCGAGTACGCCGCGCCGTACGGCTGCTGCGGGGCGCCGTACGGCTGCTGCGGGGCGCCGTACGGCTGCTGCGGGGCGCCGTACTGCTGCGGCGGCGCTCCGTAGGGCTGCTGCGGGGGCACGCCGTACTGCTGCTGAGTCGCGCCGTACTGCTGCTGCGCGGGAGCACCGTACTGCTGCGGGGGCACGCCGTACTGCTGCTGCTGCGGGCCGCCGTAGGGCTGCTGCCCCTGCTGGCCCGGCTGGCCGTAGACGGGCCGAGGCGGAGCCTGCGGCGCACCGTACGGAGCCGACGCCGGAGGCTGCGGCGCACCATACGGAGCCGACGCCGGAGGCTGCGGCGCACCATACGGAGCCGACACCGGAGGCTGCGGCGCACCATACGGAGCCGACACCGGAGCCTGCGGCGCACCATACGGAGCCGACGCCGGAGCCTGCGGCGCACCATACGGAGCCGACGCCGGAGGCTGCGGCGGGGACGACGCGGCGCCCGGTGCGACGAACGGGTGGTGCGAGGGCTGGGGCGCGGGCGGCTGCGAGGCGGCGCCGGGGAAGGCGGTGGGCGGCAGCGGCGGCGACGAAGCGGGTCGGTCGTGGTCGCCCGACGAGGCAGATGCGTGCTCGCCCGACGGGGCGGGCGCGGGAGACGAGCCGGGTGCCGGCTGCTCGGTGTTCGGGTCGTCGGTGGCCATGAGGAGCCTTTCGCGTGCGGGGCTGCTGCGGACGAGTCGTGCGGTCGGCACGCTCAGGATGCGGGAACGGGGCCCGCGCCGGTGAGCGCGGACCCCGTCATGCTATCCACCGAGTCGAGGAGGACGGCTGGTCACCTCGGCGGCGGGCTGGCGACCCGCACGGTGGCTAGTAGTTGCTGTACTCGCCAAAGCCTTCCGCGGAGCCGACGGCGAAGATGAAGACGAAGAAGACGATCGCGAGGATGATGCCCAGCGCGATCGCGGCGTAGCCGAGGATCGTGCCCCACAGCGCCATGCTGCGGCCCTCTTCGCCGGTCTTCTTGATCTGGCTCAGCGAGATGTGGCCGACGACGATGGCGCCGATGCTGGCGATGCCCGTGAAGAAGCCGGCGATGCCGAGGATCAGGGCGACGAGGGCGAGCGAGTTTCGCTGGGCCGGGGCGCCGTAGCCGCCGTTCGGCGCCGGGGGCGCCTGGTACGGGTTCTGCTGGTAGGCGTCCTGCTGGTAGGGCTGGCCCTGGGGGGCCGGGTTCTGGTCGGTCATGTCCGGGGTCTCCTTGGTCGTGAGGCCCCCACCTTAGCGTGGGGGGCCAGCGGCGGCTCGGCAGCGCACGGGGGCTGTGGACGGCCTAGGCGCGGTGCGCGTCAGACCTGGACGACCGTCACCGGCAGCGTGGAGTCCGCCCCGAAGTCGAGCGGCGACGGCGCCCGCCCCCGGGAGACGAGCTGTGCGCCGAGGGCCGCGATCATGGCGCCGTTGTCGGTGCAGAGCGACAGGGGCGGCACGCGCAGCTCCACTCCGGCTGCCGCGCAGCGCTCCTCCGCGAGCTGCCGCACCCGGGCGTTGGCGACGACTCCCCCGCCGAGCAGCAGGCGCGGCACGCCGAGCTCGGCGCACGCGTCGAGCGCCTTCGTGAGCAGGACGTCGGCGACCGCCTCTCGGAAGCTGGCCGCCACGTCGGCGACCGGCACCTCCTGCCCCTCGTCGCGGCGGCGCTCGACCCACCGGGCGACGGCGGTCTTGAGCCCCGAGAACGAGAAGTCCCAGCGGTGGGCCGCCCTGTCCTTCGGCAGGGTGAGGCCCCGGGGGAACCGGATCGCGGCCGGGTCTCCCCCGACGGCGACGCGGTCGATGTGCGGCCCGCCCGGGTAGGGCAGGCCGAGCAGACGGGCGACCTTGTCGAAGGCCTCGCCCGCCGCGTCGTCGATGGTCTCGCCGAGCAGCTCGACGTCGTCGACGAGGTCGCGCACGTGCAGCAACGAGGTGTGGCCGCCCGAGACGAGCAGGGCGACGGTCGGCAGCTCGAGGTCGCTGCCGTCGTCGCGCAGCACGTCGGCGCCGACGTGCCCGACGAGGTGGTTCACGGCGTAGAGGGGCTTGCCGGTGGCCAGCGCGAGCGCCTTGGCCGCGCCGACCCCGACCATGAGGGCGCCGGCCAGCCCGGGGCCGCTCGTGACGGCGATCGCGTCGACCTCGTCGAGCGTCAGCCCGGCCTCGGCGAGCGCCCCGCGCAGGGCGGGCTCCATCGCGTCGAGGTGGGCGCGGGCGGCGACCTCCGGCACGACGCCGCCGTAGCGGGCGTGCTCGTCCATCGACGACGAGATGACGTTGGCGAGCAGCTCGGTGCCGCGCACGATGCCGACCCCGGTCTCGTCGCAGCTGGTCTCGATGCCGAGCACGACGGGGCCACGGCCCACGTCGGCGACCCGGACGGCGCCGGTCGAGGAGGCGGTGGTCTCGGTCACGACAGGGGCCCGCTCTCGCTCGTCTCGGGCACGACGACCGCGGGCGCCGTCGAGGGCACCGCCGTGGGCACCGCCGTGGGCTCCGTCACGGGCTCCGTCACGGGCCCCGCCGGCTCGGTCGTCGTCGCCGGCACCCGCAGCCGCATGACCACCGCGTCGACGGCGTCGGGCATGTAGTAGCGGGGGCGCACGGCGATCGCCTCGAAGCCGAGCGACTCGTAGAGGCTCTGCGCCCCGGGGTTGTCGGCACGCACCTCGAGGAACACCTCGCGGACGCCCCGGCGCCGGGCCTCCGCGATCATCTGGCCCATCAGCGCGCGTCCGAGCCCCGAACGCCGAGCCTCGGGCAGCACGGCGATGGTCTGGACGTCGGCGTCGGGGGCGCCGGGCAGCACCATGAGCCCGCCGTAACCCACGATGCGGGTGTCATCGGCGTCGGGCGTGGCGACCAGGTAGAAGCCGTCGCGGGAGGCGAGCTCGTGCGCCATCCCCTCGCTCGACCAGGCGTCGTTCACGAAGACCGACGTCTCGATCGCCATGACGGCGTCGAGGTCGTCGACGGAGGCGCGTCGCAGCCGGAAGCTCACTGGCTGACCGTCTTCGGCCGGGCAGCAGGGGTGACGTCGGGCTCGCGCAGGTAGAGGGGAGCAGCGTCGGCGAACGGCCGGCCGTGCTCGAAGAGCCGCTCGGCCAGCATGCCCAGTGCGCCGGCCGAGACGACGGTGTCGTCGGGGTCGGTGCGGGACCAGGTCGAGGAGGCGCCGGTCGCGTCGTCGAGGAGCGCCGGCACCACGAGCGCCGGCCCCCCGACGGACACGGGGAGGCCGTCGTCGTCGAGGCCCGACCACGCCGTCCAGGCCACCTCACGCCGGCGCGCGTCGGTGACGACCACGAGCGGGGAGTCGAGGCGACCGCCCGCGTCGGAGACCGACCTGCCGGCCGCGGCGCTGAGGCGCTCGAAGGCGACGGCGTCGTGGCTGCCGACGGCGAGGCAGGGCACTCCGGCGCCGAACGCGTAGGCACGGGCGGCGACGATGCCGACCCGGAGACCGGTGAACGGGCCGGGCCCGACGCCCGCGACGACCGCGCTGAGGTCGCGCGCGGCGACGCCGGCCTCGGTCGTGACGGCCTCGATCAGCGTGCCGATCACCTCCGCGTGCCGACGTGTGTCGGCGACGGACCGCTCGGCCAGGACCCCGCCGTCGCGGTCGACGACGGCGACGGCCGTGCCGGCGGAGGTGTCGATGGCCAGGATCACGAGGTCAATCGTAGGCGGTGCCGCCGACGCGGCCCGCGCCTCCTCGTCTCGACTGGGACGGCCGGTCAGCGGTGCTGCGAGAGCAGCGCGAGCACGTCCGCGTGGCGCCCCTCGGCCTCGGCGTCGCGGAGGAACCGCACGCGCCGCACGAGCACCTCCTCGACGTCGGGCTGCTGCTCGAGGATCTGCACGGTCTCGTCGAGGAACTCGTCGAGCGGCATGGCCGACTCGTCGTCCTGCTGGCCCATCAGCGTGGTCTGCACCGCCGGCGGCACGAGCTCGACGACCTGGAGGGGCGTGTCGGCCCACTGCACGCGGAGGCTCTGCGTGAACGAGTGCACTGCCGCCTTCGTGGCGGAGTAGGTCGGCGTCACGGGCAGGGGCACGAACGCCAGGCCCGACGAGACGGTCATCAGCACGCCGTCCGGCTTGGCCGCGAGCCAGGGGCCGAACGCGGCGGCGGTGCGGATCGTGCCGAGCAGGTTCGTCGTGACGATCGACTCGGCGACGTCGAGGTGCGCAGGGTCACGGAGGTCCTCGGGGAGCATGATGCCCGCCATCGTCACGACGACGTCGAGGCCGGGGTGCTCGCGGGTGACCGTCTCGAAGGCCGAGCGGATCGACTCGGGGTCGGCGACGTCGAGCTCGACGGCGTGCACGCCGGGGTGCGTCGCGACGATCTGGTCGAGCAGCGCACGGCGGCGTCCCGCGACGATCACGGTGTCGCCGCGGGCGCTCAGGCGCTCGGCGAGGCCGAGGCCGATGCCCGACGTGGCGCCGGTGATCAGGACGGTGTTCCCGGTGGTCTTCATGGTGTCTCCTCGATCGTGTGGGCCGTCGGTGTCGTCCGGCGGCGTCGGGGCCCGGGGCCCCGTCGCAGCCCAGCCTGCGCCGCGCCTCCCCGCCCGGGAAGGGAGCGCCCATCGGGGGAGCGCCGGTCCCTGGTCCGCGCCGCCGCCAGGGGCGAGGATGGGCCCATGGACCGTCCCGGACTCGCCGAGTTCCTCCGCGCACGCCGCGAGGCGCTGCAGCCCTCCGACGTCGGCCTGCCCTCCGGCGCCCGTCGTCGCACCGTCGGCCTGCGGCGGGAGGAGATCGCCTCGGTCGTCGGCATGTCGTCCGACTACTGGGCCCGCCTCGAGCAGCGCCGGGGGCCGCAGCCCTCCGACCAGATGCTCACGGCCATCGCCCGCGGGCTGCGCCTCGACCTCGACGAGCGCGACCACCTGTTCCGCCTCGCCGGCCACGAGGCTCCCCGCCGTGCACGCCGCTCTCCGCACGTGAGCCCCGGCCTCATGCGCGTGCTCGACCGCCTCGACGACACTCCCGCCCTCGTCATCACCGAGCTCGGCGAGACCCTGGCGCAGAACCGGCTCGCCGCCGCCGTCTTCGGCGACGGGCTCGGCTGGACCGGCCTCGACCGCAGCGGCATCCACCGCTGGTTCGCCCACCCGGAGGCGCGCGGCCAGTACCCGGAGCACGACCACGAGCACCAGGGCCGGCTCCAGGTCGCGCAGCTGCGCGTCGCCGCGTCGATGCCCGATCCCGATCCGCTGGCGGCGCGCGTCGTGGCGAGCCTCCTCGCCTCGAGCGACGAGTTCCGTCGCTACTGGGACCTGCAGGAGGTGGGCAGCCGCTTCGACGAGCACAAGACCCTGCGGCACCCCGAGGTCGGCGAGATCGAGGTGCACTGCCAGGCGCTCTTCACCGAGGACCAGTCGCAGGTGCTGCTCGTGCTCACCCCCGTGCCCGGGTCGGGCGCCGCCGAGGCGCTCGGGCTGCTCGGCGTCGTGGGAGAGCAGCGCTTCAGCCGGTCGTGAGCCGGACGCCCTCCCAGCGCGGGCCGTGCGCCGTGATCGTCAGGCGGCGCGGCTCGTCGGCGACGTCGTCGGGGTCGGTGTCGGCGAGGCCGTCGGGGGCGGGGAGGCCCTCGGGGTCGCGGCCGTCGTCGCCGAGCTCGCCTCCCGCGCCGGTCGGGCGCTCGATCACGACGTCGAGCCACGACTCCGCCACACCGTCGAGCAGCCCGGCGCCCCACTCGACCACGACGACCGACCCCTCGTAGTCGAGGTCGAGGTCGTCGAGCTCGTCGGCGCCGCCCAGCCGGTACGCGTCGACGTGCACGAGCGGCACGCCCGAGGCCGTCGGGTGCGTGCGCGCGAGGACGAAGGTGGGGCTCGCCACCTGGCCGCGCACCTGCAGCCCGGCGCCGAGGCCGCGGGTCAGCGTGGTCTTGCCGGCGCCCAGCGGCCCCGTCAGCACCAGCAGGTCGCCGGCACGCAGCAGCCCGGCGAGCCGGCGGCCGAGCGCCTCCGTCGCCTCGGTGTCGACGAGGTCGCCGGCGAACAGCACCCGGCCCGCAGCAGGCGGCGGCACGGTCACGAGGACGCCCCGGCAGCCGTCCCGTCGGGCGCGGTCGCGCGGGGGTCGACTCCCCCGCCGGTCCTGCCGAGGTAGCGCCGCGGCACGCGCGCGCCGATGCGGCAGGAGACCTCCTCCGGGATGCTGTCGGTCAGGTCGGCCCACTCGCCGATGGTGAGCTCGCCGTCGTCGCCGGGGCCGAAGAGCAGCACCTCGTCGCCGACCTCGACCACGTCGTCGCCGACGTCGACGAGGAACTGGTCCATCGCGACGCGGCCCACGATCGGGTACCGCCGGCCGTGGATCGTCACCTGGGCTCGCTGCTGCGCACGCCGGCTCACGCCGTCCGCGTAGCCGAGGGGCACGAGGGCGAGCGTGGTGTCGCGCTCGGCCCGCCAGGTGTAGTCGTACGAGACGCCGGTGCCGGCCGCGACGCGCTTGACGCGCACCACGCGGGCTCCGAGGGTCAGCACGGGGCGGAGCCCGCGGTCGGCGGCGGTCACGCCCTCCGTGACGGGGTTGCCGTAGCCGTTCGAGCCCATGCGGACCATATCGAAGCGCCGCTCGGGGTGCTCCATGCCCGCCGAGCTGGA
The DNA here is from genome assembly GCF_003751515.1 of Frigoribacterium sp. PhB107. Classification (NCBI taxonomy): domain Bacteria; kingdom Bacillati; phylum Actinomycetota; class Actinomycetes; order Micrococcales; family Microbacteriaceae; genus Frigoribacterium; species Frigoribacterium sp. PhB107. The sequence continues at coordinate 446,351 of NZ_RJKU01000002.1, read as the reverse complement.
CGACATGTGGCGCTTCTCGAACGTCGCCCCCAGCGCCTCCGCGTCCTCGAGCGCCCTGCGGAACACGAGGGAGGCGGCGTGGTCGTCGGCCTCGCTCGTCTCGGACACGTGCGAGAACGCGCCGCGCAGCCGCACCGTGCCCTCGTCGCGCAGCTCGACGGCGCGCGCGACGAAGGCGGGCCAGTCGGCGGGCAGGCAACCCTCGCGGTGCAGCCCGGTGTCGATCGTGAGGTGGACGAGCGCCTCATGGCCCGAGCCCGCCGCCCGGGCGGCGGCGGCGAACGACTCGAGCTGCTCGAGGGTCGAGACCCCGAGGTCGACCCGGAGCCGCACGGCGGCGTCCCAGTCCTCGTCGGGGCCGAGCTGCCAGGCGAAGAACGACGCCTCGTCGCCGACGCCCGCCCGGCGCATCTCGTACGCGGGCTGCGGCTCGACCGTGCCGAACCAGCGGATCCCCGCGGCGAGCGCCTCGGGAACGATCACGTCGGCGCCCAGCGAATAGGCGTCGGCCTTGACGATCGCGAGCACCTCGACCGGCGCCATGCGCTCGATCAGCGAGGTCAGGTTCGCCCGGTAGGCGGCCAGGTCGATCGTCGCGCGGCGCATCCAGGCCGTCATGCGGTGCTCCTCGGGAGTCGTGCGGAGAGCGAGGCGACGACGTCCCAGGTGATGCTGCCGGAGGCGCGGGCCCAGTCGTCGGCGCCCTGTCGCCCGAGCGCCGGGTCGCCGAACACGACGACCTCGTCGCCGACCTCGACCGGGTCGTCGCCGACGTCGATCACGAGGGCGTTCATGGCGATGCGCCCGCGCACGCGGTAGGTGCGCTGGCCGATCGTCACCGACGCGCGGTCGCTCGCAGCGCGGTCGATCCCGTCCGAGTAGCCGACCGGGACGACGGCGATGGTGGTGTCGCGCTCGGGCCGGAACAGGTACCCGTACGAGACGCCCTCGCCGGCGGGCACGCGCTTGGTCGACGTCACGGGCGCCGTCATCGTCAGGGCCGGCCGGAGACCCAAGTCTGCCGACGTGCGGTCGGGGAACGGGCTCAGTCCGTAGGCCGCCAGCCCGAGACGCACCAGGGTGGTGTGGGAGCCCTCGTAGTGCAGGGCCGCCGCAGACGCCGCGAGGTGCCGGAGCGGCGGCTCGACGCCCCGCTCGCCGAGGGCGGCGGAGGCACGGAGGAAGGAGGCGAGCTGCAGCCCGTCCTCCTCGGGCGACGTGTTCGAGAGGTGGCTCATCAGCCCCTCGACGGGCAGCAGGTCGCGCAGCTCGGCGGCCCGGTCGAACAGGGCGGGCCACTCGGACTCGACGGCCCCGTTGCGGCTGAGCCCGGTGTCGACGCAGAGGTGCACGGCGCGGACGCCCGCGGCGGCGGCCGCCTCGAGCTGCGCGAGGTCGGAGACCGCGGGTGTCACGTCGTGCCGAGCCGCCTGCTCGAACGTCTCGCCGGGCGCGTGCAGCCAGGCGAGCACCGGCGTGGTGATGCCCGCGCGGCGGAGCTCGAGGGCCTCGTCGAGGTCGGCGACGCCGAGCCAGTCGACACCGGCGGCCGCGAAGGCCCGGGCGCTCTCGACCGCGCCGTGTCCGTAGGCGTTCGCCTTGACGACGACCATCACGAGGGCGGAGCCCGCCCTCTCGCGGAGCACCCCGACGTTGTGGGCCAGGGCCGCCGTGTCGACGGTCAGCCGGACGTCCTGCGTCACGCGACCACCGCCTCCTCGTCCGACGAGCGCGACGAGCTCGCCGATCGCGCGGACGGCGCCTGGCCGGGCTCGGGCCCCTCGGCGACGACGTACGCGACCGCGACGCCGCCGTCGTGGCTGAGCGACAGGTGGAGGCGCGTCACGCCCCGCGAGTCGGCCAGCGACCGCGCTCCCCCGGTGAGCACGAGGCTCGGCGCCCCGTCGGGGTCCGACTCGACGACGACGTCGTGCCAGCGCACCCCGGCCGAGCCGCCCAGGGCCTTGATCAGCGCCTCCTTGGCGGCGAAGCGGGCGGCCAGCGACTCGACGCGACGGGGCGAGCCGTCGCGCAGCACCAGCTCGGCCTCGCCGAACAGGCGGGTGCGCAGGGCCGGCGTGCGGTCGAGCGAGCCCTCGAAGCGGTCCAGGTCGACCACGTCGACCCCGATGCCCACGATCACGATCTGCGGGGGTGTGTCATCGGCGGCCCGCTACTCGACGGTGACCGACTTGGCGAGGTTGCGCGGCTGGTCGACGTCCAGGCCCTTGGCCGCGGCGAGCTCCATCCCGAAGACGTGCAACGGCACGACGGCGAGCAGCGACTCGAAGAGCGGCGCGGCGAGCGGGATGTGCAGCACCTCATCGGCGAAGGGCAGCACCGCGGCGTCGCCCTCCTCGGCGATCGCGATGACGCGAGCACCTCGGGCGCGGATCTCCTGGATGTTCGAGACGACCTTCGGGTGCAGCGAGCGCGGGTCGCGGGGCGACGGCACGATCACGAAGACGATCTGGCCGGGCTCGATCAGCGCGATCGGGCCGTGCTTCAGCTCGCCGGCGGCGAAGCCCTCGGCGTGGATGTACGCGAGCTCCTTGAGCTTCAGGGCGCCCTCGAGGGCGATCGGGTAGCCCACGTGGCGGCCGAGGAACAGCACCGACCGCGTGTCGGCCATCCAGCCCGCCAGGGTGCGGATGCGCTCGGACGACTCGAGCACGCGCTCGATCTTCTCCGGGATGGCCTGGAGGTCGGTGACCTGCGCGGCGATCTCGTCGGTGCTGAGCGTGCCGCGGAGCTTCGCGAGGTGCAGCCCGAGCAGGAACAGGGCCGTGCCCTGGGCGACGAACGCCTTGGTCGACGCGACGGCGACCTCGGGGCCGGCGTGCGTGTAGATGACCGCGTCGGACTCGCGCGGGATGGTCGAGCCCTGCGTGTTGCAGATCGACAGGACCTGCGCGCCCTGCTCACGGGCGTACTTGACGGCCATGAGCGTGTCCATGGTCTCGCCGGACTGGCTGATCGAGACGACCAGCGTCTTCTCGTCGAGCACGGGGTCGCGGTAGCGGAACTCGTGCGCGAGCTCGACCTCGACGGGCACGCGGGCCCACTGCTCGATGGCGTACTTGCCGAGGATGCCGGCGTAGGCGGCGGTGCCGCAGGCGATGACGATGACGCGGTCGACCGTCACGAGGCGGTCGGCGACGCCGTCCAGCTCGCGGAGCGAGACGACGCCGCCCGACACGCGGCCGAGCAGGGTCTTCGCGACGGCCTCGGGCTCCTCGCTGATCTCCTTCGCCATGAAGCTGGACCAGCCGCCCTTGTCGGCGGCCGAGGCGTCCCAGTCGATCTCGAACTCGCTCGTCTCGACGGGGGCGCCGTCGAAGTCGACGACCTCGACCGAGTCGGGGCGGATGGTGACCAGCTGGTCCTGGCCGATCGACATGGCACGACGGGTGTGGGCGACGAACGCCGCGACGTCGCTGCCGAGGAAGTTCTCGCCGTCGCCGAGCCCGATCACGAGCGGCGAGTTGCGGCGGGCGCCGACGACGACACCGGGCTGGTCCGCGTGCACGACGAGGAGGGTGAAGGCGCCGTCGAGGGTGGCGACGACGGTGCGCAGCGCCTCGGCGAGGTCGCCGGTGGCGCGGTAGGCACGGGCCACGAGGTGCGCCGCGACCTCGGAGTCGGTCTCGCTGAGGAACTCGACGCCCTCGGCGAGCAGCTCGGCCTTGAGCTCGGAGAAGTTCTCGATGATGCCGTTGTGGATGAGGGCGAGCTTGCCGTCGTCGGCGAGGTGCGGGTGCGCGTTCTCGTCGGTCGGGCCGCCGTGGGTCGCCCAGCGGGTGTGGCCGATGCCGGTCTGGCCGTCGCGCAGGGGGTCGGCCTCGAGGTCGTCGACCAGCACCTGGAGCTTGCCGGCCTTCTTGCGGCTGTCGAGCGCGCCGTCCGCGCCGATGACCGCGACCCCGGCCGAGTCGTAGCCGCGGTACTCGAGCCGCTTCAGGCCGCCCAGCAGCACCTCGACGCTCTTCTCACCGGCTCCGGCAGAGCCCACGTATCCCACGATTCCACACATGCAGACGATCCTAGGGCGTCGGCGCTGGTCGGTCGGCGAGGCCCCCGGGCGTGGCCCGGCGGGGCCCGGGGAGACGACCCGACGAGCCCTCTCGAGCCTGCCGCGCCGGCTCCGCGGCACGCCCGGGTGCGCCGGGCGGCCGACCGGGTAGCCTCGGGCCCATGGCCGACGCGAGCTCCCCGACGACCCACGCGACGCCGTTCGTCGAGATCCACCGCGACGCCTGGGCCGACCTCGCCCCGGCGACGCGCCTCCCGCTCACCGAGACGGAGATCGTGCAGCTCCGCGGCCTCGGCGACCGGCTGGACATGCGCGAGGTGCAGGACGTCTACGTGCCCCTCAGCCGCCTCCTCAACCTCTACGCCGCCGGTGCGCGCAACCTGCACCGGGCCACCAGCGACTTCCTGGGCGAGCGGGCGCAGCGCACCCCGTTCGTGATCGGCGTCGCGGGCTCGGTGGCAGTCGGCAAGTCGACCGTCGCGCGCCTCCTGCGCGAGCTGCTCAGCCGGTGGGACGACACGCCCCGCGTCGAGCTCGTCACCACCGACGGGTTCCTCTACCCGAACGCCGAGCTCGAGCGCCGCGGCATCATGGACCGCAAGGGGTTCCCCGAGTCCTACGACCGCCGGCACCTGCTGCGCTTCGTCTCCCAGGTCAAGAGCGGTGCGGAAGAGGTGCGGGCGCCCTTCTACTCGCACACGAGCTACGACATCATGCCGGGGGCCGAGGTGGTCGTCCGGCGGCCCGACATCCTGATCGTCGAGGGTCTCAACGTGCTGCAGCCCCCCGTCGCGGGGCGGCTCGCGCTGAGTGACCTCTTCGACTTCACCGTCTACGTCGACGCCCGCACCAGCGACATCGAGAGCTGGTTCGTCGACCGGTTCCTCGCGCTGCAGAAGAGCGCCTTCACGCAGGAGCGCTCGTTCTTCCACCGGTTCGCCGACATGGACGAGGCCGAGGCCAGGGCCTTCGCCTCGACCGTGTGGCGCTCGGTCAACGAGCCCAACCTGATCGAGAACGTCCTCCCCACGCGGTCGCGCGCCACCCTGGTGCTCCGCAAGGCGGCCGACCACAAGGTCAGCTCGGTCCTGCTCCGCAAGATCTAGGCCCGAGGAGGCGCGGGCCGGCACCCTGGCCCGCCGCGGTCGTCACACCGGCAGGAACGACACCACGGTCAGCAGCGCGACGAAGGCGACGACGGCGGCGATCGCGACCGCGTTGAGGCGCTTGTGCTCGACCATGATGGCCACGTACTCGCGGAGGAACGCGCTCGGCACGTAATACGCGGCCGTCGGTGAGCCGACCACCTGGGCGTCGCTGCCGACCGCCCTGGCGAGCAGGGCGGCACGGAGCACGTGGTAGTCGTTGGTGACGACGAGCGTGCTGCCCCCGCGACCTGTCGCGTGCTGCACCTCCCGCGAGAGCACGAGGTTCTCGCGAGTGCTCGTGGACGCGGTCTCGGGGTGCACGTCGGCCGGGTCGACGCCCTGGGCCAGCAGGTACTCGGCCATGGCCTCGCCCTCCGGCCGCGGCTCGTCGGACCCCTGCCCGCCGGACGGCACCAGGATCGGCCGTCGCGTCCCGACCGGCACCGACCGGTAGATCGCGAGGGCCCTGTCGAGCCGGCTGCGCAGCAGCGGGGGCACCTCGCCGCGGATGAGCCCGGAGCCGAGCACGACCAGCGCGTCGGGACGGTCCGTGTGGCGGTACCGGCTGTAGACGAGCGAGTAGAGCCCGAAGGCCGCGAAGGTCGCCGCGGCGTAGAGGCAGGCCAGGAAGACGAGGACGCCGAGCGACACCAGCACCGTGACGACGCCCGACGGCAGTGCCGTCCTCGCGGGGAGGAAGACGAGCAGCACGGCGGCGGTCGGCAGGGCGACCAGCGCCAGCCCGGCCAGCAGCGACAGCAGGTTGCCGAGGCTGCGCCCCTCGAGGCGCAGCATCGTGACCCCGTTGGCCACCAGGAACACGGCCAGGACGAGGATCAGGACGCCCGCGAGCCCGAAGCCGAGGACGACGACCAGCTGGAGCAGCGCGCTGGCGGCGGCCAGCTCGAGCACCCCTGCGAGCAGCAGCGCCCCGAGCGCCCCGACGAGGAAGACCCCGTTGCGCAGCCGCCGGGCGTCGCGGCGCCGGCTCACGACGTAGAGGATCGCGAAGACGGCAGCCGGCACGAGGAGGGTCATGCGCCCATCGTGCCCGACCAGCGGCGGCGCGGCACGATGCCCGTGCCGTCCGAGCGGTCGCTAGAGGGCGAGCCGCTCGCGGACGACGTCGGCGAGCGCGTGCGCGACGCGGTCGGCGGTCTCCTGGTCGGCGGCCTCGACCATGACCCGGACGACGGGCTCCGTGCCCGACGGGCGGAGCAGCACGCGACCCGAGTCGCCGAGCTCGCGCTCGAAGGCGGCGACGGCCTCGGCGACGCCCTCGTCGCCCGCCAGGCGCTCACGGTCGACGCCCTTCACGTTGATCAGGATCTGGGGGAAGACCGTCATGACCTGGGCCAGCTCGGCGAGGGTCTTGCCGGTCTCGGCCATGCGCGCCACGAGCGAGAGGCCCGTGAGGATGCCGTCGCCCGTCGTCGCGTAGTCGCTGAAGACGATGTGGCCCGACTGCTCGCCGCCCAACGTGAAGCCGTGCTCGTTCATGTCCTCGAGCACGTACCGGTCGCCGACCCGGGTCTGCCGGACCGTGATGCCGTGGTCGGCCATCGCGCGGATCAGCCCGAGGTTGCTCATGACCGTGGCGACGAGCGTGTCGTGCGCCAGCCTGCCGTGTTCTTTCTGGGCGACGGCGAGGATCGCCATGATCTGGTCGCCGTCGACGACCGCTCCGCTCGCGTCGACCGCGAGGCAGCGGTCGGAGTCGCCGTCGTGGGCGATCCCGATGTCGGCGCCGTGCTCGAGCACGGCGGCGGCGAGGTTGTCGAGGTGCGTCGAGCCGACGCCGTCGTTGATGTTCATGCCGTCGGGGTCGGCCCCGATGAGGGTGATCGTCGCGCCGGCGTCGGTGAAGACCTCGGGCGACACGGCGGACGCGGCGCCGTGGGCGCAGTCGAGCACGACGTGGATGCCGTCAAGCCGGTTCGGCAGGGCGCCCAGGAGATGGAGGACGTAGCGGTCCTCGGCGTCGGCGAAGCGGCGGATGCGACCGACGTCGCCCCCGACCGGCATCAGCTGCGGCTCGCTCATGGCGGCCTCGATGCGGTCCTCCACCTCGTCGGGCAGCTTCGTGCCGCCGAACGCGAAGAATTTGATCCCGTTGTCGGGCGCGGGGTTGTGCGAGGCGCTGATCATGACGCCGAAGTCGGCGCCGATGTCGTCGACGAGGAACGCCGCCGCGGGGGTCGGGATGACCCCGGCGTCGAGCACGTCGACACCGGAGCTGGCCAGGCCCGCCGAGACGGCGGCGGTGATGAACTCCCCCGAGATGCGGGGGTCACGAGCGACGACCGCCACCGGCCGCCGACCCTCGGCACGACGCGCCTCGGCGTGGTGCCCCTTGGTGAGCACCACCGCGCTCGCCTGGGCGAGGCCCAGGGCGAGCGCGGCGGTCAGCTCGCGGTTGGCAAGTCCCCGAACGCCGTCGGTACCGAAGAGTCGCGACATCGCGGACCTGCCCCTCGTGTTTCTTAGCGCTTCGAGAACTGCGAGGCCTTGCGGGCCTTCTTGAGACCGGCCTTCTTGCGCTCGATGACGCGGGCGTCGCGGGTGAGGAAGCCGGCCTTCTTGAGCGTGGCGCGGTTGTTCTCGCGGTCGATCTCGTTCAGCGTGCGGGCGATGGCGAGACGCAGGGCGCCCGCCTGGCCCGAGGGGCCGCCGCCGGTGACCTTGACGGTGACGTCGTAGGCGCCGAGCAGGTCGAGCACCTTGAACGGGTCGTTGATCAGCTGCTGGTGCAGCTTGTTCGGGAAGTACTCCTCGAGGGTGCGTCCGTTGACCACGAAGGTGCCGGTGCCGGGCACGAGGCGAGCACGGGCGATGGCCTCCTTGCGGCGGCCGACGGCCGAGCCGGAGACGTTCAGGACGGCGCGGGGCGTCGCCTGGGCCTCGGGAGCCGAGCTCTCGGTGGTGAAGCTCTCGGGAGCCTGGTCGATGGAATCTGCGATCTGAGCCACTGTGTGGGGGTCCTTAAGTCTGAAGGCGGACGCTACTGGGCGACCTGGTCGAGGGTGTAAACCGTGGGCTGCTGAGCAGCGTGGGGGTGCCCGGCACCCGCGTACACCTTCAGCTTCTTGATCTGGGCACGGCCCAGCGAGTTCTTCGGCAGCATGCCGCGGATGGCCTTCTCGACGGCACGCGTGGGGTGCTTCTCGACCATCTCGGAGTAGGTCGTCGCCGTCAGGCCGCCCGGGTAGCCCGAGTGGCGGTAGTAGAGCTTCTCGGCCAGCTTGGAGCCGGTGAGGGCCACCTTGTCGGCGTTGATGACGATGACGAAGTCGCCCATGTCCATGTGGGGGGCGAAGGTCGCCTTGTGCTTGCCGCGCAGCAGGGCTGCCACGTGCGAGGCCAGACGGCCGAGGACGACGTCGTTCGCGTCGATGATCAGCCACTGCGGCTGGACGTCAGCCGGCTTGGGGGAGAAAGTGCGCGTCACAGTAGTGCTGCTTCCTGGTCGAGGTGAGGTGTCCGTGAATCCCGCTCCGTTGCCGTTGTCGCGACGATGTCGTGAGAACGAGTCAGGTGGAGGGCTCAACTTCGGGCGCCGCGCGCAGTTGCGCAGACACCAAGGGTCGACGATACCGGACACGCCCGGAGGCGTCAAACGGTCGCGCCCGGCCGACCCGACCGGCGGACCGCCCCCTCGTCAGGAGGCGCCGAGCGAGGAGAGCGCGTCGCCGTCGAGCCGGAAGGTGGTCCACTCGTCCATCGACGAGGCGCCGAGCGACCGGTAGAAGCCGATCGAGGGCTCGTTCCAGTCGAGGACCGCCCACTCGACCCTGGCCAGCCCCCTGGCCACCGCCTCCTGCGCCAGCCTCGCCAGCAGGGCCCGGCCGTGGCCGGCGCCCCGGTGCTGCGGCGCGACGTACAGGTCCTCGAGGTGGATGCCGTGGACGCCCTCCCAGGTCGAGAAGGTGAGGAACCAGATCGCGAGGCCCGCCAGCTCGCCCGGCTCGTCGCCGTCGACCACGAAGGCGAAGACGGCGGGCCCCTCGCCGAAGAGCGCGCTCTCGAGGTCGGCCTCGGTCGTCTTGACGGCGTCCGGCTCCTTCTCGTAGACCGCGAGCTCGACGATCAGGCGCAGCAGCTCGGGGACGTCGGACGGGGCAGCGGGGCGGGGAGCGCTCATCCGTCGAGGCTAGCGGCCGACCTCTTCACCTGCGTGAGCACGACGCGTGCCGCGACCTCGTCGTCGGACGGGTAGCCCACCTCGACCATGGTCAGGCCCGTCGCCGGGACCACGCGGAACTCGCCGTTGCGCGCGGCCTCGCGGCGCACGCCGACGGCCCGGTGCTCGGGCATGGCGCCCTCCCCCACCGCGACGCACGCGCCGACGAGGTTGCGCACGAGGTTGTGGCAGAAGGCGTCGGCCTGCACGGTCGCGACGAGCACGCCGTCGGCGTCGCGCCTCCAGGTGAAGTGCTGGAGCTCGCGGATGGTGGTCGCGTAGTCGCGGTGGCGGCAGTAGGCGGCCCAGTCGTGCAGTCCCACGAGGCCCGCAGCCGTCGCGCTCATCAGGTCGAGGTCGAGCAGGTGGTCGTACCAGAGCGTGTGGCTGCGCCTCGTCGGGTCGCGCTCGGCCCCGCGGTCGGCGATGCGGTACTCGTAGCGCCGCCACAACGCGCCGAAGCGCGCGTGGAACCCGGGAGGCGCGAGTCGCGCCCCCGAGACGACGATCTCGTCCGAGGAGCCGGCCAGCCCGTTCAGGCGCCGAGCGAGGACCGTCGGCGCGTCGAGCGGCGACCGGTCGACCATGCCGCGGTGCGGCCGCTGCAGCTGGGCGATCTGCTCGTCCGTCAGGTCGAGGTGCACCACCTGTCCCCGCGCGTGCACGCCGGCGTCCGTGCGGCCGGCGACCGTGACGGTCGGGACGTGCTCGTGCCGGCCGAAGAGCGTGCGGAGCGCCGCCTCCATCTCGCCCTGCACCGTGCGCCGGCCGGGCTGCTCGCTCCAGCCCGAGAACGCGGTGCCGTCGTAGGCCACCGTCAGCCGCACCCGGGTGAGGCCCGCCTGCACGAAGGCCGGGTCGTCGAGGGCCGGGGCTGCAGGAGGGGCGTCGCTCGTCACGCCGTCCATGCTACGGGCGACGCGAGGGGCGGACGGGCTCGTGCCCGTCCGCCCCTCGGGCCTCCTCGCGCAGCCGCCCCGCGCGCGCCGGCTGGCTCAGCGAGTCAGCGACTCGGCGACTCAGCGCCAGCGCCACCCGAACAGCTTCGTCAGCCACGACACCACGGCGGTGACGACGGCGACGATGACCTGCACCACGGGCGGCAGCGGGTGCGCGCCCCCGCCGTGCCCGGGGTCGGACGGGTCCGTGGGGCCTGTGCCCGGGTCCGTCGGGTCCGTCGGGTCCGTCGGGTCCGTCGGGTCGGTCGGGTCGGTCGGGTCGGTCGGGTCCTCGTCGGCGACGAGGGAGAGGCCCACGTGGACGGGGTCGTGGTCGCTCGCACGGAACGGCCCCTCCTCGAACAGCGGGACGGCGTTGTAGTTGTAGCGGCTGTACTCGAGCCCCACCGACTCTCCCGAGTTGATGTTCCAGATGTCCACCGCGGTGACGGCCTCGGCCGCGGCCGGCGAGGCGAGCACGTGGTCGAGCGAGCCGCTGAGGCCGCCGAAGACGTAGCTGTACTCGTCGGTCTCGGTCGAGCCGAGGTCGGCGTAGCCCGCGTCGCGGAGCACCTCGATCGGGTCCTCCTGCGAGTAGGCGTTGAAGTCGCCGAGCAGGAACGCCAGGTCCGTGCCCGCCGCCTGCTGCACGCGCTCGGAGAAGGCGACCAGCGCCTCCGCCTGGTTGACGCGCGAGGCGTTGGAGGCGCCCTGGCCGTCACCGAGGTCCGCGTCGGCACCCGATCCGCTCCCCTTCGACTTGAAGTGGTTCGCGATCGCGACGAACGTGGCGTCGTCGGAGTCGGCCGCGGCGACAGGGCGGAACGCCTGGGCGAGCGGCTGACGCGCGTTGCTGAAGGCCGGGGCGTCGGTGAGGATCGTCGACCCACCGACCGTCTCGACCGTGCCGGCCTTGTAGATGAAGGCGAGGCGGATGACGTCCTCGTTCGACGGCACCGTCGCGGGCGAGGGGACGTAGCTCCACTCGTCGGCGCCGAGGTCGGCGTTGAGGGCGTCGACCAGGGTCGACACGGCCGCGTCGCGGTCCTGTCCGAAGCGGGCCGAGTTCTCGATCTCCTCGAGCGAGACGACGTCGGCGTCGAGGCCGTTGATCGCCGAGACGATCTTCGACTGCTGACGCTCGAAGCTCTCCTGCGTGGCGGCGCCTCGGGCGTCGCAGCCGCTGTTCACCGTGAGCGGCACCCCGGCGCGGTCACGGTAGTAGGTGCAGCCGGAGAGCTGGTCGCCCGTCGTCGGGAAGTAGTTCAGCACGTTGAAGCTGGCGATCGACACGTCGCCGCCGACGTCGCGGGGGGCCGACTCGCGCACGACGCCGAACGAGGCCGGCAGCTCGGCGACGGGGGTGTCGCCGGTCACGCGGCCGGTGGGCTGGAGCTTCCAGGTGCCGTTGCGGAAGTCCACCACGACGGGCTCCGCGAAGGTGACCGGGGCGCCGACCGTGACCGGCGTCTCGGGCGAGAGCCACGGCAGCGGGATCGACTGGTTGGCCGCGGTGAAGAAGTTCACGCTCGAGCCGTCGTCGAGCGTGACGGCACGGGCGGCGTTGTCCGCGGCGACGGCTGCCGCCTCGGCGCTGCCGGGACGGCCCACCTCGGTCGGCTGCAGGAGCGGGCCGGTGCCTGCCGCCAGCGCGACCTCACCGTACTGGTTCGTCGTGTAGACGTCGGAGACCGTGAAGTCGCCCTGCGGTGCGATGAGCATGCTCTCGAGCGACTCGCGCTGGGGATCCGTCGTGGGCCAGGCGACAGCCGCCGCCCGGGGGGCCTCGACGGTGCTCGCGTCGAGCTGCACCAGGCCGGAGGCGTCGGCGACCGTCAGCTCGGTCAGGCCGTAGTACTCGGTGACCTCGCCGGTGAGCTCGACGTGGTCGCCGACCGACACCGAGGAGGCGGTGGCCGAGCTGAAGACGAAGACCGCGTCGGACGCGGCGTGCGTCGCGAGGTCGAGCGCACCTCCGGTGCCCGGCGTCTGCACGACGTAGCCGTCGAGGCCGCCCGTCGGGTAGGTCGCCGTGACGACGCCGCGCGTCCTCACGACCTGCCCGGCGAGGGGGCTGGCGTCGCCTGTGCCCTGGATCTCGGCGATGGTCGCCTCGACCGCGGGCGCGGGCGGCTCGGTGGGCTCGGGGTCGGTGGGCTCCTCGGGGTCGGCGGGGGCGCCTCCTGCGCTGTTCACGGGCGTGACGACGTCGCTGACCGTGAAGTCGGCCGCGTTGTCGTCGGTGTCGACATGGTCGGTGCGCACCAGCGAGTTGGGGACGGAGTTCGAGCCGGACGTCGCGGCGACGGCGGTCTCGGAGGTGTTGGACGTGCCGTAGCCCAGCAGGTCGACGACGCCGTCGACCCCGACGGACGACGCGCCGACGGGGAGCGTCACCGCCGTGGCCCGGTCGGCGAGCACGAGGGTGCCCGTCGTGCCGCTGGGGTTCAGCCCGAGCACGGCGTCGGCCTGGGGCAGGGCCGCCCCGGCCGTGCCGTTGCTGCCGAGCTGCACGAGGAAGCTGCCGCCCGCGGGAACGGTGCCGGCGAGGGCGCCGACCCCCGAGACGGCCGACGAGGTCGCTGCCCGGTACTGGAGCGACCAGCCGGCCAGGGAGACGGCGGCGTCGGTCGGGTTGTACAGCTCGACGAACTTGTTCGTGAAGGGCGCGTTCGCGCTGCCGCCCTTCAGGTAGGCCTCGTCGATGACGAGGCCCGAGCCGTCCACGGCGGCGGTGCCGAGGGAGGGCGAGGAGAGGGCGGCTGTGGCGGGCACCAGCGGCGCGAGGCCGAGTGCGACGCCGAGACCGGTCGCGAGCGCGACCGTCCTGACGGTACGGGGTCGGGGGTGCATGACGTCCTTCGTGACGGTTCGGGCCCGCTGATCCGGCGGGACACCGTCACGCTACGGGGCCTCGAGGGCCTGCAGGTTTCGAGCAGGTGAACGACACCCGTTCGGGGGACGCCGCGTGTCGGCATGATCACCTACACGACGGTCGTCGCGTAGGCGGAGGCCCGTCGCCAGCTGTCCCGCCCCGCGTCGCCTCGCCCCGCACCGCCTCGCCCCGCCTCGCCCAGCCCCGCCCCGCCCCGCCCCGACGACGGAGGGCCCGTCACCTCGCGGTGACGGGCCCTCTGCCGGTGGTGCTCGTGACTACTTGTCGTCCGACTTCACGTCGTCCGACTTCGCGGCGGCGTCGGTCTCGACCTCGTCGGCGGCAGCCGTCTCGGTCTCGGCCTCGACGAGCGCGCTCTGCTCGACCGTCTCGGTCTCGTCGACGGGGGCCTCGGCAGGCTCCTCGACGGGCGCGGCGGCCGGCGTGGACTTCGAGCTCGACGACGACTTGACCTTGGGGGTGACGGGCTCGAGCACGAGCTCGATCGACACCATCGAGGCGTTGTCGCCCTTGCGGAAGCCGAGCTTCGTGATGCGGGTGTAGCCGCCCTCACGGTTCTCGACGAGCGGCGCGATCTCGGTGAAGAGGATGTGCGCGGCGTCCTTGTTGTTGCGCAGCGTCTGCATCGCGCGACGACGCGACGCGAGGTCGCCCCGCTTCGCGAAGGTGACGAGGCGCTCGGCGACGGGACGGAGGCGCTTGGCCTTCGTCTCGGTCGTCTTGATGCTCTTGTGCTCGAAGAGCGATGCGGCGAGGTTCGCGAGCATCAGACGCTCGTGAGCCGGGCCGCCTCCGAGGCGGGGACCCTTGGTGGGCTTGGGCATGATCGTTGGTTCCTAGCTGTCGAAGATGGGGGGCGTCGGGAGACGAGACCTAGTTGGTCTCTTCCTCGTCGTAGCCGCTGTAGAAGTGGGCTCCGTCGAACCCGGGGACCGTGTCCTTGAGCGAGAGACCCAGCTCGACGAGCTTGTCCTTCACCTCGTCGACCGACTTCTGACCGAAGTTGCGGATGTTCATGAGCTGCGTCTCCGAGAGGGCGACGAGCTCGGACACCGTGTTGATGCCCTCGCGCTTCAGGCAGTTGTAGCTGCGCACCGACAGGTCGAGATCCTCGATCGGCGTCTGCAGCTCGCTGGAGAGGACGGCGTCGACCGGCGCGGGGCCGATCTCGATGCCCTCGGCAGCGGTGTTGAGCTCGCGCGCCAGGCCGAACAGCTCGGTCAGCGTGCGACCGGCCGACGCGATGGCGTCGCGCGGCGTGATGGCCGGCTTCGTCTCGACGTCGACGACGAGGCGGTCGAAGTCGGTGCGCTCACCGGCACGAGTCGCCTCGACGCGGTACGTGACCTTGAGGACGGGCGAGTAGATCGAGTCGATCGGGATCTGACCGGCCTCGCTGAACTCGGCGCGGTTCTGCACGGCCGAGACGTAGCCGCGGCCACGCTCGATCGTCAGCTCGAGCTCGAACTTCGCCTTGTCGTTGAGCGTGGCGATGACGAGCTCGGGGTTGTGGATCTCGACGCCGGCCGGAGCCGAGATGTCGGCGGCCGTGACCTGGCCCGCGCCCTGCTTGCGCAGGTAGGCCGTGATGGGCTCGTCGTGCTCGCTCGAGACGACGAGCTGCTTGATGTTGAGGATGACCTCGGTCACGTCCTCCTTCACGCCGGGGACGGTCGTGAACTCGTGCAGCACGCCGTCGATCCGGATGCTGGTGACGGCCGCGCCGGGGATCGACGACAGGAGCGTGCGACGCAGCGAGTTGCCGAGGGTGTAGCCGAAGCCGGGCTCGAGGGGCTCGATCGCGAAACGCGAGCGGAACTCCGAGATGTTCTCCTCGGTGAGGGTGGGGCGCTGTGCAATGAGCACTGTGGGTTCCTTTCGGCGGAGAGTCCGCTATATGACTCTCGGCGGTACGACAGGGTGGCTGGCCCGTCGGTCTCTTGAGTTGTGGGCGCCCCGTGCGAGGGACGCAGGAGGCGGTGGTGACGCGGTCGAGCCCGCCGCGCCTCCTCGCCCCACGAGGGGAGGAGGAGGCACGACGGGCGGCAACTCAGTTAGACGCGACGACGCTTCGGCGGGCGGCAGCCGTTGTGCGCCTGCGGGGTGACGTCGTTGATCGAGCCGACCTCGAGGCCTGCGGCCTGGAGCGAGCGGATCGCGGTCTCGCGACCCGAGCCCGGGCCCTTGACGAAGACGTCGACCTTCTTGACGCCGTGCTCCTGCGCCTGACGCGCAGCCGACTCGGCCGCGAGCTGCGCGGCGAACGGGGTCGACTTGCGCGAGCCCTTGAAGCCGACGGCGCCGGACGAAGCCCAGCTCAGCACGGCACCCGAGGGATCGGTGATCGACACGATGGTGTTGTTGAACGTGCTCTTGATGTGGGCCTGGCCCACGGCGACGTTCTTCTTCTCTTTGCGGCGGGGCTTGCGCGCGGCCGACTTCGGTGCTGCCATTTTGATCTCCTACGAACCTAGAGGCGTACGGCGGGAGCCGGGGCCTAGCGAGCCTTCTTCTTGCCGGCGACGGTGCGCTTCGGGCCCTTGCGGGTACGCGCGTTCGTCTTGGTGCGCTGGCCGCGCACAGGCAGGCCGCGGCGGTGGCGGATGCCCTCGTAGCTGCCGATCTCGACCTTGCGGCGGATGTCGGCGGCGACCTCACGGCGGAGGTCGCCCTCTACCTTGAAGTTGCCCTCGATGTGGTCGCGGAGCAGGACGAGCTGGTCGTCCGTGAGGTCCTTGACGCGGATGTTGCCGTCGATCTCGGTCTCGGCGAGAGTCTTGAGCGCGCGGGTGCGGCCGACTCCGTAGATGTAGGTCAGTGCGACTTCGACGCGCTTGTCACGCGGGATGTCAACGCCTGCTAGACGTGCCATGGTGGCTTCTCCTCAGAGAGTGGTGGAGGTGTGACGCAGCACCGGTGCCCGGGCCTCCGCCCGGGGTGTCCCCCGCCGGCCGCCGCGCGGGGCGACGTGTCGACGAGTTCTGGTGCTGCTCGTGGGGTGGTGCTGTGGGGCTCGAGAGCCCCGGCTGCTGCTGACCGCTGTCGCGGTCGGAGCGTGGCCGCTGACTAGCCCTGACGCTGCTTGTGACGCGGGTTGCTCTTGCAGATGACCATGACGTTGCCCTTGCGGCGGATCACCTTGCAGTGCTCGCAGATGGGCTTGACGCTGGGGTTGACCTTCATCGTTGTTTCCTTGATCTCGCTGGCTTCGTGCCCCGCGGGTGCGCGGGGCCGTTCCTTTCCAGCACGCCCTACTTGTAGCGGTAGACGATCCGGCCGCGGGTCAGGTCGTAGGGGCTCAGCTCGACGATCACACGGTCTTCGGGGAGGATGCGGATGTAGTGCTGACGCATCTTTCCCGAGATGTGGGCGAGAACCTTGTGACCGTTGGTCAGCTCGACGCGGAACATCGCGTTGGGCAGAGCTTCGATCACAGCTCCTTCGATTTCGATGACACCGTCTTTTTTGGCCATGGACTCACAGTCGCTCAGAGTTGGGGGTGTTGGTCGTGCGGGCAGTCGGCGCCCCGGGCACACAGATGTGACCTGGGAACACCAAAGATCGATCCTAGGTGATGCCGCTACACTTCAGCAACCCGCCCGTCGACCCGACACGCCGAGTCGACGACGAGACGCCGACCAGGAGCTCCGCATGCCCCAGCAGACACGCACGCCCGGCCGCCGAGGGGCCGCCCGTCACGGTCGCCTCCGACGGCGAGGGCCGTTCCGGGCCTTGGTGACCCTCGTGGCCAGCGCACTGGCCGTGCTGCTCGTGAGCGGCGCCTCCTTGGCCGCCATCACCGCCCAGCAGCTCACCTCGTCGGTGACGTCGGTCGCCCTGGACAACGAGACGGCCGCCCCGAAGGAGATCTCGGCGATCCCCGGCGGCGCGAACATCCTCCTGATCGGCAGCGACCAGCGTGATCCCGGCAGCGCGGTGGACGCCGGCGTGGTCGACGGGGTGCGGAACGACGTCAACATCCTCGTGCACCTGTCCGAGGACCAGACCCAGCTCACGGCCGTCAGCTTCCCGCGCGACCTGATGATCGACCGTCCCGCGTGCACCGGCGACGACGGGGCGGCGCATCCGGCCGCCACGTACCAGCAGTTCAACACCCTCTACGGCGACGGCGGCATCAGCTGCACGGTCGCCGCCGTCGAGAGCATGACGGGGCTCAGCGTCTACTACGCGGGCATGATCACCTTCGACGGCGTCATCGAGATGTCGAACGCCCTGGGCGGGGTCGACGTCTGCGTCACGCAGCGGATCCGCGACACCGACACCGGGCTCGACCTCTCGGCCGGCACCCACTCCCTGCAGGGCAAGGACGCCCTCGAGTTCCTCCGCACGCGCCACGGCGTCGGCGACGGGAGCGACCTCGCCCGCATCAGCTCGCAGCAGGTGTTCCTGTCGTCGATGATGCGCACGATCATCTCCGGCGGCACGCTCGGCAGCCCGACGACGCTCTACAAGCTGGCCTCGGCGGCGCTCGGCAACATGACCCTCTCGTCGTCCCTGAGC
The DNA here is from genome assembly GCF_003751515.1 of Frigoribacterium sp. PhB107. Taxonomy (NCBI): domain Bacteria; kingdom Bacillati; phylum Actinomycetota; class Actinomycetes; order Micrococcales; family Microbacteriaceae; genus Frigoribacterium; species Frigoribacterium sp. PhB107. Next base: position 428,635 of record NZ_RJKU01000002.1, on the reverse strand, counting down.
TCGCCCGACACGCTGGTGTCGCTCGCGCTCGCGCTGAGGAACCTGACCCCGGCCGACATCGTGTTCGTGCAGTACCCGGTGGTCGACGACCCCGACCAGGCCGGTCGGGTGATCCCCGCCGAGTCGGACGCCGCGGTGCTCGAGGCGGCGCTGCAGGCCGACCAGAAGTTCACGCTCGGCGATGAGGCGGTGGGCCGAGGCTCCACCGTGGACGAGTCGGCCGCGCCCGCACCTGCGCCCGAGACGCCCGCGCCTGCAGCCACCGGGACGACCGGTGCCGACGATGCGGGGACCACAGCGCCGGCCGAGCCGGCACCGGTCACGACGACCCTGCCGTCGACGATCACGGGCCAGACGGCCGCAGAGGCGACCTGCTCGGTCGGGTCCTCGCGGGGCTGAGCTGGCCGGACGAGGCCTCAGGCGACGGGGACGGGCCGGACGCCGAGCGCGGCGAGGCCGGCTGCTCCCCCGTCGTGGGCCGTCGTGACCCAGATGCCGCCTTCGTGGACAGCCACCGAGTGCTCCCAGTGCGCAGCGTCCGAGCCGTCGACGGTGGTCACGGTCCAGTCGTCGTCCTGGGTGACCGTGTCGCCGCCTCCTCGCGTGACCATGGGCTCGATGGCGACGACGAGGCCGGGCCGCACCGCGGGGCCGTGGCCCTTGATCCGGTAGTTGAAGACGGGCGGCTCCTCGTGCATCGACCGGCCGATGCCGTGGCCCGTGTAGTCCTCGACGATGCCGAACTCGCCCCGGGACTCCACGTGGTCCTCGACGGCGTCGCCGACCTCGTTCAGATGGCGGGCCACGGCCAGGGCCGCGATGCCGCGCCAGAGCGCCTCCTCGGTGACCTCGGCGAGGAGCCGACGCTCGGCCACGAGCTCGGGGCGCGACGGGTCGTCGAGGACGAAGGTCCGAGCGCTGTCGCCGTTCCAGCCGTCGACCTCGGCGCCGCAGTCGACGGAGACGATGTCACCTGCCCGCAGGACGCGGTCGCCGGGGATGCCGTGGACGACCTCCTCGTTGACGGAGGCGCAGATCGTGTGCCGGTAGCCCGGCACGAGCATGAAGTTGGGCACGCCGCCGCCTTCGCGGATCGTGCGCTCTGCCACGGCGTCGAGCTCACCGGTGGTGACCCCGGGCCGGATGACGGCAGCGACGGCGTCCAGCGCCTCCGCAGTCAGGACGCCAGGGCGCACCATGAGCCGGAGCTCGTCGGGGGTCTTGTAGATCCCGGGCTTGCGGAACGCCACGTCGGTCAGGACGCGGAGGCGGTGGGCCTGAAGCCGGCGCCCATGAGAGCGTCGTCGATGCGCGAGGCGACCTCGTCGATGCTGCCCAGGCCGTCGACCTCGACGAGCAGGCCGCGATCGCGGTACGTCTCGATCAGTGGAGCGGTCTCGCGGAGGTAGACGTCCTGCCGGTGGCGGATCGCCTCCTCCGTGTCGTCGGAGCGCCCCTGGTCGAGAGCGCGTCGGCGCAGGCGCTCGACGATCTCGTCACGATCGGCGACGAGCTGCACGACGGCCGCGAGGGCCTCGCCGCGACCGGCGAGGAACTCGTCGAGGAAGTCGACCTGCTGCACGGTGCGCGGGTAGCCGTCGAGCAGGAACCCGTGCTCGGCATCCGCCTCCGTGAGGCGGTCGCTGATGAGCTCGTTGGTCAGGCTGTCCGGGACGTAGTCGCCTGCGTCGAGGATCGCCTTGACCTTGAGGCCGAGATCGGTCTCGCCGGCGACGTTGGCCCGGAAGATGTCGCCCGTCGAGATCGCGGGAATGCCGAACGACTCGGCGATGCGCACCGCCTGGGTGCCCTTGCCCGCGCCGGGCGGACCGACGATCAAGAGGCGCGGCGCCGGGACCGACTGTGCGCCGGTCATCGGAGGAGCCCCTCGTAGTGCCGCTGCTGGAGCTGCGAGTCGATCTGCTTGACCGTCTCGAGGCCGACGCCGACGATGATCAGGATGCTCGCGCCGCCGAAGGGGAAGTTCTGGTTCGCGCCGACGGTGGCGAGGGCGATCAGCGGGATGAGCGCCACGATGCCGAGGTACAGCGAGCCGGGCAGGGTCACCCGCGTCAGGACGTAGTCGAGGTACTCGGCCGTCGGACGGCCCGCACGGATGCCGGGGATGAACCCGCCGTACTTCTTCATGTTGTCCGCGACCTCTTCGGGGTTGAAGGTGATCGCGACGTAGAAGTACGTGAACCCGACGATGAGCGCGAAGTACACCGCCATGTAGAGCGGGTTGTCGCCCGAGGTGAGGTTCGCCTCGACCCACGAGACCCACGCCGCCGGGGCGGTGCCGTCGGTAGGCCGGTTGAACTGGGCGACCAGGGCCGGCAGGTACAGCAGCGACGAGGCGAAGATGACGGGCACGACGCCGGCCATGTTGACCTTGATCGGGATGTACGTGTTGTTGCCCCCGTACGTCCGCCTGCCGACCATGCGCTTGGCGTACTGCACGGGCACTCGTCGCTGCGACTGCTCGACGAACACGACGGCGGCCATGATGACCAGCCCGACCGCGATGACCATGAGGAAGATCTCGAAGCCGCGCGCCTGGGCGATGCTCCAGAGGGCCGTGGGGAAGCGGGCCGCGATCGACGTGAAGATGAGGAGCGACATGCCGTTGCCGATGCCGCGCTCGGTGATGAGCTCGCCCATCCACATGATGAGGCCGGTGCCGGCGGTCATGGTGATGACCATGAGGAGCACGGCGTACCAGGCGTCGTTCGTGATGAGCTGCTGGCACTCCGCGGCGCCGGAGCCCGCGAAGAGCGTGCCGGAGCGGGCCACGGTGATGAGGGTGGTCGACTGCAGGATGCCCAGCGCGATGGTGAGGTACCGCGTGTACTGGGTCAGCTTGGCCTGGCCGGACTGGCCCTCCTTGTAGAGGGTGTCGAAGTGCGGGATCACCACGCGCAGCAGCTGCACGATGATCGACGACGTGATATAGGGCATGATGCCCAGCGCGAACACGGACAGCTGCAGCAGTGCGCCGCCGCTGAAGAGGTTCACGAGCTCGTAGAGGCCCGAGGTGCCCTGGCTGCCGGCGAGGCAGAGTTGCACGTTCTGGTAGTCCACGAACGGAGCAGGGATGAAGGACCCCAGCCGGAAGAGCGCGATGATGCCGAGCGTGAACCCGATCTTGCGGCGAAGGTCGGGCGTGCGCATGATGCGCGCGACAGCTCTGAACATGGTGGGCCTCCCGGTGTGAAGGATAGACGACTGAAGGGGGTGGCCCTGACGGACCACCCCCTCAGGGCATTACTTGGTGACGGATCCGCCTGCGGCGACGATCTTCTCTTCGGCAGAGCCGGAGACCTTGTCGACCGCGACGGTCAGCGCGACGCTGAGGTCGCCCTGGCCGAGGACCTTGACCTTCTCGTTCTTGCGGACGGCGCCCTTGGCGACCAGGTCGACGATGGTGACGTCGCCTCCCTGGGGGTAGAGCTCGCCGAGCTTCTCGAGGTTCACAACCTGGTACTCGACGCGGAACGGGTTCTTGAACCCGCGCAGCTTCGGAGTACGCATGTGCAGCGGCATCTGGCCGCCCTCGAAGCCGACCTTGACCTGGTACCGGGCCTTCTGGCCCTTGGTGCCACGTCCGGCCGTCTTGCCCTTCGAGCCCTCACCGCGTCCGACGCGGGTCTTCGCCTTCTTGGCACCGGGAGCCGGGCGGAGGTGGTGCACCTTGAGCACCTGCGGACGCGCGACGTCCGACGAGCCGGCCGGAGCCGACGTCGTGCTGGACGCCGTCGACGCGGCGGCCTTGTCGGCAGCCGGCTTCTTGGCGGCGGCCTTGGGGGCAGCAGCCTTGGTGGTCGTCGCCTTGGGGGCGGCGGCCTTCTTGGGAGCGGCCTTCGCGGCCGGCTCCTTCTTCTCGTCAGCCATTAGTCAATCTCCTCGACCTTCACGAGGTGAGCGACCACGTTGACGTAGCCACGGTTCTGCTTGGTGTCCTCGCGAACGACCGAGTGGCCGATGCGCTTGAGGCCCAGGCTCCGCAGCGTGTCACGCTGGTTCTGCTTCTCGCTGATTACGGACTTGATCTGGGTCACCTTGAGGTTGGCGGCCATCAGGCACCTGCCTTCTCGGTCGCGGCGGTGCGCGCTGCGTCCTCTGCACGCTGCAGGAACGCCGGCATCACCTGGTCGATGTCGAGGCCACGACGGGCCGCGACGGCACGAGGCTCCTCGAGGAGCTTCAGCGCAGTGACGGTCGCGTGCACGATGTTGATCGTGTTGGACGAGCCGAGCGACTTGCTGAGCACGTCGTGGATGCCGGCGCACTCGAGCACGGCGCGGACGGGACCACCGGCGATGACACCGGTACCGGCCGAGGCCGGACGCAGCATCACGACGCCGGCAGCAGCCTCGCCCTGGACGGGGTGCGGGATGGTGTTGCCGATGCGGGGGACGCGGAAGAAGTTCTTCTTCGCCTCCTCGACGCCCTTGCTGATGGCGGTCGGGACCTCGCGGGCCTTGCCGTAGCCGACGCCGACGAGTCCGTTGCCGTCGCCGACGACGACGAGCGCCGTGAAGCTGAAGCGTCGACCGCCCTTGACGACCTTGGACACGCGGTTGATGGTGACGACGCGCTCCAGGAACTGGCTCTTGTCGTCACGGTCGCCGCGGCCACGGCCACCGGCGTTGCGGTCTCCGCGGCCCTGGCCGCCGCGACGGTCGGTGCGACCGCCTTCGCGGTTGTTGGACTCCGAGCCGGCAGCCGTCTCGACGGGGCGCTCGACGACGGCCTCGGCGGGAGCCTTGGCGGCCTCCGTCGTCGCCTCGGCCGGGGCCTCGGGGGGAGTGGTGTTCGTAGCGTCGCTCACAGGTTCAAACCAGCCTCTCGGGCGCCTTCGGCGATGGCCGCGACGCGTCCGGCGTACTTGTTGCCGCCGCGATCGAACACGACGGCCTCGATGCCCGCGGCCTTCGCGCGCTCGGCGACGAGTGCGCCGACCTTGCGGGACTTAGCGGTCTTGTCACCGTCGAACGTGCGCATGTCGGCCTCGAGGGTCGAGGCGCTGGCGACGGTGAAGCCCTTGCTGTCGTCGACGACCTGCACGAAGACGTGACGGGCCGAGCGGGTGACGACGAGACGGGGGCGCTCTTCGGTGCCCACGACCTTCTTGCGCAGGCGGGTGTGACGGCGCTTGGTGGCTGCCGACTTGGACTTTCCTCGTGTACCGAGACCCATGATTACTTACCTGACTTTCCGGCCTTGCGGCGGACGACCTCGCCGGCGTAGCGGACACCCTTGCCCTTGTAGGGCTCGGGCTTGCGCAGCTTGCGGATGTTGGCGGCGACTTCGCCGACGGCCTGCTTGTCGATGCCGACGACCGTGAGCTTGTTGTTGCCCTCGACCGTGAAGCTGATGCCCGCGGGCGGCTCGACGGTGATGGGGTGCGAGTAGCCGAGCGCGAACTCGACGTTCGAGCCCTTCGCCTGCACGCGGTAACCGGTGCCGACGACCTCGAGGCCCTTGGTGTAGCCCTGGGTCACGCCGATGATCTGGTTGGCGATGAGGGTACGGGTCAGGCCGTGCAGGGCACGCGACTCACGCTCGTCGTCGGGACGCGTCACGACGACGGTGCCCTCTTCGAGCTTGGCTTCGATGGGGCTCTTGACGACGAGCGCGAGCTCGCCCTTCGGGCCCTTGACCGAGACGGCCTGGCCGTCGATCTTCACGTCGACCCCGGCAGGGATCGAGATGGGGAGTCTTCCGATTCGAGACATGGCGGGTTACCACACGTAGGCGAGGACTTCTCCGCCTACGCCCTTCTTCTCGGCCTCACGGTCGGTCAGCAGACCGGAGGAGGTGGACAGGATCGCCACGCCGAGGCCACCGAAGACCTGGGGGATCTCGGTCGACTTCGCGTACACCCGGAGACCGGGCTTCGAGACGCGCTTGATGCCCACGATGGAGCGCTGGCGGTCGGGGCCGTACTTGAGGTCGATGGTGAGGGTCTGGCCCACGCGGGCGTCCTCGACCTTCCACGACTCGATGAAGCCCTCACGCTTGAGGATCTCAGCGATGTGGGACTTGAGCTTGCTGCTGGGGAGCGAGACGGTCTCGTGGTGAGCCGAGTTCGCGTTGCGCAGTCTGGTCAGCAGGTCTGCGACCGGATCTGTCATCGTCATGCGGTTGATCTCTTCCTCATCCGGTTTCGACATCCGGTACACCGGGTGCCGACCTCGATGATCGGGCGGTCACGGAGCGATTCTCCGTGACCTCAGGGGAACGGTCGGCAACTCCGATGAGGAGTTGCCGACCGGACGATCTTAGTTGGCCTGGTCGGCCGTGCGGAACGGGAAGCCGAGAGCCTTGAGCAGAGCCCGGCCCTCGTCGTCGTTCCGGGCCGTGGTGACGACGGTGATGTCGAAGCCACGGACACGGTCGATGCGGTCCTGGTCGATCTCGTGGAACATGCTCTGCTCGTTGAGGCCGAAGGTGTAGTTGCCGTTGCCGTCGAACTGGCGGTCGCTGAGACCACGGAAGTCGCGGATGCGCGGCAGCGCCAGCGAGAGCAGTCGGTCCAGGAACTCCCAGGCACGGTCGCCACGCAGCGTGACGTGAGCGCCGATGGCCTGGCCCTCACGCAGCTTGAACTGCGCGATCGACTTGCGTGCCTTGGTGACCTGCGGCTTCTGACCCGTGATGGCGGTGAGGTCCTTGATGGCGCCGTCCATGATCTTGCTGTCGCGAGCTGCCTCGCCGACACCGGTGTTCACGACGATCTTGACCAGGCCGGGGACCTGGTGGACGTTCGTGAAACCGAAGTCGCTCTTCAGCTGCGGCAGGATCTCGGCGCGGTACTTCGCCTTGAGGCGGGGCAGCGCGGCCGGCGTGCTCGTGGTGGTGTCAGTCATCAGAGGTTCTCTCCCGACGCCTTGGCGTAGCGGACGCGGACGGTCTTGGTGACGCCGTTCTTCGTGACCGTCTCTTCGCGGAAGCCGACGCGGGTCGGCTTCTTGGTCTTGGGGTCGACGATGGCGACGTTCGAGACGTGGAGGGGGGCCTCGTGCGTCTCGATGCCACCGGTCTTGGTGCCACGCTGCGTCTGGCCGACGCGCACGTGCTTCGTGACGAGGTTGATGCCCTCGACCACGACGCGGTTGCGCTCGACGAGGACCTCGAGGACCTTGCCCTGCTTGCCGCGGTCGCCGCCGCGGGCCTGGGTCGCCCCGGTGATGACCTGCACGAGGTCACCCTTCTTGATGTTTGCCATGACTTAGATAACCTCCGGCGCCAGCGAGATGATCTTCATGAACTTCTTGTCGCGAAGCTCGCGACCGACCGGTCCGAAGATGCGCGTGCCACGGGGGTCGCCATCGGCCTTCAGGATCACTGCGGCGTTCTCGTCGAACTTGATGTAGGAGCCGTCCGGACGACGGACCTCCTTCTTGGTGCGAACGATGACGGCCTTGACGACGTCACCCTTCTTGACGTTGCCGCCGGGGATCGCGTCCTTGACGGTCGCCACGATCACGTCACCGAGTCCGGCGTAACGACGGCCGGAGCCACCGAGGACGCGGATGGTGAGGATCTCCTTGGCGCCGGTGTTGTCGGCGATCTTGAGGCGGGATTCCTGCTGAATCACTTCTGTCTCCTTCTACGCGAGCAGACCGCGAGGCCTACTTCGCCCTCTCGAGGATCTCGACCAGGCGCCAGCGCTTGGTGGCGCTGAGCGGACGGGTCTCGCTGATCACGACGAGGTCGCCGACGCCGGCCACGTTGGCCTCGTCGTGGACCTTCACCTTGGAGGTGCGGCGGATGACCTTGCCGTACAGGGGGTGCTTCACGCGGTCCTCGACCTCGACGACGATGGTCTTGTCCATCTTGTCGCTGGTCACGTAACCGCGACGGGTCTTGCGGTAGCCGCGGACCTCGACGGCTGCCGAGTCGACCTCGGTCTTGTTCTCGGTGGCCATTACTTCTCCTCGGCAGTCTCGACGGTGTCGGCGGCGGGCGCCTCGTCGGCGGCGGCAGCCTTCTTGGTCGACTTCTTGGTCGCCTTGGGGGCGGCCTCGACCGGGGCGGGGGTGGCACGGATGCCGAGCTCGCGCTCACGCAGGACCGTGTAGATGCGAGCGATGTCGCGCTTCACGGCGCGCACGCGGCCGTGGTTCTCGAGCTGGCCGGTGGCCGACTGGAAGCGCAGGTTGAACAGCTCTTCCTTGGCCTTCTTCAGCTCGTCGACGAGACGCTCGTCTTCGAAAGTGTCGAGCTCGACAGGACGGAGCTCCTTGGAACCGATCGCCATTATGCGTCGCCCTCCTCGCGCTTGATGATGCGTGCCTTGAGGGGCAGCTTGTGGATTGCACGAGTGAGCGCCTCCTTGGCGATCTCCTCGCTGACGCCGCTGAGCTCGAAGAGCACGCGACCCGGCTTGACGTTGGCGACCCACCACTCGGGCGAGCCCTTGCCGGAACCCATGCGGGTCTCGGCGGGCTTCTTCGTGAGGGGACGGTCGGGGTAGATGTTGATCCAGACCTTGCCGCCGCGCTTGATGTGACGCGTCATGGCGATACGAGCGGACTCGATCTGACGGTTGGTCACGTAGGCGGGCGTGAGTGCCTGGATGCCGTACTCACCGAAGCTGACCTTGGTGCCACCAGTGGCCTGGCCGCTACGGCCGGGGTGGTGCTGCTTGCGGTGCTTGACACGACGGGGGATAAGCATGGTTACGCCTCAGCTCCTGTGGTGGCGGGTGCCTTCTGCTCGCGGGGGGCGCGGTCGCTGCCCCCGCGACGTGCACCGTCACGGTCGTTGCGGCGCTCGGGGCGAGACGACTTCTGGTTCGCCTGCTCGCGCGCGAGCTCCTTGTTGGTGATGTCGCCCTTGTAGATCCAGACCTTGACACCGATGCGACCGAAGGTGGTCTTGGCCTCGTAGAAGCCGTAGTCGATGTTGGCGCGGAGGGTGTGCAGGGGCACACGGCCCTCGCGGTAGAACTCCGAGCGGCTCATCTCGGCGCCGCCGAGGCGACCCGAGACCTGGATCCGGACGCCCTTGGCGCCGGCGCGCTGGGCGCCCTGGAGGCCCTTGCGCATCGCACGACGGAACGCCACACGAGCAGCGAGCTGCTCGGCGATGCCCTGCGCGACGAGCTGAGCCTCGGCCTCGGGGTTCTTGACCTCGAGGATGTTCAGCTGGATCTGCTTGCTCGTGAGCTTCTCGAGGTCGCCGCGGATGCGCTCGGCCTCGGCGCCGCGACGCCCGATCACGATGCCCGGACGGGCCGTGTGGATGTCGACGCGGACGCGGTCACGGGTGCGCTCGATCTCGATCTTGGCCACGCCGGCGCGGTCGAGCGAGGTCTTGAGCAGCGTGCGGATCTTGATGTCCTCGGCGACGTAGTCGCTGTAGCGCTGACCGGCCTTGGTGCTGTCGGTGAACCACCGCGACACGTGGTCGGTGGTGATGCCCAGACGGAAGCCGTACGGGTTTACTTTCTGGCCCATTACTTGCTCGCCTTCTTCGTAGCAGCGGCAGCCTCGACCTCATCCGGCGTCGCGAGGACGATCGTGATGTGGCTGGTGCGCTTCAGGATCTGGAAGGCACGCCCCTGGGCACGCGGCTGGAACCGCTTGAGGGTCGCGCCCTGGTCGACGAATGCACGGCTCACGTAGAGGTCCTGCTCGTCCAGGTAGCTGTTGTCCTTGTCCGCCTTGACACGTGCGTTGGCCATGGCCGACGCGACGAGCTTGTAGACGGGCTCGCTGGCGCCCTGGGGCGCGAACTTCAGGATGGCCAGGGCCTCGAGGGCCTGCTTGCCGCGGATCAGGTTGACGACGCGACGGGCCTTCATGGGGGTGACGCGGATGTGACGCACGCGTGCGATCGACTCCACCATTTCTCTCCTCCTTACGTCGCCGCGTTAGCGGCGACGACCCTTCTTGTCGTCCTTCACGTGGCCGCGGAAGGTGCGGGTGGGCGCGAACTCGCCGAGCTTGTGGCCGATCATGCTCTCGGTCACGAACACGGGGATGTGCTTGCGCCCGTCGTGCACGGCGATGGTGTGTCCCAGCATGTTGGGGACGATCATCGAACGGCGCGACCAGGTCTTGATGACGTTCTTGGTGTTGGCCTCGTTCTGCGTGACGACCTTGCGAAGCAGGTGGTCATCGACGAAGGGGCCCTTCTTAAGACTGCGTGGCATCTTCTACAACTCCTACTTACGCTTCTTGCCAGCGTTACGACGGCGGACGATGAGCTTGTCGCTCTCCTTGTTGGGGTGGCGCGTGCGGCCCTCTTTCTGGCCCCACGGGCTGACCGGGTGGCGTCCACCGGAGGTCTTGCCCTCACCACCACCGTGCGGGTGGTCGACGGGGTTCATGGCGACACCACGGACGGTCGGGCGGACGCCCTTCCAGCGCATGCGGCCGGCCTTGCCCCAGTTGATGTTCGACTGCTCGGCGTTGCCGACCTCGCCGATGGTGGCGCGGCAGCGTGCGTCGACGTTGCGGACCTCGCCCGACGGCAGGCGGAGCTGCGCGTAGGGGCCGTCCTTGGCGACGAGACGCACCGAGGCACCAGCCGAGCGGGCCATCTTCGCGCCGCCGCCGGGCTTCAGCTCGATCGCGTGGATGATGGTTCCGACCGGGATGTTCTTGAGCGGCAGGTTGTTGCCGGGCTTGATGTCGGCGCCGGGACCGGACTCGACGATGTCACCCTGCGACAGCTTGTTCGGCGCGATGATGTAGCGCTTCGAGCCGTCGACGAAGTGCAGGAGCGCGATGCGCGCCGTGCGGTTGGGGTCGTACTCGATGTGAGCGACCTTGGCGTTGACGCCGTCCTTGTCGTTGCGACGGAAGTCGATCACGCGGTACTGGCGCTTGTGGCCACCACCGATGTGACGCGTCGTGATCCGACCGGCGTTGTTGCGGCCACCGCTCTTGGAGAGCGGACGGAGCAGCGACTTCTCGGGGGTGGAACGCGTGATCTCCGCGAAGTCGGCGACCGACGAACCGCGACGACCAGGAGTCGTGGGCTTGTACTTACGAATAGCCATTTTGTTTTCCCTCCGGGCCCTAGCCGACAGCCGTGAAGATGTCGATGGAGCCCGACTTGAGCGTCACGATGGCGCGCTTGGTGTCCTTGCGCTTGCCGGTGCCGAAGCGGGTGCGACGGGTCTTGCCGACGCGGTTCAACGTGTTGATGCTGTCGACCTTGACGTCGAAGATCTTCTCGATCGCGAGCTTGATCTCGGTCTTGTTCGACCGCGGGTCGACGATGAAGGTGTACTTGCCCTGATCGATCAGGGAGTAGCTCTTCTCGGAGACGACGGGCGCGATGATGACGTCGCGGGGGTCCTTGCCGTAGCCGCTCATGCGGTGGCCTCCTTCTTGCTCTTCGAGGCGACGAAGCCGTCGAAGGCGCTCTTCGTGAAGACGATGTCGTCGCTGACGAGGACGTCGTAGGCGTTGAGCTGGTCGAACGTGATCACGTGGACCGTGGGCACGTTGTTGACGCTCTTGCGGGTGAGCGCGTCGTCGCGGTCGATGACGACCAGGACGTGCTTGCTCGACGAGATCGTCGAGAGCAGCTCGAGTGCGACCTTGGTCGACACCGTGTCGGCGACGAAGCTCTCGACGACGTGCACGCGAGCACCGCGGGCACGGTCGGACAGAGCGCCGAGCAGAGCGGCGGCGATCATCTTCTTGGGGGTGCGCTGCGAGTAGTCACGTGGCTGCGGACCGTGGACGATGCCACCGCCGGTCATCTGGGGAGCACGGATCGAGCCCTGACGAGCGCGGCCGGTGCCCTTCTGCTTGAACGGCTTGCGGCCGGCACCGGAGACCTCGCCGCGACGCTTGGTCTTGTGCGTGCCCTGGCGAGCGGCGGCCTGCTGGGCGACGACGACCTGGTGGATGAGCGGCACGTTCGTGACGACGTCGAAGATCTCGCCGGGCAGCTCGACCGTGCTGGTCTTCACGCCCTTGGCGTCGAGGACGTCCACCGAGGTGGCCGTTGCGTTGATGGTGGCCATGAGCTACTTCCCCTTCACGGCGGTGCGGACGAAGACGATGCGGCCACGAGCGCCGGGGACGGCGCCCTTGACGAGCAGCAGACCCTTCTCGGCGTCGACGGCGTGCACCGTGAGGTTGAGGATGGTGACGCGGTCCCCACCCATGCGACCGGCCATGCGCATGCCCTTGAAGACACGGCTGGGGGTCGACGAAGCACCGATCGAGCCGGGCTTGCGGTGGTTGCGGTGCGCACCGTGCGAGGCGCTGACGCCCTTGAAGTTGTGACGCTTCATGACACCGGCGAAGCCCTTGCCCTTGGAGGTGCCGACGACGTCGACCTTCTGGCCGGCCTCGAAGGTCGCAGCCGTGAGCTCCTGGCCGAGTGCGTACTCGGCGGCGTCGGCGGTGCGGACCTCGGTGAGGTGGCGACGGGGCGTGACGCCCGCGGCGTCGAAGTGGCCCGTGGCGGGCTTGTTCGACTTGCGGGGGTCGATGGGGCCGGCGGCGATCTGGACGGCGCTGTAGCCGTCCTTCTCGAGCGAGCGGATCTGGGTCACGACGTTGGGAGCGATCTCCACGACGGTGACGGGGACGAGCTTGTTGTTCTCGTCCCAGACCTGGGTCATGCCGAGCTTCTTGCCCAGGAGGCCCTTGACGTTCTTGGTGCTGCTGATGGTCATGGTCGCCTCCCCTAGAGCTTGATCTCGATGTTGACGTCGGCCGGGAGGTCGAGGCGCATGAGCGAGTCGACTGCCTTGGGCGTCGGGTCGACGATGTCGATGAGGCGCTTGTGCGTGCGCTTCTCGAAGTGCTCGCGCGAGTCCTTGTACTTGTGGGGCGAACGGATCACGACGACCACGTTCTTCTCGGTCGGCAGCGGCACGGGGCCGACCACCGTGGCGCCCGCGCGGGTGACCGTGTCGACGATCTTTCGCGCGGAGGTGTCGATGACCTCGTGGTCGTACGACTTCAGCCGGATGCGGATCTTCTGTCCCGCCATGTGTGACTCTCTCTCGTTCGGACGTCGCGCACCTCGGGGGCCGCCTGACGCTGTTCGCTGGGCGAACATCTGGCTCTACACGATCTCCGAGGGCTGTCGCCCTCGCGTACCGCTGTTCTGGTGTCAAGCCATCTCGGGAACGATGCGGGCGGCCGCCCGACGGGTTCCGCGCGAGAGGACCTCGGGGAGGTCATCATCGTGTCCACCGTCGCGCAGAGCTCGGCCCTGGCGGTGTTCCTGTGTGAGATGTGTCCTGCTACCCGCGGCCCAGACGTCTTGCGTCTGTGCACTGCCTGGCAGTGATCCGGCACTCGCGCACGGCGAGCTCGGAATGTTGAACTAGACGATTTTGCCACACCTGGGCACAAGCTGCAACCCGGGCGTGTCGCGGATGTCAGCCGCGCTGTCGAGGGGGCCGGACGGGCCCCCTCGGACCTTCCTCAGGCCGTCGTCAGGCCGTCTCGGCGGGGCGGAACCACGGCGGGTAGACCGCCACGCGAGGGGCCGCGCCCCCGGCCTCGACCAGCAGCTGCTTGACCCGGTCGCGCATCTTGTCGTTCGGGACGCCGATCAGCATCACGGAGTCGAGCGGGACGGCGTGCGGGACGAGCACCTCGGGCTCGAGCAGGTCGGGGTCGGCGAGCGAGAAGCGGCGCACCATCGAGGAGGCGGCGTCGACGCCGGCCGCCGAGCGGACCCCCTGCACGGCAGCGTCGCGCTCGGTGACGACGAAGTCGTCCTCCAGCGCGGTCACGGGCACGACGAGCATGACGAAGTCGGTCGCCTTGGCGCCGCGGGCGGCGTCGGACCACTCGTAGCCCTCGGCGCCCGAGCGGAGGACCTCCCACGCAGAGGCGTGCGGCGAGAGGGAGAAGGGCACGTGCGCGGCCACGGCGGCGCCGGAGGCGGTCGTCACGGAGGCGCGGAGGGCGCGTGTCGCCTCGGAGCTCACGTCGAGGACGGGGGCCGCCTGGGCGGCGGGGACGAGCTCGCCGGCGGCGAACACGGCCGGCAGGTTGCTCACGTGGGTCCAGTGGTAGACGCGCTGCGCCTCGAACGCGGGCGCGACGCGAGCGGCGGACTGCGCCGCCACGGCCACGGCTGCGGAGTCACGGGCCAGAGCCGGCGTGCTGCGCAGCGACTCGGGCTTGCGCGAGGGCGCGCGGCGCTTGGTGACCAGCGTCCGTGCCTGCCCGTCAGCGTCGAGCAGGGGCTCCCGCTTGCGCGGTGCGCAGATGTCGCACAGCTCTCGCTCGAAACCGTGGATGCACTCGTCAGTCACTGCAGTTGGTCCTCTCGAGCGCCCGACTCGAACGGACGCAACCCTCTACGGTACGTCATGGGGCCGCCCGCTCGCGACCGCCCGCGGGACGGCCGGGCGCCTCCTCGTCCCCGGGTCATCGGAAGAGCAGCGACCGAACCTCGGACTCGGCCGACCCCAGGCGCCCGGGGTCGATGGTCTCGCCGTGCAGGTAGGCGTCGACGAGACGGGGGTCGACGTACGAGGAACGGGCGACGGACGGGGTGTTGCCGAGGACGTCGGCCGCGTCGCGCATGGCCTGCGACACGGCACCCTTGCGCTTGCCGACTCCCGCCTGCGGGCCCGTCCTCGCGAGGCTGACCGCGGCAGCCACCGTGCCGTGCAGGGTGCGGAAGTCCTTGGCCGTGAACTCGTCCCCGGCACGCAGCTTCACGTACTCGTTGATCTCGGAGGCGTGCAGCGGTCGCCAGGGCGAGCCCGCCTCGGGACGCCAGGCGAGCAGCCGCGACCGTCCGCCGCGTTGCTTGTACCCGCGCACCACCGTCGCGAGGTCGGGGTCGCGGATCTGGGAGTCCCAGTCCTGGCCGCTCTTGCCCGGGAAGGCGAGCGAGACCACGTCGCCGGACACCTTCGCGTGCGCGCACAGCAGCGTGGAGAGGCCGTGGCTGCCGTGCTGCTCGGCGTACCGCTCCGACCCCACCCGGAGGGACCCGGTGTCGAGCATGCGGAACGCTGCGGCGAGGGCGCGGTCGCGCACAGGCTCGTCGAGGCGCAGGTCGCGGGTCACGAGACGTCGCGCCGCGGGGAGGGACTCGGCCAGGGCGAGAGCTCGGTCGAACTTGAGGCGGTCCTTCTGCTCCCGCCAGGTCGGGTGGTAGATGTACTGCCGACGCCCGGCGCCGTCGACGCCCGTCGCCTGGATGTGCCCGTTGGCGTAGGGGGCGATCCAGACGTCCGTCCAGGCGGGCGGGATGCCGAGGTGCTCGCACCGCTCACGGAGCTCGGGATCGGTGACGCTGGAGCCGTCCGCGTGACGGTACGAGAATCCGGCACCGCTCGGGACTCGCGAGAGGCCCGGGGAGCTCGAGTTCGTCCTTCGGAGGCGCGGCATCCGTCGATCGAACCACCGACGGCCTGACCCGCGGTGGGCCGGGGTACAAGCCACGCCCCGTCCCGGAGGGAACGGGGCGTCGCGGATGGCCGGGGCTACTGGTCGCCGATCCTCTTGTCGGCCTGCTCCTTCGCCTGGGCGATCTTGTCGCTGTGCTTGCCCCCGGTGGCCTTGTCGGCGGCACCGGCGACGGCGTCGAGGATCTTGTCGCTGACGCCCTCGGCCTTCTCGCTCTTCAGGGCGTCCTGGACCTTGCCGTCCTTCAGGAACTCCTGGGCCTTCTTGGTGATGTCGTCGAAGCCTGCCATGGTGCGCCTCCTCTGGCCGGCGTCTCCGGCACGCCACCACTCTGCCGCGAAACAGCGATCGACGCACCCCCGTCGTGCCCCCGGTGCACGACGAGAGGGGCCGAGCCCTCTCGGGCCCGACCCCTCTCGGGTGTTCAGGTGGTGCTGGTCGTGCAGGTGCCTGTGCGGCGGGTGCTACTTGACGATCTTGACGACCGTGCCGGCGCCGACCGTGCGGCCACCCTCGCGGATGGCGAAGCGCAGGCCCTCTTCCATGGCGATGGGCTGGATCAGCTGGACGGTGATCTCAGTCGTGTCGCCGGGCATGACCATCTCGGTGCCCTCGGGCAGCGTGATGACACCCGTGACGTCGGTGGTGCGGAAGTAGAACTGCGGGCGGTAGTTCGCGTAGAACGGGTTGTGACGGCCGCCCTCGTCCTTCGAGAGGATGTAGACGTTCGCCTCGAACTCGGTGTGGGGCGTGATCGAGCCGGGCTTGACCACGACCTGGCCGCGCTCGACGTCCTCACGCTTGGTGCCGCGGAGGAGGAGTCCGACGTTCTCACCGGCGCGCGCGTCGTCGAGGGTCTTGCGGAACATCTCGATGGCGGTGACGGTCGTCTTGGACGACTTCTCCTTGATGCCGACGATCTCGACCTCGTCGTTCGGCTTCAGGATGCCGCGCTCGACACGACCGGTGATGACGGTTCCACGACCGGTGATCGTGAAGACGTCCTCGACGGGCATGAGGAAGGGCTGGTCCGTGGCACGGACGGGCTCGGGGACGTTCTCGTCGACCTGGTCCATCAGGTCGGCGACCGTGGCGGCCCACTTCTCGTCGCCCTCGAGGGCCTTGAGAGCGGAGACCTGCACGACGGGGGCGTTGTCGCCGTCGAAGTCCTGGCTGGAGAGGAGCTCGCGCACCTCGATCTCGACGAGCTCGAGGATCTCCTCGTCGTCGACCATGTCGGACTTGTTGAGGGCCACGACGATGTAGGGCACGCCGACCTGGCGGGCGAGCAGGACGTGCTCACGCGTCTGGGGCATCGGGCCGTCGGTGGCGGCGACCACGAGGATCGCGCCGTCCATCTGAGCCGCGCCGGTGATCATGTTCTTGATGTAGTCGGCGTGACCGGGAGCGTCGACGTGAGCGTAGTGACGCTTCTCCGTCTGGTACTCGACGTGCGAGATGTTGATCGTGATGCCGCGCTGCTTCTCTTCGGGCGCGTTGTCGATCTGGTCGAAGGCCGACGCCTCGTTGAGGGTCGGGTACTTGTCGTGCAGGACCTTGGTGATCGCCGCGGTGAGCGTGGTCTTGCCGTGGTCGACGTGACCGATGGTTCCGATGTTGACGTGCGGCTTGGTCCGCTCGAACTTGGCCTTAGCCACTGTGGGTCCTCCTCAGGACTCGGTTGCAGTGGGGCCGGGGGCCGGGTCGATGACCCGGCCTACCGGACACTGCGGATTGGTGTGTGTACATGTTACGCGGTCGAGGAACGGCCGCGAGATTCGGGACTATTCGCCCTTGTTCTTCTGGATGATCTCCTCGGCGACGGCCGAGGGGACTTCCTGGTACGACTCGAACGTCATCGAGTAGACGGCACGACCCGAGGTCTTCGACCGCAGGTCTCCGACGTAGCCGAACATCTCCGACAGCGGCACGCTGGCCCGAACGACCTTCACACCACTGGCGTCTTCCATCGACGAGATCTGCCCGCGTCGCGAGCTGAGGTCGCCAATGACGTCGCCCATGTACTCCTCGGGCGTACGCACCTCGACCGCCATGAGCGGCTCGAGGAGAACGGGCTGGGCCTTGCGAGCCGCCTCTTTGTAGGCGATCGACCCAGCGATCTTGAAGGCCATCTCCGACGAGTCGACGTCGTGCGCCGCGCCGTCGAGGAGCAGCGCCCGGACGCCCACCGTCGGGTAGCCCGCGAGGACTCCGACCTGCATGGCGTCCTGGATGCCGGCGTCGACCGAGGGGATGTACTCCCGCGGGACGCGGCCGCCGGTGACCTTGTTGACGAACTCGTAGGTCGACTCGGCCGTGACCTCGTAGGGCTCCAGGGCGATCTGGATCTTGGCGAACTGACCCGACCCACCGGTCTGCTTCTTGTGGGTGTAGTCGTAGCGCTCGATGCCCTTCTTGAGCGTCTCGCGGTAGGCCACCTGGGGCTTGCCGACGTTCGCCTCGACGTTGAACTCGCGCTTCATGCGGTCGACGAGGATGTCGAGGTGGAGCTCGCCCATGCCCTTGATGACCGTCTGGCCCGTCTCGACGTTGAGCTCGACGCGGAACGTCGGGTCCTCCTCGGCGAGCTTCTGGATGGCCAGCGAGAGCTTCTCCTGGTCGGCCTTCGTCTTGGGCTCGATGGCGACCTCGATGACGGGCTCGGGGAACGTCATCGACTCGAGCACGATCTGCTCGGACGGGTCGCACAGCGTGTCACCGGTGGTGGTGAACTTCAGGCCGATGACCGCGTAGATGTGGCCGGCGGTGACGCTGTCGACCGGGTTCTCCTTGTTGGAGTGCATCTGGAAGATCTTGCCGATGCGCTCCTTCTTGTCCTTGGTCGAGTTGATGACCTGGGCACCCGACTCGATCGAGCCGGAGTACACGCGGACGTAGGTGAGGCGACCGAAGAAGGGGTGCACCGCGACCTTGAAGGCGAGGGCCGAGAACGGCTCGCTCGACTCGGGCTTGCGGATGATGACCTTCTCGGCGTCGCGGACGTCGTGGCCCTCCATGGGAGGCACGTCGAGCGGCGAGGGGAGGTAGTCGATGACCGCGTCGAGCATCGGCTGGACGCCGCGGTTCTTGAAGGCGGAGCCACAGAAGATCGGGTACAGCTCGCTGTTGACCGTCATCTTGCGGACGGCGCCCTTGATCTCGGCGATCGTCAGCTCTTCGCCGCCGAAGTACTTCTCGAGCAGCGCGTCGTCCGACTCGGCGACCGTCTCGAGGAGCTTGGCGCGGTACTCCGCGGCCTTCTCCTTGAGGTCGTCCGGGATCTCCTCGATCTCGTACTTGGCACCCAGCTCGACGTCACCCTTGGAGTCGCCGCGCCACGTCAGCGCACGCATCTCGACGAGGTCGACGACGCCCTCGAACGAGGACTCCGAACCGATCGGGAGCTGCATGACGAGGGGCTTGGCGCCCAGGCGGTTGATGATCGTGTCGACCGTGAAGTAGAAGTCGGCGCCGAGCTTGTCCATCTTGTTGACGAAGCAGATGCGGGGCACGTCGTACTTGTCGGCCTGACGCCAGACGGTCTCGGACTGGGGCTCGACGCCCTCCTTGCCGTCGAACACGGCGACCGCGCCGTCGAGCACGCGGAGCGAACGCTCGACCTCGACCGTGAAGTCGACGTGGCCGGGGGTGTCGATGATGTTGATCTGGTTCTTGTTCCAGAAGCACGTCGTCGCGGCGGACGTGATCGTGATGCCGCGCTCCTGCTCCTGCGCCATCCAGTCCATCGTGGCCGCACCGTCGTGGACCTCACCGATCTTGTGGGTGATGCCGGTGTAGTACAGGATGCGCTCGGTCGTCGTCGTCTTGCCAGCATCGATGTGCGCCATGATGCCGATGTTGCGGACCTTGTTCAGGTCGGTGAGCACGTCCTGTGCCACAGGTTCCTCCGAAGGGGTAGGTGGGGAAAGCGGGAGCCGAGGAGGCGCGGTGCACGTCGTGCGCACACCGCGCCTCCGTGGCTGTTACCAGCGGTAGTGCGCGAAGGCCTTGTTCGCCTCGGCCATCTTGTGAGTGTCCTCACGGCGCTTGACAGCGGCGCCGAGGCCGTTGGAGGCGTCGAGGATCTCGTTCATGAGGCGCTCGGTCATCGTCTTCTCGCGACGAGCCTTGGCGTAGGTGGTGAGCCAGCGGAGCGCGAGCGTGTTCGCGCGGTGCGGCTTGACCTCGACGGGGACCTGGTAGGTCGAGCCGCCGACGCGGCGCGAACGCACCTCGAGGGTCGGGCGCACGTTGTCGAGCGCCTTCTTCAGCGTGACGACGGCATCCTGGTCGTTCTTGGCGGAGACGCCGGCGAGAGCACCGTAGACGATGCGCTCGGCGAGGCCCTTCTTGCCGTCGAGGAGGATCTTGTTGACGAGCTGGCTGACGATCGGCGCACCGTAGACCGGGTCGGCGACGACGGGGCGCTTGGGCGCGGGTCCTTTACGAGGCATTACTTCTTGTCCTTCTTCGCACCGTAGAGGCTGCGAGCCTGCTTGCGGTTCTTCACGGCCTGGGTGTCGAGGGCGCCACGGACGATCTTGTAGCGCACGCCGGGGAGGTCCTTCACACGACCGCCGCGCACGAGCACCATCGAGTGCTCCTGCAGGTTGTGGCCCTCGCCGGGGATGTAGGCGGTGACCTCGGTGCCGTTGGAGAGCTTCACACGGGCGACCTTGCGGAGCGCGGAGTTCGGCTTCTTGGGGGTGGTGGTGTACACGCGGGTGCACACGCCACGCTGCTGGGGGTTGGACCGCAGGGCGGGGGCCTTGGTCTTGACGACCTTCGGCGTGCGTCCCTTGCGGACCAGCTGCTGGATGGTTGGCACTGGTTCTCCTTGGTTGCGCTCTGCTCTCGGCCGGTGCTGCGCCGTGCAGTGCTCTGCTCTGTCCGACCGGATGGTCGGCGTCCTCGTCTCGTCGGGACCGGGCCGGATGAGGCCCTGCCCCGCCCGGCGACCGCCGCGTGACGAGCACGCGGAACAGCTGGGGGACGGTGTGACCCTGCTCGTGCCGGGTCGTCGACCGTGGTACGAGCGGGATTTTCGGGCGCGCGATGAAGCGCACACCCGATAGAGCATAGCTTCGGACAGGGGGTTAATCAAATGTCTCCGGGCTGCGACGGGACGCCCGGGGCGAACGGCCAGTCGCCTCCCGGCCCGCTCAGCGGGCGGGCTCGGCCCTCGAGAGCAGCAGCGTGCCGAGCACGACGAGGGCGGCGCAGACGACGGCGCCGAGCACGAACGGCGACAGCGCGTAGCGGGCGGCGAAGAGCACCAGCCAGACGACCTCGCCGCGCACCACGGCGTAGCCGACGCTGCCGACGAGCAGCATGACCGCCCAGACGGCGGCGGCCGCGGAGACGACCGCGGGCCAGGGGCTCGGAGGCGCGGGTCGGGGACCCGGGGCGCCGCCGCCCGCGTCTCCGGGGCGCGGGCCCCGGCGGGCCGGACGGGCGTCGTGCAGGGGCTGCGCGGGGAACGTGCCCCGCACCTCCGGCGCTCCCCCGTCGCGGGCGTCGGCGAGCGCGGCTGAGCGCATCAAGGCCAGGAGGACGACGAGGAGGGCGGCACCGCCCATGGCCGGACCGAGGAAGGGGCCCGCGTCGGGCTCGCCGATGACGTCGCGGTCGAGCAGCAGGCTCTCGAAGCCGGCCGTCGCCACGAGCAGGGCGCCGAAGAGGACGCTCGCCATCAGGGCGTAGACGGCACGGGTCATGAGCCGAGGGTACGCCGCGGGACGTCCCAGGCGGCGGGCCAGGACGGGCGCGGGCGGCGGAAGAGCCCGGCTCGTCCCTGTGGAGGGAGGAGCCGGGCTCTGGGCGCTTAGCCGAGCGCAGGAGGCGCGGGTCGGCCGGTCAGCGACCGCTGGCGGTCGTGTCCGTACCCTCGTCGGTGCCCTCGGCCTGCGTCGGCGCCGTCGTCGTGGCGTCGCCGTCGGCGGGGGCGGTCTCGCCGTCCTGCATGACGAAGACGAGTCCGCCGACCGTCCAGGTCTGGCCCTCGGCCGCACCGGCCTCGCCCCCGGAGGCCTCCTCCGGGTCGCTGCTCGTGATGGTGGTCACGAGGAACAGGCGGGGGCCCTTCTGCAGGCGGTCGACGAAGTCGAGCGCCTGGTCGTACGAGCCCGCGATGTCGACCGTGACGGCGATGGTCGAGAAATTGGCGGCCGTGACGGCGGGGTCGGTGAACGTGGTGGGAGCGGTGGGACCTGCCGCCTCCGCCGGGGCGGCAGCCGACGCGTCTGCGCCCTCCGTCGGCTCAGCGCCCTCGGCAGTCGCCGCGTCGGCGACCGGAGCGGCAGCCGACGCGGGCATCTCGTAGGAGACGGCATCCGCGGCCGTGAACGACGTGACGGGTACCCCAGCGGCGTCGGCCATCTCGTCGAGCTGACGGATCAGCGCGGGCATGTCGGCCGCGTCCGGCACGGACGCGCGACGCGTGTCGCGATCGGCCGTCAGGGTCGAGAGCTGGTCGTTCTCGGAGACGAGCTGGGCGAGCGTGGCTCGGAGGCTCTCGTTCTGCGTCTCGACCGTAGCGCGCTGCTCGGCCGCGGCGGACGCCGAGGAGAGCTGGGGCTGCACGCCGAGCAGGAAGCCCAGCGCGAGGACGGCGACGCCGCTCAGCGCGGCGACGATCATCTTGATGCGATTGCGGTCCACGAGGTCACTCGCCTTCCGTCGGAGCGAAGCGGTTCGAGAACGCGCGCTGGTCGATGTGCATGGTGACTGTTGCTTCGTAGACGCCGTTCTCCAGAGATACCGACCCTGGGGTCGCATCCGTGTACCCGGGGAGAGTCGCGAGGCCGTCCAGCCAGTCCGGGACGCTCGGCAGCTCGGCGCTCCTCGCGCTGAAAGTGACGGTTCCGATACGAGCGCCCTGGAGGGGCGTGTCGGACTGTGCGTAGTCCGACGTCGGAGTGGCTTGGTCGATGCTGATCGTCGAGACCGTCACCCCCGCCGGAAGGGTCGCCTGGATCTGGGCCAGATACGAGGGCCAGGCGATCTCGGTAGCTCCGGCGACGGCCTGCGCGGCGGTCAGCAGCGTGATCTCGGACTGGGTGTCGCGCACCTCGGTGTACTTGCCCTGTTCGAGAAGCAGCTGCTGCGTGTCTGCCTGCGAGGCCAGCAGCTCGTCCTGAGCTTCGATCGAGTGCAGGGTGGCGGCCCCCACGGCGATTCCCGCCACGGCGGCCGCCCCGACGACGCCCATCCAGGCTCGACGCACAGCGACGCCGCCCCGGCGCTCGGCCCGGACCTCCGGGGGCAGCAGGTCGACGCGGGGCAGTCCCCCGACGACCGCCGTGGCGGTCTTCTTCGTGCGGCTCATGCGGCGCTCCCCAGTGCGAGCCCGAGGGCCACGGTCATGTCGGAGGCGCGTCCGCGGAGGGCGGCCTCGTCGACGTTCTTGCCGAACGCGACGGTGGCGAACGGATCGGCGACGACCACGGGCAGGCGCGTCACCTCGGACAGCGCGTCCGGGAGGCCCGGCAGCAGTGCGCCGCCCCCGGCGAGGACGATCTGGGAGACCGTCTCGGTCGGCCTGGTGTTGACGAAGTACTGGACGGTGTTGCGGAAGCTGCCGAGCAGCTCGTTGACCGACTCGAAGATGGCGGCCGACGAGGCCTGCTCCTCCGCGTTGGTGATCACGGTGCTGAGGCCGCGCTGCCTCTTGACGGCCACCGCCTCCTCGACCGAGACGCCGCGCTTGGCGACGATCGCCTGCGTGACGTCGTCGCCGCCCGAGGGGATGATGCGGACGAACTGCGGGACGCCGTCGGTCGCGACGATCACGGACGACGTGCTGTGGCCGATCTCGATCAGGGCGACGGTGCCGGTGAGGCCGGGTCGGTTGATCAGCAGGCGCGTGTTCGCGAACGGGATGAGGTCGACGCCCATGGTCGACAGGCCGGCGAGCTTGCTGGCGCGGACGTTG
Source organism: Frigoribacterium sp. PhB107 (assembly GCF_003751515.1). Lineage (NCBI taxonomy): Bacteria > Bacillati > Actinomycetota > Actinomycetes > Micrococcales > Microbacteriaceae > Frigoribacterium > Frigoribacterium sp. PhB107. The sequence continues at coordinate 405,337 of NZ_RJKU01000002.1, read as the reverse complement.
CCGAGGACGGCGTCCTTGACGGCGGCGATGAGCAGGCCGTTGAGCACGGGGCCGTTCTCGCCCTCGCTCTCCTTGTAGGGGTAGAAGTCGAGCAGCGCATCGGCGACGGGCACCGGCAGCATGTCCTGGACCTGGAACGGCAGCGACTCGCGGATCCGCTCGCGCGACGCCTTCGCCACGGTCAGGTCGCGGGCCAGCACGCGCTGGTTGCCCATGCCGAGCACGACGTTCTTGCTCTTGAACCCGCCGGCGCTCCAGAGCTGCTTGAGGGCGCTGGCGACGGTCTGGGGCTCGAGCACTTCTCCGCGGCTGGCAGCGCCGTCGCTGAGGGCCATCTCGGAGAAGCGGACGACGGTGGGGCGCGGCTTGTCGACGTCGGCGACCTCGACCGCGCGGAGCGATCGGCTGCCGATGTCGACGCCGACGATGTTCTTCGTCATGGGGTGGTCTCTTTTCTGCGTGAGTTCGGGCTCACGCGAGGGTGAGGAGCTGGAGGTAGGAGGCGGCGACGATGCCGCCGACGAGCACGCCGACCCAGGCGCCCGCGAGCATCCAGGGGCCGAAGGGGATGCCGCCGGTGCGTTGGGCACGACGGGTGGCGAGCAGGACGAGCGAGAACAGGCCGCCGAGCAAGAACGCGGCGAAGGCGCCGACGACGAGCTCGCCCCAGCCGAGCCAGCCGAGCCAGAGGCCCAGCACGCCGGCGAGCTTGACGTCGCCGAGGCCCATGGCCCCGGGCTTGACGAGGGCGAGCCCGAGGTAGAAGACGAACAGGGCAGCCATGCCGACCACGCCGCGGAGCAGCGCGTCCCACTCCCCCGACAGGGCCGAGGAGGCGCCCAGCAGCACGAGGCCGACCGCGTACGACGGCAGCACGATCGCGTCGGGCAGCCGGTGGTGCTCGACGTCGATGATGGCGAGGGCGACGCTCGCGCCGGCCAGCCAGAGGAACGCGACTAGCTCGAGCAGCGCGGCGACGAGCGGTGCGGCCTCGGTCGGGACGGCCGACCAGGGCCAGACTGCAGCCGCCACGAGGGCGAAGAAGCCGCCGGTGGCGAGCTCGACGATCGGGTAGCGGGCCGAGATGGCGGTGCGGCAGCTGCGGCAACGGCCCTTGAGCGCGAGCCAGCTGAGCACGGGCACGTTGTCGTAGGCCCTGATCGGCGTGTGGCACCCGGGGCACGCGCTCGGCGGCGACGAGATCGACATGCCCGCGGGGACGCGGTAGACGACGACGTTGAGGAACGAGCCGATCAGCACGCCGAGCCCGCCGGCGGTGAGCGCGGCGAGGAGGAGGGCGGTCACGAGACGACCTCCTTGCCGGTCCAGTCGACGGCGGTCTGGCTCTCGACGATGTGCGTCACGCCGTAGCTGGTCGAGACCGGGCTGAGGAACTTAGGCGGCGCCGTGTAGCGCATCCGCGGATCGTAGACGTAGGACTTCGTGTATCCCGTGGCTCCCGTGGTCGCGACCGGGCCGCGGAACTTCTGCGAGATCGATCCGAGAACGTTCAGCTTGCCCTTCGGGAAGCCGCCGTCCTGGTTGTAGTTCTGCACGGTGAAGGTGTGCGCCACGGACAGGATCGCGGCCTGGATCGTCCGGTCGCTGGCGGTGCGGTCCATCAGCCCGGTCGAATAAGTGGTCTCGTCGTAGGGGACGTCCCGAGGACAGTTGTAGGCCCTGCCGTTGTAGTAGCAGGTGTAGTACTCGGTGCGGTAGCGCGTCGTCGTCGTCGAGTAGGTCTTCGTGGGGTTGTAGACGTAGACCGCGTTCGTGCCGACGAGGCCGAGCATGTCGCGGGCAGAGTCGGCGAGGAGGACGTCACCCGTGACGTAGACGAAGTTGTAGGCCGCGATCGTCATGTTGCCCTTGAGCGTGCCCTTGACGAAGACGTCGCCGGCGGTGCACGAGTAGCTCGCGCCGGTCTCCCCCGCGGCAGGGAATCCCACCCCGTTGCCCGCGACGGCGCCGTCGGCACCGGTGCAGCTGTACTTCGCCGGCAGGTTCGAGCCGACACGGGCGTTGACATTGCCCGATGCCGTCGGGACGTCCTGGACGTAGATCAGGTTGCCGTCGAGCACGGGCAGTGTCTGGCCGCCAGGGCTGCCGAGCGAACCGCCGCCGGCTCGGTCGCCGACGATGCCGCACTTGACGGGCGTCCGGACGGCTCCCGTCTCGGCCCCGTTGTTCAGCTGTGTGGACTTGGTCCACGGCGAGTACACGGTCATCGTGCCGTCGCCGTTCAGGGTGATCGAGGTCGGACCGGTGTAGAGGCAACCCGGGTTCGGCACAGTTGATCCCGACAGGTCAGCCCTCGTCTCCTGCTTCATCTTGTCGTTCGTCTGCGGCATCGTGATCTGGGCCGCGTAGTCGGGAGTCGCCTTTTTGTCCTTGCCGAAGACCGGGGTGCCCGTGCAGTTCGCCCCCGTCGCCGAGTTGAAGCGGTTGGCACGCGTGCTCGCCGTCGTCGTCGCACCGAGGAACTGAGGACCACCACAGACGACCATGGTGTCGTTCGTGTGCAGCGGACCGTTGATGACGTCGCCCGGGGCGAACTGGATGGTCGTGCAACTGGGCCGGGAGTTCACAGCCCATTCGTAAGCCGGGCTGCAGTTCGTGCTCGACAGCGCAGGGTCGCTGATCTCGAAATCGGTGAAGTAGACGTAGTCGAGGAAGCCGTCCTGCTTGAGGTCGGCGACCACGCTGCGGGTGGTGTCGCCGACGCGTCCCGTCGAGCGCAGCCGCAGGCTGCCCTTGCTCGAGTACTGCGAGGTGTCGACTTCGTAGCGGTACGAGGCGTCGGAGCCGGGGACGGTCTGCCATGTGCCGGCCTTGCCTTTGCCGAAAGCCGGGTTTCCGTTCGTGCCGGTGAAGCTGCTCCCGCTGCTGAAGGACGTAGCGCGCACGCCGTACTGGCTGTAGGCGTTGTTGTTGGCGAGCTTGCTCTGGTAGTCCTCGACACCCGCGTAGGCGGCGGCGATGGCAGCGTTGTAGTCCGAGTCGCCACGGGCCTTGACGGAGCCGCTGACCGCGACCGAGATCATCGTGACGCTCAGGAGGAGCAGCACGGCTCCGAGCCCGATGACGCTGGCCAAGGCGACACCGCGTTCGCGGTCGTCGCCGCGCAGACGGCGGAGGACACCCCGGAACATGTGCAGGTGCAGGAGTCGGGTCATTAGGGCAGCGTCCTGGCGATGTCGAGGTTGGGCAGGCCGACGGTGTTCACGAGCGTCGTGGACGTCGCCGGGGTCGTGCCGGTGCCCGCTTGCAGGCGCACACGCACTGCCGCGACGGTGGACACCTTGGAGGCGGGGACCGCGTCGGTCGTTAGAGGGATGACGGCCCCGGCCGCGTCGAGGTACGTGAAGGTATCGACGCCCTGCACCATGGGCGAGCCCACGACTCGTCGAACGGGGGCGTTCGCCACGTTGAAGGTGTAGAAGCCATCGGACGTGACGGAGCTGGGCCAGATGCTCTCCACGAGTTGCCCGCCTGTCAGGTCGTACTGCACCATCACCGGGGTCTGAGCGGCCGAGACCAAGTTGACGTAGGCGTAGAACCTGACGCTGTTGCTCTTCGCCAGCTCGAAGGCGGGTGCGTCGAGAGGCTGCCCGGAGACCGGGTTGTCAGTGGCCGCCCGCAGGTTGCGCGTAACCGCCGTCATCGAGTTCGTCACCGTCCGGGTCGCACCGTCGATGGCGCGGACCTGTGATGAGGCCCGCGAGGCACCGACCATGAAGCTGCCAGTGATGGCCATGAGGATCGCGAAGACCATCATCGAGACGAGCAGCTCGGCGAGGCTGATGCCGAGGTCGCGGCGTCCTGGTTCGTTCAGCTCGGCAAGCCGAGCGCGGAGGAGCGTCACGGGGTGCCGCCTCGGGGGTCGAGCAACACCGTCTTGGCCGTCGTGTCGACGATGCCCCGGGTACGGGCGGCGTCACCGCGCGGCGTGATCTGGTCCTTCAAGGTGAAGACGGTGCCGCTGTTACTCGTGTTGTAGGTGTAGAACTTCCAGGTGCCGTAGGGCAGCGCCATCGCCGTCAGGGCGGTGACCGAGGGGAAGTAGTACGTCTGGCCCGTCACGCATCCCGGGTCACCGTTCGCCTTACTGTTCTGCTGCACGGCGGCGACCCGCTGGACGCCTGGGAGGTCGGCCAGCTGCACGACCCCGGTCGGGACGATCGGCACCGCCGAGTCGCCGGGTGCAGCGCCTACGGGCATGATCTGAGCGCCCACCATGCCGTCAGCGGCCGGGGTGGTCCAGGCGGACGGGTCGACGTTGAGGCACGACGACTCGACGTTGTTCTTGGGATCGGTCGTCGGGTCGATGTGTCGACCGGCCATGACCGAGTACCCCCCGGTGAACGGGAAGAGCGGCACCGGCGAAGCCGCGGACGCAGCGACCGTGTAGTCGCCCTGTGCGCTGCTGCGGAAGGTCAGGTCGAGGTTCGTGGGGAGGGTGCGGAGCAGCGCCTGCTCTCGACCGACGGAGGCGTTGAATGAGGCGGCGGTGTCGAAGGAGAAGGAGGCCGTTTGCGACGTGCCGGCCGTCACGACGACCGGGGTCATCACCTGGGTGCTCTTCTGGTCTGGACCGACGGCGCCGCCCTTCGAGATGGTCACCTGGTAGTTGCCCGCGGCCAGGCCCAGCGCGTAGGTGCAGCCCGTGGAGTCGGTCTTGGCCGGCGTGGGCGGCGCAACCGCGCCGTTCGGGGAATCGGTGGCCGCAGCGATCTGCACAGTCACTCCCGAGGTGCCCGTGCCGCTGGCGCCTAGCACCTCGACGACGATGGTCCCCTTGTTCGGGTCGTTGATGCGGCTGTTCGGCGCGATGGCGGTGGCGCTGGTGATCTCGCCGCCGGGCCGCATGCCTGCGTAGCTGACGGAGACCTCTACCTGCTTGTACTGCAGCGTGCCGGTACCGGTGCCGCAGATGGTCGTGTTCGACGTGGTGGTCGCCCAGCTGGCGCGGCGCGTGACCTCGTAGGTGGTGCCGCCCACCTCGGTGGTCCACGTCTTGTCGACGATGGTGAAGACGTCCTTCACGCTGCGCAGGAGATCGATGTCCTGGGCGGCGAGCTGCGTGGCGATGGCACGGGCTCGGCTCTCGCGGGTGAGGACGAGGGAGTTGGTGATCGTGTAAGCGACCCCGATGGAGATGATGGTGAAGACCATCATGGCGACAATGACCTCGACGAGGCTGAAGCCGGTGTCACGCTCGGCTGGGCTGGCGGGGCGGAGGACGTCGTTGAGGCGTCGGAACATGGTGGATCACCTCCCGGTCGGGTTCAGGGGTGGGTTCAGGTCAGACCGTCAGGGGGACGATCGGGCGGACGGGTGTCCACGCCGAAGCGCGGACACCCGTCCCGGATGATCAGCAGACGGAGCCGGCAGGCTTGGCCTCGACGACGCCCGAGGACTCGGTGACGTAGAAGCTCTTCGTCGCGTCGCTGGCCTTCTTGGCCGTGAGGCAGAACTTGGCGGCGGTGGCGGTGCCGCTGTAGGCGAGTCCGGCGGTGTTGGCGCCGACCGTGTAGCCGTAGGTGCCGAGCTTCTCGACCGTGAGGTCAGTGGAAGCCGGGAACGAGCCGCTCTCGGTCTGGTAAGCGATGACTGCGGTCTTGGCGTTCGACAGGTCGCTCTTGACTCCCGAGTCCTTGGCGTTGTTCTGCACGCCGAGGTACACGGGGATGGCGATGGCGGCGAGGATGCCGATGATGATGACGACGACGAGGAGCTCGATGAGCGTGAAGCCCTTGTCCTTGTCCTGGGCGAGGTCCTGGCGGCGGGCGGAGAGCTTGCCCATGAGTGCGAAGTACATGACTGGTCCGTTCGAGATCGGGTGCGGGAGAGGTGATCGGAGGCGGTCACGTCGTTCCCGCCGGAGATGACTCTCCCAGCCCCCGAGACCCGCGAGAATCCCGCAGACGGGGGGTTTCTGCCCGCGACACGGCCCCAGTCCGGGTCACCCCCGAACGGGCAGAACCCCTGTTCAGGGGTCACCTGCAAAGCGACACCCGTTGCACACGACAAAGGGCCCGACCGGGGGTCGGGCCCTTCTGGCACAGCGAGGAAGGACGGCTCAGAGCCGCTCTGCGACTACTTGATCAGCGACGTGATCTGGAAGATAGGCAGGTACAGCGCGACGATCATGCCGCCCACGACGACGCCGAGGAACGCGATCAGCAGGGGCTCGATCAGAGCCGTGAGCGACTCCGTGGTCGACTTCACCTCCTGGTCGTAGAAGTCCGCCACCTTCTCGAGCATCGTCTCGAGCGAGCCGGCGTCCTCGCCAACCGAGATCATCTGCGTGACCATCGGCGGGAAGACCCCGGAGGCGGTCAGGGGGGCGGCGATGGACTCGCCCTGCCGCACCGACTCCGCGACCTCGACCAGCGCCTCCTCGAGCACGTAGTTGCCCGAGACCTCGCCGACGATGCGCAAGGCGGTGAGGATGGGGACGCCGGCGCCGATCATGTTGGAGAAGTTGCGGGAGAAACGCGCGATGGCGATCTTGCGGAGCAGCTCGCCGAACACCGGCAGCTTGAGCTTCAGCGGATCGAGCTTCGAGCGGACCTTGACGGAGTTCTTGTTCGTCTTCCACCAGATCGACCCGCCGATGCCGCCGATGATGAGCACCGGCAGCACGTAGGGCATCGCCTGTGAGGCGTAGACGAGCATCATCGTCGGCAGGGGGAGCTGGCCGCCGAGGTTCGTGAACATGTCCTGGAAGATCGGCACGATGAAGGTCAGCATGATGACGACCGCGAGCAGCGACATCACGAGCACGACGACCGGGTAGGTCATCGCCGACTTGATCGTGGACCGCAGCGCCACCTCCTTCTCGAAGTTGTCCGCGGTCGACTCGAGCGCCTTGTCCAGGAACCCGCCGACCTCTCCGGCCCGGATCATGTTGATCATCAGGGGCGGGAAGTGCTTGTCGTGCTTGCCGACCGCGTCGGAGAACGAGACGCCGGTCTCGACGTCGTCGCGCACCTCCTGCATGACCTTCTGCAGCGTCTTGTTGTCGACCTGGTCGGCGAGGATCGTCAGGGTGCGCAGCAGCGACAGGCCCGACGCGATCATGGTCGCCATCTGGCGCGACATGACCGCGATCTCCTTCATCTTGACCCCGCCGCCGCCGAGGCCGCCGATCGAGATCTCGCGCTGCAGGCCGGTGCCGTCGCTCGCCGCGGCGATCGAGATGGGCTGCACGCCCATCGTGCGCAGGCGGGTGACGACGGCGCCCTCGCTGGACGCGTCGACCTTGCCCTTGACGACCTTGCCGGCCGAGTCGCGGCCCTTGTAGGCGTAGGCGGTGCTGGTGGCCATCAGTTGCTCCCGATCGAGAAGGCGTCGCCGAAGTCGATGCCGGCGTCGAGGCCGGTCGTCTCGGACTTGTTGATCACGCGGGTGACGAGGCGGTCGAAGCCCTCGGTGTCGTGCACCTTCTCCATCGCCGCCTTGTGCGTGACGGTGCCGGTGTTGACGAGGTCGGCCAGCTTCTGGTCCATCGTGTGCATGCCGAGGTCGCGCCCCGCCTGCATCGACGACGAGATCTGGTACGTCTTGCCCTCGCGGACGAGGTTGCCGATGGCCGGGGTCATCATCATGATCTCGGTCGCGACGACACGGCCCTTGCCGCCCGCCTTCGGCAGCAGCGTCTGGCAGACGACGCCCTGGAGCGTCGACGCGAGCTGGGTGCGCACCTGGTCCTGCTGGTGCGGCGGGAACACGTCGATCACACGGTCGATCGTCTGGGCGGCGCTCTGCGTGTGCAGGGTCGCGAACACGAGGTGGCCGGTCTCGGCGGCGGTCAGCGCGACCGAGATGGTCTCGAGGTCGCGGAGCTCGCCGATGAGGATGACGTCGGGGTCCTGGCGCAGCACGTGCTTGAGCGCGTTCGCGAAGCTGTGCGTGTCGTGGCCGACCTCGCGCTGGTTGACGATCGCCTTCTTGTGCTGGTGCATGAACTCGATCGGGTCCTCGACCGTCACGATGTGGTCGGCGCGGGTGCGGTTGACCAGGTCGATCAAGGCGGCGAGGGTCGTCGACTTGCCCGAGCCGGTGGGGCCCGTGACGAGCACGAGGCCGCGGGGCAGCTTCGCGAAGCGGCTGACGACCTCGGGCACGCCCAGGTCGGCGAGCTGCTTGATCTCGGTCGGGATGAGGCGGAAGGCCGCGCCCATCGCGCCGCGCTGCTGGTAGAAGTTCACGCGGAAGCGCGACTCGTCCGACAGCGAGTAGGCGAAGTCGAGCTCGAGCCGCTCGTCGAACTGCTCCTTCATGGCCGGGGTGAGCAGGCTGGTCAGGGCTGCGGAGACCGTCGGGGCGTCCCAGGGCTCGCCGCCGGCGAGGGCGGGCTGCAGGCCGCCGTCGACGCGGAGGGTCGGGGCGGCGTCGACCGTGACGTGCAGGTCGGAGGCGCCCTGCAGCACGACCTCGCAGAGCGCCGAGATCAGGGCGGGGTGAGCGACCGTGCGGGCGTGCTCGTGCAGCTCGATGCCGGGTCGGGACTCGACCTGGGCGGCGGGGGGCGCCTCCTCGGCGGCGTGCTGCGCGCTGGACGGCGCGAACGACGGGACGCGCAGCAGGCCGCCGTCGCCGAGCTGGGGCGAGACGGGCGCCGGGGCGGCGGAGTGCGAGGGAGCCGAGGAGGCGGCGGGCACGACCGGCGAGGTCGGCGCGGCCGACGACACGTCGGGCAGCGAGGGGGCCGAGGAGGCGGCGGCCGCGTCGTCGAGGGCGGTCTCGGCGGCGAGATACGCCGGCATGAACGCCTGCGGCGCTCCCGAGCCGATCTCGCCCACGGCGGGGCTGGCCGGGGCGACCTGGGCAGCCGCGTCGTCGAAGTCGTCGAAGCGGGGGTCGCTCCACGGGGTGCGGGCGGCCATGCCGCCGCCCTCGAGGGCGCTCGCGAGCCGCGCGGCGCGACGGCTGGTGGGCGCCGGGGTGGGGCTCCAGCCGAGCACCGCCTCCCCGCCGGCGTCGTCCATCGAGTAGACCGGGCCGCGCTCGGCCTCGTCGACGTGGGGGGCCAGGGGCGTCACGACCTTGGGCAGCTCCCACGAGGTCGCGGGGGTCTGCGTGCCCAGGTCGTTGCCGGGCGTGCCCGGGGTCCAGCCGTCGGCCGGGTCGACCTGGTCGGGGATCTCGAAGACGTTGTCGCTCATGCGGGCGTTCCCTCGGGTGCGGTGCGGCGGGCGGTGCGGACGGGTGCGGTGCGGGTGCGGGTGCGGGCCGGGCGGACGCAGGCGGCGCGAGCGGCGTCGGCGGCGCTCACGCGACGACCCGCAGGATCTCTTCGACGCTGGTCAGGCCGAGCTTCGCCTTGGCCCAGCCGTCGTGGCGGAGGCTTACCATGCCCTGCTCGGTGGCGACGCGGGCGATCTCGGCGCTCGACGCGCGGGAGACGGCGAGGCGCTCGATCTCCTCGGAGACGCTCATCACCTCGTGCAGGGCGATGCGGCCGCGGTAGCCCGTGTTCGAGCACTGCGCGCAGCCGACGGGCTGGTAGACGAGCGGCGCGGGCTCGTCGAGGCGCACCGGGAACCGCAGGTGCTCGAGCTGGCGGGGCGTGTACGAGGTCGGCGTCTTGCAGCGGTCACAGAGGCGGCGCGCGAGTCGCTGGGCGACGACGCAGTCGATCGCGCTGCCGACGAGGAACGGCTCGATGCCCATCTCGGTGAGGCGGGTGATCGCGCTCGGGGCGTCGTTCGTGTGCAGCGTGCTGAGCACGAGGTGGCCGGTCAGCGACGCCTCGATGGCGATCTGGGCGGTCTCGTGGTCGCGGATCTCGCCGAGCAGGACGACGTCCGGGTCGGACCGCAGGATGCTCCGCAGCGCGCCGGCGAACGTGAGGCCCGCCTTGGGGTTCACCTGCACCTGGTTGATGCCGTCCATCCGGTACTCGACCGGGTCCTCGACGGTGATGACGTTGATCTCGGGGCGCGCGACCGCGTTGAGCGTCGTGTAGAGCGTCGTCGACTTGCCCGAGCCCGTGGGGCCGGTGACGAGGATCATGCCGTAGGGCTTCGAGTACGACGCGGCGTAGACGTCGAAGTTGCGCTCGAGCAGGTTGAGGTCGCGGAGGCTCATCGACGTGTTCGAGTTGTCGAGGATCCGCATGACGACCTTCTCGCCCCACACGGTCGGCAGCGTCGCGACGCGGAGGTCGATCTGGCGGCCGCCGTGGCGGACCGACATGCGGCCGTCCTGCGGGCGTCGACGCTCGGCGATGTCGATCTCGCTCATGATCTTGAGGCGCGAGATCACGCCGTTCTGGATGGCCTTCGGGGCCGGCTGCATCTCGTGCAGCACCCCGTCGATGCGGTAGCGGATGCGCACGTCGTGCTCGGCCGGCTCGATGTGGATGTCGGAGGCGTGGTCGGTGATGGCCTGGCTGACGAGCAGGTTGACGAACCGCACGATGGGCACGTCGTCGTCGGGGCCGGAGGAGGCGATGTCGGCCTGGGCGGCCTCGATCGCGCTGGTCTCCTCCTCGAGCGTCGAGGTGAGGTCGTTGAGCTCGTCGTCGGCACGGAGGTAGCGGTCGAGCGCGGCCTGCAGGTCGGCGCGGTCGGCGAGCACCGGCTCGACGCCGATGCGGAGCGCGGCGCGCACGTCGTCGATCGCGAAGACGTCGCCCGGGTCGGCCATCGCGAGCAGGAGGAGGCCGTCGCGAACGGCGATCGGCAGCACGCTGTGCCGGCGACAGACGGCGGCGGGCACCATCGTCACGGCGGCGCGGTCGACGGGGTAGTCGACGAGCTCGACGAAGTCGACGCCGTTGGCCTGTGCCCGGGCGCGGGCGACCTGCGCGGGGGTCACGGTGCCGGACTCGAGCAGCTCCCGGATGGACGCCTCCTCGTCGGCGCCCCGGCGCCCCACGCGGTCGAGGTGCTCCATGGGCAGCAGCCCGTGCAGGATCAGGATCTCGGTCATCGAAGCCACGGGTGCATCTCCTCGGTACGCGCGCCCGGCAAGTCGGGGTCCTGGCGGCAGGTCCTCGGGAGTCGTCCCGAGCAGTCGCCACGCTACGGCGGGGCCGCCCGCCCGACACGTCCCAGTGAGGGTGCCCCCCGTCTGCGTCACAGCCCTCCGCGGCGGGCTGCCGGTCGGCTCCGCGGCACCGCCCGGCAGACACGAGGAGGCGCGGCGACCGCCCAGAAAGGGGGTCGCCGTCGCCCAGAACAGGGGGTGGCACGCCGCCGGACCGGCCTGGTCTAGTGGACGACGGCGATCCTGGGCCCGACGACACGTGTGGCCCAGTTCACGGATGACGACCGCCGAACCCCCCTAGGAGCCACGCACGATGCACGGTCACGAGATGACGTTCGAGCCTGCCCGGACCGCACCCGCGGACCCTCAGGCCCCCCACACAGGCGCCGCCGCCGGCCCCGAGACGACGGGCATCACCGTGCCGTCGTTCGGCTGGACCGGCGTGGCCATCGCCCTCCACCGCCTCCAGCAGCAGCCGACCGCGTCGATCGTGGTCGTCCGCCAGGCCGACCACCTCCCCCTCGTCGTCGACGTGGAGACGAACGCCTACTGGTGGGACACCCCCCTGACGGCGTTCCCCGCCGAGCCCGTCGACATCGACGTGGTCGTCGAGGCCAAGGACCCCGCCGTCGAGGCGTCGCGCCCGCCCGGCACCGACCTCGACGCGCTGCTCTGGCTGATCGGGAACAACTCGTTCCTGGGCGAGCTCGCGTGGTGGCTGCAGCGCGACGACCGCTACAAGCTGGTGCGCTGGCCCAACTTCACGATGCTGACGCACACCCCCGAGCAGATGCGGATGACCGCGATGCTCGGCTACACGTTCCTCCCGGTCGGCGAGCTGGCCAACGCCAGCGAGTCGGATCCGGCCGAGGCGCGGCGCCTCGTCAACGCGTTCAGCCTGATGCGCCTGCTGCGCGCCGAGTCGCCCGAGCCTGCCGCGGTCGCCGCCGGCTCGTCGTCGTCTGCCTCGTCGCCGTCTGCCTCGTCGTCCTCCTCCGACCCCGAGTACGTCAGGGTCGCCCCGCAGCCCCGCCGCGGCGGACTGTTCAGCCGCCTGCGCGACCGGCTCGGCCTCTGATGGCCGAGCACGTCATCCTCTTCGGCGGCCCGATGGGCGCCGGCAAGACGACTGCGATCGAGACGCTCAGCGAGACCGAGGTCGTCCGCACTGAGGCCGCGAACACCGACCGCGCCACCGCCGACAAGGACACCACGACGGTCGCCCTCGACTACGGCGAGATCACCCTCGGCGAGACCGACAAGGTGCGCCTCTACGGCATCCCCGGCCAGCAGCGGTTCGACTTCATGTGGACGATCCTCAAGGAGCGCGCCAAGGGCATGGTGCTGCTCGTCAACAACGACGCCGCCGACCCGGTGGGCGAGATGCTCACGTTCCTCGACGAGTTCCGCGACCTCTACGACCGCGGCGGCGTCGTCGTCGCGGCGACGCGCTCCGACGTCTCGGCCACCCCGACGGTGGCCGACTACTCGGCGGCGCTGACCGAGCGCCGCCCCGACCTGGTCGTGCCGGTGTTCACGGTCGACCCCCGACAGGAAGACCAGATGCGCACCGTCCTCATGACGCTCGTCGCCAACATCGAGATGCGCGAGATGTTCTCTGCACCCGCTGCTGCTGCCGCGCCCTCGCAGCCCGCCGTGGCGGTGGCCGAGTGAGCCTCGCGCCCCACCTCGACCCCGTCGTCGTCGACCTCGGCCGCCGGGCCCTGCTCGACATGGGCGAGGTGAGCCGCTCGCTCGTCTACGGCTCGTTCCTCACCGACGACGGCTTCGAGGTCGTCCACGTGCCCGACGGCAAGGTCGACGCGAACCGCTTCGCCAGCATGGCCAGCTCCATCCAGGCGCTCAGCGAGGCCGTCGCCCGGGAGGTGCGGATCGGCTCGAGCGAGTACGTCATCATCGCCTCCGAGAAGGGCCACGTCATCCAGCTGCGCGTCCCCGGGCACCCCGTCGTGCTCGGCGCGCTGTTCGGCGACGACGAGACCCTCGGCAAGGCCCTCTCGGTCGCGCGCCGCTGCGCCCAGCAGCTGGCCGCCTCCTTGGCCGACCGCCCGGCCGTGCAGCCCGACGCGGCCGCCCACGAGCCGGACGCCGCCGTCGAGCACGGCGACGCACGCGCGCACGCCGACGCCCACGGCGTCCCGGCGCTCTGACCCTGGCCAGGCACGCAGCCCTGCCCCTCCGACCGCTCCGGCCGCACCTCCGCGGCCGGCTGCCGAGCGGTGCCCGCCCAACGCCGGCACCGCTGCCCGCACCACCCCTGACCCGACCAGGTCAGGGCCGGACAGCTCACACCCGAACTGCCTTGACCCGAACAGGAAGCACAGACACCATGGCGAACATCTCCGACTCCCTCGAGACCCTCCTCACCGTCGACGGCGCGATGGCGGCCGCCGTCGTCGACAGCGCGTCCGGCATGCTGCTCGGCGGCGCCGGCACCGGGATCGACCTGGAGCTGGCCGCGGCCGGCAACACCGAGGTCGTCCGCGCCAAGCTCAAGACGGCGAAGTCGCTCGGCCTCGCCGACTCGATCGAGGACATCCTCATCACCCTGTCGAGCCAGATCCACATCATCCGCCCCCTCGCCAGCAACCGCGAGGTCTTCATCTACTTCGTGCTCGACCGCTCGAAGGCGAACCTCGCCCTCGCTCGCATGAAGTCCAAGGAGGTCGAGGGCCAGCTGGCCTTCTGACCCGGGCCGCGGCCCCCTGAGCCGCAGCACCCCGACGGGGCGTCGACCACTGAGGTCGGCGCCCCGTCGTCGTGCGCGGGTGCGGGCGCGTGCGGATGCGGATGCGGATGCGGATGCGGATGCGGATGCGGATGCGGATGCGGGCGGTCTAGTCGAGGAGGCGCTGGTACAGCACGTGCTCGCGCCACTCCCCCGCGATGCGGAGGTAGCCCGGCGCCGTGCCGTACTGCTCGAAGCCCGAGGCGGCGAGCACCGCACGCGACCCCGCGTTGTGCGGCAGGGCGCTCGCCTCGAGGCGGTGCAGGCGGAGGGCGGTCGCCGCGAGGTCGACGACGACCGCCAGCGCCGCCTTCGCCAGGCCCTGCCCCGTCCGCTCCCGGTCGACCCAGTAGCCGACGGCCGCCTTCTGCAGCGGCCCGCGGACGATCTGGTTGAGGGCGATCGTGCCGACCACGCGGTCGCCCTCCATCAGGTGGAACGGCTGCTGCTCGCCGGCGGCGGCCGACGCGATGCGCGCCGTGAGCATGGCCCGCTGGCCGGCGGGCTCGAAGAACGACGGCGCCCGCTCCGGGTCCCACGGCGCGAGGTGCTCGCGGTTGCGCCGGTGCGCCTCGGCGAGGGCGGCGGCGTCGCCGACCCGCGCCTCCCGCAGGAGGACGGTGTCGGTGAGGGCCTGCTCGAACTGCACCCTCTGACCCTAGGCCGCGCCCGCGCCCGGCGTCGTGGGCCGGTGACGCAGCCGTCGGGGGACGACGTGGCCGAGGGGGCTAGGAGGCGAGCGGCGCGTCGACGGGGACGACCGCCTCCTGCGCCTGGTCGCCCTGTGCCGGCCGGCTGATCTCGGCCCAGACGTCGTCGAGCGAGACGCCGACGACCTGCGCGATCGCGGCGATGGTGGGGAACGACGGGGTCGCGACCCGGCCGGACTCGATCTTGCGCAGCGTCTCGGGCGAGACGCCGGCGTCGAGGGCCGTGCGGAGCATCGACCGCTCGCCGCGCGCCTGCCGCAGCAGGGCCCCGAGGCGGCGGCCGCGAGCGACCTCGGCGGGGCTCAGCGGCAGACGGACCATGCGCAGAGCCTAGCGCGAGGAGGCGCTGGCCGGGATAGCATTACCGGGACAGTTGTCCCGCCGTCAGGCGGCAGACCCGAGGAGACGCCCCGTGATCGAGATCTTCAGCCCCGCAGAGCTGGGCCGCGCCCGTGACTCCGGAGCGCTGGTCGGGCACATCCTGCACACCGTCTCGCAGCGCGTCGGGGTCGGCACGAACCTGCTCGAGATCGACGAGTGGACGCGCGAGATGATCGTCGAGGCCGGCGCCGAGTCCTGCTACGTCGACTACGCCCCGTCGTTCGGCCGCGGGCCGTTCGGGCACTGGATCTGCACTGCGGTCAACGACGCGGTGCTGCACGGCCTCCCCCACGACTACGCCCTGCGCGACGGCGATCTGCTCACGCTCGACCTCGCCGTCGTGCTGAACGGCATCGCGGCCGACTCGGCCCTCAGCTTCGTCGTCGGCACCTCGCGTCCCGCGGGCAGCACCGAGCTGATCGAGACGACCGAGCGCGCCCTGGCCGCCGCGATCGCCGCCGCCGTGCCGGGAGCGAAGATGGGCGACGTCTCGTACGCCATCGGCTCGGTGCTCACCGGGGCGGGCTACCCCGTGAACGTCCAGTTCGGCGGCCACGGCATCGGCTCGACCATGCACCAGGACCCGCACGTCGCCAACATCGGGCGACCCGGCCGCGGATACAAGCTGCGTCCCGGACTGCTGCTCGCCCTCGAGCCGTGGGTCATGGCCGACACCGACGAGCTCGTCACCGACGACGACGGCTGGACCCTCCGCAGCGCGACGGGCTGCCTGACGGCGCACAGCGAGCACACGGTCGCCATCACCGAGGACGGCGCGGAGATCCTCACCGTCCGCGGCTAGCGCCTCCTGGCTGGCCGCTCGTCGAACCGCCGGTTCGCGGGGGCGTGGGGCGCGCGGACGCCCTCGAAGCGGCAGCTCGAGCCGCCGGGCACGCGGGCGACGCACGGGGGCGTCAGTACTCGCGGAGGTAGGCGGCCCGGCGCCCCGCGACCGTGAACCCGGCACGCTCGTAGAGGCCGACCGCACCCGTGGGGCTCGACGAGTCGACGTCGAGCACGCAGAGCTCGAAGCCCTCGTGGGCCTGACGCGCGAGGGCCGTCGCGAGCAGCGACTGCGCGAGGTGCCGGCCGCGCCAGGCCCGCCGGACGCCCACGTAGTCGACGTGGGCGCTGCGACCGCCGTGGGCCGGCCACTGCTCGGGCTCGACGGTGGTGAGCACGAAGGCGACCACCTCCTCCTCGCCGTCGTCGCCCGCGGCGACCGCCACGAACGACAGGTCGGGGCGGAACGTCGCCGCCCCGACGAGCATGCGCCACACCTCGGGCGTGCTCGCCTGGCTGCCCCAGTGGTCGACGAAGGCCTCGTTGCGGGCCAGCCGGGTCGCCTCCTCGCGGGGCGTCGAGTACTCCTCGAGCCGCACCGCGGGGTCGAGGGGCACGGGCTCGACCGGGCGGGTCAGGTCGCGGCTGAGCGTGCTCCACCACCGCGCGGGGCCGAAGCCCTGGCGCTGCAGCAGCGCCCCGTGGGCCTCCGCCTCCTGCTCGACGCCCGCCGCCAGCACGGCGGGCAGCACGTCGTCCGACCCGGAGAGGTGCTGCTCACCGCGCAGCCGCTGCCACTCGACGAGGTCGCGCCCGAGGCCCTGCCCGCGCCGACGCGGGTCGACGCCGCCGTCGACGGACACGCGTACGACCGACTCGCGGACGGGCCAGAGGAAGCTCAGGCCCCAGGCCACCAGCTGGCCGTCCCCCTCGTCGGCCACGAGGGAGTCGCGCTCGAGGTCGATGCCGGGCATCTCGAGCAGCTGGCGCATCGACGACAGCGACGTCACGTGCAGCGGGTGGTCGAGCGACGCCACGCGCCCGTCGAGCGCGTGCAGGGCGCCGAGGTCGGCGAGGGTCGCCAGGCGCCAGCGCAGGCCGTCACGGTCACGAGGGAGGGGCGCGTCCGGCCTCGGGACCCGGGCGCTGACGGGCAGGTCGACCGCCTCGAGCCGGACGCCCGCCGCGGCCTCGCCCCGAGCGACCGGGGGCTCGGGGTGCTCGGCGGACGGGGACGGCTGTGCGGACTGCTCGGTGCTCATCGCTCCATACTGCCCGGTCTCGGGAGCCGCTCAGGTCACGGGACCGCTCGCGAGCCTGCGGGACCGACCCGCGCCTCCCTGAGGTGCCCGGGAACCACGACGGGCCCCGTCCCTCGCGTGGTGCGAGGGCCGGGGCCCGTCGTGGTGCCTGGGGGCTCCGCAGGTCGTCAGACCCGCGGCGCCTCCACGGCGATCCCGATCAGTTGTAGGTGCCGGGGGTGAAGTCGTCCGACGAGAACGAGTCGAAGTCCACGAAGCTGAGGTCAGCCTCGGTGAACGACGCGTCGTCCGTGAACACGCGGTTGGGGTACCGCTCGGCCTTCGCCTCCTCCGTCGCCTCGACCGAGACGTCGCGGTAGCGCGACAGGCCGGTTCCGGCGGGGATCAGCTTTCCGATGATCACGTTCTCCTTCAGACCGACCAGGGGGTCGCTCTTGCCCTCCATCGCAGCCTGCGTGAGCACGCGGGTCGTCTCCTGGAAGGAGGCGGCCGACAGCCACGACTCGGTCGCGAGCGAGGCCTTGGTGATGCCCATGACCTCCTGGCGGGCGGACGCGGTCCGCTTGCCCTCGGTCAGCGCCGCACGGTTGATCTCGTTGTACTTCGACCGGTCGACGAGCTCGCCGGGGAGCAGGTCGGTGTCGGCGTGGTCGACGACGGTGACCTTGCGGAGCATCTGACGGACGATGACCTCGATGTGCTTGTCGTGGATCGGCACGCCCTGCGAACGGTAGACGTCCTGGACGCCCCCGACGAGGTGCTGCTGCACCGCACGGACGCCCTTGACTCGCAGGACCTCCTTCGGGTCGACCGCACCGGCGATGATCTGCGCACCGAGCTCGACGTGCTGACCGTCCTCGACGAGGAGGGTCGAGCGCTTGAGCACGGGGTAGATGACCGGCTCGTCGCCGTTGTCGAGGTTGAGGATGACCCGTCGGGCCTTGTCCGTGTCCTCGATCGTGATGCGACCGGCACCGTCGGCGATCGGGGACGCACCCTTGGGGGTACGTGCCTCGAACAGCTCCGTCACGCGGGGCAGGCCCTGCGTGATGTCGTCGGCCGAGGCCGAACCGCCGGTGTGGAAGGTGCGCATCGTCAGCTGCGTGCCGGGCTCGCCGATCGACTGGGCCGCGATGATGCCGACGGCCTCGCCGATGTCGACCAGGTTGCCGGTCGCGAGCGAGCGGCCGTAGCACTGGGCGCAGACGCCGACCGCGGCCTCGCAGGTGAGCACGGAACGGACCTTGATGGTCTCGACCCCTGCCGCCACGAGCTCGTCGATCAGCACGTCTCCGACGTCGGCGCCGGCCTCGGCCAGCACGGTGCCCTTCGCGTCGACGGCCGCGGCCGCCAGCGAACGGGCGAACACGGTGTTCTCGACGGTCGCGTCGCGCACCATGACGCCGTCGGCGTCGGGTGCGGCGATGGGCATCTCGAGACCGCGCGAAGTGCCGCAGTCGTCCTCACGGATGATGACGTCCTGCGAGACGTCGACGAGTCGACGGGTCAGGTACCCCGAGTCGGCCGTACGGAGGGCCGTGTCGGCCAGTCCCTTGCGGGCACCGTGCGTCGCGATGAAGTACTCGGCCACCGACAGGCCCTCGCGGTACGACGAGATGATCGGGCGGGGGATGATGTCGCCCTTCGGGTTGTTCACGAGGCCTCGCATGCCGGCGATGTTGCGCACCTGCAGCCAGTTCCCTCGGGCACCCGAGGTGACCATGCGGTTGATCGTGTTGTCGACCGGGAAGTTCGCCCGCATCTCGGCGGCGACCTCGTTCGTGGCCTCCGTCCAGATCTTGATCAGGTCCGCACGACGCTCGGCGTCGCTGATGAGGCCCTTGTCGAACTCGGACTGGACCGCTGCGGCCTGCTTCTCGTAGCCCGCCACGATCTCCGGCTTGCGCGGAGGCGTGAGGACGTCGGAGAGGGCGACCGTGACACCGGAGCGCGAGGCCCAGTAGAAGCCCGCGTCCTTGATGTTGTCCAGGGCAGCCGCGACCGCGACCTTGGGGTAGCGCTCGGCGAGGTCGTTGACGATCGTCGAGAGCGTGCCCTTGTCGGTCACCTGCTGCACGAACGGGTAGTCCGCCGGCAGGTTCTCGTTGAAGAGCGCGCGACCGAGGGTCGTGTCGAGCAGGATGTCCTGTCCGACCTCGTAGCCCTCGGGAGCCTCGCCCTCGGCGAAGTGCACGCCGTTCATGCGGATCTTGGCCATCGCGTTCAGGTCGAGCGTGCCCTGGTCCTTGGCGAGGATCGCCTCGGACACAGACGAGAAGGCACGGCCCTCGCCGACTGCGCCCTCGGTGACCGTCGTCAGGTAGTGCAGGCCGATGATCATGTCCTGTGCGGGCAGGGTCACCGGTCGGCCGTCGGACGGCTTCAGGATGTTGTTCGACGCGAGCATCAGGATGCGCGCCTCGGCCTGGGCCTCGACGGACAGCGGCAGGTGCACGGCCATCTGGTCGCCGTCGAAGTCGGCGTTGAACGCCGCGCAGACGAGCGGGTGCAGCTGGATGGCCTTGCCCTCGACCAGCTGGGGCTCGAAGGCCTGGATGCCGAGACGGTGCAGCGTGGGCGCGCGGTTCAGCAGCACGGGGCGCTCGCGGATGATCTCCTCGAGGACGTCCCACACCTGCGGGCGCGAACGCTCGACCATGCGCTTGGCGCTCTTGATGTTCTGAGCGTGCGACAGGTCGATCAGGCGCTTGATCACGAACGGCTTGAACAGCTCGAGCGCCATCTGCTTGGGCAGACCGCACTGGTGCAGCTTGAGCGTCGGGCCGACGATGATGACCGAACGGCCGGAGTAGTCGACTCGCTTGCCGAGCAGGTTCTGGCGGAACCGACCCTGCTTTCCCTTGAGCATGTCGCTCAGGGACTTCAGGGCGCGGTTGCCGGTGCCCGTGACGGGACGGCCGCGGCGACCGTTGTCGAAGAGCGCGTCCACCGCCTCCTGCAGCATCCGCTTCTCGTTGTTGACGATGATCTCGGGGGCACCGAGGTCGAGCAGTCGACGGAGGCGGTTGTTGCGGTTGATGACGCGACGGTAGAGGTCGTTCAGGTCGGACGTCGCGAAGCGACCACCGTCGAGCTGCACCATCGGGCGCAGCTCGGGCGGGATCACCGGCACGACGTCGAGCACCATCGCGGCGGGCGAGTTGCCCGTGGCGAGGAAGGAGCTGACGACGCGCAGGCGCTTGATCGCGCGGATCTTCTTCTGGCCCTTGCCCTCCGAGATCTGCAGGTGCAGGTTCTCGGCCTCGGTGGTCAGGTCGAAGCCCTCGAGGCGCTTCTTGATGGCCTCGGCGCCCATGTGGGCCTCGAAGTACATGCCGAAGCGGTCCTGGAGCTCGTGGAAGACGGCGTCCTCGGGCTTGAGGTCGCCCACCTTGAGCGTGCGGAAGTCCTCCCACACGCGCTCGAGGCGGTTGATGTCCTCGTCGAAGGCCTTGCGGGTCTGGCCCATCTCCTTCTCGGCGACGTCCTTCGCACGACGCTTCTGGTCGCTCTTCGCACCTTCTTCTTCAAGAGCGGCGAGGTCGACCTCGAGCTTCTGCAGACGGTCGGCGATGCGCGTGTCGCGCTGCGTCTCGAGCTGCTTGATCTCGAGGCGGAGCTCGTTCTCGAGACCGG
Organism: Frigoribacterium sp. PhB107; assembly: GCF_003751515.1. Taxonomy (NCBI): domain Bacteria; kingdom Bacillati; phylum Actinomycetota; class Actinomycetes; order Micrococcales; family Microbacteriaceae; genus Frigoribacterium; species Frigoribacterium sp. PhB107. The sequence goes on along the minus strand of NZ_RJKU01000002.1, from coordinate 384,815 downwards.
GCATGTCGGCGTGACGGCCCTCGTCGTCGATCGAGATCACCATGTAGGCGGCGAAGTAGATGACCTTCTCCAGGTCTTTCGGCGCCATGTCGAGCAGGTAGCCGAGGCGCGACGGGACGCCCTTGAAGTACCAGATGTGCGTGACGGGGGCGGCGAGCTCGATGTGGCCCATGCGCTCACGGCGCACCGACGACTTCGTGACCTCGACGCCGCAGCGCTCGCAGACGATGCCCTTGAAGCGGACGCGCTTGTACTTGCCGCACGCGCACTCCCAGTCACGCGACGGCCCGAAGATCTGCTCTCCGAAGAGGCCGTCCTTCTCGGGCTTCAGCGTGCGGTAGTTGATGGTCTCCGGCTTCTTGACCTCACCGTGCGACCAGGCGCGGATGTTCTCGGCCGTGGCGAGGCCGATCCGCAGCTCATCGAAAGTTGTTGCTTCGATCAAAATTCAGTCCCTTGTCAGATGTATCGACGTGTCGTTGTGGGAAGGGGGCTTAGATCTCGTCGACGTTCGACGACTCGAAGCGGGAGGAGATGTTGATGCCGAGCTCTTCCGCAGCACGGAAGACCTCGTCGTCCGTGTCGCGCAGGCTGACCGTCTGGCCGTCGGCCGAGAGGACCTCGACGTTCAGGCACAGCGACTGCATCTCCTTGATGAGGACCTTGAAGCTCTCGGGGATGCCGGGCTCCTGGATGTTCTCGCCCTTGACGATCGCCTCGTAGACCTTGACGCGGCCGAGGATGTCGTCGGACTTGATCGTCAGGAGCTCCTGCAGCGCGTACGCGGCGCCGTAGGCCTCGAGGGCCCACACCTCCATCTCTCCGAACCGCTGTCCGCCGAACTGGGCCTTACCGCCCAGGGGCTGCTGCGTGATCATCGAGTAGGGGCCCGTCGAACGAGCGTGGATCTTGTCGTCGACGAGGTGGTGCAGCTTCAGGATGTACATGTAGCCGACCGAGATCGGGTTCGGGAAAGGCTCTCCCGAGCGACCGTCGAACAACATCGTCTTGCCCGAGGAGCCGATCAGGCGGTCGCCGTCACGCGTGGGCAGCGTCGAGTCGAGGAGGCCCTCGATCTCGCGCTCGGCGGCACCGTCGAACACCGGGGTGGCGACCTTCGTGCCGGGAGCCGCGCTGAGCGCCTCCGGCGGGAGGTTCTTGGCCCACTCCTGGATGCCCTCGACGTTCCAGCCCTGCGCCGCGATCCACCCGAGGTGGATCTCGAGCACCTGGCCGAAGTTCATGCGACCGGGGACGCCCAGCGGGTTCAGGATGATGTCGACCGGCGTGCCGTCCGCGAGGAACGGCATGTCCTCGACGGGGAGGATCGTCGAGATGACGCCCTTGTTGCCGTGACGGCCGGCGAGCTTGTCGCCCGCGGTGATCTTGCGTCGCTGCGCGATGAACACCACGACGCGCTGGTTGACGCCCGAGCCGAGCTCGTCGTCGCCGTCTTGCGAGTCGAAGACCTTGACGCCGATGACGGTTCCCTGCTCGCCGTGGGGCACCTTCAGGGACGTGTCGCGGACCTCACGGCTCTTCTCGTTGAAGATGGCGCGCAGGAGGCGCTCCTCGGCCGACAGCTCGGTCTCGCCCTTGGGCGTGACCTTGCCGACGAGGATGTCGCCGGGACGGACCTCGGCACCGATGCGGATGATGCCGCGGTCGTCGAGGTCGGCCAGCAGGTCGGGGCTGACGTTGGGGAGGTCACGGGTGATCTCCTCCTTGCCGAGCTTCGTGTCGCGGGCGTCGACCTCGTACTCCTCGATGTGGATCGAGGAGAGCGTGTCGTCCTTCACGAGGTTCTGCGACAGGATCATCGCGTCCTCGTAGTTGTAGCCCTCCCACGGCATGAACGCGACGAGCAGGTTCTTGCCGAGCGCGAGCTCGCCGTTCTCGGTCGCAGGGCCGTCGGCGATGACCTCGCCGACCTCGATGCGCTGACCGGCGTCGACGATCACGCGGTGGTTGTAGCTGGCGCCCTGGTTCGAGCGGTCGAACTTGCGCAGGTAGTAGTCCTGCGTGCCGCCCTCGTCGAGCTGGACGGTGACGACGTCGGCCGAGACCTCAGTGACGACACCTGCGGCGTCGGCGGTGACGACGTCGCCGGCGTCGATGGCCGTGTAGCCCTCCATGCCGGTGCCGACCAGGGGGCTCTCGCTGCGGACCAGCGGGACGGCCTGACGCTGCATGTTCGCGCCCATCAGGGCGCGGTTCGCGTCGTCGTGCTCGAGGAACGGGATGAGCGAGGTCGCGACCGACACCATCTGGCGCGGCGAGACGTCCATGTAGTCGACCTCGTCCTTGGCGACGAGCTCCACCTCGCCGCCCTTCTTGCGGACCAGCACCTTGTCGTCGACGAAGTTGAAGTCGTCGTCGAGCGGGGCGTTGGCCTGGGCGACGACGAACTCGTCCTCTTCAGACGCGGTGAGGTAGTCGATCGTGGTGCTGACGTTGCCGCCGTTGACACGACGGTAGGGCGTCTCGATGAAGCCGAACGAGTTGATGCGGGCGAACGACGCGAGCGAGCCGATCAGGCCGATGTTCGGGCCTTCCGGGGTCTCGATCGGGCACATGCGGCCGTAGTGCGACGGGTGGACGTCGCGGACCTCGACGCCGGCGCGCTCGCGGCTCAGGCCGCCGGGGCCGAGCGCGCTGAGGCGACGCTTGTGCGTCAGGCCCGACAGCGGGTTGTTCTGGTCCATGAACTGCGAGAGCTGCGACGTGCCGAAGAACTCCTTGATCGCGGCGACGACGGGGCGCACGTTGATCAGGGTCTGCGGGGTGATCGCCTCGATGTCCTGCGTGGTCATGCGCTCGCGGACGACGCGCTCCATGCGGGACAGGCCGGTGCGGACCTGGTTCTGGATCAGCTCGCCGACCGCGCGGATGCGACGGTTGCCGAAGTGGTCGATGTCGTCGACGTCGAGGCGCAGCTCGACGGACTCGCCGTCGCGCGTGCCGTCGATCGTCTTCTGCTCGGCGTGCAGCGAGACCAGGTACTTGATCGTCGCGACGATGTCGTCGACGGTCAGGACCGAGTCGCCGAGGGGCGCGTCGATGCCGAGCTTGCGGTTGATCTTGTAGCGACCCACCTTCGCCAGGTCGTAGCGCTTCGGGTTGAAGTAGAAGTTGTCGAGGAGCGCACGCGCGGCCTCGGCGGCGACCTGCTCGCCGGGACGGAGCTTGCGGTAGATGTCCTTGAGGGCCTCCTCTTTCGTGAGGATGGCGTCCTTCTCGAGGGTGGCCTCGATGGACGCGAAGCCCTGGAACTTCTCCGTGATCTCCTCGCTCGTGAGGCCGAGGGCCTTGAGGAAGACGGTGACGCTCTGCTTGCGCTTGCGGTCGATGCGCACGCCGACCTGGTCGCGCTTGTCGATCTCGAACTCGAGCCAGGCGCCGCGGCTGGGGATGACGCGAGCCGAGTAGATGTCCTTGTCGGACGTCTTGTCGGAGGCGCGCTCGAAGTAGACGCCGGGGCTGCGGACCAGCTGCGACACGACGACGCGCTCGGTGCCGTTGATGATGAACGTGCCGCGCTCGGTCATGAGGGGGAAGTCGCCCATGAAGACCGTCTGGGTCTTGATCTCGCCGGTGAGGTGGTTCATGAACTCGGCGTTGACGTAGAGGGGGGCGGCGTAGGTCTTGCCGCGCTCCTTGCACTCGTCGATGGAGTACTTCGGGTCCTCGAGCTCGGGAGCCGTGAAGCTGAGCTGCATGGTCTCGCCCAGGTCTTCGATCGGGGAGATCTCCTCGAAGATCTCCTCCAGGCCGGAGTGCAGCGCGAGGTCGGTGCGACCCTGCTCGGTCGCCTCGGCGAGGCGGGTCTTCCAGATGTCGTTGCCGACGAGCCAGTCGAAGCTCTCGGTCTGCAGCGCCAGGAGGTCGGGGACCGTGAGCGTGTCGGTGATCTTGGCGAACGAGAGGCGCGATGCGCCACGGCCGTTCTTGGGCGAGTTGGTGGATGCGGTGTTCGCAGCAGCCAAGGAAGTTACCTCCGTGGACCCCGTCGGGTCATCACTGTCGGACAGTATGAGTGGGTGGTGAACGGCCCTCCCGGGAACCGTCGGCCGCGCGGCAGGGTCGCTGGACCGTGCCGGAGGCCGAGACCGAGGACGCCCCCGCCGCGATATTCGGGGGACTGTCTCGGATGTGCGTCGTCGACCGAGATATGACGACGGGACGCACGAGGGAGCGCAAAGGTCAATACTATGCAGCCGGGACACGCCTGGCAAGCCCTGTCGTTGACCTCGGGGCTGACCTCGGGTATAACGCAGGCGATCCCGCGGAATTCCGCCCGCGCCTCCTCGGTGGGAGGATCGGGACATGGCCGCACCCCACGACGACCCGCCCGCCGAGGTCTCGATCGGAGCGGGCCTCGCCCGCGTCGACGAGGACCGGCACCGGCCCGGCTCGTTCACCCTCGTCGTCGACGGCACCCCGCAGTCGCACGTCGACCTCGACGACCCCACGCACCTCGCCTTCGAGTACGTCCGCCGCATCGGCCACGCGATCGATCTGCTGCCCGAGGGGCCCCTGACGGCCCTGCACCTCGGCGGCGGCGCGCTCACGCTGCCCCGGTACGTCGAGGCGACGAGGCCCGGCTCGCGCCAGCAGGTGATCGAGCTCGAGGCCGACCTGATCGCGCTGGTGCGCGAGCGGCTGCCGTTCCCGCGGAGCGCCTCCATCCGGCTCCGCTACGGCGACGCCCGCGAGGTGATGGAGAAGCTGCCGGCCGGGCTCCGCGGGTCGGTCGACCTGCTCGTCGTCGACGTCTTCGGCGGGTCGCGCATCCCCGCGCACGTGACGAGCCTCGAGTTCTACACGGCCGCCTCCTCGTTCCTGTCGCCGACGGGCATGCTGATCGTCAACTCGGCCGACGGGGCCGGGCTGGCCTTCGCCCGCGGACAGGCGTCGACCCTGTCGACCGTCTTCGAGCACGTCGCCGCGGTCGCCGACCCTGCCACCCTCAAGGGCAGGAGGTTCGGCAACGTCGTGCTGATCGGCTCGCCCTCGCCGCTGCCCACCGACCGCATGCCGCGTCTCTACTCGTCGGACCCGCTGCCGGCGAAGGTCGTGCACGGGCGCGAGCTGCGCGACTTCGTCGCCGGGGCACCGGTCGTCACGGACGCGACCGCGGTGCCGTCGCCGGAGCCGTCGCGGAGCGTGTTCGGGAGTCGTTGACGCTGCTGGCTGCTCGCTGCCGGCCGCTGGCTGCTGGCTGCTGGCTGCTGGCTGCTGGCCAGCGGGGAGCTGCCGGCCTGCGGAGCTACTGGTCTGCGGGAACTACTGGTCGGCGCGCGGGGCAGGGGCGCCGAGGGCGGCACGGAGGCGCGCCTCGGCGTCGGCCGCGGAGGTCGCGCCGGCGGCCTCGACGTTGGCCTCGGTGACGGCCTTGACGACCTCTTCGCGCTGGATCTTCACGCCGCGGGGGGCGTCGATGCCGATGCGCACGCCGTCGCCACGGGAGTCGAGCACGGTGATGACGATGTCGTCACCGATGAGGATCCGCTCCCCGACCTTGCGCGTCAACACCAGCATCCCCCCACCTTACGAGGTGCGGGGCCGCACACGGCGCAGACCGGCGGGTCTAGGCGCGCCAGCCGACCGGGACGCCGAGCAGGTGGACCGTGCCGGGCGTCGACGTGTCGTCCTCGCCGACGACGGCGACCGCCGCCACCGGCTGGACGGCCCGGACGGCCTCGACCCAGCGGGCGGTGTCGTCGTGCTTGCGGCCGACGTCGACGGCGACCCAGACCTGGTCGGCCGCGATCGCCTCGAGGGCGGCGGGCGCGGCGGCGTCCCACGCGAGGGCGGTGACGACGGCGGAGTCCTCGTGCACGCCGGTCGCCCGGGCGAGGATCGCGCCGCGCCGGTCGGCGGCGTCGACCGAGCGCAGCCCGAACGACGTCGCCATCTGGGCGGCCACGCGGAACGCGTCGCCCGGACGCCCGACGACGACCACGAGGTCGCCGGCCCCGCGCAGCACGGACGGCGCGGGGCGGTCGCCCGCGTCGCCCGGGGCGAGCGCCGAGGGGGCGGACGAGGAGGCGGCGGCCGCGGCGAGGAAGGCGGCTGCGGTCGTCAGGGGGCCGGCGGGCGCCTCCTCGACGTCGTGCACCTCGGCCGCCGGGGTCCCGGGGGCGGCGATGCCGTTGAAGGTGAAGTCGTCCATGATCTCGGCGAACGCGTCCGTACGGGTCGAGAGGTCGCCGGCGGCCGCGGCGACGGCGGGCGACGGGACGGAGGCAGCAGCGGCCGCGGCGGCGCGGGCGGCGCGACGCGGGCTGGCCGCGGCGGGCGGCCGTGCGGCGGCGGCAGCAGCGGCTGCGGCTGCGGCTGCGGCGGAGGACGCCGGGGAGGCAGGCACCGCGCGGACGACCCGCGGCGCGGTCGCCTCGCGCCCGGACAGCACGTCGTCGAACGGGTCGCGCGGGCCTCCGTCGCCCTGCGGGCTGGTGGCGCCGCGCAGGTCGGCACCGCCGCGCGGGTCGAACCCGTCCGCGGCGTCGGCGTCGGCGAGCAGCGCCGCGATGCCGGCGCGCGAGGCCGGGGGCGTGATCGTGATGCGTGCCGTCGGCACGTCGGTGCGCGGGTCGGGCACCTCGACCGTGACCTCGTAGTGCTTGCGGGCGAAGACGCCCGCTACTCCCCCGACGGTCACCTTCTGCGCCGCGACGATCCGGGCGCCGGGGCCGTGCACGGCTCGGACCTCGGCCCGCAGCGCCTCGAGCGACTCGCCGCTCATCATCCTCCGCGTGGGCACGTCAGATCGCCGTGATCGGGTCGGCGGCGCGGACGACGCCCACGGTCTCGATGGTCGAGCCGGCGGCCGTCGCCTCCTGGTACGACAGCACGGGCAGGCCGCCCTGCTGGGCCGAGACGAGGCGGTGGATGGCGGGGCGCAGGGCCGGCGCGCAGACGAGCACGGCGCTGAGGCCCTGGGCCTCGACGGAGGCGACCGACTCGCGGAGCGAGCCCAGCACCTGCTCGACGCGGTGGCCGTCGAGCAGGATCTGCGTGCCCTGGTCGGACGGCCGCAGCCCCTCGAGCATCGACTGCTCGAGGCCCGGGTCGATCATGATGACGCGCAGCACGCCCTGGTCGAGGTGGCGCGCGGTCAGGGCCGGCCCCAGGGAGGCGCGGGCCGCCTCCACCAGGCCCTCGGGGTCGGTCGAGACCTTGGCGCGGAGGGTCAGCCCCTCGCAGATGCGCCCGAGGTCGTTGATCGGGACGCGCTCGGCGAGCAGCCCCTGCAGCACGCGCTGCAGCTCGGCGAGCGAGAGCATGCCGGGCACGAGGTCGTCGATCGCGGAGGCGTTGACCTGCTTGAGGCCCTCGGTCAGGACGCGGACGTCCTCACGGCTGAGCAGCCGGGCGGCGTTGTCGCCGATGATCGACGACAGGTGCGTGACCAGAACCGAGACGCGGTCGATCACGGTCGCCCCGGTCATCTCGGCGCTGTGCCGCATCTCGGCGGGCACCCACTTGCCGGCGAGGCCGAAGACGGGCTCGACCGTGGCCGTGCCGGGCAGGCCGTCGAGCTGGTCGCCGAGGGCGAGCACGGAGCGGGTCGGGGCGACGCCGCGGCCGGCCTCGACTCCTGCGATGCGGATCGAGTAGGTCGAGGGCGGCAGGTCGACGCTGTCGCGGGTGCGCACCGGCGGCACGACGATGCCCATGTCGACGGCGATCTTGCGGCGCAGCGCCTTGACGCGGCCGAGCAGGTCGTCCGACGACCCGCTGACCATGTCGACCAGGTCGGGCGCCAGCAGGATCTCGAGGGCGTGCACGCGCATCTGCTCGAGCAGGTCCTCGGTGGTGTCGGTGGGGGCAGGAGGCGCGGCGAGGGCCTCGAGGGCCTGCTGCGCCTCCTCGGCCTTCTCCTTCGCCGCGAGGCGCTGCGAGATGACGAGCAGGCCGACGCCGATCAGGAGGAACGGGATGATCGGCATGCCGGGGATGAACCCCATGCCGATCGCGGCGACGCCGGCGATCATGATCGCGATGCGCGACTGCGAGAGCTGCGCCGCCGCCTGCGACCCCATGTCGCTGTCGGCGCCCGAGCGGGTGACGATCATGCCGGTGCTGACCGCCATCAGCAGCGCCGGGATCTGCGTGACGAGGCCGTCGCCGATGGTGAGCAGGCCGTAGTGGTTCAGGGCCTCGCCGATCGCCATGCCGTTCTGGATCGCGCCGATCGCGACGCCGCCGACCAGGTTGATGACGATGATCAGGATGCCGGCGATCGCGTCGCCCTTGACGAACTTCGAGGCGCCGTCCATCGAGCCGTAGAAGTCGGCCTCGGCGCTGACGGCGGCGCGGCGCTCCTTGGCGACCTCGTCGGTGATCAGGCCGGCGTTGAGGTCGGCGTCGATCGCCATCTGCTTGCCGGGCATGGCGTCGAGGGTGAAGCGGGCCCCGACCTCGGCGACGCGCTCGGCGCCCTTCGTCACGACCACGAACTGGATGATGATCAGGATGCAGAAGATGACGGCGCCGATGATGATCGAGCCGCTCACCGCCACGTGGCCGAACGCCTCGATCACGTGGCCGGCGAAGCCCTCGCCGAGCACGAGGCGCGTCGAGGCGACGTTGAGCCCGAGGCGGAACAGCGTCGCGACGAGCAGCAGCGACGGGAACACCGAGAAGTCGAGGGGCTTCTTCACGAACAGGGTCGTGAGCAGGATCACCAGCGCCAGCAGGATGTTGAGGATGATCAGCACGTCGAGCATCGGCGCCGGCACGGGCACGACGAGCAGCAGCACGATCGCGACGACGCCGACCGGCACGGCGAGCTTGGGGAGTGTCTTCTTCATCAGGCGGTTCCTCCGGTGGCGGCGGGGCGGGGCGAGAGCGAGGGGGCCGGCGAGGCGGCCGGGGCGGCGACGGGCGCAGGAGGCGCGGCGCGGGCGGCGCGGATCGCGCGCGGCACCGCGTCGGGGGCCAGCGACTCGGGCGCGAGCACGCTCGACACCTCGTCGGCCGTGGTGGGGCGGGGGTTCGCGTGGGCCCGGCCGACGGCGGCGGTCGCGCCGCGCGCCTTCAGGGCCATCACGAAGGTGAGGACGCGGGCGACCGGCGTGTAGAGGTCGACGGGGATCTCTTCGCCGAGGCCGCACGAGGCGTGCAGCGCCCGGGTCAGCGGCACGTCGGCGACCATCGGCACGCCGTCGGCCTCGGCCTGCTCGCGGATCTTCGCGGCGACGGCGCCGGCGCCCTTCGCGACGACGCGGGGGGCGGCCTTGCCGGGCTCGTACTTGAGGGCGACGGCGTAGTCGGTCGGGTTGACCATCACGACGTCGGCGTCGACGATCGCGCCCATCATGCGGTTGCGGCTCATGGCGAGCTGGCGCGAGCGGCGCTGCGACTTGACCAGCGGGTCGCCGTCGCTGCTCTTGTGCTCGTCGCGCACCTCCTTCTTGGTCATGCGCGTCTTCTTGCGGTTGCGGCGCATGACGACGAAGACGTCGGCCGCCGCCAGGAGGAGGCCGGCCGCGATGGCGGCCTGGAGCAGGACCGTGGTGCCGGCCGACGCCTCCTCGATGATCGCGGAGACGCTGAGGCCGCCTCCGCTCATGAGGACGGGCAGGAGGCCCTGGACGGCCGCCCAGAGGACGAGGCCGACGACCGCGGTCTTGATCAGGGCCTTGGCGCCGTTCCAGAGCGCCTGGGTGCCGAACGTGGTCTTGAGGCCGTTCAGCAGGTTGAACTGCTCGTAGTTGCCGGTCATGCGCTTGACGTGCACGCCGCCCTGCACGACCGCGGTCGCGAGCACGGCCACGCCGACGACCGCGAGCATCGGGCCGATCGTGCCGGCCATCGAGCCCACGCCGCCGCCGAGCAGCTGCAGCACGGTGGTGTCGTCGGGGTGGCGGATCACCTGGCCGATCGAGAAGAGCTGGTCGGTGCCGGCCTCGGCGCCGCGCTGGATGGTGCTGGGGATCATGACGGCGGCCGCGCCGACGCCGACCCAGGCGCTGAGGTCCTGCGAGCGCGAGAGCTGGCCCTTGGAGCGGACCTCCTTCATCCGCTTGTCGGTGGCCGCCTCGGAGCGCTCGCCGCTGTCGTCCGCCATCGCTACCTCACCCCCAGGACCATGTCGGCCGCGTCGCCGGTGAGGCTCTGCACCACGCCGGGCAGGGCGAGGAACACGCCGCCGGCGAGCATCACGGTCATCAGGATCTTGAGCGGGAAGCCCATCGCGTAGGCGTTCAGGGCCGGCGCGACGCGGCTGAGCAGGCCGAGCCCGACGTCGGCGAGGAACAGCACGACGCAGAGCGGGCCGGCGATCTGCAGCGTCGCGAGGAACATCTGCGAGACGCCGTTCGTCATCAGCTCGACGGGTCGCGAGAGGTCCATGCCGAGGCCGAGGGGGAACGCGTCGAACGAGCGGGTCAGCCCGCCGATCAGCACCTGGTAGCCGCCGCTCGCGAACATCAGCGCCAGCGCCGTCATCTGGAACAGGCGGGTGAACTGGGCGCCGTTGATCATCGACTGCGGGTCGAAGGCCTGCGCCAGCGTGAAGCCGCCGAACAGGTCGATCAGGCTGCCCGCCGACTGGATCGCCGCGAAGACCAGGAACACGAGGAACCCCAGCACCGCGCCGACGACCAGCTCGAGCACGAGCGCCAGCACGAAGCCGCCCGTGTCGAGCGACTCGTAGCCGGGCGCGACGCGCGGCGCCACGGCGAGCGCGAGGCCGACGCCGAGCATCGCCTTCACCCGGCCGGGGAACGCCCGGTACGAGAACGGAGGCGCGACGACGATGAAGGCGGTCATGCGCACGGCGGCGAGCATGGTCGCCTCGAGCCAGCTGAGGTCGATCGACACGGCGGCCTAGCCCCCGCTCAGGAGCTGCGGGATGCGGTCGAAGACCATGGTCGTGAACGAGACCATCTCGCTGATCATCCAGTGGCCGCAGACGATCAGGGCGATCCCGACCGCGACGGCCTTGGGCACGAACGCGAGGGTCACCTCCTGGATCTGCGTGATCGACTGCAGCAGCGAGATCGCGAAGCCGACTACGAGCGAGGTGATCAGCACGGGCGCGGCGAGCTTGCCCGTGATGATCAGGGCCTGCATCGACAGGTCGAGGACGGCGTTGGAGTCCATCAGGCACTCACCTGGTAGCTCTCGATCAGGCTCGTGATGATGAGCCCCCAGCCGTCGACGAGCACGAACAGCAGGATCTTGAACGGCAGCGAGATCATCACCGGGGGCAGCATCATCATGCCCATCGACATGAGGGCGGCGCTGACGACGAGGTCGATGACGAGGAACGGGATGAAGATGACGAACCCGATGATGAACGCGGCGCGCAGCTCGCTGATCATGAACGACGGGATGAGGGTCAGCATCGGGACGTCGGCCTGGCTGGCGGGGTTCGGCTGGTCGGCGGAGCGGGTCATCAGCGCGAGGTCTTCTTCGCGGGTGTGCGCCAGCATGAACTCGCGGAGCGGGGCGGCACCGGCGTCGATCGCGCCCTGGAAGTCCAGCTGGCCGTTCAGGTAGGGCTGCACGGCGTCGTCGTTGATGTGCCCCAGGATCGGCGCCATGATGAACAGGCTCAGGAACAGGGCGAGGCCCGCGAGCACCTGGTTCGGCGGGATCGACGGCAGCGCGAGGGCGTTCCGCGTCATCGCGAGCACGACGAAGATCTTCGTGAACGACGTCATCATCAGCAGCAGCGCCGGCGCGACGCTGAGCAGCGTGATGCCGAGCAGGGTGACGATCGCCTGGCTGGGGGCGCCGTCGGGGCCGTTGATGTCGATGTTGAGGCCGCCGGTGCCCGTGCCGTCGGTGACGGTCTGGTCGGACTCGGTGAAGTCGGGGGTCTCGCCGGTGCCGGTGCCGGTCGAGCCGTCGGTGCTGCCGGTTCCTCCGGTGCTGCCGGTGCCGGTGCCGGGCTGTGCGGGGGCGGTCGGGGACGTGGGGGCGACCGGCGCGGCGGAGGCCTGCTGGCCGATCAGCATGACGAGCCCCGACGCGACGACCATCGCGAGCAGGGCGACGACGACCGCGCGGGCGAGGCGGGTGTCGGCGAAGCGGACGGGCGCGGCGCCGACGGCGGGGGCGCCGAGGCGGGCGTGCCGCAGCGGGGCGCCGCGCAGGCCGTCCCGGAGGGTCGGGCGGACGCGCTGCCGCAGCGCCGTGGCGAAGGCCGGCACGAACGTGGGAGCGGAGGAGGCGCGGGTCGCGCGGTGAGCGGCGGCTCCGGTCGCGCGGTGCGCGGCGGACGCGCTCATCCGGCGCGACCGGCGCGGACGGCGGCGGCCGCCTGCCGCCAGGTGTCCGGGGCGAGGATCGAGCCCTCGAGCGGCTTCGCGGCGCGGCCACGGGCGCGCTCGCGCGGGTCGCGTGCGGCGGCGCTGCCGGTGCTGCGCGAGCCGCGCGTCGCGGCACGACGCTCGGCCCCGCGCGGCCGCAGCATCGCCGCGCCCGCAGGAACGGCGATCGAGTTGCCCGAGAACGCTGCCGCGGCCGCGTCGAGGCGACCGTTCGGGGCAACTCGGGCGGGGTGGGCGGCGAGGGCGGAGTCGGCGGCGAGGACGGCGTCGAAGCTCGGGGTCGCGGAGGCGGCCGGCGCGGGGGCGACCGACGCGAGGGGGACGATCGGGGTGACCCGCGCCTCCTGCGGGGCCGGCTCGAGCGCGACGACGGGAGACTGGGGCGCGGCCTCGAGCGCGACGACGGCGGGCTGGGCGGCGGGTGCGTCGGCCGCGGCCAGCACGGTGATCGACGACTCGGTCACGCCGAGCACGAGGCGCTCGCCCTCGACGTCGACCACGACGACGCTGGCCTTGGCGCCGATGCCCTGACGGGCGACGATCGAGACGGGAGCCGAGGCACGGCCCCCGCGGAGCCCGCCCTTCGCGAGGCGCTTCTGCAGCACCCACAGCAGGGCGAGCACGACGCCCAGCGAGAGGGCGACGCGCAGCGCGACGAAGAGCGTGTCCACGATCAGGCGACGCCGTCGGCGACGTCGAGGATGCGGGTGATGCGGATCGCGTAGTCCTGGTCCACGACGACGACCTCGCCGTGCGCGATCAGGCGGCCGTTGAGCAGCACGTCGGCGGGGGCCCCGGCCGAGCGGTCGAGCTCGACGACGGCGCCGGGCTCGAGGCCGAGCACGTCGCGGACCGACATGCGGGTGCGGCCGATCTCGACCGTCAGCGCCATCTCGACGTTGTTGATGCGGCCGAGGTTGCCGGCGCCGAGCGGCGCGGCGGGGACGGAGGAGGCGGGCGAGCTCGACGAGACGAGGCCGACGGTGCCGTCCTCACGGAGCCGCACGGCGAACCAGCCGACCGTCTCGCCCGCGGCGGTCAGGTCGAACACGACGGTGGAGTGGTCGGCGAACAACGCGTCGGCCGACTCGAGCTGGCTGTCGCCGAGCACGCCGGCGCCGAGGACCGAGGTCGCGGCCTCGAGGGCCGGACGGAGCACGTCGACGACCGAGACGAGGGGCGAGTCGGTGCCCGCGGCCGCGGCGACCTGGTCCATGTCGGCGAGCAGCAGCGCGGTGTCGGCCGAGAGCGAGCCGACGAACGAGGTGACGACGGCCGAGGAGGCGGTGCTGCGGCGAGCCTGGGCGGTCGCGGCGTCGACGGGCACGGCCCGCAGCGGCACGGGCGTCGGCAGCTGCGCGACGAGCGCCTCCGCCGCGGCGGTGTGCAGGGTGATGGTCGTGCCGGTCATGAGGTTCCTTCTTCGGTGCCGGTGAGGGAGGTGGAGACGACGATGCCCGCGAGGCGCGAGCCGGCGGAGCCGACGGCGGCACGGCCGACGACCTGGCCGTCGACCGTGATCGCCAGCGGGCGGGACTGCGGGTGCGGCAGGGGCAGCACGTCGCCGACGGCGAGGTCGAGCACGACGCTCGGCAGCACGGCCGCAGGGGCGAGACGGAGCGCGACGTCGACCGGCACCGAGGCGAGCTGGCCGCCGAGCAGGCGGCGCACCTCGACCGGGTCGACCGCGGACTCGGACTCGCCGAGCTGGGGCAGCAGCACCTCGGCGGGGATCGCGACGGTGCCGGCCGCGCTGCGCTCGCCGACCCGGATGTCGAACGAGGCGACGATCATCAGGTCGGACTTCTGCGCGGCCTGGGCGAACTGCGAGTTGTACTGGAAGCCGCCGACGACGATCTGGGCGACGAGCAGGTTGCCGAACGAGTAGCGGAGGTCGTCGAGGGCGTCCTCCATGAGGCGCCGCACGAGGGCCTGCTCGATCGGGGTGAAGGTGCGCTCGGGCACGGTCGAGGCTCGCGTGCCGCCGAGCATGTGGCTGACCCAGCTGAGCGCCGCGGACGTCGGGAACTGGATGACGGCCTTGGGCGTCGTGCCCTCGATGCCGCACAGCACCATCGCGGTCGTCGCGGGCAGCGAGGCGGCGAACTCGTCGTAGGTGAGGACCTGCAGCTGCTCGCAGGTGACCTGCGACAGCACGCGGACCTTGGCGGTGAGCTGCGTGCCCCACTGCCGGGCGAACGTCTCGAACGCGAGCTCGAGGGCCCGCGAGTGCTCACGGGGCAGCGTCGTCGGACGACGGAAGTCGTAGATCTCGACCTGCTTCGGCGGGCGCGGCGCAGCGACGGCCGGGGCCGGTGCGGGCGTGCCCGGGGGCAGGGTCTCGAGGAGCGTCACGACCGGCACTCTCGGCCCACGCCTCCTCGTCGTTAGGCGCTCGTGGTCAGTGCCCCCCGGACTGGGCCCCCTCGGCGTGGGCGTCCTCGGACTCCTTCTCCGTCTTCTTCTCGGTCTTGTCGGTCTTCTTCTCGGTGGTCGTCGTGGTCGCGGCGGCGTCCTCGACGGCGGGCGGGCTCTCGGCGGCGGCGTTCCTGCCGGCGGTCACCGCGCCTCCTGCGCCCTCGGCCGCCGCCTGCAGCTGGGGCAGCAGCGCGCTCACGTCGTCGGACTGGTTCGACAGGACGACGATGTCGACCCGGCGGTTCGTGGCGAAGTCTGCCTCGGTGCCGCCGGTCGAGAGGGGGCGCGACGAGCCGAACCCGACGGCCTGCGCGTGCTCGACCGGGAGACCGCCGCGCTCGACCAGGTCGCGCAGCACCTGCGTGGCCCGGGCGGAGGACAGCTCCCAGTTGGTCGCGTAGGGAGCGGTCGAGCTGCGCTGGTCAGCGTGCCCCTCGATCGACACGTCGTGGCCGGCGCCGCGGAGGACGGGCGCGATCGCGTCCATCACACGGCGGGCGGTGTCGCTCAGGTCGGCGCTGTTCGTGCCGAAGAACGTCTCCGAGCCGACCAGGCGGACGGTGAGGCCGCGCGCGTCGGTGGAGAACTGCACGTCGGCGCTCAGGCCGGAGCCGGCGAGGCCCGCGGCGATCGCCTCCTTGATGGCGGTCAGGTCGTCGAGCTCGGCCTGCGCCTGCGCGAGCTCCTCGGCCGTGCCGGCCGTCCCGCTCGCGGAGGCCTTGCTCATGTCGGTCTCGTCGCCGGTCGAGTAGCCCTGGCCCTCCGGCGTCACGTCGTTGACCGTGACGACGGTGCCCGACGCCGTGTCGACCTTGCCGACGTCGGTCTGGCCGAAGCCGGTGGCGAGCGAGTTGCGCAGGGCGATGTACTTGTCCTGGTCGACGCTCGACATCGCGAACAGCACGATGAACATGCACATCAGCACGGTGACCATGTCCATGTACGAGGCCAGCCAGCGCTCGTCGGGGTGCTCCTCCTCGGCGTGGCCCTTCTTCTTGCGGCCGCCGCGCGCGCCGCTCACGCTGCGAGGCCCTGGTCGTCGGCGCCGGCCTTCGCCTTGGCGCCCTTGCCTGCCTTGCCCGCCTTGCCGGCACCGGCCTCGAGCGAGTGCACCGGCACCATGGCCTTGAGGCGCTCGCCGAGGAGGCGCGGCTGGCTCCCGGCCTGGACGGCCAGCACGCCCTCGATCAGCAGCGTCATGCGCGCCTCGTCGAGGTCGGCCAGCTTCTTCAGGCGACCGGCGAACGGCAGCCAGAGGAAGTTCGCGCTGAGCAGGCCCCAGAGGGTCGCCACGAACGCCGCAGCGATCAGCGGGCCGAGCTCGTCGGGAGAGGCGAGGTTCTCGAGCACGTGGGTCAGGCTGACCACCGTGCCGATGATGCCGACGGTCGGGGCGTAGCCGCCCAGGCTGTTGAAGAACTTGCTCGCCGTGCGGTCGGCGGCGAGACGCGACTCCATCTCGTCCTCGAGCAGGATCCGCAGCTCCTCGCCGTCGGTGCCGTCGGCGATGTTCTGCAGGGCGCCCTTCATGAAGGGGTCCTCGACCTTCTCGGCCTCCGCCTCGAGCGAGAGCAGGCCCTCGCTGCGGGCCTTCTCGGCGAGCGCCACGATGTCGTCGATGACCGACTGCGGCGGGATCACCTTGCCCGTGAAGGCGTGCGGGATCTTCTTGAAGCTCAGCATCGCGTCCTTGATCGTCGTGCCGGCGATGCCGACCGCGATCGTGGCGCCGAAGACGAGCAGCATCGGCGCGGGCAGCAACAGGCCCTCGACGTGGACGCCCTCGAGCTTGATCATCCCGAACAACGCGCCGAACGCGAGCAGGATGCCGATGATCGTCGCCGGATCCATCAGCGGGCTCCGGTCGGTGCGGGCGCGGTGGTGGTGCTGGTGGCCGGGGCCGTGGTCGCGGGGGCCTGCTCGGCCGGGCGGAGGGCGGAGACGAGGCCGCCGCCTCCTTCGCCTCGCGAGCCGCGGACGATGCCGAGCTGCGGGCCGGTCGACGTCCGGCTGCCGAGCGGCTGCGTCGCGGGGGCGGCGAGGTCGGGCGCGTCGTAGGCCAGCGAGACGATGCGGGCACGGTAGCGGGCGATCATCTCGATCACCACGGCCATCGGCTCGGTGACGATGTACTTCGCCCCGTCGACCATGATCAGCGTCGTGTCGGGCGTCTCGTGGATGCGCTCGATCAGGTCTGGGTTGACAGCGAATCTGCTGTCGTTGAGTCGCGTGACGACGATCATCGGCCCGTCCTAGGTCTGTGTCTCCCGCCACCGTCCGTGGGGCGGGCGAGCTGCTCGTCCTGAGCTGCTCAGGGGGGACTATCGGCAGGGGTCGGGTCGGCGTTAGGCGCCGGTCGGCGTGGGTGTCGCCTCTTCGGCTGACGGCGCGTCGTTGCTGCCCGGAGCGGTAGCCGACGCGAAAACGACAAGCCGACGCGGGGCCCCACGTCGCCTTGTCGTTTTCGCGTCGGGTCAGCGCGTGGATGGACCGAAAGTGACCACTCGAGCGGAGCGGGGCACGTTGAGGCGGGACGGGCGGGGGACGGGAGGCGCCGGGACGGGGGGACGAGCGGGACGGCGCGCAGGAGGCGGCGGGCGACACATGCGCGCAACACCGGGCTGGCAAGATGCTGCGGTGACCGACACCCCCGCGAACGACGGCACGCGCGACGCCACCCCTGTCGCCCGGCCCTCCTCCCCCACCTCCGCCTCCCCCGCCACCGCCTCCGCCTCGCCCGACGCCGCACCCACGGTCGGCTCGACGCCGACCGGCTCGACGCCCGTCTACTCGACGCCCGAGTCCACCGGGCCGGACGCCGCGCTGTCGCCCGACACGGCGACCCCGCTGGTCGACGACCCGGCCCTGACCGAGACGGCCGCGACCGCCGACGCCAACCGGCACACCCTGGTCGAGAACGTGATGGGGGTGGTGACGGGAGTCTTCATCGCCTCCTTCGGGCTGTTCCTGCTCAAGGCGAGCGGAGCAGTCTCGGGCGGCACCGCCGGCATCGCGCTGCTGCTCGACTACGCCGGGCCGCTGTCGTTCGGGGCGCTGTTCATGCTGGTGAACGTGCCGTTCTTCGCGCTCGCGGTGTGGAAGAAGGGGATCGCTTTCACCCTGCGGACGGTGCTCACCGTCGCGATGGTGTCGGCGATGTCGTACCTCCACCCCGCCGTGTTCCACATCGAGAGCGTGGACCCGGTCTACGGCACGCTCGGCGGCAACCTGCTCGTCGGGGTGGGCCTGCTGATCCTGTTCCGGCACGGGGCGAGCCTCGGCGGCATCAACATCCTCGCGCTCGTTCTGCAGGAGAAGCTCGGCTGGCGGGCCGGCTACGTGCAGATGGCGGTCGACGTCGTCATCATCCTGTTCTCGCTCACCGTCGTCTCGCCGTGGATCGTGCTGCTCTCGGCCGCGGGCGCCGTCGTGCTCAACCTCGTGCTCGCCCTCAACCACAAGCAGGGGCGGTACCTCGGTCGCACGTGACCACTTCGGGGGTGATCTGGGGGTGAATCGCTCCCAGGTCGGACACAGAATCGAGAAAGTCTCTAGCTTGGGCGACGGGCCGACGATCGTCGAGGCCACCCCGCTCTAGAGGAGTCACGACCATGACCTACGACCAGAACACCCCCGCCACCACGGCCCCCGGCACGGCTGGCCGCTACAACGTCCTCGCGATCGTCGGGTTCATCCTGGCGTTCGTCTTCGCCCTCGCCGGCCTCGTCGTCAGCATCATCGCGCTCTCGCAGATCAAGAAGACGGGCGAGCGCGGCCGCGGCCTGGCGCTGGCCGGCGTCATCCTCAGCATCGTCTTCATGATCATCAGCGTCATCGTGAGCATCTCGGTCTTCTCGGCCGGGATGGCACAGGTCGGCACGACCTACTGATCCGAGCCGGATCTCCTGCAGGAGGCGCGGTGCCCGTTCGACGGGCACCGCGCCTCCTTCGCGTCTGCGGGTGTCGTCAGGCGGCGGGGGTGCGGGCGTGCGACCGCCGGGTCCAGAGCTGCCCGACCGCGACCAGGACGGCGGCGACGACGAGGACGGCCACGGCAGCCCCGGTGCCGTCGGGCTCGAAGAGCACCGCCGGCGCGCCGTTCTCGGTGCTGGGCCAGGTCCGCAGGACACCGGGCAGGTGGACGGCCGTGCCCGTCGTGAGGGTGACGGCCACGGCTGCGAGCAGGACCACCACCATGACGGCCGCTCCTGTGACGACGGCGCCGACGACGGCGACGAGGGCACTGGACAGCCCGCGGGCGACGACGCCGAAGCCACGGGCACTGCGGGTGAGGAGGGTCATCGCGGGTCTCCTGTCAGGTCGTGACGGGCACCCGCGCCGAGATCGTCGAGTGCGTTGCGCCGACACTACGGGCGGCCTGGCCGGACCACCTCCGTCACGCGGATGAGCCTCACGGCGGCCAGGCCGTCCAGAGCAGCACGATCGCGACGACCTGGAGCGCGAGGCCGGCGACGATCGTGACGACCACGCGCCTCCTCGTGGCCGACAGCTGCGGATCGCCCAGCAGCGGCGCGAGCGGCATCAGCATGCGGAAGCTCGACTGCTGCGGCAGGAACACGGCGACCAGGTAGGCGACGTACCCGATCGCATAGGTCTGCAGCTCGAGGCCGAGACGCTGCGAGCGGCGCACCAGCCCGAGCACCACGACCGCGAGCAGCAGCACCACGGCCACCACCCCGAGCCAGCCGGCCATCGCCTCGCCGAAGCGGAACCACGGCGTGAAGGGGACGAAGCCGTCGGAGCCGATGTAGTCACGCCACCACGACGACTCCGTCGCGAAGTAGCCGTCGCGCTCGCCCGTGACCACGGCCACGACGACCGGCCACGCGAAGCCCGCCGCGGTGACGACCAGGCCGGCCGCCCAGATGCGGACGTGCTCGGCGAGGGGCGTCGAGTCGTCGAGGCGCTCGTTCTCGACGCCGCCGCGGCGAGCGCGGCGGTCACGGACCAGCCGCACCAGCCAGGTCAGGCCGAGCGCGGCCGAGAGCGCGAGCGCGCCGGGGTGCGCGACCGAGGCGAGCACGCCGAGCACCGTGAACCAGGCCCAGCGCCGGGCGGTCATCGCGAGCAGCGCGCCGAACATCAGCAGCAGGAACAGCGACTCCGCGTAGGGCACCTGCAACACGAACGACATCGGCGCGACGCAGAAGGAGACCGCACCCCAGAAGGAGGCGCGGGCCCCGAACCGCGTCAGCATCAGCCGGTGGAGCACCAGCGTCGCCCCGGCCCCCGCCAGCACCGCCACGACGATCGCCGCGATCAGCCAGTCGCCGCCGACCACCGGCCGCACGACCCGCACCAGAGCCGGGAACAGCGGCATGAACGCCCACGCGTTCTTGGCGACCCGGCCCTCGTCGTCCCGCGGCAGCTCCACCGGGTATCCCTGCTCGGAGATCTCGCGGTAGAAGGCGGCATCCCACGACGAGAGGTAGCCGGCGAAGCCCGGACCGCCGTCGTGCTGCGCCCAGGTCGCGGTCGCCGTGAGGGCGTGCACCACGGCGAGGAACAGCGTCGTGACGAGACGCGAGGCGGCGTAGACGCCGAGCAGGACGAGCGTCGTTGCGAGGCCCGGGCGGGGCGAGGCGAGCCCTGCGCCGACGGCACGGCTGCGGGTGCCGGGGGCGGAGGGCTCCGGCTGCGTGCCGCGCCGCGCCTCCGTCCCCGTCGTCATCGATCTTGTCTACCCGGCGGGCGCTGGGAGGGCAGGCCGCCGTACCCCGCGCTTTGGTGCGGGCGCGGGCGGGGGACGCAGGAGGCGCGGGCCGGTCTCGAGGACCGGGCCCGCGCCTCCTGCGCCGCTGCGGCTAGCGCTTCAGGTTCGTGAGCTCCTGGAGCACCTCGTCCGAGGTGGTGATGATGCGGGCGTTCGCCTGGAAGCCGCGCTGGGCGACGATCAGGTTCGTGAACTCCTGCGAGAGGTCGACGTTGCTCATCTCGAGCGTGCCGCTCGAGAGCGAGCCGACTCCGGGCGAGCCGGGGACGCCGAGCGCCGCGTTGCCCGAGTTCGCCGTGGCGCGGTAGCCCGACGATCCGGACTTCTCGAGGCCGCCCGGGTTGGCGAAGGTCGCCAGCGCGATGCGGCCGACGGCGAGCGACTCGCCGTTGCTGAACTGCCCGACGAGCGTGCCGTCCTTCGAGAGGCTGAAGCCCTTCAACGTGCCGGCCTCGCGACCGTTCTGGTCGGTGACCGCGACCGTGTTCAGGGCCGCGAAGCCGGTGATCTTCGAGAGGTCGACGGCGATGTTCCCGACGGTCAGCGACGCGGCGCCGTTCTGCACGCCGTCGGTGAAGCTGAGCTGCGTCGTGCTCGGCGTGCCGGTGCCGTCGACGCCGGTGACGTCCCAGCCGATGTCGGTGCGCTTGAACGAGAGGGTCAGGGTGCGCTCGTTGCCGAACGCGTCGTAGACCTTCGAGTCGCGCGTCAGGGTCTCGCCGACCGCGGTCTCGGACGGCAGGTTGCCGGCGACGTTCGCGCCGGTCGTGGCGGTGGCCGGAGCCGCGCCGTTCAGGGGCAGCATGATGTCGCCCACCGCGCCTCCGTCGTTCACGACGCCGTTCGTGGCCGAGTAGCCCTGCACGATCTTGCCGTCGGCCGAGACGAGACGACCGTCCGCGTCGAAGTCGAAGGCGCCGGCACGCGTGTAGACGGTGTCGTTGCCGAGACGCGTGACGAAGAAGCCGTCGCCCGAGATCATCAGGTCGGTCGCCTTGCCGGTCGCCTGGGCCGAGCCTTGCGCGAAGTTCGTCGAGATGCCGGCGACCTGCACGCCGAGGCCGACCTGCGCGGGGTTCGTGCCGCCGATGCCGGTCTGCGGGCCTCCGGCGCCCTGGGTCATCTGCGACAGGGTGTCCTGGAACTGCGTGGTCGACGACTTGAAGCCGGCGGTGTTGACGTTGGCGATGTTGTTGCCGGTGACGTCGAGCATGGTCTGGTGCGACCGGAGGCCGGAGATGCCGGAGTAGAGGGAGCGGAGCATGGGAGCTGCCTTTCGGACGGAGCTGAGGAGGCGCGTCCTGCGCGGAGAGACCGGTCGCGTCCTGCGTCCGGAGCGGTGCTGAAGAGCGGGGGTGCTGTGCGGCCGTGCCGTGCGGCTGGGCCGCGAGGGAACGAGGCGCTAGGCCTTCGGCGTCGCGGTGATGCCGGAGATGAGATCCAACGCGACCTCCTTCCCACCGACGGTGACCTTGGGCACGGACTCGGCGAACGAGACGCTGGTCGCGGTGCCGGTGACGGCCTTGCCGTCGGGGCCCGTGTAGCTGACCTCGCGGCCGACCAGGGCGGACGCCGAGGTGCGCATCTGCAGCGAGAAGCCCTCGTTCGCGGTGGTCGTCTGGTTGGTGATCTGCTCCATCATCGCGAGCTGCGTGGTCTGCGCCATCATCGCGTTGGTGTCCATCGGCGACGACGGGTCCTGGTTCTTCAGCTGCGTGACCAGCAGGTTCATGAACATCTCGCCGTCCATGGCGGTCTTCGTCGTGCGCGCCGAGGACGACTGCTGGGCGGCGGCCATGACGGTCGGGTCGACGGTTCCGGAGATCTGGTCGATCGAGGGCATCTGCTGTGTCTTCCTGTGGAGGGCGGAACGGGGGCGAGCTGTGGAGGGTCGTGCTGTGCGGCGGTGCGGGCCGTGGTCGGCGGTGCGGGCCGTGGTGCGCGGTGCGGGCGCTAGGCCAGCACGTCGATCGAGACGGTCGGCGACGAGGAGGTGCCGCGCAGCCCGCCCGCACCGGCCGCGGCCGCGAGTGCGCCGGCCCGCAGGCCGTCGGGGTCGGGGTCGTCCCGACCGAGCCTGCCGTCGGGGTCGCGCCCGGCGGGCTGGCCGGCTCCGCGCTGTCCGGTGCCGGACTGGGCGGAACCGTCGCGCGCCTCCTGGGCCGACTGCTGCGCCGCCCGCTGGTCGAGCAGCCGCTGCTGGTCGGCACGGTCGTCGGACGGCTGGTTCTGGTTCGAGAGGTCGACGCTCGCCTGGAGCCCCGCTCCCCCGAGGTCGCGGCGGAGGTCGGGCAGGATCGCCCGCACCGCCTCCCGCCCGGCGTCGGTCGGGGCAAACATCTCGACGTGCATGCCGTGCGCCCCGACGTGCGCCCGGACGGTGACCGGGCCCATGGCCTCGGGGCTCACGGTGACGGTGACGACGTGCGTCCCGGCACCGGCGGCCGCGAGAGAGAACAGGGGACGCGCGAGCTGCTGCCCGAGGGGCGCCGGGGCCGCAGGAGGCGCGGCGACGGCGGTCGAGCCCGCTGCGGCTGCCGGAGCGGGCGCGCCGGGCACCGCGACCATCGGCGGGGCGACGGGCACGGCGGAGGCGGAGGTGCTGGTCGTCGTGCTGGTCGTCGTGGTGGTCGCGACGCCTGCGTCGGCGACGAGCGCACGGTCCGCAGCGGTCGCCGAGAGTCCGGCGGCCCAGCCGGGGACCGGGACGGACGTCGAACCAGCCGCGGCCGCCGAGGTGGCGCGCACGAATGCCGACGGGACGGTGGTCGAGGGCGCGGCGGCCGTCGGGACCTTCTCCCCCGCCGACGGCGACGCGGCCGTGACGGGGCCGGGCGTCGCGGGCGAGGTGCCCGAGGCTGCCGCCTGCCGCCAGCCGGCGACCGCGGCGCCGGTGGAGCTGCTCGCGGCGGTCGCGGTCGTAGCAGAGGTCGCGGCCGAGGCCGAGGTCGCGGCGGCGGCGAGGCCCTCGGGCACGTCGCCGCCGTCCGCGCTCGGGGCGGGCGCTGTCGGGGGGAGGCCTGGGCTCAGGGCTGTTCCGTCACGGGACGGATCGGCGACCGACACGGTCGGCGCGAGGGCCGCCTCCTGCAGGAGCTGTCCCGGCGTCGCGGCGCCCGTGGCCGAGGCAGCTGATCCGTCACGAGACGGATCGCTGCTCAGGCCGGCCGGGTCGAGGGCTGATCCGTCACGAGACGGATCAGGCGTCACGACCGGGGCCGGGGACGAGGCCGGGCCGATCGCCGGGCCGATCGCCTGGCCGACGGTCGGGGAGAGGGGGAGGGTCGCTGATCCGTCACGGGACGGATCAGCCTCAGGAGAGACGCTCGCCGGAGACGACGAGGAGCCGAGGCCCGCGGCGGCCAGGGCCGCCTGGAGGGAGGTCGCTCCCGGTGAGGACGATCCCGCCTGGGGGCGATCGCCGACGCGATCCACGGTTCCGTCCTCGACCGACTCCCCGGCCGTGAACGGACCTGCCGCGGACGCAGACGCAGACGCAGACCCAGACCCAGCCGCAGTGGCCGGGCCCGCAGCGGCCGCGAGCGCGCGCCCGGCGGCTGCCGCGTGAGGCGCGGATGTCGGAGCGGGCGACGACGGGCGTCGCGGGCCCGGAGCGTGCGCCTGCGCCGGATCGCGTGGCGCAGCCGACGACATCGCCTCGCCGAAGCCCGCGGCGGAACGCCCGGCCGCGGGACGACCGGCCGACGAGCGGCCGCCCGCCGGGCGGTCGGGACCGGAGGAGGCGTCAGCCCGGTCGGCAGGGCCGGGGACGACGAAGGGCAGGGTGCGCAGGACGCTCATCAGGCGGCCCCTCCGCTCATCAGGCGCTGGAGCGCGGCGGTCATCAGGTCGGTCGAGCCGGAGCCGCCCGCCGCACCGGCGCCGGTCACGCCGAGCGACGACGCGAGCGAGGCCAGCGAGGTCGCCGAGGCGCCTGCAGCCGAAGCGCCCGCAGCGGCGGACGCGGGAGCGGTCCCCGTCGCGGGCACGATGCGGCGGATGGTCGACAGGTCGGAGTCCTTGTACCAGTTGTCGACGATCTGGACGTCCTTGCCGGGACGGGGCGCGTGCAGCACCTTGCCGTCGCCGAGGTAGATCACGATGTGGCCCTCGCCCTTGGCGACGAGCAGGTCGCCCGGCTTCGCCTCGGCCAGCGACGGCACCTCGGCGCCCATCCGGGCCTGGTCGGGCACGACGCGCGGCATCGAGACGCCGAGCTCCTTGAACACGGTCTGCACGAGGCCGGAGCAGTCCATCCCGCTCGCGCTCTCGCCGCCGAACACGTAGGGCACGCCGAGGTACTTCTTCGCGCCGCTGACCACGTCGGCGCCGGTCGCGCCGCTGCCGGTCGCGACGGAGCCCTTGACAGCCGCCACCGAGGGGGTCGTCGCGAGGCCGCCCGCAGCACCTGCCGCACCGGTCGCACCGGCGCCGCTCGTGCCGGCGAGCGCGTCGGCGAACGCGCTGGCCGAGGTCGCGGAGCTGCCCGACCCGGCGGACGCCGCGGCTGCCGTGCCGAGCACGGACGGCGTGCGTCCGTTCCGCAGCTGGTCGATCTGCGTCCTGATGTCGTCGATCCGGGACAGGACCTCACTCACGGGGCTCACTGTGCGCCTCCTGGCGTCGGTGTCTGGGTCGGGGTGCCGGCGGGCCGGGCAGCAGCAGCAGCAGTCGAGGAGGCGGCGGCCTCGGCCTGGCGCACCCGCCACGACTGGCCGGCGATCTCGTCGAGGGCGGCCTGCTCGGTGCGGAGGTCCTCGGCGGCGGCCTCGACGGCGTGCGCGGCCTCGAGCTTCTCGAGGCCGATCGCAGCCCGGCGCGCCGCCCCGAACGCCGTCTCCGCCTCGTCCGCCTCGGCGCGGCGGCGTGCCGCGACCGCGTCGAGCTCGGCGAGCATCGCCCGGCTCGACGCGCGGGAGGCGGCGATCGCGCTGAGCATGGCCGCGTCCGTCACCTGCGCGGGCCCGTCGTCGAGGGTGCGCTTGGCGGCGAGGCGACGGTCGGCGGCGTCGCGCAGCCGGTCGTTCGCCTCGGCGAGGTGCCCGGCGGCCTGGTCCTGCTGCGCGTGGCGCAGCCGCAGGAGGCCGAGGAGGGAGAAGGCACGGGCCATCAGGCACCCCCGAGCCGGGCGGTCAGCTGGGCGAGTCCGGCCCACGAGGCGGCGGTGTCGGCGCGCTCGTCCATGCCCTGCTGCAGGAACGCGTCGATCGCGCCCTGGTGCTCGACCGCGGCGTCGACGAGCGGGTTCGTGCCCCGCTGGTAGGCGCCCACGTCGAGCAGGTCCTGCGCGGCGCGGCGCGCGGCCATCACCTTGCGGAGGCTCGTCGTGGCGGCGCGCTGCTCGGGGGTGGTCACCTTCGAGGCGACGCGTGAGACGGAGCCGAGGGCGTCGATCGACGGGAAGTGCCCGGTCACGGCCAGCTTGCGGTCGAGCACGACGTGCCCGTCGAGGATGCTGCGGGCCGCGTCGGCGACGGGCTCGTTGTGGTCGTCGCCGTCGACGAGCACCGTGTACAGGCCCGTGACGGAGCCGATCCGGTCGGTCCCGGCACGCTCGAGCAGCTCGGCGAGCACCGAGAACGTCGACGGCGGGTAGCCCCGCGTCGCCGGCGGCTCGCCGACCGACAGCCCGATCTCCCGCTGGGCCATCGCGACGCGGGTCAGCGAGTCCATCATCAGCACGACGTCGGCGCCCTGGTCGCGGAACGACTCCGCGATGCGGGTCGCGACGAACGCGGCACGGAGGCGCATCAGCGCCGGCTCGTCGCTCGTCGACACCACGACGACCGAGCGGGCGAGGCCCTCGGGTCCGAGGTCGTCCTCGAGGAACTCGCGCACCTCCCTGCCTCGCTCGCCGACGAGGGCGATGACGCTGACCTGCGCGTCGGTGCCGCGGGCGATCATCGACAGCAGCGACGACTTGCCGACTCCCGAGCCGGCGAACAGGCCGACGCGCTGCCCGCGCCCGACGGTCGTCAGCGTGTCGAGCACGCGGACGCCGAGCTGGAGCGGGGTGTCGATCCGCGCACGGTGCATCGCGGACGGGGTCTCGTGGTGCAGCGGGACGAGGTCGACGGAGCCGCCGTCGGGGTCGCGGAGCGGGCCGCGCCCGTCGATCGGACGGCCGAGCCCGTCGAGCACGCGGCCGAAGAGACCGGTACCGGTGGGGACGAGGAGGGGGCGGCCGGTCGAGCGCGCCGGCGTGCCGGCCGTCACGCCGGTGAGGCGGCCGAGCGGCATGCAGCGGAGGCCGTCGGGGGTGGTCGCGACGACCTCGGCGAGGGCGGAGGCGGACGTCGTGGCGGAGGCGGTCGTGACGGTGGCGGTCGTGACGGAGGCGGCGGCGGCGCTGGTGCTCAGGGAGGCGGCGTCCGTGCTGGTGGCGGGCACGCCGATCTCGAGCACGTCGCCGACCGCGGCGTCGAGCCCGCGCACCGTGATGCCGAGCCCGACGGCGCTGACGACGCTGCCGACGCGCTGCGGGCGCGCGGCGGCGCGGGCGGCGGCCAGGCGGGTCCGGGTGGGCGCGGTGAGGGTCACGATGCCCCCAGCAGAGCGGTGCGGGCCCGGGCGAGGGCGGTGACGAGCCGGGCGTCGACGAGGCCTGCGGGCAGGTCGACCTCGGCGTCTCCCCGGGCGAGCCGGGCGTCGGCGACGAGCGGGACCGCGGAGGCGGCGACCGCGTCCCCGAGGGCGGCCAGGTCTGCCGGGTGCAGGCGCACGCCGACGACCAGCGAGCGGTCGAGCCCGTCGAGCGCGCGGGCGACGGCGGCGCGGGCCGTGCGGCCCTCGCGGGGGCCTGCGGGGTGCGGTGCGGCGGCGTGCTCGGCGACGCTGAGGTGCTCGGTGGCGGCGCGGTGCTCGGCGACGCCGTCGTGCTCGGCCGCGGGGCGGCTCCCGGCTCGGACGTCGGGCTCGGACGCCGCGACCTCGTAGCCGACCACGGCCGACGCGAGGTCGAGGGCGGTCTGGACCAGCGCCTCCTCGGACTCGGCGAGCACCGGCGCGACCCGCTGCCGCAATGCGTCGGCGGCCGAGTCGAGCGCGGCGAAGGAGGCGGCGAGCGAGCGCTCGAGGCGCGTCACGGACTCGACGTGCTCGGCGTCCATCGCGACCCGGCGCGCGGCCAGGTCGGCCTCGGCGGCGCGGAGGCCCGCCGCGTAGCCGGCCGCGTGGCCGCGGGCCTCGGCACGGGCCGCGCGTGCGGCGGCGTCGGGTTCGGCGTGGGGAGAGCGGAGCGACGCACTGCGGGCGGCGGCACCCTGGGCGCTGGCACCGAGGCCGGCGAGCGTGCCGAGGCCGGCGCCGCGGGTCACGGCGTGACCGGGGTCGAGTGCGGGGGCGGTCGTCGACGAGCCGGACCGCACCTCCGTGAGCGAGGGGTAGACGACGCGCGAGAACGACTCCGGGGCGGAGATCGTCTCCGAGGCGGAGATCGCGGGATCGAGCATCGACGGGCCGTTCAGAGGGGAGGGCGGTGCGGCCGATCCGTGGCCAGGGGTCGAGCGATCCGTGCTCAAGGGCGACTCTCGGCAGGTCGCGGGGGGCGCGTAAGGCGTTGCCCCGAACGGGGGCAGGTGCGGCGAGGCGGCTTTCTCAAGCGATCAGAAAGTACTTGCTTAACAAGAAAGTACTTCCTAGAGTGGGAAACACATCGAGGAGAGGACGACACCATGACCGACCAGACCAGGCTCCCCACGCCGGACGAGGCCCGTCGACTGCTGGACGAGGCCGACTCGACAGGGCGCCACGCCACCGCTCGGGCCGGCTGGCCCGGCGTCGCGGTGCTGCTCTCGCTCGGCTCCGTGCTGTCGCTCGGCACGCTCGCCCTCGGGCTCACGACGGGCACGAACTACTTCGTGGCGATGATCGCGCTGCTGGTCTGGATCGCGGTCGTGGTGGCGTTCCAGCTAGCCTTCCTCCGGTCGCACCGCATCGGGTTCGGCCGCCGCTGGGGCCTGTACCTCGGGGCGATCTTCGCGATCTACGTCGTGGCGATGGTCGTCGTCGGCTCGTCCCAGGGCGAGGACGTCGTCGGCACCTGCGCGCTGGCCGCCGCGCTGATGGTCGTCTCCGTCGCCGCGGCGACGCACGAGGCTCGGCAGGCGGAGCGATGAGCGGCGACGGTGCGGGGTCGGGCACGGGCACGGGCACGGGATCGAGCACGGGCACGGGCGCGGTCGCGGGGAGCGTCGCCGGTGCGGGGGGCGACGGCACGTCCCGCGGTCCGCACCCGCGCCTCCGGCTGTCGGAGACGCTGCACCAGCCGGTGCGGTTCTCGATGGCGGCGGCGCTCGCGGCGGCCGACCAGCTCGACTTCAAGGACCTCCGCGACGCCGTCCAGGTGACCGACTCCGCGCTGAGCAAGCAGATCAGCACGCTCGAGGCCGCCGGGTTCGTGAAGGTGTCGAAGGGGTTCGTCGGCAAGCGGCCGCGGACCTCGCTGAAGCTGACGCCGGAGGGGCGCGCCGCCTGGACCGCGCACCTCGCCGTGCTGCGCGAGATCGCCGCCGGCTAGCGCTGCGCGACGCCCACTACCGGCCGCCTGCGGCCTGCCGGCGTCCGCAAAGCGAGAGAGATCCTGCCCAGCTCGACCGCGCCTCCTGGGTTCGATGCTCGTCGCGACTGGATCACTCTCAAATTTGAGAGTGATCCAGTCGCGAGCCGAGGAGGCGCGGGCCGAGCCGCGCGAGACGCCGCAGAACCCGACAGAACGGGCCCGGATCACCCTCTCGTACCCGGATATCCCCGTATCGCAGCTTCACCGGTCGGCATTTGCCGACCGGTGGACCGGGTAACAACAGCCACCGTTCCAAAGCGAGACAGATCCGCTTCCGCCGGGCACAGGACCGGGCAGAACCGGGCAGTCGCCGCCGCATCACTCTCAAATTTCGAGGGCGAGCAGCGGCGGCGGCAGCAGGGGCTACTCGACGAGGGCGTCCTCGTCGGCGCGGTGGATCGTGATCGTGCCGAGCGCCTCGAGCTCGCGGATGGCACGCACGACCTCGGCCCGCGCCTCCTCGACCTGCGACTTGCGGACGGGGCCCATCGACTGCAGCTCGTCGTCGAGCAGCTCGCGGTTGCGCTCCGAGACGTTGCCGCGGATGACCTCGACGACGGCGGCGAGCGCCCCCTTCATCGCGGTCGCGAGCACGGCGGCGTCGATCCCGCGGAGCACCTGCTGGATGTCGCGCGACTCGAGCTTGACGATGTCCTCGAAGGTGAGCATCCGCGAGCGGACCTCCTCGGCGAGCTCGGGGTCGCGCTCGTCGAGGCCGTCGAGCAGGGCGCGCTCGGTGGCGCTGTCGCTGCGGTTGATGATCTCGACGAGGGGCTGGATGCCTCCGACGACCTCGACCTGCTCGCGCGGAGCGACGACGGCCCCGGCACGGACCTTGAGCGTGGTCGCGACGATGCCGACGGCCTCGGGCGTCGCGGTGCCCATCGTGGCGATGGCCTGCGCGACGTCGGTGCGGGCGGCGACGTCGAGGCCGGCGAGCACGGCCGAGGCCTGCTGCGGCCGCAGGTGCGCGAGCACGAGGGCGATGGTCTGCGGCAGCTCGCCGTCGAGCAGGGTGATGACCTGGCCGGGGTCGGCCTCGTCGAGGAACTCGAAGCTCTTGCCCATCGCGTTCGAGGCGAGCCGCTCCATGACGCCGGCGGCGCGCTCCGAGCCGAACGACGCCTCGAGCAGGCCGACGGCGACGTCGTGTCCGCCGCGACGCTGGTAGCGGCCCGAGCGGGTCAGGTCGTGGAACTCGGCGACGGCCGACTCGGCCACGGCGGGGTCGACGCGGCGCAGCTTGACGATCTCGGCCGTGATCTCCTCGGCCTCCTCCTCGCTGAACTGCTTCATGACGACGGCGGCGTGCGCCTGCTCCATCTGCATGAGGATGACCGCGACCTTCTGCGGCCCGGTCAGCGCCGGGCGCGTGGCAGGCGCGCCGAAGGCGGCGGGCACCCCGAACGCCTGCGTCGGGGTCAGGTCCGCAGCGGACGCGGTCGCGCTCACGACTGGACCCGCTCGTCCATCAGGCCGCGCAGCAGCTCGGCGGTCTTCTCGGGGTCGCGCTCGGCGAGGGCGTCGATCTCGGCGCGGCGGCGCTCGGCCGACACGTACTCGGGCGAGGGCTCGGGCGCCGCGACCGGCAGGGCCACGGTGGCGGCCTCGTCGGCGAGCAGCTGACGGCGGGAGGCGGCGCCCGCGTCGTCGAGGTCGAGCCGCATGGTCGCGTCCCAGGTCTGGGCCGCGTTGCCCGCCGCGAGCTCGCCGAGGTCGACGTCCTCCCGGTCGTGCCGCTTGTTCTTCTTCGCGAAGACGACCAGGCCGACGATGAGCGCGATCACGATCAGCGCGACGATCCCGACGGTGCGGATCGTGCCCCACATGGCCTCGGAGGCGGCGGCCGCGTCGGCCGCGGCGAGCGCCGCCTTCGCGGCCTCGGCGCCCTCGGTGTCGAAGTCGACCAGGGCGACCTCGACCGCGTCGCCGCGCGCCGTGTCGATCCCCGCGGCGTTCCGCACGAGGTCGTTGATGCTCTGCATGTTCACGCCGGAGGCCGCGTTCGCGTCCAGGGCGACCGACACGGTCTGCCGGCTGACGCCTCCTGCGGGCACGCTCATCGTCTCGGTGACCTTGTCGACCGCGTTGTTCTTGGTGGCCGACTCGTTGACGTAGCCGTCGTCGCCGGTCGCGGTGCCGGCTGCGTCGGTGCCGGTGCCGGTGCCGTTCGGCACGGCGATGTTGTCGGGGCCGAGCACGCCTGTCGCGCCGGTGCCGCCCGCTCCCCCGGAGCCCGCGCCGTACTGCTCGGTGGTGCTCGACTCGTTGAGGGCGATGGGGCCGCTGGTGGGCTGCGCGAACGACTCGGTGACCTTCGTGCCCGAGCTCTGGTCGAGGTCGGCGGCGACGATCACCGACGACTTGCCGGGGCCGACGACCTTGTCGAGCATCGTCTGCACGGCGGTCTGGACCTTCGACTCGTAGTCGCTGGCCTGGTCGCCGGCGCCGCCGACGGCCCCGGTGCCGACCTGCGAGAGCACGGCGCCCGTCGAGTCGGTGACGGCGACGTCGGTCGTCGCCATGCCCTCGACGGAGGCGCTGGTCAGGTTGACGATCGCCTGCACCTGCTTGCTGGTCAGCGTCACGCCGCCCTGCGTCTCGACGAACACCGACGCGGTGGGGTCCTTCTGCTCCGCCACGAAGACGGACTCCTCGGGGATCGCGAGCTGCACGGTGGCGGTCTTCACGCCGTCCATCGCCGAGATGGTCTTGGCGAGCTCGCCCTCGATGGCGCGCTTGTAGGTGACGTCCTGCTGGAACTCGGACGAGGTGACGCCCATGGTGTCGAGCAGCGAGTAGCCGCCCTGGCCGCCGGTCGAGGGCAGGCCGGCCGCGGCGGCGGTGAGGCGCTCCTGGTAGACGTGCTCCTCGGGCACGAGGATCGTGCCGCCGCCCGCGGTCAGCTCGTAGGGCACCCCGTCGGCCTTGAGCTGCTCGACGATGGCGCTCGCGTCGGCGGGCTCGATGCCGCTGAAGAGCGGCGAGTAGCTGGGCTTCGTCAGCCAGCTCACGAGGGCGACCGTGCCGAGCACGAGCGCGGCGATCAGGATGACCGCGATGGTCTTCTGGGCGACGGAGAAGCCGCCCATCGTCGCCCGCATCCGGGCGAGGGAGTTCTGCACTGCGGTCGGCATCAGGCCTGCATCCTCATGATCTCGGTGAAGGCGTCGACGCCCTTGTTGCGGACGGCGGCGACGAGCTCGAGCGTCACCTGGGCACGGGTGGCCGCGATGGTCGCGTCGTGGATGTCGGTGAGGTCGCCGGTGACGGCCTTCACGGCGAGCGTCTTCGACTGGCTCTGCAGCTGCTGCAGGCCCTCGACCGCGCCGACCATGCTCGAGCCGAAGGCGGCACCGGAGGCGCTGGCCGCGCCGGTCGTCCCGGTGACGGAGGAGGCGCCTCCTGCGTTCCCGACCGCACCGCCCTGCAACAGGGCGGACACGTCGGCGAAGCCGGTCTGCTGCACTGCCCCGATCGCGGGGACGCCGCCGACCGGCATCAGCCGCGGCCGATCTGGAGAGCGGCCTCGTAGGCGGTCTTGGCGCGGTCGACCACGGCGGCGTTCGCCTGGTAGCCGCGCTGGGCCATGATCAGGTCGCCCATCTGGGCCCCCAGGTCGATGTCGGGCATGCGCACGTATCCCTCGGCGTCGGCGAGCGGGTGGTCGGGCAGGTAGGTGACGCGGCCGGCCTCGCTGCCGTAGCGGTCGGCCTTGACGAAGACGCCGCTGGTGCCGGCGCCCTCCTGGACCTCGACGTAGCGGGCCTGGAACGCGGTGTCGTCCATGGACTTCACCGTGTTGACGTTGGCGATGTTGTCGGAGACGGCGTCGAGCCACTTGCGGTGCACGGTCAGGCCGGTGCTCGCGATGCCGATCGCGTCGAAGGCGGTCATCAGTTCGTCCTGTACGCGGCGCGGACGCTGGTCAGCTCGCCGTTCATCGCCTGGGTGGCGAACTGGTAGCGGAGCACGGTGTCGATGTTCGACAGGGTCTCGGTGTCGAGGTTGACGTTGTTGCCGTCGAGCCGCGTCGGCTCGAGCGAGCGCTGCGTCGTGGCCTGCACGTGGCCGGCCCCCTGCACGGCGCCGCCCTGGGCGACGGACCGGCCGAGCGCCTCCTCGAACTGCACGCGCTTGGCCTGGTAGCCGGGCGTGTTCACGTTCGAGATGTTGGCGGCGATGGTCTTCTGGCGCAGCGAGAGACCGTCCAGGGCGCTCTGCAGCGCCGCCTGGGTCACGGATTCGATCGGCATGGTGCCCGTCCGGGGTGTGGTGTGGTCTGGGGGCCGATCCGTGGCCGAGGGGTCGAGCGATCCGTGCTCAGGGCGCTCTATCGGCGCGGGCCGGGGGTGCGTAAGGCCGCGCGGGGCACGTGCCCCCGGAGTGGGGGCGCGGTGCGTCCGGACGACGAGTTGCCCGAGATGGTCGGCTGGGCGGAGGCCAGGCGACCATCTCGGGCAACTCGGCGGCACGGCCGGGCACGATGCGACACTGGGGGCGTGAGCGACGACGACGCGTGGCCCGACGGGCTGGACGATGCCCGTCGCCTGTTCGGCACCCCCGACGGGGCCGAGCCGGCGACCGTCGACGGCGACGTGGACGACGCCGACCGGGTGCGTCACGTGCTGGGCCGCTCACTCGGCGGCGCCGTGGGGCTCGTCCTGCTCGGGCTGATCGCGGCGGTGGTCGTCGTGGTCGTGGTCGTGCCGCTGCTCCTGTGGCCGGTCGGCGCGTGGATCGCGTTCCTGCGGCCGCCGCCCCTCGAGCTGCCGTCGCTCTGGTGGTTCCGGTGAGCGGCGTGCGGCGGCCGATGGCCGTGCTCGTCCTCGCGGGCTGAGACTCGCCCCGCCCCGTCGGCCGCCGGCGGTGCGGCGTCCTGTCGTCCAGCGACGAGACTGGGGGCATGACCAAGACGATCGGCATCTTCCTGTTCGACCAGTACGAGGAGCTCGACGCGATCGGCCCCTGGGAGGTGCTCTCGTACTGGACGAAGGGGCACCCCGGCGACGGCTGGGAGGTGATCACGTTCGGCGACGCCCCCGGGCCGGTCACCGCCGCGAAGGGCCTGCGCGTGCTGCCCGACACCACGATCGACGAGCTGCCGCCGCTCGACGTGCTGATCTACCCGGGCGGCAAGGGCACCCGCGCCCACCTCGACGACGAGGAACGGCTCGAGTGGGTGCGGCAGCAGGCCGAGACCGTGCCGCTGATGACGAGCGTCTGCACGGGCGCCCTCGTCTACGCCGCCGCAGGCCTGCTCACAGGGCGTGCCGCCACGACGCACTGGGGCTCGACGGTGCTGCTCGGCAGCCTCGACCCGACGATCGACGTGCGCGAGGACGAGCGCTTCGTGGACGACGGCGACGTGATCACGTCGGCGGGCGTCAGCGCCGGGATCGACATGGCGCTGCACCTCGTCATGCGCCTCGGAGGCGCGTCGCGAGCCGAGCAGGTCCGTCGCGGCATCGAGTACACGCCCGTTCGGTGAGGTGGAGATCGATGTGACGCGTCGGGGGTGTCCGTGCTGCCGCGACGCCTCCGACGCGTCACATCGTCCCGCCGAGTCCGCGCGAGGAGGCGCGGCGAGGGTCAGCGGCGCTGGTAGCGGTGCTCGGGCCGGCCGGTCGCGCCGTAGCGCAGCTGCATCGCGAGCTGCCCGTCGGCGCTGAGCTGCGCGAGGTAGCGCTGCGCGGTCGCCCGGCTGACGCCGACCTGGTCGGCCACCTCCGAGGCCGAGACCTCGACGGAGGAGGCGACCACCGCCTCCAGCACGGCCTGCTCCGTCGCCGAGCGCGACCGGGAGGAGGCGCGGGCGTCTCCCGAGTGGAGGATGCGCTGGGCACGCTCGACCGCCTCCTGGTCGGTGCCGCCGTCGAGCACGTGCCGGAACCGCAGCCAGGACCGCAGCCGGTCGACGAGCAGCTCCGCTGCGAACGGCTTGATCAGGTAGGCGAGGGCTCCGCGGCGGAGCGCCGTGCGGATCGTCTCGCCGTCGGACGCCGCGCTGAGCACGAACGTGTCGACGTCCAGCTCGCGGAGCAGGTCGAGCCCGCGGCCGTCGGGCAGGTACAGGTCGAGCAGCACGAGGTCGACGCGCTCGCGGGCGACCACCCGGCGGGCCTCGGCGACGGTGCCGACCGCCGGCAGCGCGCGCAGCTCGGGCTGCGCGTCGACCTGCGCACGGTGCACCTCGGCCACGAAGAAGTCGTCGTCGACCACGAGCACGGTCAGGGGGGCAGGTGCCGGCGCGGGTGCGGGTGCGGCGGCGTCGGTCACGGGGTGCTCCTCGGGGTCGGGACGGGCGCGGGCTCACCGGTCGGGACGGTGCGGGTCGGGTCGGTGCCTGCCGGACCGGTGCCGGCGGAGGCGGTGCCGCCCGGTTCGACCGCGCCGACGAGCCGGGCGCAGAACACGGCGCCGTGCCCGTCGCCGCGCGGCGACGCGAGCCAGACGTCGCCGCCGGCCCGGCGGGCGATCTCGCGCGACAGGGGCAGGCCGAAGCCGAGGCCGTGCACGCGGTCGGGGTCGAGGTCGGGGTCGAGGTCGGGGTCGAGGTCGGCCTCGGGGTCGGCGTGGGGGTCGGCTCCGGCGTCGCCGATCGGGTCCGCCACGGGCCGTCGCGCGAACAGGGCGTGCTCGTCGTCGACCCCGCGCCCCGAGTCCATCACCGACAGGTGCAGGTCGCGTCCGTCGTCGAGCACCTCGACCTCCACCCACGCCGGCGAGGTGCCGCCCGCCACCGCGGCGCGCACCGCGTTGTCGACGAGGTTGCCGAGCACGGTCGTCACGTCTCCGGGCTCGACCACGGAGCCCGAGACCAGCGTCTCGGGGCCGAGCTGCAGCAGGACCCCCTTCTCCGCCGCCTCCACCCCCTTCGCGCCGAGGAACGCCTGCAGGTGCGGCTCGGTCAGCCGGTCGGCGTGCTTGACGGGGTAGCGCAGCGGCCCGTGCTCGAGCACGTCGGCGAGGTAGCGCTTGGCCTGGTCGACCCGCCCGATCTCGAGCAGCCCGCTGACCGCGTGCAGCCGGTTCGCGAACTCGTGCCGCTGGGCGCGCAGGGCGGTCGTCATCGCGCCCACCGCGTCGAGCCGACGGGTCAGGGCCTCGACGGCGGTGCGGTCGCGCAGCACGGCGACGCGCCCGAGGTCGACCCCCTCGCGCCGCACCGGCCGCACGTCGACGAAGAGCACGTGCGGCCCGACGACCAGCGTCGTCGACTCGGGCCGGGCCGGGCCGCGGCCGAGCAGGGCGACGAGCGGCTCGGGCAGGTCGAGGTCGCCGAGGAGGCGCCCCACGGCTCCGTCGGCGAGCCCGAGCAGCTGCGCCGCCTGCTCGTTGCACACGCTCACGCGCCCGTCGCGCGCGACGGCGAGCACCCCCTCCCCGACCCCGGCGAGCACGGCCTGCTGGTTCTGGACGAGCGACGCGAGGTCGTCGGGCTGCAGCCCCAGCGTGAGCCGGTCGAGGCGACGCCGGATCAGCACGGACGCGACGACGCCGAGCCCGAGGGCGAGCACCGCGACGGCCGCCACCGGCAGGCTGTCGCGGACCAGCGTGTCGTAGACCCGCGCCGGGGCGTAGCCGACGCTGACCTCGCCGACGACCACGGCCCGGCCCGCGGCAGCGGCATCGGAGCCGGCCGCGGCGTCGGAGTCGGCCGCGGCGTCGGAGTCGGCCGCGGCGTCGGCCTCGTAGATCGGGACCTTCGCGCGGGCGGAGTCGCCGAGGGTG
Organism: Frigoribacterium sp. PhB107; assembly: GCF_003751515.1. Lineage (NCBI taxonomy): Bacteria > Bacillati > Actinomycetota > Actinomycetes > Micrococcales > Microbacteriaceae > Frigoribacterium > Frigoribacterium sp. PhB107. The sequence continues at coordinate 348,079 of NZ_RJKU01000002.1, read as the reverse complement.
CCGCGCTCCCACGAGACGGTCTCCTCGCCGCGGAGGGCCGCGTCCGGGCTCGTGCTGACCATCTCGCCGATGCGGTCGGGGTCGGGGTGCGCGAGGCGGACCCCGCGGTCGTCGGTGACGACGACGAACAGGGCCCCGGTGCGCTGCTGGGCCGCGACGGCGGTGCGCTGCAGGTCGCCGTCGGCCAGCGCCTCCTCGTCGAGGGCGGTGCCGTCGACGCTCAGCCGCGCGACCTCGGTGCGGACGTCGACGTCGCTCGCGACGCTCTGCGCCACGGCGAGCGCCGTCGACTCGGCCTCGCGCTCGAGGCGCTGCACGGCGAGGGCGACGAACACGGCGCTGGTGAGCAGGACGATGGCGGTCACCACCGAGAGCTGCAGCAGGAGCACCTGCGTCGCGAAGCGGGTGCGCCGGCGAGGCCGCGGCGCGGACGCGGTCGCGGTCGCCGCGTGCGCGCGTGTCGCGGCGGGCGCCGCCCGTGAGCTGTCGTCGGTCACGTCCGCCAGCGTAGGCGGCGGCGGGGGAGGCGCGTGAGCAGAACGCGCAGAACGCGGCCAACGTGCGGAACGGCCCCAACGCGCAGAAGCAGGACGCGCCTCCTCGTGCCCGGCTAGCGTGCCCGGACGCGCCACCGCGCCCGACGGACGAAGGAGTCCTGATGCTCGTTGTACTCGGCTATCTGATGGTCCTCACCTTCATGGTGCTGATCATGACCAAGCGGCTCTCGCCGATGCTCGCCCTGATCATGGTCCCGACGATCTTCGGCCTCTTCGCCGGCGCGGGGCTCGGCATCGGCGACATGGTGATCGAGGCGATCGGCGACCTGGCCCCCACGGCCGCGCTGCTCATGTTCGCGATCATGTACTTCGGCCTGATGATCGACGTCGGACTGTTCGACCCGCTGGTGCGGCTGATCCTGCGGGTGACCGGCAACGACCCGGCGAAGGTCGTGCTCGGCACGGCGCTGCTCGCCGGCGCGGTCTCGCTCGACGGCGACGGCTCGACGACGTTCATCGTGACGACGGCGGCCATGCTGCCCATCTACCTCAAGCTCGGCATGAGCCCGGTGGTGCTGACCTGCGTCGCCGGCCTCGCGAACGGGACGCTGAACATCGTGCCGTGGGGCGGCCCCACCGTGCGCGCCGCCGCCGCCCTCGGGGTGCAGCCGAGCGAGATCTTCGTGCCGCTCGTGCCGTCGCTGATCGCGGGCCTCGTGCTCGTCTTCGTGTTCTCGTGGCTGCTCGGGCTGAGCGAGCGTCGCCGCCTCGGGACGCTCGAGCTGGGCGGCTCGAAGCTGGCCGCCGCGGCGTCGGCGATGTCTCCGCTCTCGCAGGAGCTCGCGAGCGCCTCGCGCGGCGGCGGCCCCGGCGTGCCCGGCGTCGGCGTCTCGATGTTCACCAGCCCGACGGTCGCCCTCGGCGTGCGCGGCGGGCGGGCCGACGGCTCGCGGGCGGACGGGCCGGGCGAGCGAGCGGTCGACAACCCCGGCGGCGGTGTCGGCTCGGGCTCGGACGGCAGCGCGAACGGCTCGCTCGGCGGCGGCGTCACGATGGCCGACACGATGCTCGACCCCGACCGCGCCACGCTGCGGCCCCGGATGATCTGGTTCAACCTCGTCCTCACGGTCGCCGTGATGGTGCTGCTCGTCGCCGACCTGTTCCCGCTCGCCTACGTGTTCATGGTCGGGACGGCGGTCGCGCTGCTCGTGAACTTCCCCCGCGTCAAGGAGCAGTCGGCCGAGATCGTCGCCCACGCCCCGAGCATCGTCGGCGTCGTGTCGATGGTCTTCGCGGCCGGCGTGCTGATCGGCGTGCTCAACGGCACCGGCATGGTCGACGCGATGGCCCAGTGGCTGGTCGACGTGATCCCCACCTCGATGGGGCCGTACCTGGCCGTCATCACGGGGGTGCTGAGCCTGCCGCTCACGTTCTTCATGAGCAACGACGCCTTCTACTTCGGCATCCTGCCGGTGCTCGCACAGAGCGGCGCCGCGTTCGGCATCGACCCCGTCGAGATGGCCCGCGCGTCGGTCGTCGGACAGCCCGTGCACCTGCAGAGCCCGCTCGTGCCCGCGATCCTGCTGCTCGTCAGCCTCGCGAACGTCAACCTCGGCGACCACCACAAGAAGGTGCTCTGGCGCGCGGCGATCGTGTCGCTGGTGATGCTGGCCGTGGCGATCGTCGTCGGCGTCATCCCCTGGGGCTGAGGAGGCGCCTCCCGGGCTGTCGTGCCCGTGATCCGCGCGTGATCGGTCGCGGTAGACCTCGCGACCCCAGGAGGTGCGGGTGCGGCAGCGCGGATCACTCGCGTCGTGAGAAGTCCGGGCGGGGTCAGCCGGTGGCGTCGAGGTAGACCGGGCGCTCGGGCTCGTGCGACGACTCGACGCTGCGGACGGCCCCGAGGTGAGCGAGCACGGCCTTTCGTGCGGCGTCGAGCCGGGCGAGGGCCCCGCGCTGCACGCCGGCGACGGCGGCGGCCCGGTCGGCGAGCTCCGCGGGCAGCGGGCCGAGGCCGGCCGGCGGCGTCCAGGTGCCGTGCGCACCGAGACCGGCACCGGACACGCCGGTGCCGTCGGCGGCGAGCTGCGGGTCGCGCCCCGCGACCGCCTCGAGCTCGTCGAGGGCGGCGAGCCAGGCGGCGTGGGTGCGGTCGGTCCTAGGCGACACCGAGCTCGCCCCCGAGAGAGGTCGAGGAGGCGTTGGTCGCCCCGTAGCCGGAGGTCGCGGCCCCGAAGGCGGCGACGCCCACGGGCAGCGGCGAGCCGGCGCCGGGCTGCGACGCGGTCGGCGAGGCCGGTGCCGCAGACGGGAAGGCCGACGCCGCGAACGCGGGCGCGGCCGCGGCCGGAGCAGCGACACCGGCACCGGCCGACGCAGACGCACCGGCACCGCCGGCCACCCCGCCGCCGAGCGACGTCGCCGCCTCGTGCCACGCCTGGCGGAGCGGCTCGAGCAGCCCGGTGACCTCGCGGGTCAGGGCCACGTCGCGATGGACGTTCGCGTTGACGAGCGCCGTCGAGGTGTAGCTGTAGAGCGCAAGCAGGCCCTCGCCGCCGTCCCACACGTCGACGCGCAGCGACGAGGTGAGCTCGGCGATGATCGCCTGGGCGTGCAGCAGCTGCTCGGACGCAGTCGCCCACTCCTGGCCGACCTGGGCCTTCTCGGCGCGCGCGAGGTCGAGCAGCAGGCGGTCGTAGAGCATCGTGACGAGCTGCACGGGCGTCGCCGAGAGCACGGCCTGTTCGGCGTACTCCGACCGCTGGCGCTGCACGACGGTGGTGGGCTGGGAGGCGGCGGCGAAGGCCGCGAAGGAGGTGGCGTCCATCAGCTGCTCGCGTTCAGGCTCGAGATCTGGCTGGTCAGCCAGCTCTGCTGCGCGGTGAGCGAGCTGAGTGCGACCTCGAGGGCGGTGTAGGTCTTCTGGAGCTGGGTGCGACGCGACGCCAGCCGGTCGTCCCAGTTCGCGATCTGGGCGGTGAGGTCCTTCACGACCGACTGCTGGCCGGTGATGATCTTCGTCAGCGTGCCGTCGCGCTTGTCGGACGAGCTCGTCGCGGCGGCCTCGACGCGGCCGGCGATCTCGGAGAGTGTCGCCTGCACCTTCACGGGGTCGGCCGCGAGCGCCGCCGAGAACTTGGCCTCGTCGAACTCGAACGCCCCGGTCTTCGTGATGGAGATGCCGATGCTCGAGGGCGAGACGCCGCCGATCGGCGACGACATCGCGGTGGTCATCTTCTGCACGACGTCGCGGGTCGTCGAGCTGCCGGTGAAGGTGCCCGACGTGACCGTCACGGCTCCGGAGGCGCTGGTCGAGGTCGACGTCGCGCTCTTCGACGCGATGAGCGTGAGGATGCCGTTCAGCCCCGACACGAGGTCGGAGGCGACCTTCGACGACGCGGCGCCGTCGCGGGCGACGGTGAGCGTGACGGGGTCGGTGCTCGGCGCCGTGACGGTGACCGAGACTCCGGGCAGCAGGTCGGCGAAGGTGTTCGTCGCGCTCGTCACGACCTGCTCGGCGGCGGTGCCCGCCCAGAGGGTGACGGACGCGTCGCGCGCCTGCTTGACGACGGCCGCGCCGGGGGCGGCGAGCAGGTCGGGGGCGGTGCCGGCGGCGACCTCGGCGGCCGTGCCCTGGTGCACCGTGAAGCCGCCCGCGGCGCCGGTCGTCGCGGAGGTGAGCTGCAGACGGTACGTGACGGCTCCGTCGGCGTCCTTGCCGGACGCGACCTTGACGGCCTTGACACCCGCCTCCGACGAGTTGACGGCACGCACGAGGTCGTCGAGCGACGAGGAGGCGCTGGTCACCTCGACCGCCTTGCCGGCGGCCGACGTGAGGGTCAGCGTCGCGGGCGACGTGGGCCAGGCGGTCATCGGGGCGGTGACGCCGCTCTTCGCCTGCGCGGTGGCGCCGACGGTGAAGTCGATCGAGCCGGGCAGCGCGGCCGCGGTCGTCGTGGCCGTGACGTCCTTCGAGCTGCTGCTGGCGGTGAAGGCGGCGAGCGAGTCGGCCTTCGCGGTCTTGGTCGCGAGGGTCGCCAGCTCGGCGACCTTCGTGTTGAGGCCCTGGAGCGCGGTGACCAGCGCCTGGTTCGCGGTCGCCTTGTTCTTCAGGATCGTCTGGGGCACCGCCTCCGCCGCCATCAGGCCGTTGATCAGCGTGGTGGTGTCGAGCCCGGAGACGAGACCGTCGATGCCGAACGAGGCCATCGGGTGCTCCTTCGGGGACGGGGGCGGGCGAGCTGAGGAGGTGCGGAGGAGACCGCAGGATGCAGGAGTCGTGGGGTGGTGCGGTGCTGCGGGAGGTGCCAGCGAGGTCGTCGTCGACGCTCGGGATGACGCTGGGGATGCTGCTCGGGATGACCGAGGGCCGGGACGCAGAGGATCAGCTGCTGCGTCCCGACCACCGGTCGTGAACCGTTCGCTCCCGGAGGAGCCGAGCTCAGGTGGTGTCAGGCCCCCGCTGGGATCGGGAGCCGGTCGACCGCCGGTCGGTGACGACTAGCGGAGGAGCGACAGCACGCCCTGGGTGCTCTGGTTCGCCTGTGCGAGCATCGCCTGGCCGGCCTGGCTGAGGACGTTGGATCGCGTGTACTTGACCATCTCCTCCGCCATGTCGACGTCGCGGATGCGCGAGTTCGCCGCCGTGAGGTTCTCCTTCGCGACGTTGGTCGACGCGATGGAGTGCTCGAAGCGGTTCTGCACGGCACCGAGGTCCGAACGAGCCGACGAGACCTTCGTGATCTGCTCGTCGATGGCCTTGATCGAGTCGAGGGCGTCGGCTGCAGTGTCGAAGACGAGCGCACCCGTTCGCGTGCCGTCGGCCGCGACCGTGCCACCGATCTTCGTGGCGACGTCGCCGACGTTGATCAGCTTGACGTTGATCTGGTCGTTGGCGGCGATGCTGCCGGCGCCGACCTGGAAGGTCAGGCTCTTGTCGGCGCTGAGCAGGTCGATCCCGTTGAAGTTGGTCGAGCCGGAGAGCCGCGTGAGCTCGTCCGACAGGGCCGTGACCTCGGTGGTGATCGCCTTGCGGGCGTCGGCGTTGTTCGAGTCGTTGCCGGCCTGGACGGCGAGGTCGCGGACGCGCTGCAGGATGGAGTGGACCTCGTTCAGTCCGCCTTCAGCGGTCTGGACGACGGAGATGCCGTCCTGGGCGTTGCGCGCGGCCACCGTCAGTCCGCCGACCTGCGAACGCAGGCCCTCGGAGATCGAGAGGCCGGCCGCGTCGTCAGCGGCACGGTTGATGCGGAGGCCCGACGAGAGCTTCTCCAGGCTCTTCGACAGGTCGTTCTGCGTGGCGTTCAGGTTGCGGTAGGTGTTGTTCGCCGCGAGGTTGGTGTTGATCTGCATGCCCATGGTGTTTCCTCTTCCGTGACTGGGTGGTGTTCGTCAGCCCGTCCGTGGGCTGACACCGGCTACTCTCGGCCGGTCGCCGGTGCTCGTTAGCCGAGCGCCGAAGTTTTTCTGGATCCGCTAGACGGCGGCGCTGAAGCCCTCGGAGGCCGGCTCGCGCACGGCGCGGGCGATGCCCACGGCGGCGTTCGTGGCGACCTTCGAGAGGTAGGCGCTGCGGCGCGCGTGCGCCGTCTTGGAGACGGGCACGAACTCGGCCTGCTCGTCGTCGGCGTAGTGCGCGGCGAGCGCGTCCCGGAGCAGGCGGACCGCCTCCGTGCGCTGCTGCGAGACCGCGCTGTGGGTGATGCCGAGCTCGGCGGCGACCTCGGTGACCGTGCGGTCGCCGAAGTAGACGGCCTCGACGATGAGGCGCATGCGCTCGGGGAGGGCGTCGACGGCGGCGCGCACGTAGCGGCTGCGCTCGCTGGCGAGGAGGTGGTCGCCGGGCATCGGCACGTCGGCCGCGAGGTGGTCGGCGACCGTGTCGTCGAGGGTCGAGACGGTGCGGGCCGCGTCGGCGAGGGCGCTCGACGCGGTCTGCCGGTCGACGCCGAGGGCGCCGGCGATCTCGTCGACCGAGGGGGCGCGTCCCAGGGACGCGGTCAGCGCCTCCTGCGTGGACAGCGTCTCCTTGATGCGCTTGCGGGTGCCGCGGCTGGCCCAGTCGCCGGAGCGCATGTCGTCGGCGAAGGCGCCGACGATGCGGGTGCGGGCGTAGGCGCCGAACGGGATGCCGAGGGTCGGGTCGAACGCGTCAGCGGCCTGCACGAGGGCGACGGCGCCGACGCTCGCGAGGTCGTCGCGCGACAGGTGGGTGGCGCGGGCGCACACCTCGCTGACGAGGTAGCCCACCAGCGGCAGGTTCTCGACCACCATGGCGTTGCGTTCGGTGCGGTTCATCCGGTGCTCCCAGCAGGACGGGGGCCTGCGCGGGGCAGGCCGGTGTTCGTTTCCGGGCGCGACGGACAGCCCTCTGATCAGGGCTCGTTCGTCGGTCCGCTCGTTCGGTCGCGGGTAGGCGAGGTGGTGCAGGGCTCGGACTCCGTGGACGTCGGGCCAGGGACTTCGGGTCTCCCGGCCCGGCGGATGTCCTCCGCCGTGCAAGAGCAAACCTATCGACGGGCCGAGGGCCGTATAAGGGGTGCGCTGTCCCCAGTGAGGGGGCGCACACGGCGCGCCTTCGGGGGGTGCCGGGCGGTGCTGACCCCCGGGCTGGGGCGGCGGTGCCCTAGCGGGGGAGGTGCGTCAGGCGATAAGGGGAGGGGGACGGCGGAGGCGGGTCAGTTGCGGTAGACGCGGATCCAGTCCACCTTCATCTGCTGCGGCAGCACCGTGGTGCCGTCCGGGTAGCCCGGCCACTGGCCGCCGACCGCGACGTTGAGCACGAGGAAGAACGGGGCGTCGAACACCCACGGGTCGCCCCCGGTGCTCGCGCGCGTGACGCGGTGGTAGACCTGCCCGTCGACCGACCACTCGATCGACCCGGGCTTCCGGTCGACCGCGAACGTGTGGAAGGTGTCCGCGAACGCCCAGCCCTGGGGGTGCCGGTACGTGCCGCTGATCGCCTCGCCCCCCGAGTAGCCCGGACCGTGCACCGTGCCGTGCACGAGGTGCGGCTCGCGGCCGATGTTCTCCATCACGTCGATCTCGCCCGCGGCGGGCCAGCCCTTCGCGGGCAGGTCGGCGCCGAGCATCCAGAAGGCCGGCCAGATGCCCTGGCCCCGCGGGACCTGGATCCGCGCCTCGACGCGTCCGTACTGGGTCTCGTACGTGCCCTGCGTGGTCAGGCGCGCGGAGGTGTAGGTGCCGTTCGCCTCCTTCCGCGCCGTGATGACGAGGGCGCCCGCTCCGTCGAGCGCCGAGTTGGTCCTCGACGTCGTGTACGTCTGCAGCTCGGCGTTGCCCCAGCCGCCGGCCCCGGTCTCGAGGTTCCAGGTCGCCGGGTCGGGAGCGCTGCCCGCGGCCCCGTCGAACTCCTGTGCCCAGACGACCCCGGCAGGCAGCGCGGCGGTGCGTCGCACGCCCAGCGTGTCGCGGCCGTCTCCGTCCCAGTCGCCGACGAGGGTGGTGTCCCCTGCCCGCCCGTAGGCCTGGACGCGGTCGGCCTCGCCGCCCGCGAACGAGTCGCTGACGAAGTAGGTCGTGGCGCGGCGCACGACGGGGGTGTCGCGACCGTCGCCGTCCCAGTCGCCGACGTACACCTGGTCGTCGGCGCGGCCGAAGGTGAAGGCGACGTCGGCGGCGCCTCCGGCGATGGTGTTCTTGAGGTGGAAGGCGTTCCCCCGGCGGATGCCGAGGGTGTCGCGGCCGTCGCCGTCCCAGTCGCCGACGAGGACGAGGTCGTCGGCCCGGCCGTAGGCGAGCACCTGCTCGGCGGCGCCGCCCGTGAGCCGGTTCGTGAGGTGGTAGGTCGACCCACGGCGGATGGCGGGCGTGTCCACGCCGTCGCCGTCCCAGTCGCCGGTGAGCGCGACGTCGGACGGCGTCCCGAAGCGGCCGGTCCGGAGGTCGCCGCCGCCGCCGAGCACGTCGTCGAAGGCGAAGGTCGCGTCGCGACGGGTCGCGAGGCTGTCCGCCCCGTCGCCGTCCCAGTCGCCGACGTGGACGGCGTCGTCGTCGAGCCCCCAGGTGAAGGCCCGGTCCGCGTCGCCGCTCCACCGGTCGTTGAGGAAGTACTGCGTGCCGACGCCCCCGACGGCGCCGCCGGAGGCGACGGCCGGGAGGCCGCTCGTCACCGTCGCGCCGACGCAGATGCCCGCCACCACGATCGCCGCCCGTGCTCGTCGTCCCACGATGTCGCCCCCCTCGCCGGCGACCACGCCGGACCCTGACGGCCGTCCTCGCGGAGGCGAGGCCCGGCCGGTCGATGTGGCCCGACCCTATCGGCGCGGGGGGCCGTCCACCACCGTCGTCGACGACTGCTCGGCCGGGCCGGCGAGCGTCGAGGCGAGCACCTCGGGCGCCGCACTCGGCTGGTCGGCCCCGGCGTCCGACCGCACGGCGACGATGCCGGCGACGATCAGGACGCCTCCGACGAGCTGCCACGGGGTCAGCGCCTCGTCGAGCAGCACCCACGCCCAGGCCGCGGCGGCCGCGACCTCGAGCAGGCCGACGAACGAGGCCAGGCGCGACCCGAGCATCGAGCTCGCGGTGATGCTCGTCGCGTAGGCGACGGCGGTGGCGACGACCCCGATGACCAGCATCGGCACCCACCAGGCGACGACGCCGCCGAGCACCACGACGTCGGCGGCCGACGCCGTGAAGGGCACGAGCCCGGTGAGGCCCAGGAGCCCGAGCAGCGCCGACCCGACCAGCAGCCCCGAGGCGGCGAGCGCGACGGGCGGCAGGTCGCCGGACGGCTGCGCCGCGATGACGAAGTACCCGGCGCAGCAGACCATCGCGAGGACGCCGAAGAGCAGGCCGAGGGGGTCGAGCGCTCCCCCGCCGCCCGGCGACACGACCAGCACGAGCCCGGCGGCGGCGACCGCGGAGCCGATCAGCACGACCCCGGCCGGCCGACGCCGCGAGGCGACCCACGCGACGGCGACCAGGAGCAGCGGAGCCATGTACTCGAGCAGGATCGCCGTGCCGACCGGGATGTGCTGGATCGCCGCGAAGTAGAAGACCTGCGTGCCCGCGACGCCGACGACGGCCATGCCGAGCACACGACGACGCGCCCGCCAGATCGGTCGGAGGTCGAGGCGGAGCGCCGCGAGGGCGACCGGCGCCAGCAGCGCGCCCCCGACCAGGGCGCGGACGGCCACGGCCGCGACGGGGCTCCAGCCGGAGGCGAGCAGCGGCTTGACGAACGGGCCCGACACCCCGAAGGAGGCGGCGGCCACGACCGCGACGATCAGTCCGGTCGTGAGGTGGCGGCGGTCCACGGCTGCTCGATTCGTCAGGGGCTGCCGGTCGTCGAGGACGACCGGCGCGTCAGGGGCACTGTTCTCATCAGGGGCTAAAGGGTGATGAGTCCTGACAGTAGACTGGATGCGAGTAAGGAGTCAATGTGCTTTTCGCCCCTGACACGGAAGACGTGCTGGAGTTCGACGCGACGATCCTCAACACGGCCGCCCGAGCGACCCGCAGCGGCGTCGACCAGCTCGCCACGACCGACCAGCTGGCCGAGCTGATGACGCGCTTCGGCTTCTCGGGCCGGTTCGACGGCGACGAGGCCGAGCTCGAGGCCGTGCGGCAGGCCCGCACGCGCCTCCGTCAGCTCTGGACCCTCGACCGCGACGCGATGGTCGAGGCGGTGAACGAGCTGCTCGCGCGGCTGCAGGCGGTGCCGCGGCTCGTGCGGCACGGCGACCTCGACTGGCACGTGCACGCCACCCCGCAGGAGGCGCCCCTCGCGGACCGCATCCTCGTCGAGGCCGCCATGGCCCTCGTCGACGTCGTCCGGACCGACGAGACCGGACGCCTCCGCGAGTGCGCGGCGGACGACTGCGACGGCGTGCTGGTCGACCTCTCGCGGAACGCCTCCAAGCGCTTCTGCAGCGTGCGCTGCAGCAACCGCGTGAACGCGGTCGCGTTCCGCGAGCGGCGCGCCGCCGACCCGCTCGCGTAGCGCGCCGCGGCAGGCCGTCAGGCCGTCAGACCGTCAGGCCGTCAGGCCGTCAGGCCGTCAGGCCGTCAGACGGCTGCGGCGGCGCGCGGCGACCAGCACGACCCCGGCGGCGGCGAGCGCGAGGCCGAGGGCGCCGGCCGTCCAGGCGACGAGCGACGATCCCGTGAAGGCGAGGCGCGCCTCCTCGTCGTCGGCGACGGGCGCGGCCGCCGCGGGTGCCGACGTGGCCGCCGGCGCCGCGGGGGCTGCGGGGGCTGCGGGGGCAGGGACCGGTGCAGCGACCGTGCCGATCCGGAACGCCGTCGAGGCCTCGGCGGACGCGTAGACCGTGTCGCCCGAGTAGGCCGCGGTCACCGTGTAGCTGCCGTCTGCCAGGTCGGGGACGATGCAGGCGACGGTCGGCAGGGTCACGGTGCAGACGGTCGTGGCTCCGGTCGAGAAGACGACGGTGCCGGTGGCGTCCGCGGGCAGCCCCGTGACGCTCAACTGCGCGTCGCCGTCGACGACGACCGCGGCGGCAGCCAGGGTGACGGGGGTGGTGACGACGACGAACGAGCCGAGGTCGGCCCGGGTCGGCTCGTGCGCGGCGTCGGCCTGGTCGTAGTCGACGCGGACGGCGGTCGACGGGTCGGCGTCGGTCGTGCACGTCGCCGTGGACGTCGGTCCCGACGCGGCCGGCACGAGGTCGGCCTCGCAGAGCAGCTCCTCGGTGGCCGAGTCGACGAACTCGACCGTGCCGAGGGGCGCCGTCGGGTCGGTCGCCGCGGCCGAGGCGACGTCGGCGGTGAAGACGGTGGACAGGCCGGTGGTGCCCGGCGTCTGTCGGCCCGACGACGACGTGACGACCGTGGGCTCACGCACTGCCGAGACCTCGAGCTGCGACGTCGCCGCGGCGGAGTCGGTCGACGACACGGTCGTGAGCACGGTCAGGGCGCCCGCAGCGTCGGCGGTCGCCGTGTAGGGCAAGGTCAGGACCGGCAGGGAGGCGCCCGGCGCGAACTCGGGAGAGGGCACGACGGTGCACGTCACGGTCCGGCCGGAGACGGTGCACGCCCAGCCGGTCGCCCCGCTCGGCAGCGTCGGGGCGAGCGCCTCGGGGAACACGAGCGTCGCCACCACGGGCTCTCCCTCGGCGCCGCCGTCGGCACTGACCGACGCGGCGACGCTGACGCTCGAGCTGCGAGTCGGGACGACGGTCGCGCTGCCGGACGTCGCCTGCGCGAGCACGGGGGCTGGGCCGACGAGGGTCGTCGCCCGGGCGTTCGCGATCTCGTGGTAGTCGGACAGGCTGCCGGTGCCGCCGGTCCAGCCGAAGGTGAGCTTGTAGGGCACGCCGGTCGTGGGGTCGTACCAGGAGGGGTCGGTCGACGAGCCGAGGAGGGAGGGCAGGGGGCCCTGGGTGATCGTCGGCGCGCTGCCGAAGCTCCCCTGGAGGCTCACGACGTAGCTGCCGGCCGGCACCTCGAGACCCGACGGCGAGGTGACGGGGTCGGCCGAGGGGTTCACGGCCACCTCGACGGGGACTCGACCGGCCTCGTCGCGGACGCCGTCGAACCCGCGCAGGCTCCCGTCGACCGGGGTGCTGCTCAGGACGCAGTAGCCCGTCGACCCGTTGCCGGGCCCGCGGAGAGTCAGGGCGTTCGAGCCCGCCCCGCCGACGGGCGGGCACGAGTTCCCGCTGAAGGCGGGGTTGGCGAAGTTGCCGTAGGCGTCCAGCCCCACGCCCAGGTAACCGTTCGCGAGGCCGAGCTGCGAGTCCTGCGGGCTGTAGCCCAGCGAGCCGCCGATGCCTCCGAGGCGCGTCGGCACCTCGGGGTCGAAGGGATCCGTCGCCGCCAGGTAGAAGGTCAGGCCGTCGGCGGCGCCGCCGCCGTACTGCCACGAGTCGAAGGTGACGTCGAGGCCTTGGGCCGTGGGCACCGAGACGGTCGACCCGACGCCGCCGGACTGGCTCGTGCCGGTGTCCGTGAGGCGGAGCGCGCCCGAGCCCTCGGGGTCGTTCGCGAAGCGGCACCCGGGGATCGGCGACGCGGCGACGTCGGTGCCTGCGGTGAGGCAGGCCACGTTGCCCGACGGCGTCGTCGGCAGCAGGAAGTCGGGCCCGGCCGAGGCCCCGCCGAAGCTCTGGTCGAGGAACACCGTCTGCGCGGGAGGAGCCGCCTGGGCGGCACCGGCACCGACCCCGGAGAGGAGCAGGGCCCCGGCGACGGTGGTCGCGGCGAGCCCGGCGGCGGCACGGCGGAGGAAGGGGGAACGGAGAGGGCGCATCGGGATCCGGCTTCGTCGGGTGGTCTCGCTCGTCGAGACGTGCTGAGAGTAGGCGATGAGAGGCGCATACCGCCAGGTATCGGCGTGTCGTGTCGGCGGCCGTGCGCTCAGCGGACCGGCTGGCAGCTCGGGCACCACCAGGTGCGGCGCCGGCCGGGGTCGTCCGCGACCTCGGCGCGCACGAGCACGGTCGTGCCGCAGCGCAGGCACGGCCGCCCGGCGCGCCCCGCCACCCACCCTCGGGCCGTGGGCAGGCTACCGACGCCTCCGCCACCGCCTCCGACACCGGCGCTCCGGCGCTCCCGCGATGCGTCGCACCCCTGAACGAGCGCCGCACCCTCGGGTTCGGGGGTGCGGCGCTCGTTCGGGGGTGCAAGGCCGCCTCAGGGGCGCGGCTGCTCCGCGAGCAGGTCCGACCGCGACCACGAGTCGACGACGCTCCCGCGCCCGCCGGCGCGGAACGCGAGCACCGCGGCGCCGATGCGCCCGCCGTGCGTGCCGAGCTCGGACAGCCGCACCTCGGGCGCGGCCCGCCAGGCCAGCCCGGCCGCGAGCTCGGCGCGCAGCGGGTCGACGAGGGCGGCGCCCGCGCGCGACACTCCCCCGGCGAGCACGATCACCGCCGGGTCGACGAGCAGCGTGAGCGACGTCAGGCCGAGCGCGAGGGCCCGGACGCCGTCCGCCCAGACCCGGTCGGCGACCGCGTCGACGCCGGTCCCGACGCCCTCGACGCCCCCGACCCGCGCGACGACGGCCGCCGTGTCGAGCCCGGGAAGTCCGCCGAGGGCCGCGTAGCGCCGGGCGACGCCGGCCCCCGACAGGTAGACCTCCAGGCAGCCGCGCTGGCCGCAGGTGCAGGCCTCGCCGCCGGGCACCGCCGGCACGTGGCCGAGCTCGCCCGCCGCCGTCAGGGCCCCGCGCACGGCGTGCCCGCCGCTCGTGACCGACGCGGCCACGCCGGTGCCGACGGCGACGAGCACCGAGTCGGCGACCCCCTCCGAGGCGCCGAACAGGCTCTCGGCCAGGCCGCTCGTCCGGACGTCGTGGTCGATCTCGACGGGCACCCCGAGCTCGGCGGAAAGGATCGGGCCGAGCGGCACGTCCGTCCAGCCGAGCGTGGACGCGAAGAGGACGACGCCGCGCTCGGCGTCGACCATGCCCGGCGTCACGACGCCCACCCCGACGACGTCGTGCCCCGAGGCGCGCGCCGCGGCCCGCAGCTCGTGCAGCAGGCCGACGACCAGGTCGATCGACTCTGCGCCGGTGGCTCCCGCCGCGACCGAGAGGGAGAGGACGGTCCGCCCCGAGTCGTCGACCACCGCCCCCTTGAAGGAGGTGCCCCCGATGTCGACCGCGACGACCGCGGACCGGGACGGGGCCGGGTCCGGCACCGCGCCTCCTGCGCTCTCGCCGCCCTGGACGTCCGCCGAGTCGGCGACCCTGACGGCGCCGGCAGGGCCCGCGACGCCTGCGACGCCCGCGACGTGAGGGTCGCGTGGACCGCGCCCGACGGCCGCGAGGAACTCCGCGACGACGGCAGGGTCGGTCCGCAGCGTCCCGTCGCCGCGCGGCGACGGCGACATCGCCCGCAGGTGCACCGAGGGGGCGCCGGTCGCAGCGAGCAGGGAGCCCACGCCCGCGGCCCGGACCCCGCCGCCGACGAGCACCTCGGGGGCGTCGCGGCTCACGGCCGACCGCCGCACGAGCTCGGCCAGCACGTCCGCGCCCTCGGCCGCGGTGCCCGGTCCGCCCGCCGTCAGGACGCGGCGCACGCCGAGCGAGCGCAGCACGTTGTACGCGGCGAGCAGGTCGGGCGTGGCGTCGATCGCCTTGTGGAACGTGACGGGCAGCGGCCCGGCCGCGGCGAGCAGCCGGCGCATCGCCGGCACGTCGACCTCGGAGGCGGGGGTCAGGGCCCCGAGGACCACGCCGACCTCGGTGCCGCCCTCCCGGCCGGCAGAGTCCCCGGCCGACAGCGAGGCCGCGAGCGCCGCGATCGCCTCGAGGTCGGCGCACATGACGTCGAGCTCGCCGTCGTCGTACGTGAAGTCGCCGCCGCGCGGACGGACGATCACCTGCACGCCGACGTGCCGCACGGCCCGGAGCACCGAGCGGACCAGCCCGGCGCTCGGCGTCGTCCCGCCCTCGAGCAGGTCGGCGCAGAGCTCGATCCGCTCGACGCCCGCACGGTCGGCCACGAGGGCGCCGTCGAGGTCGTCGACGCAGAGCTCGACGACGACGTCCGTCACGAGGCGTCGACCCCGGCGCCGCGCACCGCGGCGACCCACGCCGCGACGTCCGCCCCGACCCGGATCTCGCCGACGGGCACCCCGCCGCCGAGCACCGGCAGCGCGGTCAGCGACCCGGCCCCGGAGACGTCCACGCCGAGCGCCCCGAGCACCTCGAGCGCGACCAGCGTCGTCGCCCGCGGGCTGCCGTCGACCACCTTCATCGACACGGCCTCGCCGGTCGACGTCGCCATCCCGATCACGCCCTCGGCACCGCCCTTGGCGAGCAGGCCGGGCACGCGGGTCATCGCGTCGCTGTTGGCGTGGGCGTTCCCGCCCACGTAGAAGGGGTGCGCGCGCATCGCGTCGGCGACACGGCGGGCGGGCGTGCCCGCCTCAGCCGTGACGAGCGCCCGGAACGAGCGCGCCAGCCCCTCGACGGTCGTGCTGAAGAGGGGCGCCCCGCAGCCGTCGACGGCCGTGGCCTCCACGGTCGTGCCGGCCACCGCCTCCAGCGTCCGGCGGACGAGCTGCTGCAGTGGGTGGGAAGGGTCCAGGTAGGAGGCGGTGTCCCAGCCCGCGGACACGCACGCCAGCAGCATGGCCGCGTGCTTGCCCGAGCAGTTCATGCGGACGCGCGACCGGGTCTCGCCGTCGCGGATCAGCCGCTCGCGCGTCGCCTCGTCCTCGGGCCAGTCGACCGGGCAGCCGAGCGACGACTCGTCGAGCCCCGCGCGGGTGAGGATGCGGCGGACGACCTCGACGTGCGCGTCCTCGCCGGTGTGGCTGCCGGCCGCGATCGCGAGCTCCTCGCCGTCGAGGTCGGCCCCGGCCTCGAGGCAGGCGAGCGCCTGCACGGGCTTGGTCGTCGAGCGCGGCAGCACCTGCGTCGCGCCGCTGCCGAGGTCGGCGGCGACGCGGCCCTCGGCATCGAGGGCCACGAGCCAGCCGAGGTGCCGGCTCTCGACCACGCCCGAGCGCACGACGACGGCGAGCTCGGCGAGCGACGCGGCCGGGGCTGACGGTGCCGCAGGGGCGGCCGGGGCGGTCGGGGCGGTCGGCGTCGGCAGACCGTCGGCACGGGATGGGAGGGAGGGGGCCACGGTGTGCTCCTTGGTGACGGGGAGGGGAGGGAGGGTCAGTCGAGCGCGGGCGCCGAGGCCGGCGCCGGCACGGGAGCCGCCGCGCGCCGGGGGCTGCGCCGCGACGGCCGTGCCCGCAGGCGGGCGGCGAGCGTCGACAGCGCCCCGTTGAAGACGAGGTACACGAGCGTCACGACGAGGAACGTCTGGATCAGGAGGTGGTTGAACGACGACAGCACCTGGCCGCGGTAGAGCAGCTCGGTGAACGCGACGATGTAGCCGAGCGAGGTGTCCTTGACCAGGCTGACCAGCTGGGTCACCAGCGACGGGGTGACGAAGCGGAGCGCCTGCGGCAGCACGACGAGCCGGGTCGTCTGCGCCGACGAGAGCCCGAGGCTGAGCCCGGCCTCGCGCTGGCCGCGCGACAGCCCGAGGATCCCTGCGCGGACGATCTCGGCGAACGCGGCCGAGTTCGCCACGGTCAGCGGCACGACGAGCTTCCAGATCAGCGGCAGGTCGAGGCCGAGCTGCGGCAGCCCGAAGAGCATCAGGTAGATGAGCAGCAGCACCGGCACGGTGCGGGCGACCTCGATGTAGGCGGTCGACAGCCAGCGCAGCGGGCGACGCGGGCTCAGCCGCCCGAGTGCGAGCAGGAGGCCGAGCGCGCCGCCGAGCACCGCGACGAGGGCGGCGGCCTGGATCGTGCCCCAGAGCCCCACGAGCAGGTACTGCCAGATCGGCCAGGAGAGGAACGGCGTCCAGCGGTCGGCGTCGAGCTGCCCGCGCGAGCCGAACTGGACGAGCCCGGCCGCGACGAGCCCCGCGAGGGCGAGCACGACGACGACCGACCAGAGCCGGATGGCGCGTCGCGTGCGGGGGCCCGGCTCGTCGTAGAGCGAGACCGTGGGCGCCTTCCGGACGGAGGCGGAGGTGGTGGCAGCGGCGGAGGCGGCGCCGCTCGCGGGACGGGCGGAGGGGGTGGTCGGCGTGGTCATCGGACGATCGCCGCCTTTCGTTCGAGGCGTCCGGCGCCGAGGCCGATGACGAGGGCGAGCACCATGTAGACGAGGCCGGCGGCGGTGAAGATCAGGATCGGCTGGGCCTGGACGAGGTTGAGCTTGTTCACGGCGCTGGTCAGCTCGACGACGCCGACGGCCGCGGCGAGCGCCGTGTTCATCGTGAGCGCGATCATCACGTTGCCGATCGGCTGCACGGCCGCGCGCAGCGACTGCGGCAGCACGACGAGCCGGAGCGTCTGGCCGAGGGTCAGCCCGAGGGCCCTGCTCGCCTCGATCTGGCCGTTGCCGACCGTGTTCACGCCGCTGCGCACCGCCTCCGCCACGTAGGCGGCCTCGTAGAGGGCGAGCACGAGCACCGTGGTCGGCGCGAGCGGCATGATCAGCCCGGCGTCGGGCAGGGCGAAGACGGCGAGGATCAGCAGCGCCAGCAGCGGCACGTTGACGAAGAACTGCGTGTACGCCCAGGCGACGCCGCGCAGCACGGGCACCGGGCTGATCCGGGCGGCGGCGACGAGCGTGCCGAGCACGAGGGCCCCGGCGCCGGCGACCAGCGCCATCACGATCGTCGTGCCGAGGGCCGTGAGGAGCGGCCCTGCACTGTCGACGAAGAGGTCCATGGGGTCTTTCGGGCCGAGGGCGGGTGGGGCGGAGAACGGGGAGGTGCGGTGAACCGGAGGTGCGGAGAACGGGGAGGAGCGGTGGACGGGCAGACCGCAGGAGGTGCGGCTGCAGCGAGGCGACCGGGTGCCGGCCGGCCGTCGGGTCGCCCCCACGGCCGGCCGGCGCACCGGCGCCCGCGGTCCGGCTAGGAGCCGGGGACCGAGCCGATCTCGGGGGCGTCGGGGGTGTCCGACTCGACGGCCGCGCCGAGGGTCGCGTCCCAGACCTTCGCCCAGGTGCCGTCGTCCTCGATCTGCACGAGCCAGTCGTTGATGAACGCCTTGAAGTCGGCGTCGTCCTTGGCGAGGCCGATGCCGTAGGCCTCGGTCGTGAAGGGCTGGCCGACGACCTTGATCGAGTCGTCCGACGCGGCGTTCGAGGCGAGCAGCGTGAAGTCCTGCACGTAGGCGTCGCCGCGGCCCTGCTTGAGGGCCTGCATCGCCTGCGGGTCGGTCGCGAACGACACGAGCGTGGCGGTCGGCTGCTCCTCGGGCACGGCGGTGACGGCGGGCGTGTTGGCGCCGACGATGACCTTCTTGCCGCCGAGGTCCTCGATGCCCTTGATCTCGTCGTCGTCGGCCTTCACCGCGACTGCGAGGCCGGACTCCAGGTAGGGGCCGGCGAACGAGATCTGCTCGGCCCGCTCCTCCGTGATCGTGTACGTGTTGAAGACGACGTCGACGGTGCCGTTCTGCAGCAGGGCCTCACGGGTCTCGGAGGCGGGCGGGACGATCTCGACGTTCGGCTCGCCCAGGATGTAGATGGCGAGCAGCTTGGCGAGGTCGGCGTCGAAGCCCTGCACGTCGTCGGGGTTCGACGGGTCCTGCTGCGAGAGCAGCGGCGCGTCGAGGGCCTCGCCCACGATCAGCTTCCCGCGCTCCTTGATCTTCGCCATCGTCGAGTCGGGCAGGATGTCGGCCGCGTCCGCGACGACCGCGTTCGCGTAGACCTCGTCGAGGGCCGAGGCGGCCGAGGAGGCGCTGGGGTCGGCGCC
The DNA here is from genome assembly GCF_003751515.1 of Frigoribacterium sp. PhB107. NCBI lineage: Bacteria > Bacillati > Actinomycetota > Actinomycetes > Micrococcales > Microbacteriaceae > Frigoribacterium > Frigoribacterium sp. PhB107. Next base: position 329,364 of record NZ_RJKU01000002.1, on the reverse strand, counting down.
GGGGACGGCCGAGCTGTCGCTCGAGCAGGCCGCGAGGCCGAGCATGGCGACGACGGCCACGGCTGCCGGGACGACCCGACGCAGGCGGAGGGGGGAGGGGGAGGTGCGCAAGGTGGTGCCTCTCTTCGATGGGGCTGCTGTGGGAGGTGGTGCTGCGGGAGGTGCGGAGGGGGAGGAGGTCAGTGGGTGAGGATCTTCGACAGGAACGCCTTCGCCCGGTCGGACTCGGGGTGGTCGAAGAAGGTGGCCGGGTCGGCCTGCTCGACGATGCGGCCGTCGTCCATGAACACGACGCGGTCGGCGGCGCGACGGGCGAAGCCCATCTCGTGGGTGACGACGATCATCGTCATCCCCTCGGCGGCGAGGGAGACCATCACGTCGAGCACCTCGTTCACCATCTCGGGGTCGAGCGCCGACGTCGGCTCGTCGAAGAGCATCACCTTCGGCCGCATCGCCAGGGCACGGGCGATCGCGGCCCGCTGCTGCTGGCCGCCCGAGAGCTGGGCGGGGAACGCGTCGGCCTTGTCGGCGATGCCGACCCGGGCGAGCAGCTCGAGCCCGTGGGCCTGGGCGTCCTTCTTGGACTCCCCCCGCACGGTGATCGGCGCCAGGGTCACGTTGTCGAGGATCGTGCGGTGCGCGAAGAGGTTGAACGACTGGAACACCATGCCGACGTCCGAGCGGAGGGCGGCGAGCGCCTTGCCCTCCTCGGGCAGCCGGACGCCGTCGACGAGGATCTCGCCGCTCGTGGTCGTCTCGAGCCGGTTGAGGCAGCGGCAGAGCGTGGACTTGCCCGAGCCGGAGGGGCCCACGACCACGACGACCTCGCGCGGTGCCACGCTGAGCGTGACGTCCTTGAGGACGTGGTGCTCGCCGAAGTGCTTCTGGACGTCGCGCATCGTGATCATGTCGTTCGCGCTGGTGCCTGAGGCGGTGCTGTCCACGCTGGTGCCGCTTTCTCGAGAGGTGCGGCAAGGGGGCCGCGTCGCCGTCCGGTGAGGTCGTCGTCCGTGTGGGACGGGAACCTACTGTGCGATTGTTACACGTAGATTTCGATCAACTTCGTGCAATACTGGAGGAACGCGACCAGCCTGACCAGGTTCGCGACCGATCATCGCGAGGGGCCCATGACGACGACCGAGGCGTTCCGCGCCCCTCCCCGCCACACGCCCCAGGCCGTCGAGGTGCTGCGTCCGCTGAGGACGGGCGCCGCGAGGTCACGCGCGGACCTCGCCCGGGTGACGGGGCTGTCGCCCTCGACCGTCGCCTCCCGCGTGGAGGACCTGATCCGTCTCGGCCACGTCGTCGAGACGGGCGAGGGCGCGTCACGGGGCGGCCGCCGTCCCCGGCGGCTGCAGATCCGGGGCGACGCCGGCCTCGTCGGCTGCGTCGACCTCGGCGTCGACCGCGCGTCCTTCGGGCTGGTCGACTTCTCGGGCGCGCTGCTGGCCGAGCGCCACGTGGCCCTGGACGTGGCCGAGGGGCCGACCGCGGTGCTGTCGGCGTCGCTGGCGCACCTCCTCGGGATGCTCGACGAGCTGGGCGACCCCGAGCACGCACGCCTGAGCGGCCTGTCGGTGGGCGTGCCCGGCCCCGTCTCGTCGACGACCGCGCGCATCGTCTCGCCCTCGCGCATGCCCGGCTGGAACGGCGTCTCGGTCGCCGAGGTCGTGCAGCGCGAGATCGACCTGCCCGTCGTGGTCAACAACGACGCGAACCTCATGGCGGCCGGCGAGCTCGTGGCCGAGGGCGACGAGGCCGTGCCCGCCGACCAGGTCTTCGTCAAGGTCGGCTCGGGCATCGGCTGCGGCATCGTCTCGCGCGGCGAGCTCTACACGGGCAGCAACGGCTGGGCGGGCGACATCAGCCACGTCACGGTGCCCGGCGCGACCGCCGTCCCGTGCTCGTGCGGCCGCACCGGCTGCCTCGACGCGCTCGCCTCGGGCAACGCGCTCGTGCGCGAGATGCAGCTGGCCGGACACGACGTCGCGACCGTCGAGGCGATGATCGACCTGGCCCGCGACGCGCACCCCCTCGCCACCGGCCTGCTGCGCGGAGCCGGGGTCATGACGGGCGGCGTGCTCGCGACCATCGTCAACTTCTTCAACCCCGACCGGCTCGTGCTCGGCGGCGTGCTGGCCGACTCGGACGTCTTCGTCGCCGGCGTCCGCTCGACCCTCTGGGCCGACTGCCTGCCGATGGCCACCGACCAGCTGACCGTCGAGGTCACGCGCCACCAGGGCTCGGGCGGGCTGCGAGGGGCGGGGCGGGTGTTCCTCGACCAGGTGTTCTCGGTGCGCGGCCTGGCCTGAGCCTGCGGTCGCATCGTGCACGAACCTGCGCGCGAGGGTTCCTGCGTCGTGCACGAGTCAGGACGATCGGTCCCCCCGCCGCGCGACTCAGGACAGATGTTCCTGGATGAGGAGGGGCAGGCGGACGCCCGTCGCCTAACGCCGGACGGCGGGACGCCGATAGTCCCCCGTGCAGAGGACATCACCGCTCCCCTGCACCACCCGACGACCCCCTGACCGAGGAGGCCCCATGGGCGCGAACGAGCTGTCCGCGCTGCTCTGGCGTGAGCGAGAGCTGCTGGAGCTGCTGACCTTCAAGCTGGAGGAGGAGCAGCTGCTGCTCACCGCCGGCCGCACCCGCTGGATCGAGCACGCGACCCGCGAGGTCGAGCAGGTGCTCGAGCGCCTCCGCGAGGCCGGGCTGGCCCGCGCCGTCGAGGTCTCGTCGGTCGCCCAGGAATGGGGCACGGACGAGGAGGCGCCCCTCCGCGAGATCATCGCCGCGGCTCCCGCGGGCCCCTGGGGAGAGATCTTCACGGCGCACCTGAGGTCGATGACCGACCTCACCGCCCGCATCGCGCAGCTGCGCGACGAGAACGAGCGGTTCCTCCGCGCCGCCGCCCGGGCGACGCAGGAGACCATGGCCACGGCGGCCGACGCGGCCGCCGGCAGCATCTACGACGCCAGCGGCTCGGTCGGGGGCGCCTCGGCGTCGCGCGCCGGACGTGCCGGCGCGGGAGCCGCCTCCGGCAGCCAGGTCTCCGGCGGTCAGCTCTTCGACGGGCGGCTGTGATGGTCAGCACCTTCGGCAGCCTGCACACCGCCTACACCGGCCTCGTCGCCGCCCGCACCGGCATCGACGTCACCGGCCAGAACATCGCCAACGTCAACACCGAGGGCTACACGCGCCAGCGCGTCGGCCAGAGCTCGGTCGAGGCCCCGGCCCGGACGGGCCGGTTCAGCGCCGGCGTCGTGCCCGGGCAGGGCGTCGCGGTCGACGCGATCGCCCGCCTCGGCAACGCCGTCGTCGACGGCCAGGTGCGCAGCGCCGCGGCCGCCGCCGGCTACCAGTCGGTGCGTGCCGACGCGCTCTCGTCCCTCGAGCAGGGTCTCGGCGAGCCGCGCAGCACGGGCATCACCGCCCAGCTCGGCGCCTTCTGGAACTCGTGGAGCGACGTCGGCAGCCACCCCGACCAGACCGGCCCCGCGTCGGTGCTGCTCGGCCAGGCGAAGACCCTCGCCGCGAGCATCGCCTCCGGCCACCAGGCTGTCGAGGACCAGTGGAGCGCCACCCGCGGCACCGCCCAGACCCTCGGCGTCCAGCTCAACGACGCCGCCCGCCAGGTCGCCGACCTCAACGGCCGCATCCGCTCGGCCGTGCAGGACGGCACCAGCGCCAACGAGCTGATCGACGCCCGCGCCCGCCTCACCGAGCAGATCGCCTCGATCGCCGGCGGCACGGTCCGCGACGCCGGCGACGGCACGGTCGACGTCCTGATCGGCGGCAACGCGCTCGTCAGCGGCACCACGGCGCGGAGCATCGTCGTCAAGGGCGAGTTCGCGATGAGCGCCTCGACCGGCGTGACCGTCGAGTGGGCGCACCGTCCCGGCGACGCCGTGGCCATGGACGGCGGCAGCCTCGCCGGCGCCGTCTCGCTGCTCGGCCCCGCGGCCGGCGGACAGGGCGGCGCCCTCGCCGAGGCCGCCGCGTCGTACGACGCCCTCGCCACGCAGCTCGCGACGCAGGTCAACGCCGTGCACGCCGGCGGCGTCCGCGCCGACGGCCAGCCCGCCGGCCAGTTCTTCGCCCTGGCGCCCGGCGTCTCGGCGGCACGCGGCCTCACGGTCGTGCCGACCGGCGCCTCCTCGATCGCCTCGGGCGGCGGAGCGGGAGCCCTCGACGGCTCCGTCGCGCAGCGCATCGCGCAGATCGGCGTCGGATCCGGCTCGCCCGACCGCGCCTGGTCGTCGATCGTCGCCGGCATCGGAGCCTCCGCCAAGAGCGAGATGGCGCAGTCGTCGCTCGCCGACCTCGCCGCGTCGTCGGCGAAGAACCGGCAGCTCTCGGGCTCGGGCGTGAGCCTCGACGAGGAGAACGTCTCGCTGCTGAGCTACCAGCACGCCTACCAGGGCGCCGCACGCGTGATGACGGCCATCGACGAGATGCTCGACACGCTGATCAACGGCATGGGCCGGGTCGGGAGGTAGGGACGATGCTGACACGCGTGACGAACCAGATGACGGCGCTGCAGTCGCAGCAGCACCTGCAGGCAGGCTCCGTGCGCCTGGCGCAGGCGCAGGAGCGGGCCACGAGCCTCGACAAGCTGAGCCGCCCCTCCGACGACCCCACCGCCACGGCCGAGGCCCTGCGCGTGAAGAGCCTGCAGTCGGCCCACGCCCAGCACACCCGCAACGTCGCCGACGGCGACGGCTGGTTGAGCACGACCGACTCCGCCCTGATCGCTGCCGACTCGCTGATGGCCAAGGTGCGCGAGCTGACGCTGCAGGGCGCCAACGGCTCGCTGTCCCCGAACGCCAAGGAGGCGGTGGCCGTCGAGCTGGAGGGCCTCAAGGCCGACCTGCTGGGCGTCGCCAACACGAGCATCAACGGCCGCAGCGTCTTCGCCGGCACCTCGGACGCCGGGGTCGCCTTCCGCGCCGACTACAGCTGGACCGGCACCGCCGGCTCCAGCGTCACCCGCCGCATCGGGCCGGAGACGACCGTCGCGGTCGACTCGGACGGCTCCGCCGCGTTCGGTGCCGGCGCCTCCTCCGTCTTCGCCCTGATCGACGACATCGCGACCAGCCTCCGCACCGGAGGCGACGTCGCGTCCCACCTGACCACCGTCGACGCCCGTGTGTCCGGCCTGCGCAGCGTGCAGTCCGACATGGGCGCGCGACACGCCCAGCTGCTGAGAGCCGAGGACACCCTGATGGACACGAAGGTCACGCTGGAGGCACAGCGCGCCGGGCTCGAGGACCTCGACCTCGGCCAGGCCGTGCTCGACCTGCAGCTGCAGAACAACTCGTACCAGGCCGCCCTGCAGGTCACCGCGAAGGTGCTGCAGGTCTCGCTGATGGACTTCCTCCGATGAGCGCCGTGACCGCCCCCGTGGCGTTCGTCGCGCCTCCCTTCGGGCTCGAGCCGCTGGTCGACTTCGTCCTCGACGAGGTCGAGGGGGCGACCGGCCTGTTCGCGCTGCGGGCGACGGACACGTCGGACACGTCGTCCGAGGTCCGCCTCTACGTGCTCGACGCCGCCGTGCACCTGCCCGACTACTCGCCGGTGCTGACCGACGAGCAGACCACCGGGCTCGACCTGCACGACGCCGCGGAGGCGCTGCTGCTCGTCGTCGCGACCCCCGCCGCCAGCGGCATGACGGTGAACCTGCTCGCGCCGGTCGTCGTCAACACGCGCACCGGCCAGGCCGCGCAGCTCATCCTCGAGGGCCAGGACTGGCCGCTCCGCGCGGAGCTCGCCGCGCGCGCCTGAGTCGCTCCCGCGCCCCGCGCGCGCCCGGCCCACCTGCCTCGCACCCCCGAGTGGACGCTGCACCCCGTCGTTGCGGGGTGCATCGTCCACTCCGGGGTGCTTCGCGTGCGCCGGGCGTTCCGCGTGCGCTGCGTGCACAGCTGGCGAGTGTCGCTCATACGTCACGGTCCGGTGACGGAGTCGTCACGGTCGTGCAACGATGCGCCGCACCCGTCGCCCGGCCCGCCCCTCCTCGTGTCTGATTGAGGGACGAGGAGGCGCACCCCATGACACGAGACCGGCCCCGACACCGGCCCGCCCGGCGCACGCGCGCCGTGGTCGCCGGCGCCGCTGTGACGACGGCCCTCGCGCTGCTGGCCGGCTGCACCGGGGCGGGGACCTCGACCTCGAGCACGTCGTCGTCCGGCGCCGCGAGCGACGCCGCCGCGCCCGTCGAGACGACGCCGGGCCCCGGGCCCGTGGCACCGACCACGGACACGGCGGCCGTCCGCGTCGCCGACGACGCCGAGCCGACCGACGTCGCCACCGGCCTCGAGGCTCCCTGGTCTGTCGTGCGGCTGGATTCCGGGTCGTCGTTCGTGAGCCTCCGCGACAGCGGCCGCGTGGTCGAGATCGGCGACGACGGGGCGGTCCGCGACGTCGCGACGATCGACGGGGTCGTGCACCAGGGCGAGTCGGGCCTGCTCGGGCTCGCCGTGCTCGCGGGGTCGCCCTCGTACCTCTACGCCTACCTGACGACCGCCGACGACAACCGCATCGTGCGGGCCGCCATCACCGGGGCGGCCGGGTCGTACGGCCTCGGCCCCGTGGAGGACGTCTTCACCGGCATCCCCGCGGCCTCGAACCACGACGGCGGCCGCATCGCCTTCGGCCCCGACGGCATGCTCTGGGCCACGACCGGCGACGCCTCCGACGACGACGCCTCCCAGGACGAGACCTCGCTCGGCGGCAAGGTGCTGCGGCTCTCGCCGACCGGCGCCGTGCCGAGCGACAACCCGATGCCCGGGTCGCCCGTCTGGAGCCTCGGCCACCGCAACCCGCAGGGCATCGCCTGGGACGCGTGGGGCGGCGGCTGGGTCGCCGAGTTCGGCCAGGACACCTGGGACGAGCTGAACTCCCTCGCCCCCGGCGCGAACTACGGCTGGCCCGAGGTCGAGGGCCGGGGCACGTCGGGATCGACTGGGCCGTCAGGCTCGTCGGGCTCGGCGGGCCGGTTCCTCGAGCCGGTCCTGCAGTGGCGCACCGACCAGGCGAGCCCGAGCGGCCTCACGGCGGTCGGCTCGACCCTGTTCCTGGCCGGGCTCGGCGGCGAGGTGCTCTTCGAGATCCAGGTGCCCGAGGCCGGCGAGGCGACCTCGACCGAGCGGTTCTCGGGCGACGAGTCGCTCGGGCGGATCCGCGACGTGCTGCCCGGTCCGGACGGCACGCTCTGGCTGCTGACGAACAACACCGACGGCCGCGGCGACGCCCGGCAGGGCGACGACCGCATCGTCAGCGTGCCGCTGCAGCCGCTCGACTGACCGGCGCGGCGCGGCACGAGCCAGCGCGACTGTTCCGGTCACCGCGAGGCGGATCACTCTCGAACTCGAGAAGAGCAGCACGGAAATCGAGAGGACGGCCGCAGAGCGCGCGCCGGACGGCCCGAACGACCACCCTGCGGTTACCCTCGTACTCGATGAGCCAGCACGACTCGAACCCCGGATCCGCGACCGGCAGCACCCGCCCCCGCAGCGTGCCGCCGGGCTCCGACGCGCCCTCGGGCCGCACCTCCCGCCCCGTGCCCGGCGTCGAGCCGATCAGCCTCCGTGTCGCCGTCGACGTGCGGACCGCCGAGGCCCGTCTCGCCGCCCTCGGCCAGAGCCGCAGCACCTCCGCCCTGGGCGAGCGCGCCGACCTGCTGCGCACCCTCGGCCGCCTCGACGAGGCCCTGGCCATCGCCGAGGAGGCGTTCCGCCTCGCCCACTTCACCGGCGACCGCGCCGACTCCACGGCGGCGCGCATCCGCCGTGCGCACGTCCTGCGCGAGCAGGGCAAGCTCGAGCGCGCGCTCGGCGACCTGCACACCAGCCGCATCACCGCCTCCACCGAGGAATGGCGCGTGCTCGAGGCCACCGCCGCCGAGCTCGAGGGCTACACGCTCTTCGACCTGGGCCGGTACGACGAGAGCGACGAGGTCCTCACCGCCGCGCTGACGGCCTACGAGCAGGCCGGCGCCGCCCGCGACCGGCTCGACGCGCTCCGCACGGTGATCGAGGGGCTGATGCGGGCCGCGCACGAGGGCCCCGCGCACGCCCGCGAGACCGGCTCGATCACGCCGATCGGCCGGGCCGCGGCGGGCGCCCACGCCGCCGTCGTCTCGCCGCCTGAGGCGGGCGACACGAACCCCTCGGGCCTGCCCCGCGTCGGGGACGGGTCGTCCGCGACCGCGACCGCCGCCGTCGGGCACGACGGCCAGGGCGAAGGAGGCGCGCCGCAGTCCCCGGAGCACGCGGACGCCCCGGCTCCCGCCGCCTCCGCCGCACCCGCCCCGGCTGCGTCCGCGACGCCCGAGTCCGGCGCGGCTCCCGCGTCGGCCCCGGCCCCCGCTCTGCAGGCCCCTGCGCCGATCGAGCCTGCCCTCGCCGCCGCGATGCGGATCGATCCCGGTGACGCGCCCGCCGCCTCCTCGGCGCCTGCCGCCCCGTCAGAGCCCGTGCTCGACAAGCCGTCGACCCGCGCCGACACCAGCCTCTGGGGCAAGATCTCCAGCCTCGCGGCGAACGCCGCCGGGCACCGCGACCGAGACGGCGAGCGTGCCGTGGTCGTCGACGCACCCGCGGTCGACGACGACGGCGAGCCCCGCCGCGGCGCCACCGGCGTCACCGGGGTCGTCGACGGGCTGCCGCGCGACGACGAGCCGACCACCTGGCCGTTCCCGGCGCGCTGACCTGCGCGTCGATGCTGCACCGCACCTCCTCGTGACGCCCCGGACCTCGGCGTCCGTCGGGAGGCGCTGACCGTGGCCGACCTCGACCGGGTGCGGCGCTGGGCCGACGCCCTGATCGCCCTGCACCTCGACCCTGCCGTGTGGAGCTTCGGCTTCGACGCGGCCAAGACCCGTGCCGGGCTCTGCGACTACGGCAAGAAGCGGATCACCGTCTCGCGGCACCTCGCGGGCAGGTACGAGGACGACGAGATCCACCAGGTGCTGCTGCACGAGGTCGCGCACGCCGTCGCCGGGTCGCGGGCGGGCCACGGTCCGCGCTGGAAGAGCGTCGCCACCGAGCTGGGCTACGTCGGCGGCCGGCTGCACGACGGGGCCATCGCCTCCGAGCTGGCCCCGTGGGTCGGCGTCTGCGCCGCCGGACACGAGCACTTCCGCTACCGGGAGCCGAAGCGGCCCCTCGCCTGCGGTCGCTGCTCGCGCCGCTACGACCCCGCGCACCTCATCACCTGGACCAAGCGCGCGGTCTGAGGCTCGGAGCCCCGGGGTCGCGCCCTCACGCCCGACACCGGGCACCCGGCACCGAGCGCCACGTTGTACTTCTGCCGAATTTGAGAGAGATCCGCCAGTCGGCGACCCAGGACTCAGGCCCGCGGCGAGTCGTCTGCGAGATCTCTCTCGCTTTGCTGCCGCTGCCGCTGCCTCCGCCCCGTGATGCCCGCAGATGCCGACCGCAGAGCCGCGACACGTTCGGGATGCGCCTCGACACGTGGCGTGTCGCGCTCCCTCGGTCGGCATGTGCCGACCAGGCAGCTCAGGAGGCGCGGGCCGGGCTGCGTAACCAGCTAGGGTGGTCAGATGACGACTGGGCAGTGGCTGCGCTCCGACACCGGCACGCGCTGGTTCTTCGACTCCGGGGCGCTCGCGCTCGACTTCGCGTACCTCGGCGGGTTCCGCGCCGGCTCGCGCCTCGGCCCCGAGTCGGGCCTCGCTCAGCCCACCGACGGCTCGTCGCCCTGGGACGGCCTCCTGCTGCCCGCCGACCTCGACGACTGGCTCTCCGAGCGGTTCCCCGGGGTAGGCGGCGGAGCCTCCGACCGCGAGCTCGCGGACGCCCGTGGCCTCCGCGACGCGATCGCCCGGTTGGCCGTCGCCGCGGTCGACGGAGCCTCGCCCGACCCCGGCGACGTCGACATGCTCAACCTGTTCGCCGCGACGCCGGACGTGCCTCCCGCACTCGTCGGGGGCCGCCGTCAGGCCGGCGCGGGGCGGCTGCGGCTGGGTCAGGCGCTCGCCTCGGTCGCCCGCGACGGGGTGCGGCTCTTCGACGAGGTGGGGTTCGGCGGCGGGGACGAGTCGCGCCTCCGTCGCTGTGCCAACGCGCTGTGCGGTCTCGTCTACCGTGACGAGTCGCGGGCCCGCAGCCGCCGCTGGTGCTCGATGCAGCGCTGCGGCAACCGGGCCAAGGTCCGCGCGCATCGGGCGCGTTCGGCTCAGCGGTGACGCGCCAGCGTCACGCCGAACGCGCCGGGTGAGCCTGCGAACCCGGGCGGCTCAGCGGTGACGCGCCAGCGTCACGCCGAACGCGCCGGGTGAGCCTGCAGCCCGCACGCCCCTCGCCACACCCCTGAACGAGCCTCGCACCCTCGAATTCAGGGGTCCGATGCTCGTGTGGGGGTGCGAGGCGGCAGGTGCGCCTACTCGACGACCTGCACGTCCTTCCAGAACGCGACGTAGCCGGTGTAGTCCTTGCCGACGCGGTCGAACGACGCGGGGATCGGCGTCGGGTAGCTCCACGCGCGGTCCTGCAGCAGCGTCTCGCCGTCCTTCACGCTGAAGTACTGGGTGTCGCCCTTCCACGGGCAGTGGTACTGCGTGGGGCTCTTCTCGAAGAGCTCGTCGTTGACGCTCGCGGGCGGGAAGTACCAGTTGCCCTCGATCGAGATCAGCTCGTCCTTCGGTGCCTCGGCGACCACGGTGCCGTCGCTCAGAACTGCCTTCATCGTCCACTCCTCTGGTCGGGGGCTCGGTCGGCCCCCGTGCTGAGCAGAACGCTACGCCGGCTCGCTCTGTTCCCCGTGCGAGCCGTGCGCGCGGGAGCCGTCCAGGCGCAGCGCGTCGCCGCCGCCGCTCGCACCGCCGTCGGTGCCCGCACCGGTGTCGTCGCCCGCACCGGCGTGGGTGCCCGCACCGGCGTGGGTGCCCGCACCGGCGTGGGCACCGCCGTCTCGGCCGGTCGCCTCCGCCACGAGGGGCACGCGGTGCACCGTCGCGACCGCGGCCGGTGTCCGGGCCGCGACCAGCGCCTCCTCGCGTCCGGTCGCCGCGAGCTCGGCAGCGGACGAGGAGGCGGTCAGCAGGTGGGACTGCGCCCCCCGCAGCGAGACGGCGGCGGCGCACGCGACGGCGGCCTCGGGCGACGAGAAGTCGATGCCGGAGGCGGCGAGCGCGTCGACCACGGCCCCCGCGGCGAGGACGTCCTCGACGGCGGAGCGGAACCCGTCGTCGTCGAGCGCGCCCGCGGCGACCACGGCCACGACCGCGCGGTCGCCCCGCTCGGCCTGGCGGTCGAGCACCCGGCGGGCGACGTCGGCCGAGGAGGCGGCGGTCGCGTGCAGCACTAGCGCCCCGGCGTCCGAGACGGCGGCGACCGCGTCGAGCACGTCCGCCGTCGACAGCAGACCGTGCCCGTCGAGGACGTCGACCACGACCACGACGTGCGCCCCGGACGCGACGCGGGCCGCACCGGCGACGCCCTGGTCGAGGCGGACCTGGTACTTGGACTGGTGCGGCTTCCGGTGCTGGGGCTGCGGCTCCTGCTGCTGGTGCGGGGCCGTCTGCTGCGGGGCTGTGCGGGATGCGGTCACGTCCTCAGGGTAGGTCGGGGCGCCTCCTCGGGTCGGTGCGTTGCCCCGCGTTACGACGGGCGCGGACTGCGGGGCGCGAACTCAGGGGTCCGGGCTCAGGGCTCCGGCTCCGGCTCCTGCTCCTGCTCCGGCTGCACCATTCAGGAAGTCGCGACCCGCGCCTCCTGGACCGTGCACGACTCAGGACCGCGAGTCCCCCCGCCGCACGCCTCAGGACAGATCTTCCTGAACGAGGAGAGCCCCGCGAGCGCCGCGCCCGCCGCCCAGCCCACGGGAGCAGACTCGTCCACATGCACGTGCAGCTCAAGATCCGACTCGCCTGTCCCGTCGACGCCGCGGCCGACGCCCTGCGCGACCCCGCCGTCATGGTCGCCGTGACCAAGCCCCTGGTTCGCTACCGCTCGCTCGCGCCCGAGGGCTTCCCCGACCGCTGGACCGAGGAGGCGCACCCCGTGACCGCGCACATCCTGGGCCTGCTGCCCCTCGGCGACACGCACGTCGACCTCGACTGGCACGACCGTGACGGCGCCTGGATCCAGCGCGACACCGGGAAGGGCACCGCCGGCCAGTTCTCGCGGATGCGCATCGACCACCGCATGGCCGTGTCGCCGCTCGGCCCGGACGAGACCCTGCTGCGCGACCGCCTGGTGTTCCACGCCGGGCCGATCGGCATCGCGCTCTGGCCCGGGCTCTGGCTCGTCTGGCAGTGGCGCGCGCTCCGGATGCGCGCCCTCGCGCCGGGCTGGCGCGCACCCGAGGCGCACCCGCGGCACGCAGGCTGACCAGGAGGGCCGGGGCGTGACGCGCCCGGCCCCTCCCGCTCCTACTCCTTCGGCTGCTCGTCGACGGCGACGTCCACGTGGTAGTCCTCGCCGCCGTCGGTGCTGATGGTCACGAGCGAGTCGTAGACGACGTCGTAGCCCGGCGTGTTCACGTCGCAGTGGACCTCCCCACCGTCCACCACGTCGATCGCCTCGTCGCCACAGTCGACGTCGGGCCGGGTGCCGACGGACTCCTCCAGGCCGTCCGCCACGGTCGTGGCGAATTTGTCAGCCGACACGGTCCGGTTCGCCTCGACGGTGCAGCCGGCGAGGCCGGCGGCCAGCACGGCGATCATGACGACGCTGCCGGCGGTGTGCAGAGCCCGCATGGTGTTCCCCCTCGTTCCGGGGAACGCCCCTCGCTCCCCGCCGTCGAGTCTGGCACCGACACCGTGCGTCCCGACTACCGTCGCCCGCGTGACCGACCCGACCCCCACCTCCTCGTCCCCCTCCGCCGCAGGCGACACCGGCGCAGCCGCGCCGCTCGTGCCCGACACCGACTCGGGCCTCGCGCTGGCCGCGTGGCGCCGGACGATCCACGGGCTGTACCGACAGGTGCGTGAGGCGACCGACCTCGAGGCGGCGCACGACCTGTGGCGGCGCACCCGCGACGAGCTCTTCACGACGAACCCGGTCACGCCGCTGCTGCCCGAGGACAGGCCTCACTTCACCGGCCTGCCGACGAAGCCGTACGACGCCGCCTGGCGCTTCGAGGTGCCGATCCTGCCCGCGGAGCCGCACCGCATGGTCGTCGAGACGGGCACCGACGGCGACGTGCCCTTCGACCGGGTAGGCCGCGCCGAGGTGCCGGGCGTCGGCTCGCTCGACGTCTGGCGGCTGCGCTCGTACGGGGGCGGCCTGTTCGTCCCGGTCGGGGACGCGCTCGCCGGCAAGCCGGGCGGCACCTACGGAGGCGGTCGGTACCTGATCGACTCCGTCAAGGGCGCCGACCTCGGGCCCGGCTCGGAGCCGGGCACGATCGTGCTCGACTTCAACTTCGCCTACAACCCGAGCTGCGCCTACGACCCCGCGTGGGCCTGCCCGCTCGCGCAGCCGGGCAACCGCGTCGCCGTCGAGATCCCCGTGGGCGAGCGGTACTCCGGGGCGCACTGAGCCCCCGCCCGGACGGCGCAGCAGGGGCAGGACGACCTGTCCGCTAGCGTGGCCGCATGACCGCGACGACGCCGCCCGACGGCTCCTCCGCCGCGACGCCTGCCCCTTCCTCGCCCGAGGTCGTGACGGAGGCGTTGCTCGTGCTCGGCCGCGACCCCGCGAACCCGTTCACGGTCGCCGTCGAGGGCGGCAGGATCGTCGCCACCTGGGTGTACCAGGACGCCCGGGGAATGCTCGGCAGCAGCCGCTCCAGCTACCGGCTGCGCATCACGCTGCTGCCCGAGACCCATGAGTACAAGCGATCGGAGATCAACACCGAGCGCAGCGTCGGGACGGCGTCCGGCTCGTACACGTTCAACTCGGCGAAGGTCGTCGGTCCCGTCAAGCGGACCCTCGCCGCACACGGCTGGCACCGTCGGAGGACGGCCCTCGGCAAGGCGATCCGCGGCCTCTTCTCCTAGGTCGACCCACCTGCCCGGCGGGCGCAGGCGGGCTGTCCGGCCCGCGCCTCCTCGCGTGCCGGCCCGCAGCTCCTGGGTGCCCGGCTCGCACCTCCTCGCGTTCTGCGACGAGTGCCGCTAAGCTGGGGTCACTTGCGAGTCGGCCCGACCGGCTCCCTGCGTCGTAGCACGCCCCTCCTCGCCTCTCGCCCTGGCACACACCCAGGCACCCAGCAGGCGCGCGAAGCTCACTCTGCGGCGAAACGATCGTGCACACCTGCACCGTCGCCACACCTCGAGCCCGGCTACGACAGCCGCTCACCGGCTCTGCACCGCCGTTCTCCGGAACGCCCACGACCACCGTGTCCAGGCGACCAGGACGCGTGGCCCGCAGCCTCGGCCCGGCTCGACACCTGCCCCTGAAAGGCACGCATGTCACTCACCACCGACTCCCCCGTCGTCCCGGCCGCCGACGCGACCGACGCTCCCGCCGTCTCGTTCGCCTCCCTCGGGGTCCCTGCCCCGATCGTCTCCGCCCTCGCGAAGGACGGCAAGGAGAACGCGTTCCCGATCCAGGTCGACACGCTCCCCGACACCCTCGGCGGACGCGACGTCCTCGGCCGTGGCAAGACCGGCTCGGGCAAGACCCTCGCCTTCTCCATCCCGATGGCCGCGCGCCTCGGCGGCAAGCTCGCCGGCGGCAAGCGCCGCCCGGGCCGCCCGCTCGGCCTCGTGCTCGCCCCGACCCGCGAGCTCGCCACGCAGATCGACGCCGTCCTCGCGCCGATGGCGGCCGCGTACGGCATGAACACCACCACGATCTTCGGCGGCGTCTCGCAGAACCGCCAGGTCCAGGCCCTCAAGTCGGGCGTCGACATCGTCATCGCCTGCCCCGGCCGCCTCGAGGACCTGATGAAGCAGGGCTTCATCAAGCTCGACGCCGTCGAGATCACCGTGCTCGACGAGGCCGACCACATGGCCGACCTGGGCTTCCTGCCCGGCGTCACCCGCATCATGAAGGCCACCCCGAACGACGGCCAGCGCCTGCTCTTCAGCGCGACTCTCGACAACGGCGTGGACAAGCTGGTCAAGCAGTTCCTCCACAACGAGGTGCTGCACTCGGTCGACGAGGCCAACTCGCCCGTCGCCGCGATGACCCACCACGTCTTCGAGACGCCCGACCTCGACAGCAAGAACGCCCTCGTGCAGAAGCTCGCCTCGGGCAAGGGCCGCCGCATCCTCTTCATGCGCACCAAGCACCACGCCAAGAAGCTCGCCAAGAAGCTGACCGAGGCCGGCATCCCCTCGGTCGACCTGCACGGCAACCTGTCGCAGCCGCAGCGCGACCGCAACCTCGCCGCGTTCCAGGACGGCACCGCCCGTGTGCTCGTCGCCACCGACGTCGCCGCCCGCGGGGTGCACGTCGACGACATCGAGCTCGTGATCCACGTCGACCCGCCCACCGAGCACAAGGCGTACCTGCACCGCTCGGGCCGCACCGCTCGTGCCGGAGCCGAGGGCGACGTCGTCACCCTCGTCATCCCCAGCCAGAAGCGCGACGTCGCCCAGCTGATGAAGAAGGCCGACATCAAGCCGACCACCACGGCCGTCACGACCTCCTCCCCCGAGGTCGCGGCGCTCGTCGGCGAGGTCGCCGCGTACGTCAAGCCCCTGCCGAAGTCGGCCGTGCAGCAGCAGCAGGGCGGCAACGGCGGAGGCGGCGGAGGTCGCTCGCAGGGCGCCAACGCCCAGCGCAAGCGCGCCGCCCGCCAGGACAGCACCGGCGCCCCGATCGCTCGTGCCGACCGCTCGGGTCGTCCCGCTGCGGGCGGCGGGCGTGCAGGAGGCGCGGGTCGCGACGGCGGGCCCGCCCGCTCGGGCGGTCGTGACGGAGCACCCCGTGGCGGACGTGACGGTCGTGACGGCGGTCGCTCGCGCGACGCGGCTCCCCGCGGCGGCGCCTCGACCTTCTACTCGACCGAGTCGGGCCGCGGCGCGGTGTCGCCGGTGCGCGACGGCGGCGCCCGCGACGGCGGCGCTCGCGACTCCGAGGCTCGCGGCACCCGCCAGCCCGGACGCCGCGCCCAGAGCGACGGCGGCCAGAGCCGCACGAACGCCGTGCGCAACGACCAGGCCGACTTCGCGGCGTCGCAGGGCGAGCGTTCGCAGGGCGGTCGCTCCGGCGGCGGCTCGCGTCGCGCCTCCTCGGACGGCGGTCGTCCCGGCGGCCTGAAGGTCGGCGGACTCGTCGGCGGCAAGCCCCGCAGCGGCGGCGGCCAGCGCGGCGGCCGCTAGGCCCCACGGCACCACCTGCACCCACGCCCCCGGGCGGCGCCACCGCCCCGCCCGGGGGCGTCGCGCTGCGCCCGCCGCAGCCGGTTCCCCCGACGCCGGACCGCCCACGCTGCGAGCCTGCGCCGCGCGCTGCACCCCCGAGCCCGCACGACACCTCCGGAACCGCTGGTGCAGTGCCGGACAGGGGGTGCACCGCGCGACGGGGACCACGCGCTCGGGCGGTACCGCCTCAGCAGACGCCCGCGCGGGCGAGCTTCCGGAGGAGCGGCTCGACCGCGAGCGCCTCCGCCCAGCCCCAGCGCACGACGGTGCGGACGCCGGGCAGTGCACGCAGGGCGTCCTCCCGCAGCTTCTCATCGACGACGACCTGCTCGGCGGTGCGCCCTGCGCGCATCGCGGCGTCCCTGTACTTCACCTCCCCGTCGAACTCGCCGATCACCCCGCAGCACGGCCACCAGAAGTCGACGAACCCCACGAGCGACCCCTCGGCCGGCAGACGGGCCTGCAGCTCGGGTCGCGTCAGCCCCGCGGAGTGCATCGCGGCGCGGCTGATCGACTCCCCGGGCGACTCGGCTCGCCCGTCGGCGAAGGCCACGGAGGCGGCGGCCCGCCGGCTGCCCTGCGCACGACCGCGCTCGGCGAGGACCCCCTCGAGGTCTTCCCGGGAGAACGCGCCGACGGCGAGACCGTGGTCGAGCACGACGGCCCCGCCACGGAGGTCCCGTCGGCGGACGACGTCGACCGCTGCCCGTCGCGGCAGCACCACCGGCAGCCCCTGGACCACGGAGGTCTCGTCGTCCCGCAGGGCCACGGCATGTCGGTGCACGGTCGAGCTGACCTTGGTGCGCGGGCGTCCCCGGGACACGACGTGCACCCGCGTCGGCCACTCGCCCAGCAGCGGGAAGCCCTGCAGCGCCAGGGCCGACTCGTGCGACACGAACGTGTCCGGCCCGAGCCGCGGCACGACCGCGTGCACGCGGGCTCCGTGCTGCTCTGCGCGGGTCAGGGCGGCCCACTCGTCGGCGCGGACGTACGCCCCTGCGGTCAGGCGGACGAGGCGCCCGCGCCGGGCGTCGCGCTCGAGGGTCGAGCTGTCGCCCCCGTCGGCCACGACCTCCTGCCGGAGGATGAGCAGTCCTGACATGTCACGCACGAGACGAGCATGTCGCAGGCGGTCCTCGGGTCGCGACCCGCGCCTCCTCGGCTGTGGACAAGTCGCCGGCCACCCCCTCGGATCCGATTGCACCCGCGGATCCGCATCGCACCCTCGGTTCCAGGGGTGCAGCGCGGGTTCAGGGGTGCAGCGATGCCGACGGGCGCGCCACGCAGCGCGGGCGCGGGCGCGCCACGCAGCGCGGCGCGGCGCGGCGCGCTACTGCAGCGCGCCGACCGAGGCGAGCGCGCTCCGCAGCAGCGCCCCGCGCCCGCCCTCCATCTCGCCGGCGACGTCGTCCGACGCGGCCTGGTGCGGCGTCAGCCAGGTGAGCTCGAGCGCGTCCTGACGGGGGTCGCAGGTGCCGGTGACGGGCACGACGTAGGCGAGCGACACGGCGTGCTGGCGGGCGTCCGTGTAGACCGACGACCCCGGCAGCGGGAAGTACTCGGCGACCTGGAACGGCACCGGCGACGGCGGCAGCTGCGGGAACGCCATCGGCCCGAGGTCCTTCTCGAGGTGGCGGAACAGCGCCGTCCGCAGGCTCTCGCCGTACATCACGCGCCCCGAGACGAGCATCCGCGAGATCGACCCCTCCTCGGAGGCGCGCAGCAGCACCCCGACCTCGGTCACGACGCCCATGCCGTCGGTCCGCACCGGCACCGCCTCGACGTAGAGGATCGGCATGCGCTGCCGGATCGTGTACAGCTCCTCCTCGGACAGCCAGCCCGGGTTGGGGTCGCCGGGCGTGGGGTCGGGGGTCTGGACAGAGCTCATGGCCCCCTGTCTACTAGGCCTTCGTCACGGTCGGGTGACGAAACGCTCTCCGAGCCCCGAGGAGGCGCGCGTCCCGTCAGCCCGTCTGGCAGGGTCGAGGCATGGTCACGATCGATCCCGCCCTCGTCCGCTGGTCCGTCGAGGAGCCCGACCGGGCCGGGCGGCCGCTCGTCGTGCTGCTGCACGGCGTCGGCTCGCACGAGGGCGACCTGATCGGACTCGCCCCCTACCTGCCGCAGAACGTGGTGCTCGCGTCGCTGCGCGCCCCGATGCCGCACGGCGACGGCTTCTCCTGGTACCCGCTCAGCACGCCGGGCGCACCGTCCGCCGGCGCGGTGGACGACGCCGCGGAGGCCGTGCTCTCCTGGCTCGACTCGCTCGGCGACGCACACCCCTCGGTCAGCCTGCTCGGCTTCTCGCAGGGCGGCTCGTTGTCGCTGCAGCTGCTGCGCCACGCTCCTCGCCGCTTCGAGTTCGCCGCGGTGCTGGCGGGCTTCGTCGTGCCGACCGCGTCGGACGCCGACCCCGACACCGCGGCCGCGTCCGCCGCTCGTGACGAGGCCCTCGCCGAGGTCCGGCCGCCCGTCTTCTACGGTCGGGGCGACGTCGACTCGGTGATCCCGGTCGCCGCGGTCGAGCGCACCTCCGCCTGGCTCGAGACGCACGCCGACGCCGAGCAGACCGTCTACCCGGGCCTCGCCCACGGCGTCTCGCAGGAGGAGCTCGCCGACCTCGTCGCGTTCATGTCGCGGGTCACGGCTCCCGCCGTGCTCGACGGCGCGGACGAGGCGCCCGTAGCCTGAGGCACAGCCCGGCCCCGGAGGCCGAGCCCGGCCTGCCGAGCGGTGACCGCCGAGGAGGCGCGCCCCGCCCCGGCGGACCGCCCGCCCGCTCGAGGAGGCACCATGACCACCATCGCCGTCACCGGCTCCGTCGTCCACCGGCACCGTGCCGAGCGGGGTGTCGTGCACCTGTCGCTCGTCGCCGAGGGCACCGACCGCGAGGCCGTCGTCGCCGAGGCCGAGTCGCTGCACGCGCAGGTCTCCGAGCAGGCCACGGGGCACCGACGGCAGGGCGCCGCGACCTGGTGGAGCGCGCAGGACGTGACCGTGGGCCCCGTGGCCCCGCCGGTCCGCTGGGACGCGGACGGCACCTCCTCGACTCCCGACCCC
Source organism: Frigoribacterium sp. PhB107 (assembly GCF_003751515.1). Lineage (NCBI taxonomy): Bacteria > Bacillati > Actinomycetota > Actinomycetes > Micrococcales > Microbacteriaceae > Frigoribacterium > Frigoribacterium sp. PhB107. The sequence continues at coordinate 310,019 of NZ_RJKU01000002.1, read as the reverse complement.
GACCTGCCCGCCCGCTTCCGGGCGCGCTCGGTCGTCGTCGTGCGGTTCAGCGACTTCGCGGCGCTCTCTGCCTGGGTGTCCGAGCTGGCCCGGGTCGACGGCGTCTCGGTCGACGCGCTCGAGTGGTCGCTCGGCCACGACTCGCGGGCGGAGGCCGAGCGGGCGGCCCGCGTCGCCGCCGTGGCCGACGCGGTGACGCGAGCGGGCGACTACGCGGAAGCGCTCGGCCTGTCGCAGCCCGTGCTCGTCGCCGTCTTCGAGCCCGGACTGCGCCCCGGGGCGGCGGGCGGCGCGGCGACCTTCGGCCTCGCCCGCGCCGCGATGTCGCCCGCAGGAGGCGGTGGCGGCTTCGACCTCGCCCCCGCCGACATCGAGGTGCACGCCGAGCTCAGCGCCGACTTCACGGCGTAGGGCGCGAGTCCGCGATCAGACGTGCCGCCACCCGTCGCCCACCAGGTGCGACCCGCCCTGTGGCCCCATCTGCAGCATCCCCCCGTCGACGGCCCAGGAGGCGCCCGTCACGTACCCGGCCGCGGGCGACGCGAGGAACGCGATCACCGCCGCGACCTCGCGCGCGTCCCCGGGACGACCGAGCGGAACGCCGGGCCGGTCGACCGTCGTGGGGTCGACGTCGGCCTGCCCGGTCATCGGGGTCGCGATCTCGCCGGGCGCGACCGCGTTGACGGTGATGCCGTCCCGGCCGAGCTCGAGCGCCATCGTCTTTAGCAACCCGCCGAGCCCGTGCTTCGCGGCGTCGTAGGCGCCCGAGCCGACCCGCGGCTGGTGCTCGTGCACGCTCGTCACGCCGATGATGCGCCCGCCGGTGCCCGCTGCGACCATCCGCCGGGCGGCGCGCTGCAGGCAGACGAACGCGGCGTCGAGGTCGACCGTGACGACCCGCCGCCACTCCTCGAGCGAGAGGTCCACGACCGGGACGGACGACCCCGTGCCCGCGTTGTTCACGAACACGTCGAGGCCGCCGAGCCGCTCGGCCAGGTCGTCCACGACGTCCCCGCAGCTCTCGAGCTGCCCTAGGTCGAGGTGCGCGACGTGGGCGGTGCGCCCACGGGAACGCACCTCCTCGGCGGTCGCCTCCGCCCCCGCCTGGTCGTCGAGCCAGGTCACGCCGACGTCGAGGCCCGCCTCGGCGAGGGCGACCGCGGTCGCCCGGCCGATCCCGGACTCGGAGCCCGTGACGACAGCGGTGCGGGGCAGGAAGGGACTCACGGCGGGGACCTCTCGACATCGACGGCGGCGGGCGGGGCAGACGGACGGACGGACGTGAACGTCCAGGGAGTCGACGACCGGCGGGGAGCTGCCATCCCCGCCGGTCGTGCTCGACGGTAGCCGGGCACGTCGGACGCGGTCAGGGCCTTGACACGAGGTCGCGGCGTCACAGCTTCTTGCTCCACGCCCCCTCGTGCTCGAACGGCACGAAGCCCACGGCCTCGTTGACGTCGAGCATCGGCCGGTTCTCCTCCGCGTTGAAGGTGAACACCGCGGGGTGCCCGGGACGCTCGGCGAGCAGCAGGTCGGTCGTGGCGACCTTGAGCAGCCAGCCGAGCCGGTGACCTCGGTGCTCGCGCAGCACGAGGGTGTCCTGCTGGAACGCCGGTCGCGCGCGGTCGGCCGGCGCCTCGACCTGGCTGAACCCGACGAGCCGGCCGGAGGCGACGTGCTCGACCACCGCCGTGAAGCGGGTGCGCGGACCGGAGAGCGAGCGCTCCTCCTCGTCGCGCCAGCGCTCGGCGGTCCAGACGTCCTCCGGCTCGTCGAGGCCGCCGGCGGGGGCGTCCGTGCTCATCCGCGTCTCGAGCGCGGCGAGGTCGTCGACCCAGCGCTCGGGCGAGCGGCCGACCCACGTGTGCAGGCGGTAGGCGTCGCACGCGGCCGACCGAGCCCGCTCGCGGACCGTGCCGAGCGCCTCCTCGTCCGGGGGCAGCGGCAGCCGCCTGCAGCGCATCACCTGGCCGAGCTCCCAGCCCCGGGCCAGCAGGAAGCGCACCTCGTCGTTCTCCCGTGGCACCGACCCGGCGCCGGTGGGAGGAAGGAGGCGCGGCTCGCCCTCGCCCCGGGAGCGCACGTAGGCGATCACCTGGGTCCGCCCCTCGGCGCGGGCGAGCTGCTCGAGGTGCTCGGCCAGCAGCGTGCCGTGGCCGCGGCGACGGGCCTCGGGCAGCACCGACACGTCGAGCCAGGCGGTCGTCGCCGCGTCGCCCTCGCGTCGCGTCTCGTACCAGCCGACCGCGACGAGACGGCCCTGCTCCCGCACGCCGAAGAGCCGGTGGTCGCTGTGCACCTCGTCGAGCAGGTGGGGGAGCTGCTCGTCGGGCTCCCACGAGAGCTCGTCGGAGCCGATCGCGGCGCGGCGGACGGCGTTCTCGAGGTCGACGGCGGCGACGTAGTCGGCAGCGGCGGCGTCGGGCACGTCGGCGGCGTCGGGCGACACGGACGCGGGGAAGGGGATCTGCTCGACGACGACGACGGCGTGCGTCGGCGTCTCGGGGACGGCGTGCGTCGGCGTCTCGGGGACGGGCTCGTGGCCGGGCTCGGCGGTGGAGGTCATCGTGGTCTCTCGGGCCGCGGAGGCGTGCGGCGGGGACGCGCCGCCCGGTCCGGGCAGCCGACCAGACTAGCTCGTGCGGCGACGGCTCCGCCAGCCCCTGGAGGGTCGCGGGCTCGCAGGGGCGAGGACGGGCCCCGTGTCGGACGCACCTCCCGTCGACGGGCGTAGACCGGGACGATGACCGACGACGACCTGCTCTCGCGCCACGACCTCGACCGTTTCGTCGACGCCCAGGAGGCGGACGGCACGTACGACCACGCGCTGCGGGAGCTGCGCGCCGGGCGCAAGCGCGGCCACTGGATGTGGTTCGTGTTCCCGCAGGTGGCGGGGCTGGGCACCAGCGCGACCTCGCAGCACTTCGCCCTCGAGACGGTCGGCGCCGCCCGGGCGTTCCTCGCGCACCCGGTGCTCGGCCCGCGCCTCCTCGACTGCGTCGACGCCCTGCTCGAGCTGCCCGACGGGACGGTCGACGGTGTGCGCGACGGCGCTGTCGGGCCTTCCGCCGTCGACGTGCTCGGCGAGGTCGACGCGATGAAGCTGCACTCGTCGCTGACGCTCTTCGCCCAGGCGGACCCCTCCGAGGAGCGCTTCGCCCGGGCGCTCGGGCGGTTCTTCGACGGGACGCTCGACCCGGCGACGCTCGAGCGGCTCTGAGCCGCCGCACCCGTCTCGAGCTCGCTGCCGCCCGCCCAGGCCGCGCCGCACCTCCGTGGGTACGCTCGGTCGATGAGCATCGTCATCGCCGGCTGCGGCGACCTGGGCACCGAGACCGGCCTGCGGTTCGCCGCCGCGGGGCACCGCGTGGTGGGCCTGCGCCGTCGGCCCGAGGTGCTGCCCGAGCAGCTCGAGGGCCGCGCCGTCGACCTGCGCACCGAGGTTCCCGTGATCGACGACGACGCGACGGTCGTCGTGGTCGCCCTCGCCGCGGGCAGTCGCGACCCGGACGAGTACCGGGCCACGTACGTCGACGGGCTGGCGCACGTGCTCGACGGGATCGAGCGCTCGGCGGCCGACCCGCGCCTCCTCGTGGTCTCGTCGACCGCGGTGTACGACGTCGAGGACGGCGGGCTCGTCACCGAGGAGACCCCCGCGACCGGCGGCACCCCGACGGCCGCGGTGCTGGTCGAGGCGGAGGCGCTGCTGCGCGACCGCGCACCGCACGCGACCCTGGTGCGACTCTCGGGCATCTACGGTCCGGGGCGCGAACGCCTGATCGAGCAGGTGCGCGGCGGGTCGGCGACCCTGGCTGAGACGCCCGGCACGTCGCCGCACACCAACCGGATCCACCGGGACGACGCCGCCGCCGCGCTCGTCCACCTCGCCGGGCTCGCGATGGTGGGACCGGTCTACCTCGGCACCGACGACGAGCCGGCGCGGCTCGACGACGTCCTGGTATTCCTGGCCGCGGAGCTGGGCGTCCCTGCTCCGCAGCCCGCACCTCCTGCGGGGCGTCAGGCGGGCGGCGACAAGCGGCTGTCGAACGGGCTGCTGCGCGGGACGGGCTTCACGTTCGCCTACCCGACGTTCCGCGAGGGGTATCGGGCCGTGCTCGCGGGCGAGGGCACGCGCTGGGCGTAGTCCCGCGGCGATGCTCGGACTCGGACTCGGGCTCGGGTTCGGGCTCGGGCTCGGACCTGCACCCGCACCCGGACCCGGACCCGCATCCGGATCACTCTCGAATGTGAGAGCGTTCCTGCGTCGGGGGCCGCAAGGAGGCGGCAACGCGGTCGCGCGGAGGAGGATCCGTCTCGCATCGCGGGACGAGCCCCCGAACGACCGACGGCCCGCCCCGCAGCTGCAGGACGGACCGTCGACGACCGCAGGAGGCGCGGCTCAGTGGATCGGCGTGCCGCCGGTGACCGCGATGGTCTCGCCGCTGATGTAGCTGGACTCCTGGCTCGCGAGGAACACGAACGACGGGGCCAGCTCGACGGGCTGTCCGGGACGGCCGTAGGCGGCCTCAGACCCGAACGTCTCGATCTTCTCGTTCGGCACGAACGCGGGCTGCAGCGGGGTCCAGACGGGGCCGGGGGCGACGCCGTTGACCCGGATGCCGCGCTCGGCGAGCTGCTGGGCCATGGCACGGGTCCAGTTGGCGATGCCGGCCTTCGAGACGGCGTACTCGGCCAGCGAGGGCGACGGCTGGAATCCCTGGATCGACGAGCACGTGAGGATCGACGCACCCGGCTCCAGGTGCGGCGACGCCGCCTTGGTCAGCCAGAACAGCGGGTAGATGTTGGCCTTCAGGACGTGGTCGAGCGTCTTCGTCTCGAAGTCGTCGATGCTGTCGACGGTCGGCATGACCCCGGCGATGATCGCGAGGATGTCGAGCCCGCCGAGCTCCGCGACCGTCTTCTCGACGACCTCGGCGTTGGTCTGCTCGTCCTGGAGGTCGCCGGGCAGCAGCACCGCGGTGCGTCCGGCGTCGCGGACGAGCTGGGCGACCTCCTCGGCCTGGGCCTGCTCCTCGGGGAGGTAGCTGAGCGCGACGTCGGCGCCCTCACGGGCGTAGGCGATGGCGGTCGCACGGCCGATGCCGCTGTCGGCGCCGGTGACGAGCGCCTTGCGGCCAGCCAGACGGCCGCTGCCGACGTAGCTGGTCTCGCCGTGGTCGGGCTCGGGCACCATCGCGTGGACGTCGCCGGGCGCGGACTGCTGCTGCGGCTCGAAGGGAGGCTGCGGGTACTGCTCGACGGGGTTCTGGGGCGTGTACATGTTGTCGGCCATGACCCCGGTCTACGCCCGCGCGGCTGCTCGGCTGGTCAGGTCGCTGTACCCCGGCCCGAGCACGGCCGGGCCCGACCGCGACCCGGCCGGGCCCGCACGAGCCCGACGGCGGCCCGGCCGGGCGCACGAGAGGCCCGAGATCGACGTCGGCGTGTGCGCCGCGGTCGATCTCGGGCCTCTCACCAGGTCACCAGCGGGGGTGGACCGCGGCGCGGAAGTACTCGTCGTAGATGCGGACGACCTCGGAGTCGAGGCCCTCCTCGAGCTCGACGTCGCCGGCCGCCGCGTTGGCCTTCGCCTGCTCGACGTTGCGCGCCCCCGGGATGACGGTGCTGACGCCCGGCTGGTCGACGATCCAGGCGAGCGCCGCCTGGGGCACGGTGACGCCGTCGGGCACGGCCGCCGCGAACTCCTGCGCGGCGCGGACGCCCTGCTCGAAGTCGACGCCGCTGAAGGTCTCGCCCTGGTCGAAGGCCTCGCCGTGACGGTTGAAGGTGCGGTGGTCGTTCTCGGCGAACGTCGTCTCGGCCGTGTACTTGCCCGAGAGCAGCCCGCTGGCGAGCGGCACGCGGGCGATGATGCCGACCCCGGCCCGCTGAGCCGCGGGGAGGACCTCGTCGAGCGGCTTGAGCCGGAACGCGTTGAGGATGATCTGGACGGTCGCGACGCCGGGGCGGGCGATCGCGGTCAGCGCCTGCTGCGCCTCCTCGACGGACACCCCGTAGGAGGCGATGGCCCCGTTCTGCACGAGCTCGTCGAGCGCGTCGTACACGGCGTCGTCGTCGTACACGGCGGACGGCGGGCAGTGCAACTGGACCAGGTCGAGGGTGTCGACGCCGAGGTTGCGACGCGAGCGGTCGGTCCAGGCGATGAAGTTCTCGCGCACGTAGTTGGACGGCACCTGGTCGAGGCGTCGGCCCATCTTGGTGGCGACGGTCAGCGGGAGGTCGGGGTTCGCCGCGCGGAACGTGCTGATGACCTTCTCGCTGCGGCCGTCGCCGTAGACGTCGGCGGTGTCGAAGAAGGTGACGCCCGACTCGACGGAGGCGCCGAGCACCTCGAGCGCGTCGCTCTCGCTGACGTCGCCCCAGTCGGCGCCGAGCTGCCAGGTGCCGAGGCCGATGACGGATACTTCGCGGCCGGTGCGGCCCAGGGTGCGACTGTGCATGGTCCGACCCTAGGCGCTGCCGCCGACAGCGGGGCCGGCGGCGTGCCCGGTCGCCGCCCCGGGCTCCTCCCCCGCGAGGGGGTTGGCGCCCGGCCCGCGAGACCGCCATCCTGGGATCTCACCCCGATCGTCGAGAGGCCCTCATGTCGAGCGAGCTCGTCCCCGTCCCGCCCCGCCGGCCCGCGCCTCCCCGTGCGCTCGTCCAGTACGGCGACATCACCCTCACCGAGCACGAGCTCGTGACCCCGTCGGGCACGCGTCCGCTCGCGGGCACGCAGCTCTTCGTCCAGGACATGTCGCGGACCGACCGCTACACGCCGGGCTGGGCGATCGCCCTCGGCGTCGTGCTGCTCGTGCTGTTCTTCTGGACGATCATCGGCCTGGGGGCGATCGCGTTCTTCTTCGTCAAGGCGGACCGCCGCTCGGGCTTCGTCCAGTTCACCGCGACGAACGGCTCGTTCACCCACCAGAGCTTCGAGCCCGCACTGCCCGACGGCCAGGCGCAGCTGTTCGAGGCCCAGTCGCGCCTCAACTACGGCCGCGGACTCATCGCCCGGGTCGCCTGAGGCGGGAGCCGCGCCGCGAACTGGGCCGGTCCGGGCTGGTCCGGTCCGGGCTGCGCCGGGCCACGCTGCGCCGGGCCACGCTGCGGACGAACGCGTACGCGATCGCGACGAGCACGAAGGCGGCGAGCAACAGCAGGCCGCCCACGCCGGGGCTGCCCTTGGCGAGCGTCACGACGCCGACGACGGCGAGCACCGCCGAGAGGTAGCCGAGCACCCGGGCCGCGACGATCTGCGCGCGGCGACCGAGGCGGCCGGCACGGCCGCTCACCCGAGGCGGCGCGCGGCGTCGGCGGCCGCCGCGAGCGCCTCGGCGAGCTCGCGCTCGGCTCGCTCGCGCGCCCCGTCGGGCATCGCGATCTGTCCGCTCAGCGTGAGGTTCACCGCGATCACCTCGACGACCATGCCGAGCGTCGCCCCCAGGATCTGCTCGAGGACCGGCACCGCGTGGTCCCAGCCCTCGGTCGGCGAGCCGACGTCGTACGAGCCGCCCCGGCTGGTCGCGATCAGCAGCGGACGGCCGAGCATCGGCTGCTGGTCGTCGCCGTCGAAGGGCGCGGTGACCCCGGGCAGGTGCACGTTGTCGAGCCAGGCCTTGAGCGTCGACGGCACCGTGTAGTTGTAGAGAGGGGCGCCGACGACGACCACGTCGGCGGCCGTCAGCTCGGCGATCAGCTCGGCCTGGAGGGCCTCGGCGGCAGGGTCGGGGGCGGCGCCGGGGAGCCGCAGCCGCGCGGGCCAGTGCAGGGCCGGGTCGCTGAGGTGCGGCGGCTGGTCGACGTGCAGGTCGCGGCGCGTCACCGTGTGGTCGTCGCCGAGCGACCGCCAGGCGTCGGCGAAGGAGGCGGTGATGGCGCGCGACCGGCTGGTCGCCGTGTCGGCGGACGAGTCGAGGTGCAGCAGGTTCGGCATGCGCCCACCGTAGCGGCGGCCCCCGACGTCCGGGGCCGGGGCCCGGGCAGCCGCCGTCGTGCCGCGCTCTCGGCGCAGTGTCGGTGGTCCGGAGCAGGATGGTCCTCACGATGACCGACATCCTCGAGCGCTTCTCCCCCGCGACCCGCGAGTGGTTCCGGGGCGCCTTCGCGGCGCCCACCCTCGCGCAGCAGGCGGCGTGGCAGGCGATCAGCGAGGGCGACGACGCCCTCGTCATCGCGCCGACCGGCTCGGGCAAGACCCTCGCGTCGTTCCTCTGGTCGATCGACACGCTCGCGAGCGGGCCGCCGCCCGAGGTGAGAGAACACCGCACACGGGTCCTCTACATCTCGCCGCTCAAGGCCCTCGGCGTCGACGTCGAGCGCAACCTCCGCTCGCCCCTCGTCGGCATCACCCAGACGGCTCGCCGGCTCGGCATCGACGCACCCGAGCTCACCGTGGGGGTGCGGTCGGGCGACACGTCGTCCGGCGACCGCCGCCTCCTGCAGCGCACCCCGCCCGACATCCTCATCACCACTCCCGAGTCGCTCTACCTGATGCTCACCTCGGCGGCCCGCGAGAACCTCAAGGGCGTGCACACCGTCATCGTCGACGAGGTGCACGCCGTCGCCGCCACGAAGCGCGGCGCGCACCTCGCCCTGTCGCTCGAGCGGCTCGACGCGCTGCTCGAGAAGCCCGCGCAGCGCATCGGGTTGTCGGCGACGGTGCGCCCGCCGACCGAGGTGGCCCGGTTCCTCTCCGGCCGCAAGCCCGTCACGATCGTCAACCCACGGTCGGAGAAGACCTTCGACCTGCGCGTCGTCGTGCCCGTCGACGACATGACCGAGCTGGGCACGGCCGCGCCGCTCGAGGGCTCCGCCGCGGGCAGTGCTCCGCAGGGCTCTATCTGGCCCCACGTCGAGGAGGGGATCGTCGACCTGATCCTCGACCACCGCTCGACGATCGTCTTCTCGAACTCGCGTCGGCTGGCCGAGCGGCTCACCGCGCGCCTCAACGACATCTACCTCGAGCGCACGGGCGCCGACGTCGAGACCCGGGCCGCCGCGCTGCAGGCCGCCGAGGAGGCGCGAGGCGAGCTGGTGCCCGCCGGCGCCGTCCCCGAGGTCGCGGCCGGCGCCTCCGACAGCTCCGACGCCTCGGACTCGTCCACCGCGGTCGATCCCTTCGCGCCGTCCGCAGCCACGGTGGCGACCCGCAACCCCATGGTGGGAGGCGGCGCACCGGCCCAGATGATCGGCGGCAGCGGGCAGACCCAGGGCAGCGAGCCGCTGCTCGCGCGCGCGCACCACGGCTCCGTCTCGAAAGACCAGCGAGCGATCATCGAGGACGACCTGAAGAGCGGACGCCTCCGCTGCGTCGTCGCGACCAGCTCGCTCGAGCTCGGCATCGACATGGGTGCGGTCGACCTCGTCGTCCAGGTCGAGTCGCCGCCGTCGGTCGCCAGCGGCCTGCAGCGCGTCGGGCGGGCCGGGCACCAGGTCGGCGAGATCAGCCGGGGCGTGATGTTCCCCAAGCACCGGGCCGACCTGATCCACTCGGCCGTCGCCGCCGAGCGGATGGTGGCGGGCCTGATCGAAGAGCTGCGCGTGCCGACGAACCCGCTCGACGTGCTCGCCCAGCAGACCGTCGCGGCCGTCGCCCTCGACGAGATCGACGCCGACGAGTGGTTCGAGACCGTGCGCCGCAGCGCCCCGTTCGCGACCCTGCCCCGCTCGGCCTACGACGCGACGCTCGACCTGCTGAGCGGCAAGTACCCCTCCGACGAGTTCGCCGAGCTGCGGCCCCGCATCGTCTGGGACCGCGTGCACGGCACGCTCACCGGTCGACCCGGCGCCCAGCGGCTCGCGGTCACGAGCGGCGGCACCATCCCCGACCGCGGCCTGTTCGGCGTCTTCATGGTCGGCGAGAAGGCCGCCCGCGTCGGCGAGCTCGACGAAGAGATGGTGTACGAGTCCCGGGTCGGCGACGTCTTCGCCCTCGGCGCGACGAGCTGGCGCATCGAGGACATCACGCACGACCGCGTGCTCGTCTCCCCTGCCTACGGGCAGCCGGGTCGCGTCCCCTTCTGGAAGGGCGACGGGATCGGCCGTCCGGCCGAGCTGGGCCGTGCGATCGGGGGCTACATCCGTGAGCTCGCCAGCTCGTCGACCGACGACGCCACCCGGCGGGTCACGCAGGGCGGGCTCGACGAGCGCGCGGCCCGCAACCTGTTGGCCTTCGTCACCGAGCAGCGCGAGGCGACCGGACACGTGCCGTCCGACACGACCCTCGTCGTCGAGCGCTTCCGGGACGAGCTCGGCGACTGGCGGCTCGTCCTCCACTCCCCCTACGGCATGCAGGTGCACGCGCCGTGGGCCCTCGCGATCTCGGCCCGCATCCGCGACCAGCTCGGCGTCGACGGCGGCGCGATGGCGGCCGACGACGGGATCGTCGTGCGCATCCCCGACACCGACGCCGAGCCTCCCGGGGCCGAGCTCTTCCGGTTCGAGGGCGACGACCTCGACGCGATCGTGACGGAGGAGGTGGGCGGTTCCGCCCTGTTCTCCTCCCGCTTCCGCGAGTGCGCGGCCCGCGCGTTGTTGTTGCCCCGGTACAACCCCGGCCGTCGCTCGCCGCTCTGGCAGCAGCGCCAGCGGGCCTCGCAGCTGCTCGACGTGGCACGCAAGTACCCGCAGTTCCCGATCGTGCTCGAGGCCGTGCGCGAGGTCCTGCAGGACGTCTACGACCTGCCGGCCCTGATGAGCCTCACCCGCGAGCTCGAGACCCGCGCCGTGCGCGTCGTCGAGGTCGAGACCGAGGTGCCCTCGCCCTTCGCCCGGTCGCTGCTCTTCGGCTACGTCGCCGCGTTCATGTACGAGGGCGACTCGCCGCTGGCCGAGCGCCGCGCGGCCGCCCTCTCGCTCGACTCGACCCTGCTGCAAGAGCTGCTGGGCCGGGCCGAGCTCCGCGAGCTGCTCGACGCCGACGTCATCGACCAGCACGAGCTCGAGCTGCAGCGCCTGGCTCCCGACCGCCGCGCCCGCGACATCGAGGGCGTCGTCGACCTGCTGCGCCTGCTCGGGCCGCTGACCACCTCCGAGATCGTCGACCGGAGCTGGCTGGCGACGACGGCCGGCAGCGCGGCGACCAGCACGGCCGAGGGCGAGGCCGAGACCGGGGGCGCAGCGGGCGCAGCGGGCGCAGATGCGAGCGCCCCGGTGGGCGACGCCGTGGCTGCCTCGTCCGGAGAAGCGGCCGAGGGGCGCACCAGGCTCGAGACAGCCCTGTCAGACCTCGTCCGCTCGAACCGCGTGCTGCGCTTCATCCACGGCGGCACCGAGCGCTGGGCCGGCATCGAGGACGCGTCGCGACTGCGCGACGCCCTCGGCGTCGCCCTGCCGATCGGCGTGCCCACGGCGTTCGTCGAGCCGGTCGACGATCCGCTCGGCGACCTCGTCGGTCGCTTCGCGCGCACCCACGCCCCGTTCACGCCGCAGATGGTCGCCGACCGGCTCGGGCTCGGGACGGCCGTCGTGCTCGACACCCTGCGCAAGCTCGGGGTGCAGCGGCGGGTCGTCGAGGGCGAGTTCCGACCCCAGCAGCAGGGCAGCGAGTGGTGCGACTCCGAGGTGCTCAAGCGGCTCCGCAGCCGGTCGCTCGCGGCGCTGCGGCACGAGGTCGAGCCGGTCGCGCCCGACACGCTCGGCCGGTTCCTCCCGGCCTGGCAGCACGTCGCCACCGGCACCAAGGGCTCCGGGCTGCGCGGGCTCGACGGCGTGGTGCAGGTCGTCGACCAGCTCAGCGGGGTCGCGTTGCCTGCCTCCGCGTGGGAGACGCTGATCCTGCCCTCGCGCGTCACCGACTACGGCCCCGGCATGCTCGACGAGCTGACGGCGACCGGCGAGGTCATCTGGTCGGGCTCGGGCAGCCTGGCCGGGAACGACGGCTGGGTCAGCCTGCACCTCGCGGACGGTGCGCAGGTGACGTTGCCCGAGCCGCTCGGCACCGACACCGACGAGCTGCAGCGCGAGGTGCTCGGCGCGCTGGCCGGCGGGGGGGCGTACTTCTTCCGGCAGCTCTCGGACGCCGTGGGCAGCACCGACGACGCCGCGCTCGTCACCGCCATCTGGGACCTCGTCTGGGCCGGCCAGATCACCAACGACACGTTCGCACCGCTGCGCACCCAGGTGAGCGGCAAGGCGTCCCGTCCCCGCACGCCGACCAGGTCGCGGTCGTCGTACCGCAGCCGAGGTCGTGTGACGATGCCGCGTCAGGCCGGGCCCCCGACGGTCGGCGGCCGCTGGTCGCTGCTGCCCTTGGCCGAGCCCGATGCCACCGTGCGCGCCACGGCACAAGCCGAGATCCTGCTCGAACGACACGGCGTCGTGACGCGCGGGGCCGTCATGAACGAGGGCGTGCGAGGCGGCTTCTCGACCGTCTACAAGGTGCTGAGCGGCTTCGAGGAGACGGGCCGGGCCCGCCGTGGCTACTTCGTCGAGGGTCTGGGCGCCGCCCAGTTCGCGACCGGGCCGACGGTCGACCGGCTGCGGTCGTTCGTCCGCGACGAGACCGACCGCCGCGACGACGACGCCCTCGCGTCGGCCGGGCGCGGGCGCGAGATCCCCGTCGTGACCCTGGCCGCGACCGATCCCGCGAACCCCTACGGAGCCGCCCTGCCCTGGCCCGGGCAACCCGCCGCGGCCGAGGGCGCCGCCGGCGTCGTAGCCGCGGCGGCGGGGCTGACCCGTCCCGACGCAGCAGGCACCGCCCCGGATCGGCCGACCACCGGCACCGGCGCGAGCACGGGCGCGGGGTCGGGCACGGGTACCGGCACGTCGAAGAAGACCGGGCACCGTCCGGGCCGCAAGGCCGGCTCGCTCGTCGTGCTCGTGGACGGACGCCTCACCGTCTACGTCGAGCGCGGCGGCAAGACGCTGCTCACGTTCGGCGAGCCCGACGACCGCGAGCTCGCGCTGGCCGCCGGCTCGCTCGCCTCGGTCGTGCGGACGAGGCTGGGCAAGCTCGCGGTCGAGCGCGTCGACGGAGAGTTCGTCCTCGGCACCCGTCTCGGCGACGCCCTGCGCGACGCCGGCTTCGCCCCGACCCCGAGCGGGATCCGGCTGCGGTCGTAGACCGCGCCCGGCCGTCGCCGTGCCGGGGCCGACCACCCCAGTCGTCCGACGGCGGCGGCGGCGGCACACCGCACCGCACCGCACCAGCACCAGCACCAGCACCAGCACACGAACATCACGCCCGCACCTGCACCGCCACCCACACCCACACCCACACCCACAGCACCGCACCGCACCGCACCGCACCGACCAGGAGGAGCCCCCACCGTGCCCGAGGGAGACACCGTCTACCGCTCCGCCAAGAACCTCGACGCCGTGCTGCACGGCCAGGTGCTGACGGCGACCGACTTCCGCGTCCCGGCGTTCGCCACGGTCGACCTCAGCGGCGAGGTGGTCGACGACGTGATCGCCCGCGGCAAGCACCTCCTGCACCACATCGGTGACCACACGCTGCACACGCACCTCAAGATGGAGGGTTCGTGGCACGTCTACAGGCACGGCACGAAGTGGCGGCGGCCCGCGTACCAGGCCCGGGTCGTGCTCGAGACGGAGGAGTGGGTCACCGTCGGCTTCGACCTCGGCATCGTCGAGCTCGTCGCCCGCGACCCTGAGGACAGCGTCACGGCGTACCTCGGCCCCGACCTGCTCGGCCCCGACTGGGACGCCGCGCTGGCCCTCCGCAACCTCGAGGCCGACCCCGGGCGCGAGGTCGGGCTCGCCCTGCTCGACCAGCGCGTGCTCGCGGGCCTCGGGAACGTCTACCGGGCCGAGGTCTGCTTCCTGCGCGGAGTGCTCCCGACCCGTCCGGTCGGCGAGGTCGAGAACCGCCCGAAGATGATCGACCTCGCGCACCGGCTCATCGTCGCGAACAAGGACAGGATCGAACGCACCACCACGGGCAATCTCCGGGGCACCACCGACTGGGTCTACGGGCGGGCAGGCAAGCCGTGCCTCCGCTGCGGCACGAAGATCGTCCGGGGCGAGCTCGGCGAGTCGGAGCTCGAGCTGCGCGACACCTACTGGTGCCCCCACTGCCAGAGCTGACGCGCCTCCCTCCTCATTCAGGAACTTCTGTCCTGCATCGCGGGACGGGGGGACTCGGAGTCCTGAGCCGTGCACCGTTCAGGAAGACCCGGGCCGCTGGTCCTGAGTCGTGGACCCACGCACGCGGCAGCGACGACGACGGCGTTCGTGACGAACCGTGACGCACCTGGGAACGACCCCGAGGAGGTGCCCCTACAGTCGCACGCACCCGGCCCGCACCCGACGCGCGGCCTCACCGAGGAGCACGCCATGACGACCGACATCGCCACGCAGGTCAGCACGTTCAACGAGGGCTTCACGGCCCAGATCGGCCCCGAGCTCAGCGCCGTCTTCGACGCCGAGCAGCGCAGCCTCCGCGAGGTCGGCGTCCCCGAGGACGCGATCGCCGTCGGCGACCAGGTCGTCGACGCCACGCTGCTCACCCCGGCGGGCGACGAGGTCTCCCTCGCCGAGACGATCGGCGAGTCGGCCGCGGTGCTCGTCTTCTACCGCGGCGCCTGGTGCCCGTACTGCAACCTGACGCTGAAGACCTACCAGGAGGAGCTGCTCCCGACCCTGCGCGACCGCGGCGTCGCCCTGGTCGCCATCAGCCCGCAGACCCCCGAGGGCAGCGACCTCGCCACGACGAACGGATCGCTCGAGTTCCCCGTGCTGTCCGACCCGGGCAACGTCCTCAGCCGCGCGCTCGGCATCGTGACCGAGCCCACCGCCGACGCGCGCGCGGCCCACACCCAGCTCGGCTTCGACGTCGCCGACAGCAACGCGGACGCGACGGGCGACATCCCGTTCCCGACGGTGCTCGTGGTCGACGGAGACGGCCGGGTCGTGTTCGCCGACGTCCACGTCGACTACACGACCCGCACCGAGGTCGCCGAGGTCGTCGCCGCCCTCGACCAGCTGAGCTGACCCGGGCGCGCCCGGGCGCGGGTGCCCCCGGACGCGAGCCGACTCGAAAGGGACAAGACGACGCGGGCCCCCGCGTCGTCTTGTCCCTTTCGCGTCGCTCCGCGCACGCGCCGACCGGCGGCGGCGCCGACCGGCGTCCCTCGGCCACCTCGGCACCGCGAGGAACTGCGTTCCGAACCATGAACCGCGTTTCATCGCGGTTCATGGTTCGGAACGCGGTTCGACGCCGAGACACCCGGCCGGCCGCAGGTGCAGGAGCAGGCGCAGCCGAGCCGCGGCCGAGCCGCAGCCCGCGCGCCCTACGACCGGGGCGCCTCCTGCCGCTCGGCCGCCTGCTCGCGCCCGACGCGCGAGTGCCGCCGCCCGTAGGCGAAGTACACGACCACGCCGATCACGAGCCACACGGCGAACCGCGCCCAGGTCAGCGTCGTGAGGTTGAGCATCAGCCAGATGCAGAGCACCGCCGAGAGGATCGGCAGGAACGGCACGAGTGGCACGCGGAACGCGCGCGGCAGGTCCGAGCGGGTGCGGCGCAGCACGATCACGCCGATGCTCACCAGCACGAACGCCGACAGGGTGCCGATGTTGATCATCTCCTCGAGCACGCCGACGTCGGTGAGCCCGGCGATCAGCGCGACGACGACGCCCGCGAGCACCTGCACGCGCACGGGCGTGCCGCGCTTGGCGGAGGTCTTCGAGAGGCCGCGGGGCAGCAGCCCGTCGCGGCTCATCGAGAAGACGATGCGGGCGAGGCCGAGCAGCAGCACCATGATCACGGTGGTGAGGCCGACGAGCGCCCCGACGGCGATGACCTTCGCGGCCCAGTCGACGCCCACGAGCTCGAACGCCGTGGCGAGGTTCGGCGTCTCGCTCGAGGCGAGGTCGCGGTACGACACCATGCCGGTCAGCACCACGGCGACGAGCACGTAGAGCAGCGTGACGATGCCGAGGCCGAGGAAGATGCCGCGGGGCATGGTCTTCTGCGGGTCCTTGACCTCTTCCGCGCTGGTGGCGACGATGTCGAACCCGATGAAGGCGAAGAAGACCAGGGAGGCGCCGGCCAGCAGCCCGAAGACGCCGTACTGGGCCGGGGCGGCCCCGCTGAGGAACGAGAACAGCGACTGCGTCCAGGCGTCGGTCGCGCCCTCGCCGGTACGCGGCTGCGACTCCGGGATGAACGGCGTGTAGTTCGACGCCTTCACGAAGAAGAAGCCGACGACGATCACGAACAGCACGATGCCGACCTTGATCACCGTGAAGACGCTGCCGACCCGCGAGCTCAGCTGGGTCCCGAGCACGAGCAGCACCGTGAAGACGGCGACGATGAGGAACGGCCCCCAGCTCAGCTGGACCGGGCCGAGCGCGATCGTGTCGGGCAGCGGCACGCCGAACTGCTCGAACACGGTGCTTAGGTAGATGCCCCAGTACTTCGCGAGGACGGCCGCGCCCGTGAGGGTCTCGAGGATGAGGTCCCACCCGATGATCCAGGCCAGGAACTCGCCCATCGTCGCGTAGGTGAAGGTGTACGCGCTGCCGGCCACGGGGATCGTCGAGGCGAACTCGGCGTAGCACATGATGGCCAGGCCGCAGGTGACGGCCGCGAGGACGAACGAGATGATGACGCCGGGCCCGGCGAAGTTCGCGGCGGCGTTCGCGCCGACCGAGAAGATGCCGGCGCCGACGGCGACGGCGATGCCCATCAGGGTCAGGTCGGTGACGCCCAGCGAGCGCTTCAGCTTGCTCTCGCCCTCGAGCGAGTCCTGGATCGACGACTCGACGGACTTCGTGCGCATCAGGCCGCGGCGGGCGCTCGGGGGCGGGGTGGTCGCCATGGGTGGCTCCTCGGTGGGCGGACGCGGCCCCCGGCCGGGGGCGACGCGCCAGCATACTGCGGGCTGTGCACGCGCGCGAGGCGTCGTCGAGGAGGCGGTCGTCGGCTCGACGACGGCGGTCGCGCGACCGGACGGTCGGTCGCAGAGGGGCGGCGGCGGAGGTGCGGGCCGGCCCGGTCGCCCCGGTCCCGACCTAGCATGGAGCCGTGCGGGACGACGACGATCAGCCTTGGCGCCCGGCGGCTCCCGCCCGGGCGTCGGCCGTGTGGGAGGGGGCCCCGGCGCGGAGCGACGGCGGGCCCCGCGCCGTGGACGTCGACGACGCGGGCGACCTCGCCCCCGCGGCGCCGGACCCGGCCGTCTCGACGGCCGGCCCCCTCCGCCCTCCCGGTCGCGCCTCCTCGGCCCTGACCGGCGTCGCGCGTGCCGCGGCCGCCCGCTGGCGACGGCTGGCCCCGACGCGGCGGGTGGCGGGCCTGCTCGGCGCGACCGCCCTCGTCGCCGCCCTCGTGGCGGTCGGGGGCGTCGCGGCGGGGCCCGAGTACGCCCCCGTGGCCAGGGCCTCCTTCGAGGTCGACGACCTCCGCACGGCCCCGACGGCGACGGCGTGGAGCACCGACCTGCGATCGGCCCTCGCGCCCGGCGCGGAGGCGGACTGCGTCGGCTTCGACGGCAGCACCCGGCTCGGCGACGACGACGTGCTCGTCACGACGTCGGCGCAGGGGTACGTGCCCGACTCCGGCTGCGAGGACGCTCCCGGCCGCCTGGCCCGCCTCGACGCGCGCACGGGCGAGGTGCTCTGGGTCGCCGACGTCGCCGAGGCGGTCGGCATCGACGCGATCGGGCTCCAGGCGAGCGTCGACCCGGCGACCGGGGACGCCCTGGTCGCGGTGCAGTCGATCGTCGGCTCGGGCCTCGCCCGGATCGACACGGAGACCGGGGAGGTGCGGGAGGTGCTGCGCGGGCCGCCGGACGACGGCGCGACGGACCCGGTGGACGAGTCCGACGGATCGGACGGAGCCGAAGGATCGGACGGAGCCGAAGGATCGGACGGAGCCGACGGCTCGGACGGGTCGGCCACGGGCGGCACCGCCGACGGGAGCGACCCCGGCTACGACCCCGAGGGCTCCGGCCCGTCCACCGGCACCGGCACCGGCACCGGCAGCAGCTCCGGCACCGTCCTCCAGGTGGAGGGCCTCAGCACGACGGCCGTCGTCGTCTCCGAGCAGCCCGTCGAGCGCTTCTCGGACGGAGGGGCCGCCGTCTCCCAGGGCGGCCGCTCGCTCTACCGCCTCTACCGGGCGGACGACCTGTCGGCGCCGACCTGGACGGGGAACGCCGGCGCCGGCCTCAGCGTGCGCCTGGTCGGCGACTTGCTGGTCATCGACGTGGGCGACGAGCCCCTCGTCGTCGACGCGCGTGACGGCGCGGTCGAGCCGCTGCCGGGCGGCCTGCGCAACGTCGAGTCGTGGGCCGCGTCGCTCGACGGGGTCGTGCTCAGCGGGCGCGCCGGGGGCGAGCCGACGATGGTGTCGCTCGACTCCGACGGCGCACTCCGCTGGTCGGCCCGCCTCCCGTCGACGAGCTACCCGTCCGTGACGGACTCGTGCATCTCGGTCACCGTCCCGGGCGGCGAGGTCACCTGCCTCGACCCCCGCACCGGCGACGAGCTCTGGAGCCGCACGCTCCAGGCCCCGGGCCGCGGCGGCGACGACGGCGACGACGGTCCTGGCAGCGGCGAGGCCGAGCAGGTGCAGGCGTACTTCGGCACGGCGACCGACGACGTGCTGGCGGCCGTCGTCGACGCGGACGAGCAGGGCGACCCGAGCGGTCTGGACCGCGGCAAGGAGGTGCACGCCCTGGCCGCGCTCTCCGGCGACGAGCGGTGGGTGACGGAGCTGCCGGTCGCCTCCTACGTCATCGCCACCTCGCGGACGACCGGCTACGCGGCCACGTTCTTCCCCAGCGGCCGCGACACCCCCACGCTGATCGCGTTCGACCTGTCCGACGGCCGCGCCCTGTGGACGATCGAGCTCTCGTCGGGCTCGTTCACGTCGGCGTTCTGGGGGCCGACGCTCGTGCGCGTCGACCCCGACGGGGTCGTGCACGGGCTGACGACGGGCGTCGAGCTCGCCGGCTGAGGGTGGTCGCGGGCTCAGCCGCACCTCGACGCGGCGTCACGTGCCGGACTGGCCCGTTCCGGACACGGTGACGCGATCCAGCGCGTCACCATGTCCGGAACGCGTCGCCGCAGGCAGTCCGCGGCCGCCGCGACGAGCCGGGGCGGCTCGTGTGCAGGAGGCGCGGGTCAGTTCCCGCGGACGAGCAGCGGGAAGACGAAGACCGCGAAGAGGAAGAAGGCCGCGGTCACGGCGAAGATCACGTAGGTGCCGCGCCCGACCGGGTCCTGGCCCGCGGCCTGGCGGCGGCGCATGACCCGGCGGCGGTACAGGACCTGCATCACGATGAGGACGACCGCCGCGACGGCGAGGATCGAGATGACCAGGGCTTCGATGAGGGAGTCCTTCGGGCTGGGGCGGCGGTGATCGGGCGGGACCAGCTTAACGGCGGGCGGTTCCGGGCGAGCCGAGAGAGATCCGTCGCCGGACGACTGCGGCACCGGGCTCCACGGGGCCGGACGGTGCCGATCACTCTCGAATTTCGGGAGTGATCGGGTGCGAGGGGGCAGCAAGGGCAGGCGCGGCAGCAGCCGTACCATCGGCGGAGGCGCGCGAGAGGGGACGAGCACCGTGACGGACCACGAGGACACGCGCCCCTTCGGCGACGCCCGGGACGACGAACGCCGAGCGGAAGGCGACGCCCGGGACGACGGAGCCCGGGCCCGTGCTGCCCGGCCGGGCAGACGAGGAGGCGGCCTGCGCGCCCGCTGGCAGCGCGCCTCCTCAGGGCGTCGAGCGGGCACGGCCGCCGCGGCGGGCGTCGTGGCGGTCGCCCTCGTCGTCTCTGCGGGGCTCGCCGCGCAGCCCGAGTACCCCGAGGGCGCTCCGGCGGACGGGCTCGTCGTCGACGAGCTGCGGAGCGCTCCCGTGCCCGAGGGCTGGCGGATCGACCCTGCCGACCTCGGCGTGCCCGACGTGCAGCCGGGCTGCCTCGACCTGCGCGTGCTGGCTCGGGCTGGGGGCGACGTGCTCGTCCTGACGACCACGCAGCTCGGCACGGCGACGACGGGCTGCTTCGACCGCGCCGCCCGAGGCGACCGCATCGCGCGGGTCGACCCGCGCTCGGGAGACGTGCGGTGGAGCACGGCGACCTCCGACGTCAGCGACGCCTCCGCCCCGGGCCAGCTCGGCGCCTGGGTCGACGCCGACGCGTCGACGGCCGTCGTCGGCACCACGGCGACGGAACTCGGCTCGGACAGCACCACGGTGGCGCTGCTCGACCTCGCGACGGGCCTCGTCCTCGAGCGCCGCGTCTCGGCCGAGGGCCCGGTCACCGTGCTCGAGGCCGACGACGACTGGGTGCTCGTCACGACCCGCGCGGGCGGCGGCGGCGACCGCGGCACGGGCTTCGTCGACGGCCCCGCGCGCACCCGCGTCGCGACGCTGTCCCGCGACGAGATCGGCAGGTCGACGTGGCAGGCGGACCTCGGCACCGTGGGACGCGCCGGACTCGTCGAGGGTCGAGTCCTCGTCGTCACGGCGGGGGCGGCGTCGCTCGTCGACCCGGCGACCGGCGCCTCACGCGCGTGGGGCGAGGCGTGGGGGCGAGGCACGTCGAGCGTCGTCGACGACGACCTCGTCTTCGTCGACCTGCAGGCCAACGGCGACGACGGGTTCCCGGTCGAGCGCATCGCCTACGCGGCCGAGGGACGTGAGCTGTGGAGGCGGGGCTTCGCACCCGATCGCCCGCCCGCGGTGGTGGGAGGCTGCGTGGTCTTCGCGGACGAGGAGGCCGTGACGTGCGTCGAGCGCGACACCGGGTCGGAGCGCTGGTCGGCGCCGACCGGGAGCGCCGACGAGTCTGCGCCCGTCGTGCTCGCGGCCGCCCCCGGGCAGCGCGACGGCGACGTCCTGGTGCGGACGGCCGTCCCCGTCGGGCGGCCGGACGAGTCGGACGGGACAGGACCGCGCCGGGAGCTGCTCGTGCTCGACGCCTCGACCGGCGCCGTCCGGAGCCGCCTGGCCGCACCGTTGGAGGCCGCCCCCGTCGCCGGGTCGCGCACCGCGCTCTACCTCACGACACCCGACCGCATCGGCCTCGTCGGCGAGTCGCTCGGCGGCGCCGTCGTCGCGTACGACCTCGCCGACGGCCGCGCGCTCTGGCAGCTCACGCCCGGCGAGGGCGACGCCGCCGGCATGCGCGACCTGCAGTTCTGGGGCGGCACCCTCGTCGCGGTGGGCGACGACGGCGTCGTCACGCAGCTCGTCGACGACACGCGCGTCGTCGGCTGACGCCGCCCCGGACGCGAGGAACCGCGTTCCGCACCATGAACCGCGAACGAACGCGGTTCATGGTTCGGAACGCGGTTCGAGGCAGGCGCCGCCGCAGCCACACCCGCGGCCGCAGCCGCAGCCACACCCGCGGCCGCGCGCAGCTAGCCGCGCGCCTGCGCCGCCAAGATCCACGCCATCGCGTACGACCGCGAGTTCCCGTCGTCGATCCCCGTCGCGGGCAGCGCGGCGAGCGTCGTGAGCGCCGACGCGGCCGCGTCCTTCCCGGCCAGGGCCGAGTACATCAGGACGTAGTCGGCGAGCGGCCCGTCGAAGCCGTCGGGCGCTGCCTCCGCGACGAACGCGTCGACCTGCTCCGCGCCTCCTGCGGCCTCGGCGGTCAGGTAGTCGACCGACGTCGGGCTGAGCGGGATCAGCTGGATGCCCGCGATGGCCGACGGCTCGGCCGAGAACCAGGTCGCGTAGTCCCGCTTGCCGCCCCAGTTGAGCGACACGACCGTGTGGTCGAAGGTCGTCGTGCCGGCCGCGCCCTGGAACACGGGGTCGCTGAGGTCGGGCGCCACGAAGTAGGCGAGGGCCGCCTGCGACTCAGCGCTCAGCATCCAGCTCGCCTCGCCGCCGAGGGCATCGTCGCCGGTGGCCGACGCCCAGAGCGACAGGCCCGCGTAGGCGCCCACCGCCTCCGACGACGACTCCTGGTTGTTGCCGTCGGCGAACGGCGAGTAGCCGCTGGCCCAGCTGTGCGACCAGAACGGGTCGAACGCGCGACGGTCGGGGAACGAGCCGTTCTGCGAGCCCGACGCGATGTCGGCGGCGAGCAGGTCCATCACGGGCTGCCAGCCCTCGGCGAGCGACGGGTCGTCGGCGGCCATGACGCCGGCCGCGTAGAGGAAGTAGCCGTAGTGGAAGTAGTGGTCGTTGAACTCGTCCGAGCCGAACGACGCGGCCTTGCCGACGACGCCCTTCACCGCGGGGTCGTAGACGAAGCACTCCTGGTCGCGCGACTCGCAGCCGTCGGGCTCGGTCCAGAGGTCGAGCTGGTCGACGATCCGCTTCTTGAGGTCGGCCGCCACCTCCTGGTCGTCGAGCTGCACGGCGAGCTGGTAGAGCATCGACGCCCGGTAGAGCGCCTTGCCGCCGTAGTAGGTGTCAGCCGCGAAGGTCGGCGTCAGGCTGACGTCGATCTCGAGCTGGTCGCGCACGGAGGCGCGCTCGGCGTCGCTCAGCCCGCTCAGGTCGAGCGCCGCCGAGGCCGTCGTGGTGGGCGCCCCGAACGACAGGCCGGTGCCGATCGAGAGGGGCACCGTCCCGTAGACGGTCGGGTACGTGAGGCCGGTGTCGGTCCCGCCGGCCGCGGGGCCGGAGTCGCCCTGGTGGGGCGCCGCGACGACGAGGGCGTCGCCGCCCGCCGCCGTCACGTAGCCGAGCTCGGTGGTCTGCTGCTGCTGGTCGCCGCTGCCGCTCGTGCCGTACGAGGTGGTGACTCCGGTCAGCGGCGAGGCCGCCGCGTCGAGCACCTGCACGGCCTGGTCGGAGGAGGCGCCGGCCGGGACCGAGACGAGCACGACCGAGCCCCCCTCGTCCAGCGAGACGGAAGCGGCGTCGGCGTCGAGGGTGCCGCCGGTGACGACGACCCCCCAGGTGGCGTCGCCGACCTCGACCGTCGCGCGGCCGTCGCCGGCCGCCTCGAAGGTGCCGTCGCCGAGCACCGAGAGCGCGTCGGTCTGCGCCGTCGCCGCGGTGTACGACACCGTGGGCGAGCCCTCGGCGATCGTCGTGTGGCCGAGCACGGTGTCGCCGTCGCGGTGCTCGAGGGTGACCGACACGTCGTCGTAGCCGCTCACGACGAAGTCGGACGACCCGAGGTCGACCGAGACGTCGGTGAGCGCGGGGCCGACGATCGCGGTGGCGGACGGCACCGGGGCGGGCTGGCCGGCGGCGAAGCCGTCGTCGGTCAGCTGGAACGAGATCGGGAACGGGAAGACCGGCATCGGCTCGTCGCCGAAGACCAGTCCCGAGAACCAGCGGTTGGTCGGCGGCAGGACGCCGTCGGCGAGCCGCATCGTCGGGACGTCGGCGACCGACTCCTCGGGCAGGGCGGCCACGAGCGGGTCGACCTGCGAGGCGGGCAGCACGTCGCCGGCCGCCGTGGTGCGGCCCTCGGTGCTGCCGCCGTCGGGGCCGGCCGAGCCGTCGTCGCTCGTGCAGCCGGCGAGCACGAGGCCGCCGGCGGTCACGAGCGCCAGGGCCGCGACGAGGCGACCGGCCAGGCGGCGGGCTCCGAGGCGGCGGCCTGCGAGGCCGTGCCCTGCGGGGCGGGGGGTGCCGAGGAGGCGCGGCGCGCGTCGGGTGTCGACCCGCGCCTCCTCGGCGTGACGGGTGGTCGCGGCGTCGGTCGAGGGTCCCGAACGACCCAGCCCACGACGACGACCCGTCGTCTCTTCTCCTGCGTCAGCGATGATCAGACCCCGATCTGACGCAGGAAGTCGGTGAGGGAGTCGACGGGGCCGGCGAGCACCCCGTCGTCCCGGAGGTGCAGCTTCGCCTCGACGGGCGTGCCCGGAGTGACGAGGCCGTTGTAGGCGCCCTCGACGAGCTGGTCGCTCGAGACCTGCAGCGTCGTCTCGGCGTCGCCGTCCTTGGTCTCGACGTTCACGACGCCGACCTTGCCCGTGATGGTGGTCTGGTTCGGCAGCATGAGGTCGACCTCGGCGCCCGACTCGATCCGCTCGTAGTCACGCGGCGTCAGCACGAAGTCGGCGGCGACGAAGAGGGTGTCCTCCTTGTCGATGGTGCCGAGCGAGCCGCCGGCCTGGACGAAGCTGCCCTCCTTGAGGAGCACGTCGGCGACGGTGCCGTCGACGGCGGCCTTCAGGGTGAGGGTGCCGTCGGGCGCCACCGAGTAGGTCGCGGTGTCGTAGGTCACCAGGCCGCGCGAGATGTCCTGCAGCAGCGAGAGGCTCTGCACCTCGAAGAGCGTGTCGCCCTCCTTCACCTCGTCGCCGTTCTCGACGTACGAGCGGGTGATGGTGCCGCTGTAGTCGGTGCCGACGGAGTACTCCTGGGCGGCGATCTCGGCGCTCGTGCTGTTCACCTGCTGCTGGCGCTGCGTGAAGATCATCGTGAAGGCAGCGACCAGCACGAGCACGACGAGCATGCCGGCGGTCATCTTGAGGCGGTTCATCCAGGTCATGACGTGACCCTCTCCTGCTGGTCGGCGCGGGCGCCGGAGTCGTCGGCGCTGGCGCCGTGGTCGGGGGCGTCGCCGTGGTCGGGGGCGGCGTCGGAGGCGCGGCGGCCGCTGGGCCGGTCGGCCCGGCGTGCTGCGCCGACGAGCGAGTCGGGGTCGTGCTCGGCGGCGTGCGCCAGCGCGTCCCTCTCGTGGGCGTGGGCGAAGGCGCGGGACGCCGCGAGCTCGGCCTGGCGGGCCTGGTCGCGAGCCGTCTGCTCCGGGTCGTCGGAGGGCGTGCGGTCGGCGAGGCGGTGCGCGGTCGCGAGGTCCGCCTCCGTCGCCGCCGCCTGCTCGGCCTCGTCGGCCTGCTGCAGGGCGAGGATCTCCTCGCCGGTGCGCGGTGCGGGCCGCGAGACCTGCGTGCGACGCGACACGGGCGCTGAGCCGGGAGGCGCGGTGAGCACCACGGGGGCGTCGGTCACCTCGCCGCGCTGCTCGGCCTTCGCGAAGCGCTTGAGCGTGCGGCCCTCGCGCCAGGCGGCGACGAGGAACGCCGACAGGATGAAGGTGTTGAGCAGGTTCCACACGGTCGCCAGCGTGAGCACGCCGTTGTCGGCGTCGCGGACGAGCGCCACGCACGAGGTCAGCGTGAGGAACAGCCAGAACAGCACCTGCGGGATGATGAAGTTGAACGGCGACGACACCTTGCCCTTGCGGCCGGTGACGCTCCACGCCTCGTCCTTGCCGCTGATGACGTTCCACAGGGCCTTGACGTAGATCGGGAACGACACGGTGGCGAGCATCAGCACCTCCCAGCGGAACGAGCCGAGCGTGTAGAACGCCAGCACGATCTGCATCAGGTAGAAGCCGGCGTAGAAGAGGAACCACTGCAGCACCGAGATGTGCAGGTTCATCGGGCGGAGGTCGAAGAAGATCTCCATCGGCGGCACCATGAGCAGCAACAGCGGGGCGATGCCGGTCAGGTAGTTCGTCGCGGTGACGAAGTACTGGAGGCGCTGGTCCATCGTGAGCGTGCGGCGCGGGCTGAGCGGGTTGTGGCGGAACAGGATCTCGAATCCGCCGGTCGCCCAGCGCAGCTGCTGCTTGCTGTACGCCTCGATGGTCTCGGGGGCGTCGCCGACGGCGAGCGTCATGGGGATGTAGATCGACTTCCAGCCGGCCTCGTGCAGGTGCAGGCTCGTCCAGACGTCCTCCGACTTCGAGTCGGTGTCGATGCCGCCGATCTCGTCGATCGCGCTGCGGCGGAAGATCACGTTCGTGCCGACGCAGAAGGCCGCGTTGAAGCGGTTGCGGCCCGGCTGGATGAAGCGGTAGAAGACGGTCTGCATGTAGCCCGCACCGCGGCTGACGAGGCTCGTCAGGTTGCCGTAGGTCTGGGGGGTCTGCACGAAGGCGACCTTCTCGTCGACGAAGAACGGCACCGTCTCGAACAGGAAGTCCGTCTCGGGCACGAAGTCGGCGTCGAAGATGGCGAAGTAGTCGCCCTTCGCGATGGCCAGCGCGTGGTTCACGTTGCCGGCCTTCGCGCCGTTGCTGCTGAGGCGGCGGATGTAGCGCGCGCCGAGCTGCGCGGCGAGGTCGCGGACCTCGTCGCTGCGGCCGTCGTCGAGCACCCAGGTGCGGTGCTCGCCCTTGAGGGCCAGCGCGGCCTGGACGGTCGTCGCGATCTTGGCGAGCTCCTCGCCGTAGACCGTGATGAACACGTCGGCGACGATCTTCTCGCCGGCGACGCGCATCGGCCAGAGGTGCGGCGTGCCGCGGAGGCCCAGGCGGTCGATCTCGTCCTCGTCGTACAGGGTGTCCTGTGTCGCGTGGAAGTCGAAGTCGCGGGGGTCCTGGCCGCCCGAGAGGATCGTCCACATCGCGAAGAGCGTCTGCACGACGAGGATCGCCTCGGCGACGATGATCATCGCGTAGGGCAGGATGTCGCCGCGGTTGCTCGGGTTCAGCAGGAACTGCGCGTAGAGCAGGATGCCGAGCGTCGCGATGAGCACGAGCAGCACCATGACCGGGCTGTGCGCCCTGCCGCCCTCGGGGCGGGCCGCCACGCTGACGTGGTCGGCCCGCGGCCGAGGAGCGGGCACCGGCTCGCGACGCTGGCCGACGGGTCCGGAGGGTGCTAGGTGCCTCTGGTCGACGGTCGTCGCGGTGTCGGGACGCTCGTCGAGGACGAGGGTGCCGGTGCTGGTGGTGCCGGGTGTGGTTGCGGTGGTGCCGGCCGCGAGGCGGTCGGCGGTGGACGACGTGGTGGCCGACCCCGTTTCCGGGGACAGCGGAGCGTCGCGCATGGTTCGGGACATGCGAGTACTTCTCTCCTGGTTCGGGACTGCGGAGATCCCGGACGGCAGAGAGGAGCCGTTGTCGCCTGCAGACGTCCGGGGAGGGCGTCGGCAGCTGTGGCGACGGGTGCGTGCAGTCGACGGCCTGGGTGTGAGCCGGCGACGGCGGTGAGCGGAGGAGGGTGCCTCCGCGGCTCGTCCTCTCGGACGGGCCTGTCGGGTGCGCCCGGTGGGTCGCCGGGCAGCGGTGGTGCTGGTGGTGCGGTCGTCGTGTGGGCCTTTCGGGGGACCTCGCGGCGACTGATCAGAACAGTACAGGCTGGTCTGGAACGGGGTTGTCACCCGTTCGGGGGGTCGTACCCCTCCTGTGGGGCACACGCCCTCCCGGACCCGCGCCATTGCTGGCCTCATACCCGGCGGTATCGCCCGTCGTGTCACCCGGGCGAGGGACAGACTCACCCGGGGCGCCCGCTCTCACCCGTCGAGCGGCCCGCCCGGAGACGCGGAACCGTGCAGGGGATGCACGTCCCGCAGGCGGGTTCCGTGCAGAGGGTGCACGTCCCGAGGGAGGCGCGGGCCGGCTCAGGCGCCGACGTCGCGGACCCAGCGCGCCAGGAACTCCGCCCCGGCCTCGTCGTGGATCAGCCCCGTCGCGCTCGTGAGCACCGGGTACTCGGTGGCCGGCACGCCGTCGGCGGGCCGGACGTCGACGTGCGCGACGTCGTGGCCGTTCGCGTGCAGCCAGTCCGCCATGGCGTAGTCGCTGCGCGAGTCGCCGACGGTGCGCCAGGCGAGGGGCAGCTCGCCGTCCTCGGCGAGCAGCTCGAGGGCGCGCTCGGCGCCGAGGTCCTTGCCGAGGCGGACCGACTCGATGTCCGTGGAGATGATGGTCGGGTCGACGCGCCACTGCACCTCGCCGCGGGCGTCGCGACGCTCGTCGTCGAGTCGCCGGACCCCGGCACCTCGCCGGACCAGCGCCTCCATCGCCTTCTCGTCGAACTCGCGCTGGCGGGCCAGGTAGGTGGCCGACTCGACCGTCGTGAGCTGCTCGATCGAGACCATGGCGCGCTTGGTGTGGTCGAAGAAGACCAGGTCGGCGAACTCGGCCGTGACGAGCTCGTCCATCTCGGCGGCGAAGTCGGCGGGCATCGCCAGGGCGGAGTCGACCTGCACCTCGCTCATGCCGCCGGGGCCGTGCTCGGGCCCGATCGAGAACCACGAGGCGCCCTTCTCGCAGATGCCGTGCACGCGGGCCCCGGCGGGCAGGCCCGCCGCGATCATCGGGCCGACGACCTCGTCGCGGATGAACGCGTCCGACCGCCCCGTGTTGAAGACGACCGGGATGCCCGCCGCGGCGAGCGCGACCAGGTCTCGCGTGA
Source organism: Frigoribacterium sp. PhB107 (assembly GCF_003751515.1). Classification (NCBI taxonomy): domain Bacteria; kingdom Bacillati; phylum Actinomycetota; class Actinomycetes; order Micrococcales; family Microbacteriaceae; genus Frigoribacterium; species Frigoribacterium sp. PhB107. The sequence goes on along the minus strand of NZ_RJKU01000002.1, from coordinate 281,966 downwards.
TCTGCGGCAGGGCGATGCTGCGGCTGACCGGGCTGGCGATCGGCCCGTCGACGTCGAGGAGGAGGCCGAGGGGCGGGGGCGTCGAGGAGGCGGTGGACGAGGAGGCGGTGGTCACCGCCCCATCCTCGCAGTCGCGGCCCCCGTCGGCGCCTCGACCGCGCGGAGGACCCGCCCGTCCGCACCAGGTGGGAGGATGGGAGATCCAGACCCCGAAGGAGATCCCCGTGCCGCAGCTGCCCGCACCCGTGATCGCGGCACTCGAGGCCTTCGCCGCCCCCGACGCCCGCGACACCGTCCAGAGCCTGGCCCACGAGGCGGCCGAGGGCGTCGACACCCCCCGCGAGCGCCTCGACGCCCTGCTCGAGTCGGTCGAGTGGGTCGACATGGGCGTCGTGCACCCCATGGCACCCGAGCTGCGCGACCCCGAGGGCGTGCGCCGGCTGCTCTCGGCGATGGGTGCCGACGGGCGCTGCGCCGTGCTCTCGGCCGGCGGCTCGGAGGACGACCGTGACCTCGGCGGCGCGCTCGACCAGGTGCTGCAGCAGCAGTCCGGCGGGGCGCTCGTGGTCTGCCGGCCGGGGCCCCTCGCGTTCCTCGTGACCGCCTCCGGCGAGCGCTGGCTGCTCAGCGACCGCGAGCTGCCGCAGCTCACGGGGCCGCTGCCGATCATCCGCGAGTGACGCCGCGACGCGTCAGAATGGGGCGATGAGCACCGACGCGTCCCGCCCCACCGCCCTCGTCACCGGAGCCACCCGCGGCATCGGCCTCGCCGTCGCCCGCGACCTGTCGCGCACGCACCACGTCGTCGTGCACGGCCGGGACGAGGAGGCGCTGGTCGCCCTCGCCGACTCGCTCCCCTCGGCCACGCCCTGGGTCGCGGACCTCGCGGGGTCGCCCTTCGAGGCGCCCGCGCTCGACCGCCTCGACGTCGTCGTGCACGCCGCGGGGGTGATCGGCGGCGGGACCGTCGAGGGCACGAGCCGCGACGACTGGCGCCGCGTCTTCGAGGTCAACGTCTTCGCCGTCTCCGAGCTGACCCGGCAGCTGCTGCCGGCGCTGCGCGCGACCCAGGGCACGGTCGTCGCGATCAACAGCGGCTCGGGCTTCGCCGCCGGCCCCGGTGGCAGCACCTACGCGGCGAGCAAGTTCGCGCTGCGGGCCCTCACCGACTCGCTGCGCGAAGAGGAGCGCCGGCACGGCGTCCGCGTCAGCTCGGTCCATCCCGGCCGCGTCGACACCGACATGCAGCACGAGCTGGTCGAGAGCGAGGGAGGCGTCTACGACGCGTCGCTCTACCTCGAGCCGCAGTCGGTGGCCGACGCCGTGCGCCTCGTCGTCGACCTGCCCCACGGCGCGACGGCCGAGGTGGTGTCGGTGCGCCCGACCCGTCGCGCCTGACGCCGGGTTCAGCGCTCGGGCCCGAGCTGGGCGCCCGCGCCGGCCCGCGTCGACGCGGGTCAGGTGGGCGCGGGTCAGGTGAGCGCGAGGGCAGGCCACTCCGGCAGCTGCGTCTGACGGATGGTCGCCTCCTCGAGCAGGTGGCCCGGCAGCTCGCCCTCGTAGACCGCGGCGTCGATCTTGACCAGCTGCAGCCCCTCGGCGAGGTCGGCGTCGTGGTCGGTGTACGTGCCGCTGAGCTGCAGGCCCGTGGCGGTCGGGTACTGGTCGGTGACGCGGTAGCCGAGGCCGTTCCAGCGGGTGCGGATGTCGAGCTCGAAGTACTCCTGCGCGTCGGCGGCGTCGATGGTGCGCGACCAGACCATCGGGGTGGTCGGCGTCCAGCCGTCGGCCTCGGCCTGCTCGTCCTGGCGCACGGCGATCACCCGCGTGCCGCCGTCGATCAGGTCGGCGATGCGGACCTCGCCGTCGTCCATCCGGGCCAGGCCGCCGACGAAGCGGCTGACGAGGCGCGGCTGGCGTTCACGCCTCGCCTCGATGTCGTCCGCGTAGATCCAGCCCCAGGCGGCGGAGTGGAAGTACGCGAGGTAGGTGCTCGTGCCGTCGGCGGCGATGCGGTGCAGCTCGGCGCCGGCCGGCACGCGGCGGTGCGGGAGCCACGAGAGCGGGATGACGTGGTCGGGGTCGGCGACGAAGCCGTCCCCGCGGAACGGAGGACGGTCGAGGAACGGCCCGCCGGTCACGTTCTGCGTGGCCCGGTCGGGACCGCCCGTGGCCTTCTCGAGGAGGAGGTTCGCCGTGCCCTCGAACCGGAGCACGTCGATGTGGGGCATGTCCGCCGAGAACGGCGTCGCCGGGAAGTCCAGGCCGTGCGCCGTGATCAGCTCACGCGGCGTGCGCGCGTGGCCGACGGCGCCCCAGGGCACGACGAAGCCCGCCACCCGGTCGTGGTCGTGGTCGTGGTAAGCCGCGCTCAGCTGCGGCGTGACGGCTTTCTGCAGGATCATCTGCGCCCCTCCGAGGTCGTTCGGCGACGGCGCTGGTTCGTCGGTCGCCCGGACCAGGATGGCACAGGGCGGGGACAGACAAGTCGATCCACCACGCCCGGCACCGCCGTCAGGAACGGAGCCGCGGCGGCGTCTCCTCCGGCGTTCCCGACTCGAAGACCCGGGCCTCCTCCAGGGAGGTGAACTCACGCCGCGACGCAGCAGAGATCGCGCCGGCGTGCTCGGGGACGGCACCGGGCTCGAGCAGCCCGGTCACGGCTTCCTGCGCGGTGAGGCCACGAGACTTCGCGTCCGACAGTCTCCGCTTCCAGATGATGCCGACGTTCCTCGCGACGTCACCCTGCGAGGGCGAGGGGACGTAACTCGCGGCACCCTCCGCCGAGTCCCACCAGAGCCGTCCCAGGACGACTCCGTCACGCTCCACGTCGTAGGCCGTGACCGGTCCGCTCGCCTTGTCCGCATATCGCGGCCGGACGTTCGTGAAGGTCCCGAAGAGGTCGGCCGACATCGGCCCCTTGTTCGGGTCACCCTTGTAGCCACTCGTCATCTCAGAATCCTCGAGATCCGTCGTTCGCCCCCGTGGTCGTGTCCGGCCGTCGCGACTCGTCTGCGCGCCGCACTCCTCCCACCGAGTCAGGGCTCGAAGACTCGGGCCTCGTCCAGGGACGTGAACTCACGGTGCGTGGCGGGGGAGAGCACTCCGGCATCAGGCGGGAGGACACCCGGGACCGACAGCTCGGCGACAGCCTCCGAGGAGGGCAGGCCGCGTCCCCGCGAATCGGACAGCTTCTTCGTCCAGCGTCCCGAGATGTTGTGGGCAAGGTCGCCCTGGTGGGGCGACGCGACGTACCCGGTCGCCTCGCCGGTGGAGTCCCACCAGACGCGTCCCATGACGCGGCCGTCGAGGACGAGGTCGTAGGACTGCACGGGCCGTCCGGGTGGTTGACGTAACGCGGTCGCCCGCCCGTGAAGGTGCCCGACAGGTCGGCAGAGAGCGGTCCCTTCGCAGGGTCGCCGTGGTCACCCGTCCTCATCGCGACACTCTGAGAAGTCGCCATCTGCCGTCGAAGGACACGGTCCGTGCCGTGATCCTCGTCCCGTGGTCATCGACCGCAGCGCAGATCACGTCGACGCGGAGGGCCGGGCGGCCAGGGCCCTCAACTCGGCCACCGACTCGATGCCCCGCACCTCGGACCCCGCCGACGATCCCGCGGAGGACGTGATCGCACCCGGTTCGCTGAGTCTCTCGACTGCCTGGACCGAGTCCGCGCCGGCGGCCTTCTGCTCGCGAAGGCCCCGAGCCCAGGAGACGCCTGCGTTGAGACCCACGTCGCCAGCGTCCTTCCGAGGCACCCACCCGGCAGCTCCACCGCTCTCGTCGTGCCACACGTAGCCGAGCGGGACACCGTCCCTGACGACGACTCGGTACGAGACCGGTCCCGTTGCCGTCTTGCTGAACGCACCTGCCCTCGACTCGGGCGTCACACGCAGCGGGGAGACGAAACGCTCCTCCGCCGGCTCCAGCGGATACTTGTCTCGGATGCTCATCGGACCTCCCCGAAGATGTGCCACTGACCGTCTCGCGCGAGCACGCGAGCGACGTCGATCTGGCGCCCTCGTCCGAGGAGGAGCTCGCGTTCGTTCCTCGTGCTGCTGACGCTCTCGAGGTACAGGGCGTGCATGCCGCCCGGCACCTTCAAGTGGAGTATGGCCTCTGCCTCGTCGAACGGCCGGGGCACGGTGCCCAGGGCCGTCGAGAGGTAGGCGTCGTCGGCCAACGAGTGGCCCGCGAGATCGGCTACGTCGTCCTCTACGTGATCGAGGTCCATCCCGCGTTCGACCATCACCGCGTCGGGGACGGCAAGCGAAGCCATTGCCGTGTCCAGGTGGGCCACCAGACCTCTCAGGCGATCGTCGGCCAGGCTCTCGTCCAGCACGTCGTTCTCGTCGCGGCTCCGCAAGTACGCGTTCCACCGCTCGTAGTCGTTCGACGTGTACGACTCGATGGCAGCCGTCTGCGACTCCGGAAGGGTCGCGAGGTGCTCCGACCAGACGGATTGTCCGTAGGCGTCGGCTGCGGCGTCGTCCGGGAACGTGCGCGCGCCCTCGGACACCTCGGCCAAGGCGTAGTCGTACGCGGCATCCGGGTCGGCACTGACGAGGTCGGAGAACTCGGCCGCTGTCAGGCGCTCACCGACGTGCCCCGCCGAGGACCCGTCGGAGGCTCCTGCGTTCATGTCGTGCGGTCCGTGAGCCTCGCTGGCCTCGAGGGCCTCGCTTGCGCCGCGGGCCTCGGGAGCGTCATCGCCGTCGGTCGTGTCGACGGTGTCGCCGGTCGGACCAGCGGCGTCCGTCGACGTGATCGTGGTCGGGGTGCCCGCACCGGGCCGAGGCAGCAGCGTGCGGCGGCCCAGCGGGGCGCCGACGAGCGCCGTGGCGGCACCGCCCGCCACGGCTGTGCCCGCGGCTGCGGCTCCGTCGGGGTCGACGGTCGACTCGGCGTGTCCGGCAGCCGTGGCCTCGGCGTGCACGCCTGGGGCGTCCGCCGCGACCTGGCCACCGGCGTCCGCGACGGCGGACGGGTCGACAGACGTCTCGGGCGTCGCCGACGCCGGCTCGGCCTGCGCGGAGTCCGACACCGTCGTCTCGCCGACAGCGGCCTCGGCCGGAGGCGCGGTCTCGGCGGGGACACCCGTCTCGGACGCCGTCGCCCCGGCCTCGGCGCTCGTCTGCGCCGCGACCACCTCGCTGCGGACGTCGGCCAGGAACGACGACCCTCCGGGAGCCGTCGGGTCGACGCCCTCAGCCGTCAGGTCGAGGTGGACGTCGAGGTCGGCCGCGGTCAGCAGGGGTGCCGCCGCGGCGGCACGGCCGCCCTCGGCGCCCGTGCTCGCCTCGACCGTGTCCGCGCCGTCGGGGTCGACCGGCGCAGGGCCGTCGTCGGCAGGCTCCACGGGGTCGGGGCGCGCGTCGGCGTCGGTCCGGCTGTCGGCGTCGGTCCGGCTGTCGGCGTCGGCACGAGCGTCGGCACGGTCGCCCTCGCCTCGGCCGGGGTCGTCGCCCCGAGCCGCGTCGTCGGCACGACCAGCATCGTCACGACCAGCATCGTCACGACCAGCGTCGTCGCGACCAGCGTCGTCACGACCGGCATCGTCACGACCGGCATCGTCACGACCAGCGTCGTCGCGACCAGCGTCGTCGCTGCTGCGGTCGGGCGCCCCGTCGCCCGCCCGGTCGACCGCGTCGCCGTGCGAGACGTCGCCGCCGCCGGCAGGCGCCGTGTCGAGCGCGGTCCGGGTGTCGACGGCCGGGCCGTCGGTGCGGATCGAGGAGGCGCCTCCTGCGTTGGTGGCGCCGGTTCCGCCCCCGGTCCCCGCTGCCGCCGGGGGGCCGTCCGTGCCGACCGAGACGTGCTGACCGCCCGCGACGGCAGACGGCCCGCCCGCGGCGGCCGGACCGGGCGTCGGCGCGGCCGAGCCCTGCGACGCGTCACCCGGGGCGCTCGTCGCGTCCCCGGCGGTGGTCGCGCCGGTCGGGCCGGCTGCCCCGGGGGCGGCGCTGTCGGCGCCGGCCTGGCCCGCGCCTCCTGCTCCGGCGTCGCCTCCGCGGTCAGCGAGCGCCCCGCCGTCGGCGGACGCCTGGCGGTCGGCGAGGAACTGCGGGGACACGTTCTCGCCGTCGCGGCCGGCCAGGGCGGCATCGGCGTCGAAGCCGAGACCCGTCCCGCCGCGCGCGTCGATCGCCGCGCCGACGCCGTGGCCGCCGGCGCCCATGGCGGAGCCGGCTCCCATGCCGAAGAGGGCCGCGAGACCGGCGTTGAAGTCCTCGCCCTTGATGCGGGACTCGGTGTAGCCGCCCGCGACTCCACCGGCGGCGCCCTCGGCAGCGCCCTTGGCGGCCTCGGTCGCCGTGGCGCGGAAGAAGGTGGGCTGCACGGCGTGGCGCCCGGCACGTCGCCCGAAGGCGGCCGCGAAGCCCGCGCCCACGCCACCGCCGGCGACGCCGCCGACCACGCCGCCCGCGAGCGTCGCGAGCAGGGAGTCGACCGTGATCTCGTCGCCGTTGCGAGCCGACACGATGACCGAGGAGGCAGCACCGCTGATGGTGCCCTTGACGACCTCGGCCCCGAAGCGCCAGCGCATCGGTCCGTGCTCGAGCTTCCGCAGCACGCTCGACGCCTTGAGGAACTTGTCGGCGGGGATCCGGTTGATGATCTTGAGCTTGCGGATCAGCTCGGCGATCTTGACGACCCAGCGAGCGATGGTCGTCGTGGCCTTGGCCGCACCGGCGAGGGCGCCGACGCCGAAGGTGACGAACGAGAGCGCCACGGAGATGCCGATGTCGATGGCCAGCTCGATGGCCAGGCTCTCGAGCATGCTGCGGATCTCGGCCCAGGTGTCGTCGATGTTCTGCGCGAGGTCCCTCAGCGCGGCCTCGTTGCCGCTCGCCGCCTCGGAGAACTCGCCGATCATGTTCTGGATGGCGGTCCGCACCTCGTCGGCGACGCCGCTCTGCGGCACCTCGGACGCCGCCAGCTCGACGAGGCTGCTGCCGAGGCGCGACTTGGCCCGGTCGAGGTCGGTCGCGAAGGTGCCCCAGGCGAGGGCGGCCGCGCGCAGCTTCTCCGTGTCGCCTCGAGGGAACACGACGCCGACGGCGTACAGGGCGCCCTCGACGAGCTCGGCCAGTTCGCCGAGACCACCCGGGAGGGGGTTCGACCCGAGCGCGGACGGCGGCACCGAAGCGGACGGAGTCGTGCTGGCGGGGATCTCGATGCCGCTCGTGCCGGGCTTTCCTGCCCCCGTGAGCTCCGCCTCCTTGTAGGCGGCGCCGGTGCCGGCCAACAGGCCGTCGAAGCCCTGGAGGAACGACGCGATCGCCTCCGTGCCCTTGGCACAGCCCTTCGCGGCATCGTCGTAGTCCGGGCTCCAGTCCTCGGCGAGCTCGTCGTCGCCGGCCATGCCCGCCGACCCGCTCAGCGAGCTCGAGAGGCTCGTCCAGGCGGCGGTGACGTCGGACGCGATGGTCGACATCTCGCTGCCGTCGGTGACGAGCCCGAACGCGTTCAGCCTGACGGTGGTCACGGCAGCTGCCCCCTGAAGTCGTTCCACTGCGTGTCGAGCTGCTCGACGGCCGACTCGTAGGCGGTGTGCGCGGTCGTGGCCTGCTGGTGCAGGGCCTCGGCGGACTGCGTCAGCGCCTCGGCGCCGGCGGCCCACTGCTCGAAGCTGCCGAGGAACGCCGCCATCGCGGGGCCCTGCCAGTCGTTCGGCAGCATGTAGGCGAAGGTGCTGGCGCCCTGCTTGAGGGCGTCGCAGTACTCGGTGAGCGACTGCATCTGGTCGACGAGCTGCTGCAGCGTCGTCGTGTCGGCCTGCTGCTCGCTCATCGGGGGCCCTCCACGGCGGGGGGCGACTGCTGGTCGGCCGGGACGGCCGCGCTGAGCCCGGCGGACGCGGCGGCCGGGCGGACGGCCATGGCCCCGGCGCTCTCGGAGAACCCGCCGCTCAGGCCGGACTCGGTGCTGCCGTAGCCGCCCTCGGCAGCCTGGAGGCGCCCCGCGAGGCTCGAGAGCACGGTGCGCAACGCGGTCGCGCCGGCCTGGAACTCCTGCCAGTTCTTCTCGAAGAGGGTGGCGTCCTCGCCCTCCCACGACGAGTCGACGACGCTGCGCACGACGGAGCCCGTCTCGGCGACGTGCGCGTCGAACGTGCTCACGACCGACTGGAGGAGGTTCGCGACCTCGCCCAGCGATTCTGTCCTGACCCGGTACTGGACCATGTGACTCCCCCTACGCCGTCACCGCCGCCCGCTGGTGAGCAGGCGGCGTCGACGGCGGATGACTGCTAGCCGCGGAACGTGCCCGAGATCGAGTTCTCGGACTCCTCGTACGAGAGGGCGGCCTGGCTCAGCAGCTCGCTGATGCCCTGCAGGCTCTCCTTGAGCTGGATCGCCGACTGGTCCCACTGCGAGTAGAGCTCCTGGAACGACTGCGACGCCGCACCCGACCAGTCGCCGCCGACGAGGCCGTCGACGAGGGACTTGAGGTTCTGCAGCTGCGACTCGATCGACTGCGATCCCGAGGACAGCTGGTTCGAGACGCCTGACAGTGAATCGGACGTGACGCGGATGTCGGCCATGGTTCTTCCTCCTGAACGCTCGTGTACACGGGACGCACCGGTGGTGTCGCCCCCGTGTCCCCCCTTGGACGAGGCACACAACTCCGGCAGCATAGCGACGATCCGTCATGCTGTCAGGGCGAGCTTAGGGCGGGGCAGAACGATCCGTCCAGATCAGGTGCGCGACTGTCCCCCGGACGCGTCGGCGCCCGTGCCCGCGGCCGTGCCGTCGACGCCCGAGTAGTCGAACACGTTCGAGATGCGCATCATGTGCTCTGTGAAGCGGGTCGCGTCGTCGTTGAGGCGCGCGGGGATGCCGCGGTCCTCGCACTGCACGGTGAGGGCGAGACCCAGGCGGGGCATGGCAGACGGGTCGCTCTGGTCCGTGGCGCTGTCCATCGAGAACGAGATCACGCCGAACTGCGGACCGTCGTGATGGGCCCACGTCTGCACGACGCGACGGTGGGATCGTCGCGGGATGCGCATCCTCACGGCCTTCCCGTCGGAGAGCACCACGTTGATCTGGACCGAGTCGGCGCCGTTCTTCGCCGCGAACCTCGCCGCGGCCCCCTGCAGCCCCTTCGCGGCACGCATCGCGTCGGCCTTCGCGTGCGCGTCCACGAGGAAGATCCCGAGCACCTCGGGCCACGGGACGGTGCCGACCCCCTGGACCGGCGTGTGGAGGCCCTCGTCGGACACGCCGAGGGCGAGTCCGGGCTCCCCGCCGGACTGCGCCATCAGCATCGTGCGCCGGTGGAGGGCCGTGAGGGCGTAGATGACCATCACGAGAGCGAGCACGCTCCCGAGGACGAACGGGCCGAGACGGCCCCACCACCAGAGCGCCGCGACGAGCACGACGGCGAGGCCGATCATGAGCGCGGCGGTGACGACGTTGCGACGGACGATGTCGTGCCACCGAGCGGGCAGGTAGCGGACCTCGTAGCGCCTGCCCCCCGCGAAGAAGTCGCGCCAGGTCTGGCGCCTGCGCTCGTCCTCGGGCGAGGCCGCGGGGCTCACCACCCCGGCATCCCCGCGCACGCCTGGCCGAGCTGGTCGAAGCCGCGCACCGGGTCGGTGAAGGCCTGCCAGGCGCGACGCGGGTCACGGGACTCGACGCCCGCCTCCATCTCGGCGAGCACGGCGGGGGCGGAGGCGGCCCACGCGTCGAACGCCGGGGACGACGTCGTCGACGGCGCCGAGGCCAGCACGGCGCGGACGCCCTCGACCGCGGCCTGCACGCGCACGAGCGCCCCGGGGTTCCCCTGCGCCAGCATCGTGGCGCTCATCAGCTCGATGGTGGGCGCCTTCAACGCCGCACACGTGGTCTCCAGGTCGTCGGTCACGTCTCTCCCCCGTCGTCGGTCGGACTGCTCCGATGGTAGCGAGAGGGACTGCCGGTCGGGGCTGGTCGCGGCTGGTCGGACTCGATCGGGCTGCGACCGAGGCCGGCCGCGCCGGCCGTCAGCTCGCGTCGACGACCCAGCTCGCCTCGGCCTGGCTGCGGCCGTAGCGGCCGCCCATGCTGAAGTTGTCGAAGACGACGAGGCTCGGCTCGGCCCCGGCGGGGGCGGTGAGCACGACGCACGTGGTGGCGGAGCCCTGCGACAGGTCGGGCGCGACGGCGCGCCCCTCGAGCGGGCAGTCCGCGGTGAAGTCGTCGTCGAAGGCCAGCACGCCGGGCAGACGGTCCCCGTGCACGAGCTCGTCGTCCACCATGAGCCCCCAGTACTGGCTGCCGAAGCCGGGATCGCCCTCGGGCGGGATCGCCCCCTCGGTCACGGCGAGGTCGACGGTCGCCAGCCAGACGTCGACGCCCGCGGCGTCGAACTCGTCCCACGAGGCGACGTCCTCGGGATCGGCCCGTGCGATGTCGGTCACGGTGACCTCGACACGGGTGTCGTCAGCCGACGAGGTGAGCGCCGGGTTGACCGTCACCGTCGAGCCGAGGTCGAGGTCGCTGTGGTCCGCGATGTCCACGCAGCCCGAGAGGCCGAGCACGGTCACGGAGGCGAGGGCGACGAGGGCCAGCAGGGAACGGCGCGGGGTCGTGGTCACGCCGACAGCCTAGGGCTCGTCACGGTCTCGGCCCGCGTCACGGTCGCGGCCTCGGTCAAACGGCGGCGACGGTCGCGCCGACCGAGCCCAGCTCGAGCTCGTCGCCCGGGCGCAGCGCGACGGGCCGCCCCTCGACGCACTCGATCTCGACGCCGGCTCGGTGCACCACGGTGCCGTTGCCGGAGCCGCGGTCGGTCACCACGAGCTGCCCGTCGACGACGGCGAAGGCGGCGTGGGCGCGCGAGGTCGACCGCTCGGGGTCGGTCACCGCGAACGCCGCGGACCCGGCCTCGGCCGCGGCCTGCTCGGGACGACGCCCGACGACGACCGGGCCGTCGACGACGAGCCGCTGCCCGGTCGAGAACGCCACGACGAAGGTCGCGTTCGCGACGACGGGCGAAGGAGGCGCGGGCGCGGCCGCCGGGACCGGTGCGGCAGCAGCCGGGGCAGGTGCGGGCGCGGGTGCGGCCACGGGTGTCGCCGCTGGCGCGGCCGCCGGGGCGACGGCAGGCCGCACGACCGGCGGCGCCGTGCGCTCGAGCGGCGGCCGCGTGCTCGCCACCGGTGCCGGCAGCGGCGCCGCGACCGGCGCGCGGCCCGACGTCACGAGCTGCCCGCACGACAGGCAGAACATGCTGTTCGGGCGCAGCTCGGCCCCGCAGTACTCGCAGCGCGATGCCATCAGCCGTCAGTCCCCGTCACGTCGTCCCCTCGAAGCCGTCCCCCACGATACGCGACCGGCCGCGCCGGCCCGGCGTGCCGGGTCCACGCCTTCCCGCGGCGTGGTGAGCCGGCAGGGACTGCGCTCCCCCGCCCGTCGGAGAGCACTTCTCGCCGGTTCACCGTGACCGCTGTCGGCGGCACGGCGGCACGGCGGCACGGCGGCACACGAGGAGGCGGCGTCAGCGGGTGACGTCGGGCACCTGCACCTGCGCCCAGCGCCCGCCGCTGTGCAGCGCCCCGCCGCCGGCACCCGCGCGCCCGACCATGAACTTGGGGATCTTCTGCCCGAAGAGCTGCGTGCCCACGAGGGCGGACGTCGGGGACAGCACCAGCCCCTCCTGCGTCTTCCGCACCTCGCCGTACGGCCCCGAGAACGTCTTGCCGGCCGCGTCGGGCGACAGCGCCACGACGAAGGCCAGGCGGTCGCGGTGCGCCATCAGCGCCTGCTCGAGCGGGGTGTCGCGGAGCGTCTCGACGTCGTCGACGACGACGGTGAGCACGACGCCGTCGCCGACCCGGGCCACCTCGGCCGCGAGGTCGTCGCCGGCCGACGGCGACGACGACGAGACGGCGAGCGGCACCTCGGCGGTGCGCGCCCAGCGCGACAGCGGGGACTCGCGCGTCGCGACGACGAGCACGGGCCGCGCGTCCCACATCAGCTGGTGGGCGATCGAGGCCAGCGCAGTCGAGCGGCCGGTGCCGCGGTCGCCGACCACCGCGAAGCCGCCGATCGCGGGCCAGTCGATCGTGTACCGCGACAGCACGTCGCCGCCGACGCCGACGGTCGGCGACTCGGCCGGCGACCAGGAGGCGCGCGGCAGCTCCGCGGCGTCGCTCAGCGAGAGCGCCCCGGGCAGGGCGTCCACGCGGAACGGGACCGGCAGGGCAGGGTCGCGCGGGGCCGCCTCGAACGCGGCCCGCGCCTCCTCGACGATGTCGCGCAGCACGGCCGTCTGCGCCTCGGCCGAGGCATCGCGGCCGATCACCGCGACCTGGGCCTCGCGGGCGCTCGCGCCGAACATGAGCCGTCCGGCGGGCACCGTCTCGGGCAGCTCGCGGATCATCACGCCGGCGCCGCGGTAGTCGTTGACGTCGCGCAGCGGCAGCACGTACTGGTCGCCGATGAAGCCCGAGACGCGGTCGCCCGAGACGGTGCGGTCGGCGGCCATGACGACGCGGATGCCGACGCCGGGCCCCTCGCGGAGCACGCGCGTCACCTGGTCGCGGAACAGCACGAGCTCGTCCGACTGCAGGGTCGAGGTGACCCGCTCCCAGCCGTCGACGGCCACGACGACGAACGGCAGGCGGTCGGCCGGCTCGGCCCGGCGGCGCTGCTCGACCACGCTGCCGACGGAGGCGCGCGACAGCACCGTCTGACGGCGCGACAGCTCGTCGAGGAGGCGCGTCATCAGCCGCGGCAGCCGTGTCGGCTCCAGCGCAGTCACCACGGCGCCCGTGTGCGGCGCCCGGGCCAGCGGCAGCAGCCCGCCGTTGCCGTAGTCGACGACGAAGAGGTGCAGGTCTGCCGGGTCGTGCGCCCGGACGGCCTGGGCGAGCAGGGTGCGGAGCGCGGTCGTGCGGCCCGAGAGCGCCGAACCGATGAAGAGCAGGTGCGAGCCCGTGGCGACGTCCCAGACGAGCGGGCGCTGGGTCTGCTGCGCGGGGACGTCCTCGAGGCCGATGACGAGCTCGTGCGGGTGCGCGGCGGTGCCGGTGCCGTCGGGGGCAGGGGCGTCCGCGGCGGACGAGACCACCGCCTCCAGCGGGAGCATCGTCGGCAGCGGCAGCAGCCAGGGCGACGGGTTGGCCGGCACGCCGAGCAGCCGCGTCGCCTCGGTGACGAGGTCGACGAGGGCGCGCAGGTCGGTGTCGTCCTGGTCGACCCCGGCCGACGCGGCCCCCTGCGACGGGAACCGCGGCTGGTAGCCGACGGCGCGCCAGTCGAGCTCGGCCAGCGCGGGCAGCACCTTGCGCGTGCGGTGCGCGCCCGGGCGCACGCCGGCGACGCGGGCCGTCTGGAAGGCCGCCGGCGCGACGCCGACCCCGGCGCGCACGAAGCCGCGGCCGGGCGTCGCCACGCCGATCAGCGACGCCTCGGGCGAGCCGAGCACGTCGGTCGAGTCGGCGCGGTCGGTGACGCGCAGCGCGACGCGGAGGTTGATGTTCGATTGCATCTCGGGCGTGATGACGCCGCTCGGACGCTGCGTCGCGAGCACGAGGTGCACGCCGAGCGAGCGGCCGACGCGGGCGATCCGCACGAGTCCGTTGATGAAGTCGGGGTGCTCGGTCTTGAGCTCGGCGAACTCGTCGATCACGATCATCAGCCGGGCCAGGCCGAGGCGGGCCGCCGCCGCCGGGTCCTTCGACCAGGCCGCGTCGACGTCCTTGACGCCCAGCTCGGGGCGGCGCAGCACGGTCTCGCGGCGCTTGAGCTCGGCGTCGAGCGACTGCAGCGCCCGTTCGGTCTCGCGGGCGTCGAGGTTCGTGACCATGCCGACCGTGTGCGGCAGGCGCGAGCAGTCCTCGAACGCGGAGGCGCCCTTGTAGTCGACGAGGACGAAGTTGAGGGCGTCGGGCCGGTTCGCGAGGGCGAGGGAGACGACCCAGGTCTGCAGGAACTCCGACTTGCCCGAGCCGGTCGTGCCGGCGACGAGCGCGTGCGGGCCGTCGGCGGCGATGTCGACGGCGAACTGCGAGTCGGGCCCCGCGCCGACGACGACGGCCGTGCGCCGCGGCGAGAGCTGCCAGCGGTCGACGATCGCCTGCGGGTCGTCGAGGTCGACGCCGAGCAGCTCGGTGTACCGGACGGACGTCGGCAGCATGCCCTCGTCGCCGACGCCGCTGACGTGCTTGATCGAGCAGAGGCTGCGGGCGATCTGCTCGGCCGCGGGCAGCGAGAGCCCGTCGAGCAGCACGTCGGGGTAGTAGGCGGCGTCGGACTCGAGGCGGGCGAGCGAGTGGTCCTCACCGTCGACGACGACGACCGTGCGCGACTCCTCGGGCAGGCGGGTGCGGTCGGTGTCGATCGCGATGACGTGCACGTCGGCCTGCCCGCCCGACTCGAGCAGCGAGACCATGCCGGGCAGCATGCGGAACCGGCGGGCGCCGTCGACCACGACGACGACGGTCGAGTCGAAGGCGGCGGAGCCGCGCTCGGTCGAGGCACGGAGGCGCGCGGTCGTCAGCGCGCTCAGCTCGCGCAGCCGGTCGCGCCGGGTGTCGTCGGTGTTGCCGACGAGGGCCACGACCGACGAGCCCGCCTGGGCGTGCGGCAGCCACTGCACCCACTCCCAGAGGGCCGCGTCGTCGTCGTCGCAGAGCACGACGACCTGCGCGTCCCGCGGCGAGCGCAGCGTCGCGAACGAGGCGAGCATCGCGCGGACGGCGCTGCGGGTCGCGTCGGGGGCGCCGGCCAGGCCGACGACGCCTGCGGAGAGGTCGACCGCGACGGGCGAGGGGGCCACCCCGACGTGGCGAGGCGTCGCGCGGTCGCGGCTGCCGCCTCCTTCGAACCGCACGTCGAGCGGCACCTCGGTGACGCCGACGCGCACGTGCACGGCGTCGGCGTCGCGCTTGCGGCGCTCCCAGAGGCGCGAGAGCGGCAGGGTCGCGACGTCGCGCACGACCACCGGGTCGGGATGGGCGTACCAGCGGTCGAGGCGCTGCTCGCGGACGAGCCGGGCGATGCGCGTGCGGCCGTCGACGATGTCCTGCTGCCACTCGTCGAAGGTGCGCACCCCCTTCTTCTTCGCGCGGGAGCGCGAGGTGAGGAACGTGCCGATCACCATGACGGGCGACGCCGCGGCCATCATCAGCATCACCGGGCGGTTGAAGACGATCGCCATCGTCACGCCCAGGATCACGGGGATCACCGCCGACAGCCACGGCAGCGGCGTCTTGTCGGCGTCGTCGGGGCGGTCGCCCGGCAGCACGACCACCGGCGGCGTCGTGGCGGGCGAGATGCGGGAGGTGCGGTTGAAGCCCCGCATGCCGACCTCGTCGGGCGCGGTGTCGGCGTCGCTCCACGGGGCGAGGCCGATGCGCACGACCGAGCTGCCCAGCTGCACCACGTCGGCGGGGACGATCCGCCCGTCGCCGGTGAGCGGCTCGCCGTTCACCGCGATGCCCGCGGCGCCCTCGACGACCGAGAGGCGAGCGGCGAGCGGGCCGCGGCGGGCGCCGCCGACCTCGTCGACGGCGTCGAGCGTGAGCGTGACGTGGTGCCCGGCGAGCCACGGGTCCGCGATGCGCAGGTCGACCCCGGCGCCGCTGCCGATGCGCAGCGGGGTGCCCGCGGCCAGCGGGACGACCTCGCCGGCGAAGGGGCCGCCGACCACCTCGAGACGGGGCTGGCCCGGGTGCAGGGCGGGCGCCTCCTGCGGGGGGAGGGTCTGGCCGTTGAGCACGGGCGCGTCGACGAGTGCGGTGTCGGGGTGGACAGTCGGGGCCACGAGGGAGGGGTCGACGCCCAGGCTCTCGGCCACCTCGGCGACGGAGGTGTCGTCCGTCACGTCGAGCAGGACCAAACGCGGCGGCCCGGCGGGGGCCCCGGCGTCGTCGGTGTCGCGCAGGCTGAGTCGCAGGGTCACGGGGTGCCTCCGAGGCGGTCGAGGATCGAGACGAGCGGCGCGAGCAGCACGGGCGCGTCGGGGGCGCCGTCGTCGCCGTCGTCCGCGGGCAGGGCGGGGACGAGGGTGCGGACGGCGGCGTCGTCGTCTCCGCGGCCGGGGACGGGCGCGACGCGGGCGAGGCCGACCGGCAGCGCCTCGGCCGCGTCGGAGCCGGCCCTCACCAGCGTCACGCTGCCCGTCGCCTGGCGGCCGTCGGGCGTCGCGACGTGGAACGCGAACTGGTCGACGTCGGTGGTCGGGTCGTCGTCGGTGCTCGCGGGCGGCGTCCAGACGGCCTCGTCGCCCGAGCAGCGCACCGTGCCGGCGGCGGGCGCGCCGCAGCCGAGCAGGCGCGGGGCGTCCGCTGCGTCGCCGCCGCCGGTCGGGCCGGCGATGGTCAGGGCGCCCAGGTCGACGACCGTGTCGCCCTGCTCGGCGAGCGGCACCGTCACGGCGAGCGCCTGCAGCGGCCCGGCCCCGGTCGCGCCCGCAGGAGGAGCGGTGAACGCCACCGTGAGGCTGGTCGTCTCCGACCACTGGTCCTGCGCGTCGCGGAGCCGGTACGACACGACGGCGTCGCCGACGAACCCGGGCGCCGACTGCACGGCGAGGTGCGAGGGGGTCGCCCGGGCCACGGCCGCGCCCTCGGGCGAGACGCCGCGCACCTGGAGTCGGGCACCGACGCCCTCGCAGCCGTCACAGTGGACGAGGAGGTCGGACAGCGGCACGAGCGCGACCGCACCGGAGTCGAACGGGTGGTCGTAGACGAGCTCGGGAGCGGCAGGAGGGGTCGGCGGCGCCTGCTCGACGCGGTACGAGACGGTCACGCGGGTGGGGCCGGTGCGCAGCTCGACCGGCATGACGACGGTGCCCGCGTCGGGGTCGTACTCGTCGACGGAGAGGGTCAGCCGGCTCGGCTCGCAGCCGAGCTCGACGCCCGCGGGCGGGACGACGGCCGTGCAGTCGGCGACGGACCACCCCTCGGCCATGGGCACCTCGGCCTCGTCGCCGAAGGGGATGCTCACGAGGCCGGGATCGGCGGGCACCTCGGCCTCGCCGGGCGCTGCGGTCGAGCCGGGCGATGCGGCGGACGAGCCGGGGGCTGCGGCGAGCGCCGACCCGGCCGTGCCGGTGAGCAACGCCGAGGAGGCGGCGGTCGCGACGACCACGGCGAGCACGGCGGCACGCAGAGAACGTCCCACTCCCCCGGCTCCCCTCTCGTCGAGTGATCCATATACTAAGGGCCACCGTCGACAGACCGGGCGGTGACGGCCCAGGGGGACCATGAGCGACGGACAGCACCGCGGGGGCGGCTCCGAGGACGAGTCCGAGGGCGTGCGACCGGCCGAGGCCGACGACGACCTCGAGCTGACCGTCACGCGCGGCCGCCGGGCCCGGCGCGCTGCCGACGTCCCGGTGGACTCGGTCGAGGCTCCCCCGACGTCCTCGGCGCCGCCCGCTGCCGCGGCCCCGCTCCCTCCGATGCCCGCCTCCTCGCTCCCCCCGGCCCCCGCCTCCTCGCTCCCCCCGGCGCCCGCCTCCTCGCTCCCCCCTGCCCCCGCCTCCTCGCTCCCCCCTGCCCCCGCCTCCTCGCTCCCCGTCGCCTCGGGGCCCCTCGCCCCGTCCTGGACCACGGCGCCCGGCTCGCTCACGGCGTCCCGGCTCGGCTGGGAGCCGGGAGCCCCGCGGCTCGGCGAGGGCGGCGAGGCGGTCGAGGCCGCCCCGAAGAGGCCGCTCGGCAGCGAGATCGGCGTGCTGCCCGAGCTCGAGCACCGCGAGGAGAAGAAGCGACCGCTCTGGCGCCACCCCGCGTTCATCGTGTCGGGCGTGCTCGCCGTGCTCGCGGTCGGGGTCGGGGCGACGCTGATGATCCTGTCGCTCACCTCGGCCGGCCCGCCCCAGGTCACCGCGCTGACCGTCGCCGTCGGCGAGGGCAACGTGCGCCTCACCTGGGACGGCCCCGACGTGCCCTACGACCTCTACGCCGTCGCCTCCGACGGTGCGGCGACCGACCTCACGCAGCTCGTGCGCGGCACCGAGGCGTGGATCCCCCGGGTCGGCGGCCTGGTCACCGACGACTCCTGCTTCGTGGTGCGCGCGGCCGAGGCGACCGCGGGCGACCCCGTCTCGCTCGAGCCGGCCGACCTGGGCGACCAGTCGGCCCAGAGCGTCTGCGTGGCCGACGCCGATGCCGGCTGACGGCTGCTCGCGGCGACGCCTGCTCGCGGTCGCGGCCCTGCCGCTCGCCGCGGCGCTGCTCGCGGGCTGCGCGTCGGAGCCGCCCGCCGTGCCGACGCCCACCGGCATCGCCCTCCCCGACGTCGACCTGTCCGACCCCGACCGGAACGGCCTCGAGTACCTCGACGGCCCGACGGCGCTCGACTCCGTGCTGCGCTCGGTCCGCACCGCCACGTCCGTCACGATGGCCGGCACCTTCACCGAGCTCCTGGCAGCGCCGCAGGGGTCGGACGTGCAGCCCGAGGGCCGCGTCCTCGGCGTGTCCTTCGTCGGGACCGCCTCCGACTACTCCGCACGGGTCGAGGTCGAGGACGACTCGGGCGTGCAGACGACCTACGTCCGCACCTCGGGTGCCGACGCCGAGATCACGACGGACGGCGCCTCCTGCGTGTCCGCCGCCGACGAGGCCGTGACCCGGTTCGCACCCCTGCTCTCGCCTCCCACCCTGCTCTCGACCTTGCTGCGCAGCGGCGACGCCGCGGTCACCGTCTCGACGGGGGCCGTCGTCGAGGGAGGCCCGGGCGAGCCCGACACGGTCGAGCTCGTCGTCGGGGACGACACCTCGGTCGTGGGCACCCTCGTCGTCTCCGCCGAGGGCGAGCCGCGGCCCGTGTCGTTCACGGCGGCCGACGCGTCGGGGCGCGCGGTCTTCTCGTTCAGCCAGTGGGACGAGCGCGCCAGCCTGCCCGAGCTGGGCTGCTGAGGCGGCGGCGCACGACGAGAGGGCAGGGCACCGCACCGGCGCGCGGTCTAGCGTCGTCCGCATGACGACCGCGACGCGACAGACGGCCAGCGACCCCGCCACGGAGGCGACCATCGGCGACGAGGGCGGGCCGAGCAGCGAGCCGGTGACGCTCCTGATCCTGGGCGCGTCCGGCGACCTGGCCGCCCGCCTCCTGATGCCCGGGCTCGGGGGGCTGCTCGCCCACGAGCCGGTGCGACGCGTGCAGCTGATCGGCGCCGGCGTCGAGGAGTACTCGGACGAACAGTGGCACCAGCGGGTCAGGGACTCGTTCGCGAGCGTCGAAGCCGCCGGGCCCGCGGTCGACGCCCTGCTCGCCTCGACCCGCTACATCACGGCGGACGTGACCTCGGCCGACGCCCTGACCACGCTGCTCGACGCGTGCGAGGCACCTCCCGCGATCTACTTCGCGCTGCCTCCCGCCGTCACCGAGAAGGCCTGCGAGGCCCTTAAGCAGGTGCAGCTGCCCGAGGGCACCGCGCTCGCCCTCGAGAAGCCGTTCGGCACCGACGTGGCGTCGGCCGCGCACCTCAACGAGCTCGTGCTGCAGCTCGTCCCCGAGGAGCGCGTGCACCGCGTCGACCACTTCCTCGGCCGGGCCACGGTGCTCAACCTGCTCGGGCTGCGCTTCGCGAACCGCCTGATCGAGCCGATGCTGAACAACCAGCAAGTCGAGAGCATCGACATCGTCTACGACGAGACCCTCGGCCTCGAGGGCCGGGCCCGCTACTACGACCACGCCGGCGCCCTCGTCGACATGATCCAGAGCCACCTGCTGCAGGTGATGGCCGTGCTCACGATGAACGCGCCCTCGACCCTGACGGCCGTCGACCTGCGGGACGAGAAGCAGCTCGTGCTGCGTGCCACGCGCCTCCTCGACGGGGACCCCGTCGCGAACAGCCGTCGCGCCCGCTACACGGCCGGCACCATCGAGGGCCGCGACCTGCCCGCGTACACCGCCGAGCAGGGGGTGGACGCGTCGATCGAGACCGAGACGCTCGCCGAGATGGTGGTCGAGGTGCAGAACTGGCGCTGGGCCGGCGTGCCGATCCGGCTGCGCTCGGGCAAGGCCCTGGCCTCGAGGAGGCGCGAGATCGTCATCACCTTCCGCCCGCCGACCCACGTGCCGCGCGAGTTCGTCGGCGGCGGCACGCCGGACCGCCTCCGCATCGCCATCGCCCCCGACGAGATGTCGCTCGAGCTCAACGTCAACGGCCCCGGCGACTCGTACGACCTGTCGCGGGCGACCCTGCACGCCGAGTTCGGCCTCGGGGTCCTGACGGCCTACGGCGAGGTGCTCGCCGGGATCCTCGACGGCGACCCCACGCTGTCGGTGCGCGGCGACTCGGCCGTCGAGGGGTGGCGCATCGTCGCCCCCGTGCTCGACGCGTGGCGCGCCGGCGACGTGCCGATCGACGAGTACCCGGCGGGCACGGCCGGCCCGTCGTCGTGGCCCGCGGTCGAGGACGACTGAGCGGCCTGCTCAGCCGAGGCTCCTGGCCTGACGCTCAGTCGAGGCTCCTGGCCTGACGCTCAGCCGAGGCTGACGAAGGCGGTCACGTCGTCGCGGGGCAGCTCGTCGGCGACGGCGCCGACCTGCATCGACGCGACGGTCACGGCGGCGCCGTGGCTGGTGAGGAACGCGGTGTCGCTCGCGTCCCGGCCGGTCGCGATGCGCAGCAGCGTGCTGCGCGGCGCGAGCGTCGTCGCGTCGACCACGTGCCACTCGTCGTCGACGAAGGCCTCGGCCACGGCGTGGAAGTCCATCGGCGACAGCCCCGGCGCGTAGACCGACACCAGCCGGGCCGGGACGTCGAGCGCGCGGAGCAGGGCGATCACGAGGTGCGCGTAGTCGCGGCAGACGCCCTGGCGGTCGAGCAGCGTCTGCACGGCTCCGTCGGTCGGCGCGCTGGCACCGGGGACGTAGGCGAGGTGCGACCCCACCCACGAGCTGACGGCCGCGAGCAGGTCGCGACCCGCGAGGCCGCCGAACTCCGCCCGCGCCGTCGGGGCCAGGGTGTCCGACTCGCAGTAGCGGCTCGGGCGACGGGAGCGAACGAGGTCGAGCTCGTCGACCGGAGGCGGGGCGAGCCTCCCTTCGACGACGACGCGGTAGTCGACGAGCACCCGACCGGCGCCGACGTCGCACAGGTGCAGGCGGGTGCCGTGCTGGTCGACGAGCTCGCGCACGGTGACGGGGGCGCCGTCCTGGGTCACGACCAGCGCCTCCTCCGCTCGCTGTTCGTACAGGGCCGAGGCGGCGACCGACAGGACGAACTCGGCCGGGCCGGCGACGTCGAACTCGAGACGGGCGGAGGCGGTGCGCTTCATGCCCCGAGCCTGGCAGGCCCGCGGGTCGGTGCCGAGTCGGGCTTGGGTCGCGCAGGTGAACTCGTGTCGGCAGCACGTCCCGCGCGGACGAAGAATCGGGCCGCCTCGCATAGCGACGGGATGACCACCGTGTCAAGGGGTGGGAGGAGGAATCTTCCATGCGCCTGCAGGCATCTACGCTCGAACGGCAGGGAGGGAAGCACTTGGGCACACTGTTCTACGGGTCGGATCGATATGCCATCGACATCGACGACCGAGCTCTCGCCCACCTGCAGCTCGCCGTGGTGACCAAGCTGCGCCGCCACGAGAGCTTCTCGCTGACGTGGCGTGACGACCAGCCGTCCGGTCAGGGCCGTTCCGTCATCTGGATGCACGAGTCCATCCCGCTCCACTTCGTCTATGCCGGGAGTCGCATGGCCGCCGTCAACCGCCTCTGGGTCGCCGAGCTGCTCGAGTCGGCGTCGACGACCGTGGGGATGCGACTCGTGTCGGAGCCGACGGAGATCGCCCCGGCGACGGAGGACGACCGGTAGTCGGGCAGGATCGAGGCATGCCC
Organism: Frigoribacterium sp. PhB107; assembly: GCF_003751515.1. Classification (NCBI taxonomy): domain Bacteria; kingdom Bacillati; phylum Actinomycetota; class Actinomycetes; order Micrococcales; family Microbacteriaceae; genus Frigoribacterium; species Frigoribacterium sp. PhB107. The sequence continues at coordinate 260,187 of NZ_RJKU01000002.1, read as the reverse complement.
TCCTATCGCGTGATGCTCTCCGTCGGGTCGTTGCGACCGGGGGTGCGACCCGACACGCTTCTGCCGAGTGCGGCCGCGTCCGCCGCCGAGCACGCCACCGTCGAGGCGAACGACATCATGATGCTGCGTGGCGAGCCCCAGCTCGTGGTGCGGTTCACGGGGACGGACGACGGCTTCGCCCTCGGGGTCGGCTCCGCGGTCGAGTCGACGATCGACCGGCTGGCCGAGGTGCGCGGAGCCCGGGTCACCCGCCGCGACGGCGGCGCCTGGACCCTCGTCGGCGCCGTCTGACGCGCCACGCCCCGCCGAGTGGTCGGATGTCGTCGTCCCCGGCGAGCGCGACGACAGTTCGGGACCACTCGGCGGATCCCGCTCGTGCGTAGGCTCGGCACATGGACGGCAGGGACGGGATGCGCGGCAGGGCCAGGACGGGCAGTGCAGGCAGGACGGCACGAGCCGTGACGGCGCGAGCCGTGACAGCTTTGTCCGTGGCCGCGCTCGCCGTCGGGGCTCTAGCGGGCTGCGGCGAGCGCGACGACGCCGTCGTGACGCCGACCCCGTCGCCGGTGAGCCCGACGGCGACGCCCGAGCCGGCCACCCCCGAGCCCTCGGTGGAGGCGCCCGTCACCACGGACAAGCCCACGGACCGGCAGACGATCCCGCCGCAGAACTAGCCCACGCTGCTGGCGGCGAAGGCTCGAACCGACAGAGGAGGTCCTCCCCGAGCTCGGGGAGGACCTCCTCTGACGGTTCAGCGCGCCCGTCACCCCCGTGACGGGACGCGGCCGAGACCGGCGGGCGGGCTCAGTACCAGTTGACCGACTGGCTGTGGCCCCAGGCGCTGCACGGGGTGCCGTAGGCGCGCTTGATGTAGTCGAGGCCCCACGTGACCTGCGTCGTGGCGTTGGTGGCCCAGTCGGTCCCGACCGAGGCCATCTTGCTGCCCGGGAGCGCCTGCGGGATCCCGGCGGCTCCGCTGCTCGGGTTCGAGGCCTTGTAGTTCCAGCCCGACTCCTTCTGCCACAGGTTCACGAGGCAGCCGTACTGGTCGCTGCCCCAGCCGTACTTCGACGAGGCGAGCTGCTGGGCGGCGGCCTTGGCGGCGGCGGGCGTGTTCGCGGCGGCCTGGGCGGCAGCGGCCGCGGCTGCGGCGGCCTCGGCGGCGGCCTGCGCCTCGGCGGCGGCCTGGGCCTCGGCGGCGGCCTTCGCGGCAGCGGCGGCGGCAGCGGCCTGGCGGTCGGCCTCGGACGCGGCGGCCTGGACCGTCTGCGCCGTCGTCGCCGTCTCGGCAACACGGGCGGCGAGGGTGTCGGAGTCGAGGTTCTCGTAGTCCGCGAGCGACGCGACCGAGGTCTCGAGCGCACTGGCGTCGACCTTGTCCTTCGTCGAGGTCACGACCTGCGAGGCGATGTCGATCGTGGCCTTGGCCTGGGCCTCGGCGAGCGAGTCGGCGATCGCCTCCTCGTTCTGCTTCACGCTCTCCGCGTGGGCCGCGGCGACGGCCTCGGCCGACGGGGCACGGTTGACGAAGGCGAAGCCGGTGCCCGCGACGATCGCGACGGCGGCGACCGCGGTCACTCCGACGAGGCGGCGGCGGCTCGTCCGGCGACGGCTGGCGGCGATGGCCCGGCGAGTCAGCGGCGCGGCCGCGGTGCCGGCGGAGTCGTCGGTGGTGGAGCGGGTGGTGCTGGCGGTGCTGGTGCTGCGGGTGCCCTCGGGGGCGGGGGTGTTCTCGGAGGTCATGTCGTCCCATTGCTCGGCCGGCCTGCTCGGCGCGCCTCGGTCGGGGGCACGTCGACTCACCTCTGCGCCTCGGGTGCGCAGCACCGCGGGAGGCGCGGTGCACGACGGCACGGCCGGGGAGTCGGTCCCGGAGGCGGCCCGGCCGTTCCGCCAGGGGCGGACCGGTCGACCGGCAGGTGCTGTCGAGGTGACGGGTCGGTGTCGGTTCCAGCGGGGCCTCGGGGCCCGGCACGTCCGCCCAGCGCTCCCGAGGGGTACGGGCGGGCGCGGGCGAAGCGACGAGCATGCACCACGAGCCTGAGTGTCCCCGCAGAATCCCGGGTCGCTGCTCGGTCTGGGCACCTCGGGAGTTGCCCGTTGGCGGGGTCTGGCACGACTCAGAGGCCCACCAAGTGGCAAGTCGAGGGTCGTCGTCGCCCGCAGGAGGCGCCTCCTCAGTCCTCCGTCACGGTGCGGCGGCGACGGCTCGGCCGGCGCGAGACGACCAGGGCCGCGCCTCCGGCGACGAGCAGCGACAGCCCCATCAGCAGCACTCCGCCGAGGTCGGAACCGGTGAAGGCGAGACGCTGCGCGGTCAGGCCGGTGAGCACCTGCTCGGAGCCGCCGGGCGCGAGCGTGAACGTGGTGCGCACGCCCGTGCTCGGCCGCGTCCCCGCGGGGACTCCGTCCATCGACACCGTCACCGTGTAGTCGCCGGCGGGCAGACCGCCGACCGACCAGCTGCCGTCGGGCCCGGTCGTCACGACGATCGTGACCGGCCCCTCGGGTCCGCTCCAGACGATCGTCACGCCGACGCCTCCGACGCCCTTCTCGCCCGGGTCGCGCACTCCGTCGCCGTCCGCGTCGTCGAACACGACGCCTCCGACGCCGGCCGTTCCGCGCACCACGAAGTCGACGTCGAGCTGCTGCTCGCCGGCCTCCAGCTGCACGGTGGTCGCCGTCGGGGTGCCGCCGTCGAGGTCGGAGGCCGGCACGGTGCCCGCAGGCAGGGTCGAGGGGTCGTAGCTGACCCGCACCGCCCCGGCCGGGAGGCCGTCGACGGTCCAGGCGCCCGACGCGTCGGTCGTCCGCGTCAGCACGAGGTCGTCGGCGGTGTCGAGGGCTCCGTCGGCACCGGCCAGGCGCACGGTGACGACCACGCCGCCGACGCCGGGCTCGTGCGGGTCGCGCACGCCGTCGTCGTCGACGTCGAGCCAGACCGAGTCGCCGAGCGACGCGTCGGCACGGAAGCCGAAGTCCTGGTCGAGGTCGGCCTCACCGGCCGCCAGCGTCGTCGTGCTCGTCGGCACGGAACTGGAGCCGCTGCCGGCACCAGGGCCGGAGCCCGAACCAGCACCAGCACCAGCACCAGCACCAGCACCAGCACCAGACTCGGACCCGGCCCGCGTCGTCGTCAGCCCGGCGGGCACACCGCCCGTCAGCTCGACCCGGAACTCGCCCGCGGCGAGGTGCTCGACCAGCCAGCGGCCCTGCTCGTCGGTGACGGCCGTCTCGACCCGGTCGTCGGGCGAGCCGAGCACGCCGTCGACGCCGGCCCAGGTCAGGGTCACCGTGACGCCGGGGATCCCGACCTCGTCGGCACCCTGACGACCGTCGCCGTCCTCGTCGAGCCAGACCGTGTCGCCGATCGAGCCCGCCCCGGCGAAGCCGAAGTCCTGGTCGAGGTCGACCACGCCGCCGCCCAGCTCGAGCGCGCTGCGGCCGTCGGCCGATGCGTCACCCGCACCGTCCGACCCGCCCGTGGCGTCCGCACCGTCCGCGTCGCTGCTCGGCGTGAGCCCGGCGGGCACGCCGCCGACCACCGCGACCGTCCAGCGGCCGTCCGGCAGGCCGTCGACCCGCCACGAGCCCGCGGCGTCGGTCGTCGTCGTCAGCACGACGTCGTCGCCGCCGCCGGCCACGCCGTCGGGGCCGAGCCAGGTCAGCTCGAGCTTCACTCCGGGCAGGCGCGGGTCGCCAGCCGAGTCGGTCCCGTCCGCGTCGCGGTCCCAGAAGACCGTGTCGCCGAGGGCGTTCGTGCCTCGGTAGCCGAAGTCCTGCACCAAGTCCGACGCGCCTCCGGCGATCTCGACCTGCGAGACGTTCGGGGCACCTCCGTCGGGGTCACCGGTGTTCACCGCGGCGAGAGCCACGCCGCCGTCGACCGACACCCGGTAGCGGCCGTCGGGCAGCAAGGTGAACAGGTATGAGCCGTCGGCCGCGGTCAGGGTGGAGAAGAGCTGGTCGTCCGCGGTGTCGAGCACGCCGTCGGGGCCTGCCCAGGTCAGCGAGACGCGCTGGCCCGGCACCGGCTGCTCGTCCGACGAGCGCACGCCGTCGCCGTCCGTGTCGAGCCAGACCGAGCTGCCCACGGAGGCGCCGCCCGCGAACGCGAAGTCGGCCGTCCGGTGCGCCGTGGCGACCGGCAGCTCGATCGTCGTGACCCCGTCGGGGCTGGCGTCCTCGTCGCGCACCAGGCCGAGCCCGGCGGGCACGGAGGCGCTGTCGACGCTCACGCGGTAGCTGCCCGCGGGCAGGCCGTCGACCAGGTAGCTGCCGTCCGTCGCGGTGACGGCGCTGAACACGGCGTCGTCGGCCGTGTCGAACCGGCCGTCGGGGCCGACCCAGAGCACGTCGACCCGCACGCCGCCGAGGCCGCGCTCGTCGTCGTCGAGCACGCCGTCGCGGTCACGGTCGAGCCAGACCACCCGACCGACGCTGCTGTCGCCGCGCAGGCCGAAGTCGGCGTCGTCGACGGTCGTCCCGGTCCGGGCGACGACGACGGTCGTGGCCAGGTCGAGGTCGGCGTCACGTTCGTGCACCGACGACAGGCCGGGCAGCAGCGTGCTCCGGTCGACCACGACCGAGAACGAGCCGAGGGGCAGCGAGCCGACCGACCAGGCCCCGGAGGCGTCCGTCAGCACCGAGGGCAGCGCTACGTCGTCCGCGGTGCCGGCCGTGCCGTCGGGCCCGGCCCAGGTCACCGTGACGCGCACGCCGGGCAGGCCGGGCTCGTCGCTCGTCTGCACGCCGTCACCGTCGCGGTCGAGCCAGACCCGGTCGCCGATCGTCGAGTCGCCGCGGTAGCCGAAGTCCTGGTCGAGGTCGACGGAGCGCTCGCTCGAGAGGGAGGTGCGCGAGACGCCGTCGGCCGGGCCGGTGGCGTCGTGCGTCGGTACGAAGCCGGGGGCGACGCCCGAGGTGACGGCGACCGTGTGGTCGCCGTTCGGCAGGTCGCGGACGAGCCAGTCGCCCTCGTCGTCGGTGACGGCGCCGAAGACGAGGTCGTCGGCCGTGCCGAGCACGCCGTCCGCGCCGAGCCAGGTGACCGTCACGCCCACGCCGCGCAGGCCGGGCTCGCCGGGCTGCTGCACGCCGTCGCCGTCGACGTCCCACCACACGCGGTCGCCGATGCTCGAGGTGACCTCGTAGCCGAAGTCGGCCGTCAGGTGCGGGGCGTCGCCGGCCGCGAGCACGACGCGCGTCGTGCTGTCGCCTCCTGCGGTGCCGGTGGCGGTGCCGTCCTCGTCGTAGCTCGAGGTCGCGCCCTCGGGCAGCGCGCCCGTGACCGTGACCCGGTGCTCGCCGGGCAGCAGGTGGTCGACGAGCCACGAGCCGTCGGTGCCCGTGACCACGGGGACGACCGCGTCGTCGGCCGTGTCGAGCTCGCCGTCGGCGCCGGCCCAGGTGACCGTGAGCTGGACGCCCACGAGCCCCTGCTCGCCGTCGTCCTGCACGCCATCGCCGTCGCGGTCGAGCCACACGCGGTCGCCGATCGCGCCGGTGCCGCGCCAGCCGGTGTCCTGGTCGACGACCTGCTGGCCCGCGCCGAGCACGAGCGTGCTGGTCGCGGTGCGGCCGCCGAGGCCCGAGACGCCGGCGGGGCCGGACGCGAGCAGGTAGCCGGCCGGCAGGCTGCCGACCTTCACCGAGTAGTTCCCGGCGGGCAGGCTGCCGACCGACCACGCGCCGGTCTCGGCGTCGCTGTCGCGCTCCCACTCGACGTTGTCGTCCTCGGTCGCGAGGTCGCCGTCCTGGCCCGCCCACGTCACGAGCACCTCGGCGCCGCCGATCCCGGGCTCGCCCGCGCCCTGGCGGCCGTCGCCGTCGCGGTCGGCCCAGACGAGGTCGCCGAGCGAGCCGCTGCCGGCCCAGCCGAAGGAGGCGTCGGTGCGGTCGGCGCCCTCGGCCAGCGTCAACACGGCCGAGTTCGCCGAGGCCACGCCGTCGAGGTCGTAGCTCGGCACGAGGCCGGCCGGCAGGGTCGCGGGGTCGACGTCGACCCGGTAGCTGCCGCCGGGCAGGTGGTCGACCTTCCACGAGCCGTCGGGGCCCGACGTCGTCGGGTGGCGCTCGTCGTCGGCCGTGCCGAGCACGCCGTCGACGCCCGCGAAGACGACGGTCACGCCGACGCCCGAGAGCCCCGGGTCACCTGCCGTGCGGACGCCGTCGCCGTTCGCGTCGAACCAGGTCGAGCCCGCGAGCGAGGCCAGGTCGACCTCGATGCCGACCGTGTCGGCGTCGACGTCGTGATAGGTCTCGTAGTCTCGGCCGTCGGTCGGCTGGTCGGCCACGCCCGCGTACGACGCCACGTCGGCCGTGTTGGCGAGCTCGGGGCCGGCGACCTCGTCGGCCGAGCCGAGGCCGGCGGGGACGGTCAGCCGGTAGACGACCGTGCGGGTCTCGCCCGGGGCGACGGGGCCGTCGATCGTCCAGCTGCGGACGGCGCCGGTGACGGTGCCCGCGCCTCCCTCGACCGGGGTGAAGCCCGTGAAGCGCGTGTCCGGCGCGTCCGTGACCTGCACGTCGTACGCGGGGCCGGTGCCGGTGTTGGTCACGGCGACGCGGTACGTCAGGGTCTCGCCGGGCACGGCGCGACGGGTGTCGGCGTCGCCGACCTGGCCGTCGACGCGCTTGTCGAGCACGAGGCGCGGCTCGACGACGGTGACGGCGGCGGTCGACGCGAGGCTCGTGTAGTCGTACGAGGCCGCGAGCGGGCGCGAGGCCGGCTTGCCGTCGATCTTGTCGGTCTTGTCGAACGCGACCTGCGCGACGTTGGTCAGCACCTGGCCCGACGTCGTCGACTTCTGCGCGTACGCGGTGTACTCGAGGTGCACGACGCGCTCGGCTGCGGCCGCCGTGACGTCGCCGAGCCAGAAGCCGATCGTGCCCGTGCTCGGGGTGCCGAGCATCGACGCGGTGAGCGACGGGTCGCAGGAGGCGCAGGTCACGGCCGTGAGGGAGCCGAAGGCCTGGCCGCTCGGCAGCGTGTCGTGCACGGTGACGTCGTAGGCGGAGACGCCGGCGGGGACGCGCACGTCGAGCGTGTAGGTCGTGAGCTCGCCGGTCGTGCGCGTCGTGACGGCCGGGTCCGCGAGGGCCTTGACCACCGACAGGGAGGGGACGGTCACGGTGTCCTCGGCGGTGGCGGAGTAGGTGCGCTCGCCCTCGACGGGGCCGTCGAGCGAGCTGCCGACCGCCGTGGCGACGTTGCGGATGCGGGTGTCGCCGACCGTCTCGTCCACGGTGGCGCGGAAGGTGAAGTCGGCCGGCGAGGTGCCGGGCGCGACGTCGATCTCGGGGAACGTGATCGTGCGGCTCGACGGGTCGTAGGTGCCGCCGTCGACCCAGGTGAGGCCCTGCGGCAGCACGTCCGAGACGACGACGTCGTGCGCCGTGGACACGGCCGTGCCGGCAGGGTTCCGCACCCGGAGCGAGTACGTGACCGCCTGGCCCACGACGACCTTGCCGGCGGTGGCGTCGTCGGTCTTGGCGAGCGTGAGGGCGGGCTCGACGACGGTGGTGGTGGCGGGCCGGGAGTTGAAGGCCGTCCGTGCCGGCGTCGACGCCGCCGAGGCCGCTGGCCACCACGCCAGGGTGCCCGTGTTCCGGAGCGCGTAGCCGCGAACTACGGCCGGGTCCGCCGCCGAGTCGACGACCGTGGCCGTGATCGTGAGCACGACCACGTCGGCGTCGCCCCGCTCGCTGACGTAGACGCCCTGCGCGTTCGTCGGGAGGTCGAAGGACACGCGCTGGCGGAGGCGGTTCGCCGAGGCGACCGACGCGGGGGCGGCGGGCCCGTCGTTGATGCTGGCCGTGGGCACGCCGACGACCTGGAGACCCTGGGGGAGCTGGTCGGTCACCGAGGGCGCGAGCCCCTCCGCCGAGCTGTAGAGCGAGACGCCGCCCGGGATCGTCGTCGTCACGCGGTAGGTGATCTGCGACCCCACCGGAGCCGTCGCGACGTCGACGTCCTTCGCGACCGTGGGCTCGCCGGCGCGGACGGTCGAGGTGGCGTCGGCGTGGGCCGCGTTCGTGGTCGTGAGGGTCTTGTCGACGTTGTTCGCGGGTGTGTACGTGAAGGGCGTGCCCGTGTTGGTGGCGTCCTGGTACTGCCGCACGCCCGCCGTGTTCTTGAACTCGTCGGAGGCAGCGATGCCGGCCGGCACGGCGACCGAGTAGGTGAGCACGAGACGCCCGTCGGTCGTCCCCGACTTGGCAGGCACGGTCAGGCCCGACCAGTCGATCCGCGAGCGCGGGCTCTCGTCCGTCACCGCGCCTCCTGCGGTGACCTGGCTGACCTGGCCGGCGGTCCAGCCGGCGGGCAGCAGGTCGCGGACGCTGACCTCGGTCGCGGGCGCACGGCCGGAGTTCGAGACGGTGACCGTGTAGTCGACCGTGTCGCCGCCCTGCACGGTGGTCGGCGTGGCCGTCTTGGCCGTCGTGAGCTGCGGCTCGGTCCAGACCGCGTCGGCCTGGTCGCGCAGCTGGAAGACGGCACCGGCCGTGTTCGTGAACGTCAGCTTGGCGAGGTTCGCCGTGATGTCGCCGTCGGCGGCCGCCGTCGGGTCGCTGATGGTCGAGGTGACGATCGCCTGGAACACGTTGCCCGACGCCTCGTCGGGCAGGGTCCAGGAGATGACGCTTCCGTCGGACACGGCCTCGGGGCGAGCGGCCGTGTGGCCCGCGCCGTACGCGGCGCCCACGAAGGCGAACCCGGCGGGCAGGAAGTCCTTCACCGTGGTCGACACCGTGTTGAGCCCGACCGGGAACGTCGCCTCGATCTTCCAGCAGACCGTGTCGCCGGGGCCGTACGAGGGGGCTGCGCCGCCCTCGGGCACCCAGGAGGCGGTGGTGCAGTCGGCGGTCGTCTGCGGCACCGCGACCTGCTTCGTGAGCACGACGGCGGCGGCCTCCTGGCCGGCGGACGAGTCGTCCGGGGTCGCCAGCACGTGGCTGCGCAGCGAGTCGGGCGTGCTGCGTGCGTCGATGAGGGTCGACGTCGAGGTGAGGTCGACGCGGTTGGTCCACGAGTCCTCGGCGGCCACGGGGCCCACGCCGCTGCGGTACGAGGCGAGCGTGGTGGTCGTGAAGTCGACGGTGAAGGCGCCGTTCGTCGCCGTGAAGCCGGGCACCGTCCAGGTGATCGCCTGGGTCCACGGGCTGGCCGTGCCCGGGGTGGTCGAGACGGGTGCGAAGGCCGTGCCCGACTGGCGGTGCGTGGCGGAGCCCGCGTCGTACGACAGGCCGTCCGGGATCGTGTCGACGACGGTGAGGTCGCTCGTGCCCTGCGCGTACTCCGAGGTGGCGATCGCGAGGTGCCAGTTCGTCGTGGCGCCCTGGCGGATCGCGCCCTGGTCGTCGCCGCTGACGCCGCGGGTCTTGACGATACGCACGTCCTCGGCGCTGACCGTCGCGGTCGCCGACGACGTGTAGACGGTGCCCTGCCAGCTGCCCGACGTCGTGGCGCTGTTCGTCAGCGGCTGCTCGTCGCGGGTCTCGCTGCCGGTGTTGTTGTCGAGGTTCGCCGTGGAGAGGCCGGTCGCCCCCGCAGCGGGCGCCCCGGCGGGGAACAGCTCGTTCTCGCGCAGCGGCACGGCCGCGGCGTAGCGCAGGGTGGTCGTCGCGCCGGCGGCGAGGTCGCCGAGGCCGGTCCACTCGACCCGCGTGTACACGCCGAGGGCCAGCGGTCCGGCCGTGCCGTCAGGGTCGACCCGGACGGTGCTGACGCTCGCCGGCTCGTGGCAGAGCCCGGCCGTGTCGGGCAGCGGCCTGCTGTCGAGGCGGGGAGCGCCCGGGTACTCGACCGTGTCGGCCGCGCTGTTGTCGACGCTCGTGCAGCCGAGGAACTCGAGGCCGGCAGGCAGGAAGTCGACGATCGAGAAGCCCGTCGAGCGGCCGACCTCGTTGTTCGTGACGGTCAGCGTGTAGGTCGTGGGGTGGTCGTGCACGCCGCGGAGCAGCTCGCCCTCGGGGCTCGAGTCCTCCTTCTTGTCTAGCTTGAACGGCACGAGCGTGGTCGTCGAGCCGCCGGTCGCGCTCACGACGGCCGGGTCGGCGACGGGCGCGCCGGCGTCGAACTTCGGCAGGGTCCGCGCGGCCGAGCTGACGAAGGCGGTGCCCGAGGTCGTCACGACGGCCCCGACGGCCGCCGTGGTCGTGTACGAGTACGTGGAGGCGACGGTGACCCCGGCCTGCAGGTCGGCGACGTTCGACCAGATCAGCTTCGTCGTGCCGTCCTTGAGCTTCACGACTCGGCTGGGCGAGCCGAGGCCGGCGTCGGCCGAGGCGAACGTCGCGCCGACCGGGATCACGTCGGTGAGGGTCAGGTTGTAGCCGGGCGTCGACGTCGCGTTCGAGGCCGTGAGCGTCACCGCGACGGCGCCGCCGACGAGGGTGCTGGCGGGCGCGGACTCGGTGAAGGTGACGGCGAGCCCGTCGGCCGCGCGGGCGGCGGTCGGCGCGACCAGGGCCGGGACGGCGAGGCCCGCGAGCACGACGGCGACCGCGAGCAGGAGGCGCCAGAGGGCGCGCGGGAGGCCGGCCGGGAGCGCAGGCGAGAGGGCAGGGGCGACGGGACGGGGCACGGGTGACTCCAGGAGCTCGCCCGGGCAGCCGGGCGCGAGACGCCTCGTGCGCGGGTTCAGTCGCGGGGAGCGTCGCCGCGGGTCGGGACGCGGCAGTCCTCATTGTGGAGGACCCCCCGGGGGCAGGCAACGAGTCCCGGTCCCCCACTTCGGGGACCTCCGAGACCCCGCTCCGGGGGACGTCGCCCGTCCGCACTCCGGACGCCACGGGTGGGTGCGAGAAGCCCGCGTCCCCCCGGGCTAGGGCTCCGTGCCCGGCTCCGACTGCGGCTCCGGTTCCGGCTCCGGCTGTTCCGGCTGTTCCGGCTGCTCCGGCTGCGGCTCCTCGCGGACGAACCGCGGCCCGTCCCAGCCGTCTCGCGTGACGCGCTCGACGAACTGCGCCACGGGACGCACCCAGTGCGAGCGGTCGCCGTAGAGCGTGCGGTAGAAGACCAGCGCCTCCTCGGTGTCGACGTGCCGCCCCGTGCCGATCACCTCGTAGCGGCCGCCCTTGAAGTGGCGGTACGTGCCGGGCACAGGAGGCGCGGGCTCGGCGGGGCGGACAGGGCCGGTGGCGGAGGGGGTCGCGGTCACCGCACCAGGCTAGGCCCGCGCTGGCCGGCGTCGGTCGTGCCCCCTACGATCGCGGCATGGCACTCCTCCACCAGGCCGAACTCGTCCCGTCGAAGCTCGAGGCCCTCGCGGCCTGGGCGCCGAGCCAGCCGTGGTTCGAGGGCGATCCCGGGCCGCTCGAGAAGGTCGCGGCGTTCCGCCTCGACGACCCGGCCGGCGAGGTCGGCGTCGAGGTGCTGCTCGTCCGCGCCGGCGACGGCCCCGTGCTGCAGGTGCCGCTGACCTACCGGGGCGCCCCGCTCGAGGGCGCCGACGACGTGCTGGTCGGCACGATGCAGCACTCGGTGCTCGGCGAGCGCTGGGTCTACGACGGGTGCGGCGACCCCGTCTTCGTCGCGGCGACCATCGCGGCCGCGCTCACCGGCGACGGCCAGGCCGACGAGGTGTTGCAGAAGTCCGACGGAGAGCGCGTGCCCCACGAGCAGACCATGGTCGTCGTCGGCAGCGGCACGGCCGGCGCCGAGGTGCCGTCGACCTCGGTGCGCGGCACGCGCGTGGTCGACGGAGCGACCGTGGTCGACGCGGGCTCGTGCACCCTCGTGGTCGCGCGGACTCCCGACGGCGGCGGCTCGCCCGCCTCCCTCGCCGAGGCCGCAGGAGGCGTGCACGACGACACGACGCAGGTCCTGTCCGCGACGTGGCCGGGCCACGACGCCCCGACGACGCTCGCCGTCGTGCTGGTGCACTAGCCGCGGGCACACGTCGAGGGCGGGTGAACTGGCTCGAGGGCGGGTCGCTGACGACCCGCCCTCGGCGCAGTTCACCCGCCCTCAGCGGTCTGCGGCGGTGCTACTTGATCGCGGCGCGGATCTCGCGTGCGGCGTCCGCGACGTCGTCGGCACCGTAGATCGCGGCGCCCGCGACGGCGACCTGGGCGCCCGCGTCCTGCACCGAGCCGACCGTGGCGGCCTTGACGCCTCCGGCGACCGAGAACGGCACGCCCGAGGCCTTGCCGGCCTCGAGCAGGGCCTCGAACGTGAAGCCGTCCTCGGCCTGCTCGTCGAGGCCCGCGTGCATCTCGACGAACTCGGCGCCGAGGGCGACGACCTCCTTCGCACGGGCGGCCTTGTCGTGCACGCCGATCAGGTCGACGACGATGCCCTTGCCGTGCTCCTTCGCGGCCTTGACCGCACCGGCGATGGTGCTGTCGCCCGCGACGCCCAGCACGGTCACGAGGTCGGCACCGGCCTTGAACGCCTCGCCGGCCTCGAGCTCGCCGGCGTCCATCGTCTTGAGGTCGGCGAACACGACCTTGTCGGGGTGCGCCTCCTTGATCGCGGTGATGGCGCGGAAGCCCTCGGCCTTGATCAAGGGGGTGCCGAGCTCGATGATGTCGACGCTGGGCGCGGCGGCGGCGGCGAGCTCGAGGGCGGCCTCGGTGGTCAGGGTGTCCATGGCGAACTGCAGCTTCATGTGGTGCTCCTTCTTTCGGGGTGGGATGTGTCGGACGAGCAGCCGGGGGCTACTCGAGGTTGGCGTGGCGGGGCCACATGTCGTCGGCGCTCTGGCCGGAGCGCTGCCACAGAGCGTGGAACAGCGCGTCGCCGACGAGCACGACGACCTGCTCGAAGAGGCCGCCGGCGTACTGCGCCGAGGCGGAGCCCGAGCGGTCGAGCTTCTCGGCGGCGGGCACGAGCACGACGGCGGTCGCGACCTCGGCCAGCGGCGAGTCGGCGGCGGTGGTCACGGCGGCGACCCGGGCACCGGCGTCGACGGCGGACTGCGCCGCGCTGACGATGCCGCTCGTCGTCCCCGACCCGCTCGCGGTCAGCAGCACGTCGCCCTCGCCGATCGCAGGGGACGTCACCTCGCCGACCACGTGCACGGCCAGGCCGAGGTGCATCAGCCGCATCGCGGTCATCCGCAGCGCGAGGCCCGAGCGGCCCGCGCCGTGCACGAAGACGCGCCCGGCACCGGACACGAGGTCGGCCACGGCGTCGAGGCCCTCGGCGTCGGTCTCGACGACCGCGTGCACGGCACGGTCCACCTCGGAGCGCACGAGTTCGAGCGCGTCGGCGGACGAGGAGGCGGTGGAGGTGCTGTCTGCGTCGGGCATGCCGTCCAGCTTGCTCTCACCCGCCTCCTCGGCCTTGCAGCGATTCTCAGGTCACCCGGCTCGGCTGCCGCCTCTCCGTTCAGGAACTTCTGTCCTGCATCGCGTAACGGGGGGAGCGCCAGTCCTGAGACGTGCACGAATCAGGAGGCGGCCGCACCTCTTTCCTGAGTCCCTCGAGGCACTCGTCGGACTTTCTCGACGATTTCTGTCAGACCTCGGCGATCTGCGACATTCCTGTAGTGAGGGGGGCAGACATGGACATGACGACGGAGAACGACTCCGACCTCGTCCGACGCACGTCGGGCGGGGACGAGCGGGCGTTGTCGGAGATCTTCGACCGCTGGGCGCCGACGCTGACGCGCTACGCCTGGGCGCTCGCCGACAGCAAGATGGACGTGGAGGAGATCGTGCAGGACACGCTCGTCACCCTCTGGCGCCGCTCGGCCGAGATCACCCTGCACGACGGGTCGCTGTTGCCGTGGCTGCTCGTCGCCTGCCGCAACCACGCGATGAACCTGAGGCGCAAGCGGCAGCGCACCGAGGCGGACGAGCTGCCCGCCGAGCTGATCGCCCCCGCCGACGACGACGCCCAGGAGGCGCGCGAGCGGCTCCGCTGGGTCCGTGCCGAGATCGAGGCGCTCAGCCCCGTCGACCAGCAGATCTGCGAGCTGTGCCTGATCGAGGGCCGCAGCTACGCCGAGGCCGCGAAGCTGCTCGGGCTGAGCGTCGGCGCACTGACACAACGGGTCTCCCGGACCCGGACACGACTGAGGAAGGCGGTGATCCGCGATGGACGTTGAGCCCCCCACCGGAGACGACCTGAACCGCATGCTCGTCTCGATGAAGCAGGACGTGCTGCGCCGCGCCGCCGCCGAGCCCCCTGCGCGACGACGCCCCTGGGCCCGTCGCCACCTCGGCCTGACCCTCGGCCTCGTCGCCCTGCTCGGCGTCGGGGGCGCAGGAGGCGCGCTCGCGCTGGTGCTGCCCTCGCCGTTCCAGGCGTCGCCGGCCGCCACCCCCACGAGCACGCCGTCGGCCACGCCGACCCCACGGCCGACGCCCTCGGCCGCTCCGAGCCCGTCGGCCCCGCCCCCGCAGACCGTCCCCGCGCCCGCCACGGGAATCGACTGCGCGACCCTGGGCGACCGCGCGCAGGTGACCTCCCTGGTGCCGGCCGCCCAGCTCGTCACGGTGCAGCCGGGCTACTGGGGTTCGGGCGACGCCGCCTACCGGCAGGCGGGAGTCCTCGACTGCCGCTGGACCGCCGAGGGCGCGGAGCTCTCGGAGGACGTCGTCGAGATCCGGATCTCGCCCGCGGCGGACCGGGGCAGGGAGTGGATCTCGGGGCTGACGCAGTCCGGCCTCCCCGGCCTGCAGGTGGGCGACGTGTCGGCCGCCCGGTGCGAGGACGACTACGGCACGAGGTGCAACGCCTCGCTGGTGTCGGGTCCGTGGTGGATCGAGCTGTCGTTGGGCGCGACCGTCACCTCCGCCCCCGTGACGACGGAGACGGCGCGGGCCGCCGCCGGCAGCGTCGTCACGGTCACCGACGCGCTCACGCCGGGTGCGCCCTGGGCCGGCCAGGAGTCGTCGTGGGCAGGGACTTCCTGCGCTGCTCTGCCGTCGGGCCGCACCGTGGGCGAGCTCGCGGGCTCGCCCGACATGGGCGACGTCGTGGAGCAGGGATGGACGCCCGCGACGGGCATCCGCCAGACCCAGGCGTGGTCGACACGGTGCTCCTGGACGATCGCGTCGGCGGACGACACGCAGCCGGACGGGTACGTCAGCGGGGTGACCGTGGAGTTCGTGTCGGGGAGCGCGTGGGCCTACGGACGAGAGACCATGCCGGGGACCCCCGTCGAGGTCGCGGGGGCCGACTCGGCCACCCTCGTCTGCTACTCCCACGAGGGAGCCTCCTGCTGGGTGGACCTGGTGTCGGACGGCACGTGGGTCCAGGTGCTGGCATACGTCGACCCCGAGGACTCGGGGCTGCTGATCCCGCTCAGCGAGGCGGTCCTCGCCGCCCAGGCCGCCGCCTCCGGACGGGGCTAGTCCGGGACGAGCAGCCCTGCGGGGCAGCCCCTGCGGGGGCACGGAGACCATCCGGCGCGGGGGCGCCGGACGGGCCGGTCGTCGGGGAGGGACGGCCGGCGAGAGGGGGGAAGACGCGGGAGCGTCGGGTCGAGCACGAGGGGCACCGACCCGCCGCTCCCGTTGTCGCGTTCGCGGTGCGGTGCGTCACGCCGGGCAGCGCTCAGCCGCGGTCGAGCACCAGCGCCTGCGACGCCCCGGCGGCCGCGTCCGCCGCGACGGTCCCGGTCCGCGCGAAGTCGGCCCAGATCTGCCGCACCCGCCGCCCGAGCCGGTCGACCTCCGCCCAGTCGGACTCGCCCAGCAGGGCCGACCGGCCCCACGCCTCCTCCGTCCCCAGCAGCAGCGGCAGGTCGGTGATGTGGGCGGCTCCGTAGCGGCTGCCCCGCGGAGCCCAGCTCAGCTCGTACCGCACGGCACGACCGCCGGAGGCGCGGTGCCGTTCGACGAAGCGGCGCGCGTCGCGTCCGTACACGGCCCCCGTCGTCGCCCGGACGAGCACGCGGCGCACGAGCCCGCCGACGACGGGCAGGCTCGTCAGCACGTCGAGCGGCCGGACGAGCGGCACGTACAGCCCGGTCTCCTCCGTCGTCGCCCCCATCAGCAGGTCGACGTGCGGGGCGACGTCACGCCAGGCCGCGTCACGGTCCTCCTCGGCGGGCAGGGGGGCGCGGCCGTACTGCGGGCCGAACGGCATGCCGCCGCGCAGCCCGAAGCGCAGGGCCGCGCGCTCGGCAGGGGGCTGCCCCGCCAGCAGCTCCTCGACGGTGGCGTCGGGGTCGGGGACGCCGACGACCCGCAGCATCGCCCGCGACATCGCGGACCGGCCGCGGCCGAGCCCCAGCGGGGCGCTCTGCACGATCGCGCGGCGGAACAGCCCGCGCGCCCCGTCGCTGATCATGAGGTGGGCGATAGAGTCGCCGCCCGACGACTGCCCGAACAACGTCACGGTGTCGGGGTCGCCGCCGAACGCGTCGATCGTGTCGTGCACCCAGCGCACCGCCTCGAGCTGGTCGAGCAGCCCGAGGTTCGACGGCACCCGGTCGCCGTCGCCGAGGAACCCGAGGACGCCCAGCCGGTAGGTCACCGCGACCACGACGACGCGCTGCTCGACCACGAGCGAGCGCGGGTCGTAGACGCCGAGGTCGCCCGCGCCGTTGACGTAGGCACCGCCGTGGATCCACACCATCACGGGCAGCCGCTCCCCCGGGGCGAGGTCGGCGGGCAGCGTGATCGACAGCGCCTGGCAGTGCTCGGAGTCGACCATGCCGCGGGCCGCGTCGTCGAAGAGCACCTGCATCGAGGGCGACGACAGCTGCGGCGAGGCAGGCGCGCGCTCGAAGGCGAGGAAGGGCATCGGCTGGCCGTCGTCGCCGACCGCAGGAGGCGCGGGCCGGGGAGCCTCGAAGCGCTCGGCCACCGCGTACGGCACGCCGAGCACCCGCACCACGTCGCCGTCGACGCGTCCGACGACCGTGCCGACCCGCGTCTCGAAGGTGCGGGTCTCGGCGGCCAGGGTCTCCGCGGTGGGGGTCTCCGCCGCGGCGGTCTCGGCGGTGCGGGTCTCGGGTGCGCTGCTCACCGGCTCACGGTACGCGCGCCTCCTGTGCTCGGGGGCGCCGCTCAGGCCGGCAGCAGCACCTCTGCCGCCGAGCGCCGCACCGACTCGGTCAGCGTGTCGAGCAGCCGCGACGACAGGGCCCAGCGCTGCCAGTACAGGGCGAGGTCGACGTGCTCGCCCGGTGCGAGCTCGACGAGCGACCCGTCGGCGAGCAGGTCGAGGCACTGGGCCTCGGGCAGCAGCCCCCAGCCGAGGCCGAGCCGGGCGGCGCGGGCGAAGTCGGCCGACGACGGGACGAACGTCCGCGGCGGCCGCGGGTCGTAGCCGAGCGAGGCCCGGAGGAACCCGCGCTGCAGCTGGTCCGACCGGTCGAAGTCGAGCATCGGCGCGGCGTCGACGCGGCCCATCGTCGGAACTCCCCCGAGCCAGCGGTCGACGAAGCCGGGACTGGCGACCGCGCGGTAGCGCATCAGCCCGAGCGGCTCGGACGAGCAGCCCTGCAGCGGCTCCCGCGTCGACGTGACCGCGGCGAGCACCGTGCCCGAGCGCAGCAGCGAGGTCGTGTTCTCCTGGTCCTCGCGGTGCAGGTCGAACACGGCGCCCACCTCGGGCGGCAGGGCGGCGAGCGCCTCGAGGAACCACGTCGCGAGCGAGTCCGCGTTCACCGCCACGGCGATCGACGTGCCGAGCCCGCCCGGCCCGCCGGTGCCTCCTGAGCCGCCCGCGCCGGCGCCCAGCTCGACCGCCGCGTCGTCGGCGAGCAGCTGCACCTGCCGGGCGTAGCGCAGCACCACGTCGCCGGCCGCGGTCGTCACGACGGGCGTGGTGCGCTGCACGAGCACCTGCCCCGCCGTGCGCTCGAGCTGCTTGATGCGCTGCGAGACGGCCGACTGCGTCATGTGCAGCCGCTGGGCCGCGGCCTCGAACGTGCCCTCGTCGACGAGGGCGCGGAGGGTCACGAGGTGCTCCGAGGCGAAGGTGATCATCAGCAGAGCTTATGCAGCATCACGAACATGAGCTAGAGAGATGCATCGCATCCTCCCTAGCGTCGGGACGTGACCTTCTCCTCCCTCCTGCTGCCCGCCCTGTTCGGCATGGGCACCGGCCTCGCCCTGATCGTCGCGATCGGCGCGCAGAACGCGTACGTGCTGAAGATCGGCCTGCAGGGCGTCAACCGCGTGGTCCTCCCGGTCATCGCGGTCTGCGCCGTGAGCGACGCCGTGCTGATCATCGCCGGGGTCGCCGGTGTCGGGGCCTTGATCGCGGCGGCCCCGCAGGCTCTCGTGATGGTGCGCATCGTCGGGGCCGCGTTCCTGCTCGTCTACGCGGGGTTCGCCGCGAGGCGGGCGATCCGGCCGTCGGGCGCGCTGCAGGCCGAAGGAGGTGCGGTGCAGCCGAGCAGGAAGACCGCCGTCGTCACCGTGCTCGCCCTCACCTGGCTGAACCCCCACACCTACCTCGACACGATCGTGTTCCTCGGCTCGGTGGCGAACCAGCAGCCGGGCGACCTCCGCTGGTGGTGGGCGGGCGGGGCCATCGCGGGCAGCTTCCTGTGGTTCGCGGCGCTGGGCCTCGGCTCGCGCCTCCTCAAGCCGTTCTTCGCGAAGCCGTCGTCGTGGCGCGTGCTCGACGGCCTGATCGCCGTGGTGATGACGGCGCTGGGGCTGCGACTGCTGGTCGGGGCGTGACGCACGCCTCCTCGGTCGGGGCATTGTTTTGAACTATTCAAGAAAGCGAGCTAGGGTGGTGCTCACGCCGACGGAGACGAGCACCCCGCCCTCAGTCGACCGGCGGCCCTCGTCTCCCTGAACGAGGAGGCCCCCATGGACCGCACCGCATCGACCACCCCCGCCCAGCCGTTCCCGCTCGGCGGCCGCTACGTCAGCACCACCCGCCGCGACGAGCCAGTGGGCTCGTACGTCTCGACCGCGCACCGCGACGCCGTCACCATCGGCGCCTACGTGACGCCGTCGGTGCAGCGCACCTCGCTCGGCCGCTACGTGCGCGCCCAGCTGAACGCGTTCAGCACCCGCACCTCCACGATCCGCACGCACACCGGCTCCGTCGTTCTCGGCCGCTAGCACCCGCCGCGACGACGCACGACGACCCCGCCCCTCGAGGGGGACGGGGTCGTCGTGCGTCTGCGCTCAGCCCTTGTGCAGCGCGTCCTTGACGGCGCCCTTCGTCTTCTCGAGCAGCGGCGGCTTGCCCGTCGTGCCGTGGAAGCGCTCGTCCGGCGTGGTCGGAGCGGGCATCGGCGCGGTCGTGGTGGGACCGTCGTGGTACGAGAACTCGCCCTTGCCGTCGGGCGAGGGGCCCGAGGCCCACGACCCCTCCTTCGCGTGCTCGCCGTCGGAGAAGTTGAGGTACTGGTAGTTCACCGTCTGGTCCTCCTTCGACTGGGGGAACGTGCTCGGCACCGGGAACTGCTCGATCCCGTCGTCCTGCAGCTCCTGGATGGCGGCCAGCCACTGGTTCTGGTGCATGGTGTCCCGGGCGATGAGGAAGCTCAGCAGGTCCTTCACGCCCTTGTCGTCGGTCATGTGGTACAGCCGCGCGGCCTGGAGGCGACCCTGCATCTCGCCGTTGGCGTTCGCCGTGAAGTCGGCGAGCAGGTTGCCGCTCGAGGTGATGAAGGCGCCCTGCCAGGGGTTGCCCATGCTGTCGACCGGGCGGGCGCCCGCGCCGGCGACGATCGCCTGCTGCACGTCGGTGCCGCCGATGACGGCTGCCATGACGGGGTCGTTCTGCACGGCCTCGTCGGTGAGCCCGACGGGGGCCTTCTCGAGCAGCTGCGAGATCATGATCGCGAGCATCTCGACATGGCCGAACTCCTCTGCGGCGATGCCGTAGAGCAGGTCGCGGTACTTGCCGGGGATGTGCGTGTTCCAGGCCTGGAAGCCGTACTGCATGGCGATGGTGATCTCGCCGTACTGGCCGCCCAGCACCTCCTGGAGCTTGCGCGCGTAGACCGCGTCGGGGGCGTCGGGGGTGGCGCTGTGCTGCAGCTCTTGCTTGTGGAAGAACATGTGGTTCCTTTCGAGAGGGTGACGGGCTCAGGCGCCCTGGACGGTGTCCTTCGACTGCTGGGCGCTGTCCTCGACGTCGCCGACGGCCGACTGGGCGTCGCTCTTGACGGTGCCCGCCGCCTCCTGCGCGGTGTCCGCCACGCTGGAGAACGCCTCCTGGGCGGGCTCCTTCAGGTTCTGCGCGACGTCCTTCGCGGCGCCCTCGGCAGCGTCGACGGCAGGCCCGGCCTTGTCCTTGGCCGTGGCGGCCAGCTCCTGCTCGGCGTCGGACGCGGGGATGAGCGAGGCGACGAGCGCGCCGACGCCGAAGGCGATGAGCCCCACGGCGAGCGGGTTGCCCTTGGCCTTGCCCACTGCCCGGTGCGCGGTCTCCTCGGCCGAGTCCACGGCGCCGGAGGCTGCCCCGGAGACGCTGCTCGTGCCGCTGTGGGCGGTGCCCATGACGGACTCCTTCATGGTGGTCAACCTGCCCTTGACCTTGTCGGTCTGGCGGTGGGCGATGCTCGTCGGGTCGACCTTGTCGGCCAGCGTGTCGACGTCGTAGCTGAGTCCGGCGCGGGTGCGCTCGATCTCGGCGCGGATCTCCTCGGGGGTCTTCGACCCGTCTGCGTTGGTCATGCGGTGCCTCCAGGCTTCACGGTGTCGGGGATCTTCTTGAGGGAGTCGACCGTCTTCGGCGCCCCCTGGATCTGCTTCAGCTCCTTCTTGCCGCGCAGGAACAGCACGAGCGCGACGACGCCGTAGATCACCGCGATGATCAGCGACGACCAGCCGAGGCCGATGAGGGAGCCGAGGCCCCACATGGCCGCCAGCGACAGGAACAGCAGGGCGAACAGGCCGGTGAGCCCGGCACCGCCGAACATGCCGGCGCCCTTGCCCGCCTTCTTGGCCGAGACGCTGAGCTCGGCCTTGGCCAGCTCGACCTCCTGGCGGAAGAGGGTGGAGATGTCACCGGTCACGCCGCTCAGCAGGTCGCCGAGTGACGTGTTCGCCGCGCGTTCCTCCGGAGCGGGTGAGTCGGGGCCGGGGACCCGGGGGTCCGGGCCGCCGACGGGAGAGGACGGGTACGCCGCCCCCGTGGTCGGATCGGTCACGGGCGCGCCCCCGTGGAGTCGGGCCAGGTGCCGGGCACGCTGCTGGTGCTCGTGCCGGCGGTGCTCGTGCCGGCGGTGCCGCCCGTCGCGCCGAGACCGGGGACGTCGCCCTCGGTGACGACGTCGTACTCGCCGGCGATCGGGCCGGTGGTCGAGGTACCCGTGGTGTGCGCGGCACCCGTGGCCTGCGCCGCGCCCGTGGTCGAGGTGCCGGCGCTCGGGGCGGAGGTCGACGCGGCCCCGTGCTCGTCCTTCGCCTCGGCGGTCAGCGACTTGACGACGCGGCCGGCGAGCAGGCCGGAGACCGCGGCGATCGCGATGAAGGTGCCGGGCTTGCGCGCGGCGAACTGCTTGACGTCGTCGAGCAGCGACCCCGGGTCGCGCCCCTCGAGCCACTCGGCGACGCCGTGCGCGCGGCCCGACAGGTTGCCGACGAGCTGCTGCGCGACTCCGCTGTCGGAGCCCTGCGCCATCGACTCGAGCTGCTGACCGACGGTGCGGAGGCCGGCCGCGGCCTTCTCCTGCTGCGCACCGGCCTGGTCCCTCAGCTCGGACGTCGTCTGGCCGAAGAGCTGCTTGGCGTGGTCGGCGGCCTCCGAGGCGACCTTGCCGGCCTGCTCCTTGGCGCTGCCGGCCACGTTCGCGGCCTGCTCCGCGGCGTCGCCGGCGACCTTGCCTGCCTCGCCCTTCGCCGCGTCGGCCTTCCCGCCGCCGCTCGAGTCGTCGAGAGGACGCTCGAGGCTGCTCTCGACGTCGCGGTAGGCACCGGCCTCGCCGAGCGGCGAGCCGGTCTCGGCGGCCTGGTCGTACACGGGGGTCGACGGCGTGGCGCCGTCTCCGTTGGTGTCGCTCATGTCGAATCTCTCCAGGGTCGTGACCGTGGTGACCACGGTCGTCTGTGGTCGCCTCAATCTGTCCCGAGCTCGGGGAGGCTCGTCCCAGGAACGAGCATCAGGGGGACAAAGGGGCAGGGGGGCTTGACCACGGCTCCCTCCAGCAGTGACAATCCGCGCCGGCGAGCCCGCCGAGGTCCGGGTCGACGGGGTACGTCGAGGGCCAGCTCTGCACCGGTGGCCGGACACGCAGGAAGGCCCCGTCCTCCCGGGACGGGGCCTTCCTGCGGACTGCGGCGCGGACTAGCTGACGGCTGCCGAGCCGGTCACGCCCGTGCCGCTCGTGCCCGTGCCGTCCGTCGGCGCCGGGCCGCCGCCCGCGCGCGGCACGCTCTCCGTGCCGTCCTGCTCGGACGACTCGGTGTCGGCGCTCGTCCCCTCCGCGTCACGGAAGGCGCCCTGCTGGCCGAGGGGCGACCGGCCGTCGTCCTCGACGCCGGAGCCTGCGTCGACGCCCGTCCCGGTCGTCGTGTCGTCGTCGCGTGCGTTCGTGGTGTCGCCCATGTCTGGTCCCTCTCTCGTGGAGTGCCGCGGGTCCGCCCCCGACGTCGGGGGTGCCGCGGTCGCTCCACTCTGCCCCGGAGGTGCGGGCGAGGACCCAGGCAGACCTCGGCCCGCCCGGTCGCCGCCTCTCGCCGACCCTCCGCTAGTGCCGTGCGAGGAACGCGAGCGCGCGCTCCGTGAGCAGCGCCGACGCGGCCGGCTCGTACGCGGCCAGCGACGAGTCGGCGAAGAGGTGCTCGCTGCCGGGGTAGGTGAAGACCTCGGCGTCGGCCCCGGGGTCGTCGGCCCGCAGCTGGGCCACGAGCTCGCGGGCGGCGTCGAGGTCGCCCTCGTCGGCGAAGAAGGGGTCGTGGTCCATGCCGTGCACCTGCAGGGCGAGGCCGGCCGGCCAGGTGCCGAACTCGGCCGCGGGCACGCAGGCGTGGAAGAAGAGCGCGCCGCGGGCACCGGGGCGCGACTGCGCCAGGTGCTGCGCGGGCAGCACGCCCAGCGAGAAGCCCGCGTAGACGACGTCGGCGTCGAAGTCGGCGGCCGAGCGGACCCCGCGGGCGGCGACCTCGCCGACGCCGAGGCCGTGCACGAACTCGAGGCCCTCGTCGATGGAGTCGAAGGTGCGCCCCTCGTACAGGTCGGGCGTGTGCACGACGTGGCCGGCGGCCCGCAACGCGTCAGCGAAGGCGACGACCCCGCGGGTCAGGCCCTGGGCGTGGTGGAACAGGACGACCTCGGTCACGGCTGCGCGCCTCCTCGACTGCCGTCGGCCCGGTGCGCGACGGTCGTCACGACCCTAGCCCGAGCCCGAGAGCTCGACGTCAGCGGTGGAGGCGGCGACGGCGACGAGCGGGACGGTCGGCGGAGAAGAGCGGGACGACGGGCGCGAGCGGCCGGTCGTCCGGGTCCGGGTCGGCCGACGACGACGCGTCCTGCGTCTCGTGGCCCGTGTCCGTGTCCGTGTCGTCGTCGATCACGAGCCCGGCGATCTCGGCGCCGAGGGGCACGAGGTCCTCGAGGGACGCCACCAGCCGCAGGCGGTCGTCGCCCTCGCGGTCGCGGCGGACGACGGGCGACGCGTCCCGACGCCAGAGGACGTAGCCCTTCACGGACGCTCGCCCCGCACGCGGCAGCCTCGACGGTGGTGTCCTGTCACGACGTTGTACCCCCTCGGCCGTCCGCTCGCGCGGGGCCCTCTGATCCGGTGACGACGACGCTACGCCGCCCTGCCCCGCGAGGACCGCTCTCCCTCGCTGGACAACAGTCGTTGCGCAGCCTGCAGAAGGGTGTCCGAGGGCGCCTCGCAGGCGAGTAACCTGACACGGGCGGAGGAACCAGCCGCCTGCAGATCGGGGTCACCGGCGACCTCCGCCACGAACCGAGCACCCCGCAGGAGCACCCTCATGTCCGACGACCGCACCTCCGACGAGCACGTCACCCGGCCCCACGTCGTCGTGGTCGGCGGCGGCTTCGCCGGCATCGCGACGATGCGCGCCCTCAAGGACGCCGACGTCGACATCACGCTGATCGACCGGCACGTCTACAACATGTTCCAGCCGCTCATGTACCAGGTCGCGACCGGAGGCCTGAACGCCGGCGACGTCACGTACTTCCTCCGCAGCCTCCGCTCGAAGCAGTCGAACGCCGACTTCCGGCACGGGCTCCTCACGACCGTCCGGGCCGACGAGCGCGTCATCACGCTCCGTGACGGCGAGGAGATCTCGTACGACGCGCTCGTCCTCGCGAACGGCGTGAACACGAGCTACTTCGGCACCAAGGGCGCCTACGAGTTCGCCTACTCGATGTACTCCCGCTCGCAGGCCCTCCGCATCCGCGACGAGCTCTTCACGCAGCTCGAGAACGCGGCGGCGTCGCAGGGCAGCGGCGAGGTGCGGGTCGTCATCGTCGGCGGCGGCGCGACCGGCGTCGAGATGGCCGGAGCACTGGCCGAGCTGCGCGACCAGGCCCTCAAGGACGCCTACCCCGAGATCGACGCCTCGAGCATCACGATCACGCTGGTGCACCGCAGCGGCGAGCTCCTCAAGCCGTTCGCGCCGCGCCTCCGTCGCTACGCCGCGAAGGTGCTGCGCAAGCGCGGCGTCGACCTGCGGCTCGACACGGGCGTCGACGAGGTCACGCCCGACGGCGTGCACACCACGTCGGGCGAGTTCATCCCCGCCGAGCTCGTCGTGTGGGCGACCGGCGTCGCCGCGCACGCCGAGGTCGCCGCGTGGGGCGTCCCGCAGACCCACGGCGGCCGCATCCAGGTCAACGACGACCTCACGGTCAAGGGCCTCGACCGCATCTGGGCCGCCGGCGACATCGCGGCGACCGACGACGCCCTCGCCCAGCTCGCCCAGCCGGCCATCCAGGGCGGCGAGCACATCGGCGAGCAGATCGAGCGCCTCCTCGCCGGCAAGCCGTCCACGCCGTTCAAGTACCACGACAAGGGCACGATGGCCACGGTCGGCACGAACGCGGCCGTGGTGCAGCTGCCGAACGGCTTCACGATGACCGGGCCAGTCGCCTGGCTGCTCTGGGTCTTCGTGCACATCACGAGCCTGCTCGGCAACGGCAACCGCCTGTCGACGCTGACCCACTTCTTCGTCCGCTACATGTGGGCCCTGCGCAAGCGCGCCATCCCGATCGTCGGCGACGTGCGCCCGGTCCGCCCCAACGGCGACCGTGCCCCCGAGAAGTGGCAGACCGAGAAGGCCGAGTAGCCCGGCCGCTCGCCCCCTCTGCTCGCGGCGACGGGCCTGCTCCGACACCGCCGAGTGAACGGAACACCGCCCGCTGAGGCGGTGTTGCGCCCACTCGGTGGTGCCAGGCCCACGAGACGGAGGAGGCGCGGTGCCGGTCAGACCGACACCGCGCCTCCTTCGCGTGGACGGGCTCAGCCCAGGTGCACGACGGGGCCGCTCGGGAGCAGCTCCTCCTTCGTGCCGCGGATCATGAAGAACGAGATCGGCGCGGCGACGAACGCGGCGACCGCGGCCGCGACGAACGCCGCCGAGTAGCCGTCCACGAGCGCTCCGAGCCCGCCCGCGGTGCTGCCGGCCACGGCCGACGCGTACAGGTTCGTGTAGACCGCGAGCCCGATCGAGCCGCCGATCTGCATCATCGCGTTCGAGGTGGCACTGGCCGCGCCGGCCTCGTGCGGCGCGACCCCGGCCAGCGCGAGGTTCTGCATCGGCACGAAGATCCCCGCCAGGCCGACGCCCATGACGATCAGCGGGGGCAGCACGTGCGTCGCGTACCCGCCGTCGGCCGTGATGAACGACAGCCAGAACAGGCCCGTGGCGGCCACGATCGGCCCGACGATCATGAGGAGGCGCGGTCCGATCACCGGCAGCAGCTTCGTGAGGACCGGGGCCATCACCATGATGACGAGCGTCATCGGCAGGGTCGCGAGACCGGCCTCGAGCGGGCCGAAGCCCAGCACGATCTGCAGGTGGAACGTCAGGTAGAGCAGGGCGCCGATCATGACGCTGCCGACGATCAGCTGGACGAGGAACGCTCCCCCGCGCACGCGGTTCGTGAGCACGCCGAGGGGCAGGAGGGGGTGGTCGCTGCGCTTCTGGACGAGCACGAACAGGGCGAGCAGGCCGGCGCCGAGGGCGATGAAGCCGATCACGACGGGGCTGCCCCAGCCGTCCTCGGCCTGGGTGAAGCCGTAGACCAGCGACGCGAGGCCGAGGGCCACGACGACCGTGCCGACGACGTCGAGCCGGTTGTCGCCCTCGGCCTTGCTCTCGCGCACGACGAGCGCGGCGGCGACGATCGCGACGATCACGATCGGCACGTTGACGAGGAGGCACCAGCGCCAGCTGACGAACTCCGTGAGGACGCCGCCGAGCACGAGGCCGACGGCCGCGCCCGCACCCGAGATGGCGCCGAAGACGGCGAAGGCGGTGTTGCGCTCGCGCCCCCGGGAGAAGGTCGTGGTGAGCACGGCCAGGGCGGCCGGGGCGAGCAGCGCGGCGAAGACGCCCTGCAGCGCACGGGCGGTGACGAGCAGCTCGCCGGTCGAGACGAGACCGCCGAAGGCCGACGCGGCGCCGAAGCCGACCATGCCGACGATGAAGGTGCGCTTGCGGCCCCAGAAGTCGGCGATGCGACCGCCGAGCAGCAGCAGGGCGCCGAAGGCGAGGGCGTAGGCCGTGACGACCCACTGGCGGTTCTCGTCCGAGAGGCCGAGCTCGGCCTGGGCCTGCGGCAGGGCGATGTTGACGATGGTGCCGTCGAGGACGACGACGAGCTGCGCGAGCCCGACGATGACGAGCACCCACCAACGGCGGGCGGACGCGGGCGCGTCGGACGGAGGTGCGGTCTGGTGCGACCCGGTGGCGGGCCGTGCTGCTGAGGTGGTCACTGTTCTCCTGGTTCTGGGCCCCGGGCTCCGGGGGGCCGCACGACGGGCGGCCGTCGTGGACCTGGCGATACTACCTACTAGTTGGTTGGCTTCGTAAGGGGCTAATCTCGCCGCATGGCCTACGACGCGGACGAGACGCGCCGCCGCATCCTCGCGGCGGCCACGGCGGAGTTCGCCGAGCACGGCCTCGCCGGTGCCCGCGTCGACCGGATCGCCGCGGCGGCTGCCTGCAGCAAGGAGCGGCTCTACGCGCACTACGGCGACAAGGAGTCGCTCTTCACCGCGGTGCTGAACGCGTCCTTCGCCCACCTCGGCGAGGCCGCCTCGGCCGACTTCGCCTCGGTGGAGGACTTCGCGGTAGCCGTCTTCGACCATCTCGTCGACAACCCCGCCAACCAGCGCCTCCTCGCCTGGGCCCGGCTCGAGCAGCGGCACGACTGGGCGGCGTCGTTCGGGGTCCTCGAGAGCGTGCGGGCCACCTCCGTCGGTCACCTCGAGCGCCTCGTCGGCGCCAGCCTGGCGGTGGACGCGACGGCTGCGTCGGCGGAGGCACCGCCGTGGTCGCCCGACGACCTCTTCGCCCTCGTGCTGGCGATCGCGTCGGCGTGGGTGCAGCTGCCGGGCCTGCCCGACGACCAGCCGCGGACGCCCGACGTAGACGCCCAGCGTGCGATCGTGCGCGTGGCCGTGGGGCGCCTCCTCGACTGACCTTTCACGCCCTCGCGTGCTGGTCAGCGCCCGTCGACCACCGTCCGGGCGAACCCGGCGGTCCGCTCGCGCAGGCTGAGCACGCGCTGCTCGACGGCGGCCGCGACGTCGAAGCCGAGGTACGCGGGCGGCGGCGGGCGGTGGGCGTTCGCGCTGCACTCGAACCCGGCGCAGACGAGAGTGCCGACGGTGTCGCCGTTGCGTCCGGCAGCACCGGCCCGCTTCGCGCTGAAGAAGGCGACCGGAGCGGGCAGGGTCACGTCCTGGCACCAGCTGCACTGGGCGCGGGACCGGGGCGTGGCCTCGGCCTGGCGCAGCACGAGGCCGACGGGCTCGCCGTCGACGGGCACGACGACCCAGGCCCGGCGGGGCAGCTTCGGGTCGCGCCAGCCGACGAACTCGAGGGAGTCCCAGTCGAGGGCGTCGAGGTCGGGCGGGAGCACGAGGTCGGAGGTCTCCTTGCGCGAGGCGTTCGCGAAGGAGGTGCGGAGGGCGGAGGCGGTCAGGGGCAGCATCAGGGATTCACCAGTCGGTAGGGGTGCTCGGGCATCGGGCCGCGCGCACCTGCCCCGGCCCCGTCAGGACGTGCCCGCACGAC
The DNA here is from genome assembly GCF_003751515.1 of Frigoribacterium sp. PhB107. NCBI lineage: Bacteria > Bacillati > Actinomycetota > Actinomycetes > Micrococcales > Microbacteriaceae > Frigoribacterium > Frigoribacterium sp. PhB107. Next base: position 232,083 of record NZ_RJKU01000002.1, on the reverse strand, counting down.
GAGTGGTCAGCTCCGGTCGATCCCACGACGGGGACGGACGAGAAGTGACCACTCGACGGCAGGCAGGCACGTAGAGGGGCGAGGAGGTGCGCGCACGACGGCGCACATGAGCAGTGATCAGGGGAGGAGGGAGGGGGTGTCGACTGTGCGACTACCTGCCGCCGGCGGAGAGTGCGCCGACGACCTCCTGACGCCCCGAGGGCAGCGCGACTGCGGTGATGATCACGGGTCGACCATACGACTCGTGCCGGGCTGCGTCCACCCCGGTGCCCACGACCGGGCCTGCAGGGCCGCCGGCCTCCTGCGTCAGCCCTCCGCGCCTCCGCCTGCCCTCTCGTCGTACTCGGCCCAGGCGCCGGACACCTGCCCGAAGTGGGCGATCGACCACTCCTCGAGGGCGCGCAGCGGCGTCCGGAGCGTCTCGCCCGCCTCCGTCAGCTCGTAGACGACGCGCGGCGGGACCTCGGCGAAGACGGTTCGGGTGACGAGGCCGTCGCGCTCGAGCCCCCGGAGGGTCTGCGTCAGCATCTTCTGCGAGATGCCCTCGACGCGCCTCCGGATGTCGGAGAAGCGCAGCGGGCCCGTGCCGAGGGAGCCGACGACGAGCACCGTCCAGCGGTCGCCGATGCGGTCGAGCAGACGGCGCGACGGGCAGCCCGCGGCGTACGGGTCGAGCGGGGGCGGACCGCCCGCAGGAGGAGCGGGAGCAGCCGCCGGGGCAGCCTCTGAGCTGGTAATAGTTACCAAAAAGTGCCTACTTCCCATCAGTGACCAATGGACCTAGCGTAGCCGCGAAGCCCCACGGACAGAAGAACCAGAAGGAGAACGCCATGACCCGCATCACCGTCGTCGGAGGGACCGGCTACGCCGGCAGCGCGATCGTCGCCGAGGCCGCGCGCCGCAGCCACGAGGTCGTCTCGGTCAGCCGCAGCGTGCCCGCCGAGGAGGCCCGCGTCGAGGGCGTCCGCTACGAGACCGGGTCGCTGGTGGACGCCGACGTGCGCGCCCGCGCCGTCGCCGACGCCGAGGTCGTCGTCTCGAGCCTCTCGCCCCGCGGCGAGCTCGACGGACGCATCGTCGAGGTCGACCGCGAGCTCGCGGCCCTCGCCGAGCAGCACGGCGCCCGCTTCGTCGTCGTCGGCGGCTACAGCTCGCTGCGCCTCGAGGAGGGCGGGCCGCGCCAGGCCGAGACCGGCCAGATCCCGCCGGAGTACGCGGGCGAGGCGCTGCAGATGAACGAGGTGCTCGGCGAGCTGCTCGCCAGTGCCGAGTCGCTGGACTTCACGTTCGTGTCGCCCGCGATGCAGTTCGGTGCGTACGCGCCCGGCGATGCGCTGGGCCGCTACCGCGTCGGCGGCGAGGTCGCCTTCACCGACGAGGCCGGCGTCTCCGCCGTCAGCGGCGCCGACTTCGCGCTCGCGATCGTCGACGAGCTCGAGACGCCGGCGCACCGCCGCGAGCACATCTCCGTCGCGTACTGAGGCGAGCCGCGCCGAGGACGCGAGGGACGACGGAGGCGCGGGTCAGGATCACCTGACCCGCGCCTCCCCCGTGCTCCTGCTCAGGCGAGCGGGTCGGACGGGATGCCGAGCAGATCGGCGCTCCGCTCCCAGAGGTCGCGCATCAGGTCGCGGTCGCCGGCCTGCGCCGCGACGCGGCCCGGCGCGCGGAGCCGGTCGAAGTAGTTGCCGCTCGGCGCGGGCACCGTCGGCGCCGCCGCGAGACGCACCAGGGGCTCGGCCCCCTGCTCGGTCGACACGGCCGCGCGCTTGGCGAAGGTGGCGACGGGGCCGTTCCCGCCGAAGCCCGAGGCGACGAAGCCGGGGTGGAACGCGAACGCGTCGACCCCCGTGCTGCCGAGGCGACGGGCGAGCTCGCGGGTGAAGAGGATGTTGAGCAGCTTCGAGGTGCCGTAGGCGCGGAACCCGCCGTACCAGCGCTCGTGGTCGCCGTCGAGGTCGGCCAGGTCGACCCGGCCGAAGAGGTTGCCGGCGCTGGAGGTCTGGACCACGCGCACCGTGCCGGGCGCGTGGTCGGCCGCCGTCTCGACCATGCGCGGCAGCAGCAGCGAGGTCAGCAGGAACGGCGCCAGGTGGTTGCCCTGGAACGTCAGCTCGAACCCGTCGGAGGTGCGCTGACGCTCCGCGATCGTGGCCCCGGCGTTGTTGGCGAGCACGTGGATGCGGGGCAGGTCGGCCAGGAGCTGGTCGGCGAGCGAGCGCACCGAGGCGAGGTCGGCGAAGTCGGCGAGGTAGGCGGTGCCGCCGACCTCGTCGGCGACCGCGCGGGTGCGTTCCGGGTTCCGGCCGACGACCGCGACGGTCGCGCCGAGCTCCGACAGCGCCCGGGCGGCCTCGCGGCCGATCCCGGAGCTCGCTCCGGTGACGACGACGGCGCGGTCGTCGAGGCGGCCAGGGGCAGGGAGGGTGACGGACATGTCCTCGACGGTAGACCGTCACCACCTGGGGGCGTCGTGCACGATCCCGGCGTCCGCTCGCCCCGGTGCCGACCGGGCCCTGACCGGGATGCGGACGGGCCCCGCTCGAAGGGCGTACCGTCCACCGGGTCGAAGGCGTCACCATGCGTCTTCACCGGCCGGTGTTGCTCCGCTCCCCTGCCCGTGAAGCTCAGATGCGGACAACATCGACCCGGGCACGGCCACCTGCGTGGTGGTCGTGCCCTCTCTCTGCCTCCGCCCCCTGTGCGATCCCCACGACTCGAGGCCCCGTGGATCCGCGCACACCCGTCGGCGCGCGGAGGGGTCTGCGCGGGTCCGAGGGGTCTGCCGCAGTCCCGGAGCGTGCGCCGGCACGCCGCGGACACGGCAGACTGGCCCGCATGCGCAAGGTGCTGGTGCTCGGCGGGACGGGGTGGCTCGGCCACGAGATCGCGCGGCAGGCGGTGGCCGACGGAGCCGACGTCACCTGCCTCGCCCGAGGCAGCACAGGAGGCGCCCCCGAGGGAGCAGCGCTGGTCCGGTCCGACCGCACCCGCCCCGGCGCCTACGACGCGGTGGCCCGCGTCGACCACGAGTGGGACGAGGTCGTCGAGCTCGCGACGACGCCCGGCCTCGTCGAGGGCGCGCTGGACGCCCTGGCCGCACGCGCCCGGCACTGGACCCTCGTCTCGTCCGTCAGCGTCCACGCCCGCGACGACGAGCCGGGCGCCGACGAGTCCGCCGAGCTCGTCGCGGTCGGCGAGCGCCCCGACGACGCCGCTCCCGACCTCTACGCGCAGCAGAAGGCCTGGGCGGAGCGCACCTCCGCCGCCCGGCTGGGCGACCGCCTCCTCGTCGTCCGGCCCTCGCTCGTCGTGGGTCCGGGCGACCCGAGCGACCGGTTCGGCCACTGGCCCGCGCGGATGCTGCGGGGCGGCCGCATGCTCGTGCCCACGACCGAGGGACGCTGGGCGCAGGTGATCGACGTGGCCGACCTCGCGGCGTGGGTGGTGCTGGCGGGTCGCGACCGCCTCCTCGGAGCCTTCACCGCCGCCGGCGAGCCCGTGCCCCTGGCCGAGGTGATCGAGGAGGCGCGGGTCGCGTCCGGCACCGACGTCGAGCTCGTGGCGGTCGACGACGCCTGGCTGCTCGAGCACGACGTGCGGTGGTGGGCGGGACCCCGGTCGCTCCCGCTCTGGCTGCCGCTCGAGGCGTCCGGCTTCGCCCGGCGCAGCACGGCCGCGTTCCGTGCCGCGGGCGGGACCACCCGCCCCCTCGCCGAGACGATGACCCGAGTGCGCCACGACGAGATCGCGCGCGGCGTCGACCGTCCACGCCGTGCCGGTCTCACCCCCGACGAGGAGGCGGCGCTGCTGCGTGAGCGCGCCTCCTGACCCAGCCCGGCCCGGCCGCCCGGCCCGGCCGCCCGGCCCGGCCGCCCGGCCCGGCCGACAACCGCCGCTCGCGCCGCACCCCGGAGTGGGGGGGGGGGCCCCCCCGGGGGGGGGGGGGGGGCGGGCCCCCGGGGGGGGGGGGGCGCGGGGGGGGGGGGGGGGGCCCCGGCCCCCCCCCCCCCGCCCCCGCCCCCGCCCCCCCCCCCCGCCCCCCGGCCCGGCCCCCCCCCCCCCCCCCCCCCCCCCCCCGGGTGGGCCCCGCCCCCCCGGGGGGGGGGGGGGCCCCGCCCCACTCCGGGGTGCTTCGTGCGCCGGGCGTTCCCTGGCAGGGTGCGTCACGCCTCCTCGGGCGTCCGTAGGGTCGGGCCATGACCACACTCGCCATCATCGGCGCCGGCCAGGGCCTCGGCCTGGCCGTCGCCCGCCGCTTCGCCCGCGAGGGCCTCAGCATCGCGCTGATCGCCCGCGACCAGGCCAGGGTCGACGAGCTCGCCGCGACCCTCGTCGCCGAGGGGCACACGGCCGCCGGCTTCGTCGCCGACGTGCGCGACCGCCCCTCGCTCGTCTCCGCGCTCGGGCAGGCCGCCTCCCGCCTCGGGCCGATCGAGGTGCTGCAGTACAGCCCCCTCCCCGCCAAGGAGTTCATGCGCCCCGTCCTCGAGACCGTCGCCGACGACCTCGTCGGCCCGGTCGAGTTCTCGATCTACGGCCCGGCGACGGCGGCGCACCAGGTGATCCCGGGGATGCGCAGCATCGGCGGCGGCACGCTCCTCTTCGTCAACGGCGCCAGCGCGGTGCGACCGCGCGACGGCGTCACGGGCACGGCCGTCGCGTTCGCGGGCGAGAGCGCGTACGCGGAGCTGCTGCACGGCGCGCTGGCGCCCGAGGGCATCCACGTCGGACAGCTGATCATCCCGCTCGGCATCGGCGGCGGCGACCCTGCCCACGAGCCGGAGGTGCTCGCCGACACCCTGTGGACGATGCACGCCGAGAAGGGCGACTTCCGCGTCTACGCGGCGCCGCTGCCCGACTGACGCCGGCCCCCGGCCCTGGGACGAAGGAGGCGCGGTGCCCGTCGGGTGCCGCGCCTCCTTCCGTCCTGCCAGCCATCGGCGTGACCCCTCCCCGGCACCGGGCGTCGGCCCCGGCTCCACAGGGGCACCAGCAGGGCACCCCGGGCGGCGGGTCGCCGTCGTAGCGTCGAGGTGCGCCTCGCGGTCAGCCCCGCGGCGGTGCGAGCGGCCGCCGCCCGGCCGGCCGCTCCCCCACGACCGAGGAGCACCCGTGCAGATCGTCCCGAAGACGCCCACCGTCAAGAACCCGCCCGAGCAGTTCACCGGCGACGTCTGGCTCGACGCGATCGCGTCGCCGCAGCAGGACGGCGACCGGATGACGGTGGTGAAGGTGCGGTTCCTGCCCGGCGCCCGCACCGCCTGGCACTCGCACGCGAGGGGGCAGACCCTGCACGTCACCGAGGGCGTCGCGCTGCTCGGCTCGCGGGACGGCACCGTGGTCGAGGCGTTGCCCGGCCAGACGATCTACACGCCTCCGGGCGAGCAGCACTGGCACGGCGCGACTCCCGACGACTACATGGAGCACCTCGCGATGATCGAGTCGGCCGACGACCCGTCGACGACCACGACGTGGCTCGAGCACGTGTCGGACGACGACTACCGGCGCCCGTAGCCCGAGGTGCGTCAGTCCGCGTCGACCGTCTCGTCGAGTGCCTCGCCCGTCGGGTCGTTCGGGGCGGCGACGCCGACCGGCGCCCCCTGCCAGCTCACGACCGTCCAGCCGGCCTCGGGCGAACCGGTGACCTCGATGACGCCCGTGTTCTCCATCTCGGTGCTGGTCGTGAACTCGGGGTCGACGTTGAGCGCGCGGCCGCCGAGCCAGACGCGGGTGGCGGCGCCGTGGCCGACGACCACCACGGTCGCGTGGTCGTCGTCGCGGTGCAGCGCGACGATGTCCGCGATCGCGGCGTCGAACCGCTCGAAGAACGCGTGGCCGTCCGGGGCGCCCGGGGCCGAGGCCGTGAGGTCTCCCCCTGCCCAGGCGATCAGCGGCAGGACGTAGCCCCGGAGCGCCTCCTCGTCGGTGCGGTCCTCGAGGTCGCCGGCCTCGATCTCGTGCAGTCCGTCACGGACGACGACGTCGAGCCCGAGGCGGGCGGCGAGGGGGGAGGCGGTCTGCTGGGCCCTGACCAGCGTCGACGCGTAGACGGCGTCGATCCGGTCGTCGCCCAGCGTCCCGGCGAGGGCCTCGGCCTGTTCGCGACCGAGGTCGGTGAGGTCGGGGCCGGGGGCCGCGCTGGAGACGGCACCTGCGGCGTTGGCGGTGCTCTGGCCGTGTCGGACGAGGAGGATGCGCACGTCGTCGAGTCTTCCACGGCTCGGATGTGACGGAAGTCCCAGGGCACCGGCACGCGGTGGTCACCCGTTCGTCACCGGTGGTCCACCTCGCCCGTCGGCCCGCCACCTCCAGGTCCGCCACGATGGACTCCGTGGACAGGACGGACCGGACGGGCGACGCCCCCCAGGGGGCGGCACCGCGCCCCGGCACGCCGTCCGAGGTGCTGCGCGCCTTCGCCGTGCTCGGCGTCACGTCGTTCGGCGGCCCGGTCGCGCACCTCGGCTTCTTCCGAGCCGAGCTCGTCGAGCGGAGGCGCTGGCTCGGCGATGCCGACTACGGCGACCTCGTCGTGCTGGGCCAGTTCCTCCCCGGTCCGGCCTCGAGCCAGGTCGGCTTCGGCCTCGGCCTGCTGCGCGCCGGCCCGGTCGGCGCCCTCGCCGCGTTCGCAGCCTTCACCCTCCCGTCGGCCCTCCTCATGCTCGCGGTCGCCTCGGGCGTCGGGTTCCTCGAGGGTCCGGCGGGTGCCGCGCTCGTGTCGGGCCTCACGATCGGCGCGGTGGCGATCGTCGCGCACGCCGTCGCGGGGATGGCCCGCTCGCTGGCTGCCGACCGGACCCGCGCCTCCGTCGCCGTGGTCGCCGCCGTGCTCGCGCTCGCGCTGCCGGGCTCGGCGGGGCAGCTCTCCGCGATCGCCGTCGGGGTGCTGGCGGGGCTGTGGCTGCTCCGCGGCGCGAGCGACCCGGCCGGCGGCACGGACGCCTCCCCGCCGGAGGCACCCGCGGCGTGGGCGGCCGCCGTTCCTCGGAGGGCCGCCGTCACGTGCCTCGCGGTCTTCGGCGCGCTGCTCGGCGGCCTGCCGCTGCTCGCCCGCGCGACCGGCTCGGAGGCGGTCGCCCTCGTCGACGTCTTCTACCGGTCGGGAGCCCTGGTGTTCGGGGGCGGCCACGTGGTGCTGCCGCTGCTGCAGGCGGGCCTCGTCGACCCGGGCTGGGTGACCGAGGAGGCGTTCCTCACGGGGTACGCGGCGGCCCAGGCCGTGCCCGGCCCGCTCTTCACCCTCGCCACCTACCTCGGCGCCGTGACGACGCTCGGCCCGGGAGGTGCCGTCGGCGCCCTGCTCGCGACGCTGGCGGTCTTCGCGCCGGGCCTGCTCCTCCTCGTCGGGGTGCTGCCGTTCTGGGCGGCGCTGCGGGACCGCGCCTGGCTGCGCGGCGTCATGCGGGGCGCGGGGGCCGCGGTCGTCGGGCTGCTCGCGGCCGCGCTCTGGGACCCGGTGGTGACGACGGCGATCACGTCGACCGGGGCGTTCTGCCTCGCGCTCGTGTGCTTCGTGCTGATGACGGCATGGCGGACCCCGCCGTGGGCCGTCGTGCTCGTCGCCGCGGCCGGCGGCCTCGTGCTCGCGGCTGCGGGCACGTGAGGCGTCGCCCGCGACACGGGCGGCCCGACGTCGGACAGGCCCGACGCCGAACGACACGACGCCGAACGACCTGACGACGAACGACCCGGCGCCGTTCCGGGCACCGGGTCGTTCGTCTGGGGCGTCGGCTCAGTGGCCGACCTTGCCGTCGGCGGCGTCGCCGGCCTTGTCGATCTTGTCGTCGTACTTTCCGCCGGTCTTCTGCGAGGCGGCCTGCTCGGCCTTGTCGATCCCCGCGTCGGTGGCCTTCTCGCCCTTGTCGCTGCTGAGCGCGTCCTTCGCGCTGTCCATGAGACCCATGTCGTCGTCCTCTCGTCGTCGGCCCGTCCAGCACGGACCCCCACCAGGAGACTCCGCGACGCTCGTCGCCGTCCGGACGCGCAGGCAGGTCACAGGCCGGGGACGACGGCGCGGGCTCACGACTGCAGGGCCTCCGTCCGCGGGGTCCGCGCGGCGCGGACCGCAGGCCAGAGCCCGGCGATCGCGCCGATCAGCAGGGTCGCTCCGAGGCCGGCGCCGAGCACGGCCGGCGGCACGGCGAGCGGCCACCCTCGCGAGGCCGCGAACACCGCGGTGACCGCCAGGCCGAGCACGATCCCCCCGACCCCGCCCAGCAGCGACAGCAGCAGCGCCTCGGCGAGGAACTGGTCGCGCACGTGGGCCTTCGTGGCCCCGAGCGCGCGACGGAGCCCGATCTCGCGGCGCCGCTCGAGCACCGAGATCACCATCGTGTTCGCGACGCCGATCCCGCCGACGAGCAGGGCCACCGACCCCAGGCCCACGAGCAGCCCGGTGAACGCCTGGTCGGCCGCCTGCCTGGCGGCGAGGGCGTCGGAGGGGCGTGCCACGCTGACCTCGGAGGGCGCGTCGGGGCGGATGGTCGGCGCGATCAGCTCGCGCACCTCGTCGACCCTCTCGTCGTCGACCCTCAGGTACACCGCCGAGGGCGGCACGGCGGCGCCGGTGAGCACCTCGGCGTCCCGCTCGCCGATCAGCGCGGAGCGGTCGACATCCGACGCGAGCGGAGAGGGCTCGAGCACCCCGATGACGAGGTGCTCGGTCTTCCCGACGAGCACGTGCTGGCCGGGCCTGCTGACGCCGAGGGCCTCGGCAGCGGCCGATCCGAGCACCACGGTGGGATAGGACGCGGTGCCGTCCGTGAACCAGATGCCGGCGGCGAGGTCCGTGCCGAGCACGTCGAGCAGCCCCGAGGAGGCGGTCCGCACCGCGATCCCGCCGGTCTCGCCCTCGGGAACGGCGGCGCTGCGGTAGACGCCGGTGTCGGCGACGAGCCCCGTCGACGCGACCGACTCGACACCGTCGACCCGTGCTGCCGACCCCAGCGTGGTCAGGGGCAACGGCGTCTTCTCCCCGAAGAGGTCCTGCCCCTGGCTGGCCTCGAGCAGGTTGGTCCCGAGCGTGTCGAGCTGCGCTGCGAGCCGAGCCTGGCTCGAGGTGGAGATGCCGACGACGGCGATCATCGCGGCGATGCCGATCGCGATCCCGAGGGCGGAGAGCAGGGCCCTGGTGGGGCGGGTGAGGAGTCCGGACGCTCCCAGGCGGAGGACGTCCGCCGGGAGCAGCCGTGATGCGGTCGGGTCGGTCATGAGAGGGCTCCTCTGCTCGGGGCGAGCGTGGGCAGGCCGCCCGGACCCGGCGTCGGCGCGGTCGGCGACGAGCTGTCGTCCACCACGTGGCCGTCCCGGATGGTCACGCGTCGGGGAAGACGGGCTGCGAGGTCGACGTCGTGGGTGATGACGATGATCGACGTCCCCTCCCGGTGCAGCTCGTGCAGCAGCTCGACGATGCCGGCGCCGGCGCGGCTGTCGAGGTTGCCGGTGGGCTCGTCGGCCAGCAGCAGCGGCGGCCGGTGCACCACGGCCCGGGCGATCGCGACGCGTTGGCGTTCCCCGCCCGACAGCTGGTTCGGCTCGTGGTCGAGCCGGTGCCCGAGTCCGACCCGCTCGAGGGCCGCCACCGCCCGCTGGCGTCGCGACCGCTGTGGCACGCCCGAGTAGAGGAGCCCCGCGGCGACGTTGTCGACCGCCGAGACGCCCTCGCTGAGGTGGAACTGCTGGAACACGAAGCCGATGCGGTGGGCCCGCAGCCCCGAGAGGGCGCGGTCGCTCTGGGCCGCGACGTCGACACCGTCGATCAGGACGGTCCCCGTCGTCGGCCGGTCGAGGGTGCCGAGCACGTTGAGCAGGGTCGACTTGCCCGACCCGGACGGGCCGACGACCGCGAGCAGCTCGCCGCGCTGCACGGTCAGGGAGACGTCGGCGAGCGCGACGGTCGGCGGCCGGCCGTAGGTGCGTCCGACGTCGCGGAGCTCGACGACCGGGTCGGGCGCGCCCGCTGGCGACGTCGGGGCCACTGCCGATGTGCTCATGCGGGCACCACGACCTCGTCGCCCTCGGAGACGTCGCCCGAGATCTCGACCCGGTCTCCCGCGAACAGGCCGACCTCGACGGGCACCAGGCGTGAGCCCGAGGCCCCGCCGACGACCTCGACGACGAACCCGCCGCCGCTGGCGGCGCCGAGCGCCGTGACGGGCACGGACAGGACGCCCTCGCGGACCTCCGACCGGAACCCGACCTGGACGGCGGCTGCCGTCAGGTCCCCCGCGGCGGCCGGGTCGTCGAACGACACCGAGACGGCGACGACGGTCTTGCCGTCGGCGTCACGAGGCGCTCCGACTCCGGTGACTCTTCCGGCGGCGGCCCCTCCGGTCGGCAGGTCGATCGTCACCACCCCGTCGAGGCGGGCGAGGGGGGAGCCGACGGGCAGGTCGACGGTGACGACGCGGTCCCTACGGGAGGTCGGGTAGAGCGGGGCCCCCGCGCCGACCTCGTCGCCGACGGCGACCCCGGCCTCGCCCGCGGTGAAGGTGCCCGTGACGAACTGGATGCGCCCCTTCTCGAGCGCGCCGGTGCGGGGCAGCCCGAGCTCTTTCTGCCACGCCTTCACGGCCGCCTCGGTCCGCGCGTCGAAGTGGTCGTTCGCCGTGCCCATGAGGAAGCCCCACGCGACGAGGCTGCGCTCGAGCTGCCCGACGTCGGGCCCGTCGGTCATCCCGGACTCGATGCTGCGCCACTGGGGCAGCGACCCCTCGACGGCGAGCACGGGCGTGTCGTCCACCCGGTACAGCACCGAGCGGGACGTGAGCTCCGTCCCGGGGGCAGGCAGCTCCGTGACGGTGCCGCCGAGTCCGGCGACGACCGCCGGGCCGCCGAGGAGGCTGAGCTTGCCGGCCTTCTGCGTGACGCCGGTGAGGTCGCCCCGGGTCACCTTCGCCGTGACCGTCGGGGCGGCCGCACCCGCGCCGGACTCGCCGTCGGCGTCGGCGGCGGCCCCGCCCGGCGGGCCGACGAGCACGACTCCCGTGACGACCACGGCCGCGGTCGCGACGGCGGCGACGGACAGCCACACCCAGCGGCGTCGGCGCCCGCGACCCGGAGAGGTGCCGGCGTCGTTCTCGACCGAGGTCACTTCTGCACCGTCACGGAGCCGTTGCCCGCCGCCCCGCCGCAGGCCTCGAGGACGTCGTCGGGGACGTCCTCCGCGCCGTTGCCGAGGCCGGAGCCGCCCTCGCTCGGGTCGGCGACGTCGTAGCCCTTCTCGCGGAGGCACTTCGCGGACTCACGTGCCTGCTCCTCGAACTCCTTCTGGAGCTTCTTCTCCTGGGCCGTCACGGGCCTCGGGCCGAGCTCGTCCGTGACCTTCTTCTCGCACTTGTCGATGGACGCGGTCATGGCGTCCATGTCGCCGGTCATGGGGATGCCCTGCTTCATGCCGTCGGCGGAGGGGTCCGGCATGTCGATGCCCTCGCTGCGCAGGCACGACGCGTTCGCGACGTCCCACTTCTGCGCGTCGGAGGAGACCTGCGAGTCGCTCTTCACGTCCGGCGTCGCGTCGCCGTCGCCCGAGGTGCAGGCGGCGAGGGCGACGACGAGGAGGGGCACGGCGGCCAGGGCGAACAGCGCACGGGAGGTGCGGGAGGTGGTGGTCATGGTCTGTTCCTTCGCTGGAGGAGGTGCGGGGCGACCACGCGGCCGCTCCCGGTCCGCTCGGAGAGGGACGACGACGATCCCACCGTCCAGCGCGTTGCGAGGTCGTAAACAGCCCGCTTTATGCTGACGTGACAGGTCACATGTGACACTTCCTCCGGAAGCGCATCCGCTCCCGTCGCCCGATCGAGAGGAACTCCGTGCGCGTACTGGTCGTCGAGGACGAGCCCTGGCTGGCCGAGGCCGTGCAGACCACGCTCGAGCGCGCGTCGATGTCGGTCGACGTCGCGCCCGACGGCGAGGCCGCCCTCGAGCGCCTGGCCGTGGTGGACTACGACGCCGTCGTGCTCGACCGCGACCTCCCGGGCGTCCACGGCGACGACGTCTGCGCCGCGATCGCCGCGACGCCCGACGGGCCCGCCGTGCTGATGCTGACCGCCGCCGGCGCCCTGCGCGACCGCGTCGGCGGTCTCGAGCTCGGGGCGGACGACTACCTCACGAAGCCGGTGGAGTTCCCCGAGCTGGTCGCCCGCCTGCGGTCGCTGGCGCGCCGCCCTCGCCGGGCGGCGCCTCCGGTGCTCCGCTGCGGGTCGCTGCGCTGGGACCCGTTCCGGCACGAGGTCGAGCGCTCCGGACGCCACGTGCGGCTGACCCGCAAGGAGTTCGCGGTGCTCGGCGTGCTGCTGGCAGCCGAGGGCGGGGTCGTCAGCGCCGAGCACCTGCTCGAGAAGGCCTGGGACGAGAACGCCGACCCGTTCACGAACTCGGTCCGCGTCACCATCTCGAACCTCCGCCAGCGGCTGGGCGAGCCGTGGATGATCCACACCGTGCCCGGCGTCGGCTACCGGCTGCTGCCCGACACGGACACGGACACGCACGCGGGCACGGGCACGGGCACCGACGCGGCCGCCCGCACTCGTGGGGACGCCTCGGACGTCGGCCGCACGGGACTCTCCCGGTGAGGCGCCCCGGCACCGGCACCTACTGGCAGCGACGCCGACTGAGCGCGCGGGCGAGGCTGACCCTGACCTTCACGGGGCTGCTCTTCGTGGTCGGCGCCGCGATCGTGACGAGCGTCGTCGTGGTCATGCGGTACCTCCCCCGCTACGCCATCACCGCCGTCGTCGGCCCCGCGGTCGACATGCGCCCCAGCGAGGTCACGGCCCCGACGCCGGCCCCGACCTCCGAGCGCGTCCCCGTCGCCCCCGACGCGACCGGCCTGACCGACACGCTGATCTCCGACTCGCTGACCATCAACGGTGAGGGCGACCTGCTCCGCGTGCTGCTCACGACGTCCCTCGTGGTCTTCGTCGTCGTGCTCGCGCTGGGCGCCTGGCTGAGCTGGCTGCTCGCCGGGCGCCTCCTGCGGCCCCTCGACCACCTCGCCGACGCGGCACGCGAGGCCGAGCTCGGCCAGACGAGCAGGCGCCCGACGCTCGACCACGACCGCCTCGCGCTGGCCGGTCCCCACGACGAGTTCCACCGCCTCGCGAACGCGTTCGACGACATGCTCGAGCGCCTCGACGGCTCGTACCGGGCGCAGCAGCGCTTCGCCGCGAACGCCTCCCACGAGCTCCGGACCCCGCTGGCGACGACCCAGGCGATGCTCGACGTCGCCCTCGCCGAGCCGCAGAGCGTCGACCTCGAACGTCTCGGCACGCGGCTGCGCGAGACCAACACCCGCAGCCTGAGGACGGTGGAGGCGCTGCTCACCCTGGCGGACGCGACCGCCGGCCAGGGCGACGACCGCCCCGTCGACCTGCGCGAGCTCGTCGTCGACGCGCTCGCCCGGGCTGAGCCGACGGCCGCCGCGGCCGGCACCACGCTGGTCGACGACCTCGAGCCGGCCGTCGTCGAGGGGGACCCCGAACTGCTCGCCGCCCTCGTGACGAACCTCGTCGACAACGCGCTGCGGCACGGGCGCCCCGGCGGCCGGGTCGAGGTCGTGCTCCGGGGCCGCCTCCTGAGCGTCGCCAACGACGGTGACGTCCTCGAGCCCGACGAGGTCGCCCGCCTGACCGAGGCGTTCCACCGAGGCGCCCGCCGCGTGCACGGCGCCGGGGGGCACGGGCTCGGCCTGGCGATCGTGCAGGCCGTCGCCGACCGGCACGGGGCCCGACTCGAGCTCGTGCCGAGGCGCGCGGGCGGACTGCGCGTGGACGTCGAGTTCTGAGCCTCGGTCGCCGGTCGTCTCGGCCCGCCTCACACCAGCTGGTCGCTGAGCACGAGGGCGGCGATCGCGAAGTAGATCGTCACGCCCACGAGGTCCATGATCGACGTGATCAAGGGCGCCGAGAGCGTCGCCGGGTCGATCCGCAGGGCGCGTGCCGCGAAGGGCAGCACGGCGCCGAGGAGCCCGCCGACCACGGTCACGATCAGCATGGTGGCCCCGACGATGACCATGATGTCGAGACTGACGCTCTTGACGAAGTACGCGAGGACCACCTCGAGGACGGCGACCGTGGCGCCGAGGCAGGCGGCGACCAGCAGCTCGCGGCGGACGATGGCCCAGACGTCGCGCCACGTCGCCCTGACGGTGTCGACGGCCATGGACCGGATCACGAGCGTGGCGGCCTGGCTGCCCGTGTTGCCGCCCATGTCGATGATCGGCGCGAGGAACGCGGCGAGGACGAGGGCGGACGTGAGGATCTCCTCCTGGGCGGCGACGAGAGTGCTCGTCACGATCCCGAAGAGGGTCAGGAGGACGAGCCACAGGGCCCGGTTGAGGAACAACGAGCGCAGCGGCGACAGCTTCGCGTCGAGGTCGCGACGGACCGTGCCGGGGGTCGAGAGGGTCGCGGCGGCGGTCGCCGAGGAGGCGCAGCGGGCGCAGGCGGGAGCGGTGGGGACGGACATGGTGGTGCCTTTCGGTCGTGCGGGACGGGGGCGCCGGAGGCGCGCCGCACCGCCGGACGACCGTGCCGGCCTGCTGCGTGTGCAGCCGACCGTCAGGCGCGCCCGGGGCGGGCAGGAGGAACGCGACCATGACCACTGCCCATGCAGCATCACCTCCTCTTGTCCGGGCCCCGACGGGCCGACCGTGGCGCATGACGACGACGCGCGTCAGCGCACCGGAACGAGCCGGCCGGCATCCCCACGTGAGAGCTTCAGCACTGCACGACGTGATCCCGACGACCGACGGTCGAGCGGGAAGCCACTTCGGATCACCCCTTGAGCCGGAGAGATCTGTCCTGACCCTGGGCGTCTCTCGACGTCGTCGGATCAGTGGCCTGTGTTCGCGCAGACGCCTCGCCTAACGAGATGCCGCACGCCGACGATACTGACGTATCACACGGCAGTCAAGGACTGTCGGCGACGAAGGCGCGCGCGAGCCGCACCCGGACGACGAGACCGCCTCCGGGCCGGGGCGCGAGGTCGAGCCGCCCGCCGTGCGCCCGCACGACCGCGTCCACGATCGCGAGGCCGAGGCCCGTGCCGCCGTCCCCGTCGTGCAGGCGGGCGGCGCCGCGCTGGAACGGCTGCGTGAGCGTCGGCACCAGGTCGCGGGGCACCTCCGCGCCGGTGTTCTCGACGACGAGCTCGACGTGGTCGCCGTCGGCCCGGGTCCGCACGTGCACCACGGCCGCCCGGCCCGAGCGGCCGTCGCCGCGTCCGGCGCCGTCGACGGAGCCGGCGACGTTGTGGACGATCCCGTTGTGCACGAGGTTCGTCACCACCTGCAGCAGCAGCGCCGGCGAGCCCGAGGTCGACGCGGCCTCGCCCGAGGCGTCGAGGGCGACCCCCCTCGGCTCGGCCAGCGGCAGCAGCGTCTCGACCGCCTCCTCGGCCAGCAGGGAGAGGTCGACGACCTCGCGCACGGCGGGGAGCTGGTCGGCCCGACTCAGCAGCAGCAGGGCCTCGGTCAGGTCGACGGCCCGCGTGTTGACCGCGCTGAGGCGCTCGACGAGCAGGGCGGCATCACGGGACGGGTCCTCCCGCGCGACGTCGAGCAGCGCCCGGGTCACGGCGAGCGGCGTCCTCAGCTCGTGGGAGGCGTTGGCCGCGAACCCCTGCTGGGTCTCGACCTGCGCCTCCACCGTCTCGAGCATCGCGTCGAAGGCGTCGGCCAGGTCGCGGAACTCGTCGGAGCGACCGGGGAGGTCGACGCGGTGCGAGAGGGACCCGGCCTCGACACGGCGGGCGGCCTCGGCCAGCCGCTCGAGCGGGGCCAGCACCTGACCCGCGAGCAGCCAGCCGCCGACCAGGCCGAGCACGAGGAGGACCGCGAGGGCGAGGCCGGCGCGGGGCAGGAACGCGTCGACGAGGTCGCCGCGCCCGGGCACGAAACTGCCCGTGGAGTCGACTCGCCGGGGCACGTAGCGCAGCAGGAACAGCCAGACGACCGCGAGCAGGAGCAGGCCCGTGACGACCACGACGCCCGCGTAGCTGAGCGCGAGGCGCACGCGGACGCTGACGCCGCGGGGCCTCGGCGCCACGGGGGGCCTAGGCACGGTCGGGGGCCTCCGCACGGTCACCGGCCGGAGCGGACCCGGTGTCGATCCGGTACCCGACGCCCGGCACCGTCGCGATCACCCACGGCTCGCCCAGGCGCTTGCGCAGGGCCGACATCGTGATCCGGACGGCGTTCGTGAAGGGGTCCGCGTTCTCGTCCCAGGCCCGCTCGAGCAGCTGCTCGGCGCTGACCACCCCGCCGCCCGCCCCGACGAGCACCTCGAGCACGGCGAACTGCTTGCGGGTGAGGGCGACGTGTCGCCCGTCGCGGTGCACCTCGCGACGGAACGGGTCGATCCGCAGCCCGGCGAGCTCGGTGACCGGCGGGCGGTGGTGGGTGCGCCTCCGGTCGAGCGCCCTCAGCCGGAGCACGAGCTCGCGCAGGTCGAACGGCTTCGTGAGGTAGTCGTCGGCGCCGGCCTCGAAGCCGGCCGACTTGTCGTCGAGGCGGTCCGCCGCCGTGAGCATGAGCACGCGGACGCCGCTGCCCGAGGCGACGATGCGCTCCGCGACCTCGTCGCCCGAGGGGCCGGGCACGTCGCGGTCGAGCACGGCGACGTCGTAGCTGTTGAGGTCGAGCAGCTCGAGTGCCGTGTCGCCGTCGCCGGCCACGTCGGAGGCGATCGCCTCCAGCCGCAGGCCGTCGTGGACCGCCTGGGCCAGCAGGGGCTCGTCCTCGAGGATCAACACGCGCATGCGCTCGATGGTACGAGCCGGGAGGTATCCGCCGCGTATCAGAAATGCTCAACGTCACGGCAACGGCCCCTGCCGTGCACTGGGACCATGTCCGACACCGCCCCGCTCCCGATCCCGGCGCCCCGTGCGCCCCTCGCGGCTCCCGCCGAGGCACCTGCTCCCGCCGACGCATCCGCTCCCCGCCGTCGACGACTCGGCGCCCGCGACCTCACGCTCATGGTGGCCGCTGCGGTGCTCCTCGTGGCCGCGCTCGTGGCCGCCGCCTGGGCGGGCGTCGCGTTCTCCGGCGGCACCCCGGCCGGCGGCGGCAGTGCCGACAGCGGCGGTGCCGACAGCGGCGGCCGCGCGGGCGGCAGCGGCGCCGGCGGGCCGGTCGACGGCGCGGCCCTCGCCGGCGACGGCGATCCGTCCCGCGGCCAGGACGCGACCGGGGTGGCGGGCGGGGTCGTCCCCGACGGCACCTCGGCCTTCGACGTCGACGTGCCGGGCGTCGCGGGGCTCGACCCGCGCCTCCTCGACGCCCTGCAGCACGCCGCGACCGACGCCTCCTCCGACGGGGTGGACGTCGTCGTCAACAGCGGCTGGCGCTCCGCGGCCCACCAGGAACAGCTGCTGCGGGACGCGGTCGCGCAGTACGGGTCGGCCCAGGAGGCGGCGCGCTGGGTGGCCACGCCGGCCACCTCCGCGCACGTGAGCGGCGACGCCGTCGACATCGGCTCGTGGGACGCGACCGACTGGTTCTCCCGGAACGGCGCCTCCTACGACCTCTGCCAGGTCTACGAGAACGAGACTTGGCACTACGAGCTGCGGGACGGCGCCTCGCGGAACGGCTGCCCGCCGATGTACCGCGACCCGACCGAGGACCCGAGGATGCGCGCGTGAGCGCGGCGTCCGCCCTGCGCGTGCCCTCCTCCCTGCGCGTGCACGACGACGCCGTCCGGGCCAACACGGCGCACTTCGCCGCGCTGACCGGCGGCCGGCTGATGGCCGTGCTCAAGGCCGACGGCTTCGGCCACGGCTCGGTGGCGGCGTCGGTGGTCGAGAGCGGCGCGCGGTCCGTCGGCGTGACGTCGGTCGAGGAGGCGCTGGCCCTGCGCGCCGAGGGCGTGCGCGTGCCCGTCCTCAGCTGGCTCAATCCGCCGGACGCCGACTTCGAGGCCGCGATCCGCGCCGACGTCGACCTGGCCGTCCCCGGGCCCGAGCTGCTGCACACGGTCGCCCGCGCGGCCCGCTCCGCCGGGCGGCCGGCCCGCGTGCACCTGCACGTCGACGTCGGCATGGCGCGGGACGGCTGCCCCCCGACAGCGTGGCGCGCCCTGTGCGACCTCGCCCGGGAGCTGCGCGCGACCGGCCAGGTGCGCGTCGTCGGGGTGATGGGGCACATGTCGTGCGCCGACCGCCCGGGCGACGAGCAGAACGAGCGGGAGCGCTTCGTCTTCGATGCGGCTCTGCGGACGGCGAGGAGGCGCGGGCTGGCCCCCGCGGTCGCCCACCTCGCGGCGACGGCGGCCACCGTGACGGGTGCGGGAGCCGGCTTCGACCTGCACCGGATCGGGGCGGGGCTCTTCGGGATCGACCCGTCGGGCACCTCCTCGGCCCTGCGTCCGGCCCTGACGCTCACGTCGCACGTGGTGTCGTCCCGCGAGGCCGCGGCGGGGACCGGCGTCGGGTACGGCCTGGCGCACGTGCTGCCGCGACGCACGAACCTCGCCCTGCTCCCGATCGGCTACGGCGACGGCCTGCCCCGGGCGGCCTCGCACCGCGCCGAGGTCCTGGTCCGCGGCCGCCGACGACGCGTGGTCGGCCTCTTCTCGATGGACATGGTCGTCGTCGACACGGGGGACGACCTCGTTCGGCCGGGCGAGTCCGCCGTCCTGTTCGGCCCGGGAGAGGACGGCGAGCCCACGGTGGCCGACTGGGCCCGCTGGGCCGACACCGTGCCGCACGAGATCGTCACGCGGATCGGCAGCCGTGTCGCGCGGGTGCACCGCACGACCGCTGCCTCCGCGCCCGGCGCCTCCCCCGCGCCCCGCCCTTCCTCCGCGCCCCGCGCCTCCTCGATCCCCCTCCCCTCCGACGAAGCAGGAACCCTCGCATGACAGGACAGAACGCCGTGACGACCGACCGGGAGAGCCGGCGCGTGGCCGTGATCGGAGGCGGGGCGAACGGCGAGCACGAGGTGTCGCTCGCCTCGGCGGCGGCGGTCACGCGGGCGGTGCGCGAGCTCGGCGCCGATGCCGTCGCGCTCACCGTCGACCGCGAGGGCGGCTGGCACCTCGAGGGCGAGGGCGCCCTCACGCCCGCGCAGGCCGTGGCCGTGCTGACGGACTGCGCCGTCGCCTTCCCGGTGCTGCACGGCGTCGACGGCGAGGACGGCGCCGTGGCGGGGCTGCTCGTGATGACCGGGGTGCCCTTCGTCGGCTCGCCGGTGCGGGCAGGCGCCCTCGCCGCCGACAAGTGGGCCACGAAGCTCGTCGCCGAGGCGGTCGGCGTGGCCACCGCACCGGGCGTGCTCGTGCGCGCCGGCGACGGCGTCTGCCGCGGCGGCGGCCACGGGCCGCACGGCATCACGCTCGCGCCGCCCCTCGTGGTCAAGCCGACGTCCGCCGGGTCGAGCGACGGGGTGTCGGTCGTCGCCGACCTCGCCGAGCTGCCCGCTGCGGTGGCCCACGCCCGGACCGCCGGCGAGCTGGTGCTCGTCGAGTCGTTCGTCGAGGGCCGCGAGGTCGACATCGCCCTGTTCCGCGACGCGGGAGGCGTGCTGCGCGCTGGGTCGACCCTCGAGATCGGCGTCGACCCGCGCGGGGTCTTCGACCGCGACAGCAAGTACGACGGGAGCGCGGAGTTCACGCTGCCGGCCCGCCTCACGTTCGCCGAGCACACCGCGGTCGAGCGGGCGGCCCGCCTGCTGTACGACGCGCTCGGCTGCGACGGCGTCGCCCGCTTCGACTTCTTCGTCACGGACGCCGGCGTCGTGCTCAACGAGGTGAACACGTCGCCGGGGTTCACCGAACGGTCGCAGGTCCCCCGGATGTTCGAGGCCGTCGGCCTCGGCTACGTCGAGCTCGTCGGGGCGCTCGTCGACGCCGCGCTGGCCGGCGGTCGCGCGTGAGCGTCGCGGCCGCGAGCGCCCCGGCGTCGACCTCGTCGCCCGCGTCGCGCGAGGGCTGGGCCGACGCGCTCAAGGGGCTGCTCATCGTGTTGGTGGTGCTCTGGCACGTCGTCCTGAAGAGCACGTTGCAGGTCGACTGGCAGCTCGGCCTGCCGGTGCCCGGCGCCTGGGGCCTCGCCGTCGACGCCGTCTGGCCGTTCCTCATGCCGGCGTTCGTGCTGGTCTCGGGCGTCTTCGCCGCGGGTGCGCTGGCCCGGCCGTGGTCGGCGGTCCTCCGGCCGCGGGTGCTGCGCTTCGCCTGGCTGTACCTGCTGTGGTCGCTGATCCACACGGCCGCCCTCTGGGCGTTCCCCGAGTTCCCGACCTTCGTGCCCCGCAGCGTGGCCGAGTTCGTCGAGGCCGTCACGATCAGCCCGATGAGCACCTGGTACCTCTACGCCCTCGTGCTCTACTTCGTCGTGGCGAAGGCGCTGCGCCGGGTGCCGCCGGTCGTCGTCGTCGCGGCCGCCGCCGCGCTGTCCGTCGTCGTCTCGTCCGGGCTCGTCGAGGTGGTGTCGAACCGGGGGCAGCTGCTCGGCGACCTCGTCTTCTTCGTGCTCGGCGCCTCCCTCGCGCCGTGGCTCCGCCGGGTCGTGCCCGGCGCGCGCCTCCGGGTCGTCCTCGGGCTGGTGGCCGTGTACGCCGCGGCGTTCGCGGCCGTGCGCGTCACCGGCTCCGCGACGGTGCCGGGTGCCTGGCTGGCCCTGTCGCTGCTGGGGTCGAGCGCGGTCCTCGCGGCGTCGCCGTGGCTGGCGCGGCTCCGGGGCGTCGGCCCCGTGCTGGTGCGGCTCGGACGGCGGAGCCTGCCGATCTACCTGCTGCACATGCCCCTCCTCGCCCTCGCCGACCACCTGCTCGCCGAGCCGCTCTCGGGGGCGCGGGTGGGCGCGAAGCTGGTCGCCGCCACCGCGCTGCCCGTGGCGCTGACGGCGGCGCTCGTCGGGATCTGCCTCGTGATCGACCGGCTCGCGGCCCGCGACGGTCTGGGCTGGCTCTGGGACCTGCCGGGGCGGCGCACGCCCCGGGCGGTCGAGGTCGACCGGCCGCACCCACCAGCGGGTCGCTCGGGCCGCTCGGGTCGGACGGCGCGGCTCTCGAGTCGGGCGCCCTGGCGTGCCGGCGCTGCCGTGCTGCTGCTCGTGCTCGGCGGCGTCGCGGGCACCCGTGCCCAGCAGCTCGCCGGGTGCACGGTCGACCTGCCCGCGCGCCCGGCCGCCGCCGACGGGCAGGTCAGCATCGGCGCCGTCGGCGACGTCCTGATGCACGACGTCGGGCACCGCGTGCCGGCCGACGGAGGCGCGAGTCACTTCGACGAGGTGCGCCCCTGGTTCACCGAGGACCTCGTCACGGGCAACCTCGAGCAGGTCGTCGCCGACGACACCGGGTTCGACAAGTGCGCCGCCGGCAGCGACTGCCTGGCGTTCCGCAGCGACCCGGGGACGGCGGCGCACCTCGCCGGCTTCGACCTGATGAACATGGCGAACAACCACACCGGCGACTTCGGCCCGGTCGGGTACCGCGAGACGAGGGAGGCGCTGGCCGGCCAGGGCATCGCCGCCGTCGGCGAGCGCGACGAGATCGTCTGCACCCGGATCGGCAGCACGGTCGTCGCCGTCGTCGGCTTCGCCCCGTACGCGGGCACGAACCGGGTCACCGACTTCAGGCACGTGCGGAAGCTCGTGGCCGCGGCGCGGAGGGCCGCCGACGTCGTGGTGGTCCACGCCCACATGGGCGCCGAGGGGCCGGACGCGAACGTCGTCCGTCCCGGCCCCGAGCAGATGTTCGGCGAGGACCGCGGCGACCCCGTGGCCTTCGCGCACGCCGCCGTCGACGCCGGCGCAGACCTCGTGGTCGGGCACGGGCCGCACTCGCTGCGGGGGGCCGAGTTCCGCGACGGGAAGCTCATCGCCTACAGCCTCGGGAACTTCGGCGGCGGGGGCGTCTTCGGGGCAGAGGAGGCGACGCGGCACGGCGTGTACCTGGACGTCGTGCTCGACGCGGACGGGTCGTTCGTGCGGGGGCAGCTGCGCTCGGCGCGCTTCGACTTCGTGGACGGCCGCCCGGTGCCCGACCCCACCGGGAAGGCGGCCGACCTCGTGCGCGAGTTCGGCGAGCGCGACCTGCCCGCGACGACGCCGCGCATCGGGCCCGACGGCGAGCTCTCGCCGCGCGGGTGAAGCTCGCGGGCGGGTCGTCGCGCTCGAGGGCGGGTCGCCGTGGACCCGCCCTCGAGCGCGGCACACCCGCCCTCGGCGGCGAGAGGGCGCGCACGCCGAGGCACGACGGGCGCGATCGGTAGGCTCCGAGCGTGGCCAGCTCCCTGTACGACCAGATCGCCGACGACCTGCGTCGCCGCATCCTCAGCGGCGACCTCGCGGTCGGCGACGACGTGCCCAGCGAGGGCGAGCTCGCGGAGCAGTGGCGCACCTCCCGCGGTCCCATCCGCAACGCCCTCGCGGCGCTGCGCAGCGAGGGCCTCGTCGAGACCCGGCGCGGTCGACCCGCCCGCGTCGTCGCTCGCAAGGCGCACCACCCCGTCGACGTGTCGATCCCGTTCACGAAGTGGGTGCGCGACGTGGGCGGCGAGCCGGGCGCACGCACCCAGGAGGTGTCGCTGCGGCGGGCGGACGACGAGAAGGCGAGGGCGCTGGGCATCGAGCCCGGAGACCTCGTCGTCGACGTCGTGCGGCTGAGACTCGTCGACGGCCGCCCCACGATGCTCGAGCGCCTCACCTTCCTCGAGGAGGTCGGTCGGGTGCTGTTCGACGTCGACCTCGACACGGTCTCGATCACCGAGTACCTCGACTCGCGGGGGTTCGGCTACGACGACATCGACCACGAGATCGACGCGGTGGCGGCCGACGAGCTCGACGCCGAGCTGCTGGGCGTCGACCTCGGGACGCCGATCCTCCGGCTGCACCGCGTGACCCGCGGCCGCGACGGCCGCACCTTCGAGGCCTCCGACGACCGCTACCGCAGCGACATCGTCCGCTTCACGGTCGCAGCGTCGGGCCGGGCGCGCGAGGGCGGCCACTTCATCCGCGCGATCGGCGCCTGAACACCTGCTCGACCGGCGCGTGACGCGAGGAGGCGTGCGCCGCCTCCTCTAGGCTGCGCACCTGCCGAGGGCGGGTCTTCTGGCTCGAGGGCGGGTCGCTGCGGACCCGCCCTCGGCCCGGAAGACCCGCCCTCGATGAACACGAGGAGGCGGCGGTGCGACCGCGCAGGAGAGCCCGGTCAGGCCGGGCGGACGCCCACCCGCACCGAGCCACCCGTCGCGGCAGCCGCGATGCCGGCGTCGAGGTCGGGCAGCGCCACGACCTCGCCCACGAGCTCGGCGAGCGGCCAGGCCGCGTGCCGCTCCTCGACGAAGCGGGCCGCCTCGACCAGGTGCCGCGGCGCGTAGTTGTGCACGCCCCGGATCGTCACGAGCCGCCGCACCACGCTCTCGGCGTCGAGCGGCACGGCCGGCGCGGGGAACACGCTGCCGACGAGCACGGCGACCCCGCCTGTCCCGAGCAGGGCGAGCGCGGAAGCGACGGCGTGCGGCGATCCGGACGCCTCCACGGCCACGAGGGGGGCGCCTCCTGCGGTGCGGAGCGCGTGCTCGACGCTGTCGTCCGATCCGGGCGCGACGGTGGGCGACGCCGTGGCGACGGCCCCGAAGCGGACGGCGAGCGCACGACGAGACGCATCGGGGTCGACGACGACGACGCGTGCCCCGGCGTCCGTCGCCATCGCGGCGGCCGTGAGCCCGATGAGCCCGGCTCCGAGCACGAGCACGACGGCCCCGGCGAGGTCGACGACCTGCGCCGCCGAGTCGAGGGCGGCCCGCGCGGTCGCCGTGCCGCACGAGACGGGGGCGAGCAGCGCGGCGTCGAGGTCGTCGGCGACGGGGACGACTGCGGTGCCGGCGCGGACGTGGACGTGCGTGGCGAAGCCGCCGCTGAGCTCCCAGCCCGTGATGAGCCGTTCGTGCCCGTACTTGAGCACCGACTCGCACTTCTGGGGCAGGCCCCGCCCGCAGGTCGAGCAGCGCCCGCAGCTGACGGTGAGCGACCAGACGACCCGCTGCCCGGGCACGAGGGGCGTCCCGTCGACGGCCACCGCCCCCGCGCCGACCGCGACGACCCGGCCGACCTGCTCGTGGCCGAGCACGAGCGGCGCCGAGGCCCCGCGGTCGCCGCGGGTCGTGTGCACGTCGGAGCCGCAGATCGTGGCCAGCTCCACCTCGACGAGCAGGTCCCCCGGGGCCAGGTGCACGCTCGGCACCGCGACCGCGTCGTGCGGGCGACCGGGCTGCGTCCAGACCATCGCCGTGGGCGCCGGGTCGAGACGCAGGTCGACTTGTCCGGACGGCGCTCCCGTCGACGCGGCCCGCGCCTCCTCGCCGGCCAGGGCCACCGAGCGCGGCGGGCGCGTCGTGCGTGCCGAGCGCGAGGAGGCGGTCGTCACGAGATCAGGACCGGGCTCGCGGTCGCCGTCGCGGTCGTGAGCAGGCCCGCGAGCTGCGGCAGCCCCGCCAGCTCGCGCACGCTGTCGAGCACGACGTCGGCGCCCGCCACGAGCAGCTGCTCGCGCGTGTGCGCACCCGTCGTGACGCCGACGACGAGGCCGGCGCCCGCGGCACGACCCGAGAGCACATCGCTCGCCGTGTCGCCGACGACGACGACCGAGGCGACCGACGACGCGCCCGTGCGCAGCAGCGCCGTGAGCACGAGGTCGGGCGCGGGGCGCCCACGACCCGCGTCGACGGGCGACAGCGCCGCGTCGACCTGCCAGCCGAGGGCGTCGAGCAGGCGGTCGCGCGTGGCGGGGGCGAAGCCGGTCGTGAGGACGACGGCGACACCGCAGGCACGCAGCGCGTCGATCAGGTCGCCCGCCCCCTCGATCGGGTCGACGCCGAGCTCGTCGACGAGCTCCCCGTAGGCGACCTCGAACTGCTCGGCGGCGCGCTGCGCGACCTGCTCGTCGCCGCCGGCCAGGTGCCGGAACACGTCGATCTTCGACTGCCCCATCGTGTCGCGGACGTGCTTCAGCGCCTCCTCGCGGGTCAGCGACGGGCCGAGGTCGACCCGGTCGGCGGTGCGGACGAAGGCCTGCTCGACGATGCCGTCGTCGACGACGGTCGTGCCGGCCATGTCGAGCACGACGAGCTCGACGGCGGGCGCGGCGGAGGCAGGGCGGGAGGAGGTGGTCTCGATGCTCATGAGCGGCTTCCTGTCAGGACGGAGGGGAGAGGTGCGGAGTCGTCTGAGGGCGACGCGGGGAGCGAGAGCGCCGCGTCGCGCCCGCCGTCGAGGTGGTTGCCGACGACGTGCTCGGCGAGCCCGAGGCCGGTGGTCATGCCGATGCCGGTGGCGACGACGGTCACGAGCACGCCGGGCTCGACCTCGTCGACGACGAACTCGTCGCGGCCCGAGGCGTAGACGCCCTGCCAGCGCTCGGTGACGACGGGCTCGGCGCCGAACAGCGCCCGGAACTCGTCGAGGAACGCCACGGAGGCGCGCTCGTCCTGGAACGGCGAGATCGCCGCGCCCTTCTGGTGGCTGTCGCCGACGACGACCGAGCCGTCGGGCAGCTGCGTGTACATCTGGTTGAGGTCGAGCGCGGCGAGGTCGGGCCGGTCGGCGTGCAGCCTCGCCCGCACCTGGTCGGCCGCGGCCGTGCCGGCGAACGCGCTGTAGCGGATCAGCGACCACCCGGTCAGCAGCGGCGCGACGAGCGGCCGCGCGAGGTCGGCCCGCACGCGGAGCATGTCGAGTCCGCAGCGCTGCAGCTCGGCGCGCTCGGCGAGATCGGGCAGCAGCTGGTCGAGGTCGTGGTTCGTCGCGACGACCACGGTGCCGGCGTCGATGGGTCCGCGGCTCGTCTCGACGCGCCCGCTGCGGACCGACCCGACGGAGGTGCGGGTCAGGAAGCGCACCCCTCGCGACTCGAGGTGCCTGCGGATCGCGTCCGCCGCCTCCCGCGGGTCGACCTGCAGGTCGTACGGCAGCAGCGCTCCGCCGAGCGTGACTCCCGGCGAGACCGGGGCGAGGGCGCGGAGCTCGCGCTCGTCGAGCGGCTCGATCTCGGGCCGGTCGCCGAGCACGCGCTCGGTGCGCGCGGCGGCGAGCTCGTCGAGCAGCGCGAGCTCGTCGGCGTGCCGGGCGGCGACGAGCGTGCCGCGCTCGGAGGCCCAGAACCCGGCGTCGCGGGCGAGCCGCAGCCAGAGCCCGCGGGCCGTGAGCGCGTGCCGGCGGGCCTCGCCGCTCTGCGGAGTCAGGCAGAGGTGGCCGAAGTTGCGGATCGTCGAGCCGCCGATCACGGCCGAGCGGTCGACCACCAGCACCGACAGGCCGCGGTCGACGGCGGCGAGCGCCGCCCCCAGGCCGACGATGCCCGAGCCGACGACGACGACGTCGTGGGCAGGCGCAGCATGCCGGACGGACTCCGTGGGCACGCCGGACTCCGACTGGAGCTCGGCCCGCGCGCTCATCGCAGCACCTTCCGCATCCACATCGCGAGCCCCTCGACGGCGAGCACGGTGACAAGGATCATCAGCACGATCGCGGTCACCGCGCCGTAGTTCGACCCCTGGCTGGCGTTGAGCAGGTAGTAGCCGACTCCCCCGGCGCCGACGATGCCGAGCAGCGTCGCCGCGCGGATGTTCGTGTCGAGCATGTAGAAGGTGTGGCCCACGAGCGCACGGGTGCCCTGCGGCAGGGTCGCGCCGGCGTAGACCTGCAGGCGGGTGGCGCCGGTGGCGGCGAGCGCGCGCTCGGGGCCGGCCGACACCTCCTCGAACGAGTCGGCGATCAGCTTGCCGAGCAGGCCGACGCCGCCGAGCGCGAGGGCGAGCGTGCCGGCCTGCGTGCCGAGGCCCGTGACGACGATCAGCACGATCGCGAGGATGACCTCGGGCACGCCGCGGATCCCGACGAGCAGCAGGCGCATGCCGCTGCGCATCCCCCGGCTCGGCGCGACGTTGCGGGCGGCGAGCGAGCCGATCACGACGGAAGCGACCAGGGTGAGCAGCGTCGCGGCGAGCGCGATCGCGATCGTCTCGCCCATCGCGGCGACCATGGTCGACGTCTCGTAGCTGCCGAACGAGGGCGGCCAGAACTGCACGGCGACGGCGGGCACGCCGCTCCACACGGTGACGAGGTCGGACCAGGCGACGTCGCAGACGAGCACGCTCGCGACGACGACCGCGGCGGCGATCGCCCCCCACGACGTGTTCCGGACGCGGGTGCGGTCCCAGGGGCGGCGCAGCATGCTGTCGACCGAGACCGGCGCAGCGGCGTCGGGGACGACCGCGGCGGACGCCCCGGGCGTGCGCCTCCTCGTGGCGCGTCGCACGACGCGGTCGCCGAGGCCGCGACCGGTCGGCGCGACGCCGAGCATGGCGGCGCGCACCGAGCTGGAGACGATCTCCATGACGACGCAGAGCACGAAGATGACGAGCGCGTAGCCGAGCCCCAGTCCGTAGTCGAGCGACTTGAAGGCGAACGACATCTCCATGCCGAGGCCGACCACGCCGACGTAGCCGAGGATCACGCTGCCGCGCAGGTTGATGTCGTTGCGGTGCAGCACGGTCGCCACCCACGAGGGCAGCACCTGGGGCAGCACCCCCGCGGAGAACTGCTGCAGGCGGGTGCCGCCGGCGGCGCGGACGGCGGTGCGCGGCCCCTCGTCGATCTGCTCGATCGCGTCGGCGAAGAGCTTCGAGATCATGCCGACCGAGTGCAGGCCGATCGCCAGGATGCCCGGCAGCGTGCCGAGCGAGAAGAGCAGCACGAACACCATCGCGAGCACGACGTCGGGCACGGCGCGGGCGAGCACCGTCACGAAGCGGGCGGCGGCACGCCAGACGGGCCCGGGCGTGGTGTTCGAGGCGGCGAGCACCGCGACCGGGACAGACAGCACGGCGGCGAGCAGCGTGCCGCAGATCACGAGGCCGAGCGTCAGCGCCGTGAGCTGCAGCAGCTCGCCGAGCGGCGGGAACTCGATCGCCCCGACCCTGCCGAAGAAGCGCTCCGCGTTCGACCAGCTCTGCAGCATGCGGGCCGGGTCGATCTCGACGCTGCGGAGCGCCACGACGCTCAGCCCCAGCAGGGCGACGATCGTGAGGCCGGCGGCGACGCGCTCGGGCGAGACCCGACGACGAGGAGGCGCGGCGACGGGCGCGAGGACCGGGTCGGTCGTGCGCGGGCGCTCGGTCACGGCGGTCATCGGACGGCGTCCCCGGAGGCGGCGGCGCCTGCGGCGCTGCCGGTGCCTGTGGCGCTGGCGGCCCCGGCCAGCTCCAGCTCGATGGCCTCGAGCTCGCCGGTGCTGGTCGCGACGCGGCCGTAGATCTCCATGACCTGGGCCTTCGACAGCCCCTCGGTCGCGGTGTCGAGCACGACCGCGCCGTGCCGGAGCCCGACGATGCGGTCGGCCCACGAGAGCGCCAGGTCGACCTGGTGCAGGCTGCAGATCACGGTGAGGCCCTCGTCGACGGCGATCTCGCGGATGAGCGCCATCACCTGGTCGCTCGACTCGGGGTCGAGGGAGGCGACGGGCTCGTCGGCGAGCAGCACCTGGGGCCGCTGCATCAGCGCGCGGGCGATGGCGACGCGCTGCTGCTGGCCGCCCGAGAGGGTGTCGGCACGCTGGTAGGCGCGCTCGAGCAGGCCGACGCGCTCGAGCCGGGCGAGCGCCTCGGCCCGGGCCGGGCGACCGTACGACCAGAGGCCGAGACGCGGGCCCCGCACGGCGGCGAGCGAGCCGGTGAGCACGTTCTCGAGCACCGTGAGCGAGGGCACGAGCTCGAACTGCTGGAAGATGAAGCCGACCTCGCTGCGCAGTTCGCGGAGGGCGCGGCCCGAGAGCGCGGTGACCTCGCGTCCGAGCACGTGCACGGTGCCCGACGTCGGCCGCTCGAGGCCGTCGACGTGCCGCAGCAGCGTCGACTTGCCCGAGCCGGAGAGGCCGAGCAGCACCACGACCTCGCCGCGCCGGACGTCTAGCGACGCGCTGTCCAGGGCCGTCGTCGTGCCGAAGCGCTTGGTGATGCCCTCGAGCGAGACGACGATCTCGGCGGGGGCGGCGGCTGAGCCGGGAGCGGAGGGAGCGGCCGGGGCGGCGGGGTCGGCGTGCGGGGTCATGACGTCTCCAGGGGGCTGGGCGGTGCGGGCGGCGCGGCATGCGAGGTGCGCGGTGCGGTGCGGGAAGTGCGGATCGCGGGAGGCGCGGCGACGCTCGGGACCGTCACCGCGCCTCCTTCAGGCAGAAGCCGTCAGGCCTGGCACTGCGTGGCGTTCGTCGCCTCGCAGATGTCGCGGATCTGGTCGTAGTACGCGTCGTCGACCGGCGTGGTCTGGAAGAACACGGCACGGAAGCCCTCGCTGTCGGCGCTCTCGATGCCCGCGGCGACCATGTCGTCGGCAGTGACGTCCGAGAGGATGTCCTTCAGCTGCTGCTTGACGTCGTCGGGCAGGGTGTCCGACTCGACGATCGGGGCGCCGGGCACCATCTGCTCGTCGATGACCTCGACGGCGTCGCTCTTCTCGACCTCGCTGTCCTCCGCGAAGCCGGCGTCGCACTCGGTGCCCTCGCCGACCTTCTGCACGCTGACGTCGTGCTTGCCCGCGAAGACGGGGGTGATGTCCTTCTCCGGGTCGATGCCCGCCTCGAGCAGCGCGTAGCTCGGGAACAGGTAGCCCGAGGTCGACGACGGGTCGACGAAGCAGATCTTCTTGCCTGCCATGTCGTCGATCGACGTGATGTCGCTGCCCTTCGGCACGATGGCCTGCGAGTAGTAGCCGGGCTCCTGGCCCTCGGCCGTGGTGATCGACGAGATCGGGGTCAGCTCGGCGCCGTTGTTCGTGGCGGTCACGTAGGTGAAACCCGAGAACGACGCGACGTCGATCTGGCCGGCGATGCTCGCCTCGATCAGAGAGGCGTAGTCGGTCGACTCGTGGTACTCGACGGTCTTGCCGGTCTCCTGCGCGATGTAGTCCATCAGCGGCTGGTAGTTGGTCTCGGTGTCGACCGAGTCAGGCACGACGCCGAAGACGAGGGTGCTCGAGTCGACCGCGTAGCCGGCGGCGTCGTCGGGCGACCCGGTGCCCTCGGCGGAAGAGGCGGCGGTCGAGCAGCCGGCGAGGGCGGTGGCGAGCAGCGCGGTGCCGGCGAGGGCGATCGCGGCGCGGGAGCGGCGGAGGGTCATGACGGCCTTTCGGAGGGGAGCGGGACGTCACGATGCTGACACGCGGTCGGCCGACATAGGAACCTATCTCGGGGCTAGTTCAGGCAGAGTTCACCTCTTGTATGCCGAACCTGGCGCGCAGGTGCCCGCTGCGCGCGGACGGATCGTCGAGATGACGCTCCGGAGGCGTCGGGCGGGGCACGATGCCCCCGACGCGTCACCTGGATCCCCGACCGCCCTGGGTGCGGCGCCGGAACGGCGGCGCGGCTCGGCTCGGCGCCGCTCAGAGGGCGAGCAGCGCGATGCCGCCCAGCACGACGACCGACGCCGTGAGCCGCTTCGCCACGGACCCCTCGCGCAGCACCAGGGCCCCGAACACCGCGACCATCACGACGCTCGTCTCGCGGGCCGGGGCGACGAGGGCGACCGGCGTCGTCTGGATCGCGACGAGCACGAGGATGTACGACATCGGGGACAGCACCCCGAAGGCGAGCACGCGCGGCCAGTGAGCCCTGACGACGTCGAGCAGCTCGCGGCGTCGACGGCCGAGCGTCGCCGTGTAGAACAGGACCTCGACAGCCGTCACCCCGACCATGAACGACACCGGCGAGAGCTCCCAGGTGCGCAGGGCGTGGGCGTCCCAGATCGTGTAGGAGGCGATGGCCAGGCCGGTCAGGAGGCCCCAGGCGATGCCGGGGTCGAGCCGCCGCCTCCTGCGGGGTGCCGCGTCCGCTCTCGGCGCGGGTTCCTCGGAGGCCCCGCCGGTCGACGCCGGGGCGGCGGCGCCGTCAGCGATCGCGGCAGCACCGTCGACCGGCGCGGGTGCCTGCCGGGGGCGACGGTCGACCAGGCCCGTCGCGACGACGCCGGCGACGACGACCGCGATGCCGATCGCGGCGAGCGCCGACAGCCGCTCGCCGAGCAGGAGGACGGCGAGCACGGCGCTGACGGCCGGGCCGGTACCGCGGGCGGTCGCGTAGACCGTGGAGAGCGACCCGGCGGCGTAGCCGCGCTGCAGCACGACCATGTAGACGACGTGCAGCACCGCCGAGACTCCCGCGCCGAGGGCGAGGCCCCCGACGCTGCCCCCGAGCCCGCCCGTGAACGGGACGACGGGCAGCCAGAGCACGGCGCTGGCGACGGCGCCCCACCAGAGGAACGGTGTGCCGATGCGGCTGACCCCGTGGGCGACGACGTTCCACGAGGCGTGGCAGACGGCCGCGGCGAGGACGAGGAGGAGAGCTGTGCCGGACATGAGATCGGACCCTTCGACCCGACGCAGGCGCGTCGGCAGGATCCTCCAGGCTTTTGTCCGTTCAGATGACGGCGGGGCGGTGGCGCCCGGCCGTGGCGCCGCTCGGACCAGTCGGATCGCGAGATCCCGGAACCCTAGGCGCTGTCGGTCGGGACCCTAGCAGGCGCGCGTGACGCGTCGGTTATTCGGATCCACCTGTGCTGCCGAGGGCGGGTCTTCCCGCTCGAGGGCGGGTCGCCGCGGACCCGCCCTCGGCGTACGAGGCCCGCCCTCGGCGTACGAGACCCGCCGTCGACGGCTGTTCACGTCGGCTCGCTAGCCTCCGGCCATGAGCGGACTCGTGCCTGACCTCGTCGCCGTCGTCGCGCTGCTCACGAACGGTCTCGTGGCGGGCCTCTTCTTCGCCTTCGTGGTCGCGGTGTCGCCGGGGCTGCGCCGGGTCGACGACGTCGCCTTCACCGGTGCGTTCCGCGCGATCAACGCGGCGATCCTGCGCCCGGCGTTCCTCGTCGTGTTCGTCGCGGCACCCGCCACCGCGGTGCTGCTCGCGGTGCTGCACGTCGTGGACGGCAGCTCGGCGAGCGCGTGGGCCGTCGGGGCGGCGGCCGCCTCGGTCGCCACCTTCGTCGTCACGGTCGCGCGCAACGTGCCGCTGAACGAGGCGCTCGCGCGGGCGAGCGTGTCCGGGCCGACCTCGGCGAGCGCCGCGCGACGTGCGTTCGAGTCGCCGTGGGCCCGGTGGAACACCGTCCGCACGCTGACGGGCGTCTGCGCCGTCCTCGGCCTCGCAGCCGCCGCGGTCGCGGCCGCCTGACCCGTCTCGGCGACAGGCAACGGCCGGCTCGGGCTAGGCCCCCGCCGAGCCGAGCGCGATCGCCTCGCGCAGGTCGGCGGCGAACTGCTCGGGCCGCTCCCACGCGGCGAAGTGCCCGCCCGACGCGTGTTCGTGGAACGCGCGCACGTCGAACAGCCGCTCGGCGAACGAGCGCGGGGCGTTCGCCAGGTCGCCGGGGAAGATCGACAGCACTGCGGGCACGGCTGCCTCGACCGGCTCGTTGGTCGAGGGCTCCCGCAGCGCGTAGGCGCCGAACGACGTGCCGATCGTGCCCGTGAACCAGTAGGCGGAGACCCAGGTGAGCACGTCGTCGTCGCCGAAGACCGCCTCCATGCCGCCCTCGACCGAGCGGTCGCTCCACGACCAGAGCTTCTCGCCGATCCAGGCGAGCAGCCCCGCCGGGGAGTCGCCGAGCGCGACGGCGAGCGTGGCCGGCTTGGTCGCGTGCTCGTGGGCGTAGCCGCCCTGGGTCGCCTGCCACTGCTCGCGGCGGTCGGCGTAGGCGCGCTCCTCGTCGGTGAGGTCGTCGGGCAGCTCGGCGGCGAGGTGCCCCTGCGGCACGTCGGTCAGGTGCACGGCCGAGACCGCGTGGCCGTGCCGGCGCAGCAGCGCCTCGGCGACGCCGGCCCCGATGTCGCCGCCGCTGACCACGTACCGGTCGTGCCCCAGCTGCTGCATCGCGGCCGCGACCACGTCGGCCATGTCGACGCCCGACATGCCCCCGGCAGCCGAGGAGGCGCTGAACGGGTACCCGGGCAGGGCCGGCACCACGACGGTCGCGTCCCCGAGCAGCGGCAGCACCTTCTCGAAGCGCAGCACCGAGTCGGGCCAGCCGTGCAGCAGCACGACCACCGGGGCGTCGGGCGCACCGCGGCGGTGCACGACGCGGAGCGGGACGGCACCGTCGACGAGCTCCCACGGAAGGTCGAGGACCCGCTGCTCGTGCACCCGCCAGTCGTACCCGTCGGCCCAGCGCGCGAGCAGCCGCTCGAGCCACGCGGCGTCCACGCCGTGCCGCGGCTCGAGCCCCGCGGGCAGGTCGACGCGTCGTCGGCGGGCGAGGCGTTCCCGGAGGTCGGCCACCGCCTCCTCGGGGACGCGTGCCGGTGCTGCGCTCTGCGCGTTCGTCTGCATGGCCGCACCCTACGACCACGGGCCGACACCGCGCGTTTCCGCGCCACCAGAACGGGGTCTGGCCGCGGCCGCCGCCGCCTGGTGAGGTGGACCAGTGACCGACGTGCCCTCGCTCCCCCGCCCTGCCTCCCCCCTCGACGAGGACACCGAGCTGCGGGTCCGCGTCGTCGAGGCGGTGATCGTCGCGTTCCGCAGCCGGGCGTTCCACGAGACCGACGTCGACGTGGTCTCCGAGCTGGCCGGCGTGCCCGTCGAGACGGTGCGCGGGCTCTTCCCGAGCTGGAACGGCCTCGTCATGGCCGCCGTCGACCGGTGGAACGCCGAGCGCATGCGGCCGGTCATCCCCCTCATGCACGCGCACGGCACCGTGCGGTTCCTCCGCGGGATCGTGGAGCGCAACGTCCACGACCCGTCGCTGATGCGCCTCCTCACCTCGCTCCTGAACGTCGCCGCGACGCCGGGGCACCCCATGGCGCCGACCCTGCAGCACGAGTGGCGCAAGTTCCACGCCCTGATCCTCGGCGGCCTCACCGTCGACGTCGAGGTCGGACGCGAGCCGGAGACCATGGACCCGGTCCGCGGGGCCGAGCAGCTCATCGCCCTCTACGAGGGGCTGCAGATGCAGTCGATGGTGCGGCCGGAGATGGACCTGCTGGCCTCGTACGACCGAGGCGTGACGCGCCTCCGCGCCGGCTGGTCGCAGGACTACGTCGAGCAGATCTGGGACCTCGACAGCTGATCGTCGGCGGCTGTCCACCGACAGCTCCCGTCCGGTCGCGGAGGAGTACACCTCGATGAGGCAGGGCGCCACGACGCGCGCCCCCTCGAGAGACAGGAACCCCATGACCACCTTCAGCCACGTCACCGTCGTCGGCGCCGGCGTCCTCGGCGCCCAGATCGCCTTCCAGATCGCGAGCCACGGCGTCGCGGTCCGCGCCTGGGACGTCGACGACGACGCCGTCACGGCCGCCCAGGCGCGCCTCCGGTCGATCGTCGAGCAGTACGTCGGCGACCTCGGCGACGAGCACCGGCAGGCAGCCGAGGAGGCGGTGGCCGGGATCGCCTTCACCACCGACCTCGCCGAGGCGGTCGCCGACGCCGACCTCGTGGTCGAGGCCGTGCCGGAGACGCTCGAGCTCAAGCAGGGCGTCTACGCGCGGCTCGCCGCCGCGGCGCCCGAGCGCACGATCTTCGCGACGAACTCGTCGACCCTGCTGCCGAGCCAGCTGGCCGACGCGACGGGCCGCCCCGAGAAGTTCCTCGCGCTGCACTTCGCCAACCACATCTGGCGGCAGAACACGGCCGAGATCATGGGCAGCCCGCGGACCGACCCTGCCGTCTTCGACCAGGTCGTGGCCTTCGCGGGCGAGATCGGGATGGTGCCGATCCCCCTCCACAAGGAGCAGCCCGGCTACGTGCTCAACTCGCTGCTCGTGCCGTTCCTCGGCGCCGCGTCCGAGCTCGTCCTGCGCGGCGTCGCGGACCCGGAGACGATCGACGCCACCTGGCGCATCGGCACGGGTGCCCCGATGGGGCCGTTCCAGATCTTCGACATCGTCGGCCTGCGGACCGCCTACGCCATCTCGGCTGCCAGCGACGAGGAGGGGGCCCAGCTCTGGGCGGACCACCTCAAGACCAACTACCTCGACCAGGGCAAGCTCGGGGTCGAGTCGGGCGAGGGCTTCTACTCGTACCGGTGAGCGGTGCGGGGCCGGTGAGGGTGCGGGGCCGTGCCGGGCGTCGCCGAGGGCCCGGCCGCTCGGCGGGGCGGCGGGCGCCGGGGCGCCGACTCGGCACAGTGGCGTTGGATGGACGGGTGATCTGGACAGCTCCCCTCTCGTCCCCTCTGTGCAGTCGGACGCGTCTGGCGGCTCCTGTCCGGAGGAGGGACCGGTGACGGTGGAGGCGACAGCGGCCGCGGTGGGCGCCGTCCTCTTCATGGTGGTGGGACTCGGCCTCGTGCTGTTCCGTCACCCGGTGGCGCGGCAGATGCAGCGTGAACGCAAGCGGCTCGGCCTCCACCTCGGCTCGGAGAGCCAGCCGGGCATGCTGCTCGTGGTCGGCCTCTTCTTCGTCGCTGGGTCGGTCGTCATCCTGCTTGCGACCTTCACCGACCTGTTCACTGGCTCGGCGTAGCTTCCCCGTCTGATCCCGGGAAGAACGTCGAGGAGCAGACTGCGTCCATGACCGACACCACCACGAACCGTCCCGCCACCGCCTCCGGCACCTTCAGCATCGGTGGGGACCTGCCCACCACCCGCCTCGGCTACGGCACCATGCAGCTC
This sequence comes from Frigoribacterium sp. PhB107, assembly GCF_003751515.1. Classification (NCBI taxonomy): domain Bacteria; kingdom Bacillati; phylum Actinomycetota; class Actinomycetes; order Micrococcales; family Microbacteriaceae; genus Frigoribacterium; species Frigoribacterium sp. PhB107. Next base: position 196,488 of record NZ_RJKU01000002.1, on the reverse strand, counting down.
ACCGGCCCCGGGGTCTGGGGCGAGCCGAGCGACCGCGACGAAGCCGTCCGCGTCATCCGCCGCGCCGTCGAGCTCGGCGTGACGTTCTTCGACAGCGCCGACGCCTACGGTCCTGCCGTCACCGACGGCCTCCTCCGCGAGGCCCTCCACCCCTACGCCGACGACATCGTCATCGCCACCAAGGTCGGCAACACCCGCCAGGGCCCCGACCAGTGGACTCCCCTCGGCGTCCCGGCCTACCTCCGTCAGCAGGTCGAGATGAACCTCCGCCACCTCGACGTGGAGCGCATCGACCTCCTCCAGCTGCACCGCATCGACCCGAACGTCCCCCTCGAGGACCAGATCGGCGAGCTGGGCGCACTGCGCGACGAGGGCAAGATCCGCCACATCGGCCTCAGCGAGGTCAGCATCGACGAGGTGAAGGCGGCACAGGCGGTCGCCCCGATCGTCTCCGTGCAGAACCTCTTCAACCTGACCGACCGCTCCGCCGAGCCGCTGCTCGACTGGGCGACCGAGAACGGCCTGGCCTTCATCCCCTGGTTCCCGCTCGCCACCGGCGGCCTCACCGGTTCGGACAGCCCGCTCACGAAGCTCGCCGAGCAGCACGAGGCCACCCCGGCGCAGCTGGCCCTCGCCTGGCTCCTCAAGCGCTCGCCCGCGATGCTGCCGATCCCCGGCACGTCGAGCATCGCCCACCTCGAGGACAACCTCGCCGGCGCGACCATCGAGCTCACCGACGCCGAGTTCGACGCGCTGACGGACGCGGTGAGCTGACCCGAGACTGCGTCTCGGATCCCTCCGGAGCACGCGAGACGAGAAAAGCCCCGGAACCCAGTGAGGCTGGGTTCGCGGGGCTTTCTCGTGGCGGGTTGTTTGCACAACCCCTGAATCGCCGCGGAGTCGGGCCTTGGACACCCTAATGAAGCTGCATTTCCCCCGAGGGTCGCTGCGATTTCCCCTGCGGGCTCCCTCAACCCCGTAAGCGCACTGGACTTGCCGTGGCCGCGCCTGCGATCGGGCAAGCCTCCCCACGGCGCCAGATGGTTGACGAGTTGACCTGGGCGGTGGCGGGCCGCCCCGCGGCCCAGTGGGGGATCCTCGAGCATGAGCACCCCATGCGCGGACGCAGGGGGCGCGCCGAGGTCACCGCGCCGTGCGGCCTCTTGGACGCTTTCGCGTTCGAGAGTCGGGCCGTTCCCTTAACCTCGTCCCATGAGCAGCTCGACGATTCGGTCTCAACTCGAGCGGAAGCGCGCACAAAAGGCCGATGCCGAGAAGAAGGCGTCGGCGGCGCGAACGAAGGAGAACGCCAAGCGCGCCGATGCAACGAAGGCTCGGGCTGCGGCATCCAAGACGAGCAACGACTCGACGCGAAAGTCACGATCGCGGGACGCGGACAGGTACGAGCAGGACGCCAATGCCGCTGGCAAGGACGCCGCCGCTTGGCAGACCAAGGCGAGCAAGTACCTGGTTGAGGAAGTGGCTTTACAAAAGCAGCTGTCAGCCGCCGAGAGGTCGGAACAGAAGGCGTCGGAGCGGAAGCGTGAGCAGACCGACACAGCCCTAGAACGGCAACGAGCTCAGCAAGTGACGGCAGCCAGAGCTGAGACGGGCCGTCTGCTCGACGAGACGGCGATGCGCTTCGACGTGCACGAGAGAGCGATAGCCGAACTTCGACAGCCGAAGAAAGAGCGCCTCCGCATCCTCGTCCTCACCTCGTCAGGCCGAGATGACCTCCGTGTCGGACGCGAGCAAAAGCAAATCCAGGATGCAGTTCGGTTCGCGTCTGGTCGCGATCAGGTTCGGCTAGACGTCCGGCCGGCTGCGACGGGTGAGGACCTCTTGAACGGTCTCACGCAGGGCACCCCTCACGTCGTCCACTTCTCCGGCCACGGCAACGAGGACGTCATCGTCTTCGAAGAGGATGTCGACGCCCACAATGACGGCCGCGCGATGTCCGGCCGGCTACTTGGCCGTGCTCTACAAGCTGTCGACGAAACTCCCCTTCTCGTCGTCCTGAATGCGTGCAAGACCGCGGAACAGGCCCGTCGCCTCACAGAAGGCATTGCGGCCTTTGCTATCGGTCATTCCGATTCGATCGGAGATTCTGATGCGATCAACTACGCGGCGCGCTTCTATGCGTCCATCGCGGACGGACAGTCCATCGGCGCTTCGCACGATCTCGCCAAAACAGCTCTCGAGATGATGGGGCTGCCTGATCATGATCTCCCGCAGCTGTATGCCGCTGTGGGCTACAACCCCTACGAAGCTCGCCTTGTGCTGTCCGAACTACCTTCGGATTCTTGAGTCCGACAAAGCCAGAAGGAATGGTGAGGTTCAATGCGGACGGGCGGCGCCAAGACGACGCATAGCTCGCTTGCGCTCTTCAGCCTGGTATTCCAGGATCCACGTGCTGGGCGAAACAACCTGGATCAGGCCTGGGAGTGAAGCGTTGAGGAAGCCGGTGTCACGAGTGATGCACACGCGGTCGACGTAGCCATCATCAGGATCGTCGGCATCCCGGGCGGTTGCGTACACCGTCCCATCTTCATGATCGAGCGGCGGATCCCCGTAGGCGCTCACGATCTCACCCACCGTGTCACCCTCCGAGCGAATGACGACTTCCCAAACGAGGTCCTCGAGCAAGGTCTGGGCATCGGCGTCTAGCCATCCAAGACCTGGGTTCCCGACGCCCGATGTGGGATGGGCAGCCTTAGACGCGACCATGAGGTTGATGTGGTCGCTCGTCCAGACACTCAGGCTGCGCCCGTCTGCGTGCTGGCCGCCCGCGCAGGCGAGGATGGTCAACACGCTGTCAAGTCCCGGATCCCTACGGTGCGGAACTCCATCGGCTCGCGCCCGGACCCCTGCTGCCACGAGCCGCTCCCAGGTGAACGGCGCGCCGACGACTCGGGCGGCGTCGAGGTAGACGTTCACGTCCAGGATGACTACAAGGCGTGAAGCCCTAGCTGGCGATCCCGTCCCTGCGTCAGTTGGCACGCCTAACGGGCCGCGAAAGGCGGAATCGTGACTTTGCTGCCTCGTAGGCGGGACCAGATGTCGTAGCAAATTGAGCAGTGCCGAGCGACGGATGCTCAATCGCGGCATGTTCGGAGGCCCGCAACCGCCCAGCCTTGCGAAGCTCCGCTACCCGCCGGTACGCGGCCCAGTCGCTTCCGATCTCCGGCTGAGGCAGTTCAATGTTCAGCGAACCCTCGCGGTAATGCTTGTCCCACACTCGGCCCGGCTCATGGGTCAGTGTCCAGAGCGCGCCCCCGGTCATATCTCCAAAAAGCGACCACACGTCTTCGACGTCATCGATGACTTCCTCACGCAACTCCTCGACGCTGATGGCTGAGGTGTCGATGTGGGCTATTGGCTGATCGTGGTACTCCTTGTACAAGCCGTAGAGAGGCTTGACCACGGGGCCGTTTTTCCAGGCCTGAACCGGCTCTCGGAACGTCGGCGCATGTCGCTCTGACAGCCCCTTGCTCTGAACAAGGAAGACGAGCTTTTGCAGTTGCAGGTTGGTGAGACTTCGACCATCGTGATTCGCGGCGACGAGCAGACGTGACGCAATCGATGCAGCCGCAACGGTCCGCTCCACGGTCAACCCCCCATTCGTCATGATTCCCATCAACGAGATCAACTCACACTACGCGATGTTGATTCCCTCCAGCTGTAAGCCATGCGGCATCTCGAGTGCATGCGCCAGCCAAGAGACGAGGGAAAACGCAGCAGAACTCAGGCCGTTACAAGGAGCTTGCCGAGGGAATCGAGGGCCCCAGGGACGAGCGCGTAGTACGCCCAGATCCCGCGCTTGTCGCGAGTGAGGATGCCGGCGTCGACGAGGACCTTCAGGTGGTGCGACACAGTCGGCTGGCTGAGCCCGAGAGGTTCGGTGAGGTCACACACGCACGCCTCGGCCCCGTCGTGCGCGGCAACCATCGAGATGAGCCGGAGCCGGGCCGGGTCCGCGATGGCTTTCAGGCTGCGGGCCAGCTTCTCGGCGTTCTCCGCGTCCATCGCCTCGCGGGCCAGCGGTGCGCAGCACGCGGTCACGTCCGTAAGGGGCAGGAGTTCGGCAACGGGCATGTGAACACTCTTCCACACAGATTGACAGTCGTCGATGGGTTGGGGCAGGCTCAACACATCGACACTCATCGATCTACGGAGCTGCATGACGATCACCCCCACCGCGCCTGCCCAGCTCGGGACCGCTGACCGCTTCCTCCCCGTGTGGATCCTCGCCGCCATGGGCGCAGGGCTGCTGCTGGCCGTGTTCGTGCCGGCGTTCGGTGAACTGCTGCACTCGTTCCAGGTGGGACAGGTGAGCGTCCCGATCGCGGTCGGACTGCTGGTAATGATGTACCCGGTGCTGGCGAAGGTCCGCTACTCCGACACCCGCGCCATAGCCGGCGACCGGCGCCTCCTGGTGTCGTCACTCGTCATGAATTGGGTCGTCGGGCCTGCGCTCATGTTCGCCCTGGCGTGGGTGTTCCTGCCCGACCTGCCGGAGTACCGCACGGGTCTGATCATCGTGGGCCTCGCCCGGTGCATCGCCATGGTGCTGATCTGGAACGACCTCGCCTGCGGTGACCGAGAGGCGGCCGCGTTCCTCGTGGCCCTCAATTCGGTGTTCCAGGTCGTCGCTTTCGCCGGCCTCGGCTGGTTCTACCTCCAGATCCTCCCCGCCTGGCTCGGACTCCCCACAACCAGCGCGTCGTTCAGCATCTGGTCCATCACCCTCAGCGTCCTGGTTTTCCTCGGTATCCCCCTCCTCGCCGGCTACCTCTCCCGCCGCATCGGGGAAGCGACCAAGGGGCGCACCTGGTACGAGACACGATTCCTGCCGAAGATCGGCCCCTTCGCCCTCTACGGGCTGCTCTTCACGATCGTGATGCTGTTCGCCCTCCAAGGCCAGCAAGTCGTTGACCGGCCTCTCGACGTCGTCCGCATCGCCCTGCCGTTGCTGGTGTACTTCGCCGTCACGTTCCTCGTCGCGTTCTTCACCGGACGCGCGATCGGCCTGGCCTACGAGCGGACCGCGACGCTGGCGTTCACGGCCGCGGGAAACAACTTCGAGCTGGCGATCGCCGTCGCGGTCGGCACGTTCGGAGCAACCTCCGGCCAGGCCCTCGCCGGCATCGTCGGCCCCCTGATCGAGGTCCCGGCGCTCGTGGCGCTGGTGTACCTGTCCCTGTGGCTCCGGCCACGCCTGTTCCCCTCCCCCGCCCCGGCAGCGCGCATCGCTGAACGGGTCTGACCCCTCACCCGAAGGAACCCGTCATGAGCACCAAGCCCACCGTCCTGTTCGTCTGCGTCCACAACGCCGGCCGCTCACAGATGGCCGCCGGCTACATGCAGGCCCTCGCCGGCGACCGCGTCGACGTCCTCTCCGCCGGCAGCGAGCCCAAGGACCAGATCAACCCGATCGCGATCCAGGCCATGGCCGAAGAGGGCATCGACATCGCCGGGAACCAGCCCAAGGTCCTCACCACCGAGGCCGTCCGGGACAGCGACGTCGTGATCACGATGGGCTGCGGCGACGCGTGCCCGATCTTCCCCGGCAAGCGCTACGAGGACTGGGAGCTGACCGACCCCGCCGGCCGCGGCATCGAGGACGTCCGCCCCATCCGCGACGACATCAAGGGCCGCATCCAGGCCCTCCTGGCCGAGATCGCACCCGCGACCGCCTGACCCTGAGCTGCGAGGAGACGACGATGACGGACCTGACCACGAGGCGCGGCCTGCCGGGCCTTGCCTTCCCCGAGGACGCACTCAAGCGTGCCGCGGGCGACCTCGCCACCCGGTTCGAGGGCATCTTCGGGCCCGAGACGATCGAGCGGTACGTGCTCGAGTCCTACACGGCTCTCCTTCGCACAGCGCAGGTCCGGGCGCACCTGACCACCAACGCGACCCGGTTCGCTATCGACCGACTGACCGCCCTCGGGCAGGCCACCGGGGCGATCGAGCGGACGGTTCCGGAGGTGCTGTTCGTCTGCGAGCAGAACGCCGGCCGCTCCCAGATGGCAGCCGTGTTCACCAACGTCCTCTCCGGCGGTGCCGTCCACGTCCGCTCGGCCGGGTCCCTGCCCGCCCGGGACCTCCACCCCGTCGTCGCGGAAGCGATGCGGGAGCTGGGCCTGGACCTTGACGAGGCGTTCCCGAAGCCTCTGACCGACGACGTCGTGCAGGCAGCCGACGTCGTGATCACGATGGGCTGCGGCGACGCGTGCCCGATCTACCCCAGCAAGACCTACCGCGACTGGCACCTCACCGACCCCGCCGGGCTCCCCCTCGAGAAGGTGCGCCTCATCCGCGACGACGTTCGCAAGCTCGTCGAATCGCTCCTGGCCGAACTCGGCATCGAATCGAAGGGCCTCCCCGCATGAGCCTCACCCTCTCTGTCCCTCCCCGCACCGACGCACCCACCCTCGCCGGGCTCCCCGTCGCCGTCATCGGCGCCGGCCCCGTCGGCCTCGCCGCAGCCGCGCGGCTCCTCGAACGAGGCGTCGACGTCGCGATCTACGAAGCCGGCCCGAGTGCCGCAACGGCGGTCCGTGCGTGGGGTCACACGCGCCTGTTCACCCCGTGGGAGCACCTCGTCGACCCGGCCGCCGCACGTCTCCTCGACACCACCGACTGGGAAGCCCCGGCAGCGAAGAAGCTCCCCTACGGTGCCGACTTCGTCCGCGACTACCTCGAACCCCTCGCCGCCACCCCCGAGCTGTCGGGCCGCATCCGATACGGGCACCGGGTCGCCGCGGTGTCCCGGCAGGGCATGGACCGCACCCGCTCCACGGGACGTGCCGAGACGCCGTTCCTGCTGCACCTCGACCACCACGGCGAGGTGCGCGACGAACTCGCCCGCGCCGTCATCGACACCTCCGGCACCTACACGACCCCCAACACCCTCACCTCCTCCGGTGTCGGCCTCTCCCACAGCGACGACGTCGCCGGCAGCATCAGCCACGCCCTGCCCGACGTCCTCGGCCGCGACCGGGACCGGTTCGCCGGCCGGCACACGGTCGTCGTCGGCGCCGGCCACTCGGCCGCGAACACCCTCATCAAGCTCGCGGCCCTCGCCAAGGAAGCCCCCGGGACGACGATCACGTGGGCGATCCGCAGCAGCACCCCCGCCCGGGTCTACGGGTCCGCAGCCGACCAGCTCGAAGGCCGCGGCGACCTCGGCAGCGCCGTCCGCGACCTCGTCCGTGCGGGCCCGATCGCCCTCGTGGACCGGTTCGAGGTCGACGACGTGACCAAGACCGCTGACGGCGTGCAGCTCGTCGGGCGTCGACGCGGTGAGCCCCTGACGGTCGCTGCGGACGTGGTGGTGAACGCGACCGGGTTCCGCCCTGACCTCGACATGCTTCGTGAGGTCCGGGTATCCCTGGACGAGATCGTCGAAGCACCTCGGCAGCTCGCCCCGCTGATCGACCCGAACCTGCATTCCTGCGGCACGGTCTACCCGCACGGGGTCGCGGAGCTGGGGCACCCGGAGCCGAACTTCTACATCGCCGGCATGAAGTCATACGGCCGCGCCCCGACGTTCCTGCTCCTCACCGGCTACGAGCAGGTCCGCTCCATCGCGGACGAACTCGCCGGCAACCATGAAGCCGCCCGGATCGTGCAGCTCGAACTCCCGGACACGGGTGTCTGCTCGACGAACCTCCCGGACGCCTCCGGGTGCGCCGTCGACGGAGCGGCAGCAGGTGGGTGCTGCTCGTGAGCGTCACCGTCCGGGCCATGAGCCCGGACGACTGGCCCGCCGTCGAGCGGATCTACCAAGAGGGCATCGACACCGGTAACGCCACCTTCGAGACCCGTACCCCGACATGGGAGGCGTTCGATGCCGGCAAGCTCGCCGCGCATCGGTTCGTGACAGTCGACGACACCACGGGCGCTGTCCTCGGCTGGGTGGCGGCGTCCGCGACGTCGGCCAGGCCTGCCTATGCCGGCGTCGTCGAGCACTCCGTCTACGTCGCCGCGGCAGCCCAAGGCCACGGGGTCGGACAAGCGCTGCTGGGGGCGTTCCTTGACTCGGTGGATGCCGCCGGCATCTGGACCGCGCAGTCGTCGATCTTCCCTGAGAACGAGGCAAGCCTGGCCCTCCACGACCGTGCAGGGTTCCGCCGGATCGGGACGCGGGAACGGATCGCACGCTCCGAAGCAGGCCCTTATGCCGGCGTGTGGCGCGACACCGTTCTGATCGAACGACGCTCACCCACCGACCCCTCCTAGGGGCCAGCTCGGAAGACGCACTCGGTCGAGCACCGCTCAGACCGGTCAGGGCACTCGACCAGGTCGTGTTCGGCACGAGCAAGACGCGACCGGAGCCCGTCGAGCCGGGCCTGCTTCTCCTCGATCTGACGCACCTGCTCTGCCAGGAGTGGGCGCAGCGCTTCCCGGACGTCGGTGCAGGACGTCGATTCCATGGTGCTGAGGTGCGCGCCGATCTGATCGAGGGGCAGACCGAGTTCCTTGCTGGCCTCGATCAGGTCGAGCCGGCTGAGCACGTCCGGGCTGTAGTCCCGGTACCCATTCAAAGCCCTAGCAGGGGTCAAAAGCCCGATGGACTCGTAGTACCGGAGCGCCGTTGCGGAGACGCCGCTGCGCTTGCTGACCTCGGAGATTCGCACACCGCGACCCTAGAGCTGCCGACGCCGCTTGACCTTCAAGCGGCTCGAACCTCTACGGTCACTGACGTGCCTTCCTCCCCCACACCAGTCCAGCCGTGAACGCGGTCGTCTCCTGGCTCGAACACCGGCAAATCGGCCTCTACCTGGCGGCGATCCTGGCTGCCGGCGTCGTCGGCCTCACCGTGCCGGGAGCACACCACCTAGAGGGAGCGATCGAGCCCGTGCTCGCGCTGCTGCTGTTCGCGACATTCCTCGGGGTCCCGTTCGCCGCGATCGGGAAATCCCTCCGCGACGGACGGTTCCTCGCCGCGGTCGGGGTGCTCAACTTCGTCGTCGTCCCCCTCGTCGCCTACGGGCTGTCCCGGTTCGTCTCGGACGAGCCGGCACTGCTGTTCGGGGTGCTCCTGGTGCTGCTGACCCCGTGCATCGACTACGTGATCGTGTTCGCAGGCCTCGCCGGCGGGGCATCAGAACGACTCCTCGCCGCGGCGCCGCTGCTGATGCTGGCGCAGATCCTCCTCCTGCCGCTGTACCTGCTGCTGTTCATCGGCCCCGAGGGCGTCGCCGTGGTCGAGGTCGGCCCCTTCGCCCGGGCGTTCCTGCTCCTGATCGTCGTCCCGCTCACCGCGGCCGCACTCGTGCAGGCACTCGCCCGGCGACACCGATACGGGGTCGTCATCGAGCGGACGACGCTCGGCCTGATGGTGCCGCTGATGATGGCCACCCTGTTGACCGTCGTGGCCTCACAAGCCGGTGCTGTCGGAGACTCCCTGGGCCAGCTGCTCGTGCTGGTGCCGCTCTACGCCGAATTCCTCATCGTCATGGCAGTGCTCGGCATCGGCGCCGGCCGCATCTTCCGCCTTGACGTGCCAGCGACCCGTGCTCTGGTGTTCAGCGGCGCGACCAGGAACTCCCTCGTGGTCCTCCCGCTGGCGCTGGCCCTGCCGGCGTCCCTGTCGCTCACTCCAGTCGTCGTCGTGACCCAGACGCTCGTCGAGCTCATCGGCATGGTGATCTTCGTCCGACTCGTCCCTCGTCTTGTCCCGAGCTCGGCCGGGCGAATCGAACCGGCGGCATCTAGACCCGAGCCCAATTAGCCAGTCGTGTCAAGTCAGCGTCGACTGTAGAGTCAGTGCATGCTGACTCTTTCATCGCGCGTCGACGTCATGAACCGCCTCGGGCGCGCCATGGCCGATCCGACACGATCGCGCATCCTGCTGCACCTCCTGAACCAGCCCGGCTACCCCGGCGCTCTGGCAGAGCAGCTCGATCTCACGCGGTCCAACGTGTCGAACCACCTCTCGTGCCTCCGCGGCTGCGGCATCGTCGTTGCCGTTCCCGAGGGTCGGTCGACCCGCTACGAGATCGCTGACGCTCACCTCACGAAGGCACTCACTGCCCTTGTCGACGTCGTGCTCGCCGTCGACGACGGAGAGCCCTGCACCGACGACGCATGCGACGTCCCCCTTTGCTGCGGAACCGGCGCATGAGCACGACCACGCTGCCTGCCCTGCTCAAGCCCGCACGCCGGCTACTCCTGCAGCGTCGGATCCGGATCATCGTCGCGATCACGATCACTTACAACGTGATCGAGGCGATCGTTGCGATCGCCGCCGGCACCGTCGCCTCCTCGACGGCCCTGGTCGGCTTCGGCCTGGACTCGATCGTGGAGGTTCTCTCGGCCGCCGCGATCGCGTGGCAGTTCGCCGCCCCCGACCCGGAGAAGCGCGAACGGCTCGCGCTGCGCGTCATCGCCGTGTCGTTCTTCGGCCTAGCCGCCTACGTGTCCGTGGATGCAGTACTCGCCCTGACCGGCATCCGCGAGCCCGACCACTCCCCCGTCGGCATCGTTCTCGCCGCGGTCAGTCTCGCGATCATGCCGTTCCTCAGCCTGGTCGAGCGCCGCACCGGCATCGAGCTGGGCTCGGCGTCCGCGGTGGCCGACTCGAAGCAAACGCTGATCTGCTCATACCTCTCGGCCGCGGTCCTCGTCGGACTCGTGCTCAACCTCGCGTTCGGGTGGGCATGGGCCGACCCCGTGGCCGGGCTCGTCATCGTCGTCTTCGCCGTTAGGGAGGGCCTCGAGGCCTGGCGCGGCGACGCCTGCAAGACGCCCGTGTCGGCCCTGACGGGCGAGCGCCAGGTCGAGGCCTGCGATTGCTGCTGACCCCGGGGAAGCTCAGACGTGGGTGTGGTGCTCGTGCTGAGCGTGCTGGGCGGGCTCGATCTGGAAGGTCGAGTGCTCGACCTTGATCGAGAAGTGTTCAGCGACGCACTTCTGGAGGTCGTCGAGGATCTGAGGTGCGTGCCCGTCTTGGAAACAGGAATCCTCGACGGTGACGTGCGCACTCAGGATCGGCAGCCCCGTGGCCACGAGCGAAGCGTGCAGGTCGTGGACCTCGGTGACGTGTGGCAGCTCGAGCATGTGAGCCCGAACGTCGTCGAGGTCAAGGCCGGTGGGGGTCGATTCCATCAGCACCCCTGTTGTCTCGCGGAGCAGCTTGATGGTGCGGGGGATGATGAGCACGGCGATGAGCATTCCGGCGAGTGCGTCGGCTTGGCCCCATCCGGTGGTCATGATGATCAGGGCGCTGGCGATAACGGCCACTGAGCCGAGGGCGTCGTTGACGACTTCGAGGAACGCTGCCCGCATGTTCATGTTGGCCGAGCGGCCGGCAGTGAGAACAGTGATGGACACGATGTTGCCCACGAGTCCGATGATGCCGAAGATGAGCAGCTCAGAAGAGGGCACAGCAGGAGGCTCGAACAGGCGCCGGATGCCTTCGACGAGAGCGAAGAGGCCAACCGCAAGAAGCACCGTCGCTTGGGCTGTGGCGGCGAGCACTTCCGCTCGTTGGAAGCCCCACGTTCGTTTTGAGGTTGCGGCTCGCTTCATGAGGGTGGCTGCGAGAAGCGCCATGAAGAGGCCGCCGGCGTCGGTGAGCATGTGGGCTGCGTCGACCAGGAGCGACAGGCTTCCCGTGATGACCGAGCCGATGACTTCGACGATCAGGATCGAGGTGGTGATCCCGAAGGCGATGGCGAGGCGGCGGCGGTGGTCGGTGCCGCCGGGTGCCGCGTGATCGTGGCCTGCGCCCATGTCAGTGTCCTTCGTGGTGGTGACGGTAAGCGGCGCCGACGGAGTGCTCGGCTTGGAAGATGGCGTCTTGCACGAGCTTGCTGGCGTGATCGTTGACGAGCCTGTAGAAGACACGGTTGCCGGCCTGGCGCGTCGAGACCATCCGGGCCATACGGAGCTTGGCGAGGTGTTGCGAGACCGCAGTGGGAGATTTGTCAACGATGTCGGCCAGATGATTTACCGATAACTCTTCGTCGCGGAGAGCAAGGATCATCCGGACACGGGTTGCGTCGGCAAGCATGGAGAACACTTCGACGGCGAGTTCCACGAACGCGTCATCCGGGTGGAGTTCCTCTTGATGCGTATCTTCGTGCATGCGAAGATGGTCACACGACGTTGCCTCGATGTCTAGAGTCTTGGGGCAGTTCTGCAGCGACGTACCCCTGTTGTTGATTAGCCTTTGGTCAGACCTGGACCTGGAAGGAGGCGTGATGTTCAGAACTACGTCCGGCGCCTCCCGTTCACGGTGGTCCGTCGGGGTCTGGGCACTGTTGCTGTCCATCACAGCCGCGACCCTCGCAGCAGTTCTGGGCATCCACACCCTCGGCGACAACGCCTTCTCCGGCGGGGTGCAAGCCGCGTCGAGCGTGACGCAGGCCGTGTCGGTCGACGACCCGGCCCCTCGAGACTCTTCCCTCCCTCCACTGTCAGTCGGCGACGAGGCCATGACCGGGCTCACTGACAGCGGTGGAGTTCTGGCCTGTACCCTCCTGGCCCTCCTCTGCGTGGTGACTCTCGCTGTTGCCCTGGTGCGGATGCGGGGCGCAGCCGCCCGAACGCTCGATCCACTCGCCGGCCCCGACTCAACAGTGCCCTCCGTCCCGGATGCGCGACGCCCGGCGATCGTGAGCCTTACCGTGCTGGGCATCTCCCGAATCTAGACACTCCCCGATCGCGACCTGCGCGTCGGCGGACGATGACGATCAGTCATCAGGCGTTCGGCGTGCTCCTTCGAGACCGAGGACACCCCTTACATGCTTCGCATCGTCAGGGTGACTGCGCCGGCCCTTGTAGCCGTTCTCGCCGCCACCTTTCTTACCGCCACCCCTTCTCGCGCTGCGGCCTATCCAACCTGGGATGACGTCATCGCCGCCCGCTCAAACGAGGCGGCGACCGCCGACAAGATCACCGAATTGACCGGCCTACTGGATGGCCTCCGGCAACAAGCCGAGACGCTGACCACTGCAGCCGATCAGCGTGGCCTTGAGCTTCAAGAGGCTCAGGATGCCGCTGACGCTGCAACGGAAGCCCTTCGTTCCCTTTCTGACGACGTCGCCCGCGCCGAGCAGGACGCCGACAATGCAGAACGGCAGATCAGCCAGTGGGCTGCGTCGCTGAGCCGTGCCGGCGGGACCGATGTGTCGATGAACATCGCCGTCGCCGGCGGCGACGCCGATGACCTGCTTTCCCGGCTCGGAACGGCCTCGCAGCTGACGAAAACCTCGAACCGGATGCTAGAAAACGCGACCGCGAAAGCGAACACCGTCAGCAGCCTTCGCGATCAAGCTCAAGTCGCAACGACCGAACGGGACCGACTCCAGGGTCTCGCGCAGACAGCCCGCGACGACGCGCTTGCCGCGGCGACCACCGCGCAAGCCGCCGTCGCGGAACAAGAGACACGGAGCATCGAGCTCGAGGCTCAGTTGGCCGTGTTGAAGCAAGAGACTGCCACCGCCGAACAAGGGTACGCAGCGGCCGAAGCCGCGCGAGCCAAGGCGGCCGCCGAGGCGGCAGCTCGCGCCGCAGCCGCCCGCGCAGCAGCCGCGGCGACCTCGGCTCCTGCAGCCCCCACATCCTCCGCCGTGTCGCCTTCGGGATGGACGATGCCGATCACGGCGTACTCGAGCTACCAGGCCTACGGCATGCGCATCCACCCAGTCCTGGGCTACCCGAAACTGCATGCTGGGGCGGACTTCGGGGCCTCCTGCGGAAACGCGATCTACGCCGCCACCGCCGGCACCGTCACCTATGCCGGCGCCTACGGCGGATTCGGGAACCTCATTACGGTTACGTCTGCCGGCGGGGTTTCCACCAACTATGGCCACATGTATTCCTCTGGCGTTCAAGTCCGTGTCGGCCAGCAGGTCACCGCCGGTCAGCAGATCGCCCAGGTCGGCAACGCCGGCCTCTCGACGGGCTGCCACCTCCACTTCGAGCTCCGCCAGGGCGGAGCTGCCACCGACCCCATCGCCTACCTCAGAACCAAAGGAGTCTGACCATGGTCAAGAACCAATTCATCGTCGCCGTCATCGCACTCATCGTCACCGCTGCCGTCGTCGTCGCGGTCATCATCTACAACGGCACGCGCACCGACACCGCCCAGCCCCTCGCCGCCGACCCCACCGTCGCACCGGCCAGTGCGGAAGTCGTTCGTGACGACACCCGCTACCTCGACCAGGTCGAGGGCGACGCCGTCACCGTCGTGGAGTTCCTCGACTTCGAGTGCGAGTCGTGCGCGGCCATGTACCCGTACGTCGAGCAGGTCCGGGAGAAGTACGCCGGGCAGATCAACCTCGCGGTCCGCTACTTCCCGATCCCGTCGCACCGGAACTCCGAGAACGCGGCCGTCGCCGTCGAGGCGGCTGCCCAGCAGGGCCAGCTCGAGGCGATGTACGCGCGCATGTACGAGACCCAGGCCGAGTGGGGCGAGAAGCAGGAGTCCGAAGCAGCCCTGTTCCGCACGTTCGCTGAAGACCTCGGGCTCGACATGACAGCGTTCGACGAGGCGGTGGCCGACCCGGCGACCCTCGAGCGCGTGGTCGCCGACCGGGCGGAGGGCACCGCCCTCGGCGTCACCGGCACCCCGACGTTCTTCGTCGACGGTCAGATGATCGAACTCACCGCCGTCGACGACCTCGACAAGGCCGTGGAAAGCGCAGTCGCCGGTGGCTAGGAACCGCGGGCGCGCCCGGAAAGCGCAACCCGTCGCTGCTCCCCCGCCGAACCTCCGCACACTGGCCGTCCTTGGACTGCTGCTGGCCTGCATCGCCGGCCCGGTCGGTTTCGTCGTCAGCCTCGTCGCGTTCATCCGCTCACGTCGAGCAGGTGAAAAGAACACGGTCGCTTTGGTCGGGATGATCGTCGGCCTCGCCACGACTGCGGCGTTCGTCGCCGGGGTCATCTACTTCCAAGCCGTCTTCGCCGGCCAGACCGGTGTCTGCGCCGAACTCGGCCCCGGCGACCACGACGGCGCCTTCGGCACCTTCACCTGCTCAGAGAACTGAGAAAGCCCATGACCTTCCCCCCTCTTCGAAACCTCGTGACGGCACTGTTCGTCATGCTCGCCCTCGCTGCTGGCCTCGCCGTCCTGGACGCTCGGCCTGCCGCCGCCCATGACGCCCTCGCCCAAGCAGTTCCCGCGGCTGACGAGACCGTGACGACCGAACTGTCCTCGGTGACCCTGACGTTCTCGGAGACACCGTTGGCCGAGTTCGCGAACGCCATCGCGTTGAACGTCACCGACCCCGCCGGGACTTCCGACACCACAGGCGCCCCCGTGGCGGACGGAACGACCCTTTCTGTTCCCGTCGAGGTCACTGAGGCAGGTCTACACACCGTGACGTGGCAGAGCGTGTCGAGTGACGGACACACCATCTCCGGCACCTACACCTTCACCTACGCCGGCCCCGTCGCCGCAGCTGCCCCCACAACACCGGCCCCCGACGCGAGCACACCGGCCGCCTCGGCGGAGGAAGAAGCACCAACGTCGGCCGCGACGCACTCTGCCACCGAGCCTGCTTCAAGCAACCTCATCCCCTGGATCGCGGGCGCGACGGCTCTCGCGGTATTGATCCTGATTCCGGTCATCGTCATCCTCGCTCTCCGCGCCCGCCGCCGGAAAAAGGCCGGGACAGCGGACCCTGCGGAGACAGCAGGCACTGAGGAGTGAGCACACCTCTTCACCCTCGCAGCACCACTAGTAGCCCCCGACCAGGCATCTCTCTGGTGGTGGCCGCGGTCGCGGCTGCGGCGACCGTCGCGGTTCTGCTGGTGGCGGTGAAATCGAGCGAGATCGTGCTGATCGTGGACCCCGGAGAGATCGTGAGGTCTGGGTATGCGGTCAGCAAGACCTTCAGCAACAGTGCGGCCGCGATCGCCCTCGGTACCGCTTTCCTCCTGGCCACCGCCGTCCCCGTTCACGAGCCCTCACAGCGAAGCCTGTTCCACCTGCTGCGCAGCTCAGCTGCTGTCTGGGCCATCGCGGGCTTCGTTGCCAGCGTCTTCACGTTCGCCAACATCAGCGGCGTTCCCCTCAACGAAGCAGGAACTGCCGCTTTCTGGTCGCAATTCTCTTTCTACAGCAGCGGAATCGAGCTCGGCCAGGCGTGGACAACCACCATTGCCGCAGCAGCCCTCGTCACCGTGTGGGCGTCACTCACCCACTCCCCCGGACACGCAGCAGCCCTCGCGGGGGTGAGCGCCCTGGCCTTGATACCTCTGGCCCAGCAAGGGCATGCGGCGGGTTCGGCGTCCCACAACCTCGCGGTTGTGTCGATCCTGATGCACGTCCTGTTCGCCTCGATCTGGGTCGGCGGCCTCGTCGCCCTCGTCTGGCTCAGACGAACCCTCCCCGGGCACCTGTTCCCCGTCGTCCTCCGCCGCTACTCGGCAATCGCGTTCGCGGCCTTCGTCGCCGTGGCACTCTCGGGCCTCGTCAGTGCCACCATCCGCATCACCGACCCCACAACGCTCACCACCACCTCCTACGGCCTCATCGTCCTCGGCAAGGTCGTCGTGTTGGTCCTCGTCGGCGTCCTCGCTGCCGTCTTCCGCACATGGTTGCTGCCGCACATCCACACCGGCCGAACGCGTCTCTTCTGGGCTTTGGCCGCCGTGGAGGTCACGTTCATGGGTGTCGCGTCCGGTCTTGCCGGAGTACTCGCCCGCACCGCGCCTCCTGGCGCTGAGCAAGAGATCTACGAAACGGGTCCGGTCACCGCGGCTGAATCCCTCACCGGGTCGGTCTTCCCTGCACCACCGAGCTGGGCCACCGTGTTCCAAGGTCAACCAGATCCCTTCTGGCTCCTCCTCATCCTCTTCTCCGCAGCGACCTACCTCCTCGCCACCCGTGCGCAGCACCGGCCCGGGACGCCCTGGCCGTGGCATCGCAGTGCCCCTTTCCTAGCGGGCCTGCTCGTCGTCCTGTGGGTGACGTGTGGTCCACTGTCGATCTACGCCACGTACCTCCTCAGCTCCTACGTGGTGACGATCGTGGCGCTTCTGCTCGCGGGGGCCTGCATCGCTCAGGGACGCCCGGGCGCCCTTGCTCGAGCGACCCTCAGACTCAGAGAAGACGGGACGAGAGGCCCCCGGGAGTGGGCGACGTCTCTCCTTCGCCGGCCCCTGGGCCTGTTCGACGACAGCCCGCTCGGCGTCGGCTTGATCGTGCTGGTGACCGTGGTGCTGGCCATGATCCCGGCGGGCATGCGCTGGGCAGTGACCGAGCCCCTCGGACGTGTCGTCGTCCTCACCGCTGTCGTTGTCGCCGGCGCCGTGCTGGGGTCCGCTCTCCGACGGGCACTGACCGGCCACAAAGCTGGCGACATCGCCCTAATCGGCGGCCTCGCCGCCTGTGCTCTCGCGGGTACCGCAGTAACCCTTTTGGGGCCGACCGTGATGCTCGACTGGTTCAAGACGATGAACCCCGGCGGACACCCCGCCGCCGACGCCGATCAGCGCCTCGGGAGCGTCATCCTCCTCATCAGCGCCGCCGCCACAGCTCTCACCGCAACAGTCCTGGCCCTCCGTGCGCTCACCGGGCCCCGCACCGCCACCCCGTCCCTTACCTCGGAGGACTCACGTTCATGACACGCCCCACCATCCGAACCCTTGTCGCCGCTGCCCTGGTCGCCGCGATGGCCATCGTCACGTCGGGTTGCGGCTCGAGCAGTTCTGTCGCGGAACAGTACGCGGACGGGTCCACGAAGAACTACATCGGCGGCGACGGCACCGTGGTCGAGATTCCTCCGGCCAACAGGGGTGAACCGATCTCCTTCACCAGCACCACAGACCTCGGCGAACCGCTGGACTCAGCCGACTACGACGGCGACGTGATGGTGGTCAACTTCTGGTACGCCGCCTGCCCCCCGTGCCGAGCCGAAGCTCCTGACCTCGAAGCCCTCCACCAGCAGTACCAAGACCAGGGCGTGTCCTTCATCGGAGTGAACGTCCGCGACCAGGCGAGCACCGCGGTCGCCTTCGCTGAACGGTTCAACGTCACCTACCCCTCCGTCATCGACATCACCGACAGCGCCGTACAGCTGGCCTTCGCCGGCCAGGTGTCCCCGAACGCCGTTCCCACCACGATCGTCGTCGACCGAGAGGGCCGAGCAGCAGCCCGGATCACCGGCCGAGCCGAGAAATCCATCCTCAACTCCCTCATCACCACCGTTCTCGCCGAGACCCCATGAACCTCGCCGACACCGTCTTCGACGGCCAGCTCCTCCTTGCCGTCCCGATCGCCCTCCTCGCCGGGCTGGTCTCTTTCGTGAGCCCCTGCGTTCTGCCCCTCGTCCCCGGCTACCTCGGTTACGTCGGGGGTCTTGCCGACCCCACCGCGAAGACAGGCAAAAGACGTCTCCTGATCGGAGTGGGCTTGTTCGTGGCGGGGTTCGCTGCGGTGTTCATCGCTTACGGGGCCCTCTTCGGGGCGCTGAGCGTGTGGCTGATCCAGTGGCAGGGCCTCGTCACCCGCATCCTCGGAATCGTCGTGATCCTGATGGGGCTGGTATTCATCGGGCAGGTCAGCTTCCTGCAACGCTCCTTGACACCGCGGTGGCGGCCCGTCACCGGCCTTGCCGGTGCACCTCTTCTCGGAGTCGTCTTCGGCCTGGGATGGACCCCCTGCTTCGGGCCGACCCTTGCCGCGATCTCAGCTCTCAGCCTCAGCAGCGGCTCCGCAGGACGCGGGGCCCTCCTCGGGTTGGCGTACTGCATAGGTCTCGGGCTGCCCTTCGTGCTGGTCGCCCTGGGCCTGTCCTGGGTGACCGGATCTGTGGCGTTCGTCAAACGCCACATCCGCGCCATCAACCTCGCCGGCGGCGCCGTCCTCATCGCCGTCGGCATCGCCATGGCCACCGGCATCTGGACCGCCCTGATCTACCAGCTCCAAGGCCTCATCAACGGCTTCGTCCTCCCCCTCTGACCGACCAGGAACCTATGACTTCCCTCCCTCTGCACCGCGAACGACTCACCCCCTCGCCGGCGTTCTACCTCGCGATCGTGCTCGTGATCCCCGCCACCTTCTTGGTGTTCCTGCCCATCAACGTCACCGCCGGGATCATCGTCGCGGCCGTGCTCTACCTCGGCTCTGTCGCAGCCTTCATCGGCACCTCGCCCGTCGTCCAGGTCACCCCAGATGGGTTCTTCGCCGGTCCCGCCCGCCTCACACCCGACGAGATCGGGACCATCACCACCTACACCGGCGGAGACGCCACACAACAACGCGGGCCCCGCTTGGACGCCCGGGCGTGGACGCTGTTCCGGGGGTGGGTGCATCCCGTGGTGAAGATCGAGCTTCTCGACGAGACAGACCCGGCACCGTACTGGCTTGTGTCCACCCGGCACCCCGACGAACTCGCGGCAGCCCTGGCCACGGTGACCCGCTCGAAGGAGGGCGCCTGAGATGCCGGCACTTGACCTCGCCGTTCTGCTGGGCTGGGCCCAGGGACCGGTGTCCCCTGTCGCGATCGGCGCCGCCCTGTTGGCAGCCGGCTACGTGCTCCTGTTTCGCCGGGCGCGACGCCGGGACCGGGCCCTTACTCCTGGCCGGAGTGGCCCTGGTGTCGGGCGGGCAGCGGTGTTCGTTCTGGGTTGCGTACTCATCGTCCTGGTCACGGCAACGGGGGTGCAGACGTACAGCCGGGAGCTGTTCTCGGCGTTCATGTTCCAGCAGCTGACGCTGCTGATGATCGTGCCGCCGCTGCTCATCCTCGGACGACCAGGAACGGTGCTGCTGCGGGGTCTGCCCCGGCACGGCGTAGGACTTATCGCACTTCGGGCAGCTGTCGGGGCGCTCAGATCGAGCTTCGCCCGTGCAGTCGTGAACCCGATCGCCGTGTTCCCTCTGCTGCTGGTTCCGCTGTTCGGGCTCTACCTGACCGGCGCCATCGACGCGCTCCTCGCCACCGAAACAGGACGAGCGGCCCTGCAAATCGGCTTCGTCGCTGTCGGGGTGGTGGTCATGGTGCCCCTGGTGTCCACAGACCCGCTGCCTCGACAGACGTCCTACGTCATTCGAGTCTTCGACGCGTTCCTCGAGATGCAGATCCACGCCGCCTTCGGCCTCACCCTGATCTTCAGCAGCGCCCCCCTCGTAGCAGCCTTCAGCTCCCCTTCACCCCGCCTTGGCATCGATGCCCTCCGCGATCAGCAGCTCGCCGGTGCCCTGGTGTGGACGTACGGGGAACTCCCCGTCGTGGTGATCCTCCTCGTCAGCCTCGCCCGCTGGCAGCGACAGGACACCCGAAAAGCCGCAAGAGCGGCGAGGCGTGCCGACGTCGAAGGCGACACCGAACTCGACGACTACAACGCCTACCTCAGGAACATCAACCATGGCGGCCGAAATGACTAGGACACGTCGGCCACCGGCACGGGCCACAGGTCTCCCTCAGCCACCCGTCACAACGAAGGACGCCACCCATGCCTGAATCGTTCTGGGGCTCAGCCATCTTCTCCGTCGTCCCGAGCCTGGTTGTGGGGCTCATCTTCTGGTTCGTCGTCCGGGCACTCGTGCGCGCCGACCGCAACGAACGGCAGGCCTACGCTGCGATCGACAAGGAAGAGCGCGAGCGGGCCGCCCACCAACTTGGCGACACGCCAGAAAATCTCGACGGCACATGAGGCCGCCAGCCGAGATATCGAAGGCTCCCGCGGTCATGCCGCTGCCTGCTGCTTTCGCGGCCGCGGCAGCAGGTGGAGCCATTCTCGATGGCGCCTTTCCCGACAAGAACTGGTGGCCTCTAGCCTTCCTGGGGATCGGGTTGATCTTGGCGGCCCTCCCCGGACGACGCGCAGGGGCAGCGTTCGCTGTCGGGCTTGTCGCGGGCGTTTCGTTCTACGGTTTCCACATTCAGTGGGTAGCGCTCTTCCTCGGGCCCGTCCCGATCGCAGCGCTAGTTCTCTTGCAGGCGTTGCTGTTCGCGGCGGGATGCGTGGCGATCACCCTGGCGTATCGGTGGCTCCCCCAGCTGTGGCCAGGCCCGTGTGGAGCCTGCCTTGGGGTCCCGGCCGTGGTGGCGGCAGTGTGGTGTGCCCGTGAGGCGGTGTCGAGCACCTGGCCGTATGGCGGGTTCTCCTGGGGCCGAGCCGCGATGTCACAATCCACCAGCCCTCTCCGAGAAGCCTTCGCGTGGCTAGGAATATCGGGTGTGGGGTTCGTCATGGTCCTCGTTGTCGCGATGATTCTGCAGATCGTCAGCACCAGAACACTTCGACACTCCGGCCGGTGGATTGCACCGGTGGCCGCGGCGGCCATACTCGTGGGTCTGCCGGCGTGGCCCATCGCGCAGACGGGGACGATGCGGGTGGGCGCTGTGCAGGGGAATGGTCCAGCGGGCTACTTCGACGAAAGAAACCCCGGGGACCTCACCCAGGCCCAAGTAGACGCCACCACACCCCTTCTCGATGAACGTCTTGATGCTGTTCTCTGGCCCGAAGGCGCCACGGACCGAAGCGCCCTCGATGACGACGACACGGCTGCAACGTTCGATGCGATCGCCCAGGCGACGGCGGCGCCGCTGATCGGGTGGGCCATCACGGAACGGGACGGACGGACCTACAACACGGAAATCCAGTGGGAGCCAGGCCGTGGCCCTGTCGATTTCTACGACAAGAAGCACCCCGTCCCGTTCGGGGAGTATGTCCCCGACCGGGCGTTCTGGCGATCCCTCGCGCCTGACCTGGTCGACATGGTCGCTCGCGACTACACCCCAGGGACAACCGACCCCATCTTCGACATCTCCGGGGTTTCGGTCGGCATCAGCATTTGCTTCGACATCGTCGACGATGACGTACTCCGTCAGTCCGTCACCGAAGGCGCCCAGGTGCTGTTCTCGTCGTCCAACAACGCCGATTTCGGACGCTCCGACCAGAGCGCCCAACAGCTCGCGATCACCCAGATTCGGGCGATCGAGCTGGGGCGGAGTGTCGTCAACATCTCGACCGTCGGCCGCAGCGCCGTAATCGCGCCAGACGGCTCCGTGACAGCTGAGCTGCCCTGGTTCAGTCCTGGGGTGTTGGTGGAAGACGTTCCGTTGTCCACGAATCTGACGCCGGCGGCGATGTGGGGCGGCCAGATCGAAAAGATCATCAGCATCACTGGTCTGAGTGTCCTGCTCGGTGCCGGCGTCCTCTCCCGGAGAAGAGGCGCGGAGCGGTAGACGGCGGACGACGCACAGAGGAGGCGTGGCACCAACCGGCGCCACGCCTCCTCCTGATTCACACGAACTCTGTCCGTGCGTTACATCTGCACACCAGAGTGATCGATCATGCCTGCGCGGCGGCGGCGGCGCACGACGAGCACCGCACCGGCACCAGTCAGCATGAGGGCGAGCAGCAACGCCGGCAGGACCTCGGAGCCAGTGAAGGCGAGAGGACCGTTGCCGGACCCGGCGGTCCCGACACCACCGGCGGTGTTGCCGCCGTCAGCGGGCACAGCACCAGGGGTCGGGGTGGCGGACGGGGCCGGGGTGACGGCGCCGGCGATGACGTTCACCGCGGCGGTGAGCTCCACACCCGACTGAACCCCGGTCAGGGTGACCGTTCCAGCGCCCAGTGCGGTCGGAGCCGTGACCGTGAAGGTCGCGATTCCGTCGATGACATCGACGTAGCCAAGGTCGACGGGGTCACCGGTGGCAGGGGTGAACACGCCCGAGACCTGACGGTCGCCCTCGATCCCGGAGGCGGTCACGGTGAAGTCTGTTCCGGGAGCGACCTCGGCCGGGGCGGAGATCGTGGCGTCATTGCTGAGTCCGTCGAGGTTCCGGTCGAGCTCGAGCGCGTTGACGATGGTGAAGAAGTTATCGGTCTGGTCGATCAGGCCGACGACGTTGGCAGCGCCGGGACCGTAGCCGGCAACGCGGAGTTGGCTGCCGGTGTGCTGCTGCGAGCCACCAGCCGCGGCGGTGCCGTAGGCGATCTTCATGGTGCTGCCCTCGTTGGTCAGCAGCGACGTGCTGAGCGAGGTAGGAGGGGTTCCGTCGACGATCTGGCTGGTGTGGGCGTGGTCGGCGGTGACGATGACCATCGTGTTTCCGTCAGCCTTGGCGAAGTCGAGCGCGGCCTGGACGGCCTCGTCAAGGTCGAGGACCTCACCGATCTGGCCACAAGCGTCCGCGCTGTGGTCGCGCTTGTCGATCGAGGCGCCCTCGACCTGGAGGAAGAAGCCGTCCTCGTTGTCGAGCAGGTCGATCGACTTCTCAGTCATCGCCTGAAGCGAGAGGTCCGTCGAGAGGCGGGCAGGGTTCGGCGTGCAGCGCTGCGGGGCGAGGTCGCCGCCACCAACGGTGGCCGTCGAGGGCGCGAAGCGCGTGGGGAAGTTGCCGTCCGTGAACGTGCCCAGCACGGGCGCGGTCTGGTCGGCCGCGGCAAGGCCGCTCAGGCCCGCCGCGTCACCGATGACCTGGTAGCCGCGGTCGCCGGCCTGGTCGAAGAGCGTGTCGCCCTGGTACTGGCCGGCACGGGCCGCCTGGCGGAACGAGGCCGAGCCGCCACCGAGGGTGAGGTCGGCGCGCGTGCCGATGATCTGCTCGCTGATCGAGCCGCGACCACCCTGGTCGAGAGCGTCGGCACCGCACTGGGTGACGCTGTCGGGGCCGTAGCAGCTGCGCGCGGCGACGTGCGCGGCCTGGACTGCGGGGGTCGCGTCCTGGACCTCGGAGGTGGTGACGTTGCCGGTCTTCAGGCCGTTGGCCTTGGCGATCTCGAGCAGGGTGTCCTGCGGGGTGCCGGCGATGTCGACCGAGACGGCGTTATCGTACGTCTTCGTGCCGGTGGCCCACGCGGAGCCGGTCGCGGCGGAGTCGGGTACGTAGTCGGCCTTGCCGTCTCTCGTGAGCGAGTACGTCGTGTACTGACCCGTCAGGGGCAGGGCGTCGATGCCAGGCAGGACACCGCCCGCGCCGTACTCGTAGTTGCGGGCCGAGGTGATTTCGGAGTCGCCCATGCCGTCACCGATTAGCAGGATGACGTTCTTCGCCGGGCCGCCCTGGACGGAGTCGAGGATCGCCTGGGTGCTGTCGTCGATGCTACGGGCGGCACCACCGTTCTGGGCAACGTCTGCGGGAGTTGCGGCGACGGCTGCGGTCGGGACGAGGGCGACGGAGGCAGCAAGCGCCACCGCTCCGAACGTCGTGGCCGCTGCGCGGCCGGAAGTCATCAGTGACACGTGTCTGCTCCAGGTGATCGTGATCCGTGAGCGCCATGCGGAAGCCGCTACAGCGCAGGAACCAGCAGACCCCGACTCGGTAAACCGTCGATGAACACCCCCCGGCCCGCACACCAATAAAGACCCTCGACTAGGGGGTAGCAGGAAGAGCTTGCGGATGGAGACAAATCTTCTGGGGCCTGCTCGACCGGAAGCGGGACTGAGCGGTAAGTCGCCGATTTTCTACGTTGTCGGTGGAGTGTCAGCCGGGTGACGTCGGGTGGGCTTCGAATCGCACGCCACGGATACAACCGCGAAGCTGATGAGACCGACTGTGGTGAAGATGTCGGCGACATTGAAGATGGCAAACCAGTCGATCGCGATGAAGTCGACGACCTCACCAGACAGGGGGCCTTTGTCCGCTCGCGAGATGCGGTCCCAAACGTTGCCCGTGGCTCCGCCGAGAACGACCGCGAGAAGGAATGTCGCAAACGTCCTCCTTTCCTTCAGTGCCCGAACAAGGACCCAGGCGGCGAGGGCCGCAACGATCGCTATGATGCCGACGGTCAGGGCTGGGCCGAACTCGGCCCCGAGACCAAACGCGACACCGGGGTTGAACACGAGCCGGAGACTTGCGCCGAGTCCTAAATCGATTTGACGCTCTGCGCCGAGAAATGACAGCGCCCATGCCTTCGACACCTGATCAAGAACGAACGCAGCCGCAGTGATCACGACTGCACCGGCGACCCGCCCTCCGGCCGTCATGAGAGGGCCTCGACGAGCCGAATGAGGACACCGGACTCGATCAGGATGTAGAGCCCGAGGCCGATAAACACTGCGGGCACGAGCCAGTGCTCGACTCTTTCGAGCAGCTCACTGACGGTTTTGCTCGTTCCGATGAAGCGAGCGGTGAGGCACCACACCGCCACCAGGACAAGGAACACGATGATTGTGACGACGGTGTCCTGCACGGGGTTTGTCCGGAACACGGGCGTGTAGAGCGAGATGTTGTCGGCACCGTTGGCGATTGTGATGCCGGCAACTCCTAGGAGACCAACTGCGGAAATTGCGTCGTCATCGTCATCGTCGTCGTCATCGCCTCGGCGCCGAAGGGTGCGAACGAGACCGTAGATGCCGATGGCAAGCGGAATGAGGCCGAGGAATCCAACCCACTTATCCGGCACGATTGTGAGCCCCGCAGCGGCCACGACGCTGATGGCGACGAGGGTCACGAACCCGGCGTACTGACCGGCAACAACCTTCCACCCGGGCAGAGCGCCTCGTGCTGACGCAACGAAAAGAACGGTCAGGACGACGAGGTCGTCGATGTTGGTGGCCGCGAAAAGACCGACCGCGGCGACGATGGTGCCGATCATCGGGTCTGGCTTCCGTAAGTCGTGCACAAGTCGACCTTGTGCCCGGTAGAGGCAAGCAGCTGCTCGGCGGATTCGAGGACGTCAAGGACTTCCGGTGTGGCCACTGAGTAAAAGTTCTGCCGCCCCTCGGCGCGAGCGGTGACAAGGCCGCAGTCTCGAAGGCAGGCGACATGCTCAGAAACAGTGGACTGGGCTAAACCAAGTTCGTCAGTGAGATCCCGTACACGCGCTTCGCTTTGGCTGAGTCGGCGCAGGATGAGCAGACGGCTCGGGTCTGCCAGCGAATGGAACAGCGAAACCGCTGCAGTTAACTCTTTAATAATCGGCACGCGCCGATGATATCAATTCCAGCCGATTTTTGGCGAGCTGAGGAACACCCGCGATCTGAGACCGAGGAGCATGCGCCACCCCTCCCCGTTCGTCTCATTAGACGATCGGTCACCGACCAGCGGCGGACGCTAGCCACTCCCCCGCAGCTACGGGGCGCAGGCTGTCTCGATAGATCAGTCCGAAACTGATCTCGGTGAACGATCGGTCACCGACCAGCGGCGGACGCTAGCCACTCCCCCGCAGCTACGGGGCGCAGGCTGTCTCGATAGATCAGTCCGAAACTGATCTCGGTGAACGATCGGTCACCGACCAGCGGCGGACGCTAGCCACTCCCCCGCAGCTACGGGGCGCAGGCTGTCTCGATAGATCAGTCCGAAACTGATCTCGGTGAACGATCCCCTATCGGGACTGGCCAACACACCCTTTTCTTGGTCGGAACGAATGTTGTATCAGCAGGTGCAGCTTGGTCGGATCAGTGCTTCACTGAGCGTGGCGGAGACGCCACGGCGGTGGGGCTCGCCGTCACCAACCTCGACTCAGGTCGACAACAGTCCCTATCTCATCCACTGGCGTGCCCAGATACCGAGATAGGAGACCAGATGACCACCGACACCATCGTCGTCGGAGCCCATACCCGGACGGCCAACACCGTTCTCTCGACCGCCGCCCGGTTCGCGGCCCGGTTGTCGGCACAACTCGTCGTCGTGCAGGTCGACGACTCCCGCGTCCCCGCCGACCCCGACGACGCCAGCGGCCGAGGGGCGACCGTTCCCCTCGACCCAGACGAGTACGACGACGACGCCGTCGACAGATCTGCCCTCGAGGCGACGGCAGCCCGGCTCCGCACCGACGTGCAGATCACGGTCGACGTCCGTGTCCTCGCCGGTGACCCCGCAAAGGCGTTGGCCCGCGTCGCCGCCGACACGCACGCCGTGATGATCGTCGTCGGATCCTCGAACGGTCCGGCCGCGGGCCTGAAGGCTGCACTGCACGGGTCCACGGCATCGTTCCTCATGCACCATCAACCCGTGCCGGTACTCGTGGTGCCGGTCTCGAAGGCATGGCCGTGACGACCCGGATCGTCCTCGTGCGACATGGCGAAAGCCAGGCCAATGCCGACGGGCTGTTCACCGGTATCACCGACTCACCCCTCACGACCGGAGGCCGGGAAGAGGCCCGCCGTGCTGCACACCTGCTCGACGAGGCGGGTTTCCGCCCGGCATCGATCCTGTGCTCACCGCTGGCCCGTGCAACTGAGACTGCCCGCGTCATGGTGGCCGAGAACAAGTGGCCCGTGCCCGTCACCGTCGACGTGCGACTCCGGGAACGCGATTACGGCGACCTGACCGGACGGACCAAGGCGGATGTTCGCCGCTCAGACGGCGAGGAGGACTTCACCCTGTGGCGGCGCTCCCTGGAAACCCCGCCCCCGCCGTCCTCTGACGCGCTGTTCGCGAAGCTGTGGGCTCAGGATGCCCTCCGTCATGTGGAACCCGAGAACCGGACCAGGGCCGAGAGCCTGCTCGACGTCATCGCCCGGGTCCGCCCCGTCACCGAGGCGGTCCAGGCCGGGACCGCCGGCGGCACCGTGCTCGTGGTGGGCCATGGCAACAGCCTCCGCGCACTCTGCCTGCTGCTCGACGCGTTGACCCCGCTCGAGGTCGCCGCGCTCAACATCCCGACCGGACACCCCCTGATGTACGACCTCGCCTCCGATGGGCATCCGCTGACGCGGGGCGGCACGTATCTCGACCCGGCCGCAGCGGCCCTCGCCGCCACGGTCATCACCCACGAAGGAGGAACCTGACATGAACGACTACATCAGCAACCGCACCATCCACACCCACGACGTCGGCACCTACGTCACCCACGGAGGTGCACACCCCGTCCAGATCGTGTCCGCTCTCGGGCGGTCGATCTTGGACTCCCGCGGCTTCCCCACCGTCCAAGTCGACCTCGAACTCGCCGATGGGTCCGTCGTGTCAGGCTCCGCCCCTGCCGGAGCGTCAACCGGTGCCCATGAAGCTGTAGAACTCCGAGACGGTGGCGCAGCGTTCGGCGGCAAAGGTGTTCGACAGGCCGCGCAGATGGTCACCACCGAGATCGGCGACCTCCTCACCTCACGCCCCTGGGCCGGGATCAGCGAGATCGATCGTGCCCTCGCCGACCTCGACGGCACTTCGAACTGGTCGAGGCTAGGCGCCAACGCCGTCGTCGCGACCTCGATCGCGGCGTCCCGGGCGCTGGCCCGCGAAGCCGGCCTGCCCCTGCACCGGTGGATCGCCCTGCTGTCGGGGACGAACGAAACGCTCCCCGTCCCGCACTTCAACGTCCTGAACGGAGGCGCCCACGCAGCTAACGACCTCGACTTCCAGGAATTCATGATCGCTCCCGTCGGAGCGACCAGCGAGGAGGAGGCGGTACAGACCGGCGCCGAGGTCTACCACGCCCTGAAGACGCTCGTACAGACCCGCTACGGCACCGCAGGCCTCGGCGACGAGGGCGGCTTCGCCCCGGCGATCAGCAACCCCGAGGAGGCCCTCGACCTCATCGTCCAGGCGATCACCGACGCTGGCCACCGGGCAGCGCTGGACGACGTCGCCATCGCCCTCGACCCTGCCGCGAACGGATTCGGCGACGGAGACGGCCGATACCGAGTCGCCGGGCAAGACCTCGATCGTGGAAGTCTCGCGGACCGGTACGGGGCCCTGCTCGAGGCGTACCCGATCAGGAGCATCGAAGACGCGTTCCACGAGGACGACCACGACGGGTGGGCGCTGATGGCGTCGCGGTTCGGCGGACGGGTTCAGCTCGTCGGCGATGACCTCTACGTGACTGACCCCAGAAGGATCGCCGAAGGCGCGGAGCAGGGCTGGTCGGACGCCGTTCTCATCAAGCCGAACCAGATCGGTTCTGTCAGCCAGACCCTCGACGCGATCGCGACGGCCCGGTCCCACGGCATGGCCTGCATGGTGTCGCACCGCTCCGGGGAGACCACCGACACGTTCATCGCCGACCTCGTCGTCGGCACCGGGGTAGGCCAGATCAAATCCGGTGCCCCCGCACGCGGGGAACGGGTCTGCAAGTACAACCGCCTGACCGACATCGAAGCCGATCAGCCCGGACTTTCCTACGGCCTCAGCACGAAGGACGATGCATGACCTCACCTTCACCTGACACACCGTTTCCGCCGCTGCCCTCGAGCAGAGGCGACGAGTTCGACGGGCTGGGCCAGAACCCCGACCTCGATGTCGACGACTCCACGGGCACCGAACGGCCCGTGCACCTGCGGTGGCGGTTCATCGGACTCGTCACCCTCGGCGGCACGATCGGCACGGGCCTGCGCGAAGGCCTGGCGTTGAACTTCCCCGCAGCCCCGGGCAGCATCCCGCTGACGATCCTGCTGATCAATGTCGTCGGTGCGTTCGCGCTCGGGCTGCTCCTCGAGTCGTTGGTGCGACGAGGGCCGGACGCGGGTCGCCGACGCGACCTGCGGCTGCTCATCGGAACAGGCGTTCTCGGCGGATTCACCACCTACAGCGCTCTTGCGGTCGACACCGCGACCCTGCTCGGTGACGCGCTGCCGATCGCCATCGCCTACGGTGTGGGATCGGTCGTGCTCGGCGCCGTGGCTTCCTGGGCCGGCATCACCGTCGGTGCCGCCCTCCACCGCCGTTCTGAGGCGGCGTCGTGATCGCCCCATGGCTCTTCGTCGCGACCGCGGTCGCCGGTGGTGTGGGCGCGGCCCTGCGCCTCGTCGTCGACGGCGCCGTACGCAGCACGTGGTCGGCCCCCATTCCGCTGGCGACCCTGGTCATCAACGTCAGCGGGTCGTTGGTGCTCGGCTTGCTCACCGGTCTTGCCGACCACGCGGGGCTGCCCCGAGAGTGGCTGCTCGTCGCGGGCGGCGGGCTCATGGGCGGCTACACCACGTTCAGCACCGCGAGCGTCGAGACCGTGCGCCTCGTAGCCGAGAAGAAACGGGTCGCTGGGATCGCCAGCGGCGCGGGCATGCTGCTGCTCGCCGTCGCTGCCGGGCTCGTCGGCCTCATCATCGGCAGGTCATGACACCCTTCTGACTTCCGGGGCGACGACTGACCAGGCGTCACCCCGGAACCGCCCAGGACGACCTGGTCACAGCCGGAGCCTTCCTTCTCCGTCCGTGAGACGATCACCACCTCAGTCGGCGGCCGCCGACTCCCTTTTCCGTTTCGACGAACGAGTGAGCAGGAGAGAGCACCATGAGTAACACCGTCGTCCATGACTTGGTTTCCGAGATGCTGAGTCGGCTTCCGTCCGGTGGAGGCATCGTGGCTGTGGATGGCGATGCTGGCGAGCAAGTCTCGGACATGGGCAGTCAGTTGGCTCGGGAGATCAGCGCGAGAGGCCTCACGTCGTCCGTCCGAGCATTCGCGGGCACGGACTTCGAGTCCTTGCCCGCCGGCACGGACGTGGTGTTGGTCGTC
Source organism: Frigoribacterium sp. PhB107 (assembly GCF_003751515.1). Classification (NCBI taxonomy): domain Bacteria; kingdom Bacillati; phylum Actinomycetota; class Actinomycetes; order Micrococcales; family Microbacteriaceae; genus Frigoribacterium; species Frigoribacterium sp. PhB107. The sequence continues at coordinate 166,168 of NZ_RJKU01000002.1, read as the reverse complement.
GGCGAAGGCGCGTTGCAGCCTGGCGTCCGGACGCGGTGGAACTGGACTCTGTGGGTCGAAGCCTCCGGGGTGCGTGATCCGGCGAGTAACGACCGCAGTGCGGTGGCGTTCGAGAGCTACAGGTCGCGTGACGAGCCCAAGGGCGCCGCCTCGGCCATCGTCGACGTCAGTGACCCCGAGGCCTATCGCCGTGACTGGAACGACGCCTGTTCGATCTGAGCCGCTCCCCCACGCACCCTCGTCGTCCGCGGTCAGGGCAGGGGACGGGGAGGCGCGAGGAGCGTTCCGCGGATGACGCTGCCGTGGAAGGTGCGCACGGCGACCGTGATCCAGGCCCCGACGAGCCCGATGTAGAACGCGACCGCCAGTACCTGCAGCGCGACGAGTCCCGTGTGCAGGGCCAGACCGTTCAGGCCTGTCACGCAGGTGCCGACGGGGAAGGTGAACGACCACCAGGTGAGTGAGAACGGGAGCCCCTGGCGGATGGTGCGGAGGGTGATGGCCGATGCCAGTGCCGCCCACATCAGGGCGAATCCCAGAGTGGGCACACCGTAGACGAGCCCGAAGACGAACAGGGCGTGCGAGGTTCCCTGGTCGACGGCGAGGTGGGCGTTGCCACCGAGCAGGTTGGCTGCGGTGATCGACTGCCCCAGCGGGCCGAGGACGATCCAGAGGGTGGGGACCATGCCGGCCGGGCCGATCTTGTGCTGGGCCAGGCGTGACCAGATCAGTGTGATGATCACTATCGACGCCAGCAACGACAAGCCGAACATCGCGTAGCACCCCCAGAGCATGTTCTGCCTTGCCTGCCCCGCGGGCAGGAAGGGCAGCAGCAGCGCACCGGTCGAGGCAGACACCATCGGGGGAACCACGGGCATGAGCCAGCCGCCGAACGCACTGTCGGGGGCCGTGTCGTGCCGGGTGAACGTCAGGTACGGGACCGCGATCGCGCTGACGAGGCCGAGCACCGTACCGATGGTCCACAACACCCAGTCGATGCCGACCGCCAGGGGCGTACCGAGGACGTCTTTGCCCAAGAGGAGGGTGCCCGCGCCGACGGTCAGCAGCGCCATGGGCGGTGCCCCGTAGAAGTGCGCCATCACCGGATTGAGTCGATGCCCCCGCGCGGTGGCCCGGTAACGCACCCAGTGCATGACGGTCGCCATGCTGAGAGCGACCAACAACACGCTGGCCAGTGCCCAGACGAAGGTCGCGGCGGGGCGCAGCCCCGGGAACTGCAACGGCAGGGTCGCCGCGGCGTTGGCGACGATGCCGGTCCCCATGATCGACGCGAACCAGTTCGGGGTCAGGTTCGACACGATCTGCCCGCGGTGCTCGAGCTGGCGGAACAGACCGTGCGTGCGGGGAGGGGCGACAGTCGGTGTGATCGCGGCAGGCATGCCTCGATCTTCGTACGTGCGACCGGCTGCCGATACGGGCGGATGCTTGTGGTGTCACAATGTTTCCTTGTGACTGGACTCCCTGTTGATCTCGAGACGCTCCGACTGCTGGAGGCGATCTCGAGATCGGGCAGTCTGGGCCGGGCCGCGACATCGGTGGGCATCAGCCAGCAGGCGGCGTCGTCTCGCATCACGGGCGCCGAGCGGCGGCTGGGTCGTACGTTGCTCGTCCGCTCTCGGGCCGGCTCGGCGCTGACCGAGCACGGACTCCTGGTGTGCGAGTGGGGCCGACCCCTGCTCGAGACGGCGACCACCTTCGAACGATCGCTGCACACCCTGATGACCGGCGCCTCCGACGCTCTCCTCGTCGCGGCGAGCCAGACGGTGTCAGAGGCGCTGATGCCACGCTGGATGACAGCGGCAGCGGATCGTGTCCGGGTACGCCTGGAATCGGGCAACAGCGACTGGGTCGTCGACGAGGTCCGTTCGGGGCGCGCGCACCTCGGGTTCACGGAGACCCCTGATGAGACCGACGGGCTCGCCACGACCGTCCTGGGTGTCGACGAACTGCTCATCGTCGTCTCGCCCAGGCACGCATGGGCATCGAAGTCCGAACCCGTGACGGCAGCCCATCTCGCATCCACACCGCTCGTGTCTCGGGAGTCGGGCTCGGGCACCCGCCGGACCCTCGAGCTCGCCCTGGGGATCGACCCTGCCCTGATGGCAGAACCCGCTGCGCAGTTGTCGTCGACGGGCGCCATCCGGGCGGCCATCGCCGGCGGTGTGGGTCCGGGAGTCATCAGCTCGTTGCTGGTCGAGGACGACCTCCGCGCCGGGCGCCTCGTCACCGTCCCGGCAGCCGTCGACCTGAGACGACCGTTTCGCGCTGTGTGGTCGGCCGGTCTGAGCGCCGGGGCGCAGGAGCTCCTGGCCGTGATCGCCGCATTGCAGCACAGCCCCGACTCGGCGCCGAGATGATCAGAGGAGCGAAGCGTGCCGTAGGGCCGTGACGGCCCGCAGGTGCTTCTCGCCGGCGCGGGTGGCGTTCGCCGGCGACAGATGGGGTGCTGCGAGCACGGGCACGACCCTCGCACGCGGTTCCAGGGTGAAGTACCTCATCACGCCCGTCAGGGCCGGAGTTCCGAAGGTCACGATCGCCCGCAGCTGCGGCAGAGAATCGAGCAGCTGAGCGAGGGCGGGGCGGGCGTCGTCGAGATCGGTGACGGTCGGCGCCCGGCCCAGGGCCCACGGGACGATGTTCCATCGCAGGTAGACGTGCCTGCCCAGCCCCGACTCGATTCGTGCTCGCTTGAACGCAGACGCCGTCGGCCCCGGGTTGTCCTCACTGCTGATCGCGTCCTCGCCCTGCCTGATCGTGGCAGGACCGGGTGATTCCATCAGCACGAGGACTTTCGCCGCTGCTCCTCCACCTGATGGGTCGAAGCCCGGCACGAAGCGCGCACGGTCTGGTCCGGAGCTCCGCCATTCCGACACGAGCTGATCGAGGCCCCTGGGCTGCTGCATCCCTAGACGCTACGACGTCGAGGACCATTTCCGCCCACGCTCACCGACGACGCGGAACGACCAAGACGGCGTCCGCTCCGAGTGCACTCGCCCCACAGCAAGTGATCCAGTGGGCGATCCTCTATCGGGCACCGTCCACGAGTGCGTTCAAGCGATCAACCAGTTGCGCCATTCGGGGCGGTCCGAGTCGAAGGACGAGCGACTCCGAGAACCAGCGCATCCACACCGCCTCGACATCAAGGATCGTGACGGCATCGGCCCTGAGGAGAATGCGAACCAGGTCGACCGCCTCCATCTCGCACTCATCTGACGGAGCACCGTCCGGCTGACCAGGCTCGAGACCATACGGATCGACATCGCTGAGAACAGCCAAGACACCAGCGAGGGTCTTCCCGTAGGTCGCTGTCCTCGCTCTCATGCCCCTCATGATGCCTGGGGCTGCCTCAACCGGTGACCGATTGCTAGGCGGACGTTTTCAGCACGGGTCACATCCTCACCAGCAGGACTGCGGGAGCGACGTCGACCACGAGGCCGGCGACCGGTATCGCTGCCACCCCAGGTGGCGACCAAAATTCCGCTGCTTGTGGCTCCCCGAGCCATCCCGGGACTGCATTACCAAGACCGAGATTCTGGTGACCGTCTTGGGGCACGCTGGCCTGCGACGAGGACGGCTACTTGATTACCGCGAGGAGGTCTTCCATCGTGTCGATCTGGTCAGTCTGAGAGGAGACGATCGCTGTCGCCAGCTGGACCGCGTCCGGGTTCTGCCCACCCTCGATCTCGGTCTGCGCCATCTCGACAGCCCCCTCGTGGTGTGTCGTCATCTGTTCCAGGAACAGCCGCGCCGCGTCGGTTCCGTCAGCATTCTCGAGGGCGTCCATGTCGGAGTCGCTCATCATGCCGTCCATGGAGTGATCCATGGACGCCTCAGTGTCCTGCCCCCAAGCCTTGAGCCATGTCGTGAGCTGATCAATCTCCGGGGCCTGCTCGGCCTTGATCGTCTCGGCAAGGGTGATCACGTCCCCGTCGATACCGTCTTTCGCGAGGAGCATGTCGCTCATCTCGACGGCCTGGGTGTGGTGCGGGAGCATCACCTGGGCGAACATGACGTCTTGATCGTTGAAGGCAGCAGCCTGGGACGACGACGCGGACGACGTGTCGCCTGCGGACGACGACGCCTCGGCGCACCCCGCGAGGGCGAGGGCAGCAATGGTCGCAGTTGCGCTGATGAAGATGGTGGCGGTGCGGTTCATGGTCGTTCTTCCAGGATCAGAATCGAAAAAAAGATACCCCCCGGAGGTATCGTGCCGCGTACGGCTGATGAGAGCCTCTGAGCCGGCACCGGTGGTATCGGTGTAACGGTGAACGCGTCGAGGTTGCCGAGCGCAGCGCGCAGATGCGCCTCGGCCTGGTCGGCGGTCTGGGACGCCGTCAGGAGGTCTTCGGCGTCGACCTCGATGGTTGCGGAGCCGGTGAGACGGTGCCCGATCCACCGGAGATAAAGATCGTGGACGCCCCGCACGCCCAGGGCGTGTTCCAGGGCGTGTTCGGCTCGCTTGTGGAGGTCGGGGTCGATGCCGTCCATCAGCCGTCGGCCGATGGATTTCACCGTCCCCCAGGGCAGGACCATGATCGAGGCTGCGATGAGCAGGCCGATGATGGGGTCCGCGAGCGGGAACCCGGCGAGGACCCCGATGGCGCCCAGCACGACAGACAGGGACGTGAAGCCGTCCAGGCGGGCGTGGACCCCGTCAGCGACGAGGGCTGCCGATCCGATCCGTCGCCCGACGCGGATGCGGTAGATCGCGACGAGTTCGTTGTCTGCAAAGCCGATGAGCCCAGCGGCGACCAGCAGCCAGGGATTCGCGATCGGCCTGGGGTCGATGAGGCGGTTGATCGATTCCCAGCCCGCGACGGCTGCCGACGAGTGCAAGGCGCCTGGACCGGCCGGGGGCCGCCGGCATCCGTCTCGACGATCGCCCCGCGTCGAGAGGCGCACCCCGAGGAGTTGCATAGCACGCATGGACACCCTTCCCCTCTGGCTGTTAGCCGCCATCTTCGTCGCCGGCGCCGCCGTCATCTGGGTCGCCGGCATCCAGCTGTCGAAAAACGACCGACGTCCTCGACTCCCGACTCCACCTCGGTAGCGCGCTCGGCGGACTCATCGTCCTCGCGGTGGCGACCAACCTGCCCGAGATCGCCATCACGGTCAGCGCCGCCCTCTCGGGCTCGCTCGAGGTGGCCGCGGGCAACATCCTCGGCGGCATCGCCCTTCAGACGGTCGTCCTCGTCGTCCTGGACGCCCTCGGGAAACGCGGCAAGGGTGTCCACCCCCTCACCTATCGCGCGGCCTCCCTAGGGCTGCTGCTCGAGGCACTGGTCGTGGTGGCGGTCCTCGCCGTCGTCATCGCCGGAACCCAGCTGCCGTCCTCGCTCACAGTGGCGCGCCTGACGCCGGACGTCGTCCTCATCGCCGTCATCTGGCTCGTGGGCCTGTTCCTCGTCCGGCGTGCCGGCAAGGGCCTGCCGTGGCACGAGGCCGGAGCGGCACCTGACACGTCGACGCCGCGACCGCGCGGACACCGGACGCGCTCGAACCCGTCGCCGACGACCATGAGCACGAAGAAGGCCGCGGTCGTCTTCGGCCTGTCGGCCCTCGCCACGCTCGTCGCCGGCGTCGTGCTCGAACGCGCGGGCGACGCGGCCGCGTCGCAGATCGGCTTGTCGGGTGTGCTGTTCGGCGCGACAGTCCTGGCCCTGGCGACGAGCCTGCCCGAGATCTCGACCGGGTTGCAGGCCGTCAAGCAGGGCGACGACAACCTGGCCATGAGCGATATCTTCGGCGGCAACGCCTTCCTGCCCGTGCTCTTCCTCGTCGCCACGGTCATCTCCGGGCAGGCGATCCTGCCCCAGTCGAACACCAGCGACGTCTACCTGACCGCCCTCGCCGCGCTCCTCACGCTCGTCTACGCCGTCGGCCTGCTCTTTCGGCCGCGACGACGCATCGCGGGCATGGGCGTGGACTCGTTCGTCGTGCTCGTGCTCTACGCGGTCGGCATCGGTGGCCTCGTCGCCATCACGCTCGGCTGACAGGACCAGCCCGGCGACACTGGCGACCGTCAAGCCCAATGAGCCGTGGAAGTTGACCAAGGCGCCCATGCTGCTGTAGCCGCGGGCGTCCTTGTACTCGACCTGGCCGACGTCTGAGATCGCCGTAATCCGGTCCCGGGGGATGTTTCGAGACCAGATCACGTCGTGAACATGGATAGTCACGTCGTCCAGCAGGGCGTGACGCCGCAGCTGCGAACAGTGGCCCAGAGTGATGATGTGTGACAGCGGTGCCCTCGGTGCAGGGTTGCCACTCGCGTCTGCCACCCGTTTCGCCGGGAGTGAGGACGGCTGCCTGCGACCGCCAATCTTTTTCGGCCACGGATGAACTTCTGGATGAGCTGCATCGTGTTCGTAGTAAGCGGGCTACCTGGGCCGGCGTACCAGCAGGAGGAATCATGCACAAGCGAATGACCATCACCCTCACGACGGCCGTTTTGGCGGCGGCCGCTCTCTCCGGGTGCACCACATCTGCCGAATCATCCACGACGACCGACTCCACCGAGCCGGCCCCCGCCGAGACCACCGCGGCAGCGGCAGTCCTCGGCACCGCAACGTCTCCCCTGGGCGAGATCATCACCGACGACGCCGGGTACACGATCTACACGTTCAAGATGGACGAGCAGGACTCGGGCACCAGCAACTGCTACGACGAATGCGCCACGACCTGGCCGGCAGTTGAAGCCTCCGACACGTCCTCCCCAGAAGGCATCACGGGCGAGATCGGTTCCCTCACCCGCACGGACGGGACAACCCAGCTGACCGTCGACGGCTGGCCGGTGTACCGGTTCGCGAAGGACACCGAACCTGGACAGGTCAACGGACAGGGCGTGAAGGATGCCTGGTACGTCCTCCAGCCGGACGGCACGATCAACATGGAAGCAGCCACTGAGGGCGCAGCGACCCCAGCCTCCTGATCGCGCGCGTGCCTGCCGGACAGAACTCTCCGGGTTGCAGGCCCTCGCAGCTCCACAACCCCACCCGAGCAAAGGAGCCACAAGGCAGTGCTCATCGACATCAAGGCAGAGACAGTGGGTGCGAATACGTCGACTGCTTCCGCTCAGACGGTGAACCCATGTCCTGGCCTGGTCGATGGCATGAGGTTCGATCACTGGTGCGCATCGGCGTTCCTCGGTGCGCTCGATACAGGCACGACAAGAGGCGGTCCTGGATCAGGCACTAGCCGGACTTCACTGGCGCGAGGCGGTGAAGGTCATGGCCCGAGCCAGTGACGAGCTTTTGTCGACATTGTTCGAGTGCCACGGCGGGGCGCTTCGCCGTTACACACACAGCCTCACTCGGAACGCGGCGCTGACCGAGGACATCGTTCAAGAGACGATGCTGAGAGCATGGCAGCGTCCTAAGGTGCTGGAGCTCGACAAGGATGCGGCTCAAGCGTGGCTGTTCACGGTCGCTCGGCGCCTCGTCATCGACGACGCACGATCTGCCCGGAGTCGACGAGAAGTGGCAGCCCTTGGCGAGGTAGAAGGCACTGCTCTCGATCGCACTGATGCCGTCCTGGACAGCATCATCGTTGCGGACGCGCTGGCGTCGCTCTCCGACCACCACCGTCAGATCGTCATCGATGCGTACTTCGCTGGTCAGAGCATTCCTGAAATTTCGAGACGGCTTGGCATCCCAGAAGGAACCGCGAAATCGCGGCTCCACTATGGGTTACGCGGGCTGAGGCTAGCCCTCCAAGAAAGGGGCGTCACACGATGACTGAGCATCCCGATCTTCAAGCTAACGAGGACCGTTACCAAGACTGGGACGCGTCCTACGTCCTCGGAGCGCTCCCCACCGATGAACGTCGCGAATACGAGCAGCACCTCAGTACCTGCGCCAACTGCCGTGAAGCGGTGACGGAACTTGCGGGTCTCCCAGGCATCCTGAGCCGAATCTCGCCGGAAGAGGCCCTTGCCATCCATTCACCTCTGGGTATGGATGAAACTCAGGCGCCATCAGAAACGTTGTCGCTGATGGCCCACCGCTTCCGCAAGAGTCAACGCCGCCGCCGAGGAGTCATGGCTCTCGCAGTTGCCGCTGCTGTTGCTGCCGCCGTCTTCGGGGGGCTCGCCGTGGGCGCAAGAAACGACGTCGGCCCAGCGACGGCCCAAATGACGTTCCAGCCCATGGACCCCGGAACTGACTCCACCACCCTTACTGCCGGTCTGCAGATCGAGGAGAGATCTTGGGGCACGAGGCTCGATTGGAACTGCGACTACGGCGCGGATGCGCCAGACAACTCCCGATACGAGCTCGTGGTCACACAAACGGACAACACCACGCTTACCGTCGCGACGTGGGACGCAGCTGGCTCGCGTGCCGCAGATCTGTCTGCGTCGACGGCTATTCCCAGCCTGAAGATCACGAGTGTAGAAATCCGCTTGCAGGGATCCACGGTCGCGTTGGCTCGGCTAGACACCTGAGCACCTCCCGAACAAGCCGCCCGTTAGACGGTCGGTCACCGGACGCTCGTTGGCTGCGACCACTCCCTCTTAGTTGCGGGGCCCAGATCGTCTCGATAAATCGGTCCGAAATCGCTCTCGGTGGCGGATCGGTCACCGAACGCGTCCGCACCTCAACCACTCCTCCGGAAGTGCGCTGACCTTGCCGTCTCGATAGGTCAGTCCGAAACGTATCTCGGTGAAGGCTCTCCTATCGGGCGCCTGGGTCACTGGTGTCAGGTCCCCTGATTTGAGGTCGGTAGGACCAGCTCAAGCGTCGTCCCGGTGGGGGAAGTTGCGGCTACCCGGACACTGCCGCCGTGACGAAGAGCAACCTCTCTGACGAGTGCGAGGCCGATGCCGAAGCTGGGACGGCTGGCGTGTGCGTTCGTCCCAGTGGTTTCGGGTGCCGGGTCTGAGCGGGCGAACCGGTCGAAGACCCGGGTTGGTTTGATACCCGTTATGCCTCGTCCCTCGTCCGTTACCGTGATGATGGCCGAGTCACGCTCGAGGCGGGTCGACACGGTCACGGTTGATCCCGAGGGGGCGTGGCCAATGGCGTTGTCGACTAAGGCAAGTACCGCGCGGCGGAGGCTCGCAGTCGGCGCGTCGACGTGTGCGGAGCCAACAGTGTCGTACCGCAGGGCTACATCGCGCTTGTCAGCGAGCACCGACATTGACCGAAGGACGTCCTCGACCACGTCGTTGAGATGCACGGGGTGGGACATGGTCGAAGCAGCGGAAGAGTCTCCTCCCGCTGCTTCGAGCAGGTCACCGACGATGTCGATCAGGGCCCGCGAGTCGTCACGGAGTCTCGCTAGGTCAGCGGTGACCTTGTCGTCGGCTGTCGCTGCGCCGCCAGCGATTTTGCGTTGCAGCGCCTGGAGGCGGGCGTCCAGGACGGCGAGGGGCGTGCGGAGCTCGTGGCTGGCGTCGGCGACAAACTGTCGTTGCACGCGGAGCGCGTCGCCGAGTGGCCGGACGGCACGTCGGGCAATGACCAGAGTCACGAGCCCGGCGAAGACGACGCCTCCGATACCGAGCACAATGAGGCCGGCCACGACGTCGATTGCTGAGACGAAGACCTCGCCCTGGCCAGCGGCGGCGACCTGTTCAAGTCGCTCCTTGGGGACGGTCTGGTGCAGCACCCACGCGATCGTTAGGGCGAGTGCACCCACGACGACGAGGGCCGAGACGAGCATGATCTGCAGGCCGATGGATCGCGCGGCGGTCCGTAGTGCTGCGTCGTCGGCGACTCGGTCTACTTCGGTCCCTCGTTGCCGTCTCACAGGGCGCCCACCCGGTAGCCGCTCCCCCGCACCGTCAGCACGACGTCGCGGTCGATCTTGCGGCGCAGGTAGCTGACGTAGGTGTCGACGGTGCCGAGCTGCTCGCCGTGCGGGAACACGCGGGAGAGCAGGTCCGCCCGGTCGAAGGTGTGGTCGGGGCACCGCGCCAGCTCGGCGAGCAGTGCGCTCTCCCGCTCGCTCAGCACGACGCGGCTCGACCACGGCGTGACGAAGATGCGGCTCTCGGGGTAGAGGCGTGCCTCGCCCACGTCGAGCCAGCGCTCCTCGGCGGCGAACGACCGCGTCAGGGCGCGCAGCCGGGCGAACAGCTCGTCGAACTCGAACGGCTTGACGAGGTAGTCGTCAGCCCCGCCGTCGAGCCCCGCGACGCGGTCGGCGGTCGTGCCGAGTGCGGTCAACATGAGCACCGGCGTCGTCACGTGCTCACGACGGAGGGTCGCGACGAGCTCGGTGCCCTCGAGCCCCGGGAGGCGCCGGTCGACGACCAGCACGGCGTACCCACCAGCTCGTGCGGCCTCGAGCCCCCGCCGGCCGTCGGCCACGAGGTCGACCTGCCAGGCCTCGCCGAGCACGTCGGCCACGATGGGCCCGAGTCCAGGGTCGTCCTCGACCAGCAGGAGGCGCGGGCGCGTGTCAGGACCGGTCACCCACCGCCTCCTCGTCTCTCGTCGTCGTCGTCGGCTCGGTGTCGTTCGAGGCCCGGGCGGCGTGCGAACGCCGCAGGGCGGTGACCACGATCGGCAGCACCGACACGACGACGAGCCCGACGGCGAGCAGGTCGATGTGGTCTGCCACGAACGGTAGGCCACCGAGCAGTGATCCGAGCACCGTCATGCCGACGGCCCAGAGGAACGCACCGGTGAGGTTCCACACGATGAACCGGCGGTACGGGTAGCCGCTGGTGCCGGCGGCGAGGGGCACGAAGGTGCGGACGACGGGGACGAACCGGCCGAGCACGAGCGCTTTGCCGCCGTGCCGCTCGAAGAACGCCTGGGCCTGCTCGAGGTGCGCGGTCTTGAGCACGCGGGCGTCGGGGCGGAACCAGCGGCGCCCGAACCGGTGGCCGAGGAAGAAGCCGACCTGGTCCCCGGCCGCCGCCGCGAGGAACCCGCAGAGCGCGATCACCGCGACGCTCAGGCCGAGGCTCTGGTGCAGCAGCCCTGCGGTGACGAGCAGCGAGTCGCCGGGCAGGAAGGGGAACAGCAGGCCCGACTCGACGAAGATCATCAGCGACAGGCCGCCGAGGGCCCACGGGCCCATGCCGGCGAGGAGGGTCTGGGGGTCGAGGATGCTCACGCCCGGGTCCGTCCTTGGTCGATGGTCGGGATGGAGTTCGGCGCAGACGGTCCGATGGGGTGGCCAGTCCCCGAGCGCCGCTGGACCCGGTCGAGGAGGCGCAGCCACGGCGGCAGGGCCAGCGCCACCACCGAGCAGCCGAGCACGACAGAGGCGAGCGTGTCGCTCGGGTAGTGCACGCCCACCCAGACGCGAGACAGCCCGACGACCGCCACCGCCGCCCCGCACATGGCGACGACGACCCCTGTGCGGCGATGCCCCCAGGCGATCAGGACCAGTGCGAGTGCGAGCCCTGTCGCGAGGGCGGTGTGGCCACTCGGGAACGAGAAGGAGTGCGGCTCGATGATGAGGGGGTCGACGAGGAGCCCTGGGTCGGGTCGGTCGCGTTGCACGACGAGCTTGACCAGCTCGGCCGCGGCCCATGGCCCGACCGCGACGCCGAGCACCGTGAGGGCGGCAGCCGCGCGACGGCTCACGACCCACACCGCCACGACCAGCAGCAGCACGAGGGCCGCGCCCAGCTGCGGCGCGAGCAGGCGATCCACGAGCAAGGAGGCCTCGTCGAGCACCGGAACGTGCGCACGGCTCGCGCGCTGCACGAGGTCGAGGTCGACCTCGCTCACGCCGCCCGCGCCCCAGGTGGTCAGCAGCCCGGCGACGACGACGCCAGCGACGCCGGTCGCGCCCCACGCCGCCCACGCCCGGTCGTGGACGACCGCTCGGACGGCGGGGAACACAGGAGGCGCGGTGCGGCCGCGAGGAGGCGCCGATGAGGGCGCACGGTGCAAGACGGTCATGCACGCAGGCTCCGCCCGGCCGTCCCAGAAACCGCCCAGACGTACTCGCGGGCTCGTCAGCATCCGGGCCGTCGCTGCCCAGCGAGTTTCTGGGGGAATTCTGGGAGCTGACGCGCGAAAGTCACTACGGGGTTTTTCCTCGCCCTCACCCCGGGCATTAATCGCGACTTGATCGCCGTGAACTGCGAGAAAGAGAAGACCATCCATGGACTGGCAGCTCAACGGCCTCCCCCTGCACCCGCTCATCGTCCACCTCGTCACCGTCGCGTTCCCGACAGCGTCCCTGCTGATCCTGGTCGGGGCATTCTGGCCCGCGCTTCGACGACGACTCGGCATCATCACCCCACTGATCGCCCTGGTCTCGCTGATCGCCGTGCCCCTCGCGACGTCGTCGGGTGAATCGCTGGAAGAGCGGGTCGGTGGCAGCGCCCTGCTCGAAACCCACACGGAGCTGGGCGACACCCTGCTTCCTTGGGCAATCGCGGCGTTCATCGTCGCTGTGGCGCAGTGGGCCTGGCAACACTGGGTGCTGACCCCGGAAGAGCAGCGGCCTCGTCCTGCGGTCCGTGGCAGCGCACGACTGATCGTCGGCGCCCTGCTGATCGTGCTGGCCGTGGGGACGAGCATCGGGGGGATCGTCACGACGGTCCGGATCGGTCACTCCGGCGCGGAGGCCGTCTGGTCGGACTCGAGCGAGGGATGACACCCGAGATGGTGAGGGCAGGCTCCGCTGCGTGGCAGCCGAACCCCTCGGGTGCTGTGATGGCGTCATGACTGACGCGTCACCTCTCCCCACCCATCCCGACGAGCCCCACGCCGGGAGCCTGGCCGGGCGCCTCAACTGGCTCCGTGCCGGCGTCCTCGGCGCAAACGACGGAATCGTCTCCGTCGCCGCAGTCGTCGTCGGTGTTGCCGGGGCGACAACATCGACCCCGGCCATCGCCACCGCCGGCATCGCCGCCCTGGTCGGCGGCGCGATCTCGATGGCCCTCGGTGAGTACGTCTCGGTCAGCAGCCAGACCGACAGCCAACGAGCACTCATCGAGAAAGAGCGCGCTGAGCTGGCCGCCGACCCCGAGGCAGAACTCGAGGAGCTGACCGCACTCTGGCGCGCCCAGGGACTCAGCGACGACACCGCCGCCCGCGTCGCCGCCGAGCTCACCGAGCGCGACGCCCTCGCAGCGCACCTGTCGGCCGAGCTGCACATCGACGAGGCCGACGTCGCCAACCCCTGGCACGCCGCCCTCTCGTCCGCCATCGCGTTCCTCGCCGGTGCAATCTTGCCGCTGCTGGCCATCCTGCTGACGCCTGCCAGGCTGCGCGTGCCGGTCACCGTCCTGGTCGTGCTCCTCGCCCTCGCCGCGACCGGCGCACTCGGCGCACGCCTGGGCCAGGGTGCCGTCGGACGCGCGACCCTTCGCGTCGTCGTCGGCGGCGCGCTCGCCCTGGCGGCGACCTACCTCGTCGGCACCCTGCTCGGCACCGCCGGGATCGCCTGAGCCGGCCTCCCCGACAGCACATACCGACTCAGAAAACCCCCATCTCGGGAACTTGCCGAGAGCATCAAGAACCCATGGCCTGACCCGGGTTTTGTCATAGGTGGCCCATAGGTTCACGCGTTCTGATCGGTGTTGTCCACCTCTCCGGTGAGACCCGCAGGCTCGGCAGGCCGCTCCCGAACGGACACACCATGACCGCGACGTTGCACCACACCCCACCGGCTCCGCCCTCCCCACCCACTCGGTCGACCTCACGACGCGACCTCACGGCCGTCCGTCCCCTTGCCGCCAAGGCACGCCGTCGCCGGGCAGCAGTCGACCTGCTGGGGATCGCCGTGTGGGCCTCTGCGGCGATGGCGGTCACCCTCTGGCTGACCTCGGGCAGCGTCGACGTCTCCGGCCCCGGGCAAGTCCTGATCTCCGCCGGCATCGTCACCGGCCTAGTGGGCACCGACCTGATCCTGGTCATGCTCGTCCTCGCCGCGCGCCTGCCCGTCATCGACCGGCTGGTCGGTCACGACGCCGCGATGGCCCATCACGGCAAGCTCGGCAAGCCGGCCCTGTACCTGCTGCTGACGCACGCGGGCCTGCTCATCGGCGGCTACGCGGTCGAGGCAGGCGACAGCGTCGTGGCCGAGACAGTCGGCCTGTGGAACACCCCCGACGTGCTGCTGGCGTTCTTCGGCCTGGGAGGCCTCGTCGCCGTGGTGTGGACCTCGATCGTCGCGGTCCGCAGAGTGCTCCCCTACGAGGGGTGGCACGCCATCCACCTGCTCTCGTACGCGGCCGTCGCCGTCGCGATCCCCCACCAGCTCTCACAGGGGCAGATGCTCGCGCAGGGCAGCTGGGAGCGCGCGTACTGGATCGCCCTGTACGTGGTGGCACTCGGTTCGGTGGCCGTGTTCCGGTTCGCGCTCCCCGCCTTCAGGTCCCTGCGGCACGGCGTGGTCGTGACGGGCGTCGAGCGCATCGCCGACGACGTCGTCTCCGTCCACCTGCACGGCCGTGACCTCGACCGCCTCGGCGCGGTCGGCGGCCAGTTCTTCGTGTGGCGGTTCTGGGCGCCCGGGCTCTGGTGGCACGCCCACCCGATCTCGCTCTCCGCCGCGCCGACCGCGACGGGCATGCGCCTCACGGTCCGCGCCCTGGGCCGGGGCAGCGCCTCCCTGGCGTCCCTCCGCCCCGGCACCCGTGTCTCGTTCGCCGGCCCCTACGGGATCTTCACCGAGGCCGTCCGCACCTCCACGAGGGTCGCGGTCGCCGCCTCCGGCATCGGCGTCACCCCGGTCCGGGCGTTCCTCGAGCGCCTCGACGCACCCCCCGGGGCCGTGACGATCTTGCTCCGCGCCCGGTCCGAGCGCGAGACGTTCCTCTGGCACGAGATCGTCGCCTGGGCGCACGCCCGCGGTCACCAGGTCGCCGTCAGCGTCGGCCCCCGGGGCAGGGGGCCCGCGTCCTGGCTGGCCGAGGGCGACACCTCGCGTGGCGTCACGGCCGCGAGCGTGTTCCCCGACCTCGCCCACTCCGACCTGTACGTCTGCGGCCCCGGACGTTGGAGCGACCTCGTCGAGCAGGACGCCGCCGCAGCCGGGCTGCCGGCCGACCAGCTGCACAGGGAGAGGTTCGACTGGTGAGAGCACGCATCGTGATCGGCGGCCTGCTCGTCTCCGCCGGCATCCTCGCCGTCGGCGTCGAGTCGACCGTGACCCAGCTGTCCGCCACCACCTCGCTCGTGCAGCCACTGGCCGGAGCGGCTCCGTCGTCGGGCGGCACCGGCACCGAAGGCACCTCGGGCACCGCCGGTGCGGCCCCGTCGTCGAGCCCGTCGTCGTCGGACACCTCGGGCAGCAGTCCCGCCGCCACGACCGGCCTCACAGACGGCACGTACACCGGCACGGCCGTCTCCACCCGCTACGGCACCGTCCAGGTGCAGGTGACGATCAGCGGCGGGACCTTCGGCGACGTGACCGCGCTGCACCTCACCGACGACGACGGGCGCAGCGTCCAGATCAGCGCCCGCGCCGCGCCCGTCCTGGCTCAGGAGGCCGTCGCGGCCCAGTCCGCGTCGATCGACACCGTCTCGGGTGCGACGTACACCTCGGACGGGTACCTCCAGTCGCTGCAGTCCGCCCTCGACCAGGCCCGGTGACACGGTGACCCACGTCTTCCGCGCCATGGGCACCGTCGTGTCGGTCCTCGTCGACGGCGGCGCTGCGGACACGGCGACCCTCGACGCGGTCGAGGCGGTGTTCGACGACCTCGACCGCGAGTTCAGCCGCTGGCGCCCCGACTCCCCCGCGTCGCGGATCGCCGACGGCCGGCTGTCGCTCCTGCGCTCGTCGGACGCTCACAGGGAGTGCTACGCCGAAGCCGTCCGCTGGCGTGCCGACACCGCAGGGGCGTTCACGCCACACCGCCCCGACGGCACGGTCGACCTCGCGGGCACGATCAAGGCAGCCGCGACCGAGGCCGCCGGCGACGTCCTCGACGCCACCGGCCACGAGCGCTGGTGCCTCAACGCCGGGGGCGACATCCTGACCCGAGGAGGCACACCCGCGCACCCGTGGAACGTCGCGCTGGCAGACCCCGACCACCCGCAGCACGTGCTGCGGGTGGTGTCGCTCCACGGCGCGCGACGAGCTGTCGCGACCTCGGGCACGAGCCAGCGCGGCGAGCACGTCTGGCGGACCGATCCGGAGAGCACCTACCGGCAGGTGACCGTGATCGCTGACGACCTGATGACCGCGGACGTACTCGCCACCGCGGTCCTCGCCGGCGGCCCCGCGACCAGGTCGCTCGCCGAACGGGGCTGGCCCGTCGAAATCGTCACGGTCGACCGCACGAGCGAGCCCGCGTGCCTCTCGGGGCCGTGACCCAGGCGGCCCGAGTACAGCTGGTGCCGGAGCTGCAGCTCCCGCCCCACCACGACGACAGGAGACACGGATGCCCCTCATCAGGATCGACCTCGTGGAGGGCCGCTCGGACGAGCAGATCGCCGCGATCGGCGACACCCTCATGCGGACCCTCGTCGACGTGTACAGCCTGCCCGAGCGCGACCGCTTCCAGATCGTCACCGAGCACGCCCCCGGCCGTCTCACCGCCCTCGACGTCGGGCTCGGCATCGAGCGCTCCGAGCAGGTCGTCATCATCCAGATCTTCACGCAGGCCGGGCGCAGCACCGACGAGAAGCAGGAGTTCTTCCGCACCCTGGCCGAGAACCTGGCGACGGTGGGCGTCGCCGGCGAGGACCTGGTGATCGGCTTCGTCGAGAACGGCCCCGCCGACTGGTCGTTCGGCTTCGGCCGCGCCCAGTACACGACAGGAGAACTCACCACCCCGGGAAACTGACCACCAACACCAGTGCCCAAACACTGTCGCGACAGCCGATTGCCTGACGGACACTTCCATGGTGCGCTCAGGCGAGGGTGAGGAAGAGCTTCTCGATCTCGTCGACCGTGAGCTTTCGCCCCGCCGCGATGCCGTCGACGGGCTCCGTGTCCTCGTCGGCGATGAGACATTCGCGCATCGCCGTCGAGACGATAGCGAAGCCAGCGCGGTCGAGGGCGCTGCTTACGGCGGCGAGTTGGGTGACGACGTCGCGGCAGTCGCCCCCGTTCTCGATCGCCGTGATGACGGCGGCGAGCTGTCCTTGGGCGCGCTTGAGACGGTTGGCGACCTTGCGGATCGCGGCGGGGTCGTGCAGGGCGCCGTCAGTGGGGGCGGTGTCGGTCATGCGCGGTCGACCGGGTTGCCGGCGGCGATCCATGCGGACGTGCCGCCTTCCACGTTGACGGCGTCGTAGCCGTGGGCGGTGAGTGTGGCGGTCGCGCGGGCGCTTCGGCCTCCGGACTGGCAGATGATGTGCACCGGGGTGCCCGTGGGCACGTCGCCCAGGCGATCCTCGAGCTGGGACAGGTGGAGGTTGCGGGCGCCGGGGACGTGGCCGCTGGCGTATTCGTCTGCCTCGCGGACATCGATGACGACGGGGGCCTCAAGGGCGGCGAGCTGGTCGACGGTGATCTGGTTCATGGGTTCTCTTTCGTGGAGTGTTTCGGATCGGCGATTTTGCGAGTGTCGTGGGGTCAGGCTGTTGCCGTGGCAGAGCGGTGGGCTGCGATGCCGGCGCGCCAGGTGAGCCAGCCGCCGTCGAGGTTACGGGCGTCGTGGCCGAGCTGGGTGAGGAGTCTGGCGGCCGTGTGGCCACGCTGACCCACCTGGCAGTGGACCACGAGCGGCCCGGCGGGCAGTTCGGTGTGCCGAGCCCGGAGATCGTCCAGGGGAAGCGAGATGGCACCGGGGATGGAACCGGCCTCGTGCTCAGCCGCTGAACGGACGTCGATCAGGGTCGCCCCGGACGCCATCAGTGCGTCGAGTTCGTGCCACTGCGCTGTGCGCGTCGCACCTCTTGCAGTGTTCTCGGCGACGTAGCCGAGCATGTTGATCGCGTCCTTCGCTGACCCGTACTGGGGTGCGTAGGCGAGCTCGAGCTCGGAGAGGGCACTGCCGGTGAGGCCGGCGGTCATCGCGACGGCGATTACGTCGATGCGTTTGTCGACGCCGTCGCGCCCCACGATCTGGGCGCCGAGGATCTGGTCGCTCACCGGGTCGACCAGCAGTTTGATCGCCATCTGCTGTGCTCCTGGGTAGTAGCCGGCGTGCGAGGACGGGTGGGTGTGCACGACCCGGACGTCACGTCCTGCCGCACGGAGGCGCTTCTCGTTCCACCCAACCAACGCCACGGTCAGTCCGAGGACGCCGAGGATCGACGTCCCGAGGGCGGGCCGGGCTGCGGTCGCGGAGGCGCCGGCGATGTCGTCCGCCGCAGCTCGGCCGTGCCTGTTGGCGAGCCCTGCCATGGTCACGAGGGTCGGTTCAGCGTCGAGGTGGTCGATCTTCTGGACGCCGTCTCCGACGGCCCAGATCGACGGGTCACTGGTCCGCTGGTGGCCGTCGACGGCGATGCCTCCGGTGGGCCCGATGACGAGTCCCGCCTCCCGGGCGAGGCGGCTCTCGGGGCGGACGCCACTTGCCTCGATCACGAGATCAGCGGCGACGGTCGTTCCGTCGCTGAGTTCCACCAGGCCACCGGATGTCCCCGTCACCGTCGTGCCCGTGCGGACGTCGACGCCGGCGGCGACGAGCACGTCGTGCACCGGAGCGGCCATCTCGGGGTCGAGAGGAGAGAGGACGTGCGCTCCACGCTGCACGAGGGTGACCCGTGCATGGCGGGCAAGGAGATTCTCGACGGCTTCGAGGCCGATGAATCCTGCCCCGATCACGAGGACGTCGGCCTGCCTGGGGGTCCCGTCGAGAACGGCGTTGACGTGGTCGACGTCATCGACGCTGCGCAGGGTGTGCGTCGGGATGACGCCTGCCGTCACGCCGGCAGAGGCTCCAGCGCCCGCAGCGAGCACGAGGTCGTCGTACGGTTCGACTGAGCGTCGCCCGGTCGCGAGGTCCACGACTTCCACGGTCTTGGCGGCGGAATCGATCGCGGTGACCTCGTGGCGGACGCGGACGTCGAGCGCGAAGCGCGCGGACAAGGACTCGGGCGTCTGCAGCAGCAGCGACGAGCGATCCGGGATGATGCCGCCCACGTGGTAGGGCAGGCCGCAGTTGGCGAAGGACACGTACGCGCCCCGCTCGAAGACCAGGATGTCGCGACTCTCGTCCAGGCGACGCAGTCGGGTCGCCGCGGACATACCGCCGGCGACACCTCCGATGATGATCGTTCTCATGTTTGCCACGATACCCCGGGGGGTATACGTTCGTCTAGTGCCGTCAGTCGACGGCGACCGTTGAACGAGAGGACTCCCCATGTGCCGACAGGTGACCTGCAAGGTGTGCGGCAAGGCAAGTTGGGCTGGCTGTGGCCAGCATGTCGACCAGGTGATGGCCGGCGTGCGACGGGCGGACCGATGCCCTGGCCACGTGAAGGAAAAGAGCGAGGGCAGTTTCTTCTCGCGCCTGTTCGGACGGTGACCTCCGCCTGGCCGCGAAGAAGTCGATCGGTTGCGGGACACTCGAAGGCGCCGGCCACTCTCCCGTAGTTGCAGAACGCGGATCGTCTCTGTAGGTCGGCCCGGAATCCCTCTCGGTGAGGGGTCGTCTACCGGGCATGCAGAAACGATCGTTTTGTGGTCAATCGCAGTCTGCGGAAACCGCACACTAGCCTCGTCACATGACGACGCGGGACGATCACGGACGCTCCATCGACCAAGCCCAAGATGCTCTTCACCAAGCCATGCGCGGTGGCGACGTAAGCCATCTTCGTGAGTTGTTTTACGAGCGCCTGACCTTCGAGTTGCCGGGCGGGTCAGTGATCGGCCGTGCAGCTGATCTCGATGCTCATGCCTCGGGAGCAACACGATTCGACAAGCTGTCCGAGCTTCATCGGTCAACTCTGGAACAAGATGGTCATGGCCGGACATCGTCGCTCGTGGACATCGTCGTATTCGATAAAGGCCACCGCATGGAGGCTCGCATGATGTACCGCCGCTTTTGGTCGATCATCGAGGGTCGTTGGCAAGTAGTGGCGGGCAGCGCCGAACCGTCCGCATAGACCCCTGGGCTCGAGTTCTACGCCAGCACCCAACCGGCAGGCTGGGTGCTGTCGCTCGGAAACGATCGTTTCTGACTGCCCGAGGGGCGATCGCCTATCGAGACAACGACACTCTGCGGAAGCCGAGGCGCTCCTCTTTCCTCTACGAAGATGCGCAAACACCTCCCTGCAGCAGTAGGCAGCGCTATCTCAACACCTGTAGACCAAAGACATGCGCATAGATGACGGGCGGCCTGTCCGGGTCGATCTCGGCCCTCGGCCCCGCTTCATCTGGTGGGGACAGGACGTCGACGACGAGACACGAGATGCCATCGCGACCCAGGGCACGCTCGTCGAGACCTTTCCCACCGAAGACGCGGCACGTTGCCATGCGGAGCAGCAGTCCTGGCCGAGCGGCCCGCCGGAGGCCCTCAGCATCGTCGACGTGCGTGGGGTCAAGGACTACCTGGATCGCAAGGTGAACACGCTCGACGAGGAGGCGGCCCTCACCTGCGTGAACTTGGCCGACGATGTCCGCCACTCACTGCACCTCCCCCGGTCTCGATCCAGAGCAGTGCAAGCCGTCTACGACAAATTGGTCGAACGACAGTTCCCGTACCTCACCGATGACAGCCGCTCGGATGCGCTGAACAGATGGAGCTCGCAGGAACTCGGCCAGCTCCAGAAGATGCTGCGTTCGTCGCTGCGCTGCTTGGAAACAGGCCTCGCTGAGCCCTGGTATGCCGTGGGCTAATGGACTGGCGTTGGGTCCTACAGGCCGTCGAACACGAAGCGCAGGACGCGCTCACAGAACCGCAGGACGGGCCGGACAAACCACCTCCACAGCCACAATGACGGTCGAGGCCACCAGGCAGGAGCTCCACTGTTGGCGCGATCCCGTCGCCATTCAGCGCGTGTCCGCGGTGGCGCCGGACGGCGGCGGCCGTTCCTCAGGCGCTCTCGGCGGGGAGGCTCCGTCTTTCCGGGTGCCACCTAGGCCTGCTCGGCTCTTTGGATCGCTCGATAGACCGTCGAACGGGCCACCTTGAAAAGCTCCGCGATCTCGCTTGTCGTGTGGGCGCCGGTGCGGTGCAGCTGCACGAGGTGCCTCTCCTGGGAGGCGGTGAGCTTGGGCTTGCGGCCGCGGAGCTTGCCGGCAGCCTTGGCGATCGCCATGCCCTCCCGAGTGCGGGCACGGATGAGGTCAGCCTCGAACTCGGCCACCATGCCGAGGACGTTGAACAAGAGTCGGCCGACCGGGTCGGTGGGGTCGTAGACCGCTCCCCCGAGATTCAGGGCAACGCCCTTCTTCGTCAGCTCGTCCGCGATGTCGGTCGCGTCGCGCAGCGAACGGGCGAGCCGGTCGAGCTTGGTGACGACCAGGACGTCGCCGGCACGGCACGCGGCCAACGCCTCGCGGAGGCCCGGCCGGGCTCGAGTCGTCCCCGAGAGCCCGTGGTCAACATGCACGTGATCATCGTCAACACCAAGTGCCTTAAGACCATCACGTTGTGCTGCGAGATCCTGTCCGGACGTCGAGACGCGGGCGTATCCGATGAGCATGAGGCGACTGTAGCGTTCAGACCCCCATCACCGGGCAATTTTGCGGGACAGGCATACGCGAATCCGCAGGCCAGGCGCCACTTGACCTCACCCGACCGAGAGCGGCCCCAGAAGGTGTCCCGATGAACGACCGTCTAACGAGACGGTCGCTCACCGGTGCATTCATCAATTGCTCGCCCATCACGAATCGAACCTAGTAAAACGGGAATATACCCTGGGGGGGTATATGGTTGGGTCCGGTGATGGCCATGCAAATGGCATGGTGGTAGGCCGCGAGTGCCCATCTGTGGGCACGCAGGGAGGCACGCTCATGGCGCAGTCCAAACACCAGCACACTCACGGCACTCTCGAGGCCAACGATGCAGGTTCCGAGGAGTCGGGGCACACCTCCGGTCATGACCACGGCTCAGGTCATGGTGGGCACGGCGACCATGTGGCGCAGTTCCGCCGACTGTTCTGGATCATGCTCGTCATCGCAGTCCCAGTCGTGGGGTTCTCGAGCATGTTCTCGATGCTCTTGGGCTATGGCCTCCCCGACGCAGGTTGGGTTCCCTGGGTCTCGCCGCTCCTGGGAGCCGTGATGTACGTGTGGGGCGGGAAGCCGTTCCTCGTCGGGGCAGTGTCGGAGCTGCGGGCACGGAAACCGGGGATGATGCTCCTCATCGGGTTGGCGATCACGGTGGCGTTCATCGCATCCCTTGGGGCAAGCCTGTCGCTTCTGGATGCGGCGCTCGATTTCTGGTGGGAGCTGGCGCTCCTGATCGTGATCATGCTCCTGGGTCACTGGGTCGAGATGCGCTCCCTTGCCCAGACCACGTCAGCCCTTGACTCTCTCGCCGCCCTCCTCCCCGACGAAGCCGAACGTGTCACTGGGGACACCACCGAAACCGTGCCGCCGGAATCTCTTGTCGTAGGGGATGTGATCGTCGTCCGTCCTGGGGGCCGAGTGCCCGCTGACGGGGTCATCACGGACGGATCGGCGAGCATGGATGAGTCGATGATCACCGGGGAATCTCGCCCCGTTCGCCGGGCGGCTGGCGACCAGGTCATCGCGGGAACCGTGGCCACCGATTCCGGTATCCGAGTCACCGTCGCCGCAGTCGGGCACGACACCGCCCTGGCCGGCATTCAACGCCTCGTCACAGACGCACAGAACTCTTCCTCCCGCGCGCAGAGGATCGCCGACACCGCGGCGGGCTGGTTGTTCTGGTTAGCCCTGGGTGCGGGAATCATCACCGCGATCGTGTGGAGCTTGGTGGGACAACCCGACGAGGCCGTCATTCGGACGATCACCGTGCTGGTGATCGCGTGCCCTCACGCGTTGGGATTGGCGATTCCCCTGGTCGTGTCGATCGCGACCGAGCGCGCCGCCCGGGGCGGGGTACTCGTCAAGGACCGCCTGGCGTTGGAGAGCATGCGGACCGTCAGCGTTGTCCTGTTCGACAAGACCGGCACCCTGACCCGAGGCACCCCGGCCGTGACCGCCATCGAACCTGTTGGCACGATGTCCGCGGACGAACTCCTCGCCCTCGCGGCGTCCGCGGAGAACGATTCCGAGCATCCCCTCGCGAAAGCGATCGTGACTGCCGCCCGCGAACGACACCTGGCCCTGGCGCCGGCAACTGACTTCACCTCCTCCCCCGCGGTCGGTGTCAGCGCCACGGTGACCGGCCGGCACGTGCAGGTGGGTGGCCCTGCCCTGCTGACCCAGGAACACGGGACCGAACTTGAGATCGCGAACACGTGGCGGGAGGACGGTTCGATCATTCTGCACATCGTGATCGACGGGCATGTGGCGGGCGCGCTTGCGCTGGCTGATGAGGTGCGCCCGGAGTCCCGCGACGCGATCGACGCGCTAAAAGCGCTCGGTGTGGAGCCGGTGATGATCACCGGCGACGCCGACGCTGTCGCCTCGACCGTTGCCCGGGAGCTGGGCATCAGCCGGTACTTCGCCGGCGTCCGCCCCGAGGACAAATCCTCCAAGGTCAAACAGCTCCAGACGGAGGGTCACAAAGTGGCGATGGTGGGTGACGGGGTGAACGATGCCCCGGCCCTCGCGCAGGCCGACGTCGGGATTGCGATCGGTGCGGGAACAGACGTCGCCATTGCCTCCGCAGGGGTGATCCTGGCCTCGGATGACCCACGGTCGGTGCTGTCCGTCATCGAACTGTCCCGCAGCAGCTATCGGAAGATGACCCAGAACCTCTGGTGGGCTGCTGGCTACAACTTGCTCTCCGTGCCTCTCGCTGCCGGGGTGCTCGCCCCTGTCGGGTTCATCCTCCCCATGTCGATCGGCGCGCTCCTGATGTCGGTGTCCACGATCGTTGTCGCCCTCAATGCTCAACTGCTTCGACGCTTGGATCTCAGCCCCAAAGCGAGCGTCGAGACGGTCCTGCACCGCCACCGCTGACCGGCGTCTCACCTCAGCTCGCGACGCCCGGAACCCACTGGGTGCACTCGTCTTCGACTTGTACACTCTGACCGACTACACCAAAGGAGAGTCATGACCGGCCACCCGACGCGCATCCCTACGGGGTTGGGGCGTCTGGCGACCGCGGTGGTGCTGATTCTTCTTCTGGTCGGTAGTGCCCTGTTAATGCACACGCTCGCCGGTCACACCGGAACCCACACGGCCACCACAACCGCCAGTCACGAACACGACGCCGCAACAGCCCACGACACCACCGCGACCACCACGGCGTTCTCGGCTGCGCCTGCGGGCACAGGCGACGTCACCGTGGCGGGCGCTGATGATTGCGGCGGGCTCTGCGCGATGCTCTGCGCGATCATGGGCATGGCCTGCCTGATGGTGTTGATCGTGTCCACCTGGGCGCTCCTGCGACGCCGGGGAGCCCGCGCCTTGTTCATCCTGTCTAAGACCCTGGGCGCGATGCCGGCACTGCCGACAATCACCGTCCTGCGCCCTGCTCCGAATCTGGCGCAGCTCAGCATTCTCCGCGTCTAAACCTGCCCCTTGGGGACCAGCTCCCCGATACGAGACCCGCGGCCGTTCAGCGTGCCGCACACTTTCTCACCCCAAGGGACACACACCATGAACCGCACCAAAACTTTCTTCGTTGGCGCCACCGCCGTCATCGCCGCGCTGGCCCTCGCTGGCTGCGCCGACACTTCCACCTCCGACACGTCCTCGGGATCGTCCGCTGCCTCTGAGGCGGCGGTGTTCAACGACCAGGACGTCATGTTCGCCCAGATGATGCTGCCCCACCACGAGCAGGCCGTCGAGATGAGCGACACCCTCATCAGCAAGGGCGACACCGTCGACTCCGACGTCCTCGCGCTGGCAGAAACCATCAAGGACGAGCAGGGGCCTGAGATCGATCAGCTCACCACGTGGCTGGGTGACTGGGGTCAGGACACGTCTGCGTCGATGGATCACTCCATGGACGGCATGATGAGCGAATCCGACATGACCTCCCTCGAGGATGCCTCGGGCACGGAGGCGTCACGCCTGTTCTTGGAGCAGATGACCGAGCACCACAAGGGCGCCGTGGACATGGCGCAGCAGGAAGTCGACGGCGGGGAAAACCCCGACGCAGTCGAGATGGCGAAGAACATCGTCGAATCTCAGACGGCACAGATCGACCAGATGGACAGCCTTCTCAGCTCCCTCTGACCCTTCCACGGGACGAGGCACCCAGCCGGTGCCTTGCCCCTGGGCGGTGCCCTGTGCCCGCGCACCCGTCGTACTTCTCACACCATCGAAAGCTTCCTGGTGCCCCAAAATCTTTCTGCCCCCGTGCCTCCTGCCGCCCTCACTCGCCGGGAAGCGCTCGCCCGCGAACGCACCGCCGGCCCCTCCTCCTCACCGTCGGCCCCCCGCCGACGCACCTACCAAGCAGCAGAACCGCTCCCATCCACCGCCCGAACCAAGCTTCGAGCAACACTTCCCGGAGCAGCACCTCGAGCCCGGCCGTGGGCTGTGGAGCAGCTCCCCGAGAGCGCCTGGTCGGTACCGGCTCGTCCCCGCAAGCTCCGCACCCTGGGTCCTGTTATCGGGGCGCTGGCGGTGGCGATGTTCTTCACCGCAAACACGACCCCGGCTACTGCCTCTGATCTGGCGGGCGGGGCCACCCCGACGAGTGTTGTTGCCCCGATCAGTGGACAATCCCTTGCCGCCTCCGTGGTGGCATTGTCCGTTGACGGTCGAGACGGCTACGCCGTGACCGAGCAAGCACTCGCCACCACACAAAGTGCTACCTCGGGAGGTGCCGGAGCAGCAGCCCAGGTCAATACCGGGACCGGGGACATTCGGTGGCCCTTCCCTGGGGTAACCCCCCTCAGCTCGGACTTCGGGCCCCGGGCGCGGCCGTGCGGTGCGTGTTCGGCCATGCACGAGGGAATCGACATGGTCCCGGGCAAGAACACCCCCATCGGGGCGATCGCTGCCGGCACCGTTCGTGTGTCGGGGATGGGCGGGGCGTACGGGCAGTACGCCATCATCGACCACCAGATCGATGGCCAGACCGTCAGCAGCCTCTACGCCCACATGGTCCTCGGTTCCAGCCCCCTGCGGGTCGGAGACCGTGTCAATGTCGGGGACCTGGTGGGCCGGGTAGGCAACAGCGGGGTCAGCACCGGTGCGCACCTGCACCTGAGCATCTTGCTTGGCGGCACACTTCAGATCGACCCGCAGCTGTGGCTCGAAACCAACGCCGGCCGGGTGCTCTGACATGACGCCCGCACAACAGCCACCCGGTCGTGGCCACATCATCCGTCCCTTCCGGGTGAGGCTCGTTCTGGGGAGCATCACGGTGGTGGCGATGGTTGTTGCCGTCCTCACCCCGGTGGGGCAGGCGTCCGCAGTTGAGTACCCGACGTGGGCCGAGGTCGAAGCAGCTCGTGCCTCCGAAACGGAAGGCCAGGCCCTCGTGGCGCAGATCACGACGCAGATCGCAGAACTCGACTCCGCGGCCACTGCCAGCGCTGAGCTCGCTCTGACCCGTGGCGCCGAGTACGAGGAAGCAGACGCTCAGTTCCTCGACGCGGCGTACCAAGCAGACACACTCCAGGAGCAGGCCCGCACAGCCGAGGCCACCGCCACCCAGTCTCGAGACCGGGCAGCTCAGATCATCGCGTCGCAAGCACGCAGCGGCGGCCAGGACTTGACCAGCACCCTGCTCACCGGCGCCCAGGACCCGGACGATTTTCTCTCTCAGCTGGGGTTTGCCGACAAGCTCGCTGAAACAAGCCAAGGCATCTACGTCGACGCAAGCCAGGATCAGAACATCGCTCAGGGCCTCGGCGATCAGGCGGCCCTCGCCCGGGACGCCCGCGACGCTCTCCGCCAGGAAGCCGATGACGCCCGCCGGGACGCCGAGGCTGCCTCCGCGGCAGCCGATGAGGCACTGGCAGTGCAAGTCGACAAGCAAGCTGAGCTGCAAGCGCAGCTTGCCGTGCTCACGGATCAGCGTGCCGCGACCGAGCAGGACTTCGCCGCCGGCGAAGCTGCCCGCGCCGCAGAACGGGCACGCATCCAGGCGGAAGCAGCTGCCCGGGCTGCCGCTGCGGCCGCGGCTGCAACGTCTGCCGGTCAAGTAGCCGGGAGCGGATGGGCCAACCCCACCACCGGTCGAATGGTCAGCGCCTACGGGTACCGAATTCACCCCATTCAACGGGTCTGGAAGTTGCACTCCGGGATCGACATCGCTGGGGGATGCGGGGTACCGATCTACGCCGCTTCGGCCGGCACCGTGGCCTACTCAGGGGTCTACGGCAGCTACGGCAACTGGATCCTCCTCGAACACGCTAACGGCATTCAGACCGGCTACGCCCACATCGAAAACGGTGGGCTGCTCGTCAGCCGCGGCCAGCGGGTCGAAGCCGGGCAACTGATCGCTCGTGCCGGTTCGACAGGCGGGTCCACCGGCTGCCATCTGCACTACGAAGTGCGACCAGGAGGTACCTCCACGGACCCCGCGCCCTTCATGTCCGCCCGCGGCATTCGACTCGGCTGACCGCCCGCCCGACAGGAAACCACCATCACCACGTCACACATGCGCCCCACGAAAGCCCTCGCCGCACTCGCCGCTACGACTGCAGTGATCCTCGGCATGGCCGCGTGCACGAACGCCACCACCGCCCCTCCGACGGCTGACGCATCCCTGGAACACGTCCACGCGTTTGCTCACGTGGACAACTCCCCCGTTGTCCTCGTGGGCACACACACCGGCCTGTGGAAGTTCGCCCTGACCGCGGTCGACCCTGATCGCCCCCGAGAGGCACCGTTGATCCCGGTCGGTGACGACCGGTTCGACGTCATGGGGCTCACGACCACGCCGCAAGACGTACTCATCGCCTCAGGCCACCCCGCAGTCACCGCTCCGACGACAGCGCCGTCCAACCGGGGGCTGCTTCGCAGTGAGGACTCGGGGACAACGTGGCAGACCATCAGCCTGGAGGGCAAAGCCGACTTTCACGACCTGACGACGGCCGCCGATAGCGTCCTTGGGCTGAACTCGACCACCCAGGCCATCCTTCGGAGCGACGATGACGGTGCGACCTGGACAACGGAAGCAACAACAACGGCCCTGTCACTGGCCGTCGACTCGGCCAACCCCGAGATCCTTTGGGCCGCAGGTCCCGATGGTCTGGAACGCAGCACCGACCGCGGCACCACCCTGACCCCTAGCCCCGAGGCGCCGCCACTTGTGCACGTCGCCTCATCTGCATATTCGATCGCTGGCGCAACCATTGACGGCACCGTATGGTCTCTCGATCCAGGGAGCGCAACCTGGTCACAGGTCGGACAGCTCGAAGGCCAACCGCAAGCCTTCGACATCATCGACATAGGCGACAAGACCGTTCAATTCGCCGTCGATGATCGAGCCATTGTCGTCAGTCACGACAACGGCCGCACCTGGACCCCCGTGCCTTTGACGCTCAAGCAGAACGAGTAGAGAAGCGGCTTAGCGATCGTCAACCGGACGATCGCCAACCTCGACCATTTCCTCAGAGCTGCACTGATCCGACTGTCGCAGATAGGTGGTCCGAAACAGATTCCGGTGACGGGCCCCTATGTGACACTGCCGAAATGACCTCGTCGCCCCTCCTCGAATGCGCCTGTTCGCCGATCGTCGCTCCCTACCTCACAGCCCCGCATGACGCCCAGGCAGGTCTTGGAGGGTCGGCCCAGCCGATGCAGAAAAGCGAGGGCGGGCCAGGAAGAAACCTGGCCACCCGGTCGGCTCCTGGGCACCTATCGCCAGTCAAGCCGTTGACGGTCACCCCGTTAGCATCGGTGCCCGCCTCCCTCGGAGCTGATGCATGATCGAGCGCCCCTCTCCCGAACACCGTGCCCGAGTACGCGCCACCAGCCTCGATCGAGAGCACCTGGTCGCGATGGGCGAGGTCGCGTACTGGTCTGCTCGATTGGAGCGCACGCTGGCGTTCACAGTCATGGCCCTCGTCAGCGACGATGACCGCGAGACAAACGAAATAGGAATTGTGGTGACTCGGGGAGCCTCCTTCAGCGGCCTGCTCGAGTTGGGCGCAAAGCTCGTGAAGCTGCACCGCTTCGAGGGGCAGGTCCGCGACATGTTCACGCGATTGTCCGCCGACTCGAGGGTTGCGATGGAGAGCCGGAACCACCTGCTGCACGGGGCGTGGACCACACCGGGTAAAGGACCAGCTTCGGCGAGCCGGGTCAGGGCCAAAGGGACGGTGGACCGCCCATTGACCGTGGCACAGGTGGAAGACGTCGCCTATGACCTGGCAGTGCTCGCAGAACAGCTATTCATGCTGTTTCTCGTCATCGAAGGCGCAGTCGACTACGAGGAGTGATCACCTTGGGCCGATGCTCTGCGAAGGGTTCTGGGCTCACCGCGCCACCCCCCGAGTGGCAATCAATCGGGATGCCTCGGACCGATCGGCACGAGGTTCGAAGCGGCCCTCAGTGAGCCTTCTGCGACAGTTCCAGCGACGATTGCAAGCCCGATCTGCGCGTACGCGGCCATCAGCGTGCCGACACGGTGCCGAGCATCTCGCTCGAGGCGCTCACCCTCCGCCGCAAAGCTCCGATCCGTGACGAAGCACTGCAACTGGTCGTACACGTGGTCCCACCGGACAGCGACCCGAGCGCGGCGCGATCCGTCAACCGCCTCGAAGTGGAGAGACCCGAAGGGCCTCCCGTCCCTCATTCCCAGATCGACTCCAACAAGTCGCCAGCCTGGAGCCTCGCGCGAGACATCCGCCCCCCACACGACCACGCGCGGCGGGCTCGCGCCTAATCCGACAATCGCGTGTTGCCCTCCAGCCTGCTCGCCCTCGGCCACCCCGCCACCTTCTAACTTTTCGTGATCCTGGACCCTTCGCATGGATGGTGGTAATAGTAATGACCATGAATGCAAGCAAACAAGCGAAGCCGACCTCGGGGCAGCGCAAGGCCTTCGGCATCATCACCATTCAAGGGCTAGTCCTGGACCTGAGCGACTCGCTCCTAGCCCGGCCAAGCAGCAGCGTCACATGGAGAGCTCATCCTGCCGGCCCACTCTCGGGCCTCACAGCAGCCACAGATGAGCACGAGGCGTCGATCAGCTGGGCACCGACGTCGGACGTGCTCCGCGAGACGAGTACCGAAGATGCCCCCGACGAGCTCTTGGCCCATGTGCGACAGACCTATCTGACCTATCTCGAGCTGTGCCTCAGGCTCGGCGAGTTCCAACTCGAGGCAACTCCGGTCACTGACGCCGCAGAGAACATCACCGGAACGTCACTTCGAGCCCGGCTGGTAGAGCGAGGAGCAGTCTGGCTCGACGAACTTCCCACTGCCGACCAGCAACGGTTCGCACCAATCCCCAGGGCCGACGAGGTGACCATGGTGGACGTTCCCGACAGAGCCTCGCCGCAGACAGCCCCCGGGGGCGGGCAAAGGCCTGATGAATCGACATGACCGAGACCGCCACGTTGGAACGATCAGCTGTGGCGCGGCCAGAGGGATACGCCGAGCCCCCGCTCGAGCTTCGCGATCGTTTCGAGGTCCGGCCACACCTGGCCCGCAAGGACGCTCAGCAGGGTCGTATGGGTGACACCTGAAGCTTCGGCTACCGACCGGATGCTGCGACTGCCGACGGCCTGACGAAGGTTCTGCGCGAATCTGCGAGCCACTTCCCCGATCGGGTCGTTCGAGCGAACGTCTGGCCACGGGGACGGGGCCAACGCGGCTGGTTTCGCGCGCGCAGTTCTACCCATGCCGCAAGGCTAGGCGCGCCAGCTCGCACGCACGGCCGCCCCGTCGAACGTATCACAAATTGGTCATTGTAATGACCACCTTCGAGCTTGGAGATGAGCGCTGGTGAGCGATGAAGCTGACGAACGCCGCGAACGGCAGCTCGACGCGGTGAGGCGCATGGCCGAGAGGGAGCCTGAGGTGCCGGCTGCGGCTCATTACCAGTACACGCCGAAGATGCCTGCTGATCAGTGGGCCGCCATCCGCCCCTACGTGCAGCGCGTCGTCCGAGACACAGCCCACAGAACGCCGTACTCCGAGAAGGAGCTCTACCCGGCCGTTTCCCGTCTCGCCCTGTTCGCCTGGGCGATAGCTAGCGTCCCTCTCGAAGATGACAACGTCTTCGACCCGCGGTTCATCAACCGCTTCGTGCAACATCACCTCGGGCAGTACAGCAGGGCCGGCAAGAACACCCTGCGCGCTCGGTTGAGACGCACGTCGGAGGCGCTCTTGGGCGATGAAGCTGCGGGTACATTCCGAGCCCTGGGCAAGGCTGAGGCTTCACGTCCGTACTCCCCGAGCGAGGTGGCTTCGTTGTTGTCGTGGGCCGGTAGCCAGCACGACGAGGAACGGACGACCAGCGCCGGCGCACTCCTCGCGCTCGGACTCGGGGCAGGACTGACGGGGCGGGAGATCATCGATCTAGAACTCGTGGACATCACCTCAGATAGTCGGGGCGTCGTGGTGCGCGTGTCGGGTGACGATGCGAGAGACGTCCCGGTTCTTGCTCAATGGGCCCCCCTCCTGCAGCGCCGAACGGCGTCCAAGGCAGCCTCCCGGTGGGCATTTCGGAGCGGTCAGCGAGGCGGGAACATCAATCTCGTCACTGACTTCGTCAGTCGGAATCCGCGCCCCACGGTCGAGCTGCAGTCCCGACGCATGCGAGCGACCTGGATCGTGGAACACCTCCGGCGGGGGACGCCCCTCGACCTGTTGTTGGAGGTCGCCGGCTTGCAGTCAGCCGAAGCGCTCGACCGGCTCTTGCCCTACGTCGCCAGAGCGGACGACGACCCCCGGCGGGACTCACTTCGGTGATGGCTACCACCCCGGCGCGAGCCGAGGCTGCGGCCATGACGCCCGTATAGGGACAGGACGATTACTTCCCGCGTCGGCCAGGTTCCCTCAGACGCCCAAATGGCGACGGGCATTTGCCACGTCTTCCAGACGCATCACGACCTCACCCCTGAGCAGACGCCCCAGCCGCTCGGGACTCTGCCCAGAGGCAGCCGCGTACGTCCCGACAGAGCGGAACCGTCTCGCTATCTCGGCTCGCATGCTGCACGCCAGCCGATGCTGAATGCGTGCAGCGCCCCACTGGTCGAGCTGGCCTGCTGAGAACGACATCGCCGAGACCAGCTGAGCTTCGGGGTCGCGACCGAAGCGGCCGGGCTCACGCAGGTAGGACCGCGGCTCGAAACGTGGATCGGGCACCCCCTCAGTCTAGATGTGCGCTAAAAGCGCATCAGACCGCTTGATGGCCTTGTCTTGTCTCATGTCCATCTCTCGTGACCACCCCTGATGAGACACAGCGTCCGACTTCCCCCTCTTCCCAACTCGAGCGTGCCGTAGCACACTTTGGTCAATCTAATGACCACGCCACGCTGGAGCTTCAGGAGGCGATCTTGCGCTACCACCCGCGCCGTATCGCCCCGACCAAGTGGTTGCCTGTGCGGGACTTCACGCTCGCGTGCGTCCTCGACGCCAAACCCCACGACATGCTCTACACGAGGATCCTCTTGACCTTCGCGAGTCGGTACGTCGTGTGGGCGTTCCACGACGCCGGTGCGGAGCTGCGCCGCGATGACCTCTTCTACCCGTCCATGATCTACCGCTTCGCACGCACCTACCCCAGTGCCAAGACGCAGCAGCTTGCCGAGACCAGACTCCTGAACCTCGCTGAAGCGCTCGGTTACGAACCGTCTCCTCACCGCCTTAGAAAGCAGAGCCGGGAGATACGACCCTTCTCGCATGCCGAGCTTCCCGCTTTCGAGAGCTGGGCCGCGTCGAGGTCCACCGACCGAGCCCGCCGGGATTCTTACGGGCTTCTCGCGCTTGCTGGTGGCGCAGGCCTCGGCGCAACTGAGATCGCCGCGGTCCGTGGCCGGGACTTGACGCGCACTCCGGCTGGCTGGGTCGTCCGTGTGACCGGAAAGGCGCCGCGGAGCATCCCCATCCGTGTCGGGTGGGATTCGTACGCAGACATCGCTTTCGAGGGGCTCGGCGACGATGACTACGCGGTCATCCCCCACCGCAAGGAGTCCTCTCGGGAGATCGCGCTCATGCACTACGGCGCCCGGTACGACGGTCCTGCTATTCGCCGCCTCCGCATTACCTGGATCGTGGACCAGATCAACGTTTTGCCCCTGGCGAGCATCGTCTACGCGGCTGGCTTCAAGAACGTCTCGTCCCTCCTTCGCTACGCGCCCTTGGCCGAGGTCATGCCCGAGGTTGAGCTTCACGCGCTTCTCCGTTCAACGGGAGCGACTCAGTGACCGGCGAGCCCTCGTTCCACGACGAGGAGTTCTTCAATGGCATCTACACAGCCGACCGGATCGTCAGCGGGTCGACCAAGACCACCAGGTTCCGCGGCGCCGACGCCCGTGAGTGGATGACCTTCCTCCGTTCATCGGGCGTCATCGAGCTCCTCGCGACCTGGCGCGCGGAGGACCGCGAGAAGAAAGCCCCGGGCGGTGTCAAACCGAAGATCGACGACCTGGCCATCCTGACCGTGGTGATGATGCTCCTATCGGAGCAGTCCATGATCTTCGTGCGCGAGATGGGCCGCGTCTTCGAACACCGTCTCGACGATGAAGCCCGTCGCGAGCTCGGCATCGCTCACCTGTACGACAACGACAAGCCCAACGACTGGTACTTCCTGGCATGGCGGGCGATGCACCGCATCATCGACCTCTGGGATGCCTGGCCGGCGCCCCGCCGCCTGCTCACCCGCGACGAGCGGAGCAGCCTTGACGCGCTCCGGGACAAGAACATCGAACGCCGGGCACACGAGCGCAGCATGACCTTCACGAACACGCTGCTGGAAGCCACGGCCCAGAACCTGCCTCGAGCCGTGCGACGTCAGCGTCTCGCGCTCTCCGTCGACCAGACAGTGCTGCGTGCACCGAGCCAGAAGAACCGTTGGCCGCGGGAGAACGGCGTCGAGCAGCCCATGTTCATCGCGGGCACGGACAAGGAACAGCCGAAGTACGCGATGGAGCTTGAAGCTGACCTCTACCCGATCGACAAGGGAGAGAAGGAACGCGTCTTCAGCAAGCACACCAAGGAGAACGGCAAGGCGAGCGTCAAGCAGGCACGGAGCCGGTGGCTGCTCGCCTACACGGCTAACCTCATCATCGACGTCAACGAGGACCCGACAGGTGACCCCACCGAAGCACCGCAGCTGATCCGCGGGGCGAGCCTGACGACGCCCAACAAGGGCATCGGCTTCCACACCGTCGAGCTCGTGAAGAACATCCAGGAACGCGGCTACGACATCGCGCGCCTGTCGTCCGACCTTGGGTACTCCGCGGGTCTCACGATGGAGGACTTCCACCGTCCGATGAGAGAGCTCGGCGTCGGCCTCGTCTTCGACTACAACCGCGCGAACCAGACCGGTGTGCGGGGCCAGGTCGGCGGAGCCAAGCTCGTCGAAGGCGGTCAGTTCTGCCCCGGTACACCGAAGCGGCTCCTCGATGCAACGGTGCGGCGCAACAACAAGGAGATCGACAACGTCGAGTGGTCCCAGCAGATCGACGAGCGTGACGCATACCGACTTCACAAGAAGGAGGGTCCCGACGCCAACGGCAACGTGAAGATGCGCTGCCCAGCCCTCGGCCCGAGTGCGACGGTCGAGTGCCCGCTCCGCAAGCTCGACAAGCGTGCATCGCCTGACAAGGAACGCCGGCAGGTGCTGCGCGCCAACGTCCCCAAGCAGACAGACAAGGTCTGCTGCCAGACCTCGATCACGGTGCGCCCGGAGGACGGCGAGAAGATGAACCAGATGCTGCCTTATGGCAGCAAGGAGTGGTCCAAGACCTACCGCCGCGACCGCAACAGCATCGAGAGCTTCAACGCCTTCATCAAGACCGGTCCCGAGCGCATCGCCGACTCCAGCGCACGGCGCCTGCGCGGTCTCGCCGCTCAGCAGTTCCTTCTCGCCATGCTCACGACGGCCGCGAACATCCGCAAGATCGTCACCTTCCTCGCCGCCAAGCACCGAGCGCCGAAGGACCGCGACCGCCGCGTCGCGAAGGGCCTGACGCCGGTGCCTGCACAGCGCACCCGCCGTCGTGATGCCGAAGGCATGAGCAACTACCGCGCCGACTACGTTCGGCCCGAACTGTCCCCGTTCCCGACGAGTGGACCCGCTGTCGATCCGCCTCCGCGAACGTAGGCCCACGCCCGTTCCAAGACACGACACGCGAGCTTCCTGCTCTCCCCCAACGCTCACGAGTCAATTCGGCGCGCCCAGACGGGCGGGCCGCTTCGTCGTTTAAGCCGACTGTGCAGCCGGTGGCCCCGAAGGAGCTGCCAAGAGATCCCGAACCCCTCGCCGGGAAGCGATTCTCGGCCCTCAAACGGAAGAAAGCCCCCGAACTACTCGGGGGCTTTCTTCTTGGGCTGCGTTCCGCAAACGGATTCCGATTGATGCGCAAACAACCCCGTGGCGGTACCGGTGGGATTTGAACCCACGGTGGAGTCAACCCCCACACATGTTTTCGAGACATGATCCTTCGGCCGCTCGGACACGGTACCGGGAGAGAGCTTAGTACATCCGCGCCCCCGTGTCGAAACCCGCCTTCGACCACCGTGAACCGGCACAGGGTGCTGCCCCGAGGCCAGCAGAGAGCGCTACGTGACGGTTCGCCGCGCCTCCTCGAGAGGCCGCAGATCGACCGCCGCGAGCCGCGCCAGGTCGATCTCGGGACTCTCGCGGCTCCGACCTGACCGCCGGGCGTACGCTCCCCGCATGCCCACCCGTCACCCCCTCGCCTTCTTCTCCGGAGTCGGCGTCACCCTCGCCGCGGGCGCGGCCCTCTTCGCCGTCTGGCGTCGCGCCCTCCGCAGCCAGCGCTCCGCCGCCGCGACCCTGAACGACCTGCTGCCGGTGCACTCCGCCTGGTGGCGCGACCGCTTCGACCGCAAGGGCAAGCTGCTCTACGTCGCACTCGGCGACTCGACCGCGCAGGGCATCGGGGCGTCGAGCCCGGCACGCAGCTACGTGGGCAGGCTGTCGGTGCGGGTCCGGCACGCGACCCGCACCTCCGTCCGGGTCGTCAACCTCAGCGTCAGCGGGGCCACCACGTGGCTCTGCCGCAAGGACCAGCTGCCCAAGCTCGAGAAGTACCAGCCCGACATCGTCACGGTCGCCATCGGGGCGAACGACATCATCGACTTCGACGCCGAGACGTTCGAGCGCAACCTGCGGCACATCTACGAGGCGCTGCCGAGCCACGCGATCGTCGCCGACCTGCCGACGATGTGGATTCCCGAGCGCGAGCACCGCATCGCCGAGGCGAACGCGATCGTGCGACGCCTCGCCGACGAGCTCGGCTTGACCGTCGCACCCCTCTACGACACGACGCGCAAGCAAGGGCTCGTGCGGACGTTCCGCAACTCGGCGGGCGACCTGTTCCACCCGAACGACCGCGGGTACCGCGTCTGGGCCAGCGCTTTCGAGCCGGCCATCGCCGCCCGCGTCGCGCGGATCGCCGCCGACCACGCCGTCACGGACGCCGACGCCAGCGTGCACGACGCCGCGACCGCGGGCTCGACGGCCCGCACGGCCGAGCGTGCGGCCGCCCGCGCCTCGTCCCGCGGCACGGAGACGCTGCCCCGCCGCTGACCCGGGTCGCGACGACCCCCGCGCCCCGAGGCGACGGGACCGGACCCGCCGTCAGGCCGTGCCCGGTCCCGGCAGCCGAGGAGGCGCCTCCTACCGGACCGTCAGCGTCGCGGCCTTCGAGGTGCTCCCGCCGACGTTCGGGGTGCCCGAGTAGACGACGACGATCGGGTAGCTCCCCGGCTTGCGGAACGCCGGCACCGAGAGGGTGACCTTGCCCGCGGAGGCCGCGGTCAGCGTCGCCGTGCCGATCGTGGTCGAGCCCGACTTGAGGGCGACGGTGCCGGTCGGGGCAGCCACCCCCGGCACCGTGACCGTGACGGTCGCCCGCGACGTCAGCACCTTCGAGACGGGAGCCGTCGGCAGCGAGACGGCGGCCGTCGAGGGGGCCTTCGTCACCGAGAACGACTGCGTCGCGCTCGTGGACGGCAGGGCCGCCACGACCGACGGCGTGAAGTCGGCGACGAGCCGGTGCGAGCCGGCCCTGGTGCTCGCGGGGGCGACCCACGAGGCCGATCCTCCGGTCAGGGCCACCTCGGCTGCGGCGACGCCGTCGAGGCGGAACACGACCGTGCCCGTCGCGGCGCTGCCGGCGATCGGGTCGACGGAGGCGGTGGCCGTCACCCGGCTGGACGAGGCATGCACCTGGGTGGCCGAGTCGAGGCGGAGCGTCGTGCTGGTGGAGGCCTTTTCCACCGTGACGACGACGGTCGACGAGGTCGAGGCTGCCTGGTCGGCGCCCGCTGGCGCGAACGTGGCCCGCAGCGAATGGGCGCCCGGCTGCAGCGAGGCAGGGAGGCGGAAGGCCGCCGTGCCGTCCTGGGCGATCGGCACCGTGGCGAGCGTCGTCGTCCCGTCGAGCACCGCCACCGAACCGGACGGCTTCGCGCCTCCTGCGACCGCGACCGTCGCGGTGAGGGTCGCCGTCGTCGACGACGCCCAGGTCTGGCGCGCACGGTCGGTGCGGAGGGTCGTCGTCGTCGCGGCCGTCTCCTGCTTCGGCGCGGGTCGGCCCGCGGTGTCGCCCACGGGCGCGGTCCCCGTCGGCCTGCCGCCGGCGAGGCTCACGTCGAGCACGGCCCCGCCCGAGGGAGAGGTCGAGCGGACCGCCACGGTGAAGCCCCCGCCGGTGCTGGTGAAGTTCTCGCCGGCGTCGAGGTGCGTGTCGCGGCGCGTCAGGTCGCCCGCCTTGACGGGGCCGGCGGCCACGACGGCCGTCGAGACCGACGAGCCGAACAGCGGCATCGCGCGCAGCACGCGCACCTCGCCGACGGCACGGTCGCCGTTGAGTGCGCAGCGCACCAGTGTCGTGTCGAGGGAGGAGCACCGCGGCGACGCACCCCGGAACTCGGCGCTCGTCGCGTCACGGCCGCTCGCGGTGCGGTACTCGACCCAGTAGGTGTCCCCGCTCAGCGGGTCGACGACCTGCACGGCCCGGCCACCGGCCGTGGTCGCCGCGCCGTCGAGCGCGCCGACCGTCACCTGCTGCCGGGTGCCCGGCTCGCGCAGCGTCGTGGCGTCGACCTGGAAGCCGGCGCGGAGGCGCTGCGGCGTCGAGAGGTGCGGTCGCGCACCCGAGACGGAGTAGCCCATGATGTCGAGGAAGTCGCCGTACTCCTCCACCGGGCACGCCACCGAGGTGTCGGTGTCCGCGGCGTGCGCGAAGTCCGACAGGGGCGCGTCGACGGCGGTCGAGCTGCGGCACATGCCCGCGCCGGCGTGGCCGAGGCCCAGGTTGTGGCCGAACTCGTGCATCAGCACGGGGACGCCGAGCGCGGTGTCGGTGCCGACCGAGCTGAAGATCTCGCCGCCGCCCCCGCCGACGGTCGCGAAGGCGGCAGAGCCGCAGGTCTCGCGCGTCAGGACGAGGAGGTGGTTGTCCGTACCGGCCCAGCGGTACGACGCGAAGGCGCCGCCGAACGCGGTCGTGTGCACCGAGTCGAGCACGGCCGACGGGTCGCACGTGCTCTTCGACAGCGACGTGCGCTCGATCCCGCCGAGACGGACGTCGACGGTGCCGCCCGACTCCTCCCACCAGAAGTCGTGCAGCTGCTGGATCGCGGTCGTGACGGACGCGTCGTCGGGCGGGGTCGCGGCGTCGTCGGCGGTGGTCGTCGTGACGGTCGCGATGCTCACCGAGACACGGTGGACGACGGCGACGGGAGCGAGCTGGGCCGACTGCGTCGGCTGCTGCGCGCCGCCTCCCTCGACCGCCGTCTGCTCCATGACCTCGGCCTCGCGCGCCTCGACCTCCGCCGCCTCGGCGTGCAGGTGCGGCGCCGTGACGGGGGTGGAGGGGACGGCGATCATGTCGTCCGTGAGGTCGGGCGCGGCGGGCGTGCCGGCGCCGGCGGCCGGCGCACCGGACTCGTCGGGGACCGCGGGCAGGTCCGGGACCGCTGCCGCCGACGTCGCCACCGGCGCGTCGGGCGCGGACGGCGCGGCGGTCGGCGCAGGCGTCGCGGTCGGCGCGGACGTCGGCGCAGGCGTCTCCGTGGGGGCGGCGGTCGGCGCGGACGTCGCCGTGGAGGCGCCGGACGGGTCGACGGCCGCGTACACCGACTGCCCGTCGACGAGGCCGCCGGTGACGATGACGGCCGCGACGAGCACGGCGGACGCACGGATGAAACGAGGGGTGGGCACAGCGGACTCCAGTCGTGCGGGGAGCTGGACGGTCGTCGGGACCGCGCGCTCGTGAGCGCGGGGTCGTCGGGACCGCGCGCTCGTCGACGCGGGGTCGTCGGGACCCCGCGCACGTCGCGCGGTCGTCGGGACCGCGCGCACGTCGCACGGTCGTCGGGACCGTGCGCACGTCGCACGGTCGTCGGGACCGTGCGTTCACCGCAAGTTCGATGCAAACACAGGGACTTCACCCCCCGAGCCCCCCACAACGGGTCCAGTTCGCTCTCCGGACACGGTGCGCGCCCCCACAACGGGGCCGAGGAGGCGCCCCCGCTGTCGGACGTCCCACCTAGGCTCGCAACATGCCTCGCCCCACCACCCCGCCCTTCCGCTGCACCGAGTGCGGCTGGACCAGCCTCAAGTGGGCCGGCCGCTGCGGCGAGTGCCAGCGCTGGGGCACCGTGGTCGACGTCACGTCGGCGCTCGTGAGCACCCGGGGCACCGCCCCCGTGTCGGTCGGCGGCGACCGGGTGGCGCGTCCCATCACGCAGGTCGAGGCCGGGGCCGTCGCCTCGTGGCCGAGCGGCATCGCCGAGTTCGACCGCGTCCTCGGCGGCGGCATCGTGCCGGGCGCGGCCATCCTGCTCAGCGGCGAGCCCGGGGTCGGCAAGTCGACGCTGCTGCTCGAGGTCGCCTCGCGTGCCGCCGCGACCGGCGCCCGCGTGCTCTACGTGACCGCAGAGGAGAGCGCGCAGCAGGTGCGGATGCGGGCGCAGCGCACCGGGGCGATGCACGACGACTTGTTCCTCGCCGCAGAAGTCGACCTCGCCGTGATCCTCGGGCAGATCGAGCAGGTCGACCCGCAGCTCGTCATCGTCGACTCGGTGCAGACGGTCTCGTCGTCGTCGATCGACGGCATCGCCGGCGGCACGTCACAGGTCCGCGAGGTCGCGTCGACTCTCATCCGCGTCAGCAAAGACCGGAACCTGCCGGTGCTGCTGGTGGGGCACGTCACGAAGGACGGCACGATCGCCGGCCCTCGCCTCCTCGAGCACCTGGTCGACGTCGTGTGCCAGTTCGAGGGCGACCGGCAGACCTCGCTCCGGTTCATCCGGGCGCACAAGAACCGCTTCGGGCCCACCGACGAGGTCGGCTGCTTCGAGATGACGGGCGACGGCATCGCCGAGGTCGCCGACCCCAGCGGGCTCTTCATGTCGCGCAGCGGCGCCCCGGTCAGCGGCACCTGCATCACGATCGCGATGGAGGGGCGGCGTGCGCTGCCCGTCGAGGTCCAGGCGCTGATCGTCGCCAGCAGCACTCCGCAGCCCCGACGGGTCGTCAACGGCGTCGACTCCTCGCGAGTGGCGATGTTGCTCGCCGTGCTCGAACGGCGGGCGGGCATCCGCCTCGGCGACGCCGACGTCTACGTGTCGACCGTCGGTGGCATCAAGATCACCGAGCCGGGGGCCGACCTGGCGATCGCACTGGCCCTCGCGAGCGCCAGCCGCGACGTCAGCTACCCGCACACGATGGCGGCGGTCGGCGAGATCAGCCTCGCGGGCGAGATCCGGCCCGTGTCGTCGCCGAGGCAACGAGCCAGCGAGGCAGGCCGGCTGGGCTTCAGCCAGCTCGTCGACGCCGAGTCGGGCAACCTGCGTGAGGCGCTGCGCCGCGCGTTCAGCGCGGCCAGCACGCCTCGTGAGCGCGAGCTCGACGGCGCCTTCTAGGTGCCCGCCAGGTCGATCACGGGCTCCCGCTACTTCAGGGCCTTGAGCAGGTCCTCGGGGGCGGCGGCCATGGTGTGCGGCCCGGCGATGTCGAAGAAGACCTGCTCGAGCACGTCGAGGTGCACCTCCATGAACGCCCGCAGCGCGTCGGAGTCGTAGAGCATCACCTCGAGGTCGGGGTCGTCCGGGACCATCGCGGCGTACGCCTCCGCCGAGGAGAAGAGCAGCAGGATGCGCTTGTCGGTGTTCTCGCGGCCGAAGACGCGCACCTGCTCGGCGGTGACGGAGACGGGCTCGGCCGAGTCCGCGTCCGCTGCGGAGTCGGCCGCGTCAGCACCGTCGGCCTCGGCGTCAGCAGGGGGAACCACGAGCTTCGGCACGACGACCACGTCGTGCCGCAGGGCGAACGCGACGGCGGCGACGTCCTGGCTGGCCAGGGCCAGCTCGAGCGCCTCGGAACGGGGGGAAGCAGCTTCGGTCATCGCTCAGTTCAGGATCATGGGGGCGGTGTCGGCCGACGTGATGTCGCCGACGCTGACGGTCAGGCGGTACGTCGCGCCTCCTGCGGGCACGGCCTGCCGGGAGTCCGCGTCGCAGGTGTCGGTCGTCGACCGTGTCCTGTCCCAGGCGATGGCCGGGGTCGAGAGGGTCTGACCGGCGGTGAGGGTCACGTCCTGGTCGGTGGGGTCGACCTGGCAGTCGGCGGACGACCACCACTGCTCCTCGCCGCTGGTCACGACGAGCTTCTGCTGGCCCGAGCCGAGGTTGATCACGCAGTCCGACGAGCCGGTGTTGGTCACCGACATCGAGATCTGCGGCAGCTCGGTGGGGGCGAACACCTGCTTGTCGACGACGGGGACGAGCTCGATGGCGGTCGCGGCGCAGCGGGCCCCGTCCTCGGCCGTGGCCTCCGTCGACGACGGATCGGGGGTCGCGTCGGCGGCAGGGGCGGTCGCGCCCGTGCTCGCGGCAGGCGCCGGGTCGGCGGCGGGGGTGCTGGTGGCGGCGGCACCGGGCTCGTCGCCCGAGGCGCCGGGCCGCACGACGATCAGCACGACGACGACGATCGCGACGACCAGGCCGAGCAGCACGAGGGCTCGGCGACGCCAGTACACCGAGGGCGGCTGCGGGCCGGTCGGATTCGTGAACGTCGACATGCGCACAGGTTAAGTGCTGGCCACCGCCCTGCGGCGGACGCTGGCGGCGTGTGGGCCTGGGAACTTGCGTGGAGCGCCCTGGCCGGCCCGCGCCTCCTGCGGGTCAGGCGCCTCCTGCCCGTTCACCCCTCGAGGCGCGGCAGGGCCTTCAGCATGCGCGAGTTGCCGAGCGTGTTCGGCTTGACCCGTGCCAGGTCGAGGAACTCGGCGACGCCCTCGTCCGTCGAGCGCACCAGCTCGGCGTAGGCCTCGGGCGGCACCAGGCCCTCGTCGCCCACCTCGAGGTAGTCGTGCTTCTCGAAGAAGTCGACCTCGAAGGTGAGGCAGAACAGACGGCCGATCTCGAGGCGCCGGGCGGCGCCCTCCAGCGAGTCGAGGAGGCGGTGGCCGACTCCCCTGCGGATCCAGGCCGAGTCGAGGGCGAGCGTCCGGATCTCGGCGAGGTCGTCCCACATGACGTGCAGCGCCCCGCAGCCGACCGGCACCCCGTCGGGACCGACGGCGATCTGGAACTCCTGCACGTCGCCGTAGAGGGTGACCAGGTCTTTGCCGAGCAGGATCCGCTTCTGCACGAAGGGCTCGCAGAGGCGCTGGATGTGCGGCACGTCGCTGACGACGGCGTCGCGGACGGTGATGCCGTGCTGGTCCGCGGAGGTCATCCCCCGAGCCTACCCACGCTGCACGTCATGTCGGCGGGTCGCCGTCGCCGTCGGCGGGTCCGCGCCCGCCCGCCGTGGACGACGACGACCCGCCGCGAGCCACCACGACCCGCCAGCATCGCGTACAGGCACGTCGCCCGGCGCACGCGAGAGGGCGGCCCGGCCGGAGCCGGACCGCCCTCTCGGCGGATCACGGGGAGCAGATGCTCCCGACGAGCCGGCTCGCGCCTAGCTCTCGATCTCGGGCACGTCGCCCACGAGCACCTCGTCGCGGCCCGGCTGGCGGGTCGTCGTGAAGACGAACTCCCCGTCGACCCAGTCGACCAGCACGTGGTCGCCGGCCGTCAGGTCGCCCGTGAGGATGCGCTCGGACAGGCGGTCCTCCACCTCGTGCTGGATCGCACGACGCAGCGGACGAGCACCCAGGGCCGGGTCGAACCCGATCTTGATGAGCTGCTCCTTGGCGGGCACCGTCAGCATGGCCGTCATGTCGCGGTCCATCAGACGGTCGCTCAGGCGCTTGATGAACAGGTCGACGATCTGCAGCAGCTCGGGGTTCGACAGCTGCGGGAACACGATGGTGTCGTCCACGCGGTTGAGGAACTCGGGCTTGAAGTGCTTCTTCAGCTCTTCGTTGACCTTGGCGCGCATGCGGTCGTAGCCGGTCGCGGTGTCGCCCTCGATCTGGAAGCCGACGGGACCGCCGGCGATGCCCTTCGAGCCCAGGTTGGTCGTCATGATGATGACCGTGTTCTTGAAGTCGACCACGCGGCCCTGGCCGTCGGTGAGACGACCCTCTTCGAGCACCTGCAGCAGCGAGTTGAAGATGTCCGGGTGGGCCTTCTCGATCTCGTCGAAGAGGACCACGGAGAACGGCTTGCGACGCACCTTCTCGGTGAGCTGGCCGCCCTCCTCGAAGCCGACGAACCCGGGAGGGGCACCGAAGAGCCGCGAGACGGTGTGCTTCTCGCCGAACTCCGACATGTCGAGGCTGATCAGCGCGCCCTCGTCGTCGAAGAGGAACTCGGCGAGCGCCTTGGCCAGCTCGGTCTTGCCGACGCCCGTGGGGCCGGCGAAGATGAACGACCCGGAGGGGCGGTTCGGGTCCTTGAGGCCGGCACGCGTGCGGCGGATGGTCTTGGACAGGGCCGCGATGGCCTCCTCCTGACCGATGACGCGCTGGTGCAGGGCCTGCTCCATGAAGACGAGCCGCGAGGTCTCCTCCTCGGTGAGCTTGAAGACGGGGATGCCCGTCGCCTGGGCCAGCACCTCGGCGATGATGCCCTCGTCGACGGTGCCGCCGGCTCCGGCCTCGCCCGAGCGCCACTGCTTCTCGAGACGCAGGCGCTCACCGAGCAGCTTCTTCTCCTCGTCGCGCAGCGAGGCGGCCTTCTCGAAGTCCTGGTCCTCGATCGCGCCCTCCTTCTGGGCGCGGACGCCGGCGATGCGCTCGTCGAACTCGCGCAGCTCGGGCGGTGCGGACAGGATCGAGAGGCGCAGGCGGGCGCCGGCCTCGTCGATCAGGTCGATCGCCTTGTCGGGCAGGAACCGGTCGCTGACGTAGCGGTCGGCCAGGTTCGCCGCCGACACGATGGCGCCGTCGGTGATCGAGACCTTGTGGAACGCCTCGTACTTGTCGCGGAGGCCCTTGAGGATGTTGATGGTGTGGGGCAGCGACGGC
Source organism: Frigoribacterium sp. PhB107 (assembly GCF_003751515.1). Lineage (NCBI taxonomy): Bacteria > Bacillati > Actinomycetota > Actinomycetes > Micrococcales > Microbacteriaceae > Frigoribacterium > Frigoribacterium sp. PhB107. The sequence goes on along the minus strand of NZ_RJKU01000002.1, from coordinate 121,751 downwards.
TCGTTGACCTGCACCGACTGGAAGCGTCGCTCGAGGGCGGCGTCCTTCTCGAAGTGCTTGCGGTACTCGTCGAGCGTCGTGGCGCCGATCGTCTGCAGCTCGCCTCGGGCCAGCAGGGGCTTGAGGATCGACGCGGCGTCGATGGCGCCCTCGGCGGCGCCCGCACCCACGAGGGTGTGGATCTCGTCGATGAAGACGATGATGTCGCCGCGGGTGCGGATCTCCTTGGTGACCTTCTTCAGGCGCTCCTCGAAGTCACCGCGGTAGCGGCTGCCGGCGATGAGCGAGCCGAGGTCGAGCGAGTAGAGCTGCTTGTCCTTCAGGGTCTCGGGCACCTCGCCCTTGACGATCGCCTGCGCGAGGCCCTCGACGACGGCGGTCTTGCCGACGCCGGGCTCGCCGATCAGCACGGGGTTGTTCTTCGAGCGGCGGGAGAGGATCTGCATGACCCGCTCCATCTCCTTCTCGCGGCCGATCACCGGGTCGAGCTTGTTGTCGCGCGCGGCCTGCGTCAGGTTGCGGCCGAACTGGTCGAGGACCTGGCTGCCGCCCTGCGCGCTCTGTTGCTGCTCGCCTCCGACGGCCACCGCCTCCTTGCCCTGGTAACCCGAGAGGAGCTGGATGACCTGCTGGCGGACGCGGTTGAGGTCGGCGCCGAGCTTCACGAGGACCTGGGCGGCGACGCCCTCGCCCTCGCGGATCAGGCCGAGCAGGATGTGCTCGGTGCCGATGTAGTTGTGGCCGAGCTGCAGCGCCTCGCGGAGGCTCAGCTCGAGGACCTTCTTCGCACGGGGCGTGAAGGGGATGTGGCCCGTGGGCTGCTGCTGGCCCTGGCCGATGATGTCCTGGACCTGCTCGCGCACGGCGTCGAGCGAGATGCCCAGGGACTCGAGGGCCTTGGCGGCGACGCCCTCGCCCTCGTGGATCAGCCCGAGCAGGATGTGCTCGGTGCCGATGTAGTTGTGGTTCAGCATCTTCGCCTCTTCTTGGGCGAGGACGACGACGCGACGGGCACGGTCGGTGAATCTCTCGAACATCTCTTGACTCCCTCGGTGGCGGGGTGGTCGTCGCCACCAGTACGCGGTCGACACCTGCATTCGGTGCCGGTCTACGGAGAGCGTAACCAGCGCCTCCCCCGCAGGTCATCCCTGTTCGCTGGGGGCGTGACACCCTGTGGACCAGGGGGACAGCCGAGGAGGCGCGGGCCGGGTCGACGGGCTCGGGCGCGGGAGGCGCGGGCCGGGTCGACGGCGTCAGCCGGGCGACAGGGGCGCGGTCTAGCCTCGCCTCATGGGCAACCTCGTCGTCGGCCTCGTGCCGCACCCCACCAAGTCGGTCCGCGACTCCGTCGACATCCTCTGCGGGTGGAAGCAGCGCGGCGAGCTCGCCGGCGGCCACGTCCGCCTCGTCGCGCAGGCCGCCGACGAGTCGCGCATGCAGGGCGGCGTCGAGCTGATCGACGAGCAGGAGTTCCGCGACACGGTCGACGTCGTCGTGGCCCTCGGCGGCGACGGCACGATGCTCGGCGCCATGCGGCTGGTCGCCGACCGGCCCGTGCCCGTGCTCGGCGTGAACTACGGCAACGTGGGGTTCCTCGTCGAGGTCGAGCCGCACGAGCTGCCCGCCGCCCTCGAGCGGCTCGCCGCCGAGGACTTCTCGCTCGAGCCGCACCACGCCGTCGAGGTCGTGCACACCGCGTCGGGCACCGAGAACCGGTTCCTCGCGTTCAACGACGTGTCGATGGCCCGTCGCCCCGGCGAGGGCGTGGTCACGGCCGACCTCGTGCTCGACGGCACCCCCTACGGCTACTACAAGGCGGACGCCGTCGTCGTCGCGACGAGTGCCGGCTCGACCGCCTACAACTACGCCGCGGGCGGGCCGATCCTGTCGCCCGCCGTCGCGGCGACGCTGATCACGCCCGTCGCGCCGATGTCGGGCATCGACCGCTCGGTGGTGCTCGGCCCGCTCGAGCAGCTGCGGTTCCGGATCGGCAGCGGCACGCACTCGGCTGCCCTCGAGGTCGACGGCCGCGTCGTCGCCGACGTGAGCGACGGCTGCGTCGTGTCGATGTCGCTGCGGCCCGAGGCCGGACAGGTGATCCGCCTCGATGCCGGGCGGCACGCCACCAAGGGGCGCCTCAAGCTCAGCCTGCTCGACCTGCCCCTGCGCGAGGACCAGCTGCTCGAGCTCGTGCCCAGCGACGTCCGCGCCAAGTTCAAGGCGCGCACGGCGCACCGCCGGGGCGCCGCAGGGGCCGAGGCGACCGAGGTCCTGTCGCCGACCCCGTCCAGCTGACCCGCGCCTCCTGCCGGCTCGACCCGCGCCTCCTCCGGTTCCCGTCCCGGTTCCGGTGAACCGTCACGAAGTGTCGTCTGGCGGGTCTGCGGCAGCACTTCTCGACGGTTCACGGCGGCGGCGGCGGCCGCCGCCTAGCCGAAGACCTCCCCCAGCGCCTCGGCGAAGAGGTGGTCGTGCGAGCGCGCGAAGCCGCGACGGGCGAACCACTCACAGACGTTGCGGCAGTCGCGCTCGAGCAGCTCGGCGCCCTGCGGATTGCTCGCGACGTCGACGAGCTGCGGCACGTCGATGACGACGACGCGCCCCTCGTGCACCAACAGGTTGTAGGCGCTGAGGTCGCCGTGGGCGAAGCCGGCACGGGCCAGCTCCAGGACGATCTCGGCGACCTGCTCGAACAACGGCCACAGGTCGGCGCCGTCGGCCCGCGTCTGCGCCAGGCGGGGCGCGGCGGCCGTGACGTCGCCGACGAACTCCATCAGCACCTCCGTGCCGGAGATCTGCACCGGGTACGGCACCGGCAGGCCGAGGGCGTGCATCCGTCCGAGTGCGTCGAACTCCGCGGCGGCCCAGAGGCCCGCCTGCACCCGGCGACCGTGGGAGGAGCCGCGCGCCATGGCGCGACCGTCGCGCGTGTTGCGGGTGCGACGGCCTTCCCGGTACTGGGAGGAGCGGTGGAAGTCGCTCTGCTCCGGGCCGCGGTAGCGCTTGGCAGCGAGCAGCACGCTGCGGCTGCCGTCGAGGGGGCCGAGCTCGACGTCGTCGGGCACGGTGCGGTCGATCAGGAACAGGTCCGCCTCCTTGCCCGACTTGACGACGCCGAGCTCGGTGTCGACGGCGGCGGCGGAGGTGACGAGCCAGTCCGGCCACGGACGCGGGCCGCGCTCGGTCGGCGTGGCCGCCGGCCAGGTCGACCAGCGCTGGCCGTCGCCGGGCTCAGCGGTGCTGAAGGCGGGGACGACGAAGTCGTCGGGGAACGGGGACAGGTGGTGGGTCGGGTGCGGGATCTGTGACGGCGGCGTGGACCGTAGCGTCAGCGCGGACGGTGGCAGCGGCGCGGACCGGGGCGTCAGCGCGGTCGGGGACGGTGTGACGACGGAGTCGTCGGGGTGAGAGGACAAGCGGTTCTCCTGAGGAGGGGGCCGCTCATCGGCGCGCGCGAGGCGCAGCGTCTAGACGGCGACCCGGGTGTGAGGGGGGTTCGCGTGCGCGATGACGTCGGCCATGCTCATCACCCCTCCCGTGCAGCTCCTGCGGCGTGCGCTGGTGTGCGCCTGCTCGTCCGCGCCCACGGTACCGCCGCCGCGCCTCCCCCACCACCCCCCTCCTCACCTCAGGCCGAGTGGTCGTGAACGGTCCTTCCCGCGGCGGCGAAGGAGAGAACGAGACCACTCGACCGGTCGTCAGCCAGAGAGGGAACGCCGGACACGGCTGACGAGCTCGCGCGCAGGCGCCCCCCGCAGATCGGCGGCCGTGACCCGGATCGTCCGCCAGCCCGCGTCGGCGAAGCGCTCCCGTCGGCGGATGTCGCGGCGCCATCGTCCCGGGTCACGTCGGTGCTCGTCGCCCTCGTACTCGATCAAGACCTGCTCGTCCGGGTACCGGAGATCGGGCTTGCCGAGGTAGCGACCGGCCCCGTCGTAGGTCTTGGTGTTGATCTCGGGTTCGGGGAGTCCTCCTCGGACGAGGAGGAGGCGCAGCTCCGTCTCCTTCGGGGACTCGACGCCGACGCGCACGTGCGTGAGCGCTCGTCGAGCCGACCCGACTCCACGTGCCCGACCCGAGGCGGCGAGGTGCTCCTCGATGTCGGTCGGTGCTCGCTCCCGCGCCTCCGGCCACGGCGACCACGAGCCGCAGAGGACGTCGCCGACCGCCACGAGAGCGTCCAGAGGCAACTGCGGAGCTGCCTGCACGAATGCCGTCAACGGATCGACGACGGGAAGGCCACCCAGGGTCCGAGCGGTGTCGACGCCGAGTCCACGATGTCCGACGATGCCTTCTCTCCGAGGACCGCGCCCTGCCGAGACGGAGACGTGCAACAGGGGCGGTCCAGACGCGGGGCCGAGGACTGGGAACGAAGGGAGCGGCAGGCCCCAGATGGCGAGTGCCGTGACGTGGGAGAAGCACCATCCTGGTCGCATCGCAGGAAGGAAGAGCCGAGCCACGTCCTGGACGTGATCCGCCGAAACCGCTCGAAGGGGCGCCCGGACTCCGTGATGTGGGCGGAACAGGTCCCGGCCCCGGAGTCGCTCTCGACCTAGCCCCGCGTCGAGCGCTTCCGCCACGGAGAAGGGCCGGGCGGACAGGGGCGGAGGCAGATCGGTGCGGGGCATGCGACGAGGATCGGGGCGATGCGGGGCGGGTGGCGCGGGAACGTAGACGTCCTGTGGGGACGACGCGCGCCTCCTCGGGTGTGGAGGGTTCTCGGCCTGTTGTCGAGAGGTCCGTTCTCGTGCTTGTTGCGGCCGAGAGGCCCCAATTGGGACCACTCGAGAGGAGACGCTAGGCGAGCCGACATGCCGGCAAGCCTTGGGGTCAGTTCTCGGTGTTCACGAGGAGTCGAGGGCCGAATTGGGACCATTCGGGTGGGGACGACTGAGGGCCGCCTCCCCGGGTGGACGGGGAGGCGGCCCTCAGGCACTGCAGGTCGGACCGGTCTACTGCAGGTAGAGCTGCAGGTCCTGGCTCACGGCCTTCGCGAACATGCGGAGGCGGGCTCGGCTCTCGACACGCGAGACGGCCTGGCGCGAGCTGTGCACGCGCTTCGAGATCTCGTCGAGGGTCATCGGCTGGTCGTCGTCCAGGCCGAAGCGCATGCGGATCACGCGGGCCTCGTCCTCGGGGAGCGTCGCCACGAGAGCGTGCATGTCGCGGTTCAGCAGCGAGTTCTCGGTCGCAGCCGTGGGCGAGGGGGTCTCCTCGTCCTCGATGAAGTCGCCGAGCTCGCTGTCCTCGGCGTCGCCGACGACGGTGTGGATCGAGACGGGCTCGTGCGAGCGCGACTTGAGCTCGACCAGGTCGGCGACCTCCATGGCGACCTCCTCGGCCACCTCCTCGACGGTGGGCGCACGGCCCAGGTCGACGGTGAGGTCGCGCTCGGCGCGCGAGATGCGGTTGATGCGCTCGACCGTGTGCACGGGGATGCGGATGGCGCGCGCCTTGTCGGCGAGGCCGCGGGCGATCGCCTGGCGGATCCACCAGGTGGCGTAGGTCGAGAACTTGTAGCCCTGCGTGTAGTCGAACTTCTCGACCGCGCGGACGAGGCCGAGGTTGCCCTCCTGGATGACGTCCATGAAGGGGAGGCCGCGCTGCGTGTAGCGCTTCGCGATGCTGACGACCAGGCGGAGGTTCGCCGTGATCATGCGGTCCTTGGCACGCTCGCCGTCGTGCTGCAGCCAGCGGAGGTCGCGCATCGTCTCGGCGTGCGCCTTGGTGCGGTTCTTCTTGACGGCGTCGGCGGCCTGGAGCTCCTTGAGCTTCTCGCCGGCGAACAGGCCGACCTCGATGCGACGCGCGATCTCGGTCTCTTCTGCGGCGTCCAGCAGCGGCATGCGGCCGATGTGGCGGAGGTAGTCGCCGACCTGGTCGGTGGAGGCACCGCGGACCTGGGACAGGACCTCGACCTCGGGCTCGTCGGTGGTGTCTGTGGTGGTGTTGCGCGTGGTGACGGATGTGATCGTCATCGTTCTCTCCCTGCTCGAGGTCTGACTCGTGTCATGTCGAATAGTTCGTGAAGCTCTTCGGCGTTGATAGAAGTCTGGCGCGGAGCAGGGTCCCGGGAGAAGTCGCTGAGGCCCTTCGCAAGGCAGTTCTGTGCGCGCGTACAGGGTTTCGAGCGATTCGGGGGACGGGAGAGACCAGGCTTTGACGTGCGGGGCCCCCGGGTGTATTACGTGATTCAGCCCCGCGGGGTACAGTGCGCGACGTTCGCCTGAGCCGGGGGCACCAGACGGGGTACAGGGACGCCTCCGACGCTCTGGGAGTGAATGCGACCGGGGTACGACGAACGCCCGCCGACAGTGTCGACGGGCGTGCAGGTGAGCCGAAGGCGGAACGCCCGGGGCGAGACCAGGGAGGCTCAGGAGGCGCGGGTCGCGCCGGCCTCGCCGCGCTCGAGGGCCTCGGCCCGCTCGCGCTCCTCCGCCTCGATCTTCGCGTAGGCGGACCGCTCGGTCCTGTCGGCCCGCAGCAGCGAGCGCACCACGAACCAGAAGATCAGGCCCACGACGATCGTCGGCGTCACGGCGAAGATCGCGGCTCCCAAGAAGGTCTCTGGCATGCGTCGAGGATAAGCCAGACCCGCGGCCCGCGCCTGAGGATGCATCGAGGCCGAACCACCTGAGGCTCCAGGCGCACCGAGGAGGCGCCCCGCGCCTGCTGCGGGACCGCCCGCCCCTCAGGCCGACGCGTCGAACGCGGCGTCGACGAGCCCGCGCGCCGTCGCCGCGTCCACCCCGAGGCGGCGGAGCCGACCGACGAAGTCGGCCGCCGCGGACCGCGCCTCGGCCTCGGCCCCGCCCGCGGTCACGAACGTGCCGTGCCGACCGCGGGTCTCGAGCACGTCCGCCTGCTCCAGCTCGCGGTACGTGCGGGCGACGGTGCCGGGCGCGATGCCGAGGTCCTCCGCGAACCGCCGCACGGTCGGCAACCGGGCTCCGGCCGCCACCTCGCCCGAGCCGATCGCGGAGAGCAGCTGCTGCCGGAGCTGCTCGAAGGGAGGCACCGACGAGCGCTGGTCGATGACGATCACGGCCGGTTCCCCGCATTGCCGGCAGGGGCGGCGACGGAGGGGCGGCGCGGCTCCCACAGGCGCCGCCACCAGTGGAGGTGCGGCTTCGTCGCCAGGGCCCAGATCACGACGCCGAGCGCGAGCGCCAGCAGAGCGGCGACGCCGAGCCCGAGGACCCCCACGACGAGGTTGCCGACCGACCCGGGGCCCCCGCCCGCGGCCGCGTCGCCGAGGACGGTCAGGGTGCCGGTGAGCCCGACGAAGCCGAGGACGACGGGAGCCGTCACGAGGTCGCGCAGCGCCATCGACCGGAGCGCGTCGTCCCAGGCGAGGTCCAGCTCGGACACGGCCGGCTGCCCGCGGTCGACGAGGCGCCTCATGACCACCTCGGTCGCGACGAGCCCGACGACCGCGACGACGGCGGTCACCCCGGGGACGCCCGTGACCCACTCGGCGAGAGCGGTCGGAGGGAGCGCGCCGCCGAGGCCGGAGACGGCGGCCACGCCGCCGACGACGAAGGCCACGAGCGCCAGGCCCACGACGAGGCGCGCGCCGACGAGCTCGGGCGGGCCGACGTAGTCCGCCACACGAGGAGGCGCCGTCCGGGCGACGCGGACCGCATCGGCGGCCGGACGGGGCACCGAGCCGACGGCGGCCACGGCCGCGCCGACGCCCGTGCCCGCGAAGCCCGCGACGAGCACGGTCGCCGCGGCGAGGGGCGACTGCCGCAGCTCGGGCAGCAGCAGCCCGACCGTGAGCGCCGCCGCGACCACCACGCCGCCGCCGAGCCCGACTCCCCAGGCACGTCGGCGGAGGCGGGCACGGACGAGCGGCTCGACCTCAGGGGTCACCGGCAGGTTCATGCGGGCGGCCAGCTTCGCGAGCTGTGCCCCGTGCCGACGGGGAGACGCCGTGTCGACGGCGATGACGACCAGCGACGCGACGAGCAGCAGGTAGATCCAGAACATGGGCCCTCCCGGGTTTTTGTATCAGGTTCGTACCAATGTACTGACACAGATTCGGGTGGTCAAGAAGCGCCGCGTCGCGCCCTGCCGCTACTTGACGAGCGGGAAGAGGATCGTCTCGCGGATGCCGAGCCCGGTGATCGCCATGAGGAGGCGGTCGATGCCCATGCCCATGCCACCGCTCGGCGGCATGCCGTGCTCGAGGGCGCGGAGGAAGTCCTCGTCGAGGCGCATGGCCTCGGCGTCGCCGCGGGCCGAGAGCGCGGCCTGCTCGACGAAGCGCTCGCGCTGCACGACCGGGTCGACGAGCTCGGAGTACGCCGTGGCGAGCTCGAAGCCGCGCACGTAGAGGTCCCACTTCTCGACGACGCCGGGCTTCGAGCGGTGCTGGCGGACGAGGGGGCTCGTGTCGACCGGGAAGTCGACGACGAAGGTGGGACGGTCGAGCGAGGGCTTGACGAAGTGCTCCCACAGTTCCTCGACGAGCTTGCCGTGCGTCTCGTGCGGCACGACCAGGTCGACGGTCGCGGCGAGGCGCTGCAGCTCGGACACGGTCGTCAGCGGCGTGACCTCGACTCCGGCCGCCTCGCTGAGCGACTCGTACATGGGCACGCGGGCCCACTCGCCGCCGAGGTCGTACTCGGTGCCGTCGGCGAGCGTGACGAGGTGGGTCCCCGCGACCGCGAGCGCCGCCTCCTGCACGAGCTGCTGCGTGAGCCGGGCCATCTGCTCGTAGTCGCCGTAGGCCTGGTACGCCTCGACCATCGCGAACTCGGGCGAGTGCGTCGAGTCGGCGCCCTCGTTGCGGAAGTTGCGGTTGATCTCGAAGACGCGGTCGATGCCGCCGACGACGGCGCGCTTGAGGAACAGCTCGGGCGCGATGCGGAGGAACAGCTCGGTGTCGAACGCGTTGCTGTGCGTCTGGAACGGACGCGCCGCCGCGCCGCCGTGCATGGTCTGGAGCATCGGGGTCTCGACCTCGAGGTACTCGTGCTGGTCGAAGGTGCGGCGCAGCGACGAGACCGCGGCGGCGCGGGCGCGCACCGTGGCGCGGGCCTGGTCGCGGACGATCAGGTCGAGGTAGCGCTGACGCACCCGCGTCTCCTCGCTGAGCTCGCCGTGCAGGTTCGGCAGGGGCAGGATCGCCTTCGAGGCGATCGCCCACTCGCTCACCATGATCGACAGCTCGCCGCGGCGCGACGAGATGACCTGCCCCTTGACGAAGACGTGGTCGCCGAGGTCGACGAGGTCCTTCCACTCGGCGAGCGACTCGTCGCCCACCTCGGCGAGCGACACCATCGCCTGGATGCGCGAGCCGTCGCCGGCCTGCAGCGCCGCGAAGCAGAGCTTGCCGGTGTTGCGCGCGTGCACGACGCGTCCGGCCAGGCCGACCACCTCGCCGGTCTCGGCACCCGCCTCGAGCTCGGCGTGACGCGCCCGCACGGCGGGGATCGTGTCGGTCAGCGGGACGCCGACCGGGTACGCGTCGCGCCCGGTCTCGAGCAGCCGGGCACGCTTCTCGAGCCGCACCTGCTTCTGCTCGGAGGCCTCGCGAGCCGCCTCGGCCGCGGCGGCGACCACGGCGGCCGCGTCGTCGGAGGGGGTGGTGGTCTCGGGGGCGTCGGTCATGTGCGGGGGCTCCAGCGGGGTGGTGGGGGACGGAGAGAACGGGGAGTCGAGGAGGCGCGGCGTGGGCTGCGACGGCGACGAGCGGACGAGCGGGCGCGCAGCCGTCAGGCGCCGAGGCCCCCGCCGAACGGGGACGGCGGGTCGTCGAACGCCGCCATGTCGATGGTACCGGGGCCGCTCGAGCCGCCGGCGACGCCCAGGGCGCGGTCCATGGCGGAGCGGACCAGGGGCGCGATGAGCCGACCGGGCTCGGGGACGCCGAGCTCGGCGAGCATCGAGACCGACTGCGTGACGATCGCGGCGGAGAACTCGGTGGCGGTCGCCACGGCCTCGGCGTAGCGCGGCCGGTCGGCCTCGCTGACGAGCACGGGCTCGGCGCCCATCTCGACGACGAGCGCCTGCCCGATCGGCTGGACCGGCCCGGGCGCCGTCACGGCGCACCACGCCTCACGGAGCCGGACGAGGTCGATCGTGGTCCCCGTGAACGTGAGCGCGGGGTGGATCGCCAGCGGGATCGCCCCCGCCGCGAGAGCCGGCCGCAGCACCTCGAGGCCGTGCGCCGCCGACGTGTGGACGACGAGCTGACCCGGCTGCCAGACCCCGGTCGCGGCGAGGCCCTGCACGAGGTCGGCGAGCTGGTCGTCCGGCACCGCGATGAGCACGAGCTCGCTGCGCTCGACGATCTCGGGGACCGTCAGCACGGGGACGCCCGGCAGGATCGCCTCCGCCCGGTCGAGGCTGCGCTCGGACACGGCCGAGATGCCGACGATCGCGTGGCCCGCGGCGGCCAGGGCGGCGCCGAGCACCGGCCCCACGTGGCCGGCGCCGATCACGCCGACGCCGAGGCGTCCGCTCTGCTGCGGGCTCACGGGCGCGGCTCCTCAGGGGCGACGGGAGCCGAGGAGGCGCCCCAGCGGTGGGTGCGGTCGGCCCGGGCCGAGGTCACCGCGTCGCGCGCGGCACCCTCGAAGAAGGCCATCGCGTCGTCCTGGTCGAGCGCGCCGATCGTCGCGATGATCGGCCCCTGGACGGTGTGCAGGTGCACGGCGGCGAGCCGGAGGCGCCGCAGCAGCGGGCCCTGCGACAGGCCGACGCTCTGCATCCGGGGCAGCGGCACGACGACGAGCTCGCGCCAGATCGCTCCCTTGCGCAGCAGCAGGGCGCCCGGAGCCGTCCGGAACCCGTTGCGGCGCCACGAGAACCAGCGCAGCACGGCAGCACGACGGGGCGACGTGGTGAAGCCGCCCTCGCTGCCGCGCGAGGTCAGGCCGTCCTCGACGAGCGAGAGGGTGTGCGAGGCGCGCTCGTGCACGACGGCACGCTCGGGCTCTTCGAGCGCGGGCTCGGGTTCGGTGCGCCCAGGGCCGGCGCCCGGGATCTCGGCGTGCGTGGGCTCCGCGAGCGCGGGCTCGGCGCCCGCCGTCCCGGTGCCGGCGGCGGTCTCGGCCGACAGGGCCGACGCCTCCTCGGCCCGCTCCTCCGCCTGCACCTCGGCGGCGGGCACGCCGACGAGCTCGGGCAGCACGAGCTCGAGCACCCGCCGCACGTCCGTCTCGTCGCCGACCGGCAGGAGCGTCGAGTTGCCCTGGTGCCCCGAGCCGTCGGTGGACGAGCGCGAGGCCCGGTTGATGCTGATCTGCCACCAGCCGAACGGCCGCCACAGCAGGGGCTGGCTCACCCTCACCGAGTGGATGCGCCCGGGCGGGAGCGTCTCGTTCGTCGTCGAGAACAGCCCGTAGCCGATGCGGATGCCGTCGCGGGACGACGAGATGCTGTAGCGCAGCGACTTGGTGACCCGGTTGACGTAGTACCCGCTCGAGCCGAGCACGGCGGGCAGCAGGGCGAAGAGCAGGAAGAACTCGCCCGTCAGCCGCACGCTGACGACCACGGCGATCGCCGCCGCGACGAGGAACAGCGTGTACCCGCTCAGCAGGACGGAGCCGACCAGGCGGCCGACGTCCACCTTGACGACCGACTCGGGGGGCGCCTCCTGCGGGTCGAGGCCGTCGGAGAGGAAGTCCTGGGCGCGCTGCTCGACGAGCCCGACGAAGCGCTGACGGGTGTCGGCAGGCGCGGCGTGGCCGGGCATCGCGTCGCCGGGCATCGCCTGGCCGGGCGCAGGCTGGGCGGACGCAGGCTGGGCGGACGCGGCCGCACGGGCAGGAGGCGCGGCCTGCACGCCGTCGACGGCCGACCGCTGCACGCCTGAGGCACGCCGCAGGATCTCGCGCCGCAGGTCGTCCGCCGCCGCCGAGCGGAGGTACGCGAGCGAGACGTTCGCGTCGTCGCCCGCCTGGCTCACCTCGAGCTTGGCGGCGCCGAAGACGCGCGCCAGCACCGGTCGCTGGATGTTGATCCCCTGGACCCGGTCGAGCCGCGCCCGCCGGTTCGTGCGGAAGACGACGCCGCTGCGGACCTCGACGATCTCCTCCGTGACGCGGAACGTGTTCATCCGCCACGACAGCCAGAAGACGAGCACGAGCACGGCGGCCACGACGAGCACCCCGAGCAGCACGAACCCGAGGTACCCGTGCTCGACGACGTAGCCGAACGGGTCGCCCTCACCGTCGCCGTCCGGGCGCCGCCCGCCCGGCACGAAGAAGCCGACGACCCACTCGCGGGCGTTGTTGACGATGATGCCCAGCACGACGATCAGGGCGATGCCACCCTTGAGCAGCGGCGTCGCGGGGTGCAGGCGGTGCCACTCGCCGTCGGTGAGCTCGGCCACCGCAGCGGGCGCGGCGGACGCGGCAGGCGTCGCGGGCGTCGCAGGCGAGTCAGGCGCGGCGGGCCCGTCCGCAGGAGGCGGTGCCCCCTCCCCCGGCAGCGGCCCGCTCACAGCCCCGCCCGGCGGGACTCGGCGAGCTCGACGAGGCGGTCGCGCAGCGAGTCGGCCTCCGCCTCCGGGAGCCCCGGGATCGTCACGCCCGACGACGCCGCCGCCGTGACGAACTTCAGGTCGCTGAGGCCGAGGGCCCGCACGACGGGGCCGCGGTTGATGTCGATGAGCTGCATCCGGCCGTAGGGCACGGCGACGAAGCGCAGGTACAGGATGCCGCGGCGGACGAGCAGGTCGTCCTCCCGCAGCTGGTACCGGATCGAGCGCACGCGTCGGGGCACGAACGCCATGACGACGACCATCACGACCACGACGGCGGCGGTGATCGCGTAGCACCACCAGGCGCCGATGAACCAGAGCGGCGTCGTGGCCGCGGCGGCGATCAGCCCGGTGACCAGCCAGCCCACGAGCTCGGGCCAGACGTACTTGGGCGAGATGCCGGTCCAGGCGGGCTCTGCCACGTCGAGTCGGTCCATGGCGCGTACCTCCGGGTCGGCTGCGGGTCGCCCTGCAGCAGTGCTGTCGGCGGGGCTGCCGGCCTGCGGTCAGGCCGCCTGGGCTCCTGGTCCGCCCTCGTCGTCCCCGGGCGGCACCGTGCACATGTGCTCGGCGACGATCCCGGCCGCGAGGAGGCCGAGGCCCCCCACGACGGCGACGATCGTGGGCACCACGGAGCCTATCGCCACGTCCACGCCGCGCGTCGTCATGAAGGCGAGCACCCCTCCGCTCGCTCCCGCGAAGAGCGCGCCGGCCAGGCTGCTGGCCTTCGCGAGCAGCAGCACGCGGGTCGCGTAGTAGGGGTCGATCCGCTCCTTCTGGGTGCCCTTCGCGACTCGGCGCACGGGCAGGGCCATCGTCACGACGATCCCGCCGATCACGAGCAGCACGAGGCCGAGCACGATCGACGGCACGATCGAGGGCTGGCCGGACGACACGAGCGCAGCGTCGACGACGAAGCCGCCGACGAGGGCCACGAGGGCGAGGCCGACGAGCGTCGCCGGGCGGGTGTGCCTCACGAGGCACCTCCCGCCGAGTCGGGGGCGCGGGTGGGGACGTCGTCCGGGCCGGACGCGTCGTCGGAGGCCTCGTCGGACGGGCCGTCGGAGGCGTCGTCGGCCCCAGGGGCCGGGGCCGAGGAGGCGCGCGCCGGCACGAGCAGGCCGGTCGCCCCGGGCACGGGCCGGGTGCGGTCGGGCAGCGCGGCGAGCAGGTCGGCGACGCGTCCCCGGGTGCCGAGCCGCGCCTCCTCGTCGACCTGGAGCCACGGCTCGAGCACGAACGCGCGCTCGGCCGCACGGGGGTGCGGCAGCGTGAGCCTCTCGGTCTCGAGCTCGAGGTCGCCGAGCACGACGACGTCGAGGTCGAGGGTCCGGTCGCCCCAGCGCTCGTCGCGTACCCTGCCGTGGTCGTGCTCGATCGCCTGCAGCGCGTCGAGCAGCGCCAGGGGCTCGAGCGTCGTCTCGACGAGCGCGACGGCGTTGAGGTACGTCGGCTTGCTCTCGTCCGGACCGTCCAGCGTCACGGCGACCGACGACACCGGCGAGGAGGCGGCGGTCACGGTCACGCCCGGGGTCGCCGCCAGCGCGGCGACGGCGTCGCGCAGCAGCTCGTCGCGGTCGCCCAGGTTCGAGCCCAGCGCGACCACGCCGCGGCGCGCGACGGACGCGGCACCGGCGACGCCGCTCGATCCGCTCGCGCCGCTCGCGCCGCTCACGCGCGCTCCCGCACGACGGTGATCGACACGTCGCCGAAGGGCACGGTGATCGGGGCGCTCGGCTTGTGCACGGTCAGCTCGACCCGCGCGGCGGCGGGGTGGCTCAGCACGAGGGCGGCGAGGCGCTCGGCCAGGGTCTCGATCAGGTCGACGGGGTCGCGCTCGACCGCGGCGACCAGCTGCTCGGCGAGGACGCCGTAGTGCACCGTCTGCGCGAGGTCGTCGTCGTCGGCGGCCGGGATCGTGTCGAGGTGCACGACGGCGTCGATCACGAACTCCTGCCCGTCGCGGCGCTCGTGGTCGAAGACGCCGTGGTGGCCCGTGGCGCGGACGCCGAGCAGCCGCAGCACGTCGAGCCCGACGGGTGCCGTGCGGACCGAGGCCGCCTCGTCGGGCCCGCGCCCGTCGCCCACCGCGGTCACGCGTGCCTCGCCGAGCGGGCCGGGCCCGACCCGCGCTGCCACGCCTGCCAGACGTCGAGGGCCGCGCGCGTCGACGCGGCGTCGTGCACCCGCACCGCCCAGACCCCTGCCTGGGCGGCGAGCACGCTGATGACCGCCGTGGCAGCGTCGCGGTCACGGGGCTCGGCGCCGTCCGGCAGGAGGTCGCCGAGGAAGCGCTTGCGCGACGCACCGACCACCATCGGGTGGCCGAGCCGGCCGAGCTCGTGGAGGCTGGCGAGCACCTCCCAGTTCTGGTCGGCGTCCTTCGAGAAGCCGAGGCCGGGGTCGAGCACGATCTGGTCGCGCTCGACGCCGGCGTCGACGAGGTCGTCGACGCGGCGCCGCAGCTCGTCGCGCACCTGGCCTGCCACGTCGTCGCCCCGCATGCCCGCGGTCGCGTCGGCGAGGTGTCCTCGCCAGTGCATCGCGACGAACGGCCGGCCGGTGTCGGCGGCGACCTGCGCCATGTAGCGGTCCGCGAGGCCGCCGGAGACGTCGTTGATGACGTCGGCGCCCGCGTCGACGGCGGCGAACGCGGTGGCCGCGTTCATGGTGTCGATGCTCAGCCGGACGCCCTCGGAGGCGAGCTCCCGGATGACCGGCAGCACCCGACGCTGCTCCTCGACCGGGTCGACGCGGCGGGCGCCCGGCCGGGTGGACTCGCCCCCGACGTCGACGATGTCGGCCCCGGCGGAGACGAGCTCGCGAGCGTGGCGCAAGGCGTCGTCGAGGCCGACGTAGCGCCCGCCGTCGCTGAACGAGTCGGGCGTGACGTTGAGGATCCCCATCACGAGCGTCCGCGAGACCGTCACGGAGCCGTGGTCGTCCCGCGTCGCACCGGTCGGGCGCACGGAGGCGGCGGGCCGCTGGACCGGGATCGCCCGCGTCGCGACGTCGCGCGGGTCGACCTCGTCGGCGCGGCCGCGTGCCCGGCGGCGTGCCCGGGGGCCGGAGGCGGCAGGAGCCGGCCCCGAGTGCGCACCGGCGTCGGCCGCGCGGGCGGAGTCGGCGGCAGCCACGGCGGCCACGTCGTCGGCCTCGAGCCGGAGCAGCTCGGCCCGGTCCTCAGGAGGCGCGGCGTGCGAGGCGACGCGGGTGCGCTCGCGAGGTGGGCGGCCGGGCTCGTCGAGCTCACGTGCAGGCGCGTCGACGAGGCCGGGCGCCGCGTGCGACCCGGACCGCGTGCGCGTCGCGTCGCCGCCGGGGAGCGGGCCGTCGTAGCGACCTCCGACCACGAGGCGTCGCCCGGCGACGTGGCCGGCGGCGGCCGTCGGGGCAGGTGCTCCGGACCCGGCGGGAGCAGTGGAGGCCCGCGGCGCGACGGCCGGCGGCACGCCCGGACGGGCACCCGCGGGCGGGGTCGGCACGGGCGGGTGCTGCCGGGCGGGCGCCTGCGCAGCCGCCTGCGCAGCCGACGACTGCGTCGCCGGGGTGTGCGTCACGGGCGGCAGCTGGGCGGGCGGCCGGACGGCGGCGCGCTCGTCCAGCGACAGGGCGAGACGACGCTCGGCACCGGCGGCCGGGGCGCTGGCCGGCGGAGGCGCGTCGACGACGACCGGGTCCGGGTACCGCTCGCGACCACGCGGCCGCTTCCAGGCACGCGGCTCGGACGCTTCGGACGACGAGCGGTGGTCACCGTCGGACGGCGAGTCGGTCACGGGGAGGTTCCTCCGATCAGGGCCACGGGTCGAGAGGCAAGGCTACCGACCCGGGCGGACGCGGTGCGCCGCCCGGATCGGCCTGCGCGCCTAGGCCGTGGCGATGCCGGGGGTGGTGCGCGGCGGGCGCTTCCGCGAGGGCGCCTCCTCGGGCTCGGAGCCCACTCCGCCGTCGACGGCCTCGGCGTCGACCGGTGCCTTGGTCGGCATCGGGATCGCGGGGCGGTCCGACACGGGACGCTTGTCGCTCGAGAGCCACTGCGGGCGCTCGGGCAGCTTCTTGACGTCCTTGAAGATCACCGCGAGCTCGTCGTGGTCGAGCGTCTCCTTCTCGAGGAGCTCGGCCGCGAGGTGGTCGAGGATGTCGCGGTTGTCGTTGATGACCGCCCAGGCCTCGTCGTGCGCCTGCTCGAGCAGCACGCGCACCTCGGCGTCGACCGTCTCGGCGATGGTCTCGGAGTAGTCGCGCTGGCCCATGTCACGGCCCATGAACTGCTCGCCGGACCCCTGGCCCAGCTTGACCGACCCGACCTTGTTGCTCATGCCGAACTCGGTCACCATCTTGCGGGCGGTGCCGGTGGCCTTCTCGATGTCGTTCGAGGCGCCGGTGGTGGGGTCGTGGAACACGAGCTCCTCCGCGACGCGGCCGCCCATGGCGTAGGCCAGCTGGTCGAGCAGCTCGTTGCGGGTGACGGAGTACTTGTCCTCGAGGGGCAGCACCATCGTGTAGCCGAGGGCCCGGCCACGCGGCAGGATCGTGATCTTGGTCACCGGGTCGGTGTGCCGCATCGCCGCCGCCGCGAGCGCGTGGCCGCCCTCGTGGTACGCCGTGATGAGCTTCTCGTGGTCGTTCATGATGCGGCTGCGGCGCTGGGGGCCGGCCATGACGCGGTCGACCGCCTCGTCGAGGGCGCGGTTGTCGATCAGCTGCGCGTTCGAGCGGGCCGTCAGCAGGGCCGCCTCGTTGAGCACGTTGGCGAGGTCGGCGCCGGTGAAGCCCGGCGTCTTGCGCGCCAGCACCTCGAGGTTGACGGAGGCGGCGAGGGGCTTGCCCTTGCCGTGCACCTCGAGGATCTGGCGGCGACCGTCGAGGCCGGGGGCGTCGACACCGATCTGGCGGTCGAAACGGCCCGGACGGAGCAGAGCGGGGTCGAGCACGTCGGGGCGGTTGGTCGCGGCGATCAGGATGACGTTGGTCTTGACGTCGAAGCCGTCCATCTCGACGAGCAGCTGGTTGAGGGTCTGCTCGCGCTCGTCGTTGCCGCCGCCGACGCCGGCGCCGCGGTGGCGGCCGACGGCGTCGATCTCGTCGACGAAGATGATGGCCGGCGAGTTCTGCTTGGCCTGCTCGAAGAGGTCACGCACGCGGCTGGCGCCGACGCCGACGAACATCTCGACGAAGTCGGATCCCGAGATGGAGAAGAAGGGCACGCCCGCCTCGCCGGCGACGGCGCGGGCGAGCAGGGTCTTGCCGGTGCCGGGAGGGCCGTAGAGCAGCACGCCCTTGGGGATGCGGGCGCCCACGGCCTGGAACTTCGCGGGCTCCTTCAGGAACTCCTTGATCTCCTCGAGCTCCTCGATGGCCTCGTCCGCGCCGGCGACGTCGGTGAACATCACCTGCGGCGTCTCCTTCGACGCGAGCTTCGCCTTGGACTTGCCGAACTGCATGACCTTGCTGCCGCCTCCCTGCATGGACGACAGGAGGAACCAGAAGATGACGCCGATGATGAGGAACGGCAGGAGGACGCTGAGCAGCGACACGAACCAGCTGGTCTGCGTGACGGTGTCGTCGAAGTCCTTCAGGTCCGCGTCGTTGATCGCGGTGACGACCTCGTCGCCGCGGGGCGTCGAGTAGTAGAACTGCTGCTGCGCGTCGCCGTCCTTGAGGACCAGGTCGACCCGCTGCTCGTTGCTGAAGATCGTGGCCGACGAGACCTTGTCGTCGTTCAGGGCCTTGAGCCCCTCCTGCGTCGACACCTGGGTCGTGCCGGAGGCGCTGATGACGCTCCAGCCGATGCCGATGCCGATCACCGCGATCACGATGTAGATGATCGGTCCGCGGAACAGTTTCTTGAAGTCCATGTCAGTACGGGCGACGCCCGACACCTTTCTGCAGGAAGAACGTGAGCGAAAGGCTACAACGGGCCGCCTAGGGGCCTGATGGGTGTTCGCTCATAGCGGGCTGCCCGCTCCCGTACTGGGGTGGTGGACGGGCCTCAGCTGTAGACGTGGGGAGCCAACACCCCGACCCCGCGCAGGTTGCGGTACTTCTCGGCGAAGTCGAGGCCGTAGCCGACGACGAACTCGTTGGGGATCTCGAAGCCGACGTACTTGACGTCGACGTGCACCTTGGCGGCCTCGGGCTTGCGCAGCAGCGCGAAGATCTCGACGGAGGCGGCACCGCGGCTCTTGAGGTTCTCGAGCAGCCACGAGAGCGTGAGGCCCGAGTCGATGATGTCCTCGACGATGATCACGTCGCGGCCGTGCAGGTCGGTGTCGAGGTCCTTGAGGATGCGGACGACGCCCGACGACTTGGTGCCGGAGCCGTACGACGAGACGGCCATCCAGTCCATCTGCGCGTTCAGCTTGAGCTCGCGCGCGAAGTCGGCCATGACCATGACGGCGCCCTTGAGCACGCCCACCAGCAGCGGCTCGCGCCCGGCGTAGTCGACCTCGACCGCACGGGCGACCTCGGCGATCGCCGCGTGGATCTGCTCCTCGGTGTACAGGACGCTGGTCAGGTCGCTCTCGATGTCGCTGAGTTCCATGGTCGGGCGTTCTCCAGTCGTGAGGGGGAGGGAGGGGCGGGGCCTCAGGAGGCGGCGGTCGCGGCGAAGTGCAGCGCGCCTCCGGTGCGGACAACTGTAACGCCCGGCAGGGACACCGCTCCCTGGCCGTGCCAGTCGGTCACGAGCCGGGCGACCTCGAGGGTCTGCGCGCGGCTCAGCGTCAGCGCGAACTCGCTCTCGACGGCCAGGCGGATCAGCCGCTGCCGCAGCGCCGCGGGGTTCGCGGCCAGCGACCGGACGTCGAGCGAGATGCCGGCCTCGGCGTGGTCGGCCACCTCCTCCGCTTGCTCCTCGGCGAAGTGGTCGAGCGCCTCCGAGTCCTCGCGCAGCTGCGCCGCGGTGCGGACGAGCGCCTCGGCGACGCCGGGCCCCAGCTCGCGCTCGAGCGCGGGCAGCACGGTCGTGCGGACGCGCACCCGGGCGTACCCGGGGTCGTCGTTGTGCGGGTCGTCCCACGGCTCGAGGCCGAGATCGGCGCAGGAGGCGCGGGTCGCCTCGCGCCGGACCGCCAGCAGCGGCCGTCGCCACCGCCCCGACACGGCGCCCATGCCCTGCAGGCTCGTCGGGCCGCTGCCGCGGGCGAGGCCGAGCAGCACCGTCTCGGCCTGGTCGTCGAGGGTGTGCCCGAGCAGCACGGCCACGGCGCCCGTCTCGTCGGCCACGGCCGTGAGCGCGGCGTAGCGGGCCTCGCGGGCGGCGGCCTCGGGGCCGCCCTCGGCGCCGACGTCGACCCGACGGACGACCACGGGCGCGAGCCCCAGGGCCGAGGCCCGGGCAGCCGCCGCCTCGGCCACCTCGGCCGAGCCCGGCTGCAGGCCGTGGTCGACGACGACCGCACCGGCCGTGAGCCCGGCACGAGGGGCCTCGAAGGCGGTCGCCGCGGCGAGGGCGAGCGAGTCGGCGCCGCCGCTCAGCGCCACCAGCACCAGGTCGCCGGTCGCGAGGCCCGCGAAGGAGGCGCGGACAGCACGTCGGACGTCGGCGACGGCAGGGGTCAGGCGCGGTCTCTCGGGCATCTTGTAACGTTACCGGCAGCCGCCGACCGGCCTGGTCGGCGTGCCCCCGAGACTGAACCAGGAGCACCCATGGC
Organism: Frigoribacterium sp. PhB107; assembly: GCF_003751515.1. Classification (NCBI taxonomy): domain Bacteria; kingdom Bacillati; phylum Actinomycetota; class Actinomycetes; order Micrococcales; family Microbacteriaceae; genus Frigoribacterium; species Frigoribacterium sp. PhB107. Next base: position 101,600 of record NZ_RJKU01000002.1, on the reverse strand, counting down.
CGCGTACGACGCCGTGATCGAGATCCCCAAGGGAAGCCGCAACAAGTACGAGGTCGACCACGAGACGGGTCGCGTGTACCTCGACCGCGTGCTCTTCACCGGCTTCGTCTACCCGACCGACTACGGGTTCTTCGAGAACACGCTCGGGCTCGACGGCGACCCCGTCGACGTGCTCGTGCTGCTCGACTACCCGCTGTTCCCGGGGGTGGGCGTCAAGGTCCGTCCCGTCGGCGTCTTCAACATGACCGACGACGGCGGCAGCGACGCCAAGGTCATCGCGGTCCCCGCGAAGGACCCGCGTTGGGAGCACATCCAGGACGTCGCCGACGTGCCCGAGTTCCTCCGCAAGGAGATCGAGCACTTCTTCGAGCACTACAAGGACCTCGAGCCCGGCAAGTGGGTCAAGACCGAGGGCTGGGGCGACGCCGCCGAGGCCGAGGCCATCGTCGAGGCCGGCATCGTGAAGCTGGCGGCCGAGGGCCACTGACCCGCGCCTCCCGCACACGACGAAGGGCCCGACGCACGCGCGTCGGGCCCTTCGTCGTCGCTCGTCGGGCTAGAGGCGGATGCCCCGCGCCGACATGAACGGGACCGGGTCGGCCGCGACGCCGCCCTGCCGCGTCTCGAAGTGCAGGTGGCAGCCGGTCGAGTTGCCGGTCGAGCCGACGGTGCCGATCCGCTGGCCGACCTCGACGCGCTGGCCGACGGACACCATGATCCCGCCGTTGACCTGGTGGCCGTAGCCGGTGCTGACGCCGCCGCCGTGGTCGACCTGGACGAAGTTGCCGTAGCCGCCCATCCAGCCCGCGTAGCTGACCGTGCCCGCGGTGGCGGCGAAGATCGGCGTGCCGCAGGCGGCGGCCAGGTCGGTGCCGGCGTGCAGCACGTACGCGTGGGTGACCGGGTTGACGCGCATGCCGAAGCCGCTGACGACGTTGCCGCCAGAGGGGCGGGTCCAGCCCGCGCTCGAGATGACGCCGGCCGGGGTGCCGTTGGTCGGGCTGCCGTACTTGGCCGCCTCGGCTGCCGCAGCGGCCTCGGCCGCCTTGCGCGCCTCCTCGCCGGCCTGGAACTCGGCCTCGGTGGTCTGCAGGTCCTGCTGCAGGATCGCGAGCTGCGCCTCCAGCCGGGCCTTGTTGTCCTCCTGCTCGGCGAGCGCGTCGGCGGCGGCCTGTGCCGCCTCGTTCGCGGCGGCCAGGGCGACCCGGGCCTCGTCGGCGAGCTCCTCGAGGGCGGCGGCCGCGACGGCGGCCTGGTCGCTGAGCGACTGCGCGGTGTTCCTGTCCTGCGTGGCCTGCGAGTAGATGCCGTCGGCCTGCTCGGTGAGCTTGCTCATCGCGCCGAGCTTGTAGAGCAGCTGGCCCGCGTCGCCCGGGTCGGCGATGAGGCTGCTGCTGATGCCGTCGTTTCCGCCGGACCGTCCGAGCTGGGCGGCGAGCTGGCCGGCCCGCTCCTCGCTGGCGGCGGCGACCTTCGCGGCGTCGTCGGCCTGGGCCTGCAGCTGGGCGGTGCGGAACTGCGCGTCGTCGTAGGCGGTCTGCGCCGCCTGGAGCGCGTCGCCCTTCTGCCGGGCGTCCTCGTTCTTCGCGTCGAGATCGGCGTCGAGCTGGGTCAGCAGGCCCTGGAGCGTGTCGATCTCCCCCTGCTTCGCGGCCGTGTCGCCGCGGGCGGCCTGCACGTCGGCCCAGGACGGGTAGTCCGCCGCGTGGGCGGCCTGCGGCGACGCGACGCCCGCGCCGACCAGCAGGGCGACGGCCGCGAGGGCGGCGGCGATGCGCGCGCCGTGCGGGCCGAGGTGGACGGCGAGGGCCGAGGAGGCGCGGCGGCGGCGGGTGCGGCTGGAGGTCATCGAGGTTCCGATTTCGTCGTGCACGAGGTCGAGCTCGCCCGGGAGGCCCGAGCCGTCCGATCGTCCGCCGATCTCGCGACCGACGAACTGTGGAGTACAGGTCGAAGGTAGACGGCCCCGTGCCGACCCGCCAGCAGGTCGCGCCCGGCGGCGAGTCGTGGCGAGGTGCGGCCGCCACGGGGCCCGTCGAGACCGTTTTGCGCGGAGGGTCTCCGATCTGTATGCTTGCTCCTCGGTTGCCTGTGGTTCCTCGTGGACCACTCGGCCCCATCGTTTAGTGGCCTAGGACACCGCCCTTTCACGGCGGCAGCACGGGTTCGAATCCCGTTGGGGTCACGGTCCGATCGAGAAGCTCCGGTTTCTCCTTCTGACCAGGTCCAGGTAGTATCTCTCGAGGCAGCGTCTCTGACACGACGTATCATCAGCACGACGCACCACCAGAAGCAACATCAGCAGCACCAGTTTGGCCCTGTAGCGCAGTTGGTTAGCGCGCCGCCCTGTCACGGCGGAGGTCGCCGGTTCAAGTCCGGTCAGGGTCGCCAAGGCGAGTCACTCGTCTGGAGGGCACGTCCCTCCGAGAGACCAGCTCACGAGCTGGACCCCACGGCTGGGTAGCTCAGTTGGTAGAGCGTTCGACTGAAAATCGAAAGGTCCGCGGATCGACGCCGCGTCCAGCCACATCACGAAGCCCCCGGTGAAGCCGGGGGCTTCTTGCGTCGCTCTCCGGTCGTGGACGCCGTCGTGGCCAGCCGTCCTGGACGCCAGGACGATACGCTCGGGACAGATGCTCGACAGCACGCACTCCTCAACCGCACCGACTGACGATCGAGAGGTCCACGGATCGATGCCGTGCCCCGCCACGCAGGCCTCCGCGACAGAGGGCCGCGCACAGGCAGGACCCGTGTCGCCTGACGACCCGTCGTCGGCCGGCCCGGCGTCGGCAGGAGCCGCGTGAGCATCGGCCACGACCCGGCCGTCGTCCCCTCCCGCAGCCGCTGGCTCGACCCGCTGCTGGCCGGCGTCGCGGCGCTGGTCGTCGGGTTCGCCGCCGCCTGGGTCCCCTCCTACTGGAGCGACGAGGCCACCACCCTCCAGGCCGCGCGCCTCCCCCTGCCTGCCCTGCTCGCGTTCCTCGACCAGCGCGACCTCGTGCACGGCGCCTACTACGTCTTCATGCACTTCTGGACGGGCCTGCTCGGCGAGAGCACGCTCGTCACCCGGCTGCCGAGCGCGGTCGCGGTCGGCGTCGTCGCGGCCGGCGTGCTCGTGCTCACGCGCATGCTCACCGACCGCCGCACGGCCCTGCTCGCCGCCGGCATCTCGGCGGTGCTGCCCCGCCTCACCCTCGAGGCGACCGAGGCACGCCCGTACGCGCTCACCGCGGCCGTGGCCGTCTGGCTCACCGTGCTGGTGCTCGTCGCCTCCCGCCGGCACCAGAGGAGGTGGTGGATGGGCTACGGGGCCGCCCTCGCTGGCGCGATCGTCACCTTCGTCCCGCTCGGGCTGATCGTCGTCGTGCACGGGGTGTTCCTCGTCCTCGCACCGGCCCAGCGCCGTCGTCGGGGAGCCCGCCACCGCCTCCTCGGCTGGTCCATCTCGACCGGCTCGGCCCTGCTCGCCTCGGCGCCGGTGATCGGCACCGTGCTCTCCGAGCGGACCAGGCTGCTGACGGCCGACGATCCGTCGACGGGCTCCGACATCACCTGGTACAGCGTGCTCGTCGAGCCGTGGTTCGCGACGTCCGTGACGTGGGCGGCCATCGCCGTCGTGCTGCTGATCCTGCTCGGCACCCGCCTGCGGGACAGGTCGCGCACCCCCGGCAGCGTCGTGCTGCTCGGGGCGCTCTGGGCCGCGATCCCTGCGGGCCTCATGCTCGTCCTCGGCGTCGTGCTCTCGCCCGTGTACCAGGCGCGGATCGTGACGTGGTCGTCACCCGGCATGGCCCTGCTGCTCGCCGTCGCGATCACCGGGTTCCGGCGTCGACGGATCAGCATCGCCCTCATCGCGCTGCTCGTCGTGGCCTCCGCCCCGACCTGGGTCGCTCAGCGGCTGCCGGCGGCGAAGGGCGGCGGCGCGGACCTCGCGCAGCTCTCGACCTACATCGAGAGCCAGGCCCGACCGGGCGACGCGTTCCTGCTCGACGCCACCGGGACGGTCTCGACGAGGCCGCGCCAGGCCCTCTACGCGTACCCCGACCGGTTCGACGAGCTCGACGACCTGGCCTTCGTCCGCAGCGGCATCCCCGAGGGGCGCTTCACCGACGTCACGCTCGACCTGGAGGACGCCGACGACGCCGTCGTGCTCCGCGAGCGCCTCGACGGCGTCGACCGCCTCTGGATCGCCCGGCTGCAGACCGACGCGCTCGACGACGCCGACCGCCGCACCCTCGGGGGGCTCGGCTTCACGAACGCGCAGGAGCACCGCACGGCCCGCAGCGTCGTCTATCTCTTCGTCACGCCGACCGGCCGCGGCTGAGGCGCCCGCGCGGGCGCGGGCTCGGGCTCGGGCTCGGGCTCGGGCTCCGGATGTCGGCGGGTTCCTGTCGCCCGCGGCAGGTTCCCGTGCCCCGCGGCGGGCGGGCGCTGACCCGCCGCCGACTACGGCGACCCGCCGACATCCGCGAGGGGCACGGCGACAGCGACCGCGATCAGCCCCGGCGCAGGTCGCGCAGCACCGAGCCGAGGGTCGACACGAGCTCGTCGACCTCATCCTCGGTGATCACGATGGGCGGCGCGAGGCGGATGGTCGAGCCGTGCGTGTCCTTGGCGAGCACCCCGCGGCGCATCAGCTCCTCGCAGACCTCGCGGCCGGTGCCGACGGCCGGGTCGATGTCGATCCCCATCCACAGGCCGGCTCCGCGCACGGTGACGACGCCCGAGCCGACGAGGTCCTCGAGGCCGTCGCGGAGGCGGGTGCCGAGTCGCGTCGCGCGCTCCTGCCACTCGCCGGTCGCGAGCATCCGCACCACGGCGAGGCCCACCGCTGCGGCGAGCGGGTTGCCGCCGAAGGTCGAGCCGTGCTCGCCGGGCCGCAGCACCCCGAGGACGTCACGGTCGCCGACCACGGCGCTGACGGGGACGATGCCGCCGCCGAGTGCCTTGCCCAGCAGGTACAGGTCGGGCACCACGTGGACGAGGTCACAGCTGACCGTCGCGCCGGTGCGCCCGAGGCCCGACTGGATCTCGTCGGCGATGAACAGCACGTTCCGCTCGCGGGTGATCCGACGCACCTCGGGCAGGTACGACGCGGGCGGCACGACGACGCCGGCCTCGCCCTGGATCGGCTCGATCAGCACGGCGACGGTGTCGTCGTCGATCGCGGCCTCGAGCGCGGCGGAGTCGCCGTACGGCACCGTCACGAAGCCGGGGGTGTACGGACCGAAGTCGGCCCGCGCCTCCTCGTCGTCGGAGAAGCTGATGATGGTCGTCGTGCGCCCGTGGAAGTTGCCCGCCGCCACGACGATCTTCGCGGCCCCGAGCCGGACGCCCTTGACCCGGTAGCCCCAGGCACGGGCGACCTTGATGCCCGACTCGACGGCCTCGGCGCCCGTGTTCATCGGGAGCACCATCTGCTTGCCGAGCAGGGCGGCGAGCTCGGCGGCGAAGGGGCCGAGCTGGTCGTTGTGGAACGCCCGGCTCGTCAGGGTGACGCGGTCGAGCTGCGCCCGCGCCGCGGCGACGAGCGTCGGGTGGCCGTGGCCGAAGTTGACGGCGGAGTACGCCGCCAGGCAGTCGAGGTACCGGCGCCCCTCGACGTCGGTCACCCAGGCGCCCTCGGCCGTCGACACGACGACGGGCAGCGGGTGGTAGTTGTGCGCCAGCGACGCGTCCTCGACGGCGATCGCCGCGGCGGTGGACGAGGAGGTGCGGGTCGTGTCGGTCGTGTCGGTCGTCATCGTCGCAGCTCCAGGGTGCAGCACTTCACGCCGCCCCCGCCGAGCAGCAGCTCGGACAGGTCGACGCCGATCGGGTTGTAGCCGCGCTCGCGCAGCTGGCGCTCGAAGCCGGTGGCGGCCGCGGCGATCACGACGTTGTAGCCGTCGCTGTACGAGTTGAGCCCGAGGATCGAGGCGTCCTCCTGGCCCACGAGCACGGCGTCCGGGAACCGCTCGCGCAGCACCGCGAGCGACGGCTCGTCGAAGGCGCTCTCGAGGTAGGCGATGTTGTGGACGCCGTCGACGGGCTCGGGGTCGAGCACGGCGATCGCCGTGTCGAGGTGGTAGAAGCTCGGGTCGACCAGGGTGAGGCCGACGACCTCACGGCCGAAGACCCGGGCGACCTCGGCGTGCGAGTCGGACGCGCTGCGGAACCCGGTGCCCGCGAGGACGACGTCGCCGACGAGGAGGAAGTCGCCCTCGCCCTCGTTGACCTCCTCGGGCACGACCACCTCGAAGCCGGCGGCGGCGAACCACTCCATGTAGGCCGGCCCCTCGGGCTGGCGCTCGGGGTAGGTGAAGCTCGCCCCGTAGGCCTTGCCGTCGAGCACGAAGCCACCGTTGGCCGAGTAGACCATGTCGGGCAGGCCGGGCAGCGGGTCGATCAGCTGCACGTCGAAGCCGAGCCCGAGGTAGGTCTCGTAGAGTGTCTGCCACTGCTCGACGGCGCGCGAGGTGTCGGTCGGCACCTGCGGGTCCATCCACGGGTTGATCCGGTAGCTGACGGTGAAGTGCTCGGGCCGGCACATCAGCACGCTGCGGTGCGACGCGCGTCTGGTCGGCGGCTGCGGGGCCTCGGGAGAGGGCTGGACGGTCTCGGCGGCGATGCTCACGGAGTTCAGTGTCACACCGACAACGCGCACGTTGGCTGCTCTCCACGCAACGATCTTGCGCCTACATTACCCCCTGCGCAATAAAATGGCGTACAGTGCCCGATGTGGACAATCTCGACTACGGCATCATCGACCTGCTGAGGCAGAACGCCCGTGCGGGCTACGGCGACATCGGGTCGTCGGTGGGCCTCAGCGCCTCGGCCGTCAAGCGCCGCGTCGACCGCCTGGTGGCGGACGGCGTCATCAAGGGGTTCACAGTCCAGGTCGACCCGGCCGTCGAGGGCCTCGGCACCGAGGCGTTCGTCGAGCTGTTCTGCCGGGGCACGGTCTCGCCCGCCGAGCTGCAGCGCATCCTCAGCACGGTGCCCGAGGTCGTCGACGCCGGCACCGTCACGGGCAGCGCCGACGCGATCGTGCACATGCGCAGCCGCGACATCCCCTCCCTCGAGGAGGCGCTCGAGCGCGTGCGAAACGCCCCGAACGTCGACCACACGCGCAGCGCCATCGTGCTGTCGAAGCTGATCAGCCGCCGCACCGCCTGAGGCCGCGCCGCGCCGCGCCCGCCTCCTCCGCTTCCGCCTCCGCAAATGCCGACCTCGCCGCCCCCAATAGTGTGAATTCCAGGTATCCGAGCCGCTGAGAGGGCTCATCGGTCGGCATTTGCTGAGGGGGGCGGGGGCGAGGGGCAAAGCGAGAGAGATCAGTGGCCGCGAGGCCGATCTGCGGGGCAGATCGCGCTCGGCGGGGCGGATCACTCTCAAATTACGGGGGGGGTGGAGGACAGAGGGTGCGGCGGCGCAGCGGGTGCGCTCAGATCTTGAGGTCGCGCAGGTCGGGGTCGACGAGCCCCGAGCGGTGAGCCGTGACCGTCACGCTCTGCGCGCGCACGAACGTCAGCAGCTCGACCCGGCCCTCGTCGGTGACGTCGCCGCCGTGCACCACGACGTCGACGCTGCCGCCGACCGCACGGGCCAGGGCCCGGGGGTCGCCCCCGATGAGCCGCACGTGCAGGTCGCGGTACGCCGCGACCGCGGCGTCGTCGGGCGGGGGGACGTCGCCGTCGCCGTCGCCCTCGACCTCGGCGGCCGGGTCGCGCGACCCGGTCGCACGGGCGAGCAGGCTGAGGTCGTCCAGCTCGTGCGTCGCCTCCCGCGCCTGGAGCAGACCGGCGGAGGCGCGGGCCAGGAAGGCCTGGTCGCTCTCGACCACGACGGCGCCGACCCGCATCGGCGACGCCGGCGAGTGCAGCAGCTGGACCAGCGACGCCGGCACGGGCACGGCCGAGCTGACCGTCACGGGCGCGCGTACCCGGGCCGCCGCGACGAGGAGGCGCACGAGGTCGGACAGGTCGGCGTCGGACGACAGGCGCAGGAGCACGGGCCGCGGCCGGTAACGCGTCACGTTGCGCTCGACCCGCAGGTCGGAGTCGTCGTGCGCCACGCCGACGTGCGCCTGCCAGGCGCGCTCGTCGCTGACCGCGCCCGACCGGACGCGGTCGAACTGCTCGAACGAGAGGGACGACCGGGCAGCCTCGATCAGGGGCACGACCACGTCGGGGACCCCGGTGAGGCGCAGCGACGGGTGGGGCTCGCGAGACAGCCGCCACCACGAGCCCTGCACGAGCAGGCCGTCGGGACCGCCCGGCGCGACCGCGGGGCCCACGACGGAGCGCCCCCACGAGGCGGCGGGCCGACGACGCACGACCATCGGCGACGTGGGTCGTCCGACCACGAGCGTGCCCGCCCGGACGCGTCGCAGCCACGTGTCGACCTCGTCGACGTCGAGGCTGTGCAGGGCGGCCGAGCCATCGGCGCTCAGGCTCTGCTGCAGCTCGATCGCGGCGTCGAGGTCGTCCACCTCGACCAGGCAGAGCACGGGCGCGGCGGCGGCAGCGGTGCGGGCCGCCCCCTCGGGCGTCACGCCGACCTTGACGCCGGGCGACCACAGGCCGCCGTCGTCGTCGAGCTGCCGGGGCTCGACGAGCCAGCTCTCGCCGGGCGCCAGGACCGTGAGCGCCTCGAGCACGGCGCCCTCGGCCGGGTCGATCAGGGGGCCGACCTGCGTCGTCGCGTCGTCGGGCCAGCCGGTCCGCAGGCTCGCCGCCGCGTCGACGAGCTGGCGGCGGAACCGCTCGGCGTGGGCGGCCGAGCCGACGAGCAGGGCGGTGCGTGAGGCCGACGGGGCCTGGCCGGCGAAGCGGAAGGCGCCGGCCACGAGGTCCGCCGCCGCGAGGTCGGCGTCCGCGCTCGGGGTCACGACCGCGACGGCGGCCACGGCCACCTCGGCGACCAGGTCGAGGTCCGGTCGCCACGACCGCAGCTGCCGCGCCTGGTCGAGCGAGCCCGTCAGCCGCACCCGGTCGACGGCAGGGTGGCCCACGAGCCGGCGGCCGGCCTCGGAGTCGAGCTCGAGGTCGACGAGGACGAGCAGCGAGCGCGGCACCCCCGCGCCCCAGAGCACCTCGGCCAGGACGGCCGCGGTGCGGCGCGACTCCCGCACCGGGCAGAGCACGACCGCGCTGCCCGCGGCGAGCGCGGCGAGGACGGGCTCCGCCGCGGAGACGAGGGGCGCACGCCACGAGGGGACGACGACCGTGAGGCGAGGAGGCGCGTGCCGGGCGCCGAGGAGGCCCGCCTCGCCGCGGGCGAGGCCGGCGTGGTGCCGCGCCGAGTCGACCGCGGCGCTGACCTCGGGGTCGGCGCCGTCGAGCACGGAGCCGGTCTCGCTGACGAGCACCTCGAGCAGGGCGGCACGCTGACGTGCGACGCCGTCGGCCGCGAGCTCGAGCAGCTCGGCGCGCGTCGCCGGGTCTTCCCGGCCCCAGGCCGCACCGGCCTGGGCGGCGTCGGTCACGAGCTCGTCGACGAGGGCCCCGCCGTCGTCGCCGTCGACCTGGGCGGCCTCGATCGCGTCGAGACCGGCGTCCGACCGCCGGGAGGCGGCGAGCACGCGCCGTGCCCACGCGCGGTTGCCCTCGAGCCCGGGATCGGTGTCGGGCTCGTTGCGGAACGAGGACGAGCCGTCGAGGTCGAGGTCGGCCCCCGCGAGGTGGGGGCGAGAGCGGTCCTGACGACGGGCGGGCAGCGGCACGTCGCCGTCGACCGCGGCCTCCGCCGCCGCGACGGCGTCGCGGTAGCGGACGGCCTCACGGTCGAAGACCGTCCCCTCGGGGGCGAGGTCGGCCGTCGCGGCGAGGGGCGAGCCCGGCGCGGCGACCTCGGCGAGGCGGCGCACGACGTGGTCGGCCGCGGCCTCGAGGTCGCCGTGCTGCACGATCGGGGCCCGCACGACCAGGTCGCCGACCTCGGCCCGCACCGCCCGGAGGAGCCCCCGCGACGTGCCGAGGGGCATCTCGATCGTGAGGTGCTGCGTCACCTCGCGCCGCTTCGCCAGGGTCCAGGCGTGGGCCACGACGAACGGGTCGTCGGTGACGAGCCCCAGGTGGGCGAACTCGGCCGACACCGGACGGAGGGCGTGGTCGAGCACCCGGAGGAGCGCGGCGTCGGCCTCGGCCCTCGACGTGTGGGTCGCGACCGGCCAGTCGTGCAGCGCGGCGTCGACGGCCTCGAGCGCGACGCCGCCGACGGTCAGCCGGACGCGGATGGGCGCCCCGCCGCGGGCCACGCGCCCGCGGGCCCAGTCGGTCAGCAGCTGCAGGGACGCCAGGGCGTCGGGCACGTCGGCCTGGATCTCGATGCCGGCCTCGAGGTCGGCCAGCTGCGGCTGGTCGAGGAGCCGGGTGAAGACGTCGATGGCGAGGTCGAGGTGCCGGTGCTCGCCGACCTCGAGGTCGATCGTCCTCGGCGGGTCGGACGCGAGCGCCAGCTCGTAGAGCGGGGTGAGCGCCTCGACCGCGGCGGAGGCCCGCTCGTCGGCGCCCCAGGCCGCGCCCGTCCCGACCACGGAGGCGACGGGCACGGAGACGTGGCTCACGTCGTCCCGCTCGAGCAGCGCACGGGTCGCCTCGACCCTGCGGCGGGCCGCAGCCTCGCCGAGCACGGGCTCGCCGAGCAGGGCGAGGTCGAGGCGGGCGCCGTCGGCCGCGGCCGCGAGGGCCGGGCCGAGCTTGTCGGGGGCCGCCTCGACGACGAGGTGCTGCACGAGGCGTCGCAGGGCCTTCCGCGCGACGGGCACGACGGTGCGCGGCGCCAGCGGGCCGAACCCGCCGCCCGCGGCGACGGCGGCCTTGAGCTGCCACGGCAGCGAGGCGGGCATGTCCCGGCTGAGGCGGTCGAGCTGCCGTGCGGCCACCGCAGGGTCCTCAGGACGCACCACGCGGTCCGCGAAGGCCACGGCGAAGGCGAGCCCGTCGGGGTCGCGGAGCAGCGCCGCGAAGCGCTCGGCCGCGGCGTCGCCCGGGACCGAGGACGCGACGACCAGCCACCGTCGCACCGTGTCGACGACCTGGGAGGTGAGATCGGCGGCGCGCACATCGGACATGGGTCGAGGATAGGCCGGACCCCCGTCCCTACACTGGGCGAATGGCCGAGCGACTCTCCGACGACGAGTGGGCCGTCTGGGACGCCTTCTACTCGATGCGTCGGCGTCTCGACCGTGCCCTCGAGCTGAGGCTCCACGACGACTCCGGCGTCTCGGCACCCGAGTACGAGATCCTCGTGGGCCTCGGCCGCAGCGACGACCGGCGGCTGCGCGTGCGCGACATCGCCGAGCAGATCGGCTGGGAGAAGAGCAGGGTCAGCCACCAGGTCACGCGCATGGAGAAGCGCGGCCTCGTGCGCCGCACCGACTGCGCGTCCGACGCCCGGGGCACCTGGGTCGAACTCACCGCCGACGGCCGGCGGGCGATGCTCGCGGCGACCCGGGGGCACACCGCCGCGATCCAGCGCTACTTCGTCGGGGCGCTGGACGACGACGCCGCGACCCTCGAGTCGTTCTCGCGGCGCGTGCTCGAGGCCATCGGCGACGACGCGTCGCCCGACCACGCCGCGTCGCCCGACCACGCCGCCTCGCCCGACCACGACACGTCGGGGGGCGACCCCGGCGTCGTGGCCCGCGCCTCCTAGTCCGCACCCGGGCGCGCTCTCGCCCGCCGGGCGGCTCAGTGTCGGCGGTGGTCCTGGATGGTCATGCGGGGCCCGAACCTCGGCTTCGCGAAGCCGCTGGCCCCGATGAGCCGCACGACCCGCTCGCGGTGCCCGCGCCACGGCTCGAGCAGCTCGAGCATGCCGTCGTCGTCGACGGGCCGGCCGATCAGCGCCCACCCCACGAGGGCAGGGAGGTGGTAGTCGCCGACGCTCGGCGAGTCGGCGTCGCCCAGCGCCCGCTGCGTCGTCTCGGCCGACGTCCACACGCCCACGCCCGGCACCGAGCGCAGGCGGGCCTCGGCCTCGGGCCCACCTCGGCCCAGGTCGACCACGCGCTCCAGCGAGGAGGCGACGGCACAGACCCGCATGACGGTCGCGGACCGCTGCGGCCCCACCCCCGCCCGGTGCCACTCCCAGCTCGGCACACGGCGCCACGTCTCGGCTGAGGGCGGCACGACCATCCCCTCGGGAGCCGGCCCCGGGGCAGGGTCGCCGTGCGCCCGGACGAGCTGGCGCCAGGCGCGCCACGCCTCGGTGCTCGTCACCTTCTGCTCGAGGACGGCCGGCACGAGCACCTGCACCACCTGCCGGCCACGGGTGAGCCGGAGCCCGGGCGACCGCCGGCGGGCCTCACGGAGGAAGGCGTTGCCGGAGACGTCGAGGCCGCCCCAGTCGTCGCCGTGGCCGAGCAGCTCGGGAACGCCCTCGATCAGCCACTCGGCACCCGGGCCCCACGCCGTCGCGCGCACCTCGGACCGTCCGCCCGCGAGGCACAGCGTGCCGGGACCGGAGGGCGTGCGGACGGCACGCCACACGCGCTCGCCCTCGACGCGCCAGGCAGGGTCGCCCGCTCCCCTCGCCAGCGTCCGCAGGGTCGCCCGGACGTCGACGGGGTCGGCCGGCCGGTAGACCGTCTCGACCGGTCGGAGGGGGGCGGCGCCGACGGACGCCTCGGGGACCAGGACCACCCGGCGATGGTAACCCGCTCCTCCGTCAGCCCTGGTGGTCTCGTACCTACGTGTGATATTTTGCGTACTCCACATTGGAGGAACATGCCTGTGCCGGCCTACGCCACCCGCCATCCTCGACGTCTGCTCCGCGACCTCACGTTCGAGACGATCCGCGACGCCATCGTCGACGGCACCCTGACCCCGGGCGAGCGGCTCTTCGAGGACGACCTCGCCGCGTGGCTCGGCGTCTCCAAGACGCCCGTGAAGGAGGCCCTGGCCCGGCTGTCCGCACAGGACCTCGTCCAGATCGAGGCCAACCGCTTCACCCGCGTCGCCACCGCGGACGACCTCGACCTGCTCGACACGCTCGAGCTGATCGGCGTCCTGCACGGCGAGGCCGTCCGGTCGTTGCCGCGCACCGCCTCCGAGGGCGCCGCCCAGCGCGCCGACCGGGCGCTGGCCGTCCTCGACTCGGGCCCGACCTGCCTCGGCCTCGTCGAGGCCAGCGGGGCGTTCCTCGAGCTGGCCCGGAACCCCCTCGTGAGGCGGGCGGCCGAGCCCCTCGACATCCGGGCCGCGTTCCTGTGCCGCCACCTCGCCGTCGACTGGTCGCGCGCCTCCGTCGCAGGCCACCTCGGCGACCTGGGCAGGTCGTTCCGCACCCGCGACTGGCCGAGCGCCGCCGACGCGCTCCACCGCGTCTTCCGCCGGTCGTCGCTGCACGACGCGATCATGACCCGCCCGTCCGCGACGCTGTCCGTCACCGGGCACTCGCGCGGCGCGGCCCCGGCCCCCGTCGCCCCGACCGGCACCTCCCCGTCGATCACCGACCAGACCGACGTCGACCCGACCGGCACCCTGCCTCGCATCCCGGCGGTGCGCCGGTGACCGCCACCCTGTCCACGACGCGCCGGGGGACGACGAGCGACGCCACGGGAGACGGCCACCTCGCGCGGTCGTCGACGTCTCGACGGCACACCGGCGACGCCCACCCCCCACGACCGATCGAGGCCCCGGCCCGCCGGGGCGCGGCCCGGTGCGTCAAGCTCGTCGTCGACGCGGTCGCGGCCCTCGTCGGCCTCGCGCTCCTCCTCCCCCTGCTCCTCGTCGTCGGCCTCGCGGTCCGCCTCGACAGCGGCGGCCCCGCGCTCTTCCGTCAGCAGCGCGCGGGTCTGCACGGGCGCGAGTTCTCGATGCTGAAGTTCCGCTCGATGCGCGCCGAGCAGTGCGCACCACCTGAGGGGCGGCACGACGGGGCCGGCCCGCTGTTCAAGCTCCACGCCGACCCCCGGGTCACCAGGGTCGGCCGGGTCATCCGCCGGTACTCGATCGACGAGCTGCCCCAGCTGGTGAACGTCCTGCGGGGCGAGATGAGCCTCGTCGGCCCGCGTCCCGCGCTGCCGTGCGAGGTCGCCCTCTACGACGACCGGGCACGCCAGCGGCTCCTCGTGCTGCCCGGCCTCACGGGCCCCTGGCAGGTCGGCGGTCGCTCCGACCTCGACTGGGACGCGAGCCTCGCCCTCGACCTCGGCTACGTGCACCACTGGACGGCCGCGACCGACCCCGTGCTGCTGCTCCGCACGGTCGGCGCGGTGCTGCGACCGGTCGGCGCCTACTGACGCGGGGCCCGCGCCGGCACGGCGCCCTCAGGCCGTCGCCACCACCCGGCGGGTCAACTGCGACACGGCGTCGCCCCAGGCGTCGGCGTCCCGCGCCGCCAGGGCCGCGACCGACGACGCAGCGAAGTCGTCCCAGACGCCCGGCTCGACGACGCAGCGACGTGACAGCAGGCCGTGCGCGAGCCGCAGCTCGGCCACGTCGAGGGCGGACGCCACGACCTCGCTCGGCGACCTCGCGGCGAGCCCGCCGACAGCCAGGCCGAGGCAGCACAGCAGCGCCCCGGTGACGGGACGGCCGGAGGCACGTCGCACCAGGGGCCGGACCGCCGCCACGCTCGAGACGACGTCGTCGAGGGAGCGCCGGTCGAGCCGCGGCAGCACCCCCACGGCGGCGGCTCGGTGCAGGGCGGCGACGGCCGACGCGCTGTCCCGGAGCCACGCGCCGTCGGGGTCTCGCACCCTCGTGTAGCGGTTCGCCGACAGCTCGACGAGACCGACGCCGCGCAACCGGTCGAGGGCGCTGCGGATCGGCGTGCGGGAGACCCCGAGCCAGGCCACGAGCTCGTCGTCGTGGAGGTGCTCGCCGGGCTCGAGGGTGCCGTCGACCACGGCGTCGCGGAGCACGCGGAACGCGTCCTCGCTGAGCAGCCGTCGGTCGTCGACTCCGGGGGCGAGGTCCACGCCGCTCACCGTCGCCACCAGGACGACCGCGGGGCCTCGAGGGCGGGTCGTGACGCGGCCGTCCGACGTGCGAGACCGTCCAACGCCGACCGCAGGAGGCGGGGGTCGCCCGCCCGCACCGCCGCGTCGACCTCGTCGAGGCACGCCGCCAGCGGGCCGACGTCGAGGCCCCGCCCGAGCGCGGCGGCCTGGTGCCGCAGCCGGGCGCCGAGGTCACGGAGGAGCTGCTCCGTCACCTCGGGCAGCCCGTCGCCCTCCAGGTGCGCCACGCAGGCGAACGCGGCGTCGACGACAGCCCGCGACTCGACGACTCCCGGGCTCGGCGACTTCGCGGAACGCCGCGAGGGCGTCGGCGCAGCGCGCGAGCGACCGGCGGGCGTCGCGCGACCGTGCCGGGGAGAGGAGCCCGCGCCCGGCGCGCGGCAGGTCACGCCAGAGCGAACAGAGCGCCACCACGAGATCGGGGACGACGGCGGGACGGAGCCGCGCCACCCGCGTCCAGCGCTGCGGGGCCGCCTCCACGAGGCCGATCCGCTCGAGCCGGACGAGCGCGGTCCGGATGGGAGTGCGCGACACCCCCGACCAGGCCTCGAGGTCGGCGTCGCGCAGTCGCGAGCCCGCCGGCAGGTCTCCCGAGACGATCGCGGCCAGCAGCCTGTCGTGGACCTCGTCCTTGTGCAGACGCCGGGCGATGACCCGACGACGTTCGAGCGGAACGGGCACGGCGCCTCCTCGTGTGTGGCACATGGTGTGTACAACACTAGGGTACAGATGCCCTGTCACCGGGCCCGTCGACTACGATCCAGCGGTGTCCGTCTCGAAGATCGTCCTGTTCTACGTGTTCGTGCCTCTGGCCGACCCCGACGCCGTGCGGCTCTGGCAGCGCGACCTGGCCGAGTCGCTCGGCCTCCGGGGCCGAGTGCTGCTCTCGCCGGACGGCGTGAACGGCACCCTCGGCGGCGAGATGTCCGACGTGAAGCGCTGGCTCCGCAAGACCCGGGAGTACGCCCCCTTCCGTGACCTCGACGTCAAGTGGAGCGACGGCGGCGCCGACGACTTCCCGCGGCTCTCGGTGAAGGTCCGCGACGAGGTCGTGACGTTCGGCGCACCCGACGAGCTGGTCGTCGACGGGTCGGGCGTCGTGGGCGGCGGCACGCGCCTCACGCCCGAGGAGCTGCACGAGCTCGTCGCGCGCGAGGACGTCGTCTTCCTCGACGGCCGCAACGAGTTCGAGTCGCGCATCGGCCGGTTCCGCGACGCCGTCGTGCCGGACGTCGCGACGACCCGCGAGTTCGTGGCCGAGCTCGACAGCGGCCGGTGGGACCACCTCAAGGACGAGACCGTCGTGACGTACTGCACGGGCGGCGTGCGCTGCGAGGTGCTCAGCTCGCTGATGGTCTCGCGGGGGTTCGGCCGGGTGTACCAGCTCGACGGCGGCGTGGCGCGCTACGGCGAGCGCTACGGCGACGACGGCCTGTGGGAGGGGTCGCTCTACGTCTTCGACCGGCGCGGGTCCGTCGAGTTCAGCGACCACGCCGCGGTCGTCGGCCGCTGCTCCGTCTGCGGGGAGGCGACCAGCCGGATGCAGAACTGCTCCGACCTGCAGTGCCGCGAGCAGCTGGTCGTGTGCGAGCCGTGCGCGGGACGCGACGTCGTCCTCTGCGACCCGCACCGCGCCTCCGGCGACCGGACCCTTCCCCGAGCCCCCGGCGTAGCGTCTCCTGCATGACTGAGACCAACGACATCTCCCTCGTCGCCGAGGTGCTCGACGCCGGGCGCATCGGCATCCTGACCACCCGCAGCGGCCACGGCCGCCTCGTGAGCCGGCCGCTCGCGATCGTCGACCGCGACTTCGACGGCAAGGTGTACTTCTTCACCCGCGACCCCTCCCCCAAGGTCGACGACATCAAGGCCCACCCGCAGGTCAACGTCGCCGTCGAGACCGGCAAGGGCTGGCTCTCGCTCGCCGGCGAGGCCTCGGTGACGAGGGACTCCGCGCTGGTTGACGAGTTCTGGACGGCCGGCGCCGAGGCGTGGTTCGACGAGGGGCGCGACGACCCCACCGTCGCCCTGATCGAGGTCGACGTCGACACGGCCGAGTACTGGGTCAGCAACGAGCCGAAGGCCGTGACCCTGCTGAAGTACGCCAAGGCGGCGCTGACCGGGGGGCACCCGCACAACGTGGCGGACACGGGCACCGTCCAGCTCTAGCCAGGGTGCCGGGCAGCGCCCGGCGCACCCCGACGGGCGCACGGTCAGCCGCAGGTGACCGGGCGCCCGTCCGCGTCGACGTAGTCGCCCGGGCCGAGCTGCGCACAGGTCGACGAGAGCCGCGTCACGTAGTCGAGGGCGGAGATGCCCCACACGAGGGTCGCGACGATCACGACGCCCGAGAGGACCATGCCCACCAGCGCCAGGGTCGGGACGTGGCCCGCCTGTCGCGACCTGCGCGCCGAGACCAGCCCGAACACGAGGCCGAGGGGCGCGGCGAAGACGCCGAAGACGACCGAGGCGATCGCGAGGCCGCGTCCCGGGTCCTCGCTGCGGGGAGGCCGGCTGTCCCAGGAGTCGTCGTCGTCGAACGCCGTGAAGTACGAGCCCTGGCCGCCTGTGGCGTGGGGCGAGGACGAGGAGGCGCCGGCCGACGAGCTCGTCGGCTGCGGTGCCCAGAGGCTCGCCTCGTCCGACGGGGCGGGCGCCGGGGCCGGGGGCCAGGCCGGCTCGGGGACGGCGGCGGCCTCGTGGCGGCCCCGCGCCTCCTGGTGCAGGGTCGGAGGCGGGCCCACGACGGACTGCCCGCGCTGCTCGCCCGTCACTGGCCGTGCGAACCTCGCCCACGGCGACGGAGGCCGCGGCGGGGGATGGTCGGTCATGCACCGAGGGTAGTACGGCGACTCGTGCTGCCGACCGTACGGGCGCGGGCGTGCAGGGACCCGCGCACGCAGCCCCGTGCGCCATGATGGGACGCACCTCGGCCCGACCCCGGGCCCGACATGCGACGGAGCGACACGATGCGGATAGGGATCCTCACCAGCGGCGGCGACTGCCCCGGACTCAACGCGGTCATCCGAGGGGCGGTGCTGAAGGGGACGCAGATCCACGGCCAGGAGTTCGTCGGGTTCCGCGACGGCTGGCGCGGGGTCGTCGACGGCGACGTCATGCCCCTCACCCGCAAGGAGATCCAGGGCATCGCGAAGCAGGGCGGCACGATCCTCGGCACGAGCCGCACCAACCCCTTCGAGGGCGCGGGCGGGGTCGAGCGCATCACCGAGAACCTCGAGCGGTTCGGCATCGACGCCATCATGGCCATCGGCGGCGAGGGCACGCTCGCGGCCGCGAAGCGCCTGACCGACGCCGGCCTGAAGATCGTCGGCGTCCCCAAGACCGTCGACAACGACCTCGGCGCCACCGACTACACCTTCGGCTTCGACACCGCCGTGCAGATCGCGACCGACGCCATGGACCGCCTGCGCACCACCGGCGACTCGCACAGCCGCTGCATGGTGGCCGAGGTGATGGGCCGGCACGTCGGGTGGATCGCCTTGCACTCGGGCATGGCCGCCGGCGCGCACGCCATCCTCATCCCCGAGCAGGCCACGAGCATGGACCAGATCGTGGCGTGGGTGCAGTCGGCCTACGACCGCGGCCGCGCGCCGCTGGTCGTGGTCGCGGAGGGCTTCGTGCCCGACCACGAGAGCGACGCGCACTCCGAGCGCGGCCTCGACGCGTTCGGCCGCCCGCGCCTCGGCGGCATCGGGGAGGCGCTGGCCCCGATCATCGAGGAGCGCACGGGCATCGAGACGCGCGCGACCACCCTCGGCCACATCCAGCGCGGCGGCACCCCCACCTCCTACGACCGCGTGCTCGCGACCCGCCTCGGCATGGCGGCCAGCGACTCCGTCGTCGAGGGCCGCTGGGGGCGCATGGTCGCCCTGCGCGGCACGGACATCGTGCACGTGTCGTTCGAGGAGGCGCTCGACAGCCTGAAGACGGTGCCGCAGCACCGCTACGACGAGGCCGCGATCCTCTTCGGCTAGGGCGCGGGTCGCTCCTCCCCCGGGGCCGCGAGGCGTCCGTCCGTCCGGGCTCCGCCGCGCAGGCGATGCGCGGCGCCTCCGGACCTGTCAGTCTCGACGCATGATCACGTTCATCGTCGTGGGGGCGGTCGGGCTCGTCGTCCTCCTCGCCAGCATCGTCGTCGGCGACCTGCTCGACCTGTTCGACGTCGGCGACGGCCTCGTCTCGGGCGTCGCGCTCGGCGCGGCCCTGTCGATCTTCGGCCTGGCCGGGCTCGTGACCACCCAGGCCGGTCTCGACACGGTCTGGACCTACGTGGTCGCCGTGCTCGTCGCGGCAGCCGTGCTCGTGCTCGTGCAGCTCTTCGTCCGCCGGGTCACCCGGCGCGAGAGCGGCGGCCACTGGTCGCCCGTCGGCTTCACCGGCACCACGACCGAGGCGACCACGCCGAGCGGCGGCGAGGTCCGCCTCGACGACGTCCGCGAGCTCGAGCGGCGCCTCGCCTACAGCGACGCCCCGATCGCCCGGGGGGTCCGCGTCCGGGTCGTGGCCGAGACCGGGCCCCGCGTGCAGGTCGAGCCCGTCGACGCGGCGGGCCCCGTCGCCCCGTAGGCCCGTCGTCCCGTAGCCCTCGCCGCGCCGCAGCCGCCGGCCCACCTCGCCGCACCGGCGCACCCCGACCAGCACCGTTCCCGCCCAGCACCGCTCCAGCCCTGCACCACCCCGCCCCTTGGAAGGAAGCCCTGTGGACTTCATCACCGGAAACACCAGCGTCGTCGCGGTCGTCGTCGCCGTCGTCATCGTGCTCGCCCTGCTGTCGTTCGTCGCCAGCCGCGTGCGCCGCGTCCCGCCGAACGAGGCGCTGATCGTCGTCGGACGCGGGGCCGAGCGCTCCGAGGGCGGCGGCATCTCGAGCCCGCAGAAGGTGATCATCGGCGGGCGCACGTTCGTCTGGCCGATCTTCCAGGAGGGCTTCACGCTCTCGCTCGAGCAGTACCAGACCCCGGTCGAGGTGCAGGCGATCGACGCCAACTACATCCGCACCGCCGTCAAGGCCACCGTCAACTTCAAGGTGACCGGCACCGAGGACGGCGTCCGCCGGGCGGCCCAGCGCTACCTGCTGCAGCAGCAGCAGCTGCCCGTGATCGTCCAGCAGTCGCTCGAGGGCTCGATCCGCGGGCTGATCGGCGGCCAGCCGGTCGACGACCTCGTCAAGAACTTCTCGCGCCTCGCCGCGGACGCCGTGAACGAGACGAAGGGCGAGCTCGCCGAGCTCGGCCTGCAGATCGAGACGATGAACATCCGCGAGATCGAGACGCCCGGCAGCACGTACCTCGCCGACCGCGGGCGCGCGGAGGCGGCGGTCGCCAAGCAGAACGCCGACGTGGCCGAGGCGGAGGCGGAGCGCATCGCGGCCCTGGCCCGCATCGGCAACACCCAGCAGACGGCCGAGCGCCAGCTGCAGCTCGACGTGCGCCAAGCGCAGATCAAGGCCGAGACCGACCGCGCCAACGCCGAGGCATCGGCCGCGGGCGAGCTGGCACGCGCCACGCAGGACAAGCTCGTCGCCGAGCAGGAGAGCATCGCCGTCGCCGAGCAGGCGAAGGTCAACCAGGAGCGCCTCAACATCGACGTGCGCCAGCCGGCCGAGGCCGCCGCCTACGCCTCGGTGCAGAACGCCGAGGCCGAGCGCGACGCGGCCAACGCCGCCGTCGAGGCCGAGGCGTTCCGCCGCACCCAGCTGGCCGACGCCGCCCGTGCGGCCGCCGAGAACGAGGCCGCCGCCGTCGAGGCCGCCGGTCGCGCCGAGGCTGCCGCGATCAGGGCGAAGGGCCTCGCCGAGGCCGAGGCCGTCGACGCGCTGGCCGAGGCCCAGGGCAAGTTCGGCCAGGCGGCGCTCGCGTCGCAGGTCATCTCGCGCCTGCCCGAGATCGCCCGCGAGATGGCCGCGCCGATGGGCA
The DNA here is from genome assembly GCF_003751515.1 of Frigoribacterium sp. PhB107. Taxonomy (NCBI): domain Bacteria; kingdom Bacillati; phylum Actinomycetota; class Actinomycetes; order Micrococcales; family Microbacteriaceae; genus Frigoribacterium; species Frigoribacterium sp. PhB107. The sequence continues at coordinate 80,711 of NZ_RJKU01000002.1, read as the reverse complement.
ACATCGACGCCCTCACGGTGGTCTCGACCGACGGCGCGAACCAGCTCACGAAATCGGTCGCGAACAACATGACCCAGCTGCAGGACGTCGTCAAGGCGACCACCGGGCTCGACCTCGTCGGCGCCCTGGGCGGGTTCCTGGGCGCCCAGTCCGGCGCGTCCGCCGCGGCGTCCCCGCGCACGACGACGCCGCCGGTCGACCAGCCGTAGGGCGCCGAGGCCGCGTAGCGTGACGGCATGCGTGCCGTCGTCGTCGAGAAGGGTCGGCCTGCTGCCCTGCAGCAGGTCGACCGGGCCTTCCTCGGGCAGGGAGACGTCGTCGTCGACGTCGCCTGGTCGAGCCTGAACTACAAGGACGGCATGGCCCTCTCGGGCGATCCCGGCATCGTGCGGACGAGTCCGCTCGTGCCCGGCATCGACCTCGTGGGCACCGTCGCCGAGTCGTCCTCCCCCGACTGGTCGCCGGGCGACCAGGTGCTGCTCAACGGCGACGGCATCGGCGAGGGCCGCCACGGCGGCTACGCCGAGCAGGCCGTCGTCGACGGAGCGTCGCTCGTCGCCGTGCCGGAGGGGATCTCGCCCCGGCAGGCCGCCGCCGTCGGCACGGCCGGGTTCACCGCGATGCTCAGCGTCCTGCGCCTCGAGCGCGACGTGCGCCCGGGCGACGGCGACGTCGTCGTGACCGGCGCCGCCGGTGGCGTCGGATCGGTGGCGATCGCGTTGCTGAGCGGTCTCGGGTACTCGGTCACCGCCTCCTCGGGGCGGGCCGACGAGCAGCGCGACTACCTGACGCGCCTCGGCGCCTCGAACGTGATCGACCGCGGCGAGCTCGACCAGCCAGGCCGCCCGGTGCAGTCGGCCCGCTGGGCCGGCGGGGTCGACTCCGTCGGCAGCCACACCCTCGCGACCGTGCTCGCGCAGACGGCCTGGGGCGGAACGGTCACCGCCTGCGGGCTCGCCCAGGGCAGCGACCTGCCCACGACGGTGCTGCCGTTCATCCTGCGCGCGGTCTCGCTGGTGGGCGTCAACTCGGTCGAGGCCCCCGTCGAGCTCCGCCGCGAGGCCTGGCGGCGCCTCGCCGCCGACCTCGACCTTGGGTTGCTCGACGAGCTCACGACCGAGATCGCGCTGGCCGACGTGGTCGACCACGGTCCGCAGATCGTCGCGGGGTCCGTGCGCGGCAGGATCGTCGTCGACGTCCGCCGCTGACCTGCCGGAGGCCGCGTCGCTGAGGTGCCCGTCCAGGCGCCGCCGCTAGGCTCGCATGCTGTATCGGAATGTCCGATGCGTCCCCGCAGCACCCCGCAGCACCCCGTCCACCACGGCGGAACAGCGCCAGGCACAGGGAGCCCCGCCGTCCGCCCCTTCTCTCGACATGGAGCAACCCGGATGCCGATCCCGAAGACGACCGACCAGCCGCAAGCACCCCGCCGCCTCCTGCGCGACGTCGTCTACGACAAGATGTTCGCGGCGATCATCGACGGCACCCTCGAGTTCGGGGAGCGCCTCAACGACGACCAGCTCGTCGCCTGGCTCGGCGTCTCCCGCACCCCCGTCCGTGAGGCGATCGCGAAGCTGGCCGAGCAGGCCCTCGTCGACATCGAGGCGAACCGGTACACCCGCATCGTCGACCCCACCTTCGACGAGTTCGTCGACACGATGGACGTCGGCTACGCCGTCTGGTCGCTGCTCCTCGAACGTGCTGTGCCCAAGCTCACCAGCGCCCAGCGCGACGAGATCGTCCGCCTCCTCGACGCCCGTGCCGACGCGTTCGCCGCCGAGCAGGACGAGGACGTCGCGGGCATCGTCAGGATGAACGCGATCCTCCTCGAGGCGGCGGCGAGCCCGTCGCTCGTCCGCCTCTGGGCCAGCGGCGGGCCCCGCCTCCTGCTGCTCTCGCGCCGCCCGGTCGCGAACGCGGTCTTCGACCACGCGCAGGCACGTGCCTTCACGGTCGAGCTGCGCGACGCGGTGCGCGACGGCGACGCCGACGCGGCGGCCGCGGCCGTCCGCCTCCAGCCGTCCCGCCTGCAGGGCTGGTTCGACGCCGTCCGCGAGGCGGGCGTCTACCGGGCATGACGTCGAGCGCGCCGAGCGCGCCGAGCTCCGTGCTCGACGCGCGCCCCGTGCTCGACGTGCGTTCCGTGCGGGTCGTGCGTCAGGGACGCGACCTGCTCCACGACGTCTCGCTCCGGGTGCGCGCCGGCGAGCACTGGGCCCTCCTCGGTCCGAACGGCGCCGGCAAGACGACCCTGCTGGCGCTCTGCGGCGCGCAGGGCCATCCGACCGCCGGCACCGTCGACGTGCTCGGCCGGCGCCTCGGCCGGGTCGACCTCCGCGAGCTGCGGCAGCACGTCGGCCACGTCGACCCCCGTCACCGGATGCTCGGGGACAACACGGTCCGCGAGGTCGTCCTCACCGGCGCGACGGGCAGCAGCGACCCCGCGATGCGGTGGTCGCCGACCGCAGTCCAGGAGGCGCGTGCCGACCTGCTGACCGCCTCCGTCGGCCTGGGGGCGCGCCGCGACAGCCGCTGGAGCGTCCTCTCCCAGGGCGAGCGAGGCCGGGCGCTCATCGCCCGGGCGCTGCTGGTCGAGCCGGCGCTGCTGCTCCTGGACGAGCCGGCGACCGGACTGGACGTCGCCGCCCGAGAGCACCTGCTGGACACCGTCGACGCCCTCCGCCGAGAGCGCCCCGAGACCGCGTCGGTCACGGTCACGCACCACCTGGAGGACCTGCCGGCGAGCACCACCCACGCGCTCCTCCTGCGCGACGGGCGCGTCACGGCGTCGGGCACCGCCGAGTCGGTGCTCACGTCGGAGCTCGTCTCGGCGGCCTTCGGCCACCCGCTGACGATCGACCGCGTCGACGGGCGCTGGCTGGCTCGGGCGCGCCGCCGCTGACGGCTCGCGGCCCGCGCCGCCCGGCCCGCGCCGCGGCTACGCGCCGGGGGCCGTGGCCGCCGCGGCCGCCCGCGCCGCAGCCGGCACGGCGTCGAGGATCCGCGACACCGTCGCGTCGTCGTGCGCGGCGGTGACGAACCACGCCTCGTACACCGACGGGGGCAGGGCCACCCCCGAGTCGAGCATCGAGTGGAAGAACGCCGGGTACCGCCAGGTCTGCTGCGCCCGCACGTCGTCGTAGTTCCGCGGCGGGGCCGTCGTGAAGGCGAACGAGAACAGCGAGCCCGCGTGCTGCACGCTGTGCTCGACTCCCTCGGCCGACAGGGCCGCGGAGACCTCGCGCGACAGCGTGTCGGCGACGGCGTCGAGCCGGGCGTAGATCTCGGGGGTCGCCAGGCGCAGGGTCGCGATGCCCGCCGCGACGGCGACGGGGTTCCCGCTGAGCGTGCCGGCCTGGTACACCGGGCCGGTCGGGGCGAGGTAGTCCATCACCTCGGCGCGGCCGCCGAGCGCGGCGAGGGGCATGCCGCCGCCGATCACCTTGCCGAAGGTGACGAGGTCGGGCTGCCAGCCGGCGCCGTCGGGCACGACCTTCGACGCCTCGAGGCCCCACCAGCCGGCCGGGCCGACGCGGAAGCCCGTGAGCACCTCGTCGACGATCAGCAGCGCGCCGTGGCGGCTCGTGATCTCGGACAGGCTGCGGTTGAAGCCGCGGTCGGGCGCGACCACTCCCATGTTGGCGGCCGCCGCCTCCACGATGACCGCCGCGATGCGCGGGCCGTGCTCGTCGAACACGGCGCGGACGGCGTCGAGGTCGTTGTAGGGCAGCACCAGCGTCTGGGCAGCGGTCTCGGCGGTGATGCCGGCCGAGCCGGGCATCGAGAGCGTGGCGACGCCGGACCCGGCCTCGGCCAGGAGCGAGTCGGAGTGGCCGTGGTAGTGGCCGGCGAACTTCACGAGCAGGTCGCGACCGGTGTAGCCGCGGGCCAGGCGGATGGCCGTCATCGTGGCCTCGGTGCCGGTCGACACCATGCGGATCTTGCCGATCGGGCGGGCGTCGCCGACGGCCACGCGCTCGCGCACCAGCTCGGCGAGCTCGGTCTCGGCGGGCGTCGACGCGCCGAACGACAGGCCGCGGGCCGCCGCCTCCTGCACCGCGCGCACCACCTCGGGGTGCGCGTGCCCCAGGATCGCGGGGCCCCACGAGGCCACCAGGTCGACGTACTCGCGCCCCTCGGCGTCGGTCACGTGCGGACCCTTCGCCCCCACGAGGAACCGGGGCGTGCCCCCGACGCTGCCGTAGGCGCGCACCGGGGAGTTCACCCCTCCCGGGATCGACTGCTTGGCACGGGTGAAGAAGTGCTCGTTGGCGTGGTCGCCCATCAGATGTCTCCCTTGCGCAGGCGGGTGGCCAGCTCGGTGGCCCAGTAGGTGAGGATCGCGTCGGCACCGGCGCGCTTGATCGACAGCACGCTCTCGTACGACGCGGCGTCGAGGTCGATCCAGCCGTTCGCGGCGGCGGCGTGCATCATCGAGTACTCGCCGCTGATCTGGTACGCCCAGACGGGCACCGGGCTCATCGCCGCGGTCTCGGCCAGCACGTCGAGGTAGCTCATCGCCGGCTTCACCATGACGATGTCGGCGCCCTCGGCGATGTCGAGCTCGACCTCGCGGATGCCCTCGCGACCGTTGGCCGCGTCCTGCTGGTAGGTGCGCCGGTCGCCGACGAGCGTCGACTGCACCGCCTCGCGGAACGGGCCGTAGAAGGCCGAGGCGTACTTGGCCGCGTAGGCGAGCAAGGCCGTGCCGCCGAAACCGGCGTCGTCGAGTGCCTCGCGAGCCGAGCCGATCTGGCCGTCCATCATGCCGCTCATCCCGATCAGCTGCGAGCCGGCCTCGGCCTGCACGACCGCCATCTCGTCGTAGCGGACGAGGGTCGCGTCGTTGTCGACCGAGCCGTCGGCGGCGAGCACGCCGCAGTGGCCGTGGTCGGTGAACTCGTCGAGGCAGAGATCGGTCTGCACGACGAGGGCGCCCTGCGCCGCGTCGACCGCCACACGCGTGCCGACGTTGAGGATCCCCTCGGGGTCCGTGGCGCCCGACCCGACCGCGTCCTTCTCGAGCGGCACGCCGAACAGCATGACGCCTCCCACCCCGGACGCGGCCGCCTCCTCGACCGCACGCGGCAGGCTCGAGAGGCTGTGGTGCACGACGCCCGGCATCGAGCTGATGGCGACGGGCTCGTCGATGCCCTCGCGCACGAACATCGGCAGCACGAGGTCGGCCGGGTGCAGGCGCGTCTCGGCGGTCAGGCGGCGGAGGGCAGGGGTGGCGCGCAGCCGGCGGGGCCGCACGCGGGGGAACTGGGACATGGTCCTTCTCGGGTCGTCGATGGTCGTCGATGTCGGGGCCCCGGCACGGTCGAGCCGAGGAGGCGCGGTGCGGGCACCGCGGGAGGGTCGCGTCAGCGACCCCCTCCGTGCGCGTCGTCGAGGTCGGCCGCGCCGCCCGCGACGGCGTTCTCGACCACCGCCTCCACCAGGGCCGCGGCGGAGCGCGTCTCGGCGATGAGGTGGACGGGCAGTCCGGCCGCGCGGGCGTCGAACGCCGTGCGCGGGCCGATGCAGGCGACGACCGTGCTCTCGGGCAGGGGCGCCAGCTGGGCGGCGATCTGGCGTGCGACGCTGCCCGAGGTGACGAGGAGCACGCTGATGTCGCCGGAGGCGACGTCGCGCACCACGTCGTCCGTGACGGGCACCCCCACGGTGCGGTAGGCCGAGACGAACTCGGCGTCGAAGCCCCGGGCGGACAGGCCGGCGACCAGGGTCGGCTCGGCGATGTCGGACTGGGGCACGAGCACGCGCCCGGCGACGAGCTCCGACGGCCACTCCTTGACGAGGCCGCGGGCGGAGTTGTCGCCCTCGGGGACGAAGTCGACGTGGTAGCCGGCGAGCGTCAGGGCCGCGGCGGTCGTCTCGCCGACCGCCGCGATGCGCGTCGCGGGGATGGGTCGGATTCCGTTGCCGACGAGCACGTCGACGGTGGTGGCGCTCGTCACGACGAGCCACTCGTAGACGCCCGTCTGCAGTCGCGCCAACGCGGCCGCGAGCAGCTCGGGCGTCTCGGCGGGCGCGAAGTTGATGAGCGGCGCGATGACGGGCGCCGCGCCGTACGAGCGGAGGGACGCCGAGACGCCGTCGCCCCACTTGCCGCCACGCGGCACGAGGACGCGCACGCCCTTGAGCGGCTTGGCGGCGGTCACGACGCGCTCCCCAGGGGGTCTCCGCCCGAGGGGCCCCCGCCGATCGGCGCGAGCTCGGCCGCGCCGAGCTCGAGCAGCTCGTCGACGACGCGGCCGGCCACCTCGTGGACGTCGGCGAGCTGGGCCGTGACGGGCCCCTCCTCGAGCGACACCGCGTGCGACGAGCTGATGCGGCGCGAGCCGTCGGGGCTGTAGACCGTGGCGCTGAGCAGCAGCAGGCCGGCGTCGACGACGGCGGTCGCGCCGATGGGCGCCGAGCAGCCGGCCTCGAGCCCGGCGAGCACCTCGCGCTCGGCGGTGACGACGAGACGGGTCTCGACGTGCTCGATCGCTCGCAGCCCACGGGCCAGGTCGTCGCTGGGGTCGCCCTCGCGCACCTCGACCGCGAGCGCACCCTGGCCGGGGGCGCTGGGCCACGGACCGAGGCCGAGCAGGTCGGTCACCGAGGCCGAGCGGCCGAGACGGCCGAGGCCGGCGGCGGCGAGCACGACGGCGTCCAGGTCGTCCTCGAGGCGACGGAGGCGGGTGTCGACGTTGCCGCGGATCGGCACGACCTCGAGGTCGGGACGCCGGGCGAGCAGCTGGGCCACGCGACGCGGCGAGCCGGTGCCGACCTTCGCGCCCTGCGGCAGCGTCTCGAGGGTGAGGCCGTCACGGGCGCAGAGCGCGTCGCGGGCGTCGGCCCGGCCCGGGACCGCCCCGATATGCAGACCCGGGTGGGAGGCGGTCGGCAGGTCCTTGAGGGAGTGCACCAGCACGTCGCACTCGTCGGCGAGCAGCGCCTCGCGCAGCGCGCTCGCGAACACTCCCGTGCCGCCGAGCGAGAGCGACTCGCCCGTCGCCTGGGTGCGGTCGCCCTCGGTGTGCACGCGGACGAGCTCGACGTCGTGGCCGGTCGCGGCCGCGAGGCGCTCCGCGACCGTGGTGGACTGCGCGACGGCCAGCGCGCTGGCCCGGGTGCCTACTCGGAGTGTCGCCACGCTCCTACGGCACCAATCCCGAGACGGCGGGCTTGAACCCGAGGCGCACGTTCTCGCAGCAGCCCGGACGGCACACGTCGTACCAGGGCCCGATGTCGGTGAGGTGCGGACGGTCGTCGACGGGGGTGCCCTCGACGCGCTCGAGGACGAGATCGACGAGGCCGGTCACGTAGTTCGGGTCGATGCCGGGGGTGGGGGTGCGCGTGGCCCAGAAGCCGTTCTTCTCGCTGGTCTCGAGCGCCTCCTCGTCGAGGTCCCACATGACCTCCATGTGGTCGCTCACGAAGCCGAGCGGCACGATGACGACGGCGCGCGTCGGGCCGCCGGCGAGGTCGTCGATGGCGTCGTTGATGTCGGGCTCGAGCCACGGCATCGAGGGCGGGCCGCTGCGCGACTGGTAGACGAGCTGCCACGGAACGGTGGTGCCGCCGCCGGCGGGCAGGTCGAGCCCGAGACCGGCCTCGGCCGCGGCCATGACGACCTCGGCGACGGCCTTGTGCTGGGCCGCGTACGCGCCCTCGTCGTCGAAGCCGCGCGCCTCGGGACCGCTGCGGGCGGCGTCGGTCGACGGGATCGAGTGCGTCGCGAAGAGCACCTGCACCTCGGTCGCGAGGTCGAGGTCGGCGTTCTCGGCCCGGGCCTTCTCGAGGCCCTCGCGGACGCCGTCGATGAACGGCTGCACGAAGCCGGGGTGGTCGAAGAACTGACGCACCTTGTCGATCATGACCTTGCCCTCGAGCCCGGTGGCCTCGAGTGCCATCGCAAAGTCCTCGCGGTACTGGCGGCACGAGCTGTAGGACGAGTAGGCGCTGGTCGCGACCGCGATGAGCTTGGTGAACCCGCGCTCGTCGGCCTCGCGCACGGCGTCGGCCATGTACGGGTCCCAGTTGCGGTTGCCCCAGATCACGGGCAGGTCGATGCCGCGCCGCGACAGCTCGCCCTCGAGGGCGGCCTTGAGCTCGCGGTTGTGCTCGTTGATGGGGCTGACGCCGCCGAAGTGGCGGTAGTGCGTCGCCACCTCCTCCAGGCGCTCCTCGGGGATGCCGCGGCCGCGCGTGACGTTGCGGAGGAAGGGGATGACGTCGTCCTGGCCCTCGGGCCCGCCGAAGCCGGCGAGGAGGATCGCGTCGTAGTCGGTGGGCACGCTGACGTGCTCGGGCCCCTGCGCGGCGGCGGGGGTGGCGGCACGGACGAGCTGGCCGTTGGTGATGCCGGTGGTGTCGGTCACGACAGGACCTCGATGATCTCGGTGGTGGTGATGCGACGGCCCGTGTAGAACGGCACCTCTTCGCGGACGTGTCGGCGGGCCTCGGTGTAGCGGAGGTCGCGCATGAGGTCGACGAGCTGCACGAGCTCGGGAGCCTCGAGGGCCAGGATCCACTCGTAGTCGCCGAGGGAGAAGCTGGCCACCGTGTTGGTGAGCACGGCGCGGTGCTCGGAGCCCTGCTTGCCGTGGTCGGCGAGCATCTGACGACGCTCGGCCTCGGGCAGCAGGTACCACTCGTAGCTGCGGACGAAGGGGTAGACCGTGAGCCACGCCTCAGGCTCCTTGCCGCGCATGAACGCGGGGCTGTGGTTGCGCGAGAACTCGGCGTCGCGGTGCATGCCCATCGCGTTCCAGGTCGGCAGCAGGCCGCCGAGGACGTCGGTGCGCAGGAGGCGGCGGTACGCCGACTGGATCGCCTCGGGGACCTCGCCGTGCAGCCAGATCATCACGTCGGCGTCGGCACGGAGGGCGCTGACGTCGTAGAAGCCGCGGACGACCACGCCCTCGGAGGCGAGGGAGTCGACGAGCTCGTCGAGCTGCGCGACGTCCTCGTGCTCGGGGGCGTACGGGTTCTGGGGGTCGCGTCGGAGGACTGCCCAGAGGGTGTACCCGAGGCGCTCGGCGCCGGGGCTCTCGGCAGGAGGGGAATCGGACGTCGGCAGCTCGGGGACTGGCGAGTCGGCGCTGTGACTCATGGAGCCATTCTCCACCTGTGCGGGCTGGGAGCCCAACCAGGTTGCGACGTCGTCGAGCGATCTCCGGCCGGTCGCCCGGGGGCCGTCCGGCGGGGGCCGTCGGACGGGCTCGCGCTCAGCGCGACCGGACGGCCGCGACGACGACGCCCGCGAGCGCCAGCGCGGCGACGCCGGCACCCGCGACCCAGGGCAGCGGGTCGCGCGAGAACGACGACTTCGCGCGGTGGCCCGCGATGCCGAGCTGCTTCGGGACGTTGAGCTTGTCCTCGAGCTCGTTGAGCGTCGCGGCCAGCTCCGCACGGGTGCGGTCGATGTGGGCCTGGATGTCGCTGCCGTCGGCCTTGTCGGCCTTGTCGGCCTTGTCGCTGCTGTCGTTCTTGGCGGTGCTGTCGCTCACGGGGTCTCCGATCGGTGCGGGCGGGGAGGAGGGATCGAGCGGGGCTCGCAGGGAGTCGCGGAGGCGGCGGCTCAGAACTCGGTGACGTCGTGCCCCGGGATGGTCCCGACGCCCTTGACGGCCTTGAGGTCGCGCTTGAGGCTCGCGATCGTCTTCTCCGGCACGGCCGGGAGGCCCTTCTTGATGCTCCGGTAGCCGAGGAACGCCAGCAGGGCGGCGACGAGGAGGAGCACGAAGGCGACGATCAGCGCCGACAGCCAACCGGGCAGCCAGATCGCGATCAGCAGGACGATGCCCGTGAGCAGCACCCCGAGCATGGCGAAGACGAAGACGAGTGCGCCGACGAGGAACCCCGCGCCGATGCCGAACGCCTTGAGCGTGCCGATGATCTCGTACTTGAGCAGGGCGAGCTCGCCCTTGACGAGGTCGGTGACCAGGCTCGGGACGTCCTGGACCAGGGCGAAGAACGAGCGCGACCCCGAGCCGCGTCGCCGGCGCACTTTGTCGCTCCGGGTGGAGTCGGTCACTTCTTCTTCTTCCCGCCTCCGACGGCCTTGACGGCCACCGTCTTCACGCCGTTGACGACCGCGTCGACCGCGTCGGCGGCCTTGGCGCCCGCGAAGTCCTCTGCCTTGACGACCTGCCGCTGCACGGCGCGGCTGTTCCACAGCTTCGACGAGTTCGCGGCGATCTGCTCGTAGCGCTCGTGGCCGGCGCGAGCGCCCAGCACGAATCCGACGGCTGCTCCGGCGACGAAGATCAGTTTGCCTCGCATGTCGCTCCATTCATGTGTGGGGGCGCACGGACCGGTGCCCGACGCGCTGTCCCAATGTAGCCCGGTGCCGCCCGCCGCCGCCCGGACGCGCCCGTGCTCGGCCGCCGCGCCGCTCGCGGTCAGCGGGCGACGAGGTCGGCGGCGACGCGACGTGCGTGGGCGATCACGGCGGCGAGCCCCCGGCCGGCCACGGCGCCGCCGACGCGGACGACGCCGTCGGGCAGGGACGAGGAGGCGCCCACCGCCTCCTGTGGGAGGGGCGCGGACCACTCGACGCGCGCCGCGTCCTCGACCGTGGCGGGGTCGAGCGACAGCCCGAGCAGCACCGATGCGTCAGCGAGCGCCGTGGAGCGCAGCTCGTCGTCGCTCGTGGCCGCCGTGACGACCGGGGAGTCGTAGCTGAGCCGGAGGACGTGCCGACCGTCGGCCCGCTCCGCGAGCCACGGCCACTTCGCCGTCGCGTGGGTGAGCGCCTTGGCGCGCACGCCGTCGGCACCGGGCGCTACGAGCACCCCGGTGCCGCGGGGCGCCGCGTCGAGGCGGTCGTCGCACAGCACGAGCGTGGCCAACGTGATGAGTCCCGCGGCGTGGGCCGGACGGCCGCCGAGGACACGCCCCGCGCCGTCGCCGACGGCGAGCACGACGACGTCGGCCTCGAGGCGCTCGGGCGTCGGCCCGTGCTCGTCGTGTGCGACGTCGTCGCTGCCGGTCAGCGTCACCGAGCGGGCGTCGAGCACTGCGACGTGGGCGCCGAGCCGCACCTCGACGCCGAGGCGGTCGAGCTCGGCGACCAGCGCCTCCGCCAGGCTCGCCATGCCGCCGCGCAGCCCGGCGACCGCGGAGCCCGCCGGCGCGAGCGCCCGCACGCTGAGGACGGCCGCGGCCAGCGAGCCCTCCCGCCGCAGCGCCGCCCGGAGGCCGGGGGCGACCCGGTCGACGGAGAGCAGGTCGGGGTGCACGGAGTGGACCCCGCCGATGATCGGGGTGACGAGCCGGTCGAGCACGGCGTCGCCCATCCGCACGCGGACGAGGCCGCCGACCGAGGTCTCGTCAGCGCCGACGTCCCCCGCCGCCGCGTCGAGCCGCGCCGCCTCGGCCGTGCCCGCCGCGCCGACGACCGCGACGACGTCGTCGGCCGTCAGGTCGCCGGGGATGCCGAGCAGGCCCGTGCGGGGCAGGGGGAAGGCCTGTCCGGCGCCGTGCTGCACCCAGGCCCCGCGCGGGTCGGGCAGCACGACGTCGCCGCCGAGCCCGAGCTCGTCGAGGTACGCCTGCACCGTGCCGCCGCGCGTCGCGAAGCTCTCGGCGCCGGCGTCGAGGGGCAGGCCGCCGACGACGTGGCGGCCGACCTCTCCGCCGAGCCGGTCCGAGGCCTCGACGAGCGTGACCGCGACGCCGGCCGCCGCGAGGTCGCGCGCGACGACGAGGCCGGCGACGCCGCCGCCCACCACGAGGGCGCGCTGCGCGGCCGCCCCGGAGGAGCGGGTCGCCTCGGTCACGGTCGCGCGCCTCCTACAGGGTGTGGGCCAGGGTGACGATGCGGGTCAGCACGTCGGGGTCGGTGTCGGGCCCGACGCCGTGGCCGAGGTTGAGGACGTGCGCGGGTGCGGCACGGCCCCGGCGGACGACCTCTCGGACGTGCGCCTCGAGCACCGGCCAGGGCGCCTGCAGCATCGCCGGGTCGATGTTGCCCTGGACGGGCACGCCGCCGCCGAGTCGCCGCGAGGCCTCGTCGAGCGGGATGCGCCAGTCGACCCCGACGGCGTCGACCCCGACGCCGTGCATGGCGCTCAGCACCTCGCCGCTGCCGACGCCGAAGTGGATGGTCGGGACGTCGAGGTCGGCGACGTGCGACAGCGCGCGGGCCGAGAACGGCGCGACGTGCTGCTCGTAGTCGGACAGCGACAGGCTGCCGACCCACGAGTCGAAGAGCTGGGCGGCGCTGGCCCCGGCGAGCACCTGGGCGCGGAGGAACGCCCCGGTCACGTCGGCGGCCCAGCCGAGCAGGGCCTGCCACGTCTCGGGGTCGCTGTGCATGAGGGCGCGGGCGCGGATGTGGTCCTTCGACGGTCCGCCCTCGACGAGGTAGGCGGCCAGCGTGAAGGGGGCGCCGGCGAAACCGATCAGGGGGGTGTCGCCCAGCTCGGCCACGGTGCGGGCGACGCCCTCGGCGATCGGGGCGAGCGCCTCCTGCTCGAGGGGACGCAGCGCGGCGACGTCGTCGGGCGTGCGGATCGGCTGGTCCAGCACGGGACCGCGCCCGGCGACGATGTCCACGCCGACCCCCGCGAGCTTGATCGGCACGACGATGTCGCTGAAGAAGATGCCGGCGTCGACGCCGTGGCGACGGACGGGCTGCAGGGTGATCTCGCTCGAGAGCGCCGGGTCGAGGCAGGCGTCGAGCATCGCCGTGCCGACGCGCAGCGCGCGGTACTCGGGCAGCGAGCGGCCGGCCTGGCGCATGAACCAGACGGGCAGCACCTCGGGCCGGTCGCCGCGCAGGGCACGGACGAGGGACGAGGAGGCGGTGCGGCCGGAGAGGAGCGGGTGCGTGTCGGGCAGGGTCACGTGCCCCATTGTCCCACCCGCCCGCTGGGCAGCGCCGGGATCGAGGTGACGCGGCCGAGGGGTGCGCGTCGGACGCACTCCCCCGGAGCGTCACCTCGATGTCCGCTCGAGGTCAGATCGAGGTCAGACCGAGATCAGACCGCGACGACCATCTTGCCGACGTTCTCGCCGCGCATCAGGCCGGTGAACGCGTCGAACGCCGAGTGGATGCCCTCGACGACGGTCTCGTCGTGCACGACCTCGCCGGCCGCGAGCCACGGGCCCATCTCGGCCTGGAACGCCGGAGCGACGTGGCGGTAGTTCCCGAGCGTGAAGCCCTTGAGCATCAGGCCGCGGGTCACGATGTTCGTGGTGCCGGTGATCCCGACGGGCGCGCCGGTCGCGTTGTAGCCGGCGATCGAGCCGCAGAGCGCTGCCCGGCCGCCGTCCTTGAAGCTGGCCAGCGCGGCCGACAGGTGGTCGCCTCCGACGTTGTCGAAGTAGAGGTCGATGCCGTCGGGCGCGGCCTCGGCCAGCAGCTCGGCGACGTCGCCGTCCTTGTAGTTGAACGCGGCGTCGAAGCCGTACTTCGAGGTGAGCAGCTCGACCTTCTCCGCGCTGCCGGCGCTGCCGATCACGCGGGAGGCGCCCTTCAGACGGGCGATCTGGCCGACCATCGTGCCGACCGCACCGGCGGCGCCCGAGACGAAGACGACGTCGCCCTCGCGGATGCCCGCGATCTCGGTCAGCCCGACGTAGGCCGTCAGGCCGGTCAGGCCGAGCACGCCGAGGTAGGCCGAGAGCTCGACGCCGGGCGCCGGCTCGACGGCCCGGAACGACGAGGAGGCGCCCTGCGCGACGTCGCGCCAGCCCAGGTCGTGCTGCACCACCGTGCCGACGGGCAGGTCGTCGGAGGCGGACGCGACGACCCGGCCGATCGCGCCGCCGGTCATCGTCTCGCCGAGGGCGAAGGGCGGCACGTACGACTTCACGTCGTTCATCCGGCCGCGCATGTACGGGTCGACCGAGAGGAACTCGTTGGCCACGCGCACCTCGCCCGCCGAGAGCGCGGGCAGCTCGACCTCGACCTCGCGGACGTCGTCGGTGGTCGGCTCGCCGTGCGGGCGGGCGACGAGCTGCCACTGGGTGCTCGTGGCGGTGCTGCCGGCGTCGGTGGTGCGGGTGGTGCCTTCGGTCATGGTGGTGCTCCTCTGGTCGTGCGGGGCCCCGGTGATGCGAGGCCGTCTGCCAGGCTGACAGGCACCTCCTGAACGCGCGCTGCGGAATGTGCAGCCTGTGCACGGATCACCTGCGCACAGCCTCGACATCGAGGCAACCCCCGGGTTCGACCGGCGCATGAGAGTTATCATCGACGGGTGCTCATCTGCCTCACGGCGTCCCACCGGAACGCCAGCTTCGACCTCCTCGAGAAGTTGAGCATCGGCGCACCCTCCGCGGCGAGCACCCTGGTCGACGCGAACGACTTCGTGGGCGGGGCCGTCGTGCTCGCGACCTGCAACCGGTTCGAGGCCTACGTCGACGTGGAGGAGCCCCTCACGGCCGCCGCCTCCGTCGCGGTCGAGGCCACCATCAGCACCATGAGCGAGGCCAGCGGCATCGAGGCCGACGAGATGCGCGACAACGTCCGCGTCATCACCGGCGACGAGGTCGTCGAGCACTTGTTCGCCGTGAGCTCGGGCCTCGAGTCGGTCGTCATCGGCGAGGACGAGATCTCGGGCCAGGTCCGCCGGGCCCTCGAGGCCGCACGGACGCGCGGCACGACGTCGCGTGACCTCGAGCGGCTGTTCCAGAAGGCGTCCCAGACCTCGCGTGGGGTCAAGAACCGCACCAACGTCGGCGGAGCCGGGCGCTCGCTCGTCCGCCTCGCCCTCGAGCTCGCCTCGTCGCGGGTGACCGACTGGTCGCAGGCGCGCGTGCTCATCGTCGGCACCGGCCAGTACGCCGCCACCACCGTGGCCGCGCTGCGCGACCGGGGCGCGGGCGACCTGGCCGTGTTCTCGGCATCGGGCCGCGCCTCCTGGTTCGGGCTCAAGCACGACCTGCGTCCCTTCGACGACCTGGCCGAGGCCATCTCGTGGAGCGACGTGCTCATCACCTGCACCTCGACCACCGAGCCCGTCGTCGTGCCCGAGGTCGTCGACGCGTCGCGCCGCCTCGTCATCGACCTCGGCCTGCCCCGCAACGTCGACCCCCTCGTCGCCCGCGTGCCCGGGGTCGAGCTGCTCGACCTCGAGACGATCAGCCTGCACGCCCCGATGGCCGAGCTGACCGCCGCCGACGACGCCCGCGCACTCGTCTCGAGCGCTGCCGCCGAGTTCCACGCCGTCGCGGCCGAGCAGTCGCTCACCCCGGCCGTCGTCGCGCTGCGTCGCCACGTCTTCGACGTGCTCGACGCCGAGATCGAGCGCGCCCGGTCGCGCGGCGACTCGTCCGAGCGCACGGAGTCGGCGCTGCGCCACCTGGCCGGCGTGCTGTTGCACACCCCGTCGGTCCGGGCTCGCGAGCTCGCCCGCGAGGGGCGCGGCGAGGAGTTCCGTGACGGCCTCGAGTCGCTGTTCGGCCTCACCGACACCCGGGCGGCCGCCGTCGAGCCCGCCGTGCTGCGCCCTGCCGACGACGAGCGGCTCCGCCACCGCGACGTCGGCTGACGCGCCCCCGCACCTCCGCTCTGCTCTGCTCTTCCTCCCCGCAATGTGCGCGTGATCCGGTGGTGAGGGCCTCGAGACAGCAGCGTGTCGGGGTGTGCCAACGCAGATCACTCGCGTCTCGAGGGTCGTATCGCGAGCGCCGCTCCGTGGTGCCCGAGGATGGGGGGATGGACCCGATCGTCGTCAGTGCGCTCGTGCTGGTGCGCGACCGCCGCCTCCTCATGGTCACGGCTCGCGGACGCGACGTGCTCTACCTCCCCGGCGGCAAGCAGGAGGCAGGCGAGACCGGCGAGGACGCCCTCGTCCGCGAGACCCGCGAGGAGGTCGGTCTCGAGCTCGACCGCTCGTCGCTCCGCGAGCTCGGCGCCGTCCGGACCCAGGCCCACGGCGAGCCCGAGGGGCGCGAGGTGCACATGCGCCTCTGGTCGGCGAGGCCGACGGACGACGGAGCCGAGCCGTCGCCTTCGGGCGAGATCGGCGCACTGCACTGGGTCACGTCGGCGGACGTGGACCGGTGCCCTCCCGCCGGCGTCGAGACCCTGCGCGTCGCGGTCGAGCTCGACCTGATCGACTGAGCTGAGCTGAGCTCGCCCCCGCCCCTGGGCCCGGCCCGCCCTGCTGTTGCCGCTGCCGCTGCCGCTGCCGCTGCCGCTGCAGAACCCGACCTCGAGTGCTGCAGCGACGGGATCTCCCCCTGTTGCAGAGCCTTAGAGGGCCGAACGGTCGGCATTTGCTGGTCGGCATTTGCTGGGCGGGATGTGCCGGGTGGCACCTGCGAGACGGGAGTGAATGGGGCGGGCAGGCCGACCGCGCGCTAGCGGACGCGTGCGAGCAGGTCGACGCCGACCGCTCGGGCCGCGGCGAGCACCCGGAGGCGGCGCTCGAGCGTGAGGTCGTCGAACGTCATCGTCACGGCGTAGGCCACGCCGCCCCGCGGCCCGCGCAGCACCCCGAGCTCGGAGCGGACACCGCGGTCGCTGCCCACCGCGTTGACGAGCTGCAGGTCGTGGTCGGTCCGGCGGTGCGAGACGGGGTCGAGGCCGAGGGGCGCCGCGACGAACGACAGGTCGACCCCGAGCGACAGCCAGCCGAGCACCCGGCTGCTGACCGCGGACCCGACCACCTGCCCCTGCGCGAGCAGGGCCGTCAGCTGGGCGAGTTCCCGGGTCGAGCCGACGGAGGGGGCAGGCGCGTCGTCGGGACCGCGCTCGGACCGGATCTCGTCGAGCAGTGCGGTGTCGCGCACGCCCAGGTCGTCGGCCCTGGCCCTGACCGCCTCGAGCCCGACCCTGGCGAGCAGCGCGTTGACGGCGGCGGGGTCGCGCACGGCCCCGACGAGGGCGGCCGCGTCGGTGACGGCCAGCCGACGTCGCTGCAGGTACGACCAGATGCCACCGCCGCCGAGGGCAGCCCGGCTGCCCGGACCGGCGATGCGCTCGAGCTCGTCGAGGGCGCCGAGCTGACCTGCCTCGATCTGCGCGCTGACCTCGATCAGCAGCAGCACGGCCCCGAGCTGTCCGACGGGCAGCACGACGCGGTCGTCGACGGCGAGCAGCTCGGTACCGTCGTCGAGGTCCCAGACCGACGCGGAGACCGTCACGCCCTCGGCCGCGAGGTCGCCCAGAGCCGTCAGCGCTCCCCCGAGACCCGCCGGCGGCGAGGGCGGCGCGTGCCGCCCTGCCTCGACCGCCTCGTCCGCCCGACTGCTGTGCCGGCCGGGCCGGCCGGGCCGACCCGGGACTCCCTGACCGGACAGCCCCTCGTGCTCAGGCTGCCCCTCGTGGTCGGGCTGCCCCTCTCGACCGGGCAGATCCTCCCGGCCGATCGGGCCCTCCGCGGGCGGCACGGCTACCAGATCGTGACGCGCTGCTCGGCGGGGAGCCAGAGCGCGTCGGACTCCGTCAGCTCGAACGCGTCGTAGAAGTCGTCGATGTTGCGCACGATCTGGTTGCAGCGGAACTCGTTGGGCGAGTGCGGGTCGATCGACAGCAGCCGGATCGCCTCCTCGTCGCGGAGCTTGATCTGCCACGCCTGCGCCCAGCTGAGGAAGAAGCGCTGAGCCCCCGTCATCCCGTCGATCACGGGCGCCTCGGCACCGTCGAGCGAGATCAGGTAGGCGTCGTAGGCGATGGACAGCCCGCCGAGGTCGCCGATGTTCTCGCCGATCGTGAGCGCGCCGTTGACGTGGTGCTCGGGCACCTGTGCCGGGGCGAGGGCGTCGTACTGCGAGATGAGCGAGGTCGTGAGGCGCTCGAAGGCCTCGCGGTCGGCCGGCGTCCACCAGTCGGTCAGCTTGCCGTCGCCGTCGTACTTCGAGCCCTGGTCGTCGAAGCCGTGGCCGATCTCGTGGCCGATCACGGCGCCGATCGCACCGTAGTTGGCCGCGGCGTCGCGGCTCGCGTCGAAGAAGGGGAACTGGAGGATGGCCGCCGGGAACACGATCTCGTTGAAGCCGGGGTTGTAGTACGCGTTGATGGTCTGCGGCGTCATGAACCACTCGTCGCGGTCGATCGGCTGGCCGATCTTGCCCAGCTCGCGGTCGAAGCCGACGACGGCCGAGGCCCGGACGTTGCCGACGAGGTCGCCGGGGTCGACCTCGAGGGCCGAGTAGTCGCGCCACTTCACGGGGAAGCCGATCTTGGGCGTGAACTTCTCGAGCTTGTCGAGGGCGCGCGCCCGCGTCTCGTCGGTCATCCACGACAGGTCGGCGATGCTGCGACGGTAGGCCTCGACGAGGTTCTCGACCAGCACGTCCATCGCCTCCTTCGCCTCGGGCGCGAAGTGGCGCTCGACGTAGATGCGGCCGACGGCCTCGCCCATGGCGCCCTCGACGAACGAGACGCCGCGCTTCCAGCGGGCCCGCTGCACGGGGGTGCCCGTCAGGGTGCGCCCGTAGAAGTCGAAGTTCGCCTCGACGAAGGCCGACGACAGGTACGCGGCGAACGAGCGGACGACCTGCCAGCGCAGCCAGTCCTGCCAGGCCGGGAGCTGCTCGTCGGTCATCAGCCCGGACAGGCCCGTCACGAACGAGGGCTCGCGCACGACCACCTCGTCGAAGACGCCGGCGGGCGCGCCCACCGCGTCGCGCCACACGTCGAGGTCGACGCCCTCGGCGAGCGCGGCGGCCTCGGACCACGGCAGCAGGTTGTAGGTCGCGTCGCTGTCGCGGGTGGCCACGTTGTCCCAGTGGTGCGAGGCGATGGCCGTCTCGAGCTGCATCACGCGCGAGGCCCGCTCGTCGGCGTCGTCGAGGCCCGCGAGCCCCAGCATGCGCGAGACGAAGGCAACGTAGGAGGTGCGGATCGCCTCGCTCTTCTCCTCGCGGTAGTAGGACTCGTCGGGCAGCCCCAGGCCGCCCTGCTCGACCTGCACGACGTACCGCGTGGGGTCGCCCGGGTCGTTGTCGACGAAGAGCTGGACGAAGCTCGCGACGCCCTGCTTCTCGAAGGCGCCGACGAGGCGGAGCAGCCCGGGCACGTCGTCGACGGACGCGACCGTCTCGAGGAGCGGGCGCAGCGGCTCGGCGCCGAGCGCCTCCACCCGGGCCTCGTCGGTGAAGCTGGTGAACAGGTCGCCGACCTTGCGTGCCTCGGTGCCCGGCTCGGCCGACTGCGACTCGTGCACGATGTCGCGGACCGCCGCCTCCGCCTCTTCTGCGAGGAGGTAGAAGGAGCCGTAGCGCGCCTTGTCGTCGGGGATCTCGGTCCGCTCGATCCACCGCCCGTTGACGTGGCGGAACAGGTCGTCCTGGGGGCGCACACCCGGGTCGAGCTCGTCGGTGGTGATGCCGGAGGACAGCGCGTCGGTCGTCATGTCCGCCAGCCTAGGCGGGGCCGGCGACGCCGCGCCCGACGCGGCAGGGCCTGTGCAGAGCGCCCTGCCCCTCCACAGGCGCGGTGCAGGAAACGAGCAGGAAACAGCGCGCCGCTACAGTTCTGCCCATGGCACTCCCCTGGGCACTGCACGGCGACGGCAAGACGGTCGACTCCACCGAGATCGTCGCCCCGGAGGAGCGGCTCACCTGGCCGCGCACCATCGGCCTGGGCGGTCAGCACGTCGTCGCCATGTTCGGCGCGACGTTCCTCGTGCCGATCATCACAGGCTTCCCGCCGAGCACGACCCTGCTCTTCTCGGGCATCGGCACGCTGTTGTTCCTGATCATCACGAAGAACAAGCTGCCGAGCTACCTCGGCTCGTCGTTCGCGTTCCTCGCGCCCATCGGCGCCGCGACGGCGGTCGGCGGGATCCCGCTCGCGCTCAGCGGGATCATCGTCGTCGGCGCCCTGCTGGCGATCGTCGGCGTCGTCGTGCACCTGGCCGGCACGCGCTGGATCAACACGCTGCTGCCCCCGGTCGTCAGCGGCGCCATCGTCGCCCTGATCGGCTTCAACCTGGCGCCCGCGGCGCGCGACAACTTCGCGCAGGCCCCGCTCACCGCCGTCATCACGCTCGCCGCCGTGGTGCTGAGCGCCGTGCTCTTCACGGGCCTGCTCGGCCGCCTGTCGATCTTCGTCGGCGTCGTCGTCGGCTACGTCGCCGCCGTGCTGCTCGGCGAGGTCGACTTCAGCGCCGTCGGCGACGCCGCCTGGATCGGGCTGCCGACCTTCACGGCGCCCGCGTTCGACCTGGCCCAGCTGCCGATCTACCTCGGGTTCCTGCCCGTCGTGCTCGCCCTCATCGCCGAGAACGTCGGCCACGTGAAGGGCGTCGGGCAGCTCACGAAGCGCGACCTCGACCCGCTGACCGGCCGTGCCCTCTTCGCCGACGGCCTGAGCACCGTGCTCGCCGGTCTCGGCGGCGGCTCGGCGACCACCACCTACGGCGAGAACATCGGCGTGATGAGCGCCACGCGCGTGTTCTCGACCGCCGCGTACTGGGTCGCGGGCGTCGTCGCGATCCTCCTCGGCCTCTCGCCCAAGATCGGCGCCGTCATCTTCACCATCCCGCCAGGGGTCCTCGGCGGCGTCACGACGGCGCTCTACGGCCTGATCGGCGTCATCGGCATCCGCATCTGGGTCGAGAACGAGGTCGACTTCAGCCGCCCGAAGAACCAGCTGACGGCCGGCGTCGCCCTGATCATGGGCATCGCCGACTTCACCTTCGCGCTCGGCGGCGCGAGCTTCGGCGGGATCATCCTCGGCACCGTCGCCGCCATCGTCGTCTACCACCTGATGACCGTGGTCGGCCGCCTCCGCGGCACCGACTAGACGTGCGCCTCCGGTCGCCGCTCGACCGCGAGATCCTCCGCCTGGCCCTGCCCGCGCTGGGTGCGCTCGTGGCCGAGCCGCTGTTCCTCCTCACCGACACGGCCCTCGTCGGGCACCTCGGCTCCGTCCCGCTCGCGGGCCTGGGCATCGCGAGCGTGATCCTGCAGACGGCGCTCGGCCTGCTGATCTTCCTCGCCTACGCGACGACCCCGACAGTCGCTCGGCGCCTGGGCGCGGGCGACCGTCGCGGGGCGATCCGCGCCGGCGTCGACGGCCTCTGGTTCGCCCTGTTCGTCGGCGTCGCGATCGCCGTCGCCGGCGCGTTCGTCGCCGAGCCGCTCGTCGGCCTCTTCGGGGTCGACGCCGACGTGGCCCGCGCCGCCACGACGTACCTCTCCGTCTCGCTGATCGGCCTGCCGGGCATGCTGGTCGTCATCGCGGCGACGGGTCTGCTCCGCGGCCTGCAGGACACCCGCACGCCCCTCGTCGTCGCCGGCGTCGGGTTCGCGGCCAACGCCGCCCTCAACGCGCTGTTCCTCTACGGCTTCGGCTGGGGCATCGCCGGCTCCGCGGCGGGCACCGTCGTCGCGCAGTGGGGCATGGCCGCCGTCTACGTCGTCATCGCCGTCCGGGCGGCACGCGACGTCGGCGCCGACCTCCGTCCCGGCCTCGCCGGGGTGGGCCGGACCGCCCGCTCGGGCGCGTGGCTGCTGGTGCGGAACGCGGGCCTGCGGGCCGCGCTCGTCGCGACCGTCGCGGCAGCCGCCTCCTCGGGGGTCGCCGGGCTCGCCGTGATCCAGATCGCGCTGACGCTGTTCAGCACGCTCGCGTTCGCCCTCGACGCCCTCGCGATCGCGGGCCAGGCGATGGTCGGGCACGCGCTCGGCCAGGGCGACCCCGAGCGCGTGCGGGCGATCACTCGGCGGCTGATGCTGTTCGGCGTCGGGGGCGGCGTGCTGCTCGGCGCCCTGCTCGCCGTGCTCGCCCCGGTGCTCGCGCCCGTCTTCAGCAGCGACGAGGGGGTGCGCGCACTGCTGCCCTCGGTGGTGGTCGCGATGGCCGTCGGGATCCCGCTGGCCGGCTTCGTCTTCGTGCTCGACGGGGTGCTGCTCGGCGCCGGCGACGCCCGCTACCTCGCCGTCGCCAGCGTCGTCAGCGTGCTGGTCTACCTCGCGCTGCTGCTCCCGGTGGAGGCGCGGGTCGGCCCCGGCACGGCCGGTGCGGTCGCGCTCTGGCTCACGTTCGGCCTCGGCTACATCGGTGCCCGTGCGGTCACGCTCGGCCTGCGCGCCCGCACCGACCGGTGGATGGTGGTCGGCGCGCGCTGACCGGCGACCGAGCGTCAGGCGCGCGGCGGAGCCGTCGTCGAGCCCGGGCGGAACACGCTCGTGAAGATCGTGCCCGTGGCGGCCTCGCCCGCGAGCAGCGCGAGCACGGCTCGACCGGCCGCGCGGCCCTTCTCGACCGCGGGCTGCACCACGGTGGTCAGGTCGGCGGCCCGGGGGTCGTCGAGCCGAACCCCGTCGTAGCCGACGACGCTGAGGTCGCCGGGCACCGAGAGGCCGAGGTCCGCCGCCGCGGCGATGACCCCCGAGGCCAGCAGGTCGCTCTGGGCGATGATCGCCGTCGGGCGCTCGGACGCGGGCACGTCGAGCAGCTGCGTGCCGGCGCGGTGCCCCTCGGACGTCCAGCTGCCGCGCGTGACGAGCCCGCCGGCGTCGGGGTAGACCAGGCGCGTGCCGCGCAGCCGCTCGAGTGCAGGCCAGGTCGTGCCCGCCGCGACCCGTGCGTCGGTGATGTCCCCGGTCTCGCGACCCGGGCCCAGCTCGAGCGCGACGACGGCGACGCGGCGGTGGCCGAGGTCGTGGAGGTGCTGCGCCAGCAGCCGGGACGCGCCCACGTTGTCCTCGCCGATGTCGAGGACGCCCTCCATCGGCGGCGCCTCGATCGACACCAGCGGGATCCCGCGACGTCGCACCGTCGACACGGAGGCATCGAGGCGCGTGCTGCAGCCGAACAGCACGAGCGCGTCGACCGGGGCGTCGAGCAGGCGGGTGTGCTCGCCCTCGGTCTCGGTGAGCAGCAGCAGGCTGTTGTCGGCCGGGCCCGTGACGTCGGCGATGCCGTCGAGCATCGCCACGTTGATCGGGTCGCGGAAGGCGTTGCTCAGGGTGTCCTCGAGGACGGCGCCGACGATGCCCGAGCGGCCGCGGCGCAGCGACCGGGCGCGGGGGTCGGGCCCGCCGTAGCCGAGGTCGGCGGCGACGGCCAAGACGCGGCTGCGCGTCTCGTCCGAGACGGGGCCGGCACCGCTGAAGGCCAACGAGGCGGTGCTCGCGCTGACCCCGGCCGCCCGCGCGACCGCGGCGAGGGTCGGCCTCGCGGCGACGTCGCCCTCTGCCCGGCTCATGGGCCGCAGCCTAGCCGACGGAGCCGGGCCCACGGCCGTCGGCCGCCGCGCCCGCGACCGGGCCCGCCGGGCCCCTGGCGGTCGCCGCCCCGACGCCCTACGCTGGCGATCGAATCGATTCGAACACCGACGTCCGAGGTGACACAGCCATGACCGCCGCCCCCGCCGACCAGCGCACCTACGACGGCGGGCTCACCCGTCGGCAGGTGGTCGCCTGGCGGAACGCCCTCTTCGTCGTCTTCGGCCTGTCCGGCCTGGGCATCGCGACCTGGCTCGGCCGCGTGCCCGCCGTCCGCGACGCGCTCGACGCCAGCACTCTCGAGATGGGGCTGCTCGTCACCGGGCTCAGCGTCGGGTCGATCGTGGGCATCACGCTCTCGAGCCACGTCATCGCGGCCGTCGGTGCCCGGCGTGCCGTGCTCGGCTCGCTCGTCACGGCGGCCGCGGGCCTCGTCGCCGCAGGCCTCAGCGTCGACCTCGGCGCGGGGTTCCTCGGCATCGTGGTCGGCCTCGCGGTCTTCGGCCTCGGCAACGGGCTGTGCGACGTCGCGATGAACGTCTCGGGCGCCGCCGCCGAGCGGGTGCTCGGCCGCACGGTCATGCCGCTGTTCCACGCCGCCTTCAGCCTCGGCACGATGGTCGGCGCGCTCCTCAGCGCGGCGGCGGAGGCCGCCGGCGTCCCCGTCGCCGTGCACGTGTCGCTCCTCGCCGTCGTGCTCGCCGGCGTCGCCGTCGTGGTGACCCGGCAGATGCAGTCGGAGGACCTCGGGCACGCGACCTCGGACGACGAGCCAGCAGGCGCCTCCTCGGGGTGGCGCTCGCGCCTGGCGGTCTGGACGACGCCGGGCACCGTGCTGATCGGCCTGATCGTGCTCGGGATGGCGACGGCCGAGGGGTCGGCGAACGACTGGCTCGCCCTCGCGATGGTCGACGGCCACGGCCTCAGCAACTCGGGCGGGGCCGTCGTGTTCTTCGTCTTCGTCACGGCGATGACCGTCGCCCGCGTGGCGGGGTCTCCGCTGCTCGACCGCTTCGGACGCGTGGTGATGCTGCGGCTGTCGGCCGTGGCCGCCGTCCTCGGGCTCACCCTCGTCATCGTCGCCCCCGCGCCGTGGCTCGCCGTCGTCGGCGTCGTCGCGTGGGGGCTCGGCTCGGCGCTCGGGTTCCCCGTCGGGCTGTCCGCAGCGGCGGACGACCCGCGCGTCGCCGCCGCACGCGTGAGCGCCGTCGCCACGATCGGCTACGTCGCGTTCCTGGCGATGCCGCCCCTGATCGGCTTCCTCGGCGAGCGCCTCGGTCTGCTGAACGGCCTCTGGGTCGTGCTCGCCCTGATCGCCGTCGCGGGCGTCGCCTCGGGCGCTGCTCGCGAGACCGCCCGCCGCTGACGCGGCCCCGCCCGGCCGGACCGTAGGATCGTCGGGTGCGTCTCGTCATTGCCCGCTGCTCGGTCGACTACGCCGGCCGGCTCAGCGCCCACCTCCCCCTCGCCACCCGCCTGCTCATGGTCAAGAGCGACGGCAGCCTGCTGGTCCACTCCGACGGCGGCAGCTACAAGCCGCTCAACTGGATGAGCCCGCCGTGCACCCTGACCGTGCTCGAGCCCGACGCCGACCAGCAGGAGGCGGGGGTCGTCGAGCTCTGGAAGGTCACGCAGGCGAAGACCGCCGACATCCTCGTCGTGTCGATCCACGAGGTGCTGCACGACTCGTCCCACGAGATGGGCGTCGACCCCGGGCTCACGAAGGACGGCGTCGAGGCCGACCTGCAGAAGCTGCTCGCCGAGCAGATCGACCTGCTGGGCGAGGGGCACGTGCTCGTCCGCCGCGAGTACATGACCGCGATCGGGCCGGTCGACATCCTCGCCCGGGACGCCTCGGGCGCCGCCGTTGCCGTCGAGCTCAAGCGCCGCGGCGACATCGACGGGGTCGAGCAGCTGACGCGCTACCTCGAGCTGATGAACCGCGACCCGCACCTGGCACCCGTCACCGGCGTCTTCGCGGCGCAGGAGATCAAGCCGCAGGCCCGCACCCTCGCGCACGACCGCGGCATCCGCACCCTGCTGCTCGACTACGACGCGATGCGCGGGCTCGACGACTCGCACTCGCGTCTGTTCTAGCGGCTCCGGCCGCGGCCGGAGCTCCGCGGCGCTCCTAAGCTGGAGGGGATGACTCCCTCCTACACCGCCGTCCTGTTCGACCTCGACGGCACCATCGCCGACTCGGCGCCGGCGATCACGGCCAGCCTCGCGCACACCATCGCCTCGCTCGGCCTGCCCGTGCCCGAGCAGTCCGAGCTGATGGCGTGGGTCGGCCCGCCCCTGCCGCAGAGCTTCGAGGTGCGCCTCGGCCTGACCGGCGACCGACTGGCGGAGGCGATGCGCACCTACCGCGCGCACTACCTCGCGAACGGCGCGCTCGAGGGCGAGATCTTCCCCGGGGTCCGCGACCTGCTCGCCAGCGTGCACGCCGCGGGGCTGCCCACGTCGACCGCCACCTCGAAGCCCGAGACGCCGGCCACCAAGATCCTCGAGGCGCACGACCTCGTGCAGTACCTCGACCTGATCACCGGGGCGTCCGACGACGAGGTCCGCAACACGAAGGCCGACGTCGTCGCCGAGGCCCTCCGCCGCCTGCGCGAGCGCGGCGCCGACGTCTCGCGTCCGGTGCTGATCGGCGACCGCCACCACGACGTCGAGGGCGCGGCCGAGCACGACGTGCCGACCATCCTCGTGACCTGGGGCTACGGCGAGCCCGCCGAGCACGTCGGTGCCGTCGCCGTCGCCTCCGACGTGCGCGAGGTGGCCGATCTGCTCGGCGTCGAGCTCGTCACGGCACCCGTGCGCGGCGCGGCGTGAGGCAGGCCGGCTCGGCCGCGGTCCGCTCGCCCGCCGCCTGGCTGCTCACCCTCGCGATCGTCCTCATCGCGCTCAACCTGCGCGGCCCCATCGTCGCCACGGCGCCCGTGCTCGGCCAGATGAGCGCCGACCTCGGCCTCACCGCCGTCGTCGCCGGGCTGCTGACCAGCATCCCCGTGCTCTGCTTCGCCCTCGCGAGCCCGCTCGCCTCGAGCCTGATCGTCAAGGTCGGCGCCGAGCGCGCCGTCAGCATCGGCCTCGCCGGGGTCCTGCTGGGCACCGTGCTGCGCGCCCTCGGCACCTCGTCCTGGCTCTACGTCGGCACGATCGTCATCGGCATCGCGATCACCGTGGGCAACGTCGTGCTCCCGGTCATCATCCGGCGCGACTACACGCCCGAGCGAGCGGGCTTCGTCACGGGCATCTACACGTCGGCGCTCAACGTCGGGTCGATGATCACGTCGCTGGCGACCGCGCCGATCGCCTCGGTCGTCGGCTGGCCGGCCGCGCTGGTCGGCTGGGGGCTGCTCGCCGTCCTGGCGGTGGCCGTGTGGGCCGTCGCGGTCGGTCCGCGGGTCGCGCTCGGCGTGGGGGCACGTGACGTGGGCGGGGCGGTCGACGCAGGAGGCGCCTCCTCGGCCGACGTCATGACCGGCGGCATCGACGTGGTCGAGACCGCGGCCCACGAGGCCGACGCGGAGGCGCGGCGACGGCCGCTGCTGCGCCGCTGGACCACCTGGGGCCTCACGCTCGCCTTCGCCGGCCAGGCCTTCGCCTACTACGGGCTCACCGCGTGGATGCCCACGCTGCTCGGCGACGAGATCGGCCTGACCCGCGAGGCCGCCGGCGCGAGCTCGTCGGTGTTCCAGATCATGGCGGTCGTCGGGGCGATCGGCGTCCCGCTGCTCGCCCTGCGCTGGCGCCCGTCCGCGGTCATCGCGCTGATCGGCGTGCTCTGGACGGCCATGCCGCTCGGCCTCTTCTTCGCGCCCGAGCACTGGCTGATCTGGTCGATCTTCGGCGGCGCGGCCCAGGGCGGCGGCATCACGATCATCTTCATCGTGATCGTGCGGATGGCCACGACCGGCGACGACGCCCGCCGCCTCTCGGCCCTCGTGCAGGGCGGCGGCTACGCCATCGCCTCGCTCGGGCCGCTGGCGATCGGCGGCCTGCACGACGCCTCCGGCGGGTGGGAACTGCCGATGGTCGGGATCTTCGTGTCGGTGCTCGTGCTCGGGATCAGCGGCGTGCTGTCGGCGCGACGCGTCCGCTGAGCCGGCGGGTCCCCGTCGCCCGCGGCGGCTCAGGCGCCGCGCAGCCCGAAGAGGGTCTCGATCGTGAGCGGGTCGTGGCCGGTGAGGTCGCGCACGGCGGTCGTGACGCGGGACACCTCGCCCGACGCGAGCGACGTGTACGTGCTGACCCACGCGTCCGCCTGCCACGGCTCGGGCTGCCAGCGCTCGCGTGAGGCGTACGCCTCGTCGAGCGTCTCGTCGACGAAGGAGAACGGCCGACCGAGCACGACGGACAGCCGGGCCGCCGCCTCCGCGAGCGTGACGGCCTCGGAGCCGGTCAGCTCGTAGGTCGCGCCGGCGTGCGCCGAGGGCTGCTGCAGCACGGCCGCGACCCCGTCCGCGACGTCCGCCCGCGCGACCGCGGCGACGCGCCCCGAGCCGGCGGGCCCGCGGAGCACGCCCTGCTCGTCCGCGAACTCGGGCAGCACGTCGAGGTAGAAGGAGTCGCGCAGCAGGGTGACCTGCATGCCCGACGCGCGGAGCGCCTCCTCGGTGGCCCAGTGGTCGCGGGCGAGGGTGAAGACGGCGTCGGGGGCCGCGCCCTGGAACGACGTGTAGACGACCTGACCCACGCCGGCCTCGGCGGCCGCCGCGACGAAGTCGAGGTGCTGGGCCCGCCGGTCGGGCGCCTCGGCCGCCGACACCATGAAGAGGACGTCGACGCCGCGCAGCGCCGCGACGGAGGCCTCATGGTCGCCGTAGGTCGCCTCCGCCACCTCGGCGCCCTCCAGCCGCGGCGCCCTCGAGGCGTCGCGGACGACCAGGCGCTGCCGGACGCCGGCCTCGGCGAGCGCGGCCGCCACCCGGCCGCCCACGGCACCGGTCGAGCCGGTCACGCCGACGAGCGGACCCGACGAGGATGGACGGGGGACGGAGGAGGCGCCGGTGTCGGTCATGACGCTGCCAACGACCGAGACGGCCCCTCTGTTCCCACTCCCGGGCCGCCGGTGCACAGTCGGGAACGATCCTCGTCATCGACTGGCCCGCACACCTGTCGAGCGTCGGTCGCCGCCGGTAGGGTCGACGACGGCCAGCACCCGGCGGGCCGACCGGGTGACGTGAGGAGCGACGCATGGGCCACGACCACGCGCACGGCCACATGGCCGCCGACGGCCGTCGCCTGCGCCTCGCGATCGGCGTCGTCGCCCTGGGCCTCGTCGCCCAGCTCGTCGGTGCGGCCCTCTCCGGCTCGCTCGCGCTGCTCGCCGACTCCGGGCACATGGCCTCCGACCTCGCCGGCCTCGTGATCGCCCTGCTGGCGACGATCGTCGCCGCCCGCCCCGCGAGCGGCCGTCAGACCTACGGCTACCGACGCGCCGAGGTCTTCGCGGCGTTGATCAACGGCCTCGTGCTCGTCGCCGTCTCGCTCTCGGTGGCCGTCGCCGCCGTGTCGCGGCTCCTCGACCCGAGCCACCTCGAGGTGCTGGGCCTGCCGATGCTCGTCGTCGGCCTCGTGGGCGGGGCGACCAACGTCGTGGCGCTCCTCGTGCTGCGCGGCGGTGCCTCCCACTCGATCAACATGCGCGGCGCCTACCTCGAGGTGCTCGGCGACCTGCTCGGGTCGGCGGCGGTCGTCGTCGCCTCGGTCGTCGTGCTGACGACGGGCTTCGCCCAGGCCGACTCGGTGAGCTCGCTGATCATCGCGGCCATGATCGTGCCGCGGGCGTGGTCGCTGCTGCGCGAGGCCGTGCGCGTGCTCTTCGGCTCGGCGCCGGGCGACATCGACCTCGCGGCCGTGCGCGCGCACATCACCGACACGCCCGGGGTGGTCTCCGCCCACGACGTGCACGCCTGGCAGATCACCAGCGGCGCGACCGTCTTCTCCGCGCACGTCGTCGTCGAGCGCGACGTGTTCTGCGACATGCGCGTCGACGCGACCCTCGACGCCCTCGACAGGTGCCTCGCGTCGCACTTCGAGGTCGAGCACGCGACGTTCCAGCTCGAGCCGGCCGACCACGCCGAGCACGAGCGCACCACGCACGCCTGACCGTCCGGCAACGGGGCAGCGAGCCGAGGAGGCGCCGCTACAGCTCGTCCTCCCACGGCAGCGCCTGGGCGCGCGACACGGGCGCGAGCGGCACGACGACCACGGGTCGCGTCTGCCGGTGGCTGAGGTGCAGCGCCACGGAGCCGGCGAAGAACTCGCGCAGGCTCCCCCGGAGCCCTGCCTCCCGGCTGCCCACCACGATCATCGGCGCGTCGACCGTGCCCGCGAACGACGCGAGGCCCGTCGCGGGGTCGCCGGTCAGAGCGACGAACGCCACCGGTCCGGCGTGGTCGACCAGCACCGTGAGCAGGCGCTCGCGCAGCTCCGGCTCGAACGTGATCTCGTCGGCCCAGTCCTCCGGCGCGATCGGGTACGAGAGCACGGTCCCGTCGATGCTCTCCGCGAAGGCCATCCGGTCGGGCTCGACAGCCACGCAGGCGAGCCCGGTGCCGAACCGGCGGGCGAACTCCGCGGCCCGGGCGACGACGGCCTCGGCGGTGGCGGGGACGACGCCCACGACCACCCAGCCGTGCAGCTCCTCCGCCGCGTCGGCGACCTCTCCTGAGCGAGCCACGGCGACCACCTCTCCTGTTCCCGAGCGGCGGCGCCGCCGCGCGTGGCCACAGTGAACCACGCGGGATGCCCCGAGGGGAACCGTCGGACGGCCCGGTGCACGAGCCCTTCCGCCCGCGCCGCGACGAGAGCAGACTGGGGCCATGTGCGGCCGCTACGTCATCGCGAAGGCCACGTCGGACCTGATGCCCGACCTGCTCGCCGGTCTCGGGACCCTGCCGGACGACTTCAACGTCGCCCCGACCACGACGGTGCCCGTCGTGCGCACGCGACACGGCGAGCGCGAGCTCGCCCAGGCACGCTGGGGACTGACGCCGCCGTGGTACCCGGACCTGAAGAAGCGGCCCCAGCCGATCAACGCCCGCGTCGAGACGGTAGCGACGAGCGGGATGTTCCGACGGCCGTTCGCGCAGGCACGCTGCATCGTGCCGGCCCTCGGCTACTACGAGTGGGTCGTCACCGAGACGGGCAAGCAGCCGCACTTCGTGCACCAGCCGGACGCCGGCCTCGCCATGGCCGGGGTGATGAGCGCCTGGCCCGACCCCGCCGCGGACGAGGACGACCCGACGCGGTGGGTGCTCTCGATGTCGATCATCACCCGCGACGCCCACGTCGCGCCCGGCGAGGTCCACGACCGGATGCCGTCCTGCCTCACGCCCGACGCCTACGACGACTGGCTGGGCGACCACCTCGACACGGGCGAGCTGCTCGCGCTGCTCGACCGCGCCTCCTTCGAGGTGGCCCACGACCTCGTGCACCACGAGGTCACGCGCGACGTCGGCTCGGTGCGCAACACCGGCCCCCGCCTGATCGCCCCGCTCGCCTGACCCCCCAGCGCCGCAGGGGCGGCGGCGCAACGGAAGACACGCTGAACAGGAAAGGCCCCCCGACAGGAGGGCTTTCGCGGCGTTGCGCCGCAGGGGCAGCGGCGCGACAGAAGGCACAGCGAATGAAAAAGGCCCTCCAGAGGAGGGCCTTTTCGTTCGCGTGCGCGAGGGGGGACTTGAACCCCCACGCCCTTTCGAGCACTGGCACCTGAAGCCAGCGCGTCTGCCAATTCCGCCACTCGCGCGAACTCGAGAACATTATCATGTCCGAGCGCCCCGTCAGAGCACCTGCGGGGGCCGTCCACGCCGTCCGGCTAAGATCGGGCGACCAGCGACCCCCGAACCTGGAGACCCATGGGACTGCTCGACAACTTCGAACGCGGGCTGGAGCGCGCCGTGAACGGCGCCTTCGCCAAGACGTTCCGTTCGAGCGTGCAGCCCCTCGAGATCACGAGCGCGCTGCGGCGCGAGCTCGACACGAAGGCGGCCGTGGTCTCCCGTGACCGCATCCTCGTGCCGAACGAGCTCCTGGTCCGGCTCTCCCCGGCCGACCACGAGGCGATGGCCTCCGTGGGTCCCGCCCTGATCGACGAGCTCACGCAGCTCACGCAGCGTCACGCGACGGCGCAGGGCTACCAGTTCGCCGGTCCGCTCCGGGTCCAGCTCAGGGAGGACGAGGCGCTGAGCGTCGGCATCCTCGCCGTCGACTCGCGTAACGTCCAAGGCGACGTGAAGTGGCGCCCGTTCGTCGACGTCGACGGCACGCGCCACGCCATCACCGGCCAGCGCACCGTCATCGGCCGCGGCAGCGACGCGGACATCACCGTGCAGGACACGGGCACGAGCCGCAAGCACGTCGAGATCCTCTGGGACGGCCAGCGCGCGCAGGCCCGCGACCTGGGCTCCACGAACGGCTCGAAGCTCAACGGCGCACCGCTCTCCAAGGCCGCCCTGCAGCCCGACTCGGTCATCGAGATCGGTCGTACGCGTATCGTGTTCCGGGTGCTCCCCCAGTCATCGACGCCCGACCCCTTCGACGGGCCCGACGTCCGAGGGGGATCCTGGTGACCAGTGAGCTGACCCTCTTCGCCCTGCGCTTCGCCTTCCTGGCCGTGCTGTGGCTCTTCGTCTTCGCCGTCGTCTTCGCCCTGCGGTCCGACCTCTTCGGGCAGCGGGCGCGCAAGATGCCGACCGACCAGCAGCCGGGACGAGCCTCGTCGGCCGCCGCCGCGCCTCCTGCGCCCCGGCCCGTGTCCACGCCGGCGCCCGCGCAGCAGCGCCCGCCCGTCTCCCCGTCGTCCGACGGCGCCGCGACGCGCCTCGTCATCACGAAGGGCGCCAAGGCGGGACTCGAGATGCCGCTCGGCGACGGACCCCTCACGATCGGTCGGTCGCAGGAGAGCAACCTGGTGATCCGCGACGACTACACCTCGACGCACCACGCCCGGCTGATGCTCTGGAACGGACGTTGGGTCGTGCAGGACCTGGACAGCACGAACGGGACGTTCCTCGCGGACGAGCGCGTCACCGTCCCCACTCCGGTGCCGACGGGCGCCACGGTGACGATCGGGCAGACGAGCTTCGAGCTGCGACGGTAGCCGCCCGATGACGACGCCCAAGAGTGCCGCCCTGTCCAACGTGGGCAAGATCCGGTCCAACAACCAGGACAGCGGCTACGCCGGTCAGCAGCTGTTCGTGGTCGCGGACGGCATGGGCGGCCACGCCGGCGGCGACGTCGCCTCGGCCATCGCCATCCGCCGCATCCGCGAGACCGACAAGCAGTACACGTCTCCGGGCGACGCGGAATTCGCGCTGCAGTCGTCCCTGATCGCCGCCAACCAGCTGCTCGCAGAGACGGTCTTCGAGCACCAGGAGCTCACCGGCATGGGCACGACCGTGAGCGCGCTGCTCCGCGTCGGCGACAGCATGACGATCGCCCACATCGGCGACTCCCGCATCTACCTGTGGCGCGACGGCGAGCTGAGCCAGATCACCGCCGACCACACCTTCGTCCAGCGGCTCGTCGACAGCGGCCGGATCACGGCCGAGGAGGCGGCGGTCCACCCCCGCAGGAGCGTCCTGATGCGCGTCCTCGGCGACGTCGACGCGGCCCCCGAGATCGACACGGCCATCATCGGCACCCAGCCGGGCGACCGCTGGCTGATCTGCTCCGACGGACTGAGCAGCTACCTCGCCGAGGACCGCATCAAGAAGGCCCTCGCCGCCGGCCTCGACGCCGACCAGACCACGCGCCGCCTCGTCAAGGAGACCCTCGACCACGGCGCCCCCGACAACGTGACGGTCGTGGTCGTCGACGTCGACGACACCGGCGACTCGTCCGTCGAGCCCCCGGTCACGGTCGGCTCGGCCTCGGCTCCGCTGACGTTCGAGGGCGAGGCCGGTCGCAAGTCGCTGCGCCTGCCGACGATCCTGCTGCACCCCCTCAAGGTCGCCTCGACCCCGGAGGACAGCCACTTCGAGCCCGAGTCCGACGAGTACCTCGCCGAGCTCATCGCAGAAGACAGACGTCGGCGTCGCCGTCGCCGCGTCACCTGGCTGGTGGCGCTGGTCGTCGCCGTCGGCGCCCTCGTCGCCGGCCTGTTCCTCGCCTACCAGTGGACGCAGGACCACTACTACGTCGGCGAGCGGAACGGCACGGTCGTGATCTACAAAGGCGTCCAGCAGACGCTCGGGCCGATCACGCTGAGCGAGGTGCACGAGGTCACCGACGTCCGGGTGGACGACCTGCCGAACTACACGCAGCAGACCGTCGAGGACACGATCAACGCGGACTCGCTGGGCGACGCCCGCGCCATCGTCGAGAGGCTGGCCGATGCCGTCGCTCGATGACCAGCGGTCCGACGAGGCCTCCACCGAGCTGATCGGCCGTCCCGCAGGAGGCGCGGGGGCGTCCCGTGGACCCGCCCGCTCCTCCGGCGCCTCGCCTCGTGACCCCGGGCAGGCCCAGAACCTGACGCAGGCGATCACGCTGCGGCTGCGCCAGCCCGCGAAGCTGCGGAACCTGGAGCTGCTGCTGCTGATCGTCGCGGCCGGCATCTGCGCCGGGGCCATCGTCCTCGTTCAGCTCGGCGCGACCGGGGCGATCGACGCCTCCGTGCTGGTGGCCGGCTCCGCCGTGCTCGGCCTCGGGCTGATCTTCCACCTCGTGCTCCGGGTCGTCGCCCGCGAGGCCGACCCGTTCCTCCTGCCGATCGCGCTGACGCTCAACGGCATCGGCATCTCGATGATCTACCGCATCGACCTCGCCTACGGGCGCGAGGGCTGGGCCGCCTTCGGCATCAAGCAGATCGCGTGGACGGTCATGGCGATGACGATCGCGCTCGTCGCGCTGATCGTGGTGCGCAACTACCGGGTGCTCTCGCGGTACCGCTACATCGCGATGGCCGTGTCCATCGCGCTGCTCCTGCTGCCCCTGGTCCCCGGCCTCGGCCGTGAGGGGCTGAACGCGCGCGTCTGGATCGACATCGGCCCGTTCTCGTTCCAGCCGGGCGAGATCGCGAAGATCACGCTCGCGATCTTCTTCGCGGGGTACCTGGTGACCGCCCGCGACAACCTCTCGCTGATGGGGCCCAAGATCCTCGGCATGCGGTTCCCGCGTGCCCGCGATCTCGGGCCGATCCTCATCGTCTGGGTCGTCGCCATGGGCGTGCTGATCTTCCAGCGTGACCTCGGCACCTCGCTGCTGTACTTCGGCCTGTTCCTGGTCATGATCTACATCGGCACGGGCCGCGGCAGCTGGATCGTGCTGGGCCTCACGATGTTCCTCGGGGGCGCCATCGTCGCCAGCACGTTCCTCGGGTACGTCCAGGGGCGCTTCCGGGCCTGGCTCAACCCGTTCGACCCTGCCGAGTACACGGCCGACGGCGGCTCGTTCCAGCTCGTGACGGGCCTGTTCGGCTTCGCGAACGGCGGCCTCGTCGGCACCGGGCTCGGCCAGGGCCGTCCGCAGACGACGCCCCTCGCCGAGAGCGACTACATCTTCGCCTCGCTCGGCGAGGAACTCGGCCTGGCCGGGATCTTCGCGATCCTGGCGCTCTACCTGCTGCTCGTCTCCCGTGGCTTCCGCATCGGCTTCGTCGGCCAGGACGACTTCGGGCGGATGCTCGGCGTCGGCATCGCCTTCGTCATCGCCCTGCAGGTGTTCGTCGTCATGGGCGGCGTCACCCGGGTGATCCCCCTGACCGGGCTGACGGCCCCCTTCATGGCCGCGGGCGGCTCCTCCCTCGTGGCGAACTGGATCATCGTGGCGCTCCTGCTGCGGCTGTCCGACTCCGTCCGCGACCAACCGAGGCTGGTGATCGGCTGATGAACAAAGAACTCAAGCGCGTGAGCTTCGTGGTGCTCGCCATGTTCGTGGCGCTCTTCATCTCGAGCTCGTACATCACGACGATCCAGGCCGACACGCTGCGCGCCGACGGGCGCAACTACCGGTCCCTGCTCGCGAGCTACTCGGCCCAGCGCGGCCCGATCCTCGTGGGCGGCCAGCCCGTGGCGCAGTCGGTGCCCGTCGACGACGTCTACGAGTTCCAGCGGACCTACCCGCAGCCCGAGCTCTACGCCCCCGTGACGGGCTACTACACGCTCGGCCAGGGCTCGCGCGGCGTCGAGGACGCCATGAACCAGCAGCTGACGGGCAACGCCAACTCGCAGTTCTTCGACCAGATCAACTCCCTGCTCACCGGCCAGGACCCGGAGGGCGCCACGGTGAACCTCACGCTCGACCCCGCGGTGCAGCAGGCGGCGTACGACGCCCTCGGCGACAACTCCGGCTCGGTCGTCGCGATGGACCCGGCGACGGGCAAGATCCTCGCCATGGTGTCGAAGCAGAGCTACGACCCGAACCCGCTCGCGTCGCACGACCCCGCGGCGGTCAAGAGCTCGTACGACGCCCTCGTCGCCGACCCGTCCGACCCGCTGCAGAACCGCGCCATCCAGGGCGATCTCTACGCGCCGGGCTCGACCTTCAAGCTGGTCACGGTCGCCGCGGCCCTCGAGAGCGGCGACTACACCCCCGACAGCGAGTTCCCGAACCCGGCGACCCTGCAGCTGCCCGGCTCCACCTTCAGCATCAACAACGCCGAGGGCGGCAGCTGCGGAGGCGGCGAGACGGCCACCATCGCCACCGCCCTCCGCCTGTCGTGCAACATCCCCATGGCCCAGCTCGGGCAGGCGCTCGGCGCCGACGCCATGGCCGACCAGGCCGCGGCGTTCGGCTTCGGCGACGACTCGATCGACATCCCCCAGGCCGTCACGCCGAGCCGCTTCCCGGTCGAGCGCGACGGAGAGCCGATCGACGACGCCACCCTCATGCTGCAGTCGTTCGGCCAGGGCTCGGACCGGGTCACCCCCCTTCAGATGGCCATGGTCTCGTCGGCGATCGCCAACGGCGGCACGCTCATGGACCCGACGCTGATCGAGAGCGTCTTGAACCCGGACCTCAGCCCTGTGGAGGACTTCTCGCCCAGCGAGTACGGGAAGCCGGTCAGCACGGCGACGGCTCAGACGATGACCGACATGATGGTGCAGGACGTCGCGGACGGCGCCGCCAGCGGTGCGAGAATCGCTGGTGTCGACGTCGCGGGCAAGACGGGAACGGCCGAGAACGGCCCGGGCGACCCCTACACGTTGTGGTTCACCGGCTTCGCGCCGGCGGCGGACCCAGAAGTGGCCATCTCGGTTGTCGTCGAGAACGGCGGCGGACTCGGACAGTCCGCGTTCGGGAACAGTGTCGCGTCACCAATCGCGAAGAAAGTACTAGAGGCGGTGCTGAACAAATGAGACCTTCCGGCGGAATCACCTTCGGTGGGCGATACCAGTTGTCGACCCGCGTCGCCATCGGCGGCATGGGCGAGGTCTGGGAAGCCACGGACCTGGTCATCGGCCGCACGGTCGCGATCAAGATCCTCAAGGACGAGTACCTCGGCGACCCCGGGTTCCTCGAGCGCTTCCGCGCCGAGGCGCGGCACGCCGCCCTCGTCAACCACGAGGGCATCGCGAACGTCTTCGACTACGGCGAGGAGGAGGGCAGCGCCTACCTCGTGATGGAGCTCGTCCCCGGCGAGGCCATGTCGACCGTGCTCGAGCGCGACCGGGTGCTGCCCACCGACAAGGTGCTCGACATCGTCGCGCAGACCGCCTCCGCCCTGCAGGCGGCCCACGCCGCAGGCCTCGTGCACCGCGACATCAAGCCGGGCAACCTGCTCGTGACGCCCGACGGCCGCGTCAAGATCACCGACTTCGGCATCGCCCGCATCGCCGACCAGGTGCCGCTCACCGCCACCGGCCAGGTCATGGGCACGGTGCAGTACCTGTCGCCCGAGCAGGCGAGCGGGCACCCCGCGTCGCCGAGCACCGACATCTACTCGCTCGGCATCGTGGCGTACGAGGCGCTGGCCGGCCGGCGTCCGTTCACGGGCGAGTCGCAGGTCGCCATCGCGATGGCGCAGATCAACGAGCAGCCGCCGGACCTGCCCTCGACGGTGTCCGAGCCCGTGCGTCGCCTGGTGCTCTCCTGCATCGCCAAGAAGCCGGCCGACCGCCCCGCCAGCGCCTCGGCGCTCGCCCAGGCTGCCCGGGCCCTGCGTCGAGGCGACGTGGCCGCCGCCACCGTGGCGGTCCCGATGATCGGCATGGCCGCCGCCGGGGCGGGCGACGCCGCGACCCAGGCCTTCAGCGCCCAGGACGCCACCACCCAGCTCTACGACCCCACCGGCAGCACGCGCCAGCAGCCGGGCGCCGCCGCCTGGACGCCCGGCTCCGCCGACCCCGAGGCCCAGCGCGGCGAGGGCGACGAGCTGGACGACGAGAAGAAGCCGCGCAGCCCGTGGTTCTGGCCCCTCATCGTGCTGGGCGTCATCGTCCTGGTCGGTGTCGCTGCCCTCGTCGCGTTCGCGGTGAACTCGGACGACCCGGCGCCGGCCCCGACCACCCCGTCGTCTTCGGCCCCCGCGCCGTCCCCGTCGACCACGACGCCGGAGCCGGAGCCGAGCCCGACGACGGTCGCCGTCGACGAGAGCGCCTACGTCGGCCTCGCCGAGGACGACGCCCGCAGCCGACTCGCCGACCTGGGCCTCGACGTCCTCTCGGTCGACGCGACCACGCAGGCGCCCGACGAGGCCGCGGTCGGCACCGTCGCGGGCCTCGACCGCAGCGGCAACGTGCCCATCGGCGCCTCGGTGACGATGTACATCTACCGTGCCGCGCCGACGCCCCCGCAGCCCACGGCGCCGACCGCCTCCGCGCCCCAGGTCAGCGGCGACGGCCAGGAGCAGGTCACCATCTCGTGGCAGGCGTACGGCAACTGCCCCGTGGGCTACACGCTGACCGGGTACACGTACTCGGTCACGGGCGGCACGGACACCGCCGGTCAGACCAGCGGACAGCTCGGCACGAACGTCACGAGCGTGTCCGTGAAGTCGGCGACGCCCGGCAACATGACCGTCCAGTACGTCGCGGTGTGCGGCCAGCTGAGCTCGGCTCCGTCGGCCGGCGTCACGGTCACCGTGACGGCTCCCGCCATGAGCCCCAGCCCGAGCCCCAGCAACGGCGAGGACGGGTAGCGCGAGGGTCCGTCGTCCCGGCCCCGGAGGTCGCGACCGTCCCGGACGGTCGCGGCCTCCGTCGCGTCCCGGGGTGTCACGAAGCGCTGACAATCATCCCTCTGGCGTAGGCGGCGGCCCCGTCCGGGGGTCGAGGCCCGGATACACTGGGTGCGGTTCGGAAGGGTCGCGCAGGCAGCGGGGTCCCAGAGGGGAGACTGGCGCGTGGCTGAAGGCGTGAGAGAGGGCATCCACCTCCTCGCCAACCGGTACCAGATCGGCGAGCTGATCGGCCGGGGCGGGATGGCCGACGTCCACGTCGGGACCGACGCGCGGCTCGGCCGCCGTGTGGCGATCAAGCTGATGAAGCCGTCGCTCGCCACCGACCCCGCGTTCCGCACCCGCTTCCGCCAGGAGGCGCAGGCCGCGGCCCGCATGGCGCACCCCACCATCGTCCGCGTCTTCGACGCCGGCGAGGAGTCGACGCGGGACCGCAGCGGCCACGAGGTGCAGGTCCCCTTCATCGTCATGGAGTACGTCGAGGGGCGGCTCCTCAAGGACGTCGTCCGCGAGGGCCCGATGGACCCGACTGAGGCCGTCCGCATCACCGAGGGCATCCTGACCGCCCTCGAGTACTCGCACCGGGCGGGCGTCGTGCACCGCGACATCAAGCCCGGCAACGTCATGATCACGCACTCCGGCCAGGTCAAGGTCATGGACTTCGGCATCGCCCGAGCCATCTCCGACTCCTCCGCGACCGTCGCGCAGACGACGACCATCCTCGGCACGGCCCAGTACTTCAGCCCCGAGCAGGCACGGGGCGAGACGGTCGACGCCCGCTCCGACCTCTACTCGACCGGCGTCCTGCTCTTCGAGCTCCTCACCGGCCGCGCGCCGTTCCGTGGCGACTCCCCCGTGGCGGTCGCCTACCAGCACGTCAGCGAAGCGCCCGTGCCCCCGAGCACGGTGGCGCCCGCGGTCTCCCCGGCCCTGGACGCCGTGGTGCTCCGTGCCCTCGCGAAGGACCGCTTCGAGCGCTTCCAGACGGCCGCCGACTTCCGAGCCGACGTCCACGCTGCCGGCGAGGGTCGTGCGCCCGAGCGACGCCGGGCCGCGCCCGAGGCCGGCTCGACGCTCTTCGGCGTCGACCCGCACAGCCGGGTCGGCAGCGAGGCCGCGCTCAAGGAACTCTCCTCCGACGACAACGACCGACCGCAACGGACGCAGACCCGACCCCCGGTCGCCTGGATCTGGGCGGGCATCGTGCTCGTCGGCATCGTGATCGTGGCCGTGGTGTTCTGGGTGGTGAACCTCCAGCCGCCCCAGATCGACAACGCCCAGACCTCGACCATCCCCGTCGTCGCCGGCAGCACCTACGACGACGTCGCCGCCCAGCTGGGCGACCTCGACCTCACGGTGACGCGCACCGACGCCGCGAGCGACACCGTCGACGAGGGCCTCGTCATCTCCACCGACCCGGAGGCCGGCACGGCCGTGCTCAAGAACTCCGCCGTGGCCGTCACCGTGTCCTCGGGGCCCGTCCAGGTCGCGATGCCCGGCGTCGACGGCCAACAGCTCGACGCAGCCTGGGCCACGATCACCGCGGCCGGGCTCGTCCAGGGGCAGCAGGTCTCCGACTACTCGCCCGACGTCCCCGAGAACGGCGTGCTCGAGTCGACGCCGGCGGCTGGCACCCAGGTCGACGTCGGCAGCACGGTCGACCTCGTCGTCAGCAACGGCAAGGTGAACGTGCCCGACGTGACCCGCCAGTCGTTCGAGCAGGCCGTCGCGGTCCTCGGCGACCAGCTCGGCCTGACGGTCAAGTCGTACGTCGACCCCGGCTGCTCCGGTGGCAGCGTGTCCAACCAGTCCCTCCCGCCGGGAGACCAGCCGCAGGGTTCCGAGATCACGCTCGGCGTGTGCAGCGCAGGTTGACCCGCGGCTGCTGACGCCCACGCGCCCCGACGCCGACGCGGCCGAGGGGGCCGACGTCAGCTCAGGTCGACCAGTGGGCTCAGCGAGCGAGCGGTGACCGCCGCCTCCGGCAGGCCGGCGACGCCGAGCCAGTTGCCGATCATCTGGTAGCCGCCCTGGGTGAGCACCGACTCCGGGTGGAACTGCACGCCGTAGAGCGGCGCGGAACGGTGCTGCAGGCCCATGATCACCCCGCCGGAGGTGCGGGACGTGACCTCGAGGTCGCCCGGCACCGTCTCGTCGACGACGGCCAGCGAGTGGTACCGGGTGGCCGTGAAGGGCTGCGGCACGTCGGCGTAGAAGGCGCTGTCGTCGTGCTCGACGCGCGACGTCTTGCCGTGCATCAGCTCCTCCGCGTGCGTGACGGTGGCGCCGAGTGCCTCGGCGATGGCCTGGTGGCCGAGGCAGACGCCGAGCAGCGGCTTGTCGACGGCGAGGGCGGCGTGCACGACGTCGACCGAGACGCCCGCCGCCGCCGGCGTGCCCGGGCCGGGCGAGAGCAGGACGGCGTCGTACTCGGCGATGCGACCGGCGATCTCGTCGCGGCCGAAGGCGTCGTTGCGCACGACGTCGGTCTCGGCCCCGAGCTGCTGCAGGTAGCCGTTCAGCGTGTAGACGAAGCTGTCGTAGTTGTCGACGACCAAGATGCGCGTCATTGTTCCTCCACGGTGACGTCGGGGGCGGGGACGAGCTCGTTCACGAGCGGGAAGACCCACTCGACCAGGACGAACAGGACGGCGGCGAGGAGCACGAGCAGCAACAGGAGCCGCAGCCACCAGGGGCCCGGGAGCACGCGCCAGAGGGCGCCGTACACGGTCAGCCCCCGATCCCGGCCGCGGCCA
Organism: Frigoribacterium sp. PhB107; assembly: GCF_003751515.1. Lineage (NCBI taxonomy): Bacteria > Bacillati > Actinomycetota > Actinomycetes > Micrococcales > Microbacteriaceae > Frigoribacterium > Frigoribacterium sp. PhB107. The sequence goes on along the minus strand of NZ_RJKU01000002.1, from coordinate 39,689 downwards.
GGGCGGCGGGCGGGCCGTCCGAGAGCGGCTGCCACGAGTCGAAGACGCCGTAGGCGACGATGCGCTCCTGGGCGGTGAACATGGGGTTGCAGCTGGTGAGGGTGATGAGGCGCTCCCCGGAGGCGGCGGAGACGTCAGGCGCGTCGGGCACGGGCTGGAGCACCGAGACCTGGGTCGCCTGCACGTACTGGAGGTTGCGGAAGGTGTAGGTGTACCAGCCGTCGGCCGTCTGGACGTAGAGCTCGTCGCCCGGTCGCAGGTCGGCGACCTTGTTGAACGGGGCGCCGTAGGTCGTCCGGTGCGCGGCGATCCCGAAGTTGCCGACCTCGCCGGGCATCTGCGTGTCGTCGTAGTGCCCGATGCCGATCTTGTTCAGGGTGCGGACCGTGCTCGTGCCGCCCGCGATCGGCACGGCGTAGTCGGCGCCGAAACGCGGCACGTAGAGGTTCGCGAAGGTCTCCGCCTCGGCGGGGGCGGCGGTGACCGGGGGGTCGCCGGCCTCGTCCGCGGTGGCGGGAGGCGCCTCCTGCGCCTGGCGCTCGAGCTGCTGCGACAGCTGCGAGGCCTGGTCCCGGTGCTCGCCCGCCACGACCAGGTCGTTGAACCACTGCTGCCACGCGATGAAGAGCAGCACCAGGACGCCGGCGGTGATGAGGAGCTCGCCGAGCACGCCGACGAACGACACGGGGCGGCGCCGTCGCCGGGGACGACGGCCGTCGGCGGGGGCGATGCGCGCGTCGACGGTCATGGGGTCGATCCTAACCGCGGCGCCTGGGGTGTCGGGGGCTGCACGCCGCACCCTGTGGACGAGGTCCCGCACGGCCGAGGGGCCCGTCAGGGCCGCCACGCTAGGATGTGCGCCATGGCTGCAGACAAGAACCCCACCTCGAAGCCCGCCCGCGCCCGCGCGGACCGCTCCGCCGAGGCGCGCCCCGCGGCCGACGCCCCGAACCCGGTGTGGTTCAAGCCGGTCATGTTCGGCTTCATGCTGATCGGCCTGGCCTGGATCGTCGTCTTCTACGTGAGCCAGAGCGCCCTGCCCATCGGCTCGCTTGGCTCGTGGAACATCTTGATCGGCTTCGGGATCATGTTCATCGGGTTCCTCATGACCACCCGCTGGCGCTAGGCACTCGGGACCCCGTCCCTCTCGAACAGGCGTTCGCACTTACACGGCTGTAACTATCCCCACTGTGGACAGTCCTGTGGATAAGTCGGTGGAGAACCCCGCTCGCTGAGATCGGACCAGTCCGACGACGAAGGAGGCGGCACCCAGGTGGGTGCCGCCTCCTTCGTTCTCCTCGCCTCGCGTCGGAGGCACCCGGGGGCCGGGTCAGAGGTAGCCGAGGTACATCGCCGAGCGCCCGAGGACGATCAGCAGGCAGACCGCGCCGATCGCGACGAGCCCCGCCGTCTGCAGGCCGGCCTTCGAGCGGTGGCGGGTCTTCGTGTAGAGGAACGACACGAGGGCGCCCACGACGAGCCCGCCGACGTGCGCCTGCCACGAGATGTTCGGGGAGACGAAGCCGATGGCGAGGTTGATGCCCAGCAGGACGAGCAGCTGGACGCCGTTCGAGCCGCCCAGGCTGCGCGCGATCACGAAGAAGCCCGCCATGAGGCCGAAGATCGCCCCGGACGCGCCCACCACCGGGGTGGTCGGCGACAGGAGCGTCACCGCGGCCGCGCCGCCCAGCCCGCTGATGAAGTAGAGCGCCGCGTAGCGGGCCCTGCCCAACGTCCGTTCGAGCTGTGCTCCGAAGATGTACAGCGCGTACATGTTGAAGAGGATGTGCAGCACGCTGCCGTGGGTGAACATCGACGTGACGATGCGCCACGGCTCGACGAGCGCGATCGGCGCGTAGTACGAGAACGCCGAGCTGACCACGCCGCCCGTGAGCACCTGCGCCAGGTACACGACGAGGCTGACGCCGATCAGGCCGTACGTGACGACCGGGGCCCCGCCACGGGAGGCGCTGCGGATGCCGCCCAGGACACGAGGCTGCACACGCGGAGCGGAGGCCTGGGCCTCGCGAACGCACTCCGGGCAGTGAACGCCCACCGCGGCCGGGGTCTGGCACTGGCCGCAGACGGTGCGACCGCACCGCTGGCAGAGCACGAAGCTCTGCCTGTCGGGGTGCCGGTAGCAGTAGTTCGCTGCGTCGGCGGGGACCTGTGTCACCTAGACCTCGTCGATGGTGACGCTCTCGATCACGACGTCCTCGAGGGGCTTGTCGCGCGCGTCGGTGGGGACGGCCTCGATGGCGTCGACGACCTTCTTGGACTCGTCGTCGGCGACGACGCCGAAGATGGTGTGCTTGCCCTGCAGCCACGGCGTGGCGACGGTGGTGATGAAGAACTGCGAGCCGTTGGTGCCGCGACCGCCCTGCTTGCCGGCGTTCGCCATGGCGAGGACGTAGGGCTCGCCGAAGTTCAGCTCGGGGTGGATCTCGTCGTCGAACTGGTAGCCGGGGCCGCCGATGCCCTGGCCGAGCGGGTCGCCGCCCTGGAGCATGAAGTCCTTGATGATGCGGTGGAAGACGACGCCGTCGTAGAGCCGGTCGGTGCTGACCTTGCCCGTGGAGGGGTGGGTCCACTCGATGGTGCCGGTGGCGAGCCCGGTGAAGTTGGCGACGGTCTTGGGTGCGTGGTCGCCGAAGAGGTTCACGGTGATGGTGCCGTGGTTGGTCTTGATGGTGGCGACAGCGGTGTGCGTAGACATGAAGCCATTCTCCCACAGGGCCCTCAGCACATCAGCGGGTGCCCAGCGAGCACGGTGTTACCTGCCAGGAAGCCTCGTGCCAGACTGGGAGGCCAGCATCGAACCGAGCCGTTGCCTACTAGTCGTTGGAGGAACACTGTGGCCCTGTCACGCAAGCAGAAGAAAGAACTGAAGAAGTTCAAGAAGCACGCGTTCGACGTGTGGTCCGAGCAGCGCGAGGTCGTGAGCCACGCAGGCAAGGTCATCGGCGACGCCCGCGACCACGGAGTCCGCTACGCCAACAAGAACGTGACGCCGCGCATCAAGCACGCCGTCGACCAGAACGTCCGCCCGGCCGTCTCGCAGGGCCTGTCTGCCGGCAGCCACGCCGCGACCGTCGCGCAGGACCGTCTGAAGCACGACGTCTACCCGGCCCTCTCCTCCTACTTCGGCGGTCTCGACCTCGTCAACGACCCCAAGGTCAAGAAGGCCGTCAAGAAGGCCAAGAAGCAGGGCGGCAAGTTCGCCTCGCAGGCCGCGAAGTACGCGCCCAGCAAGAAGAAGTCGGGCCCCGGCGTCGGCGGCGTGCTGCTGATCGGCCTCGGCGTCGTGGCGCTCGGCGGCCTCGTCTTCGCTGCTGTGCAGACGCTCCGTGCCGACGACGAGCTCTGGGTCGCCGACGACGACGCCGACACGAAGGCCTAGTCACTCAGTCCCCACCCGCACCACCCCGCAGGGCCCGTCTCCCCCCCCGGAGCCGGGCCCTCCGTGCACCCCCCGCACACCCCTGCCCCGCAACGAGCGAAGCGATGTTGCGACCGGCGACGAGCGAAGCGACGTCGCCCCCGCAACGAGCGAAGCGATGTTGCGACCGGCGACGAGCGAAGCGACGTCGCCCGCTCCGCGGGCGGCGGTGCCATCTGGGTCGGCGGAGCCGACACGCTGCGCCGCAGGAGCGGCGGCGCAGCCAGACGAACACGAACGAAAAATCCCCGCGAACCCACGACGTGGGCGAGCAGGGAAAGGCCTGATTTTTCGTGGAGCCTAGGAGAATCGAACTCCTGACATCCTGCTTGCAAAGCAGGCGCTCTACCAACTGAGCTAAGGCCCCGAGGCACCGGGTGAACCCGTAGGAGGACCTTCGGGAGTGGGGCTAACAGGACTTGAACCTGTGACCTCTTCGTTATCAGCGAAGCGCTCTAACCGCCTGAGCTATAGCCCCCGGACCGTCGTAAAGCCTACAGCACCACGACGGAGATGACGAATCGGCCGTGGGGGCCGATCCGACCCGGATCAGTTGTTCGTGAAGCCGACCAGCAGGCCGCCGGTGACCCGGACGCTCAGGTTGTAGAGCACGGCGACGACGGCGCCGAGCACGGTGCCGACCACGACGTTCAGCACGGCCACGACGATCGAGAACAGCATGACCTGCCCGACGTTGAAGCTGTCCTGGATGGTGAAGTTCTGGTCGCCCAGGATGTCGCGCAGCACCTGGTCGAGGTCGTTGAAGATGCCCGTCTGGTTGAGGATCAGCCAGATCAGGAACGTCGCCACGACGGTGACGATCCCCAGCGCGACAGCGATCAGGAACGACAGCTTCACGACGGACCAGAAGTCGATGTAGACGAGCTTCAGGCGCACCTGCTTGGTGCCGGACGGGCGCGCGGTCTTGCGCTGAAGCTTCTCGGCGACGCTACTCATTGGTCGGTTCCTCTCCGGTGCTGCTGTCGTCGGCCGTGTCCGCGAGTGTCTCCGTGACGGGCTCGACGGCGTCGATCACGTCTCCGGGACTGACTGCGGGCACGGCGTCGTTGTCGCCGACGGCGTCGATGACGGCCTCGTCGGACGGTGCCACGAGGTTGCGCTCGGTGTTGCGCGCCAGTGCGATGATGCGGTCGTCGGCGGCGAACCGCGCGAAGACGACACCCATGGTGTCACGTCCCTTCGCCGGTACCTCGGCCACGGCAGAACGTACCACCTTGCCGCTCGAGAGCACGACGAGCACCTCGTCGTCGTCGCCGACGATCAGGGCGCCGGCCAGGTCGCCCCGGGCCTCGGCGAGCTTGGCGACCTTGATGCCGAGTCCGCCGCGGTTCTGCACGCGGTACTGGTCCGCGCCGGTGCGCTTGGCGTAGCCGCCCTCGGTCACGACGAAGACGTAGCCCGTGTCGTCGGCCACGGAGGCGGAGAGCAGCGTGTCGCCCTCGCGGAAGGTCATCCCCTTCACGCCGGACGTGGAGCGGCCCATCGGGCGCAGCGAGTCGTTGGTGGCCGTGAAGCGCAGCGACATGCCGTGGCGCGAGACGAGCAGCAGGTCGTCGCTCTCGTCGACGAGCAGCGCCGAGACGAGCTCGTCGTCGTCGCGGAGGTTGATGGCGATGATGCCGCCGGTGCGGTTCGTGTCGTACTCGGTCAGGGCCGTCTTCTTGATGAGGCCGTCGCGGGTCGCGAGCACGAGGTACTGGGCGACCTCGTAGTCGCGGATGTCGAGCACCTGCGAGATCGACTCGTCCGGCTGCATGGCGAGGAGGTTCGCGACGTGCTGTCCCTTGGCGTCGCGTCCCGCCTCCTGCAGCTCGTAGGTCTTGGCCCGGTAGACGCGTCCCTTGTCGGTGAGGAAGAGCAGCCAGTGGTGCGTCGTCGTCACGAAGAAGTGGTCGACGACGTCGTCGGCCCGCAGCTGCGCGCCGCGGACGCCCTTGCCGCCGCGGTGCTGGCTGCGGTAGTTGTCGCTGCGGGTGCGCTTCACGTAGCCGCCGCGGGTGATGGTGACGACCATCTCCTCCTCGGGGATCAGGTCCTCGACGCTCATGTCGCCGTCGAAGCCGAGCATGATCTCGGTGCGCCGGTCGTCGCCGAACTTGTCGGTGATCTCGCGCAGCTCGTCGCTGACGATCGTGCGCTGGCGCTCGGGCTTGGCGAGGATGTCCTTGTAGTCGGCGATCTCGCGCTCGAGCTTGTCCGCGTCGTCCTGGATCTTCTGGCGCTCGAGGGCGGCCAGGCGGCGCAGCTGGAGGTTGAGGATCGCGGAGGCCTGGACCTCGTCGACGTCCAGCAGGTCCATGAGGCCGGCGCGCGCCTCCTCGACCGTGGGCGAGCGGCGGATGAGCGCGATGACCTCGTCGAGGGCGTCGAGCGCCTTGAGGTAGCCGCGGAGGATGTGGGCGTCCGCCTCGGCCTTGCGCAGGCGGAACTGGGTGCGCCGGACGATGACGTCGATCTGGTGCGCCACCCAGGCGGAGATGAAGCCGTCGAGCGCCAGCGTGCGGGGCACGCCGTCGACGATGGCCAGCATGTTGGCGCCGAAGTTCTCCTGGAGGGACGTGTGCTTGTACAGGTTGTTGAGGACGACCTTCGCGACGGCGTCGCGCTTCAGGACGATGACGAGACGCTGGCCGGTACGGCCCGAGGTCTCGTCGCGGATGTCGGCGATGCCGCCGATGCGGCCGTCCTTGACGAGCTCGGCGATCTTGATCGCGAGGTTGTCGGGGTTGACCTGGTAGGGCAGCTCGGTGACGACGAGGCAGGTGCGGCCCTGGATCTCCTCGACGTTGACGACGGCCCGCATGGTGATCGAGCCACGACCCGTGCGGTAGGCGTCCTGGATGCCGCGGACGCCCAGGATCTGCGCGCCGGTGGGGAAGTCAGGCCCCTTGATGCGCTCCATCAGCGCCTCGAGCAGCTCCTCGCGGGAGGCCTCGGGGTGGGCGAGCGACCACTGCGCGCCCTCGGCGACCTCGCGGAGGTTGTGCGGCGGGATGTTCGTCGCCATGCCGACGGCGATGCCGACCGAGCCGTTGACGAGGAGGTTCGGGAAGCGTGCCGGCAGGATGGCCGGCTCCTGCGTGCGGCCGTCGTAGTTGTCCTGGAAGTCGACGGTGTCCTCGTCGATGTCGCGGACCATCTCGAGCGCGAGCGGGGCCATCTTCGTCTCGGTGTACCGGGGGGCGGCGGCTCCGTCGTTGCCGGGCGAGCCGAAGTTGCCCTGGCCGAGCGCGAGCGGGTAGCGGAGGCTCCACGGCTGGACCAGCCGGACGAGCGCGTCGTAGATCGCCGTGTCGCCGTGCGGGTGGAACTGGCCCATCACGTCGCCGACGACGCGCGAGCACTTCGAGAACGCGCGGTCGGGACGGTAGCCGCCGTCGTACATCGCGTAGATCACGCGACGGTGGACGGGCTTGAGGCCGTCGCGCACCTCGGGCAGCGCACGGCCGACGATGACGCTCATCGCGTAGTCGAGGTACGAGCGCTGCATCTCGAGCTGCAGGTCGACCTGCTCGATGCTGTCGCGCTTGATCGCCGCGGGGAACGCGGTGGTGCCCTCGGGGGTGTCGTTCGGCTCGTCGGCCATGATTCTCCGTCTGTCGTGGTCTGCCCCGGTGTCCTCCGCGGGGCGCGGGCGTGCTCCGGCTCAGCCGGCGCACGCGTCAGATGTCGAGGAAGCGGACGTCTTTGGCGTTCTGCTGGATGAAGTTGCGTCGCGACTCGACGTTCTCGCCCATGAGCGTGTCGAAGATCGTGTCAGCCGCCGCGGCGTCCTCCAGGGTCACCTGCAAGAGGGTGCGCGTGTCGGGGTCCATGGTGGTCTCCCACAGCTCCTTGTAGTCCATCTCGCCGAGGCCCTTGTAGCGCTGGATCGCGTTCTCCTTGGGGATCCGCTTGCCGGCGGCCTTGCCCGAGACGAGGACGGCGTCGCGCTCGGCGTCGCTGTAGACGTACTCGTGCGCGGCGTTGCTCCACTTGAGCTTGTAGAGCGGCGGCTGCGCGAGGTAGACGTAGCCGAGGTCGATCAGCGGACGCATGTAGCGGAACAGCAGCGTCAGCAGCAGGGTCGTGATGTGCTGGCCGTCGACGTCGGCGTCGGCCATCAGCACGATCTTGTGGTACCTGGCCTTGTCGGGGTCGAAGTCCTCGCCGATGTCGGCGCCGAACGCCTTGATCATCGCCTGGACCTCGTTGTTGCCGAGTGCGCGGTCGAGCCGCGCCTTCTCGACGTTGAGGATCTTGCCGCGGAGGGGCAGGATCGCCTGCGTCTCGGGGTTGCGGCCCTGGACGGCCGAGCCGCCCGCCGAGTCGCCCTCGACGATGAAGATCTCGCTGCGCGAAGGATCTTTGCTCTGGCAGTCCTTGAGCTTGCCGGGCATGCCGTTCGACTCGAGCACGCCCTTGCGCCGCGTCTGCTCGCGCGCCTTGCGGGCGGCCATGCGCGCCTGCCCGGCCAGGATGCCCTTGCGGACGATCTCGGCGGCCTGCTTGGGGTTGCGGTCGAACCAGTCGGTGATCTGGTCGAAGGTGACCTTCTGCACGAACGACTTCGCCTCGGTGTTGCCGAGCTTGGTCTTGGTCTGGCCCTCGAACTGCGGCTCGCCGAGCTTGATCGAGATGACGGCCGTCAGGCCCTCGCGGACGTCGTCGCCCGTGAGGTTGTCGTCCTTCTCCTTGAGCAGGTTCTTCTCGCGCGCGTACCGGTTGATGAGCGTCGTGAGGGCCGCCCGGAAGCCCTCTTCGTGGGTGCCGCCCTCGTGGGTGTTGATCGTGTTGGCGTAGGTGTGGACGCTCTCCTGGTACGAGGTGTTCCACTGCATCGCGACCTCGAGCGAGATCTTCTTCTCGGTGTCCTCCTGCTCGAAGGCGAGGATGTCGTCGTGCACCGTCTCGACCTTCTTGACCGCGTTCAGGTACTGGACGTAGTCGACCAGGCCCTTCTCGTAGTGGAAGACGTCGTGACGGGGCTCGGCGTCGTCGGGCTGCGGGCGCTCGTCGCTGAGCTCGATCCGCAGGCCCTTGTTGAGGAACGCCATCTGCTGGAACCGGGTGCGGAGCGTCTCGTAGTCGAACTCGACCGTCTCGAAGATCTCGGCGTTGGGCCAGAAGGTGATCGTCGTGCCGGTGGTGTCGTCCTCCTCGCCCTTGGCGAGCGGCGCGACGGGGACGCCGTCGGTGAAGCTCTGGCGGTAGACGTTGCCCTGTCGACGGACCTCGACGTCGAGCTCGCTCGAGAGCGCGTTCACGACCGAGCTGCCGACGCCGTGCAGGCCGCCGGAGACCGCGTAGCCGCCGCCGCCGAACTTGCCGCCGGCGTGCAGGACCGTGAGGACGACCTCGACGGTCGACCGGCCCTCGACGGGGTGGACGTCGACGGGGATTCCCCGGCCGTTGTCGACGACGCGGACGCCGCCGTCTTCGCGCATGGTGATCTCGATGTGGTCGCACCAGCCGGCCAGGGCCTCGTCGACCGAGTTGTCGACGATCTCGTAGACCAGGTGGTGCAGACCACGCGGGCCCGTCGAGCCGATGTACATGCCCGGTCGCTTGCGCACCGCCTCCAGACCCTCGAGCACCTGGATCGCGCTGGCGCCGTAGGAGTCGTCGGGCTGGGCGTCGGCGGGGTTCGGTGTCATGTTCGCGGGGGCTCCTGGCGTCTGGGACGAGGGTCGTCGCCCGGCCGCGACCTCGCTGAGGACGGCTCGCGGACGACCTTGTGAGTCTACCGCAGGCCTGTCCCCCACGGGGCAGATTCCGCCCTCAGAGGGATTTTCCCGAGCCGGGTGGACGATTCACCCTCCCTAGCCGTAGGTATCGCGAGGGCCACGCCCTGGGACCGATCTGGGGCCGCGTTTCCAGGACGGGGCGTTGGGTGCCAGGAAACGCACCGACTGGATGCCGGCGTCGGGGTACCGCTGGACGATGGTCGTCGTCACCGTCCCGCGCATCAGCCGGAGCTGCGTCGCCCACGCCGTCGAGTCGCACTGCACGGTCAGGGTGCCGTCGTCGATGGACACCGGGTGCGAGTGCGCCGACAGCTCGTCGCCGACCATGTCGGGCCACGCGGCCATGAGGTCGGACTGCGCCAGGGGCGACTTCCAGCCCAGCTCGGACGTGACGCTCGCGAGCACGTCGGCGATGCCCCGGGGCTCACGTCCCGTGCCGAAGGGCTGGCTCGGCGAGCCGAGCTTGAGGGCCTTGCGACGCCTCCCGTCGCGCGAGCGTCCGTTCGGGTCGCCGAAGACGCGGCGGAACCTCAGGTAGACGCGCTGCGCCTCGTCGTCCGGCAGCGGCTCCGGGGGCGCAGGAGGCGGCGGTCCCGTCGTCGAGGAGGGCGCCTCCTCCGCAGGGCGCGGGGTCGGGTCGTCGTCGTCGGCGTTCACGACGGGTCCGCGGTCGCGCCCTTGGCGTCGGCTGGTGCCGCCGTGTCCGCGGTCACGGTCGCGGCCGTGACCTCTGCCGTGTCTGATTCCTCGACGATGGTGCCCGCGGAGATGCGCACGGTGTGCGCGGCCAGCCGGTCGGGCACGTCCTCCTCGACCGCCGCGGTGATGAGCACCTGCTCGTAGTCGGCCACGGCGTCGGCCAGACGCTCGCGGCGGGACCCGTCGAGCTCGGCGAAGACGTCGTCGAGCACGATGACGGGGTCGCCCGTGCTCGCCTCGGCGCGGACGACCGCCGCCGACGCGAGCTTCAGGGCGAGGGCGAACGACCAGGACTCGCCGTGGCTCGCGTAGCCGCGGGCGGGGAGGCCGTTGAGCGTAAGGAAGAGGTCGTCGCGGTGCGGCCCGACGAGGGTGAGCCCTCGGTCGAGCTCGCTGGGCCGGACCCGGGCGAGCGCCTCGCGGAACACGTCGGCGACCTCGGCCGGCGCCACCTGCTCGGTGGGCGCCTCCGGTGCGGGGGCGTCGTCGTCGACCGTCGCGCCGCGGATGCTCAGGACGGTCGAGAGCCGTGCCGCGTGGTCCTCGCCCGCGACGGCGGCGTACGACCGAGCCACCTCGGGGGCGAGATCGGCGACGAGCCTCTCGCGCGCGACGACGATCTCCGTGCCGAGAGCTACGAGGCGCTCGTCCCAGATGTCGAGGGTGCCGAGCTGACCTGCCTTGACGCCGGAGGCGCGGGCCGACTTGAGGAGCGTGTTCCGCTGCCGGAGCACCCGGTCGTAGTCCGCCTGGACCCCGGCGAACCGGGGCGCCCGGGTCACGAGCAGCTCGTCGAGGAACCGGCGCCGGCCCGACGGCTCGCCCCGGACGAGCGCGAGGTCCTCGGGAGCGAACAGGACGCTCGTGAAGTAGCGCGGCAGCTCGCGGGGCTTGATCGCGCTGCGGTTGACCTGGGCACGGTTGGCCCCGGTGCGGTTGATCTGCACCTCGGCGAGGAGCTCGCGCCCCTCGGACTCGAGGCGCGCGCGGACGATCGCCGAGTCGGTGCCCTGTCGGATCATCGCGGCGTCGGACGAGACGCGGTGCGACCCGAGGGTCGCCAGGTAGCCGAGCGACTCGACCAGGTTGGTCTTGCCCTGGCCGTTGCGGCCGACGAAGAGGTTGGGCCCGCGCGCGAGTGCGACTTCGGCGGAAGCGTAGTTCCGGAAGTCGGTCAGGCTCAGATGGAGTACTCGCACGCGGGCCGGAGGCGACTAGGCCTTCTTGACCGCGTGGCCGCCGAACTGGTTGCGCAGGGCGGCGACGGCCTTCATGGTGGGCGAGCCCTCGCCCTGGCGCGACACGAAGCGCGCGAAGATCGACGCGCTCAGGGCCGGCATCGGCACGGCGTGGGCGATGCCCTCCTCGAGCGTCCAGCGACCCTCGCCGCTGTCGTCGACGTAGCCCGAGAGCGCGTCGAGCTTGGGGTCGGCGTCGAGCGCGAGGACCATGAGCTCGAGCAGCCAGGAACGGACGACCGTGCCGCGCTGCCACGCCTTGAAGACCGCGGGGACGTCCTCGACGAGGCCCTTGGCCTCGAGGAGCTCATAGCCCTCGCCGTAGGCCTGCATGATCGCGTACTCGATGCCGTTGTGGACCATCTTCGCGTAGTGGCCGGCGCCGACGGGGCCCGCGTGGCTGAAGCCCTCCTCGCGGGGGCCCTCGGGGCGCAGCGCGTCGAAGACGGGCATCGCGCGCTCGACGTCGGCGGAGTCGCCGCCGACCATCAGGCCGTAGCCGTTCTCGAGGCCCCACACGCCGCCGGAGACGCCGGCGTCCATGTAGCGGATGCCCTTGGCGTCGAGGAGGGTCGCGTGGACCTCGTCGTCGAGCCACTTCGAATTGCCGCCGTCGATGACGAGGTCGCCCGGCTCGAGGACCTCGCCGAGGTCCTTGATGACGGCGTCGGTGATCTGGCCGTGGGGGACCATCACCCAGACGAGGCGCGGCGACGGGAGCGCCTGGGCGAGGGCGCCCAGGTCGGCGACGTCGGAGACGGCGGGGTTGGCGTCGTAGCCGGTCACCTCGATGCCCGCGTTGCGCAGGCGAGCGCGCATGTTGTTGCCCATTTTGCCGAGACCGACGAGGCCGATGTGCATGAGGATCCTTCGTTCTGTGGAGGCGTCGATCGTGGCGCCTCCGTCGTGTCGCGCTGTCAGCGCAGGAGGAGGTTGGGCTGCAGCAGGTAGCGGTAGCTGTCAGCGCCCGCCTGGTCCTTGGAGGACTGACTGGTGATCAGCACAGGACCGGGCTTGTTCGGGTTCTCCGTCTTGGTGAAGGAGATCCGCACGAACTCGGAGTGGACGGCTCCGAGGCCGTCGAGGAGGAACTGGGGCTTCAACGAGACCACCGTGTCCTCTCCCGTCAACAACGCGTCGATCGACTCTGATGCCTGCGCTTGTTCGCTGCCGACCGCCTCGAGGGTGAGGCCGTCGATCGTGAACGTGAACCTGAGGGCCGCCTCGCGCTCGAGCACGAGCGAGACGCGGCGGATGGACTCGACGAGCTCGGCGGTGTTGAGCACCGCGAAGTTCTCGACGGTCTCGGGGAAGAGACGCTTGACCGGGGGGAAGTTGCCCTTGATCAGCAATGACGTGACGGTCTTGTCGCCGGCCTGGAACGCGATCAGCTCGCGGTCGTCGCTGCCGGTGATCGACACGGACACGGTGCTGGCGCTGCCGAAGGTCTTGCCGACCTCCTGGAGGGTGCGGGCCGGGACGAGCGCCGTGGTCGTCTCGGTGCTGGCGGCGGTGCCGGGGTCGAACTCGATGCCCCGGACGGCCACCCGGTAGCGGTCTGTGGCCACGAGCGACAGGGCGTTCTCGGTGACCTCGAGCTGCACGCCGGTGATGACCGGGGTCACGTCGTCGCGGGAGGCGGCGACCGCGACCTGGGAGATGGCCAGCGAGAAAGCGTCCCCGGGCACGACGCCCGAGCGCTCCCCGACCGTGGGCAGCGTCGGGTACTCCTCGACGGGCATGCTCAGCAGCGAGAAGTTGGCGGAGCCGCAGCTCACGGCGATGCGGTTCTCGTCGGTCGAGAACGTCACGGGAGCGTTGGGCAGGCGGTTCGCGATGTCGGCGAGGAGGCGCCCCGAGACGAGGATCGTGCCGGGCTCGTCGACTTCGGCCGCGATGCTCGTCTGGGCCGAGACCTCGTAGTCGAAGGACGAGAGTGTGAGGCCGTCGGCGTCGGCCTCGATCAGCACCCCGCTGAGGATCGGCAGGGTCGTGCGCTGCGGGAGGAGCTTCACGGCGAAGGAGACGGCATCGCTGAAGACGTCGCGGTTGACCTGGAACTTCACGCGGGGACCCCTGTTCGACTACTCGCTCGTGGATGGCCCGCCAATACTGCCACAGCGAGGAGGCGGGCGGTCCCGGGCCCGAGGACCGCCGCCGGCTGTCCACAAGGTTGTCTCTCCAACAATTTCTTGTAATCAGGATTAACAGTCTTAACCGTTGTGCACAGTGTGGATAACCTGTTTAAAACCCCGAGGCCAGAGGGAACTACACGATTGTGACTTGTGCACGGAGTGTGGACTCGACGGGGTGATCGGGCGACGTCTTCCCCGTTCGCCGAGGTCGGTTCCCACAGGCCCGAGCGATCCGTGAACACCTGAGCTGTAGTTGTCCACGTCTTTCCACAAGTTATCCACACTGTGGGATCGATGGCTGTCCCCAGGTGCGGCAGGCCGCCTCCTGCGGGCTCGTGGACGCACGAACGGGCGCCGACCCGAGGTCGACGCCCGTCCGGGGCACGAGGCGAGGAGGCGCCGGCAGGGCGCCTCGACTCGCCTACTTGTAGCGGGTGTCCTGCTTGATGCGGCTCGTCAGCTCGGTCACCTGGTTGTAGATCGAGCGGCGCTCCTTCATGAGCTCGCTGATCTTCTTGTTCGCGTACATGACCGTGGTGTGGTCTCGGTTGCCGAAGAGCTGGCCGATCTTGGGGAGGGACAGGCTGGTCAGCTCTCGGCAGAGGTACATCGCGATCTGTCGAGCCGTGGCGATCGCCTGCGAGCGGGACGACCCGTAGAGGTCGTCCACCGAGAGCTTGAAGTAGTCGGCGGTGTGGTTGATGATGTCGACCGGCGCGACGATGTTGTCCTCGTCGAGGGTGATCAGGTCCTTCAGGACGGTCTGCACGAGGGCCATGTCGACCGCCGTGCGATTCAGGCTGGCGAACGCCGTCACCCGGATGAGCGTGCCCTCGAGCTCGCGGATGTTGCTCGACACCTTCGTGGCGATGAACTCGAGCACCTCGTCGCGGACCTGCAGCTTCTCGCTCTGCGCCTTCTTGCGGAGGATCGCGATGCGGGTCTCGAGGTCGGGTGCCTGCACGTCGGTGATCAGGCCCCACTCGAAGCGCGAGCGCATCCTGTCCTCGAAGCCCGTCAGGTGCTTGGGCGGCAGGTCGCTCGTGATCACGAGCTGCTTGTCGTGGTCGTGCAGGGTGTTGAAGGTGTGGAAGAAGGCCTCCTGCGTCGAGTCCTTGCCCTGCAGGAACTGGATGTCGTCGATCAGGAGGATGTCGATCTCGCGGTACCGCTGCTGGAACAGGTTCGAGCGGTTGTTGGCGATCGAGTTGATGAAGTCGTTCGTGAACTCCTCGCTGCTCACGTAGCGGACCCGGATGCCCGGGTACATCGTCTCGGCGTAGTGGCCGATGGCGTGGAGGAGGTGCGTCTTGCCCAGCCCGGACGAGCCGTAGATGAAGAGGGGGTTGTACGCCTTGGCCGGCGCCTCGGCGACGGCCACCGCCGCGGCGTGGGCGAACCGGTTCGAGGCGCCGATCACGAAGTTGTCGAAGCTGTACTTGGGGTTCAGCCGCGAGTCGTTGCGCTTGCCGGTCGACGGCGACTCGACAGGCGCCGGCACGAACGGGGCCTCGATGTAGTGGGCCGGCTCCGACTCCTCGGGCTGCTGGGTGAGGGTGTCGGGCGTGATGTCGGGGTTGACGGTGATGGCGAAGCTCGCGACCGAGGTGTCGCCGAGCGCGGCGATCGACTCGAGCAGCGGGGTGCGGATGCGCTGCTCGAGCATGCCGCGGGTCAGGTCGTTGGGCACCTCGAGGTAGAGCGTGCCGCCCAGCACGCCCTTCGGCTCGACCAGGCTGATGAAGCCGTGCAGCTGGGGAGTGATGCGATCGTCGGTCGTCAGGGTCGCGAGCACGGATCGCCAGAGGTCCTGGACCGGATCGACGGTGTTCGCCACGGGGCTCTTCCTACCTACTTATGCACAGGTTTCTCCACTGGCCGACGAGCGACGTCAGAGCCAGGAACACTGCTACTTCCCCAGAACTACGCGGATGCGGAGCGGGAGGTGCCCACTTTAGTTCGTCGGGCCACACCCTCCGCAACCGAGGTTGTCAACACTGTGGAGAACTCCGGGGAGGGCTGTCGTTTGACCGCAGGACAGAAGCCGCGTACTTTTAATCAGTTGAATCCCAGCCGACTCGGCTGACGAAGACTTCTCGGATCACGGCACCAGGCCAGGTCCGCATCCCCCTGGAGAGAACACCATGAGCAAGAGAACGTTCCAGCCGAACAACCGCCGCCGCGCCAAGAAGCACGGTTTCCGTGCCCGCATGCGCACCCGTGCCGGCCGCGCCATCCTGGCGCACCGCCGCGGCAAGGGCCGCACCGAGCTCTCCGCGTAGCAGCCTCCGTGTTGGCCCGGGCCAACCGGATCGTCCGCGCAGACGACTACCGCAACACAGTGCGCCGTGGCCGCAAGTCGGGCACGGCGCACTCGGTCGTCTACGTGCGTCGTCGAGACGACGACCTGGTCCGGTTCGGCTTCATCGTGGCCAAGACGGTCGGCAACGCCGTGGCGCGCAACACCGTCCGTCGGAGGCTCAAGCACGTGTGCCACGACATCCTCCCGGGGGTGCCGCCGGGCACCGACGTGGTCGTCCGGGCACTGCCAGGCAGCCTGGACGTTCCGTGGTCTACCCTGCTCAGGGACATCTCGGGGGTCGTCGACAAGGTCGTGGGACAGTGAAGCAAGCGGTGCAGTTCGTGACGTTGCTGCCGCGCAACGTGTGCGTCGTGCTGCTCCGCGCCTACCGGGCCGTCGTCTCTCCCCTCTACGGCGAGGTCTGCCGGTACCACCCGTCCTGCTCGCGGTACGCGCTCGAGGCCATCCAGCAGCACGGCGTCGTGCGGGGCTCGGCGATGGGCGCATGGCGGATCGGACGCTGCAACCCCTGGGCTGCCGGCGGCATCGACGACGTGACCCCGCCCCGGCGACAGAAGTACACCACCACGGCCTTCGGCTTCGTGGTCCCTCGATCCGACGTGGTCGCGCCCGCCCCGAGCGGCGTGCCCCGTCTCATCGTCCAGAGCCACGGAAAGGGCTGACCCGAACACCATGGACTTCATCGGAACCATCCTCTGGCCCCTCAGGTGGGTCGTCGAGGCGATCCTCGTGGGCTTCCACAACGTGCTCACCGCGCTCGGCATGGACACGGCCGCCGGCAGCACCTGGGTCCTGTCGATCGTCGGCCTCGTGCTCGTCGTCCGAGCTGCCCTCATCCCGATCTTCGTCCGCCAGATCAAGAGCCAGCGACGCATGATGGAGATCGCGCCCCGGCTGAAGAAGATCCAGGACAAGTACAAGGGCAAGCGCGACCAGTTCAGCCGCGAGGCGATGTCGCGCGAGACCATGGCGCTCTACAAGGACACGGGCACGAACCCGCTCAGCTCCTGCCTGCCGCTCCTCATCCAGATGCCGATCTTCTTCAGCCTCTACACGGTGCTGCACAACGCCCAGCAGGACAAGGTCGGCATCGGCCTCCTCAGCCAGGCGCTCTCCACCTCGTTCGGCGAGTCCTCGCTCTTCGGCGCACCGCTCAAGGAGACCTTCCTCGGCGCCACGACCTGGGAGGTCCGGCTGATGGCCGGCATCATGGTCGTCGTCATGACCGCGTCGCAGTTCATCACGCAGCTGCAGATCGTCTCGAAGAACATGTCGCCCGAGACCAAGGCGAGCCCGATGTTCAAGCAGCAGCGGATGCTGCTCTACTTCCTCCCCCTCGTGTTCGTCTTCTCGGGCCTCTCGTTCCCCCTCGGCGTCATGTTCTACTGGCTGACCTCGAACATCTGGACGATGGCGCAGCAGTTCATCGTCATCCGGAACATGCCCACCCCCGGCAGCGAGGCGGCCCTCGCCCGCGAGGAACGTCTCGCGAAGAAGGCCCAGCGCAAGGGCCTCGGGCTCGGCGACATCACCGTCACCGAGATCGAGTCCGCCCCCGCCGTGCCGAAGGCGACGCAGCGCGCGCAGCCCGTCGGCAAGAACCGCGCGAAGAAGCAGAACGGCGTCAAGAAGTAAGCAGCGCCGTGCTCCCCCTGCCTCGTGCGGGGGGAGCACGTCCGGCAGGCGATGCCGGCGACGTGTGACCGATCTACCCGGAAGAGGCGACGAGCATGACCGACAACGACACTGCCGACATCGACACCACCGGCGCCGACCTGCCCGAGGGCACCGCGGCGGCAGCCGAGGAGGCGACGGTCACGGACGACCGGCAGCGCACCTCCGGCGCGGCCGACGCGGTCGACGGGTCCGACGCCGCGTCCGTCATCGACGAGGGCGAGATCGCCGCCGACTACATCGAGGAGCTCCTCGACATCTGCGACTTCGACGGCGACATCGACATCGAGGTCCGCGGCGGCCGATCGTACATCTCGGTCGACGCCTCCGGTGAGGGGTCGCTGCGGACGCTGTCGAAGCCCGACACGGTCACGGCCCTCCAGGAGCTGACCCGCATCGCGGTGCAGACGAAGACCGGTGAGTTCTCCCGTCTCATCCTCGACATCGGCGGGTCGCGGCAGACCCGCGAGGCCGAGCTCGGGGCCATGGTCGACCGGGCCGTCGAGCGTCTCGAGGAAGGCGCGGAGGCGGCGTCCCTGCCGCCCATGTCATCGTACGAGCGCAAGCTGGTGCACGACATCGTCGCCGCCCGCGGCTTCGTCTCGGAGTCCGAGGGCGAGGGCCGCGACCGGCACACCGTCATCAAGCGCGGCTGACGCGATCGTGAGCACCGACCAGGCGGGCCTCCTCGAGGCCGAGCCCGCCGTCGCGCGGGAGATCTTCGGCGACCGCCTCGAGGTCGTCCGAGAGTTCACCGCCGACCTCGCCCAGCACGGCGAGGAGCTCGGGCTGATCGGACCCCTCGAGCTCCCCCGCTTGTGGACACGTCACGTGGTCAACTCGGGGCTGGTCGCGCCGCTCCTCCGATCGGGTGCGCGTGTGGGAGACATCGGCTCCGGCGCCGGCCTGCCCGGCTTGGTGCTGGCAGCCGCGCGCCCGGACACGACCCTCCTGCTCATCGAGCCGATGGAGCGACGGACCGACTGGCTCTCCGCCGAGGCCGAGCGTCTCGGCCTGACCAACGTCGAGGTGGTCCGGGCTCGCGCGGAGGACGTCGAGCTCGACGCCTGGCTCGACCAGGCGACCGCGCGTGCCGTGTCGGCGCTGACCAAGCTGATCCCGCTGACGGCCCGACTCGTCAAGACCGGTGGTGAACTGATCCTGATGAAGGGCGCGCGCGTCGACCAGGAGGTCGAGGCGGCCCGCAAGGTCATCGCCCGGACGCACCTGGTGGACGTCGAGGTGCTCGAGCTCGGCGTCGGGGTCGTCGACCCTGCAGAGACGACCCGGGTGTTCCGAGCCACCCTCGACTGACAAGGGCCGAGGAGGCGCTGGCCGGCGCCACAGGAAGCGATCTGAGCGCCCCGGGTGATCCACCGCCCGGCACGTCGCTGATCGTGGTCTGACAGCGGCCTGCCCGTCGATCTAGTTGCACACCGCCTTTGATCAGGGTATTTACCGGCTTTTGTTGAAAATGCATTGATCTCGGCGTTCTCGGGTCCGGAGCACGAGCGCTCGTCCGGCATGGCTCGTCATGGGGGCGGGACGACCTGCCAGCGGCTAGTTCGACGCACCTGCGACGTAGTTATGCACATGTTGGCGAGCCTGTGCACAAGCATGTCTCGCGCTCGTCTCGCACATCCCGCGCCAGCACTCGCCTCTCGTTTCACGTGAAACGTGGGCACGATCGGAGGGGCTCCGATGCCTGCCAGCACGACCCGGCGAGATAGAGTGGAGGCTCGGCTCAGCAGTCATGATCATCGTCGATCATGACCATGCGCGAGGCCGTTTCACGTGAAACACAGCGATGCGGAGATCCCCGGTGAGTTCATCCACGGAGTACGACGACAGCACTCCTCTGGCGCGCGAGCTCGCTGATCTCCGCCGTCGGCGCGAAGCATTGTCGAAGGACCCGCTCCCCGCGCCGGCCAAGACACGCATCCTGACCGTCTCGAACCAGAAGGGCGGGGTGGGAAAGACGACGACGACGGTCAACCTGGCTGCCGCCCTCGCTCGGAGCGGCGCTCGCGTGCTCGTGATCGACCTCGACCCGCAGGGGAACGCGTCGACCGCACTCGGGGTGGAGCACCGTGCGGAGACTCCCAGTGTCTACGACGTGATCGTGAACGAGGGCGACATCTCCGACGTCGTGCAGCAGAGTCCTGAGTTCCCCGACCTGTACTGCGTGCCCGCGACCATCCACCTGGCGGGGGCCGAGATCGAGCTCGTGTCGCTCGTGGCCCGTGAGCAGAGGCTCCGTACTCAGCTCGACGCTTACTTGTCGGCCACGGAGGCTGCGGGCGAGCGGTTCGACTACGTCTTCATCGACTGCCCGCCCTCGCTCGGACTGCTGACCATCAACGCGTTCGTCGCGGCCGGCGAGGTGCTCATCCCGATCCAGTGCGAGTACTACGCGCTGGAGGGGCTCAGCCAGCTGCTCCGCAACATCCAGTTGATCGAGAAGCACCTCAACCCGACCCTCCAGGTCTCGAGCATCCTGTTGACCATGTACGACGGGCGCACGAACCTGGCGAGACAGGTCGTCGCGGACGTGCGCGAGCACTTCCCGGCCGAGGCGCTGGACACTCTCATCCCCCGGTCCGTCCGCATCAGCGAGGCGCCCGGCTATGGTCAGACGGTCATCAGCTACGACACGAACTCACCCGGCTCGATCTCGTACCTCGAGGCCGCAGCAGAACTAGCACGACGAGGAGCACCCCAGTAGTGGCAACCAAGAGAACGGGTCTCGGGCGCGGCATCGGCGCCCTCATCCCCGTGGCAGAAGAAGGCCAGGACAGGCCCGTCGACGTCTTCTTCCCCACCGGACAGCAGACGGCTGACGAGCTGGTGGCGGTGCCAGGCGCTCGGCTCGCCAACCTCAACCCGCTCGACGTCGTGCCCAACGCGCAGCAGCCCCGTGCGGAGTTCCGCGAGGAGGAGCTGGCTGAGCTGGTCACCAGCATCCGCGAGGTCGGTGTCCTCCAGCCCATCGTGGTGCGCCCCCTCCCTCGCGACGCCTCTGCCAACGGTGCGACCGCGGCTCCGCAGTACGAGCTCGTCATGGGCGAGAGACGTCTGCGGGCCACGAAGCAGCTGGGCCTGGCGACGATCCCCGCGATCGTCAAGGAGACCGCCGACGAGTCGATGCTCCGCGACGCCCTGCTCGAGAACCTGCACCGAGCGGAGCTGAACCCGCTTGAAGAAGCATCCGCTTATCAGCAACTCCTCGCAGACTTCGGCATCACGCAGGAGGAGCTGTCGAGTCGCATCGGCCGCAGCCGGCCACAGATCTCGAACACCCTTCGCCTCCTCCGCCTCCCCGCGAGCGTGCAGCGACGAGTGGCGTCGGGTGTCTTGTCGGCGGGCCATGCCCGGGCCATCCTGTCGACCGGTGACTCGCTCCTGATGGAACGACTAGCCGACAAGATCGTCAACGAGGACCTGTCGGTGCGTGCCGCCGAGGCCGCCGCCGCGGGCACGAGCATCAAGCCCCGCACGACCCGGGCTGCTGTTGGGCGTCACCAGGCTCATCTCGACGAGGTCGCCGAGAACCTCGGGGATCGGCTCGAGACCAAGGTGAAGGTCAAGATGGGGGCCAGGAAGGGCTCGATCGCCATCGACTTCGCCTCGATGCAGGATCTCAACCGGATCCTCGCTGCGCTGGGGCAGGATCCGTTCTCCCAGTAGCCCTGGCGGCCTAGTCGACTCGGTCACGGCCTGTTTCACGTGAAACGCCCGCTCTCTGTCCGGAGGAGGCGGGCGTTTCGCTCTGGACGCAGGCTCAAGCCACCGGGTGGTCGCTGTTTCACGTGAAACGTTCTTCTCTGGACAGAGGGAGCAGGCGCGGGATGGCCGATGGTTCGCGGCCCGGTGGATCGCCCGTGTGCACGGCAGGCGCCCGCCCCGTCCGAACGACAAGGACTAGCATCTCGTCATTGGTAATCTCGGGCCCCGTCGGTCGGGCGGACCCTGCATCTCATCTGCAGTTCTGTGCGCCCGTGACGGGAGGCAATCGCGTGTCGGCCTATCTCGCAGCGGCCGGTTCCGCTACTTGCGTTCCGCGCGAAACGCCCGCCCTCTCGAACGAGAGGGCGGGCGTTTCACGTGAAACAGTGTCACGCGTGGTCGAGGACGGCCTTCTCGGCGAGAGCCGCGTAGACCAGACCGAGCTCGAAGCCAGCGGCATCGAGGGCCATGGGGACGAGCGAGGTCTCAGTCAGGCCGGGCAGGACGTTCACCTCGAGGAACCACGGGGTGCCCGCCGCATCGACGATCAGGTCGACCCGGGAGAGGTGGCGGAGGCCGAGAGCCCGGTGCACGGTCACGGCGGTCTGGGCCGCCGCCTCCTGCGCCCGAGCATCGAGGCGGGCCGGGGTGAAGAACGTCGTCTCGCCCGCGTTGTACCGGGCCTCGAAGCCGTAGACGCCGTTGCGAGGGACGATCTCGACGGCCGGCAGGGCGGAGGGGCCGTCGCCCGTGTCGATGACGCCGACCGCGATCTCGGTGCCGGTGATCTTCTGCTCGACGATCACGTCGTCGCAGTACGTGTAGGCGTCCACCATCGCTCGGGGCAGCTGATCAGCGAATTCGACGACGGTGACGCCCTGCGCCGAGCCGCCCCGGGCTGGCTTCACGACGACGGGGACCGGGTGCTCTTCCGAGATGGCGGCGAGTACCCCGGCCGCGCCGAGCTCACGGAAGGAGTCGTGCGAGAGGGTGATGCCCCGGGGCGTCCGGACCCCGGCGCGGTGCGCGAGCTCCTTCGCGGTCGGCTTGTCCCACGCGAGCCGCGCCGCCGCCGAGCTGCTGCCGACGAAGGGGATGTCCAGCGCCTCGAGCAGACCACGGAGGGCGCCGTCCTCGCCGCTGGCGCCGTGCAGGGCGGGCCAGACGACGTCGGGTCGGGTGGTGGTCAGGTGTCCGAGCAGGGAGGCGTCGGGATCGCGCAGGTCGACCTCGATGCCGTTCGCGACGAGGCTGTCGACCACGCGCCTCCCCGACCTCAGCGAGACGTCCCGCTCGTGGGAGATGCCCCCGGCAAGCACGGTGACCTTCTTGACGGCGCTCTGTGTCATCGGGCTCTCTCTCGTGGATCGGCCACGTGGTCGTCCCGTGGCGGCGTTTCTGCTTAAGCGCTGATCAGTTGGTGTTCGGCGGCGGTGTCGACACGCCGGTGCGCATCGTCAGGGGCGAGCCGAGGCGGGCACCGGAGAACGTCGCGAGCAGGTCGAGCTCGCCGTTGACCACGGTCGCGAGCCGGGCGATGCCGGTCCGGATCGACTCGGGCGTCGGGTAGCAGAACGACAGCCGGATGTTCTGGCGGCCGCCGCCGTCGGCGAAGAACGCCGTGCCGGGCGTGTACGCGACCAGCTCCTTGACGGCCCGGGGCAGCATCGCCTTCGAGTCGAGCTCGTCGGGCAGGGTGACCCAGACGAAGAAGCCGCCGTCGGGCACGGTCCAGCTGAGCGACGGGAGGTACTCCCCCAGCGCCGAGATCATGGCGTCCCGACGCTCGCGGTAGAGGCCGCGGAACGACTCGATCTGACCGCGCCAGTCGGCCTGGTCGAGGTACTCGGTGATGACGAACTGGCCGAACGAGTTCGGCGAGAGCGTCGCGGACTCGTTGGCGAGGATGAGCTTCTCGCGGATGGCGTGCGGGGCGAGGGCCCAGCCGACGCGGAAGCCGGGAGCGAGCGTCTTGGAGAACGAGCCGAGGTAGATGACGCCCTCGTCGTCGACCGAGCGCATCGCCTGGGGGGCCGGCTGGTCGAAATACAGGAGGCCGTACGGGTTGTCCTCGAGGACGAGGATGCCGGCGTCGCGGCAGATCTCGAGGATCTCGAGCCGGCGGGCCCAGGTCAGCGTCACGCCGGCCGGGTTGTGGAAGTTGGGGATCGTGTAGAGGAACTTGATGGTGCGGCCCTCGGACCTGACCCGCGCGATCGTCTCTCGCAGCGCCTCCGGCACGAGGCCCTCGGCGTCGGTCGCGACGTGCGAGACGTCGGCCTGGTAGGCCTTGAAGACGCCCAGGGCGCCCACGTAGCTGGGCGACTCGGCCAGCACGACGTCGCCCGGGTTGACGAACAGCCGGGTCACCAGGTCGAGGGCCTGCTGGGAGCCCGTGGTCACGACGACGTCGTCGGCGCTGCCCCGGATGCCCTCCATCGCCATGATCTGCATGATGTGCTCGCGGATGGCCGGGGTGCCCTGCCCGGAGCCGTACTGCAGGGCCATCGCCCCGCCGTTCTGCGACATCACGCGGTCGATCGCCCCGGTCACGAGCTCGCGCGGCAGGGCGGAGACGAACGGCATGCCACCGGCCAGGGAGACGACCTCGGGTCGGCTGGCGACGGCGAAGAGGGCTCGGACCTCGGAGGCGCTCAGGCCGGCCGTGCGGTCGGCGTACGAGTCGTACCACGGGTCGAGGTTGGTGCCCTTGTCGGTCATGTGCGTCCCTGTCGGTCAGAGGTGGTGCGGTTCAGGATATGCCCGGAGCGGCCCGGAGACGGCGAGAGCCCGCCCAGCGGGTGCTGGGCGGGCTCTCGGGCGGTGCATCGACGCGGGGTCGACCTACGCGAGGAACTCCGCCAGGTCGGCCTCGAGGGCCGGCTTCGGCTTGGCGCCGATGACGGTCTTGACGACCTGGCCGCCCTTGTAGACCTTCATCGCCGGGATCGACGTGATCTGGTACTGCATGGCGGTCTGCGGGTTGTCGTCGACGTTGAGCTTGACGATCTCGATCTTGTCGGCGTTCTCGGCCGCGATCTGGTCGAGGATCGGCGAGACCGCGCGGCACGGGCCGCACCACTCGGCCCAGAAGTCGACCAGGATCGTCTTGTCGGACTTGAGGACGTCGGCCTCGAAGGAGGCGTCGGTGACTGCCTTGGCGCTGCTCATGGTGGTTCCTTTCGTCGGGGGGTTCGTGTGTTCGTGCGTGCGGGCCGACGTCGTCGACCTGCGGTCGCAGGTCAGGCGGAGACGGGCTCCGGGGCGACCGACTCGGCGGTGTCGATGCCCTCGGCGGCGCCTTCGGTGTGCTCGGCTAGAAAGGTCTGGTCGAGGCTCGCCAGGAAGTGCTCGGCGTCGAGCGCGGCCACGACTCCGGAGCCGGCCGCGGTGGCCGCCTGGCGGTAGGTGTCGTCGACGACGTCGCCCGCCGCGAAGACGCCGCGGAGGTTGGTCTTCGAGCTGCGGCCCTCGACGGCGATGGTGCCGCTCGAGGTGAGGTCGACCTGGCCGTGCACGAGGTGCACGCGGGGGTCGTTGCCGATGGCGATGAAGAGTCCGTCGAGGTCGAGGTCGCTCGTGCTGCCGTCGACCGTGTCGGTCAGCTGCACGCCCGTGGCCTTCTCGTCGCCGAGGATCGCCGTGACCTGCTTGTTGAACAGGAACTCGATCTTGTCGTTGCCCTGCGCGCGGTCCTGCATGATCTTCGAGGCGCGCAGCGTCTCGGAGCGGTGGATGACGTAGACCTTCGAGGCGAAGCGCGTCAGGAACGTCGCCTCCTCCATGGCCGAGTCGCCGCCTCCCACGACCGCGATCTCCTTCTGCTTGAAGAAGAAGCCGTCGCAGGTCGCGCACCAGCTGACGCCGCGGCCGCTGAGGCGCTCCTCGTCGGGCAGGCCGAGCTTGCGGTACGCGCTGCCGGTCGCGAAGATCACGGTCAACGCCTCCTCGACGGTGCCGCTGCCGAGCGTGACCTTCTTGACGTCGCCCGTCAGGTCGACGCTCGTCACGTCGTCGAGCAGGACCTCGGCGCCGAACTTCTCCGCCTGCTCCTGCAGCTTGAACATGAGCTCGGGGCCCTGGATGCCGTCGGGGAAGCCGGGGAAGTTCTCGACCTCGGTGGTCTTCATGAGCTCGCCGCCCGCCTCGACCGAGCTCGCCACGATCAGCGGCTCGAGACCGGCGCGCGCCGCGTAGATGCCCGCCGTGTAGCCGGCGGGTCCGGAGCCGATGATGATGATCTGGCGCATGGCACCTTCCTCAGTGACGTTCGTGGATGACGGGAGAGGGACTGCGGGCGGTCTGCCCGTCTCGCCCTCGCTCGACCGTCTGGTGCAACACATCCTAGGGTCGGAGCATTCCGTCGGCCCGGGGCTCG
Source organism: Frigoribacterium sp. PhB107 (assembly GCF_003751515.1). Taxonomy (NCBI): domain Bacteria; kingdom Bacillati; phylum Actinomycetota; class Actinomycetes; order Micrococcales; family Microbacteriaceae; genus Frigoribacterium; species Frigoribacterium sp. PhB107. Next base: position 14,330 of record NZ_RJKU01000002.1, on the reverse strand, counting down.
CAGACGGCGCTCAGCGACCGGCCTGCGAGCCGGGTCAGCGACGAAGGAGGCGCGCAGCCAGCGGTCGCGCCCGGCGGATCACCGGGGCGGTCAGGTCGGTCAGCTCGGGCAGGCGGATCAGCGCGAGGAGGCCGAGGTACACCGCGGCCATGACGAGCCCGGCGACGACGACGGTCAGGATGCCGGCGATGCGGCCCGAGTGGGCGAATCCGTCGGGGGTGAAACCACCCAATGCGGTCACGACGACGAGCCCGACGGCACCGGCGACCAGCGAGAAGAAGGCGAACTGCAGGTAACGGCGCAGCACCCACCGACCGTCGATGCCGCCGAGCCGGCGCTTCACGAGCACGAGGGCGACGATCGTCTGGGCCGAGCCGGCGACCGAGGTGGTGATCGCGATGGCGACGGCGATGAGCTCGTCGGGGACGACCGCCGACGAGATCAGCGTGCCGACGACGAAGATGCCCGACTGGACGATCTGCATGAAGAACGGCGTGCGCTGGTCGTGCAGGGCGAAGAAGACGCGCTGCACGACGAACAGGACGCTGAAGAGCACGAGCCCGGGCATGAAGCCGAGGATGACCTGCGCCATCTGGCTCGCCCCGGTGAAGGTGCTCTCGAAGAAGCTCGCGAACGGGTAGGCCACGACGCACATGGCCACCGTCGCGAAGACCATGAACATGCCGATGGTGCGGAGCGACTGCGACAGGTCGGTGCGCACCGCGCGCAGGTCGCCGCGGGAGGCGTGCCCGCTCATGCGCGTGAAGTAGGCGGTCGCGATCGAGACGGCGACGATGCCGTGGGGCAGCATGAAGAGCAGCCACGAGTTGGCGAGCACGGCGTTCGAGGCGCCCGTGCCGCTGCCCTCGGACGCGACGCGGCTCTGCACGAGGCCGGCGAGCTGGGTCACGAGCACCATGCCGAAGAGCCAGCCGGCGGCCTTGCCGGTCGCCCCGAGGCCGACTCCGCGCCAGCGGAAGTCGGGACGGAACGACAGCCCCGCACGTCGCCAGAAGAGCAGCAGGAAGCCCGCCTGCGCCAGGACGCCGAGGCTCGCCGTGCCGGCGAGCAGAGTGATGCGGCCGGGGGTCCAGACGTCGACGACCGAGTTCTCGGCCGAGCCGCCGAAGAGCACCATGAAGACGACCAGGCCGGCGATGGCGACGACGTTGTTGATGACCGGGGCCCAGGTGAACGGCCCGAAGACCTGGCGGGCGTTGAGCACCTCGCTGAGCAGCGAGTACATCGCGTAGAAGAAGATCTGGGGCAGGCACCAGTAGGCGAACGCCGTGGCGAGGGCGATCGCGTCCGAGGTGTAACCACCTTGACCGGTGGACCCCGCCTGTTGGGCGTAGATGCGCACGAGCAGGGGCGCGAGCAGCGTGCCGACGAGGCCGACCGCCGCGAAGACGATGGTGCCCAGCGTCACGATCTTGTTGATGAAGCGCTGGCCGCCGTCGTCGTCCTGGGTGGCGGCACGCACGATCTGCGGCACGAGCACCGCGCTCAGCAGGCCGCCCGCGATGAGGGCGTAGATGTTGTTCGGCAGCTGGTTCGCGAGGGCGAACGAGTCGGCCGCCCGGCTGGCCGACTGGCCGATCGCCGCGGCGAGCACGGCGGTCTTGACGAAGCCGAGCACCCGGGACACCATCGTGCCCGAGGCGAGCAACACGCTCGCGCGGCCGAGGCCAGCCTGCTGTGCGCTCACGAGCTGACACCCGTCTCGGTGGTGTCAGGTCGGACACCGGTCTCGGTGGTGTCGCTGCCGGCGGCACCGGCTGCACCGGCGGACGTCCCTGACGCCGCCTCCTCGCGCGCGAGACGCCGCTTGCGGAACGTCCGGTAGATCCCGCCGCCGAACAGCACCAGGAACCCGACGGCGAACACCCACGTGATCGCGGTCTCCCAGCCGGCCTGCACCGAGATGGACACGGTGGACGGCGTCGAGATGGCGACCCCGGTCCCGCTGACGAGGCTGAGCGACACGTCGACGGTCCCGTTGGCGACGGACTGCACCGGGACGCGGACACGGGCCTGCGAGTCGGATGCGACGGTCACCTCGATGCGGTTCTGCTCGACCGAGAGCAGCGAGTTCGACGGCTGCACCATCAGGTACACGGTCGCCGCCGACGAGGTCGAGTTCTGCACGTAGAGCGGCAGGGAGGTGCGGTCGCCGAGGATGGAGAGGTCGCTGCCCTGCACGATCGAGACGAGCCCCGACGTGGCGGCGGACTCCGCGTCGGCCGCCTCGACCTCCGCGGCGAGGCCGTCGGGGTTGTCTCGCCAGGCGTGCGAGGCGAGGGCGAGCGTCCGGAGGCGCGCGGGACCCGTGACGGTCTGGGGCTGGGCCAGCGCGGTGGAGAAGTCGGAGACGCGGCGGTCGGCCGTCGCGAGGGTGCGCATCAGGGCAGCGCGCGCGTCGTCCTCGGGCTCGTCGACGACCGTGGCGGCGGTCGGGGCGCTGGCCACCGCCTCCTGCAGGGTGCTCGGGGCGGACCACGGGAGGTCGCGCAGCGCTGCGAGCGTCCGTGTCAGGTAGGCGCTGTCGGGCGACCATCCGCGGCCGAGCGTGGCGAGGAGCGTACGGGCGTCGCTCGGCCGCTCGCGGGCGACGGTGGCGACGCTGGCGGAGAGCTCGGCCATCGCCGTGGCCCAGGCCGCGTCGTCGGAGGCGCCGGCCGCGTCCGAGAGGAGCGTCGAGAGCGTGTCGTCCGAGACGAGCCCCGCCGTGGCCCCGAGCTGCGTCGCCGCGTTCTCGGTCGCCCCGGTCGAGACCTCGACGTTCGAGCTCGACAGGATCGTCGAGGTGTACCCGCTGGCGGCCAGGACGTCGAGGTCGGCGGCGACGACCGTGTCGGCCTCGGGCCACGCGACGCCGGTGGTCGACCAGGGCCAGCTCAGCAGCGACTCGGTGGTGGGCAGGGGCGGCGCGGCCGAGGGGTCGTCCGCCTGGCCGGTGCCGCTGCCTCCGGTGCCGGTGCCGGTTCCGGTACCTCCGGTGCCGTCGGCGCCGTCGGCGCCGCCGTCGGCGGGCGGCTCGACGGCCGAGGGGTCGGACGTGCCGCTCGACGACGGCTCGGGCGTGCCGCTCGGCGTCGGCTCGGCGAACAGCGTCGGGTCGATCAGGGCGTCGAACGAGACGGGCGTCGGGATCGGCGTCGCGCCTCCTTGGCTCAGGCCTGCGACGTCGGCGTCGGCGTACGCGAGCGGGAACATCTCGAGGCCCGACCGCTGCAGCTGGTCGAGCCAGTCGAGGGCGGAGGGCGGTGCCGAGGTGCCGAGCAGCCGGACGGAGGCGATGATCATGGGGTCGACGGCCACCGCGGCCTGCGTGCCCTGCACGGCCCTCAGCTGCCGCGTCAGGGTGCCGTCGATCGAGGTGTACGCCGAGAGGGCGCTCGCGTCCAGCACCCCGTTCTCGGTCTCGGGCGTCGTGATCGGCACCGCGACGGCGACCTTCGTCGCCTGGAAGCTCTCGGCCGGGAACCAGGCGACGCTGCTGCGCGCCTGGGCGAGCTGGGCCCCGTCGTCGTCGACCAGCCGGGCCCCGAGCGCCCGCGCGCCCCAGCCGTAGCCGCCGAGCGCGACGGTCGCGGCCGGCACGGTCACGGAGCCGACGGTGCGCGACTGCCCCGACGGGACCGCGGGCACGTCGACGCGCGTCAGGGAGGTGCCGAGGTAGTCGCTCCCGCTCGTCGAGGCGGGCGAGAGCCAGCCGGCGAGCTTGGCGCGGGTGACGAAGGCTTGCCGGTCGAGGTAGAGGCGGGCGACGGAGGCCGCCAGGTCGTCCTCGGTCGCGTTCGTGACGACGACGTCGAGCACGAGGTCGCGGTCCGGCACGAGCACGCCCGACTCGGCGGGCGCCAGGGAGAGCGTGACGGCGTCGTCGGGAGCACTCGAGGCGGCGGCGGCGGCCGCGCGGGCGGGCGACGCGCCCGACGACCCGAGGCCGAGCCCGACGACCACGACGAACACCGCCGTCAGCGCGGCGAGCAGGGCGTGGAGTCGTCTCATAGGCAGGGTGCGGCCGGCGCGGGACGGCCGACGAGCATGCCGAGTCTAGGCAATCGAGACCATGCGGTCGCGGTGGGCGCCCCGAGACGCGACCGACGACGGACGGCCTCAGCCCTGGGGAGGAGGCGCCCGCCGCCCGGTGCGCCGGGCGCACTGTGGCAAAGTGGTCGGTCATGGACACCGTCGCCTCCGCAGTCGAGCGACTGGACCGACTGGCCGCCGCTCCCCGCATCGAGAAGCTCGCCGCCGCGTTCGCCGCGGCCGGCCACGAGCTCGCCCTCGTCGGCGGCCCCGTCCGCGACGCGTTCCTCGGCCGTCGGGTCAACGACCTCGACTTCACCACCGACGCCTCCCCCGACGAGATCCTCGAGATCGTCGTGCCCCTCGCCGAGGCGCACTGGGACGTCGGTCGCCAGTTCGGCACCATCGCCGCCCGCGTCGACGGCGAGGTCGTCGAGATCACGACGTACCGCAGCGACGTCTACGACGGCGAGACCCGCAAGCCCGTCGTCGAGTTCGGCGACACCCTCGAGGGCGACCTCGTGCGGCGCGACTTCACCGTCAACGCGATGGCGCTGCGGCTGCCCGAGCGGGTGCTCGTCGACCCGTCGGGCGGCGTGGAGGACCTGCTGGCCGGTCGTCTCGCGACGCCGGGCAGCGCCGTCGACTCGTTCCGCGACGACCCGCTGCGCATGATGCGCGCCGCACGCTTCGTCGCGCAGCTCGGCTTCTCCGTGTCGGACGAGGTGCGCGAGGCGATCTCGGCTCGCGCCTCCACCCTGTCGATCGTCTCGGTCGAGCGCGTGGCCGACGAGCTCTCGAAGCTGCTCCGCACCGACACGCCCCGCGACGGCATCCGGCTGATGGTCGACACGGGCCTCGCCGACCACGTCCTGCCCGAGCTCGCCGCGATGCGCCTCGAGATCGACGAGCACCACCACCACAAGGACGTCTACGAGCACAGCCTCACGGTGCTCGACCAGGCCATCGGCTACGAGCGCGAGCGGCACCCGGGAGAGGCGCCCGACCTGACCCTCCGGCTCGCCGCGCTGCTGCACGACTGCGGCAAGCCCGACACCCGCAGGCTCGAGCCGGGCGGGGTCGTGACGTTCCACCACCACGACGTCGTCGGGTCGAAGCTGGCCCGCAAGCGCCTGCGCGCCCTCCGGTTCGACAACGACACGACCAAGGCCGTGTCCCGCCTGATCGAGCTGCACCTCCGCTTCTTCGGGTACACCGAGGGCGCCTGGACCGACTCGGCGGTGCGCCGCTACGTCCGCGACGCCGGCGACGAGCTCGAGCGCCTGCACATGCTGACCCGCGCCGACGTGACGACGCGCAACAGGCGCAAGGCCGACCGGCTCGGCTTCGCCTACGACGACCTCGAGGCCCGCATCGCCGACCTGCGCGAGCGCGAGGCGCTCGACTCGCTCCGGCCCGACCTCGACGGCGACGACATCCAGCGCGTGCTCGGCATCTCCCCCGGCCGCGAGGTCGGCGAGGCGTACCGGTTCCTGCTCGAGCTGCGCACCGAGGAGGGGCCCCTCGGCAGCGAGGTCGCGACCGACCGGCTGCTGGCCTGGTGGGCGGCGCGCGCCTCCTAGGCCGTACTGTCGGGTCGTGCGCACCCGACCCAGCTCCGTCACGATCGCCGCCGCCGTCTGCGTCGTCGTGGTCGCCGGCTCCGCGGCGGGCATCGCCGCCTTCGGGGCCTCCCACTCGTCCGAGGGCGCGACGGCGTCGCCCGGCCGCGACGGTCGGACGACCGTCACCGTGCGGCTCTGGGACGAGGGCGTCGCCGCCGGCTACGAGAAGTCGTTCGCGACCTTCGAGCGCGACAACCCGACGATCGACGTGGACGTCGAGGTCGTCCCGTACGCCGAGTACGCCGCCGACCTCGGGTCGGACGTCGACGACGGCAGCGCCCCCGACGTCTACTGGCTGAACAGCGCCGCGTACGCCGACCAGGCCGAGGCGGGCGACCTGCTCGACGTCGACCGGGTGCTCGGCGCCTCGGCGCACCGCGCCTGGAGCCCCGAGGTCACCGAGCAGTACACGCTCGACGGCCACCTGTGGGGCGTGCCTCAGCTCAGCGACGGCGGCGTCGCGCTCTACTACAACGCCGACCTGCTCGCCGCGGCGGGAATCGACCCCGCCGCGCTCGACGAGCTGACCTGGGCGCCCGGTGGCGGCGAAGGCGACACCCTGCTGCCGGTGCTGGAGCAGCTGACCCTCGACGCCCAGGGCCGCAGCGCCGCCGACCCCGCCTTCGACGGCACGCCGGTGCAGTACGGCTACAACGCGGGCGAGGACCTGCAGGCGATCTGGCTCGACTACCTCGGGTCGAACGGGGCGAGCCTCGAGGACGCGACGGGCACCTCCTTCGAGCTGGACACGCCGGAGGCGCAGGCCGCGTTCCGGTACGTGGTCGACCTGGTGCAGCAGCACCGGGTCGCTCCCCCGGCGTCGCTCACGAACGCCGACCCGGACTACAGCCGCGACCAGTTCACGTCCGGCCACATGGCGCTGTTCCAGTCGGGGCTGTACAGCCTGGCGCCGGTCGCGGCCGGGTCCGACTTCACCTGGGGGGTCGCGCGCATGCCCGCCGGCCCCGAGGGCCGCGTCAGCGTGTCGAACGGCATCGTCGCGGCCGGCAACGCCCACACGTCCCACCTCGACGCCACGGCGCGGGTGCTCGCCTGGCTCGGCTCGACCGACGGCTCCCGCTACATCGGCGCCGACGGGGCGGCCGTGCCCGCGGTGCTCGGCGCCCAGGCCGCCTACTACGAGCACTGGTCGGACCAGGGCGTCGACGTGGCGCCGTTCTTCGACGTCGTCTCGTCGGGGCGCTCGATCCCGGCCCCGACCGGCATCTGGGGCGACGCCGAGCCGGTCGTCGACCCGGTGCTCGACGAGATGTTCCTCGGCACGACGACGGTCGAGGAGGCGCTGGCCAGGGCCCAGGAGCTGGCGACGGCCACGCTCGAGGACGACCCCGGCGAGGGCGGGCGCGGGACGCCTCGCTGATCGGACACCTCGCTGATCGGCGCCGGGCTGCCCCGGCGTCGGGCTGATCGTCCTGCGCTGGCCGCTGGCCCGGCATTGTGCGGGGCGGGGCGACCGGCTACGCTGGGAAGGTTGCGTCTGCCCCCGGGGGGCGCGGCGTCATGAACACCCTCCTGCTGCAGAACGTCTGTAGCCGCGAAGTCCGAAGGAGGTGGGTTAGTCATGCACCAGTACGAACTGATGGTCATCCTGGACCCCGAGATCGATGAGCGCACCGTCGCCCCGAGCTTGGACAAGTTCCTCAACGTCATCCGCAACGACGGCGGCACGATCGACAACATCGACATCTGGGGTCGTCGTCGTCTCGCCTACGAGATCAAGAAGAAGACCGAGGGCATCTACGCCGTCGTCAACATGACCTCGAACTCGGCCGCCACGGTCGAGCTCGACCGTCAGCTGGGTCTCTCCGAGGCCGTGCTCCGCACCAAGGTGCTGCGCGCCGAGGAGGCCATCGCGATGGTCGCCGAGGCCAAGAAGCTCTCGGACGAGAAGGCTGCCCGCAAGGCCGCCAAGGCTCCCGCCGCTGCTCCGGCCGCCGCTGCTGCACCGGCCTCCGCCGGTGCCGCGACGCCTGCCGGCTCCGCGACGCCCGCCGCTCCCGCTGCGCCCGCCGCACCGAAGGCTGCCGAGTAGCCGATGGCAGGCGAGACCGTCATCACAGTGGTGGGCAACCTCACCAGTGACCCCGAGCTGCGCTACACGCAGAACGGGCTCGCGGTCGCGAACTTCACCATCGCGTCGACCCCCCGCACGTTGGACCGCGCGTCCAACGAGTGGAAGGACGGCGAGGCGCTCTTCCTCCGTGCCAGCGTCTGGCGCGAGTTCGCCGAGCACGTGGCGTCGTCGCTGACGAAGGGCTCGCGCGTCATCGTGCAGGGCCGTCTGAAGCAGCGCAGCTACGAGACGAAAGAGGGCGAGAAGCGCACCAGCTTCGAGCTCGACGTCGACGAGATCGGCCCCTCGCTCCGCTACGCGACCGCTCAGGTCACGCGTGCGGCCTCGTCCCGCGAAGGCGGCGGCGGTGGGTCCTTCGGGGGCAACCGCGGCGGCCAGCAGGGCCAGGTCGGCGGCGGCCAGCAGTCCGAGCCGTGGGGCCAGTCCGCACCGGCTCAGGGCGGCGGCCAGCAGGGCGGCGGTTCCCAGGGCGGCGACGTCTGGAACACCCCCGGCGGCGGCGGCACCTACAACGACGAGACGCCTTTCTAGGCCTCGTCGCACCTCACTTCTTCTTCATCTGAACTCGAAAGCAGAAAAACAATGGCTGGAAAGAGCAGCGGCGACCGCCGCAAGCCCCTCCGCGGCAAGGGCGGCAAGAACGCCGCTCCCGCGAAGGCGATCCGCGTCGGCGTCATCGACTACAAGGACGTCGCGACCCTCCGCAAGTTCATCTCGGAGCGTGGCAAGATCCGCGCCCGTCGCATCACCGGCGTCTCCGTCCAGGAGCAGCGCCTCATCGCCCGTGCCGTGAAGAACGCCCGCGAGATGGCGCTCCTCCCCTACGCCGGCTCCGGCCGCTGATCAGCGGCGAACGGAAGAGAGAGCAACCATGTCCAAAGTGATCCTCACGCACGAGGTCTCCGGCCTCGGCTCGGCCGGTGACGTCGTCGACGTCAAGAACGGCTACGCCCGCAACTACCTCGTCCCCCAGGGCTTCGCCGTGGCGTGGTCGCGCGGTGGCGAGAAGCAGGTCGAGCAGATCCGCACCGCCCGCGAGACCCGCGAGCTCAAGACCATCGAGGAGGCGCACGACCTCAAGGCCCGCCTCGAGGCCCAGAAGATCCGCCTCACGGTCAAGACCGGTGCCGACGGCCGCCTGTTCGGCTCCGTCCGTCCTGGCGACGTCGCGGACGCGGTCAACGCCCAGGGCGTCGCGACCATCGACAAGCGCAAGGTCGAGATCCCGACCGCGATCAAGCTCGTGGGCGACCACGAGGCGACCCTGCGCCTCCGCGAGGACGTCGTCGCGACGATCACCCTCACGGTGGTCAGCGCGAAGTAGTCCCGCGCTGCGTCAGCAGCCAGCACCACCGCAGCACAGCAGAGCGGCGGCCCCCTCGGGGGTCGCCGCTCTTCTGCGTGCCCGGGGGGCGCGTCAGCCGGCCCAGGGTGTGCTCGACAGGGCCGACTCCTCTGAGCGCAGGCCTTGATGCTCCGTTCCGGACAAGATGCACCCGCGTGCCGTGTCATCTCGTCCGGAGGGCCGCACGGAGGGCACGAGGTGGGCCAGCAGGGGGCCGCAGGAGGCGGGGAACGGCCCCCGAACAGAGGGTTACGTCAAGCTGAACGCGACCTGCGCTCGTACCGGGTGCCGCGCCTCCTTGTCAACTTCTCTGTGCACAGCCAGAAGTCAAATCGGGACTCTCAACCCACGGTTCAAGGAACTTTCTACACACAGGCTGAGCGAAAATAAAGTCCAGGTCAGAGGCGCCTAGTCGGCGTGAAGTATCTGTTTGTCCACAGGACGATCCACAGTTGTCAACAAGCACCCCCGGCGTTTCTCACCGGTTCTCCCCAAAGTTATCCACAGGTGCATTTGCTGTGGAGAACTAGGTGTCCATAAGGTGTACCGCGCTCGTCAGACGGGGGTCGCGGGGGCTCGGCACGGGGATGTCGGCCGCTCGCTGTAGAACCGTCCTGGACGACGTCCGTCGCCGTCCGGCACGCACCCGAACACCCTGCAGGAGGTCCCATGTCGATCGCTCACCTCGGTCTCGCGAGCGGCACCTCCGGCGACAGCGACCGGCAGCCGCGCAGCGACCGCGGCGGCATGGGCACGGGCATGGACAGGGTGCCCCCGCACGACCTGTTGGCCGAGCAGAGCACCATCGGCGGCATGCTGTTGAGCAAGGACGCGGTGGCCGACGTCATCGAGACCGTCCGCGGCATGGACTTCTACGTGCCGAAGCACGAGGTCATCTACGACGCCATCCTCGGCCTGTACTCGCACGGCGAGCCCACCGACGTCATCACGGTGAGCGACGAGCTGATGAAGTCGGGCGACCTGTCGAGGGCAGGAGGCGCGGAGTACCTCCACACGCTCACCGGCGTCGTGCCCACGGCCGCCAACGCCGGCTACTACGCGTCGATCGTCGCCGAGAAGGCGGTGCTGCGGCGCCTGGTCGAGGCCGGCACCCGCATCGTGCAGATGGGCTACGCGAGCGAGGGCGAGGTCGTCGACCTGGTCAACAACGCGCAGGCCGAGGTCTACAACGTCGCCGGGGGAGTCCAGACCGAGGACTACGTGCCCCTGAACGAGGCCGTGACGGTCGCGATCGACGAGATCGAGGCCGCCAAGGGCCGGGACGGTCAGATGACCGGCGTGCCTACCGGTTTCGCGCAGCTCGACGCGCTGACGAACGGGTTCCACCCCGGTCAGCTGATCATCGTGGCCGCGCGACCCGCGCTCGGCAAGTCGACGCTCGCGCTCGACCTCGCCCGCGCCGCATCGATCAAGCACGGCCAGGCCTCGGTCTTCTTCTCGCTCGAGATGGGGCGCAGCGAGATCGCGATGCGCCTGATGTCGGCCGAGTCGAGCGTGCCGCTGCAGAACATGCGCAAGGGCACCGTCGACGCCCGCGACTGGACGAACATCGCGCAGGTGCGCGGTCGCATCAACGACGCGCCCCTGTTCATCGACGACTCGCCCAACATGACTCTGGTCGAGATCCGGGCGAAGTGCCGCCGGCTGAAGCAGCAGCACAACCTCAAGCTCGTGGTGATCGACTACCTGCAGCTGATGACCTCGGGCAAGCGCGTCGAGAGCCGTCAGCAGGAGGTCTCGGAGTTCTCGCGTGCGCTCAAGCTGATGGCGAAGGAGCTGCAGGTGCCCGTGATCGCGCTGTCGCAGCTGAACCGTGGCCCTGAGCAGCGTGCCGACAAGAAGCCCGCGATCAGCGACCTGCGTGAGTCCGGCTCGCTCGAGCAGGACGCCGACATGGTCATCCTGCTGCACCGCGAGTCCGCCTACGAGAAGGACAACCCGCGCCAGGGCGAGGCCGACTTCATCGTCGCCAAGCACCGCAACGGCCCGACGGACACGATCACCGTGGCCTTCCACGGCATGTTCTCGCGGTTCGTCGACATGCCGAGCTAGCCGCAACCCCGTCAGTCGAGGGCCACGCGGGCGTGCAGCCCCAGACGGTCGAGGAACCTCTCGTCGTGGCTGACGACGACGAGGCCGCCGCGCCAGGCGGCGAGCACGTCGACGAGGTGGTCGGTCGTCGCCATGTCGAGGTCGTTCGTCGGCTCGTCGAGCACGAGCAGCTGGGGGACCGGATCGGCGAGCACGAGGCCCGCGAGGGCCACGCGGAAACGTTCTCCTCCGGACAGCGTGGCCGTCGTCCGGTCGACGACTGAGCCACGGACGAGGAGACGCGCGAGGGCGTTGCGCAGCTCACGGTCGGGTACGGCGGGGGCCGCTCGGGCGACGTGCTCGAGGACGGTGTCGTCGTCGTCGAGCAGCCCGTCGCGGCGCTGGGGCAGCCAGGCGACACGTTCGGTGAACGACGTCGCCCCCGTGTCGGCCAGGGGGTGCGGCCGCGCGCCGGGAGCACTCACGAGCTGCTCGAGCAGCGTCGTCTTGCCCGTGCCGTTCGCACCGACGACCGCGATCCGCTCCGGCCCCTGCAGCACGGTGGTCCTGCCCCGCACGGTCAGCTCCGCGAGGCGTCGCCCCGCCGGGATCGCCGGATCGGGCAGGTCGACCCGGACGGCGTCGTCGTCCCTCACCGCTCGTGAGGCGACGTCGACCTGGTCCCTGGCCCGCGCCTCCGCGTCCCCGTGACCCGAGCGCAGCCGGCCCGCGGTCGCTTCCGCCTTGTTCCTCCTCGCGTGGGCGATGATCGCGGGCATCGACTCCGCCGAGCGTCGACCGGCCTTCGCCCGACGCGCGATCGTCGTCTCGGCCTCGATGCGCTGACGCCGCTCGGCGCGCAGCAGCTGATCGGCGTCGCGGAGGTCGCGCTCGGCAGCCGACCGCTCGACGGCCAGGCGTTGCTCGAAGTCGGACCAGGTCCCTCCCGAGGTGCGCATCGAGCCGTCGCGCAGCTCGGCGATCTCGTCGACGTGCTCGAGCAGCTCGCGGTCGTGGCTCACGACGACGAGCGTTCCGCGCCAGCGATCGACGAGGTCGAGCAGCAGCCCGCGCGACCGGAGGTCGAGGTCGTTCGTCGGCTCGTCGAGCACGGCGACGGGCCGTTCACGCAGCCGCACGCCGGTGACGGCGGTGAGGACGGCCTGCCCGCCCGACAGGGTCGCGACCGGACGGAGCAGGTCCCCGGTGTCGAGGTCGAGCCCGACCTCGCTGAGGGCGGCGACGGCCCGGGCCTCGAGGTCCCAGTCGTCGCCGAGGGCGTCGAAGTGGCGCGGATCGGGGTCGCCGCCGAGGATCGCGTGCAGGGCGTCGAGCCGCGGACGGATGCCGAGCAGGTCGGCGACGGTGTCGTCGGGTCCGCGACGGAGGCGCTGCGGCAGCAGGTCGACCGGTCCGGTCGTCGAGACCCTCCCGCCGGTGGGGGCGAGATCGCCCGTGACGAGGCGGACGAGCGTCGACTTGCCGGCGCCGTTGGACCCGACGAGGCCGGTACGGCCCCGCCCGAAGGCCGTGGTGACCCGGTCGAGGACGACGGCGCCGTCGGGCCAGGCGAACGAGCAGTCGGTGAGGACGACGGACGGTGAGGGCGTGGTGGTGCTGGAGGCGGAGGGCACGGTGCTCCCGGGGTGGTGTCGGCGCACGACACCACCGCGCTCCCGGCCGGAGGCGGGGGCGTCGGCCTCGCCCGGGTCAGCGGGCGGGCACGGGCGGAGTCAGTGCGAGGGCAGCTGCTGCGTCGTGGACGCAGTACCGGTGCTGGTGCGCAATGGGCCGTCTTCCGTGCGGGGAGCCCCCGTGTCCGCGAGCCGTCCGGTCGGCCGGTGAGGTGGCCGCACCGACGTCGCGGCTCGCGACGAGGTACGCGCCGATGCTAGGCGCAGGGTGCGAGGCCGCGCAAGAGAAGGCGGCCTGAGCTGGCTCGTCGTCGACCGAGGTGGGGGTGCGAGAAACACCCGAGACGGGACAAGATGTCCAGGGGCCCCGGGGCATCTCGTCCCTTTCCGGGTGTTTCCCGGAGGGGAGCCGTCATGACCAGGACCACCTGGGCGGAGGTGCCCACCACGGTGCGCCGTGCACTCGAGGAGGCGTTGGGCGACCAGGTCGAGGAGGCGGCGAGCCAGCCGGGAGGGTTCTCCTCCGGCAGCGCCGATCGGCTGGTGCTCCGCAGCGGACGGCGGGTCTTCGCGAAGTCGGTGAGTCGATCGCGGAACGCGGGCACCCACGAGCTGCATCGGCGGGAGGCGATGGTCGTCCGGGGTCTGCCCGCGTCGGTGTCGGCACCCCGAGTGGTCGCGACGGTCGAGCAGGACGGCTGGGTCGTCGTGGCGTTCGAGGACGTCGACGGCCGGCACCCCGGGCCGGAGGACACGACGCTCGTGCTCGACGCGCTGGCCGGCCTGCCCCGCATCACCGAGGCCTCGCTACTGCCGCGCCTCTCGAACGAGCTCACGCCCGACTCCACGAGCTGGGAGCGCCTGAGCGAGGCCGGGGTGACCGGAGAGCTCGAACCCTGGACCACTGCGCACCTCGACCAGCTGCGCGACGCCTCTGCGCAGCTCCCGGGCGCAGCGGCGGGGGAGCACCTGGTGCACCTCGACTGCCGTGCCGACAACTTCCTCCTCGACGCCAGCTCGCGCGTGTGGCTGGTCGACTGGCCGTGGGCCTCGGTCGGGGCGCCGTGGTTCGACTCGGTGACCTACCTGCTCGACGTGCTCGTGCGCGACCCGCGCAGCGACGTGGAGGGGCACCTCCTGCACGACTCCCTGCGGGAGGTGCCGCCGGAGGCGGTCGACGCGGTCCTCGCCGGCCTCGCCGGTTCGTGGACGGAGGCGATGCAGACGCCCGCGCCGGCGGACATGCCGACCCTTCGGGACTTCCAACGGCGAGAGGCTGCGGCCGCCCTGGGCTGGCTGAGGCGGCGCTGGGCCTGAGGCTCGCCCGGGCGCACGGAAAAACCCCATCCAGCTCACGAAGCGGGATGGGGTTCCACCGGGATGCCGGCCCTACGAGGTACGGCGCAGCACCGGCGTGGTCGACACCGTGCGGGAGAGGAGCTCTATGAGCCCTACTCGGTGGCGACGGTGATCTTCGCGACGCCGACGAGCATCTCGTCCTGGACGGCGTCGGTGTTGAAGGTCTGGTTCAGCAGGGCGGCGGC